>NZ_JBFONT020000001.1:0-375000 GCF_040779325.2 Aestuariibius violaceus
CCGGGCAGTCGACATGGGCGTAATGGCGGGCGTCGGTCTCGTATTCCACATGCGCCGTCGAGATCGTGATCCCCCGCGCCTTCTCCTCCGGCGCGCCGTCAATCTGGTCGTACGCCTTGAAGTCCCCGAAATACTTCGTGATCGCCGCCGTCAGCGTCGTCTTCCCATGGTCAACGTGACCAATCGTGCCGATGTTCACATGCGGCTTGTTTCTCTCAAACTTTTCCTTCGCCATAAGCCTTGAGCGCCTCTTTCATAAGGGGGCGCGGCGGCGCGCCCGGTTCTCAGACGGGCGCGACATAGGACCATGACCGGGGGAAATCAAGCGAATGACGCAGCGGCCCGCCACAGAGGTGAAAGGAACTTAAAGAGCGCGTTCGCGCGGCCGCCACACCAAACGTCGCAAACCCCGCGAATCACCCGTTAACCCAAGCAAAATCCGGCGATCCGGCGTGTCGGCATCCCGTCGGCTTTACGTCGGCATTCTGTCGGACAATTTCCGGCCGAAAACCCGGGTTAACGGACCGTCCGGCCGAGAGACACGCAACGGGTGGCGACAATCAGCTCTATGATCCCTAATTGAGCCGATTTCGGAAATCCACTCAAAGCCTTTTCGCGCACAGAGGCTATGGCACGGCAATTTCAATCCGGATAGACTCGCTGCATTGGAGTTCTTCATCATCAGACCCGTGCGGGTCGACAAGCGATAAGGGGTGCCTGTGACAGACGATCCGGGCGAGGATGATTGCTGGACGAAGTCGCCGGATAGCATCGGCAACGGGACCCGGACGGCGACCGAAACGTTCCTTGAAATCGAGACCGTCTAAAACGTGGAGCCGCTGGACAACCAGCCAGGCACGCCCGAACCGCTGACCGCTCCCCGGACACTGCGGGACACGTTGTTCGGCCAAGAGGGTGTCATCGAAGGCCGTCCGATCCGTCTTCTGCACACCTATGCCGTTCTTGATGTGGCCAAGATACCCGGCTTGCTTGAGCTTCTGGAGGCATCGGATCTGGACCATGCGTGCATGTTTCAGGGCGGCGCCGCAGAAGACCTGCGTGACGTCGCCCCATGGATCGCGCGCCTCGAAGAAGGCAACACCTTTACAAGTGGGTTATTCACACAAGGCGATGGACCGAACCAATTCTTGGAACGCGAGCCGGGGATTTATCTAAGGTCGTCAGCCACCTTTGATGAGCTTCGAAAGCAGCTACGCAAGTTCACTCGCCTGAAAGA
Organism: Aestuariibius violaceus; assembly: GCF_040779325.2. Classification (NCBI taxonomy): domain Bacteria; kingdom Pseudomonadati; phylum Pseudomonadota; class Alphaproteobacteria; order Rhodobacterales; family Paracoccaceae; genus Aestuariibius; species Aestuariibius violaceus. Next base: position 1,238 of record NZ_JBFONT020000001.1, read on the forward strand.
TCACACCGGGCGGTGGAGTTTCTTCAAATTCTGGGAACCCCGGCTGTTCCCACCCTTTGCGGACAACGCGCACCTTTTCCCGTCTTATCACCAGACATTTCGTGGGATCATGGGAGATGTGGCGGACCGGATGATCTGCCCAATTGTCGTCAGGACGATCGTCCTGACGGCATCGATACCTTTGCCTGACCCTGTCCCGCCACCCGCCTTGCCCGAAAGGATGGAAATCAGACGGCTCATCCTGCACAGAAACATGATCGACGCAGCAAATGATCTGTTTGAGATCGGGCCGGACTGGACAACTGAAGAATATCGAACCCCGCGCGCTCTGTCCTTCCTGCTTAGGGAGTTCATCGACTTCTGCCTCGACGTGGGTATCAAGGACGCGGATATTCGGTCGCGAATGATGGAATTGATTTTCGCCTACGACCGGCCTCGTTGGCCTGCTTGCCTTGAAACCAAGCCCTTCATCTCAATGCGTCGAGAGCCCGGCCGCAGCGAAGATATTGCACTCGATTGGATTTACCGAATGCATTGGTACCTCGATAATCAAAAACGAAGGGCAAACTAGATGCCTATTATTCTCGCACCTCTCGGCTGGGGCCTCATCGTGGTCGGCGTTGGCCTCGCCGCCACCTCGACAGCGGCGCTGCTTGCCTACCACCGGGATCGCGATTTCCGACGACGGCCTGTCGATCCGCCGATCACGATCGAAGACATCCGCCGTGAAATCGAGCGCATCCGACGAGGCAGCACGACGCAGGGCGAACGCGATCCCGAGCGTCAACCGCAACGCCAGCCGGCCCCCAGAGTACCGAGACGCTGGCCAGATCTGGACCTTGGCACGCGCGAACGAGAGAACGAAGAAACTGTCCAGCAGCGCCTCAGGCGAAGATGCCACGAAGAAGATGGGAACTGCCCGCATTGCCCGCCGGCCGAAGAGGGGCAGGATTACCTGCGTTCCTTTCAGGGAGGCACCGTCGAGCGGCCCTATTATTCTTCGATCGGTGCGGTGTATCAGCATCATGTGATCCCATGGTTTGCCTATGCGACGACCGTCAGCTCCTTCTCGGGCGAAGAGCGGCTTCATGTCAGCATCAGCGAATGGGAATGGCGTCGCGGGCGCACGGGCAGCTGGGACGGGCTGGACTTCATCGGCTGCACGCTGATCGAAACGAAGTTCGGGTATGGGAAGTATGTGAATGTGGACGCACTTAGAGATGATCCGTCTGAGGCGCCCGAAGCGCCCGGTCCCCAGGGTCGCGGTGACAGCACGCTGGAAGCAGCTTTCGGTACACAGCTGGATCGACAGGTGGCTACGATTGGACCGGACGGTCCGGAGCATGTCGTTGGCCTAAGATGGGTCTTCAGCAACCGCAATGTGCGATCCGTTTTCACCATCATGACTCAGCTCCGCGGCTATTTCTTTGTGACGGACCGCCATGAGCCGATGACCTACGGGACAGTTCTGGAGGAAATGCACGAGGTGGACATGCGGACATCCGATCCTCTGTCGGATTTCGGCGGTTGGGGAAGAGGAGCGCTTTGAATGCACGTCCGAAACAAAGTCAACATGTATGCCTACTTAGACAACGTTCGTTGGCCACTTCTCAAAGCAATGGACGAATTTCTTGCCTTTGGCCGCGCTCTGGAAGGCGAACTGATCTTCACCGGTAATTGGGTCTACTCGCGCACCGATGAAGAAGCGCACAACAATACCGGCATGAACCCTGTCAGGGAGCCTGAAGCTTATCTGGAATACCTTAAGAACGAGCATCGGCGCAAAACGAAAGAGCTGGGCGATATCGGAACGATTGACGAGGCTTACACCCTCAAACTGCCGCATGCATTCCCTTCGCCGCCTGACGTGCCGTACGACTACTACGACCAGGTCCGCTACAGGGGCGGAACCCGCATGATGCATTCCGAGCAGCTGGTTTATGCCTCTTACGTGAGCCGAGGTGCCGTGATCCTCGACCTCGCCGGCTGGCGGCGCCTTACCGAACTCTTCGTCGCTTGGCGCGTTCCGCGATACATCTGGTTCGACGCCTACCTCTACGAGCTTGAGGGGCGCATTCACAAACACCGCGCCTGGGGCGGCTGGCTTGGTTGGTTCGCGCACGAGATCAGACCGGCGGACATGCCCGACGGCACCCTGCTCTTCCCGATCGGACCCGGCACGCTGGTGGCGTCACAGGAGACGCAACTCGACTCAGCGGACCCCGCTCAGGTGCAACGCGCGCAGGCGGTCGAGATCGCGCTCGTCGACCTCGGCATCCTGCCGACGATGGCAGAATTGATCAAGGCGAGCGCGCTGCCCGAGGCTGGCCCGAACGAATAGGCCGAACAGGGCGGTTCGGGGTCAAACCGGTTTGATCACGACCTCACGGCTGCTCCGGCCAACCCGCGTTAATCCGCCGCCTCGCTCATCTTCTTGATCATTGCGACGCCGCTTTCGCCGAGCGGCACGATGGCGAAGGGGCCGCCCAGGCGCATCTGTGACGGGTCCTGGGGATCGGCTGGCCGCGCGGTGGCGATGACCTTGTCGTAGTAATCCTCCGCATTGTCCTGGGGCTTGTAGCCGAGGAAGGCGGCCTGGTGGTTGTTGACCGGCGAGCGGTCGTTGTTCGAGACGCCGTAGACCGGGACGAAACCGACGGTGGGCGTGTCGAGTGACCGTTGCACCAGCCGCACCAGATCGGGGTAGGAGAGCCACGTGCCCAGCGCGCGCATGTTTGCGGGTTCGGGCTGGCAGGAGAAGATGCGGATGCAGACGGCCTCTAGCCCGCGCTTTTCCCAGTAGAGGCGGGCAAGGTCTTCGGAAAAACACTTGGACAGGCCGTAGAACGTGTCGGGGCGGTGGGGCGCCGTCAGGTCGATGCCGTCGGCGGAGGGGTGCATGCCCACCGCGTGGACCGACGAGGCGTAAACGACGCGGCGGACGCCGTGGCGGTGGGCGGCCTCCCAGATGTGGTAGGACCCGAAGAAGTTCGGGCCCAGAAGCTCATCGAAGGGCGCCTCGTCGGGGATGGCGCCGAAATGGACGACCATGTCGGCGCCTTCGAGCAACGGTTCGATCTGATCCATCTTGCCGAGGTCGGCCTGTGTGAACGTCTCGTTCTCGTGCAGGGTGTCGGGCGCGTCGGCGATATCGGTCGAGAGCAGCGCCTCGGCCATGCCCGCCAGCGGCTCGCGCAGGACGGAGCCGAGCGCGCCGCAGGCACCGGTGAGGACGAGTTTCTTGAATTTCCGCATTATGGTCCTTCCCTTCAGATCACGGCCCGCTCGACCAGCGGGGTTCGTTCGGCGACCCTCTCGTAGCCCAGGGGCGAGAGGTCGAGCGTCTGGTAGCGGCCGGTCGCGATCAGTTCGGCCAGGCCGCGGCCCATGGCGGGCGATTGCTGCAGGCCGTGGCCGGAGAACCCGTTGCAGAGGTAGAAGTTTCCGGCCTCGGGATGGGCGCCCACGATGGCGTTGTGGTCCAGCGTGTTGATCGCGTAGTGGCCGACCCAGTCGGTGCGCAGCTTGATGCGTTCGAAGACCGGAATGCGCTCGGCCAGCGTCGGCCAGACAAGGTCCATCCAGAGCGCGTGGTCCATCTGGAAATCGTCGTAATCGGCGCCTGGCCCGGCGGCGTCCATGCACCCCGCGAGGTAGGACGAACGGCTTTCGGGGCGGACATGCACACCGTTCGGCGTGATGGTGAGCGGCAGGTCGAGGGGCAGCGGCTCTGCCACATCGAACAGGAAGGAATAGGCCTTCTGCGGCGCGACGGGCAGGTCGAGGCCCGCCATCTGCGCGGTGTAGGCGGCGCTGGGGCCGGAGCAATTGACGACGGCGCCCGCCGTGATCGTGCTGCCATCGGCGAGGCAAACGGTGGTGATGTGGGCGCCTGTGCGCCGGAGGCCCGTCACCTCGGCCGTCCGGCGGGTGACGCCCGCCGCCTTGGCCTGCTCCCGCCAGATCGCGAGGATACCGTGGCCGTCGAAATACCCCTCGTCCCGTGTGCCGAGGCTGCCGAGAAGGAGGCCGGTGGGGTCGATCATCGGGTAGCGCGCCGTGATCTCTTCAGGGGACAGCAGCACCGTTCCGGCGCCAAGGTCGGTTTGCAGAGCGTGGTTGGCGCGGAGTGCGTCGGCGAAAGGCTCATCGGCGGCCAGGTAGAGATAGCCGAACTCCCTGAAGGCGGGTTTCGGGGCGGCCGAGCCGAGGTAGTCGCGCCAGTTCTTTAGGAATTCCGCCCCGAACTGCGAGATGCGGATGTTGATCTCGCTCCCGAATTGCTGGCGGATGCAGCTGTTGGAATGGGTGGTGGAGGCCTGGGCGAAGGTCGGGTCGCGTTCGAGCACCAAGATGGAGCCGTTGAAATCCGGATGGCGGGAGAGCCACCAGGCGACGGAGGATCCCATCATGGCCCCCCCGATGATCACGACATCGAACCGCTCTGTCATGGGGCGGACGCTAGACCGGCTGATGGCGGGAGGGAAGCGTCACGGATCGCGCCGGTGGATCACTAGCGCGGCGAGGGCGATGAGCAGGAGGATGGCGCCGCCCGCGACGAATGCCGAACCGATCGTCGTGGCGGCGGCGAGTGCGGCACCGAGGAAGGGCGCGATGAGGAGGGCGGAGGTGTTGGCCGCCTCGCTGAGAGCGGTGACGCGGGCCATACGGTCGGGCCGGGTTTCGCTTTGCAGGACGGTCCGGATCGGGACGACGGTTGCAGCCGAGGCGATGCCGATTGCGAAGAAGAGCCCGAGGAAGGCGGCGAGCGGAAGGCCCTCGCGCGCCTCTGCCAGGCCGAGGCAAGCGGCGCAGAGGCCGCCAACCAGCGCGCTGATAGAAATCAAGCGGAAGGGCCGTTCGGTTGGCCGTAGGCTGAGCGTGCCCGCGCCCAGCACGCCGCCTGCGCCGACGGCGGCGAGGGCCAGGCCGAGCGTTTGCGGGTCGAACCCGAGGTCCCGTGTCAGCGGGGCGATCAGGGTGTCGTAGAAGAACATCGCGAAATAGCCCGCCGCCATCAGCCCGAGCGCAGCCTTGAGGCGCGGTTTGCCCATCGCCTCGTCCCAGCCCGCGCGCAGGCCGGCGAGGGGGCCGCCGTCGTCTTCCGGCGCCGGACGTTCGATGACCGGGAGCCGCATGAGAAGCGCTGCGGCGAGGCCGGAGATAGCAGCGTTCAGCAGGAACACCTGCTGCGGCTGGAAGGCGATCAGAAGCGCCCCGCCAAGGGCCGGGGCCACGATCTTGGAGGCCTGGTTGATCGCGTGGCTTATGCTGTTCGCCGCCATCCGATCTTCCGGGGTGGTGGCGGCCTGGATCGCCGCCTGCTTGGCCGGGGTGAAGGCGGCATCGATGGAGCTTGCCAGGAAGACCAGGGCGAGCAGGACCGGCCAGCTTTCGGCGAGAGTGAAGGCGGCGATGGCCAGCGCGCGGGCGAGGTTGCTGCCGATCAGGACGCCGCGGATGCCGCTGCGATCGATCCAGTAGGCCGCGAGCGGCCCGACGAGGATGTAGGGCAGCCCCATCGCGACCGCGAGGAGGGCGAAAACGATCGGCTCGACCTGCCAGGTGAAGGCGAGGAGCGCGCCGATGGCGACGAAGTGGAGCCAGTCCGCGAAATCCGCGGGGATCTGGGTCGTGAGGAGGCGCCGGATGGTCGTGTTCTGCCGGAGGGCCATGGCGCCGGACGCTGCGTCATGGCGCGGATGAGGGCAAGCCGGATCGGCGGCGAAGATCGTGATGGTCGCTTTGCGTCAAAAGCCGGTCTGCGGAATGCCAGTCGCGAGAGGACTGTGACCAATATCCGCTGGATTGCGGGTCGGGCGGATCGCGAAGTCACCCGATGCGAGGCGTGATGCCCCAAGCGATCAGTTAAGGCCCAACCGTCGCCGTGCGACAGGGCCTGGCACCAGGTCGGCGCGCCAGGCGTCCCAGGCGCCGCCCGCCCCCATGTATCCGGAATAGAGCTTGGCCACGAGTTCGGGATCTGCCGCGATGTCAGGCCAGCTCACGGCGGCGAGACCGGCATGTTCAGACCTGAGCCACGCCAGGTAAACCGCAGCCTGCCAGTCGTTGAGGGCCGGTTGTTCAGAGAAGTAAGCCAGGGCGTGGGCAAAGGCGTCTTCCGGTATATCGTCGAGCACGAGATACCCTTCATCGATCGCCCATGGCAGGATCGCCTCGATCGTCTGCGCCTTGATCCTGTATCGCCCCACCGAGGAGTTCAGCCGATACGCCAGCTCGGGTGATGCGAAGACCAGAATGTCCTGCCCCGCCTCGCCAAGCCGCCGCAACGGCGAGCGGCCGGCGTAGGAGACGTCTTCGGCCTCCCGGATCGAGGCCAGCACAGACAATGGAACCGGTGGCGCTTCGAGGGTGAAGGTCAGCGACGACAGCCATTGCACCCTCTCTTTGATGATCCAGAGTGCGAATGCCGCGCCCAGAACTGCTCCGAATAAGACCTTGGCAATCGATTTCATACGAGCCTCTCCAGATCGATGCGGGATCCTGCACATTCCACTGCGAGGATCTAGCGTGTGATCTGGCCCGGTCTGGTGGATTCAGCAGAGCGATCCCTCATCGCGCCCTACGTTGTGCTCGCCTTCTGAGAGAGCAAAGCGGTGCTGTCCGGCGCTACGGAGCGCTGATCCAGACGGTCCGACGCACTTAGTCGCAGGATATGACCTCCAGCAAACCGGGCCGGGCGGATGCACAGGCAAAAACCAACGAGCCTTGGTGTCTGGCGTTCGCGGATCGCTCTAGGCCGCCCTGAACTCCCCCTCGAACCAGCCGAAGCCATTGGGCGGGATGGTGATGACGGAGCCTTTTACCTTGCAGCGGGAAAGGGCGGTGGCGCGGGGTTCGCAGTCGAGGGTGATCTCCTGCGGGAGGGGGGAGAGGTTGAAGAGGCAGGTGAGGGTCTGGTCCTTGTGGCGGCGGAGGAAGGCGAGGATGGGATCGGGGGTGTCGAGGAATTCCGTGCGGCCTGCCTTGAGCGCAGGGCTCTGGCTGCGGAAGGCGATGACGTCCTTGTAGAAGCGCAAGACGCTGTGGGCGCCCTGACCATTGACCGCGTTCGCGAGCTGGGGGGCCTTGACGGGGAGCCAGGGGGTGCCGGTGGTGAAGCCGCCGTGGGGGGCGTTCGCCTCCCACACCATGGGGGTGCGGCAGCCGTCACGGCCCTTGATCTCGGGCCAGAAGCGGAGCGCGGGCGGATCTGTGAGTTCTTCATAGACCAGCTCGGTCTCGGTCTGGCCGAGCTCTTCGCCCTGGTAGATGCCGATCGTGCCCTCAAAGCTCATCAGCATCGCGAGGCAGAGGCGGGCCAGCGCGTCGGGGTTTGCACCATGCTCTGCCCAGCGGGTGACATGGCGGGGGACGTCGTGGTTGGAGAACGACCAGGAGGGCCAGCCGTCGGGGGCGCCTTTGAGGAAGCCATCGATGCAGGTGCGGAAGTGTTTGGGGGAAAACTGGGGCCCGAGCATGGCGAAGGAATAGGCCATGTGGAGACGCTTTTCGCCGCGGGTGTATTCGGCCATCACGTCGATCGATTTCTGGCCATGCTCGCCGACCTCGCCGACCATCATCCGGTCGTCGTACTGATCCGTCAGATTCCGCAGGCGTTCCAGGAAGGGCAGGTTTTCGGGCTGGGTCTTGGAATATCTGTGGTCCTGCATCCCGTAGACGTCGGTCGCCATCTCCCAACCGCCGTCTGGAGCGGGCGGATTGTCCCGCAGCTTGGCGTCGTGGAAGTAATAGTTCACCGTGTCGAGCCGGAAGCCGTCGACGCCACGGTCGAGCCAGAAGCGCATCGTTTCGATCAACGCGTCCTGAACCGCCGAGTTATGGAAGTTGAGGTCCGGCTGCGAGATCAGGAAGTTGTGCAGGTAGTATTGGCGCCGCCGCGGCTCCCACTCCCACGCCGGGCCGCCGAAGACAGAGGGCCAGTTATTGGGCGGCGAGCCGTCGGGTTTTGGGTCGGCCCAGACGTACCAGTCGGCCTTGGGATTGTCGCGCGATGCCCGGCTTTCCGCGAACCAGGGGTGTTTCGCGGCGCTGTGAGAGATCACCTGATCGACGATGACCTTGAGCCCGAGCCTGTGTGCCTCGTCCACCAGAGCGTCGAAATCCGCGAGCGTGCCGAACATCGGGTCGATGTCAGTGTAGTCCGACACGTCGTAGCCCATATCCTCCATCGGCGAGGTAAAGATCGGTGAGACCCAGATCGCGTCGGCGCCCAGATCCGCGACGTGGGGGAGGCGCCGCGTGATCCCTTTGAGATCGCCGATCCCGTCGCCGTCGCTGTCCTGAAAGGATCGCGGATAGATCTGGTAGATCACCGCGCCGCGCCACCACTCGCTCATGACATCCTCCGTCCCGGCAAACGTTCGGGTCCAACCACAAACGCCGGTTTTGGTTGCGACCGATCGGCACCCGCCGGCGCAGATGCCTCTGCCGACTCGTGCTCACTGCGCGGGCCCTGGCCGTCAAGCACAAAGAGTCACCTATCGCGTGTATTTTTACAGTGCTTCGACTGGAAATTGTGATGCTGCGTTACAGTTTTTAAGCATCAAGCCAGCTTTCACCCTTTCCGAGAGGAGCCAGCTCGCCCATGTCCATTTCCCTCACCGTCAATGGCCAGACGCAGGAGGTCGACGTCGATCCCGAGACGCCGCTTCTCTGGGTTCTGCGCGACAATCTTCGCCTGACCGGCACGAAATTCGGCTGCGGCATCGCCCAGTGCGGGGCCTGCACAGTTCTGATCGACGGGTTCGCCTCGCGCGCTTGCGTGACCCCGGTCGATGCCGTGGCTGGCACCGATATCCGCACGATCGAAGGGCTCGAAGGGCCTGAGGCCGAAGCTGTTCAGGCGGCTTGGGTCGATCTGAACGTACCGCAATGTGGCTATTGTCAGTCGGGCCAGGTCGTTGCGGCGGCGGCGCTTCTGCAGGAAACGCCGAGTCCGACCGATCAGGAGATCGACGATGCGATGGCGGGCAATCTTTGCCGGTGTGCCACCTATGCGCGGATCCGGCTCGCGGTTCGTCAGGCATCTGAAACGTTGGAGGGCTGAGCGATGAATCTTCTGAATCCAAGCCGCCGCGCCTTCCTTGCCGGATCGGCCGGCCTGATCATCTCGGTCATGCTGCCGCGCAGCGCACGCGCCCAGCAGGCCCAGCCGCAGAATTTCGACCCTGACGCGTTCATTCGCATCTCGCCGGACAACACGGTGACCGTCCTCGTCAAGCATCTGGAGATGGGACAAGGCGCGAATACCGGGCTGGCATCGCTTGTCGCGGAAGAGCTTGATGCCGACTGGTCCCAGATGCGGGCGGAAAGCGCGCCCGCCAATGCCCAGCTCTACGCCAACTTTGCATTCGGATTGCAGGGTGTCGGCGGCTCGACCGGGATGGCCAATTCCTACATGCAGATGCGCCGGGCAGGCGCCGCTGCCCGCGGGATGCTGGTTGCCGCCGCAGCGGAGGAATGGGGCGTGCCCGCCGAAGAGATCGTTGTAGCGCAGGGCGTGCTGAGCCATGCAGCGTCGAACAACACCGCCACCTTTGGCGAGTTGGCAGAGGCGGCGCGGTCGATGCCGATGCCGGAGGATCCGCCACTGAAAGACCCGGCCGATTTCATCTATATCGGCCAGAAGGTCGAGCGGATCGACGGGCTTGGAAAGTCCAATGGCGAGGCGATGTTCACCATCGACGTCTATCTCGACGGGATGGAAACGGTGGCGGTGCTGCATCCGCCGAAATTTGGCGCGACCGTTGTGTCGGTGGATGACAGTGCGGCAATGGAGGTACCGGGTGTGCTGCGCGTTGCCCAGATCCCGTCGGGCGTGGCGGTCTATGCCGAAAACACCTTTGCCGCCTTCCGGGGGCGCGACGCACTTTCGGTGGAATGGGATGAAACGAATGCCGAGACCCGATCGTCGGCCGAGTTGGCGCGCATCTGGGCCGAAGCAGCACGTGCCGGCGGCCGGGTTGCGGAGGAAGCGGGAGATGTCGATGCGGCCCTTGAAGGCGCGGAGACCGTGCTTGAGGCCGAGTTCACCTTTCCGTTTCTCGCCCATGCGCCGCTGGAACCGCTCGACGGCGTGATCCAGCTTGGCGAGGGCGAGGCGGAGGTCTGGATGGGGTCACAGATCCAGACGGTGGACCAGAATGTCATGGCCGCCGTCCTCGAGATGGATCCCGGCAACATCACGCTCAACACGATGTATGCCGGCGGAAGCTTTGGCCGCCGGGCCCAGCCGGCCTCTCACCTGGCTGCGGAGCTGGCCAGCATCGGGCGGACCGCCGGCCCGGGCGCCTACAAACTGCTTTGGACGCGCGAGAATGACATCCGCGGCGGCTACTATCGCCCGCTGACCGTCCACCGGATCCGTGGCGGGCTGGATGCCGATGGCAACATCGTCGCTTGGGAAAACACCATCGCGAACCAGTCGATCATCGCAGGCTCCCCCTTTGAGGGGATGCTGGAGGACGGGATGGACCCGACCTCTTACGAAGGGTCGACCCAGATGCCCTATGCGTGGCCGGCTCATCGCGTGTCATGGGCACGGATGGAAAGCCAGGTTCCGGTTCTGTGGTGGCGGGCGGTCGGGCATACCCATACCGCCTATGCGACCGAGATCTTCCTGGACGAGTTGCTTGAGCAGGGTGGTCAGGATCGGGTCGAGGGGCGGCTGGCGCTGATCCGGCCCGAGGCGGGACGCGACCGCGCCGTGTTGGAGCGGGTTGCAGATATGGCCGACTGGTCGGGGCCCGGCACCGGGGACCGGCGAATGGGCGTCGCCCTGCATGAAAGCTTCGGCTCTTACGTGGCGATGATTGCCGAGGTCGAGGAGGATCGCGGCATGCCGCGCGTCACGCGCGTCTGGTGCGCCGTCGATTGCGGCTTTGCGGTCAATCCGGATGTCGTCCTTGCACAGATGGAAGGCGGGATCGGCTTTGGGCTGGGCACGGCGCTCTATAATGAGATCGTAATCGAGGATGGCGGGCTTGTCCGCGAGGGCAATTTTGACACCTATCCGCTGATGAGCATCTACGACATGCCCGCAGTCGAGGTATCGATGATCAACAGCGACAATGATCCCACCGGGGTCGGGGAGCCTGGCGTGCCGCCAATCGCGCCCGCGATGGCCAATGCCTGGCGGTCGCTCACGGGCAGCTCGCCGCGGCAGTTGCCGTTCCAATCAGCGGGATCTTGAACCCGGCCCTTAAGATCCGCACTTGGCCCCCGGCGCCGCATCGCCGGGGGCCAACTGCAGTACCCTATCGGCTTGAAAGCCTCTTTCGTCGTCAGGCCCGCTTCTGAAATGGTGTGACGGTGTCGTGCTGCCGATGAACGACAAGACAGGCGCGCCCGGCTGCCTTGGCACGGTAAAGCGCATTGTCGGCCTGGGTTAGCAGCCGCTCAATGGCATCTCCGCTCTGAACGGTCGTTGCGCCTGCGGAGACCGTCATGAGAAGAGCCTCCGCATCCTGTGAGATCCTGACGGAGAGGCGTTCGCAGAGGCGCTGTTCGATCGCTGGCACGGCGGATGCGGGCGAGTTCGGCATGAAGACGGCGAACTCCTCTCCCCCGATACGGGCGACCACATCCCCTTTTCTTGTAATCATGCGCAGATGGTCGGCGATGGCGCGCAGGCAGATGTCGCCGGCAGCATGGCCGTGGGTGTCGTTGATCGCCTTGAAGTGATCGACGTCGACAAGAAGGACGAGCCCCTCCTGCCCCGCTTCCAGCATCTCTCCCGCGGCGGCGAAGAAGGCGCGCCTGTTCGGCAGACCGGTCAGCATATCCGTCGAGGCAGTGACGGCCAGCGCCTGCTCCAACCGGCTGAAATGGGCGACCGCTGCCATCAAAAGCGCCAGAACGGGCGCGCCGACGAGGGTTGTGGTCAGGATCAACTCGCCCGGCGGCATCGAGAGCCGGCCATCCAGCAGGTAATCCACGGCGAAATGCGCCCCGACGATGAGCGCAACCAGACCGGTGCATTTGACAGCGCCGTCGACCAGCGATCGCGCGGCAAGCGCCTCGAGCAGCTTGACCATGCATATCCCTCCTCCACCCACGCTCGCCGGATTTGGTTTAACAATCGTTTATTCTCCGTAAGAAATTCAGAAGACATCATCGCAAATCCGCGTGATGTGCCGCCGCGCCTTTGCCCTTTCATCAGCCGATCACCGCTGGCACTGTGCGCCAGCGGAGGGAGGGGCCATGCCGATCACGACTTGCATCTTCGACGCTTACGGAACGCTCTTCGACGTGGCCGCGGCGGCGCGGGAGGCGGCGGAGGAGCCAGAGTTCCCTGAACTGTCCGCGCGTTGGCCGGAGATCGCCGCCGACTGGCGGGCGAAGCAGCTGGAATATACCTGGCTGAGGGCCGTAGCCGGGCGGCATTGCGATTTCTGGCAGGTGACGGAAGACGGGCTCGACTGGGCGCTTGAGAAGGCGGGGCTGGATGAGGATACGCCGTTGCGGGAGCGGTTGCTGGCGCTCTACCGGGAGCTGTCCGCCTATCCGGAGGTGCCGGAGATGCTGTCGGCCCTGAAGGCCGGGGGCTATGCCACCGGCATCCTGTCGAACGGGTCGCCGGGGATGCTGGACAGTGCGGTGGCCTCGGCCGGGATCGGCGACCGGCTCGACAAGGTACTGTCGGTCGAGGATGTCGGCGTCTTCAAACCGCATGACACCGTCTACGGGATGGTCGAGGCCGCGTTCGGCTGCGCGCAGGACGAGGTGCTGTTCGTCTCCTCCAACGGGTGGGATGCGGTGGGCGCGGCGGGCTTCGGGTTCCGGACCGTCTGGGTGAACCGGGCCGGGCTACCAGTGGACCGGCTGTATGCGCCGCCAGAGACCATCCTGCATGACCTGGTGACGATCCCGGATCTGGCGGCGCGGCTGTGAAGACGTTCAGGACCGAAGACGGCCTGTCACTGGCCTATGACGATGTGGGCGACGGGCTGCCGCTGCTCTGCCTTGCCGGGCTGACCCGGAACATGGCCGATTTCGGTCCGGTGGTGGACCGGTTCGCAAGTCAGGCGCGGATCATCCGGATGGATTACCGCGGGCGCGGGGCGTCGGATCATGCCGATCCCGAGACCTACAGCCTGATGCAGGAGGGGCAGGATGCGCTGGCCCTTCTGGATCGTCTGGGCGTGGATCGGGCGGCCATCCTCGGCACCTCGCGCGGCGGGCTGATCGCGATGCTGCTGGCCGCGACGGCGAAGAACCGGCTGGCGGGCGTCTTGCTGAACGATATCGGCCCGGTGATCGAGCCGGTTGGGATCGAGTTCATCATGACCTATCTGGGCCGCCGCCCCGCCTTCGCCGATTACGATGCGGCGGCGGAGGCTTTGTCGGTCAACATGGCCGACGGCTTCCCCGGCATGACACTCGACCAGTGGCGCGCCGCCGCACGGCGGTGGTGGCGGCAGGAGGCGGACGGGTTGGACCTGCTCTATGATCCGGCGCTGCGGGAGGCGGTGATCGCCCAGTCAGAGGCGACGGGCGGCGCGGATCTGTGGCCGCTGTTTGACGCGCTGGACGGGTTGCCTTTGGGCCTGATCCGGGGAGCCAATTCGAACCTGCTGTCGCGGGAAACCGTCGCCGAGATGCGGCGGCGGCGACCGGATATGCGGTTTTCCGAGGTGCCGGATCGAGGGCATGTGCCGTTCCTGGACGAGCCCGAAGCAGTGGTTTTGATCGAAGAATTCCTGGAGGGATTGCAATGAATTACGACATGATCCGCGCGGCGGACCAGCGGCTGGCGGGCTATATGCGGCGGACGCCGCTGCTGACGGCGCCGCAACTGGACGCCATCGCGGGGCGGCGGGTCTTCGTGAAGGCCGAAAACCTGCAGCATACCGGATCTTTCAAGTTCCGCGGCGGGTGGTCGGCGATCACCTCTCTGTCAGGCAAGCAGCGCGAGGCGGGCGTCGTGGCGTTTTCGTCCGGCAACCATGCGCAAGGGGTCGCGATGGCCGCGGCGGCGCATGACGTGCCTGCGGTGATCGTGATGCCCGCGGACGCGCCCGAGGCGAAGCGGCGGAATACCGAATGGCTGGGGGCCGAGGTGCAGCTGTTCGACCGGGCCGGCGAGGACCGGGCGGCCATCGGCGCGAAGCTTGCCGAAGAGCGCGGGCTGACGCTGATCAAGCCATTCGACGAGCCGCAGGTGATCGCCGGTCAGGGGACCACGGGCCTTGAGATCGCGAAGCAGGCCAAGGCCGCGGGCGTCGAAGTGGCCGATGTGCTGATCTGCTGCGGCGGTGGCGGGCTGACCTCGGGCATCGCGCTGGCGCTGGAGGCGGAGGCGCCGGGGCTGAAGCCGCGACCAGTGGAGCCAGAGGGGTTTGACGACGTGAAGAAGTCGCTCGAGGCGGGGTCGATCCAGTCGATCGAGCCGCGGCCCGGGGCGCTCTGCGATGCGATCCTGTCGCCGTCGCCGGGGGAGTTGACCTTTCCGATCATGAAACGGCTCTGCGGGCCGGGCATCGTGGTGACGGAGGAGGAGGCGCTCAAGGCGATGGCGGTGGCGTTCAGCCATCTCAACATGGTGCTGGAGCCGGGCGGCGCGGTCGGATTGGCCGCGGCGTTGTTCCATCCGGACGAGAGCGAGGGCGGGGATGTCATCGTCGTCGCCTCGGGCGGGAACGTGGACCCGGCCATCTTCTCGCGCGCGATCACTGAGCATGGGGTCGCGCTGTGACGCGGTTTTCGGTTGCGAGCTTCAACGTCAAGAACCTGATCGGGCCGGACGAGGAGTACTACAAGTTCGAGCGGTATACGCCCGAGGAGCACGCCTGGAAGCAGGACTGGCTGGCCGATCAGCTGCTCAGCCTCGATGCGGATGTCGTGGGGTTTCAGGAGATCTTCGAGGAGGAGGCGCTGGGTGCCGTCGTGGCGGAGACCGACCGGCGGGCGGAGGTCGCGAATGCGGCAAGCGTGCCGGATCCGTCGAAGCGCTATGCGCGGAAAGCGATTTTCCGCAAGCTCGAGGTCAAGGGATACCGCGGCGCGGAGATGATCGTGGCGCCGAACGCCAATGATGGAGGGCCGGGGCAGCGGCGGCCGGGGGTTGCGGTGCTGTCGCGGCATGGCTTCGCGGAGCCGCCGGAGGTGATGCAGGTGCTTGACCCGCCGGTCGAAATCGGGTTCCGCGGGCTCGACGGGGAGCCGTGCGGGAGCTATCGGATGGAGCGGCTGTCGCGGCCCGTGCTGAAGGTACGGGTGCCGGTGGGCGGGCGGATCGTGACGGTCTTCAACTGCCATCTTAAATCGAAGCTGGGGGAGTATGATCGGGGCCCCGGGGCGGCGTTCGCGCCAGCGGCCGATCTGACGAATTACGATGCGGCAGCACGGGCGCTTGGGTCGCTTCGCGCGGGGCTGCGGCGGATGGCGGAGGCATGGATGCTGCGGCGGGCGGTGCTCGCCTCGCTGGGCCGCGGCGAGCCCGTGATCGTGATGGGCGACTTCAACGACGGCGAAGCGGCGGTGAGTTCCGAGATCATCTCGGGCGAGGCACCGTTCCGGAACTATGCCTGGATGCGGCGGCACGATGCGGAGCATCAGGGCGACCGGTATTCAGAGGAAGAAGCGGAGCAGATCCGGGAGGACGTGGAGGCGGTGCGGCTCCATTCAGCAGAGAAGCTGTTTGTGCGGAAATCGCTGCGCGACATGGTCTATACTGCGGCGTTCGGTGGTGTCTTTGAGAGTATCGATCAGATCTATCTGAGCCGCCATTTCCACCCGGATTACGAGGGGCGGATCGGCGAGATGGAGTATTTCAGCGTGCTGAACGACCACCTGACCGATGGGAGCCATCCGGAGGCACCGTACAACAAGCTCGCCTCGGATCACGGGCAGATCATGGCGCATCTGCGGCTTTATGAGTGAGCCGTGGGGATGGGTGGTTGATGTCGGATTTGAGTACTTTTGGCCAGATGAAGGGGACGCGTCGGCGCGTTTGATCGGGCGGGGGCGTTAAGGTTAATGGACCGCAAGGTTACTGGATGCACAGAGGGTGAATAAAGACGTGAGGCGCGTGGAAGAGAAGGTTGCGAAGCGGCACGATGCGGAGCTGTTTCTACGGGATGAGGGGTCTGCGGACGGGCCTGTGGTGCTGTTTCTCAACTCGCTGGGGACGGATCTGGGGCTGTGGGACGAGGTCGTCGCGCGGTTGCCGGACGATCTGCGGGTGATCCGGTTCGATATGCGGGGCCACGGACGGTCGTCGGTGCCGGAGCCGCCTTATACGATGGGGGCGCTGATCGTCGATGCGGAGGCTGTGCTGGATGCCTGCGGCGTAGAGCAGGCGGTGCTTGTCGGGCTGAGCTTGGGCGGGATGGTCGCGCAGGGGCTGGCGGCCAAGCGGCTGGATCTGGTGCGCGGGCTGGTTCTGTCGAATACGGCTGTGAAGATGGGGCATCCCGATCTCTGGCAGGAGCGGATCGCGGCGGTCGAGGCGCACGGGATGGTCGGCGTGGCCGACGGGGTGCTCGACCGGTGGTTCGCTCCCGGCTTTGCCGGGCGCGATGCCTGGCGGGATCGGCTGCTGGACGCCTCATCCAAAGGCTATATCGGCGGCTGTACGGCGATCGCGCGGGCCGACATGATCTCGCCCACCTCCGGGTTGCGGCTGCCGACCCTGGGGATCGCGGGCAGCGAGGATGCGGCGTCGCCCCCCGATCTGGTCAAGGAAACCGTGGATCTGATCCCCGGTGCGCGGTTCGAGATCATGCGGGGTGTTGGGCATCTGCCCTGCGTCGAGGACCCCGAGACCTACGCGGCTTTGCTGACGGGTTTCCTGCGCGAGATCGGGCATCTTTAGCGGGTTTACAGGTAGGCATGGGCGGGTCACGGTCCGGCGGATGAGCCTGTGGGTGATTTGCTGATGGCAGCGTCCTTGTTCGAGTCCGCCTTGTACCGGGAGCTGGCCGGAGATCGCGAGATCGGGGCGCTGCTCACCGATACGGCAGAGCTGCGGGCGATGCTGCTCGTCGAGGGGTCCTTGGCCAAGGCGCAGGCGGCGGCCGGGTTGATCCCGGAGACGGCGGCGGCGGCCATCCACCGGATGAGTATGGAAATACAGCTCGACCCCGGTGCCTTGGCGGCGGAGACCGGGCGGAGTGGCGTGCCGGTGCCGGCGCTGGTCGCCGCCTTTCGGGCGGAAATGGGCGCGCCGGACCACGCGGCCTGGGTGCATTACGGGGCGACCTCGCAGGATATCGTCGACACGGCCCTGATGCTTCGGATGCGGCGGGTGCTGGAGGTGTTCGAGGGCCGGATGGCGGGCCTTTGCCGGGCGCTGGGGCGGTTGGCGGAGGACCATGCCGAGTTGCCGATGGCCGGTCGGACCTGGGGTCAGGCCGCGGTGCCGGTATGCTTTGGCGGGATTGCCGCCGGGTGGGGGCGGCCGGTCTTGTCGTTGCTTGAGGACCTGGAGCCGCTGCGGGAGCGGGCGCTGGTCGTGAGCCTGTCCGGGGCGGCGGGGACGCTGTCGGCGATGGGGGATAACGGGCCGGACGTCGCGCGGGGGTTGGCCGAGGGGCTGGGCCTTGGGGTGCCGAATGGCCCTTGGCATGCTGACCGGCAACCCGTGGTGGCTCTGGCGGCGTGGATGGTGCGGGTCGCGGGCGTGTTGGCGAAGATGGCTGAGGACCTGCATTTGTTGGCACAGAGCGGGATCGGGGAGGTCCGGCTGGGACCGTCTGGCGGGTCTTCGACGATGCCGCAGAAGCAGAACCCGGTGGGGCCTGCGATGATCTCGGCACTCGCGCGGTATGCGGTGGGGTTGAACGTGACCTTGCAGGGCGCGGCGGCGCATCGGCAGCAGCGGGACGGGGCGGCATGGATGGCCGAGTGGCTGGCGCTTCCTCAGCTGGTACTGGCGGTGGGGCGGGCTTTGGCTTTGGCGGAAGAGCTGGCCGGATCGGTGGCCCCGGTGCCGGAGGCGATGGCGCGCGGGCTGGATGATGGGACGGGGCTGATCTTTGCCGAAGCACTGTCGTTCCGGCTGGCGGAGACCATGCCGCGACCTGACGCGCAGGCGGCGGTGAAGGAGATGTGCCGGAAGGTTCAGCCGGGGCGCGGATTGCAGGCGCGTGCAGCAGAGCACTTTCCGGAGGCGGACCTGACTGGCGTCTTCGATGCGGCGGCGTCGCTTGGGCAGGCGCCCGCGGAGGCGCGGGCCTTCGCCGCGGCCGTGAGGGCGTTGGGGTGACGGACGCGCCGGTGGCGACGCAGGCGCCGCGACGGTCGAAGCGGGCCTTCGTCTTCATCATGATCACGCTGATGATCGACGCGATGGGGATCGGGCTGATCATCCCGGTGATGCCGGACCTGCTGCAGGAGATCGACGGCGGGACGCTGGGCGATGCGGCGATCTGGGGCGGCGTTCTGACGACGCTGTTCGCCGTGATGCAATTCACGTTCGGACCCGCGATCGGGAGCCTGAGCGACCGGTTCGGGCGGCGTCCTGTCCTGCTAGTGTCCCTGGCTGTGATGGCGGCGGATTACCTGGTGATGGCGACGGCCCAATCGCTGTGGCTGCTGTTCGTCGCGCGGGCCATCGGCGGGATCACGGCGGCGACGCAGTCGACGGCGACGGCCTTCATCGCTGATATCTCGAAACCCGAGGAGAAGGCCGCGAATTTCGGGCTGGTCGGCGCGGCCTTCGGGATCGGCTTCGTATTGGGGCCGGTGATCGGCGGGCTGCTGGGCGAATTCGGCACAAGGGCACCGTTCTATGCGGCGGCGGGGCTGGCGGCGCTGAACCTTGTCTTCGGCTATTTCGTGCTGCCCGAGACGGTGACGGACCGGATTCGACGGCCGTTCCTCTGGAAGCGGGCGAACCCCTTTGCGGCCTTTGCGGCGTTGGGAAAACTGCCCGAGGTGACGCGGCTGCTTGTCCTCGTCTTCCTCTATGAATTCGCCTTCATCGTCTATCCGGCGACCTGGGCCTTTTACGGTCAGGCCGCGTTCGGCTGGGATAGCGGGATGGTGGGCCTGTCGCTGGGCGCGTTCGGGATCGCGATGGCCATCGTGCAGGGCGGGTTGATCCGGTGGATCATTCCGACCTTCGGGGAACGGCGGGCGGTGACGGGCGCGCTGGCCTTCAACTTCGTGGCGTTCATGGTGCTGGTGTTCCTCCAGAACGGGCTGGTCGCCATCATCTTCACGCCGTTCACGGCACTGGGGGCGATCATCACGCCGACGCTGCAGGGGATGATGAGCCGACGGGTCGCCGATGACAGTCAGGGAGAGCTTCAGGGCGTCATCGCCTCGACCAAGTCGGTGGCGCAGATCTTCGCGCCGCTGGTGATGACGCAGATCTTCTGGGCCTTCACTGCGGATGAGGCCCTTTATCTGCCGGGGGCGCCGTTCGCGCTGTCGGCCCTGCTGATGTTGGTCTGCCTGCCGGTCTTCTTCGGGGTGACGTCGCGGGGGCGGCGCAAAATGACGAAAACGGGATAGCGAAAAGATGAAGCAAGACAGAGCGTTGTCCCGAAAGGGGACGGGAATGAAGGCAATCCGTGCGGCCGTGTGCCGGGAATTCGGCGCGCCCTTGAGCGTGGAGGAGGTGCTGCTGCGGGCGCCTCAGGGCAGCGAGGTCGAAGTCGTGGTCGAGGCGGTGGCGGTGTGCCATTCCGACATCTCGTTCGCCGAAGGGGCCTGGGGTGGGGCCTTGCCCGCGGTCTATGGCCATGAGGCGGCGGGGCGCATCGCGGCGGTGGGCCCGGACGTGTGCGGGCTGGCCGAAGGCGACCGGGTGATCGTGACGCTGATCCGGGCCTGCGGCGGGTGCCCCAGCTGCGCATCCGGGCGGCCCGTCCATTGCGAGGCCTTGGCCGATGAGGGGCCGTTGAGCCTGCCGGACGGCAACCCGCTGACCCAAGCGATGGCCTGCGGCGCCTTTGCCGAACGGGTCGTCGTGCACCAGAGCCAGGTCGTGCCGGTCGCCGATGACGTGCCCGCCGAGGCCGCCGCCTTGGTGGCTTGCGGGGTCATCACCGGGGTCGGTGCGGTGGTCAACGCGGCGGGGCTGCGGGCCGGGCAGGATGCCGTGGTGATCGGCGCAGGCGGCGTCGGCCTGAACGCCATCCAGGGGGCCCGGGTGGCGGGCGCCCGACGGATCGTGGCGGTCGATATGAGCGAGGAAAAGCTGAGCGTCGCCAAGGAGTTCGGGGCGACGGACGGGGTGCTTG
Organism: Aestuariibius violaceus; assembly: GCF_040779325.2. Taxonomy (NCBI): domain Bacteria; kingdom Pseudomonadati; phylum Pseudomonadota; class Alphaproteobacteria; order Rhodobacterales; family Paracoccaceae; genus Aestuariibius; species Aestuariibius violaceus. The sequence goes on from NZ_JBFONT020000001.1 coordinate 21,454, forward strand.
CCACCGTCGAGGCGCCTTGGCGGGAGGCGCGCGCGGCCCTCGGGCGCGGCGCGGATGCGGTGCTGGTCACGGTCGGCGCGATCGCCGCTTTCGACACCGCGCCGCGCTATCTGGCGCCGGGCGGGCGGGTCGTGATGGTGGGGATGCCGCATCTGGGGGAAATGGCCTCTTACGAACCCGTCATCATGGCCGCGACGGGCCAAGGGGTGATCGGGTCGAAGATGGGGGACGTGGTGCCGCAGCGCGATATTCCGTGGATCGTCGACCTCTACCGGCAGGGGCGGCTGGAGCTGGACGGGCTGATCTCGGGCCGGTGGTCGCTGGATCAGATCAACGAGGCGATCGCCAACACCAAGAGCGGGGCGGCCCGGCGGAACGTGATCGTTTTCCGATGAAACTCAAGGACTTGGAAATCTTCGTCATCGCCCCGCCCGCGCCGGGCTGGGGCGGGCGATACTGGATCATCGTCAAGCTGACGACCGATGACGGGGTCATCGGGTATGGCGAGTGCTATGCCAGCACGGTGGGTCCCGAGGCGATGCGGGCGGTCATCGAGGACGTCTTCGCGCGGCATATGGCGGGAGAAAGCCCGGAGCGGGTGGAGTGGATGTTCCAGCGCGTCTATTCTGCGGGCTTCACGGGGCGGCCGGATCCGACGGTGATGGGGGCGTTTTCGGGGCTTGAGATCGCCTGCTGGGATATCGTCGGCAAGGCGCGGGGGCGGCCGGTTCATGCGCTTCTGGGTGGGCGGGTGAATGAGGCAATCCGTTGTTATAGCTACCTTTATCCGCCTGACGGGGTTTGGGCCGAATTCTGGTCGTCGCCAGAGATGGCAGCGGACGCGGCGGTTCGGCTGGTCGAGGCGGGCTATACGGCGGTGAAGTTCGATCCGGCGGGCCCCTATACAATCTTTGGGGGGCACCAGCCGTCCTTGTGGGATATCGATCTATCGGTGCGGTTTTGCCGAGCGATCCGGGAGGCGGTGAGAACCCGGGCGGATCTGCTGTTCGGGACGCATGGGCAGTTTACGCCCGGGGGCGCGATCCGGCTGGCTAAAGCATTGGAAACGTTCGATCCTTTGTGGTTCGAGGAGCCGGTGCCGCCGGATGACGTCGAGGCGATGGCGGAGGTCGCGCGGGCCACGTCGATCCCCGTGGCGACGGGGGAGCGGCTGACGACGTCGGCCGAGTTCGCGGCCGTTCTGAAGGCCGGGGCGGCGCGGATCCTGCAGCCTGCTTTGGGCCGGGCGGGGGGCATCTGGGAGGGACGCAAGATCGCGGTTCTGGCGCAGGCCTTCGGCGCGCAGGTGGCGCCGCATCTGTATGCGGGGCCGGTGGAATGGGCGGCGAACCTGCATCTGGCGGCGGCCATTCCGAACCTGCTGATGGCCGAGACGATCGAGACGCCGTTCCATAACGCCTTGATAAAAGGCGGCATTCGGGTCGAGGGCGGGTCTGTGACGCTTTCGGATGCGCCGGGGCTGGGCATCGAGGTCGATGAGGATCTGGCGCGGGCACATCCCTATGAAGGCAACCGGTTGCATCTGGAGATGCAGGAGGCGCCGCCGCGCTATGACGCGCCGAATTCCTTCGAGGGCGGTGCGCCTTCCGATGAGAAGGCGGGCGGGTCTTAACGGGATGTGACCGGGGCGGACGGCGGGCCGGAGAGGCGCAACCGCCCTGCCCTGCCGAATCGGCACGATCTGCGGGTTAATCGAGGAGATTCGGGGCGTTGCGGCGTGGCGGCATCCGGTCGGCTTCCTGTCGGACTTCTGTCGGACATTTCGGACGCGGATCGTACGGTAACGGACCGTTCTGCTGCACTGCAGCGCAACGGTGGGGATAATGACACGGAGGGGCGGGATTGTTTCCAGGGTAGGATGATGGGTGAAATCACCCATCCTACAATCACGGGCGATCGGGCGCGCCCGATCGGTCGAGGTAGAGACCGGCGATGGCGAGCAGGCCGCCCATGACCGAGACGTTCTTGAAGAAGAGGGAGAGTTCGGTCTGCGCCTGCACGCCCTCCATCGCCCAGAAGGGGTGGAAGAAGACATTGACCGCGAGGGTGTAGAGCGTCAGCGCGAGGGCGGCAGGGGCGACCAGTCGCCCGCTTGCGACGGCCCCGCCCAGCGCGACCGCGAGGCCGAGGCCGAGTTCGAGGAGGATGACGGCGTAGATCGCGAGGCCGGGGAGCGGCAGGCCCGTAGCCTCCATCATCACGACCGAGGCTTGCGGATCGGCGATCTTGTTGAGACCGCCGAGGATGAAGAGCGACGCGAGGATGACCCGTCCGGCATGGAGGAGGAGCGTCGAGAAGAGGGAGAGCGGCATAGGGCGATGTCCGGATAATACGATTTTCGTACTATATAACGCGTGGAGCCTGGATGGAAAGTCAGGGTTTCGCGTTTTCCGCCTCCTCGCGCGATCACGTTCCGGACGGGGGCTTGCGAGCGGCGCGGCGAAGAGGACGGGTCGTGCCGGATTCAGTTTGATATGCTCCGCGGCACCGGATCGGTGGAGTGTATCTTGCCCATGGCGGAGATACCGGCCGCCGCCGAGGCGTTTGCCACGCAGAGGGAAAATATCGGCCTGTGGGGCGGGATGACGATCCGCTTCAGCACGACGGATCCCGACCCCCGGACGGCGATCATGAACAGCCCCGCCTGCGTGCCGGGATAGGGATCGGGTTTAGCCCAAGGAGATCACTCGTTCTACCGGTTCGAGGATGACACGAAACGGGAGGACGGGCGGGTTGGGTGTCATTGGGTGAGCTAGAGTTCCGCCGCCAGCCGTGTGCCCTGGTCGATGGCACGTTTGGCGTCAAGTTCGGCGGCGACGTCGGCGCCGCCGATGACGTGGACCTTGCGGCCCTTGGCCTCGAGCGTGTCGGCCAGCGTGCGCAGGGGCACCTGGCCGGCGCAGAGGACGATGGTGTCGGCGGGGATGAGCTGCGGTTTTTCGCGGGTCTCACCGAAGCTGATATGCAGGCCCTCGCCGTCGATGCGTTCGTAGTTCACCCCGCCGATCATCTCGACATCCTTCATCTTGAGCGCGGCCCGGTGGATCCAGCCGGTCGTCTTGCCAAGGCGCTTGCCGAGTTTCTCGGACTTGCGCTGGATGAGTGTGACCTTGCGGGCGGCCTCGTCCGGTTGGGGGCCTTCGGGGCGGAGGCCGCCGCGGACGTTTTCGGGATCGCCGACGCCCCATTCCTCAAGCCAGGCGTCGAGGTCTTCGGTGGGGCTGTCGTCGGTGACGAGGGTTTCGGCGACGTCGAAGCCGATGCCGCCCGCGCCGACGATGGCGACCTGCTGGCCGGCCTCGCGGCCGCGCAGGATCTCGATATAGCTCGCCACGTTTTCGTGGTCCTGGCCGGGGATCTGCGGATCGCGAGGGAGGACGCCGGTGGCGACGATGATCTCGTCGTAGGGGTCGAGGTCGTCGGCGGTGGCCTCGTGGTTCAGCTGGACGGTCACGCCGGTTTCGTCGAGCTTGGCGCGGAAGTAGTCGACGAGGCCCCAGAACTCTTCCTTGCCGGGGACCTGCTTGGCGAGGTTGAGCTGGCCGCCGATCTGGTCGGCCTTGTCGTAGAGGGTCACGTCGTGGCCGCGTTCGGCGGCGGTGATGGCCGCCGAGAGGCCGGCGGGGCCGGCGCCGATGACCGCGATGCGTTTTGGGGTCTCGGCGGGTTCGATCACGATCTCGGTCTCGTGGCAGGCGCGCGGGTTCACGAGGCAGGAGCTGATCTTCATCTGGAAGGTGTGGTCGAGGCAGGCCTGGTTGCAGGCGATGCAGGGCGCGATCAGTTCGGGCGTTCCGGCCTGCGCCTTGGCCACGAAATCGGCATCGGCCAGGAAGGGGCGCGCCATCGAGACCATGTCGGCGCAGCCATCGGCGAGGACGCTTTCGGCGACCTCGGGCATGTTGATGCGGTTGGAGGTGATGATGGGGATCTGCACCTCGCCCATCAGTTTCTTCGTGACCCAGGTGAAGGCGCGTCGGGGGACGGAGGTGGCGATGGTGGGGATGCGCGCCTCGTGCCAGCCGATGCCGGTGTTGAGGATGGTGACGCCCGCCTGTTCGACGGCCTTGGCGAGTTGGACGACCTCCTCCCAGGTCGAGCCGCCCGGGATCAGGTCGATCATGGAGAGCCGGTAGATGAGGATGAAATCGTCGCCGACGGCGGCGCGGACGCGTTTGATCACCTCGACGGGCAGGCGCATCCGGTTCTCGTAGGCGCCGCCCCAGCGGTCGGTGCGCTTGTTGGTGTGGGTGACGAGGAACTGGTTGATGAAGTAGCCTTCCGACCCCATGACCTCGACCCCGTCATAGCCCGCCTCGCGGGCGCGGGCGGCGGCGGTGGCGATGTCGGCGATCTGTTTCTCGATGCCGTCCTCGTCGAGCTCTTTCGGCGGGAAGGGGGAGATCGGAGATTTGATGGCCGAGGGGGCCACGCAGTCTGGGCCGTAGGCGTAGCGGCCCGCATGGAGGATCTGCATCGCGATCTTGCCGCCATTGTCATGGACCCGATCGGTAACGATGCGGTGGTTGGCGATGTCCTGATCGGTGAAGAGCCCCGCGGCGCCGGGAAAGACGCCGCCTTCCTTGTTGGGGGCCATGCCGCCGGTGACCACGAGGGCAACCCCGCCGCGGGCGCGGTCGGCGTAGAAGGTGGCGACGCGGTTCCAGTCCTTCGTTTCCTCAAGGCCGGTATGCATCGAGCCCATGAGGACACGGTTCTTGAGCGTCGTGAAGCCGAGATCGAGCGGTGCGAGCAGATGGGGATATGCGGTCATTGGGGGCCCTCCTCGGAGCGCAGAGTGCCTGTGGTTGACGCGGAGGTCACGTGGGACGCGGCGTCAGGGGGACGGGTTGGGCTGCAACTTGAGGTCTTTCGCCGGGAGGGCGGGCTTTGCGGCGACGGCGCGTGGTTTGACTTCGCGGTTGCCATCAGGTCACCTTCGGCATCAACGCGGGATCGCAACGCCGCGGATGACCAGAGGACGGCACTATGGGCAATCTCGCGCAGTGGATCATGCTTGCGGCAACTCTTGCCGTTGTCGCTTTTTTTCTTGTCCGGGAGCGGCGCAAGGAAAAAGAGAGCGGCTATTTCTCGGGCCGAAAGCCGGAGGCATCAGGCAAACCGCCCGACGATCGCGACTGGCCCGGCATCATGGAGCGGGCGCGCCGGGAGGCCGAGGCGCTGGCCCGTCCCGCGATCGCGTTGACGCTGACCGATCAGCCGAGTTCAGAGGACCCCCATTCCTCTGTCGGAGGCAGGCCGAGTTTGCCGCCCGGCGCCCCCTGGCCGCTCGATAGCGGCGGGACGCCGATGATCTTTCTCGCGCAGATCAACTTCGGTGAGATGCCGCCGCTTGAGGGGTATCCGGCGGAGGGGGTTCTGTCGTTCTTCGTTCGGGACAATGATCTGAACGGCTGCAGGTTTCCATCGGTGGGGAATGATGGCTTCGCGCTTCTCTATCACGAGAGCGCGGGCGGTCTGGAGCGGCGCGATCTGCCGGAGGAGGGGTGGGAGTTCAGCCCGCTTTCACCGAGGCTGACGCAAGAGGGACGGCGCCTGACCGGGCGGCCCGCAATGGGTCCGGTTTCACCGAACAGCCTTGGCCTTGTGCATCTTTCCGACATCGCGTTCTCTGATGCCCCGGATGACCTGCACGAGGCGTTTTACGACGGATTGGCGCAGGCCAAGGAGGCGCAGGTGTATTACGGCGGGCATCCGGATTTTACCCAGGACGACTTTCGCAGGATCGATGATCGGCCGAGTTACTCGGAAGTTCTTTTGCAGCTGGGCTTTGTTTACGATGAGGCCGAGGAGATCGAGATCTGTTGGGGTGATGCGGGGGAAGCCTGCTTCCTGATCAGCAAGGAAGACCTGGCTGCGCGGCGGTTCGACCGTGTGGCTTACAATTGGGATTGCAGCTGATCTTGCGCAGAAGCGACCCGGTCCGTGCGGGATGCCGCCCGCCGAAACGCCCGCGAGGATACAGCCTCGCTCATTCACGCCATCTCGCCAGCGACTATTAAGATGAAGTTTTCCGGCGTTGTGACGGTGAGATCGAGCGGTTTTACCAAGTAGGATGGGTTGGTTTGCGGCGACCCTCCTCGCCGCGCAGAGTGCTTGCGGTTGACGCGGAGGTCGCGCGGGACGCGGCGTCAGGGGGAAGGTGGCAGCGTTGCGGGACAGAGCAAACCTCCGCTGCCCGGCATAGATCATCCGTGAGAGATAAGCCGATATCGGGTGCCGCGGGTCGCGACCGCCCCCATTTCCGCCTCGACGGGCAGGCCGGCTTCCCGGATTTCCGACATGTTGGCCCAGGTTGCGTTGGGCCGGCTTTTTTGCTGAAAGGCGAAGCATGGCCTTGTCTGATTGAACCAGCGCCGATCTGACGGCGGTAGAGATCAACGCCAGAACAGATATGGGGCAGGGATATGAATCGGCTTGGCATTCTGACAGCCGCCATGTTGGCGTTTGCACCTCTCTTCGCCGCTGCGCAGGTCAAAAAGCTGACCTGCGACGACGTGCGGATTGCAGAAACGGAGTTTTGCAGCCTGCTTGCCGCCGAAACGAGGCGTCTTCAAACCTCGACCAGCGCCTTTCCGCGGCTCCATGACATCGTTGGCGGCTCTTACAGCGTCCTTCAGGACGCCGGAGAGGCTGTGGTTCAAGGATATTCACAGCCGATCGTATTGCCAGGGCAAACCTTCCTGACCGGACGACTGCGAACGGATTGTCTGCTTGCGCAGCTCCCTTTTGCCGGGGCGTCGGGCGCGATCAATCTGGTGCCGCTGACGCTGGACGGTCTTGGCGAGGCGCGAGCGCTTTCGATCACGACACCGCGCCCGTCCGACCCGCATAGTGCCGGTCTGTCCTGCGACGGGCAACGCCTATACGTCTTCGATTACGAATATGACGGGCTGACCGTTTTTGATGTGGGCACAGAGGATCGGATCAGGCCGGAAAACTGGAGCGAGGATCAGACCATCGCTGTCGTTTCGCACACCGGACGCTACGTCGCAGCATTGGGCGAAAAACCGGGCACCTATGTCATGCAAGATTTCCTGAGTGGAAATCAGATCATTTTCGATGCATCCGTAGAATTGGATTACCCGTTTTTCAGCGCGAATGACGAGCATCTGTTTATCGTTCGAAACCCCGATGAGACGGCGCGCACGGAGATATTTTCCTTGCCGCACATGGCGCTTCTTACCGAGATCCCCGGCGCGCTGCCGAATGGCGTTCCCATGGTATTCGAAAATAGCTATTTGATTACGGCAGACCCGCATCTTTCGGAAATGGACTGATCTTTCGTCGATGTTTTCTGGCAGCCGCTGCACGCGGCTGATTGATGCTGCTCCAGCGATTCCAATGTGATCGGGGGACGGCACCTGCCGTCGGCTTCTCAATCCTTGATAATTGTCGCGCGCAAATTTTCTGGTAAGCTCGCGCTTGTCAGATTGGAAACATTCCGGCGGGGACGATGTCGAACGCGAAGATACGGAACATGGAGCAGTTTGCCGCGGTCAGTGGGATCTCCCGACCGACGGTGTCGAAGTATTTCCATGATCCGGAGAGCGTGCGCGCCTCGACCCGGGCGCGGATCGAGGAGGCTCTGGAGCAGTACGACTACCGGCCGAACATCTTTGCGATGAACCAGAACCGGAAGCTGACGAAGAATGTCGGCATCGTGGTTCCCTACCTGGCCGATCCGTTCTTTGCCGAGATCGCCCGCTATCTGGAGCAGCGGTGTATCGCGGCCGGGTATCGCCCGTCGCTGTTCAGCTCGCACGGGGAGCAGAAGCTGGAGATGGAGATCCTGGACAGCCTCAGGTCGCTCAAGCCCGCGGGGGTGTTGCTGGCGCCGCTGGGGCGGGCCTCGGACAGGTCGGAGGTGGAAAAGTTCTGCCGCGACGTGCCGACGGTTTTGTTCGACAGCAACCTCGAGGGGATCGGGGCGGCGTTCGTGGGGTCGGACAATTTCAGCTTTGTGTCACAGACGGTGGAATATCTGACGCGGACGGGGGCCCCGCCCGCCTTTTTCGAGATGAAGACGCCCGCGAACCCGAACGCGAACAAGCGGCGGATCGCGTATGTGAGCATGATGGAGCGGCTGGGCTTCGAGCCGCATGTGATCAGCATCGACGGCGAAGGCTGGGCGTTCGAGGAGATCGGGCGCCAGGGGGCGGCGAAGGTTTTGCAGGACGGTGCGCTGCCGACCGATGCGGTTCTATGCAGCAACGACCGGCTGGCGATCGGGTTTCTGTCGGCGGCCTACGAGCTGGGGATTCGGGTTGGGCGGACGGAAGCGTGCCGCCTGCGCGTCGCGTCGAACGACGATCATCCCTTTGCGCGGTTCACCTGCCCGTCTTTGACGACCGCCGCCCATGACTATGACAACGTCGCGGGGCGCAGTGTGGAAACCCTGTTCGACCTCATCGAAAGCGGTGGAAAATTCGGGACGCGGACCGAGACGCTGTTCCCGGCGCGACTGGTTCTGAGGGACTCGGCGTGACCGCGTTTTCTTTGCGCGCGTAAAAATTTAGTTGACGCCGCGGCAAATTATGAACTAGCGTGCCTGCGCAACATCCAAGTTTAGGGAGGATCTGGATGTATCTCAGGAACGCACTTCGTGCGGCGACCGCGCTTGCCCTGGTGGCAGGGTCGACCGCAACCGCGCAGACGATCACCGTCGCGACAGTGAATAACGGCGACATGATCCGGATGCAGGGTTACACCGACGAATTCACCGCCGCGACCGGGATCGAGGTCGAGTGGGTGACGCTGGAAGAAAACGTCCTGCGTCAGCGCGTCACGACTGACATCACCACGAATGGCGGCCAGTTCGATATCATGACGATCGGCATGTACGAGACGCCGATCTGGGGCGCGAATGGCTGGCTGGTGCCGCTGGACGATCTGTCGGCGGAGTATGACGTCGACGACATCCTGCCGGCGATGCGCGCGGGCCTGAGCCATGAGGGCACGCTTTATGCGGCGCCGTTTTATGGCGAAAGCTCCATGGTCATGTACCGCACCGACCTGATGGAAGAGGCCGGTCTGGAGATGCCAGATGCGCCGACCTGGGAGTTCATTCGCGAGGCGGCTGCCGCCATGGATGACCCCGAGAACGACATCAACGGCATCTGCCTGCGCGGCAAGGCCGGCTGGGGGGAAGGCGGCGCCTTCATCACCGTGACCGGCAATTCCTTCGGGGCGCGCTGGTTCGACGAGGACTGGAATGCGCAATTCGATCAGCCCGAGTGGAACGAGGCGCTGACCTTCTTCGTCAACCTGATGAACGACTATGGTCCTGCAGGCTATGCGACGAACGGCTTCAACGAGAACCTGTCGCTGTTCCAGCAAGGCAAGTGCGGCATGTGGATCGACGCCACCGTTGCGGCGTCCTTCGTGACCAACCCCAACGATTCCGACGTTGCCGACAGCGTGGGCTTCGCGCTGGCGCCGAATACCGGCCAGGGCAAGAACGCCAACTGGCTGTGGGCGTGGGCCCTGGCGATCCCCGCCGGTACGCAGCAGGAAGATGCCGCCAGGCAGTTCATCGAGTGGGCCACGTCGAAGGAATACATCGAGCTGGTCGCCGAGAACGAGGGGTGGGCGAACGTTCCGCCGGGCGCGCGCACGTCCCTTTACGAGAACGCCAACTACATCGAGGTGCCCTTCGCCCAGAAGACGCTCGACTCGATCAACGCGGCCGATCCACAGAACCCGACCGTCGATCCGGTGCCCTATGTCGGGATCCAGTTCGTGGCCATCCCCGAATTCGCGGGTATCGCGACCGAGGTGAGCCAGGAATTCTCGGCCGTCTATGCCGGGCAGCAGACGGTGGAAGAAGCGCTTGAGAAGGCGCAGGCCATCACCAACGACGCGATGGAAGCGGCCGGCTACCGCTAGGGTTCCTTCCCACGTCTTGGGGCGGTTTCGACCGCCCCGGGATGCGCCACAGATCCGCCTATCGGCCTGATTGTCTCAGGGCCGATCGAGACCCAGACCGCCAAGTCGGGAGATGTGTCATGGCCACCCAGCACTCGCGATCCGCCGCCCGCCTCATGATGGCGCCAGCCGTCATCCTTCTTTTGGGGTGGATGCTTGTCCCGCTTGTCATGACGCTGTGGTTTTCGTTCCGGCGCTACCTGCCCCTTCGCGGCGGCGACCAGGGCTTTGTCTGGTTCGAGAACTATGCCCGCTTCGTCACATCGAGTTCGTTCTGGCCCAGTGTTCTGACGACTCTGACCATCGTGGGGGGCGTTCTTGTCATCACGGTCGCGCTTGGGGTGCTGCTGTCGATGCTCCTCGACCAGCCCATGTGGGGCCAGGGTGTGGTTCGCATCCTTGTCATCGCGCCCTTCTTCGTCATGCCGACGGTGTCGGCGCTGGTCTGGAAGAACATGTTCATGGATCCGGTCAACGGCCTGTTCGCGCATTTGTGGCGAGCCTTCGGGGCCGATCCGATCGTCTGGCTGTCCGACTTGCCGACCTTTTCAATCATTCTGATCGTGTCGTGGCAGTGGCTGCCCTTTGCCACGCTGATCCTGCTGACGGCGATCCAGTCGCTGGACAGCGAGCAGCTGGAGGCGGCCGAGATGGACGGGGCGCCGCCGCTCAAGCGGTTCTGGTTCATCATCCTGCCGCATCTGAGCCGGGCGATCACCATCGTGATCCTGATCCAGACGATTTTCCTGCTGTCGATCTTCGCCGAGATCTTTGTGACCACCGGCGGCGCGTTCGGGACGCGGACGCTGACCTACCTGATCTATCAGCGGGTTCTGGAAAGCCAGAATGTGGGGCTGGGATCGGCGGGCGGTGTCTACGCCATCATCCTCGCCAATATCGTTGCGCTCTTCCTGATGCGCATCGTCGGCAAGAACCTGGATAGCTGAGGAGGATCGCAGATGGCACGCGCAGTCACCCCGCGGCGGAAGGCGATCAACACGGCCCTCGCCTGGACGGTCGGGATCCTGATCTTCTTTCCGATCCTCTGGACGATCCTGACAAGCTTCAAGACCGAGGCCGAGGCGATCGCGAGCCCGCCGTCCTTCCTGTTCTTCGACTGGACGCTGGAGAATTACGGAGTTGTGCAGGAGCGGTCGAATTATATGCGGTTCCTGTGGAATTCGGTGATCATCGCGGGTGGCTCGACCCTTTTGGGTGTCCTCATCGCGGTGCCCGCGGCCTGGTCGATGGCCTTCGTGCCGTCGAAGCGGACCAAGGATATCCTGCTCTGGATGCTGTCGACCAAGATGCTGCCGGCGGTGGGCGTGCTGTATCCGATCTACCTGCTCTTCATCCGGCTGGGGCTTTTGGATACGCGGATCGGGCTGGTCATCGTTCTGATGCTGATCAACCTGCCGATCATCGTCTGGATGCTGTACACCTATTTCAAGGAGATCCCCGGCGAGATCCTTGAGGCGGCGCGGATGGACGGCGCCTCGCTGCGGTCGGAGATCCTGTACGTGCTGACGCCGATGGCGGTGCCGGGGATCGCGTCGACCATCCTTCTGAACTTCATCCTGGCCTGGAACGAGGCGTTCTGGACGCTGAACCTGACGGCGGCGGGGGCGGCGCCTCTGACGGCGTTCATCGCCAGCTATTCGAGCCCGGAGGGGCTGTTCTACGCCAAGCTCAGCGCGGCCTCGACCATGGCGATCGCGCCGATCCTGATCCTGGGCTGGTTCAGCCAGAAGCAACTGGTGCGCGGCCTGACCTTCGGCGCCGTGAAATAGGGGATAACCGATATGGGACGCATCACACTGGACAAGGTGACGAAGAGCTTCGGCGAGGTCGAGGTCATCCCGCCGCTGGACCTGACCATCGAGGACGGCGAGTTCACCGTGTTCGTCGGCCCGTCTGGCTGCGGGAAGTCGACGCTGCTGCGGCTGATCGCGGGGCTGGAGGATGTGACCAGCGGGGAGATCCGCATCGACGGGAACGACGCGACGAACATCCCGCCCGCGAAGCGCGGGCTGGCGATGGTGTTCCAGTCCTACGCGCTTTACCCGCATATGTCGGTGCGCAAGAACATCGCGTTTCCCTTGCGGATGGCGCAGATGGACCAGGCCGAGATCGACCGGCGGGTGGATGGGGCTGCGGCGGTGCTGAACCTGACCGATTACCTCGACCGGCGGCCGGGGCAGCTGTCCGGCGGGCAGCGACAGCGGGTCGCCATCGGGCGGGCGATCGTGCGCGAACCGGCGGCGTTCCTGTTCGACGAGCCCTTGTCGAACCTCGATGCGGCGCTGCGGGTGGGGATGCGGCTGGAGATCAGCGAGCTGCACAAGCGGCTTGAGACGACGATGATCTACGTGACCCACGACCAGGTCGAGGCGATGACGATGGCCGACAAGATCGTTGTCCTGCGGGCAGGCAATATCGAGCAGGTGGGCAGCCCGCTGGATCTGTATCGCAGCCCGCGCAACCTGTTCGTGGCCGGCTTCATCGGGTCGCCGAAGATGAACCTGATTTCGGGCGGTGAGGCCGAAAAGCATGGCGCGGCGACGATCGGGGTGCGGCCCGAGCATATCTCGATCAGCGAAAGCGGCGGGATCTGGTCAGGCACGGTCGGTGTGTCGGAGCATCTGGGGTCCGACACGTTCTTCCACATCCACGAGACCGGGCTGGCCGAGACGCTGACGGTGCGGGCGGATGGGGAGATCGGGTTCCGGCACGGGGACCGGGTGAGCCTGACGCCGCGAGACGACGTCATTCACCGTTTTGACGCCGAGGGTCTGCGGATCTGATGCGGCTGGACGGGAAGACCGCGCTGATCACCGGCGCCGCGCGTGGCATCGGGAGGGCCTTTGCGGAGGCGTATCTGCGGGAGGGGGCCCGGGTGATGATCGGCGATATCGACCTGGACCGGGCCAGCGCGACGGCCGACGAGATCGGGGCGCGGGCCGTTCGACTGGATGTCACAGATCAGGACAGCATCGACGCGGCAGTGGCGGAGACTGTAGGCGCGCTGGGCGGGATCGACATTCTGATCAACAACGCCGCGATCTTCAGTGCCGCGCCGATCGTGGAGATCGATCGGACGGATTATGGGCGGGTCTTTGACGTGAATGTCGCCGGCACGCTCTTCACGCTGCAGGCCGTGGCGCGGCACATGATCGAGCGCGGCAAGGGCGGCAAGATCATCAACATGGCAAGCCAGGCCGGGCGGCGGGGGGAAGCCCTGGTGGCCGTCTATTGCGCGTCGAAGGCGGCGGTGATCAGCCTGACGCAATCGGCGGGGCTGGACCTGATCCGGCACGGGATCAACGTGAATGCCATCGCCCCCGGTGTCGTGGATGGGGAGCATTGGGACGGGGTCGACGCGTTCTTCGCGAAATACGAGGGCAAGGCGCCCGGGCAGAAGAAGCGCGAGGTGGGCGCGGCGGTGCCTTACGGCCGGATGGGTCGGGCGGAGGATCTGACGGGGATGGCGGTGTTCCTGGCGTCGGACGAGGCCGACTACATCGTCGCCCAGACTTACAATGTCGATGGCGGGAACTGGATGAGCTGATGGCGTCGGTGGCGGATAGCGTGAGGCTGGGGCTGGGCACTCTGGAGCAGTTGCCGGAGGGGATCGAGCGCCCGGCCTATGCGCGGTCGGATCTGACACCGGGGATCGTCCATATCGGGCTGGGGAATTTTCACCGGGCGCATCAGGCGTGGTATCTGCACCGGCTGATGCAGCGGGGGGCGGCGCTGGACTGGGCCATCATTGGCGCGGGGGTGCGGGCCTATGATGCGGCGATGCGGGAGCGGCTGCTGGCGCAGGATTGCCTGACGACGCTGATCGAGCTGGACCCGGGCGGAACCTCGGCCGAGGTGATCGGGCCGATGGTGGATTACCTGCCGATCGAGGAGGGAAACGGGACGCTGATCCGGCAGATGGCGGATCCGGCGATCCGCATTGTGTCGCTGACCGTGACGGAAGGGGGATATTACCTGGATCCGACGTCAGGGGCGTTCGATGAGGGGCATGAGGATGTGCGATATGATGCAGCGCATCCGGATGCGCCGCGGACGGTGTTCGGCGCCATCGTCGCGGCGCTGAAGGCACGGCGAGAGGCGGGTGTGGGGCCGTTTACCGGGCTGAGCTGCGACAATCTGCAAGGGAATGGGGACATCCTGCGGGACTGCGTGGTGGGGCTGTCGCGGCTGTCGGACCCTGATCTGGCGGCGTGGATCGCGGCCGAGGGGGCATTTCCGAACTCGATGGTCGATTGCATCGTCCCGGCGACGACGCCGGAAGTGCTGGCGCAGGCGGCGGCCTTGGGCGTCGCGGACCAGGCGCCGGTGACGCATGAGAATTTCCGGCAATGGGTGATCGAGGATCGCTTCTGCGCAGGGCGGCCGGCCTTTGAAGAGGTCGGCGCGATCGTGACGGATGACGTCCCGATCTATGAGGCGATGAAGCTGCGGATCCTGAACGGCGGGCATCAGCTGCTTGCCAATGTGGGCGAGGTGCTGGGGGTGCCGACGATCGCCGATTGCATGGCGGATGCGGGGATTGCTGGGTTTTTCCGGAAGGTGCAGGAGCGCGAGATCGTGCCTTATGTGCGGCCGGTGCCGGAGAGTTCGCCGGAGGACTACCTTGCGCTTGTCACACGGCGGTTCGCCAACCCGGCGATCCGGGACACGACGCGGCGGGTGGCGTTCGACGGGTCCGCGCGGCATCCGGGGTTTCTGTTCCCGTCGCTGCGTGATGCGATGGCGCGGGGCGGGTCGGTGCGCGGGCTGGCCCTGGCACAGGCGTTCTGGGCACGGATGTGTGCGGGCGTCAGGGAGGATGGATCGGCGATCGAGCCGAACGATCCCGTCTGGGCGGCGCTGCACGGGGCGGCCTTGGCGGCGCGGGCGGATCCGGCGGCGTGGATCGGTCAGGGTGATCTTTACGGCGACCTTGCCCGGCATGACGGGTTCGCCGCGACATTTGCGGAGTGGCTTACGCTGATCTGGCGCGATGGGAGCCGGGCGGCGCTCGAGGCCTATCTGGCCGAGGCCTAGCTGCTTTCGGCGCAATGGCGGCGGAAGGCGCTTTTCAGGAGGTCGAGTTCGGCCCGGAGAAGCGCGAGCTCGGCACGGATGTCCGTTGCCAGCGGGGCGCCGGCCAGGATCTCGAACTGGCCGAGGGTCGCGCCGTCGCCGTCGAGGACGCGGAAGATCTGGATGCCGTCGGAGAGGGCGCTGGCCGGCACCGGCACGCGGAGGAGCCATTGGCCGTCTTCCGGGCCTGCCTTGACCTCGGTATCAGCCAGCGGCGTGCCGTCATGTTCGACGACGAGCGCTGGCTTGTCGTCGGCAGCTACCAGCGCCTCCCAGATGCCTTCTGTGAGGCCGAGTGATGTCAGGTTGGTCATGGTGTCCCCCCTCAAAGATCGGCGCGCGGGTAACGGCTGACCGCGAGGTCGCGCAGGACAACCGCGTTCATGGCGGGTTCCTCGAAGATCAGGTCGAGCCAGGCGGATTCGATCCGTTTCTCGTTGAGCTTGCTGTAGGCGAGGTCGAATTCGACATTCGCGCTGGGTGTCTCGGCCGGGAACTCGCGGGTGAGCTGGTCGGTATTGGGCCCGTGGCGGACGTTGAGGCGGGCGAAGACGCGGCAGGGGCGTTCGACCTCGATCACGGTGTCGATACGCAGGACGTGGCGCTTGGCCAGGTTCTTGACCGCACCGTCGGGCAGGTCAAGGACGAGGCTGAGGAAGGAGCCGCTGAAGCCGAACACCTCGACCCGCAGGCCGAAGGGCGACAGATCGTCCTCGCGCCGGTTGCGGTGCTGGTGGAGGGAGATCTCGGCAAGGCTGCAATCGTGGAAGACCGACAGCTCGTCGCCGAAGCGGTCCTTCTTGGCGAGGCAGGCCGCGCCGCGCTGGGGAAGCGGGGTGCGCCACGCCTCGGGCCGCCAGCTCCAATCGGTGCCGGGCTGGAGCTGGAAGACGTCCTGCCCGATGCGCGGCATGGCGAGGCGGCTTTCGGCGGTGGTGAGGAATTCGGTCAGCGGATAGCGCAGTTCGCGGGCCTGTTCGGCGAGGTCGCCGAGGCGGCGAAGCGGCATGTTGGAAGCGCGCGCGGCAAGCTTGCGCCAGCGCTCGACGCTGCGCGTATGGCGGGCGGCATCGGCCATCTTGGTGCCGCGCGCGATCGGGTTCTTCCAGCTGTCCTTCGCCATGCCTTGCCTGACAAACACCCCCGGTCCAGATGTAGCGTTTTCCGGAGGATCGCAACGGATTTCCGGTATCGGGGGTGGATCGTCAGGTCAGACGGCGAGACTATAAGCGCGGTCGGCTTCGATTCCGGCATCGAAGAAAGAGGCGGCGATGCGGGCGTAGCGGCCATCGTCATGGGTGAGCCGCAGGGTGCGGCCATCGGTGGCGACGGCATCGCCCAACGCGGCCATGGCGCGAGCGAGATCGGCATCGAGGGCGTCGCCGGGGAAGCCGTGGTCGGTGGCCGCCTTGGCGAGATCGGCTTCGAAGCGGCACATGAGACCGGCGATCACGGCGCCGCGCATCCGGTCGTCCGCGGTCAGGCGGAGGCCGCGTGCGGCGGGCAGCGTTCCTTCGTCCAGCGCGCTGCGCCACGCCGAGACGATGGGGGCGTTCTGGATGTAGCCTTCCGCGAAGCGCGAGATCGAGGAGGCGCCGAGGCCGATCAGCGTCGCGGCGGTGTCGGTCGTGTAGCCTTGGAAGTTGCGGTTCAGGGTGCCTGCAGAGGCGGCGGTCACCAGCGGGTCTTCAGGACGCGCGAAGTGATCGATGCCGACCTGAACGTAGCCCTCCCACAGAAGGAGCTTGCGGGCGAGGGCGAAGAGCTCCAACCGTTCGGCGGGGCCGGGCAGCGCCTGTTCGGGGATCATCCGCTGGCGGCGGGCCATCCACGGGACGTGGGCGTAGCCGAAGAGCGCGATCCGGTCGGGGTTCAGCGCGATCACCGTCTGCAGCGTCGCCGACAGCGTGCGGCGCGTCTGGTAGGGCAGGCCGTAGAGCAGATCGACATTGACCGATCCGGTGCCGCGGTCGCGCAGGCCATCGATCGCGGCGCGCGTTTCGTCGGGCGACTGCGCGCGGCCGATGGCGGATTGGATGCGCGGGTCGAAATCCTGGATGCCGATCGAGGCCCGGGTCATGCCTGCGGCGGCAAGCGCGTCGAGGCGGGGGGCGTCGATCTCGGTCGGGTCGATCTCGACCTCGAGCGCCTGGAACGGGATATGTGCGCCGATGAGATCGGTCAGCCGGGCGAGCTGGTCAGGGGACATGAGCGTGGGGGTACCGCCGCCGAGATGGAGCGGCCCGGCGGTGAGGCCGGAGGGCGCGGCGGAGGCAACGAGGCGGACCTCGCTTTCGAGCCAGCCGAGGTAGTCTTCGAGTGGACCACCGGAGGGCGTGCCCTGCGTGCGACAGGCGCAGAACCAGCATAGCCTGCGGCAAAACGGCACATGAAGATAGAGCGAGACAGGGTCGGCCGGGTCGAGGGCGGCAAGCCACTCTCCCATCTCGGCGGGTCCGACCGTGTCGCTGAAGCGATTGGCGGGCGGATAGCTCGTATAGCGCGGGACGCGGCTGGCGAGCAGCGCTTCGGGGGCGGGGGACGGGGCTCGTGTCATGTTGCCTCAGTCAGCCAAAGCCGGGCGGTTCGCATTGATTGAGATCAAACCAGCGGATAGCGTCCCGTCCATGAAGATGATGTCGAAGACGGATGTCGCCTGCGCGGATTGCCCGATCCGCCACAATGCGGTCTGCGCCCAGTGCGAATCCGATGAGCTGGAAGTTCTTGAACGGATCAAGAGCTATACGACCGCCGAGTCGGGCGAGACGCTGTTCCGCGCGACCGATCGGATGACCCATTTCTGTTCGGTCGTGGAAGGCGCCGCCACGATGTCGCGCACCCTGCCCGATGGGCGGCGGCAGATGGTTGGGCTTCTCTTGCCCGGGGATTTCATCGGGCGCCCGGGGCGGACGGATTATCCTTTCGATATTGAAGCGATCAGCCGGGTGACGCTGTGCCGGTTCGAACGGGCGCGGTTCGAAAGACTGATCGCCGACACGCCACGGGTCTCTGCCCGCCTGCTGCAGATGACGCTGGACGAACTGGATGCGGCGCGGGACTGGGCCGTGGTTCTGGGCCGGCTGACAGCGCGGGAAAAGGTTGCGTCGTTTCTTGTCAGTCTTGCCCGGCGGATGGCGCATCTGAACGGCGGAGGCGCCCGCCCGGGGGCGAAGGTCATCATCGATCTGCCGCTGTCGCGGGACGAGATGGCCGATCATCTGGGCCTGACCATCGAGACGACGAGCCGCCAGATCAGCGCGCTGAAGCGGGACGGGCTGATCGTGACGGACGGCGCACGGCGGATCGAGATCCCCGACTTCGACGCGCTGGTCGATGAGGCGGGCGACGACGAGGATGGCGGCACGCTGGCCTGACCAAGGCATGAGCAGGAGCCAATCCCGGCTCTTTGATCCACATCAAGGTTCCGATTTTTCCGGCATGCGATCCGGGGCGGCAACGGAGCCGCGGCATCAGCCGTGGCTGCGGGGGATGCTGGAGACCGGAACATGGACTATTTCAAGCTGGCGGCCTGGGGTGTGGTCGCGTTTATTGCGGCGCTTGCGGCGGATTGGGGGCACGACCTTGCCTACCGCGTGCACGCCGCGATCGTCATGGTGGTCGCGGGCGGGCTGTTCCTGTGGCAGTTGCGCCGGATCGACGAACCGAAACCTGCGCATGACCTGACGCAATACATGGATGGCCCGGTGCGCGCCGCGGTCATCGCGACGGCGTTCTGGGGCATTGCCGGGTTCCTCGCGGGCACGTTCATCGCCTTCCAGCTGGCCTTTCCGGTTCTGAATTTTGACTGGTCCGAGGGGTATCTGAACTTCGGGCGGCTACGGCCACTGCACACCTCGGCCGTGATCTTTGCCTTCGGGGGCAACGCGCTGATCGCGTCGTCCTTCTATATCGTCCAGCGCACCTCGGCCGCGCGTCTTTGGGGCGGGAACGCGGCATGGTTCGTGTTCTGGGGCTACCAGCTGTTCATCGTCCTGGCGGCGACCGGCTATCTGCTGGGGTCCACCCAGTCGAAGGAATATGCCGAGCCCGAATGGTACGTCGATATCTGGCTGACCATTGTCTGGGTCGTCTTCCTTCTGGTCTTCCTCGGCACGCTGATGCGGCGGAAGGAGCCGCATATCTACGTCGCCAACTGGTTCCTGCTGGCCTTCATCGTGACCGTTGCGATGCTGCATGTGGTCAACAACCTGTCGATCCCCGTCTCGATCCTGGGCTCGAAGTCCGTGCAGGTCTTCTCGGGCGTGCAGGATGCGATGACCCAGTGGTGGTACGGCCACAACGCGGTGGGCTTCTTCCTGACCGCAGGCTTCCTAGGCATGATGTACTACTTCGTGCCCAAGCAGGCGGGGCGGCCCGTCTATTCCTACAAGCTCAGCATCATCCACTTCTGGGCGCTGATCTTCCTGTATATCTGGGCAGGCCCGCACCACCTGCATTACACCGCCCTGCCCGACTGGGCCTCGACGCTGGGTATGGTGTTCTCGGTCATCCTGTGGATGCCTAGCTGGGGCGGCATGATCAACGGACTGATGACCTTGCAGGGTGCCTGGGACAAGCTGCGCACCGATCCGATCATCCGGATGATGGTGGCAAGCCTCGCCTTCTACGGCATGTCGACCTTCGAAGGGCCGATGATGTCGATCCGGGCCGTGAACTCTCTGAGCCACTACACGGACTGGACCATCGGGCACGTGCATTCCGGCGCGCTGGGCTGGAACGGGCTGATCACGTTTGCCGCGCTCTACTTCCTGACGCCCAAGCTTTGGGGACGGCGGCAGATGTATTCGATGGCGGCGATCAACTGGCACTTCTGGCTCGCGACGATCGGCATCGTCCTCTACGCGGCGTCGATGTGGGTCACCGGGATCATGGAAGGCCTGATGTGGCGCGAGACCGACGCCAACGGCTTCCTCGTGAACTCCTTCGCCGACACGGTTGCGGCCAAGTTCCCGATGTATCTGGTCCGCGCGACGGGCGGGATCCTCTACCTCGGCGGCGCGCTCTTGATGGTGTGGAACATGTGGATGACCATCCGCGCCCCGCAGCCGCGCACCGCTGAAACCTCCGCCATTCCTGCCGAGTGAGGGACAAGATGAGCAACGACAAGATCCCCTCCCCCGAGAACGACCCAAATGTGTCGACCTTGGCGGATTTGCCCGAAGAGGTGCCCAATGAGCTGCCGCACCACAGCAAGTTCATCGACAAGCACGCGATCCTTGAGAAGAACGCGACGCTGCTTCTGGTCGCCTCGTTCGCGGTGGTGACGATCGGCGGCATCGTGGAGATCGCGCCGCTGTTCTGGCTGGAGAACACGATCGAGGAAGTGGAGGGCGTGCGCCCCTATTCCCCGCTCGAGCTGGCCGGGCGCGATATCTATATCCGCGAGGGCTGCTATGTCTGCCACAGCCAGATGATCCGCCCGATGCGCGACGAGGTGGAGCGCTACGGCCATTACTCGCTGGCGGCGGAATCGATGTATGACCATCCCTTCCAGTGGGGATCGAAGCGGACCGGGCCGGACCTGGCGCGGGTCGGCGGGCGGTATTCGGATGAGTGGCATGTGGACCACTTCACCGATCCGCAATCGGTCGTGCCGGAATCGATCATGCCGAAATACGATTACCTGCTGCGGGCGCAGCTCGATCCGGCGGATATCGGGCCGCTGATGGCGACGCACCGCTTCGTGGGCGTGCCCTATTCCGACGAGATGATCGAGAATGCGGCGGCCGACATGCGTGTGCAGGTCGAACCGTTCGGTGACTGGGACGCACTGCTGGAACGCTATCCGGGCGCGCAGACCCGCAATTTCGACGGGCAGGAGGCGCTGACCGAGATGGATGCGCTGATCGCCTACATGCAGATGCTCGGCACGACGGTCGATTTCTCGACCTTCATCGCCGACGAGAGCCGGTAGGAGGGCGCGATGGACACCTATTCGATCCTTCGGGAATTCGCGGATAGCTGGGCGCTGCTTGTCCTGTTCGTCTTCTTCATCGGCGTGTGGTTTTGGGCGTTCCGCCCGAAGAGCCGCGATCTGCATGACGAGATTGCGAATTCGATTTTCCGTAATGAGACTGCGCCGGGTGCCCCGTCCGACAGGGACGATCCCGATAGCGGCAGTGAGACTTTGACTCAGGAACTCCGCCCATGAGCACCCGCAAGACCGACGACGTCACCGGCATCGAGACCACCGGCCACGAATGGGACGGGATCGAGGAGCTGAACAATCCCCTGCCCCGCTGGTGGCTCTGGACCTTCTACGCGACAGTTCTGTGGGGGATCGTCTATACGATCCTGTTCCCCGCCTGGCCCCTGGTCGAGCGGGCGACGGGCGGCGTGCTGGGCTATTCGACCCGGGGCGAGGTTGCGGCCGAAATCGAACGGGTCGATCTGGCGAATGCCAGCATCCAGGCGGCGCTTTTGGAGGTCGATCCCGGGGTGCTGGCCCAGAACGAGGAGCTCTACAGCTATGCGGTGCAGGCGGGTGCATCCGTCTTCCGCAACAATTGCTCGCAATGCCATGGCTCTGGCGCGGCCGGTGCGGTGGGGTATCCCAACCTGCTGGACGACGCCTGGCTTTGGGGCGGCACGATCGAGGATATCGAATACACCGTCCGTCACGGGATCCGGAACGAGGAGGACCCGGATGCGCGCTGGTCGCAGATGCCCGCCTTTGGCGAGATCCTGGAAGACGAGGAAATCGTGAGCCTTGTCGCGCAGGTTCAGGCGATGGCGTCGGGCACAACCCCGGCCGACGGCCCCGCGGCGGAGCTTTACCTGCAGCAGTGCGCCTCGTGCCACGGGGAAGACGGGCGCGGCGATCGCCTTCAGGGTGCGCCGAACCTGACCGATGCGATCTGGCTTTACGGCGGCGACGAGGCCGCCCTGACCGAAACGATCACCTATTCCCGCTTTGGCGTGATGCCCCCCTGGGGCCCGCCCCGCCTGAGCGAGGCCGAGGTGCGCGCCGTATCCGCATACGTCCACCAGCTGGGCGGCGGTGAGCGCGCGAGAGAGGAGGAGGCGAGCCTGCGGGAGGAGACCGGTCCCGGCGCGCAGGACAGCACGCGTCTGGCCGGTACGGATGCAGGCCCCTCTGACTGAGCGGGGCACGCGCGGCTGACGCCCCTGTCTGGCCGCAACCCGCTCGGAGCAGGGGCAGATCCGGTCCCGCCCCTGCTCCAGATTTTCCATGTCCGCAGCGCCAGGCCGGTGCTGCGGACGTTTCGCTGAGCGGGCGCCGCGGTGGGTTGCCGCAGAGATGGTTGATCCAGGTCAAGGCGCCAGTGAGGCCAGTTCGACAAAACCGTGCTAACATCCTCTCGGGAACCTGCTGTCCGAATGTCCGAGTCCACGTCCCTTTACGCACCCCGCGTGCCGATCTTCCCTCGCCGTGTGTCGGGCCCGTTCCGGCGCCTGAAGTGGTGGATCCTGATCGTGACGCTGGGCATCTACTACGTCACGCCCTGGCTGCGCTGGGACCGGGGGCCGTCGCTGCCCGATCAGGCGGTGCTGGTCGATCTGGCGAACCGGCGGTTCTACTTCTTCTGGATCGAGATCTGGCCACACGAATTCTACTTCGTGGCCGGGCTGCTTATCATGGCGGGGCTAGGGCTTTTCCTGTTCACCGCCGCGCTTGGCCGGGTCTGGTGCGGCTATGCCTGCCCGCAGACCGTCTGGACGGATCTCTTCATCCTCGTCGAGCGCTGGATCGAGGGCGACCGCAACGCGCGCATCCGGCTGCATGACGCGCCGTGGACCGTGCGGAAGTGGCGGCTGAGGGTCACGAAGTGGACTGTCTGGCTGCTGATCGGGCTCGCCACCGGCGGGGCGTGGGTGTTCTATTTCACCGATGCGCCGGCCTTGGCGCGGGACCTTGCGACCTTTTCGGCCCCGCCTGTCGCCTATATCACCATCGCGATCCTGACCGCGACGACCTTCGTCTTCGGCGGCTTCATGCGGGAACAGGTCTGCATCTACATGTGCCCGTGGCCGCGCATCCAGGGCGCGATGATGGACGAGGACACGCTGACCGTCGGTTATCGCGACTGGCGGGGAGAGCCGCGGGGCAAGGGCACCAAGCGCCGGAAGGAAGTGGCCGAGGCCGTGCCGGGCGGGGCCGATGCGGTCGCCCGCTACGGCAAGGCGGTTGAGCGGCAGGGCGAGGCGCCGCGGATCTCGGCCAGCGGAGAGGAACTGGGCGATTGCATCGATTGCAACGCCTGTGTCGCCGTCTGTCCGATGGGGATCGACATCCGCGACGGGCAGCAGATGGAGTGCATCACCTGCGCGCTGTGCATCGATGCCTGCGACGACGTGATGGCCAAGATCGGCAAGCCGCGGGGGCTGATCGACTATCTCGCCCTGTCGGACGCTCCGAACGAGATTGCGGGCGAGCCGCCGAAGGCTGCCTGGACCCACGTCGTGAAGCCGCGCAACATCCTCTACACCACGCTGTGGAGCGGGATCGGCGTCGCGCTGGTCTTTGCCCTGTTCATCCGGCCCGAGATCGAGATGACGGTGGCGCCGATCCGCAACCCGCAATTCGTGACGCTGGCCGACGGAACGATCCGCAACCTCTATGACGTGCGGCTGCGCAACAAGCACGGGGATGACCGGCGGTTCCGGTTGTCGATCGCGACGGAAGAGGATTTGCGGATCGCACTGGAAGGGACCGAAACGCTGTTCGTGGAGGTGCCCGCCAACACCCAGCGGCTGCAGCGCGTCTATGTCAGTGCCCGTCCGGGATCAGACGCGGCCCAGCAGCATGCGAGCGATTTCCGGTTCTGGGTCGAGGACGTTCAAAGCGGCGAGCGCGCCCACAGGGACAGCACATTCAACGGAAGGGATCTGCCATGAGCGAGGCAAAACTGACGGGACGCAAGGTATTCGCGATGTTCGCCGTGGGCTTCGGGATCATCATCACGGTGAACCTGACGCTGGCCTTCAACGCGGTGCGGACGTTCCCGGGGCTGGAGACGAAGAACAGCTATGTCGCCTCGCAGCGCTTTGACGAGGACCGCGCGGCGCAGGATGCGCTGGGTTGGTCGGTCGACGCGGCCCTGGACGGGGGCAAGCTGACGGTGGCGATCCGCGATGCGGCGGGCGCGGCCGTGTATCCCGAGGTCGCGGGCGCGCTGTTCGGGCGGCCGACCCATGTGGGCGAGGATCGGGAACCGGCGCTGGTCTGGACCGGCGCCGCCTACGAGGCGGATGTGGATCCGGCGCCGGGGCAGTGGATCCTGAAGCTTGATCTGGTGGCGAAGGACGGGACACAGTTCCGCCGGACCATCCCGCTTTGGGTGCGCGGCGCATGACGGCGACCGTCGGATGCCCGGGCTGTGTGGCCGCGCCGGAGCGGCCAAGCTCTGCTGCACCGGCGGCGGATGTGCTGTTGCACCTGCCCGGCATCCATTGCGCAGGCTGCATCGCCACGGCCGAGGATACGCTGAACGCGCTGCCGGGGGTGAGCGCCCATGTGAACCTGTCGCGCCGCCGGGCGACCGTCGCGACCGGCGGGCGGCTGGAGGCCGCGCCGCTGATCGAGGCGCTGGCGGCGGTGGGCATCGAGGCGCACGAGCTGGACGTGGCGGAGCTGGCCCCGCAGGACCGGACGGGGCGGGACCTTCTGATGCGCATCGGCGTGTCGGGCTTTGCGATGATGAACGTGATGCTGCTGTCGGTCGCGGTCTGGTCGGGGGCTGCGGATACGACGCGGCAGTTGTTCCACCTGATCTCGGCCCTGATCGCGGTGCCGGCGATCGTGTTCTCGGCCCGGCCGTTCTTTGTCTCGGCGCTTGGGGCGCTGAGGGCGGCGCGGCTGAACATGGACGTGCCGATTGCCCTCGCGATCCTGCTGGCGACGCTGATCTCGGCCGTCGAGGCGTTGCAGGGGGGCGAGGGGCACGCGTGGTTCGAGGCGGCCTTGTCGCTGACCTTCTTCCTGCTGGCGGGGCGGTATCTGGACCATGCGAGCCGGTCGGCCGCGCGATCGGCCGCGAAGGAGCTGTCGGCGCTGGAGGTGCCACGGGCGACCCGGCTGACCGACGGCGGCGAGGAAGTCGTGCGCGCGGCGGACCTGCGGGCCGGGGACGCCATCCGCGTGGCGCCGGGGATGCGGCTGCCTGCGGACGGCATCGTCGCCGAAGGGCGGAGCGAGCTGGACCGCGCCCTGCTGACCGGGGAAACCTTGCCGGTCGGGATCGCGCCGGGGGATCCGGTGGAGGCGGGGACGTTGAACCTGACCGGGCCGCTGGTCGTGACGGTGGCACGGGCGGGGCGGGATACAGCGCTGTCGCGGCTCGCCGATCTGGTGGCGACGGCCGAGGCGGCGCGGACGCGCTATGCCTCGCTCGCCGACCGGGCGGCGCGGGCCTATGCGCCGGTGGTGCATCTGCTGGCCTTGGCGGCATTCGCGGGCTGGTTCTGGGGGACGGGCGATGCGCTGCTGGCGCTGGGGATCGCGGTGGCGGTGCTGATCATCACCTGCCCCTGCGCCTTGGGACTGGCCGTGCCCGCGGTGTCGATCGCGACCTCGGGACGACTGTTCCGTAAGGGGCTGTTGGTCAAGTCGAACACGGCTTTGGAACGGCTGGCTGAGGTCGATACCGTCATCTTCGACAAGACGGGGACGCTGACGGAGGGCGCTCCGGTCGTGGTGGGAGAACCTGCGGTGGAGGACGTGCGGCTGGCGATGGCGCTGGCGGAGGGGTCGGTGCATCCGCTGGCCCTGGCGATCGTTGCCCATGGGCGGGCCCGCGGGTTGACGCCGGTGCCGGTCGAGGACCGTGTGGAGCATCCGGGGCTCGGCATCGCGGCGGTTCATAACGGACAGCAGGTGCGGCTGGGGCGCGCCGCCTGGGTCGGCGCTGCGGAGGCGGACCGGACGGCGACGTGGCTTGACCGGGGCGACGGAGCGCCGGTGGCGATCGGCTTTACCGACCGGCCGCGTGCAGGCGCCGAGGAGGCCGTGTCGCGATTGAAGGGACTGGGATTGCGGGTCGAGTTGATCTCGGGCGATGCCGCGGCGCCGGTGGCGGATCTGGCGGGAAAGCTGGGGATCGAGGCGGCAAAGTCGGGCCTGACCCCAGCGAAGAAGGCGGCGCATGTGGAGGCACTGGCGGCCGGGGGCCGCACGGTGCTGATGGTGGGCGACGGGCTGAACGATACGGGCGCGCTGGCGGCGGCCCATGCATCGATCGCGCCGGCGTCGGCGCTGGATGCGGCGCGGGCGGTGTCGGATGTGGTGCTGCTGAACGCGCGGCTTGATCCGGTGGCGGATGCAGTCATCCAAGCGCGGGCGGCGCGGCGGCGGATGGGGGAGAACATCTGGCTGGCACTGGCCTACAACGCGGTTGCGATCCCCGTGGCGCTGGCGGGGTTTGCGACCCCGCTGCTCGCCGCCTTGGCGATGTCGGCCTCGTCGATTACGGTGTCCCTCAACGCATTGAGGGCGCCGAAATGAGTGTTCTGGCTTTTCTGATCCCGGTATCGCTGGTCTTGGGCCTTGGGGCGCTTGCGGCCTTCGTCTGGGCGATGCGCAATCATCAGTATGACGATATGGAGCGGGGGCGGCACTCTGTCCTCGACGACCGGCACGACGACGCGCCCGGGGAGTGAACCGGAGCGCAGTGCGCGCGACCCCAGGTGACGGCCGTACCGGTCGATAGGGCGGCAATCGCAAGAATTGTTCGCAGACGCCGAAGATCCGGGCATCCAGAGCCTGCCAGACGGGCAAAAACGGGACATAATCGAAGGCGTCACACAAAATTGTGAGGCCGACCTGTCTAAAAGTCAGGTTGCGGACGAATTGTGCGTAATCTCTTGTCATGCTAGTGTCACTTAACGGTCGAACTCCAGAAATCGGCCGGGGGAGAGTAAGCGGTTTCGGGTTAGATAGCGGGACATGGCGCGCGCCATGTCCCGTTTTTTCTGCGCCCCGCCCCTTTCCCCCGCTTGCATTGCTGTCTATGTCGCGGCGCGCATGGAACGTAGGAAAGAGGTCATGGGGTATAAGGTCGTCGTCGCCGGGGCTACCGGCAGTGTCGGGCGGGAGATGCTGAACATCCTCGCCGAGCGGGAGTTTCCGGTTGACGAGATCGTGGCGCTGGCGTCGCGGCGGTCGCTGGGGACGGAAGTGAGCTTTGGCGACAAGACACTCAAGACGGAGGACCTGGCTGCGTTCGACTTCACCGGATGGGACATCGCCTTGTTCGCCATCGGGTCGGATGCGACCAAGGAATATGCGCCCAAGGCCGCGAAGGCAGGCTGTGTGGTGATCGATAACTCCTCGCTCTACCGCTACGATCCGGATGTCCCGCTGATCGTGCCGGAGGTGAATGCGGACGCGATCACGGGGTATTCCAAGAAGAACATCATCGCGAACCCCAACTGCTCGACCGCGCAGATGGTGGTGGCGCTGAAGCCGCTGCATGACCGTGCAACGATCAAGCGGGTGGTCGTGTCGACCTATCAGTCGGCGTCGGGCGCCGGGAAGGACGGGATGGACGAGCTTTGGGACCAGACGAAGGCTGTCTATAATCCGACGAGCGAGGTCGCGCCGAAGACGTTCCAGAAACAGATCGCGTTTAACGTGATCCCGCAGATCGGCGACTTCATGGACAGCGGCGACACCTATGAAGAGTGGAAGATGGTCGCCGAGACGAAGAAGATCGTCGATCCCGCGATCAAGGTGACGGCGACCTGCGTGCGGGTGCCGGTGTTTGTCGGCCATTCGGAAGCGATCAATATTGAGTTCGAGGAATTCCTCGACGAGGACGAGGCGCGGGACATCCTGCGCGAGGCGCCCGGGATCATGGTCATCGATAAGCGCGAGGATGGCGGCTATGTCACCCCGATCGAGGCGGCCGGAGATTTCGCGACCTTCATCAGCCGCATCCGTCAGGATTCGACGATCGAGAACGGGCTGAACCTGTGGTGCGTGTCCGACAACCTGCGCAAGGGGGCGGCGCTGAACGCGGTGCAGATCGCCGAAGTGCTGGGCCAGCGGGTGCTGCAAAAGGGCTGAGCCGCGAGGCTCAGCCGATCACGGTCGCGACGAGCAGGGACGCAATGCCGTAGCCGATGCAGGCGGTGAACAGGCTGTGATTCAGCAGCTTGATCCGGCCACGGGTGATGATCGCCACGGCAATCCCGACAAAAAGCGCGAGATGGGCGGCGGCGAGGACGTAGAGGACGGCACCGCCGTTCCAGCTGCCTGTTTCATTCATGGCATCAAGCGCCGCGTTGGTAACGAAGCCGAGGATGAAGCCAAGCGGGATAAAGAGCATGCCAACGGCGAACTTCGCAAAGAACCCGGGGCCAGAACGCCCGAGGGAGAGCTTTGCGGGGCGGTCAGGCCGGGACGGCGTGACCGGCGGCATGGTTTTTTCGCGTGTCTCTTCGATCCGGGCGATACGGTCCTGGAACGTGGTCTGTGCGGTCATGGCCGATTTCCATCCTCGTATGGAAACTGGTGATCGCGGGCAATATCGGCACCAATTTGGCGGGGGGACGACGTTCGCGGGACGGTCTCGTGACCGGCTAACTGCTAATTAAGCTTGATTGAACCCAGAGCAGATCAGAACAGGCCGTCATCGGTAAGATCGAGCGGCTCGACAGAAAGGGCATAATCTTCCAGCATGCTGGGTTCGGGAGCCGGGTCCGGCAATTCAGGTTCATTTTCCTCCAGGCTGAGTTCGATAAAGAGGTTATCCGCCTCCTCCTCTCCGGGATCGCCGGTTCCGGCGAAAACGAAGTCCTCCTCGCCGAAGGCGTCGTCGTCGATCACATCGACCGCGGGCACGCTGCGCAGGTCGAACCGCATCTCTCCGTCATATGGCAGCCGTTCCAGGGTCGCCCCTTTGAGAAACTGGTCCATCTCCATCGCCTCGGTGAAGCGTGGCAAGGGATCGCCCGCCAGCGCGAAGACCCCGTCCGACACGACGCGCCCGCCATCGAAGGTAAGCGCGAGGATGGTGGACATGAAGCCATCGGCGGAGAGCTGGAAGAGCTCCAGATCATCGGGCAGAAGGCCCAGAGCCGGGCCGACGCCGTCATAGACCATGACGCCGGGCGAGACCGCGACCTCGGCCCCGCTGGGGCCGCCGGGGACGTATTCGAAGCTGCAGAAGACGCCCCCGTCGACCGGTTCGATTTCAAGCCGCGACTGGGTCAGGCTCTGGACCGGCCCGTCGGCGCGCGCCGTCAGTTCGTATCCGTGGAGAATGAATTTCGGCATCGGTCGCCTTTCTGGCCGTTCGGGTTTCTCCGGACCATGGCGGGCGAATCTGAAAACGTCCTTAACGCGCGGTGGATTTTTGAGGAGCGACGCCGATCAGATGTTTGCCCCATCTGCCCCAAATGGCGATGCCCCAAGCTCTATTGTCGCTGGATCTGCTCTGCGCCCGAAGAGCTAGAACCGCTCGGCCCGCAGCACTTCGGTATCCGTGACGCTGACGACGCCGATATGGGTCTCGACGACCTCGAACGCGGCGTCGAGCAAGTCGTCGAGCCGGTCGGGGCGGATCAGGCAGATCACGGCGACCATGCCGGAACGGCCGATCTGGCCCTCGCGGCTCCACCGGCCGGAGCGGCCCGACCCGCCGAGAACGGGCAGGACGGTGAAGCCCGTGACCCCCGCCCCTTCGAGCGCCTGGGTCAGGCGGCGCTCCATCGGGGCCTCGATGATGATCTCGACGCGTTTGGCCTTGTGGGTGTCCATCTCAGCCTCCTGTAACGGCCGTGGCAACCGCGACATAAAGCGGGATGCCGAGGGTCAGGTTGAAGGGGAAGGTCACGCCGAGCGACAGCGTGAGGTAGATCGACGGCCGCGCTTCGGGCAGGGCCACGCGCATGGCGGCGGGCACGGCGATGTAGCTGGCCGAGGCGGCGAGCGTCATCATCAGTGCAGTGCCGCCCGGCGAGAGGCCGAGGAGGAACGCCATGAGAAGGCCGCAGCTGGCGCCGACCGGCGGCATCGTCAGACCGAAAGCGATCGCGCCCGCCCCGAGGTCGCCGCGGGTTTCCCTCAGACCGCGGCCTGCGACGAGACCCATGTCGAGCAGGAAGAGACAGAGGACCCCCTGGAACGGCGCCACGATGAAGCTGGAGATCAGGTCGAGCCCGTCGGTCCCCGTGATCCAGCCGATGGCGAAGGATCCCAGCAGGAGAACGATCGACCCGTTCAGCAGGATTTCGCGCCAGAGATCGGGTTCCATCCGGCGGCTCTTGTCGCCGCGCGCGACGAGCCAGAGGGCGGAAAGGATGGCGGGCGCCTCCATCACCGCGGCGACGGCGACCATGTAGCCTTCGGGATCGGTGCCCCGGCCCTGGAGGACGGAGGTCGCGGCGACAAAGGTAACGATGGAGATCGAACCGTAATGGGCGGCGACGGCGGCTGCGTCGAGCACCGGCAGGCGGGTCATGATCCGGATCAGCGCGAAGGCGATGAACGGCAGCCCGAAGGAGAGGACGGCACCGGCCAGCAGCGCGAAGACGAGGCGCGCATCGACGCCGTGTTCTGCGACCCCGGCCCCACCCTTGAAGCCGATGGCGAAGAGCAGGTAGAGCGACATCGCCTTCGCCGCCGCCTCTGGCACCGAGAGGTCGGAGCGCGCCAGCGCCGCGCCGAGACCCAGCGCGAAGCTGAGGATGATCGGTGAAAGCAGGTTCTGGGCGGCGAGCGCGGCAATCTCGCTCATAGTTGCTGGAAGCCCTTGTCGTAATCATAGACAGAGAGGTGCCCTTCGCCGATATCGGTGATCGCGCCGTGGACGCCGAGGCGCCCGGCATCGACCGCTTCGGCGACGAAAGGATAGCCGAGGAGGTTTTCCAGGGAGACGAGGACGGCCTCGTGTTCGAAGGCCTTGACCCGTTCATCGGCTGGCAGGTCTTTGACGTTCGGCCAGCGCGGTTCGAGGATCTCGAGCCAGCGGCCGACGAAATCGCTTTCGATCTTTTCGCCCGTCACGCAGCGGTCGTGGCAGGCCTTGACCCCGCCACAATTGGTATGACCAAGGACGATCAGGTCACCGACCTTGAGAGTCTTCACCGCGTATTCGACCGCCGCGCTGGTGCCGTGATGATCACCGTCGGGCGTGTAGGGCGGAACGAGGTTGGCCACGTTGCGGTGGATGAAGAATTCACCCTGGTCGGCGCCGAAGATCGCGGTCACGTGGACCCGGCTGTCGCAGCAGGAGATCACCATGGTGCGGGGATGCTGGCCCGCCTCGGCCAAGTTACGGTACCAGGCGGCATTTTCTTCGAATGTAGTCGCCTTCCACCCGCGATAGCGCTGCACGAGGTAGCCAGGCAACGGCTTCATACGATGCATCTGATCCCTCCCCTCGGGTCCGGTGGGCGGCAGATATGCGGGATTTGATTGAAAGACAAAAGAGATTTCGCGGCGGTGTATACGAATTCGGAAAGGGATGGAGCGAAACAGATCGTGAACAAATGATGAGGCATGGTGGCATGGACAAAGTGATTCCCTTGCGGCCGATGGACAGCGTGGATGTCGATCTCGACCGGCTTCAGTATCTGCTGGAAGAGCTGGGGGCGAGCGCCTGTGCCGATACGGTGGATCGGTCGATTGATCGGCTGGCAACCGACCTCAAGGCGCTGGACTGCGCGCATGCGGATGCGGATCTGATCGTGATGGTACGCATCTCTCGCTCGATCGCGGAGGCGGCGGGACGGATCGGACTGACGACGCTGGCTAATGCGGCGGGCTGCGTGGTCAAGGCCGTGCGCGCGCGCGATCCGGTGGCGACCAATGCGACGATCGCGCGGGTCGGCCGGGTCGCTATCGCATCGCTGGCGGCGATCGAGGATCCCGAGGATGCGGGACTGGGGTGAGGGCTGTTGCGGCGCTCGACGAGCATTTCGGAGGAGACGCACTGCGTCTGACCTTTGGGAGCACGGCTATGGGCTCGTGACCGGGGCCCGTACTTGGATCAGAGCAGGCTGCGTAGCTGCACAGGGCACTTCTTTGATGCGATGAAGTACCTCGCTCTCGGTATGGGATCGCTGAAATACTGATCTGGTCCGAGATGCTTCCGGGCGTTCAACGCAATGGTGTCGAGCAGGGGGGAAATCAATCCTCACGATCCTTGCGCGCCAGCCGGGATACCGATCCTGATATCCGGCCCAATAGCGGGAAAGGAGCTTTCTGCGCAGTGAGTAGCCATGAAAGTCAAACGCGACCTTGCCGTTCGTCACGAAGATATGGTTGCCGCCAAAGCCGTCGGCCTGCACGATCCACTCACCGTGAAAGCCATCGACGGGCGCGTCTTCGAGAAACACTCCGGCCAAGATGTGGCAAGCACCAAAGCCGAAGAAGATGCGATCCGGCTGATCCCAGCGCTTCTTGGGGTGCTTCTTTATGCCGGGAATGGGCCAATACATCGAAGCCCCGATAGCACACCTAGATTACCTGGTGGCGTCTTTCCGACGCTTCGTCAACGGGGCGGCTACGATCTATGTTGTCCGGTTCGTAAGCAGAAAGGCCGCCGCTCCCCCAAAGAAGGTGGCGAAGATGCCTTCGAACCACCGGCGGAGGCGAAGATAGGCGGCGGTGAGCGGCGCGCTGGAGAAGAGGAATGCGTACCCCGTCACCAACGTGAAGTTGATCGCGACGCAGGTTCCGACGATCCAGGCGATGGAAGCCCCGGTCGCGCCGGGCTGGAGGCCGATCGCGAAGATGGACCCCCAGAAGATCACCGCCTTGGGATTGGTCAGGTGGATGAGCGTGCCTTTCACCCAGGCGAGGGAGTAGGAGCCCGCGCCGACATCCTTCGGCACAAGATCCTGGGACCTCATCGCGGCGCGGGCGGATTTGTAAGCCAGCCAGGCAAGATAGGCGGCGCCGGCAAAGCGAATGATCTCGATCAGCCATTGGTTGGCCGCGAGGATCGCGCCGAAGCCGAGTGCCGCAAAGATTGCCCAGACCATCGACCCCGCCGTGACGCCCCAGGCCAGCGAGAGACCCAGCGCCCTCCCGCGGGCCATCGAGGTACCCGCGATCGCGAGTGTCGCAGGACCGGGCGTCAGCCCGCCAAGGAGGGCCGCGCCGATGACGATCCAGAAGTTGACGTACTCCATCCCATATCTCCTGCCGGGGCTCGGTCTCCTGATCCTCAACTTACACCAGAAGTCCGGTCAGAGGCATTCTCTGATAAGCGGACTACGGCGCATGACTTACCATACGTCACCTATCGTCCTGCTTGCCCTGTGCCCGCGCCGAACTAGGCTGCGCGAGAAGAAAAAGGAGCGCTTGATGACCCTTACGTTCGCGTCACCTGATGGCCCGACGATACCGCTTTATCCCGTCAGGCCCTGCAGGTTGCGCAAGGCCCTCGACACGTTGGGCGAGCGGGCGGCGACCTGGGCGAAAGCCCAGGATTTCAACGCGGGATTTGGCGCAGCGCTCGTCATCCCGGGTGAGGATGGCGCAATCGCGGCGGCCCTGGGCGGGTTGGGCGACGAGACGGCACGGAAGCGCCAGCGTTTTGCGATGGCGGGCGTTGCCTCGGGCCTGCCGGCCGGACGATACGCGCTGCAGGGCAATCTGGAAGACGGGGATCTGGAGGAAGCGTGCCTCGGCTGGCTTTTGTCGCGGTACCGCTTTGACCGCTACGCGAAGCAACCGCCTGCGGTGGCAGAGCTGGTCGCGCCGGGCGGCGTCGACGCGGCGCGGATCGAGGCGATCGTGGCGGGCGAGGTTTTGACCCGCGATCTGATCAACACTCCGGCGGGCGATATGGGGCCTGCCGCGTTGGAACAGGCAGCGCGCGATCTGGCCGAGGCGAATGGGGCGCGTGTGGAGGTGACCGAGGGGGACGATCTGCTCGATCAGGGCTTTCCGATGATCCATGCCGTTGGCCGCGCCGCCGATGACGACCCGCGCCTGATCGACCTGCGCTGGGGGGAGGAAGGGCCAACGCTGACACTGGTCGGCAAGGGCGTGTGTTTCGATACCGGTGGGCTGAACATCAAGCCGTCTTCGTCAATGGCGCTGATGAAGAAGGATATGGGCGGGGCGGCAACGGTGCTGGGGCTCGCCTCCATGATCATGACGCTGGGGCTGCCGCTGCGCCTGCGGGTGCTGATCCCGGCGGTGGAAAACTCGATCTCGGACGAAGCGATGCGGCCGGGCGACATCCTGACCTCGCGCAAAGGGCTGACGGTCGAGATCAACAACACCGATGCGGAAGGCCGGCTGGTGCTGGCCGACGCGCTGACCCTGGCGGTGGAGGAGAAGCCGGATCTTCTGGTCTCGATGGCAACGCTGACCGGGGCGGCACGGGTGGCGGTCGGACCGGATCTGGCGCCGTTCTACACCGGTGACGACGACGATGCAGAAGCGCTGGCCGAGGCCGCCGTGCGAGTGCGTGACCCCGTGTGGCGGATGCCGTTTCATGACCCGTATGAAGCGATGTTGGAACCTGGGATTGCCGACCTCGACAATGCGCCAAAGGGCGGATTTGGGGGGTCGATCACGGCGGCCCTGTTCCTGCGGCGGTTTGCGACGCACCCGCGGTATCTGCATTTTGACATCTACGGGTGGACACCGAACCCGGCGCCCGGACGGCCCAAGGGCGGCGTCGGACAGGGGGCCCGGGCGCTTTTCGACGCCTTGCCGGAGATTCTGGACCTATGAGCGAGGATCCGCGACGGCTGGATCTTGGCCCCGGTGAGGCCCGCCGGGCGATGCGGCTGACGGACATCTGCCGCAGTCCCGAAGGGGCGCGGGACCGGCAGCTACAGCGGGGAGAGGCGGTTTCGGCCCACGCGGCGCGGGATGGCTGGATGCAGGTCACAGCGGGGCGCGACGGTTACACGGGTTGGGTTTTGAGTGACGACCTGCACAAGGCCCCCGCCACGACCCATCGGGTGGCCGTCCGTGCGACCCACGCATATCCTGAACCGAACATGAAGACGCGGGAGTTGGCCTCTTATGGGTTCGGGACGGAACTAGCGGTCGTGGATGAGCGGCACAAATTCTTTGAGACGGATGCAGGGTTCGTGCCGAAGGCGCATCTGCGCCCGCTCGACCGGCCGTTTTCGGATCCGGTGACGGTGGCGCAGCTGTTCTTCGGGACGCCCTATCTGTGGGGCGGAAATTCCGTGTTTGGGCTGGATTGCTCAGGCATCACCCAGATTGCCTGCCTGGCCTGCGGCCTCCCCTGCCCCGGCGACAGCGACATGCAGGAGGCGGAACTGGGGCAGCCGACCGAAGATCTGCGCCATGGGGATTTGATCTTCTGGAAGGGGCACGTTGCCTGGGTCGTGGATGAACAGACGATCCTGCACGCGAACGCCCACCACATGGCCGTCGCTTACGAGCCGCTGGGCCCCGCTATCGCCCGGATTGAAGCGCAGGGGGACGGAAAGCCGACGGCGCGCAAACGGCTCTAAGACTTACTCGACCGCGCGGATCAGCTTGCGCTCGAGCACCCGGAGCACCGCCCTGAGGTCGTGCCCGCGCTTGAGCACCTGCCCCTCCGCCCCGATCACCGCGTATTGGCCCTGGCGGCTCCGCAGCTTGGGGCGTTTCTCGATGCGGTAGAGGGGGTGCTCCGCAGTCCGGCGGAAGACGGCGAAGACAGCCACGTCTTTCAGATGCGATATCCCATAGTCGCGCCATTCGCCTGCCGCGACCATTCGGCCATAGAGCGACAGGATCGGGCTTAACTCTGTTCGGTGGAAACTCACGACCCCCGATTGGGCGGGGAAAGGCGTCACGGTCGACATATCCATGAGGGCAGAGTTGCCGCAAAAAGCGTGCGGATCAAGTCTTTGAGGTATGGGTGTTGCCTGCACGTTCGTCTTTGACCGGCTTGCTGGCCGCTGTGACTGTTGGTCTGGGGAGGCGGTTAGCGTTGCGATCTAGGAAATGCCGCAGGGCGGCTTCGTCCCGTTTGCCGGCCTCGCGGGTCCAGGAGCCGATCGCCTTCTGAACGTAGGTGTCCTTGTCTTCGGCGAGCACCTCGGCGATGCGGAACGTATCGGCGACCTCTCCGCGCTTGAGGAAGGCGTGGGTGGCGACGATGGCGGTACGGCGGGCGTTGGGGTCGTCCGATCCCGCCATCCGGTCGAGGACGGAGCGATCCTTGTCGATCAGGTATTCGCCGATCACATGGGGCGCTGCGCGGTCGACGAGATCCCAGTTGTTGATGCGGTCGTGACAGTGCAGGTAGAGATTGTAGAGTGCCTTGCGCCGCTCTGGGTCGAGGCGTTTCTGGCGTGCCTGGAAATCCATCACCGAGACGGCGGCCATGCGGACCTCGTAGTGGGGATCCTCGAGAAGGCGTTCGATGTCGTCGAGGGAGAGATCGGCGAAGCGCTTGGCGACGGGGAAGACCTTGCCGATGGAGACGCCCATCACCTGGGTCTCGGGATCGGCACCACGGAAGAACTTCCGGACCTTCGGAACCTCTTCGGGGTCGGCAAGCTCGCTCAGGGCGGCGATCAGCTCGGCGGCACGGTCAGCCATAGGTCGGGTTCTGCGGCCAGCCTTCGGGCGAGTCCTCGAAGGATTGCTGGCGACCCCAGACGGTCATGTCGAGGATGTAATGGGCGCCGCCGAACGCTTCGCAGCCGCGGGCGAAGGTCGAGTAAGTGTGGAAGATATCGTCGCCGACCTTGAGAAAGGCGCTGAAGCCGGGTGTCTCGGCCGGTTTGCCCTCAGTCAGGGTGAAGCCATCAGCCGCAAGTTCGTCCCGGGTCTTGTAATTGTAGGAGGTGGCGCCCTTGGCGGGGTCGAGCGTGACGCCGAAATCGTAGTTGAAGTCGCTTCCGAAGGAGGAGACCCAGGGGAAGGTCCAGCCGCGTTTGGCCTTGTAGGCCTCGATCTTGGCGATCGGGGCGCGGGAAACGTAAGTGAACGCCGTGTTGCTGTCGGCGAGATGCCGGATGTGACCATCTGAGATCTCATCGGCGAGATGGGTGCAGCTTGAGCAGCCCTCGTCCCAATCCGGATCGAACATGAAGTGTCCGAGGAAGAGTTGGCTGTGACCGCCAAAGAGGTCGGCAAGGGATAGCGGGCCGCTTGGCCCCTCGAAAGCGTAGTCTTTCTCGATCCGAACCATGGGGAGCCGACGACGCCGGGCCGCGACGGCATCGCGCTGGCGGGTCAACGCCTTTTCCTCGGCGAGGAGGGTCATGCGGGCTGTCAGCCACTTATCCTGTGACACGATTTCAGGATACTTCGTTGCCTCGGCCATGCTTCCCTCCGCGCTGTGATGTCATTTAAGTTGATATCAATTTAATTTTACATCGTCAACGAGCCGAGCGTTCTGTCTGTTTGACGCCCACCGGGAATGCCCGCAATCTCCACGTTTATGTCAACTGTGAACCAGATGCCCCTGAGGCGCGCGATACCTCCCGGACAGACGGTCTCGACCGGCTTTGTCGTGGCTGTCGTTGGCTTTTTCAGTTCCTTCCCGATCGTACTGCAGGGGCTGGCCGCCATGGGCGCGACGGAGGTGCAGGCGGCGTCGGGGCTTGCCGCAGCCGCTTTTTCCATGGGGCTGGCCGGGATCGCGTTGAGCCTTTGGAAAGGACAGCCGATCAGCGTGGCGTGGTCGACGCCGGGCGTTGCCGTACTTGCCGTCATGGCAACACCCGCAGGCGGCTTTTCGGAGGCGGTCGGGGCGTTCCTGATCGCGGGTATCCTGACGCTGGTGGCGGGGCTGGTCCGGCCGATCGGGCGGCTTGCGGCGGCGATCCCCCCGCCGCTGGCGCAGGCGATGCTGGCCGGCGTCTTGGTGGCGCTGTGCACGGCGCCGTTCCTGGCCCTGGCAGAGGTGCCCGAGACGGCGCTGCCGATCATCCTGACCTGGTTTATCGTTGGACGCTTTTCCGGCATCTTCGCCGTTCCGGCGGCAGTCGTCGCCGCGTTCCTGCTGACGCTCTGGACGAATGACTTCACCCTCACCCCGCCCGACCAGATCCTGTCACGTCTGACGATCACGGCCCCGAGCTTCACGGCCTCGGCGGTTTTCGGTATCGCGTTGCCGCTTTTCATCGTGACGATGGCGACCCAGAACATCCCCGGCATCGCCGTCCTGCGGAGCTTCGGCTACACACCGCCGCCCGGCCAGATGCTGACCGGCGTTGGCGCGGCCAGCGTCGCCTCCGCCCCGTTCGGCGCGCCCGCCACCTGCCTTGCTGCGATCACGGCCGCGATGTGTGCCGGGGAGGACTCGCATCCCGACCGGACCCTGCGCTACTGGTCAGCGGTCATGGCGGGGGTGTTCTATTGCGTCCTCGGTCTTTTTGCCGCTGTCATCACGGTGGTGGCCGCGGCGGCGCCTCCGATGACTTTGGAGACGCTGGCGGGCATCGCCTTGCTTGGCGTTTTCGCGAATTCGGCTCAGGCGGCGCTCGACAAGCCGGAGTATCGGGAGGCGGCAGCGGTGACCTTCCTCGTCACGGCATCCGGGATCACGATTATCGGGCTGAGTGCGGCAGTCTGGGGTCTGGTACTCGGTGGGGTGGTCCAGCTGGCGAAGATGCTGAAGCGCTAGCCGCAGAAGACCCTCGCGACGCGGCCGTCTGCGCCGATTTCGAAGTTCAGCCTCTCGGCCAGGGGCGGCCATGTCACCCGCATCTCGGGCCGGATGACGCGGACCGGGCGGAGGATCAGCAGCTCGCGCAGCGCCGCTTCGGGCTGGCCGATCAACACGCGATACCGCTCGCCCTCGCAAGCCGACAGATCCGCGGGCTGCCGCGCTTCCGGGACCGGCGCGCAGGCGGCCAGCGCCAGCAGGGCCGTCAGCCGCAGGTGACGGATAGGATCACCCCGTTTTCGTCGACGCGGAAATTGATCCGGCCGGGGCTGTATTCCTGTGTCACGATATCGCCTGGGCCGATCACCCGGTCATTCAGGCTCGACGGCAGCGTGACGGCTGCGATGTTGGAGCCGACGAGGCTCTCGTAATCGGCTGCGCCGCAGGTATCGGGGGTCAGCTTGTCGAGCCCGCCGGGCTCTTCGCTGACGGAGGGTGATGGCTCGCAAGCTGCGAGGGCCAAAAGGAAAATCGGCAGTGCATATTTCATGGCGGCATAAGTGGCACACCCGCGCCCTGGGTCAAGCCCCTTGCGCGGGGATCGGCAATCCCCCACCCTCGCCGCGACAGTGAAGGGGAGGATATCCATGCGCACCCAAGCCGCCGTTGCCCTGGAGGCGGGCAAGCCGCTCGAAATCATGGAGGTAGAGCTCGACGGGCCGAAGGAGGGGGAGGTCCTGGTCGAGATCATGGCGACGGGCATCTGCCACACGGACGAATTCACGCTATCGGGCGCCGATCCGGAGGGGCTGTTCCCGGCGATCCTGGGCCACGAGGGGGCGGGCATCGTCCGTGATGTCGGCCCGGGCGTGACGAGCGTGAAGCCGTGCGATCACGTGATCCCGCTCTACACGCCGGAATGCCGGGAATGCGAGTATTGCCTGAACCCCAAGACGAACCTCTGTCAGGCAATCCGCTCGACCCAGGGACAAGGGGTAATGCCGGACGGCACGAGCCGGTTCCGGATGACGGATGGAACGCCAATCCTGCATTATATGGGCTGTTCGACCTTTTCGAACTTCACCGTCCTGCCCGAGATCGCGTTGGCCAAGGTCCGGCAGGACGCGCCGTTCGACAAGATCTGCTATATCGGCTGCGGCGTGACGACCGGGATCGGCGCCGTCATCAACACGGCGAAGGTCGAGATCGGGTCGACCGCCATCGTCTTCGGCCTCGGCGGGATCGGGTTGAACGTGATCCAGGGGCTGCGGCTTGCCGGGGCGGACCGGATCGTGGGGGTGGACATCAACCCCGACAAGGTGCCGATGGCCCAGCGCTTTGGCATGACCGATTTCGTGAACCCGAAGGAGGTCGATGGCCCCCTCGCCCCTTATCTGGTCGACCTGACGGGCGGCGGCGACTATACGTTCGATGCCACAGGTAATGTCGAGGTCATGCGCATCGCGCTTGAAGCGGCCCATAAGGGCTGGGGCGAAAGCATCATCATCGGCGTCGCCCCGGCGGGGGCCGAGATCGCCACCCGCCCCTTCCAGCTGGTCACCGGCCGCGTCTGGCGTGGCACGGCGTTCGGCGGCGCACGAGGCCGCACGGAGGTGCCGCAGATCGTCGACTGGTACATGGACGGCAAGATCGAGATCGACCCGATGATCACCCACACGATGCCGCTCAAGGACATCAACAAGGGGTTCGACCTGATGCATGAGGGTAAGTCAATCCGGTCGGTCGTGGTCTACTAGGTGGTGCCCACGATCGAGATCATCTTTGAGAACATGCAAACGAATATCGGCGCGGTCGAGGACCGCACCCATCGCATTCGCAATTTTGGGGAAGATATCTGGCGGGCCTTCCACCATGAGGAGGGTGTAAAGATTTCGATACGGGACATCGACCGCACGACTGACAGAGTTACGATTGCGGTGCGGAAATCCATGATAGGACGGGTCACCCAGTCTGCGCGCAAAATGGCAGCGAAGCATTTTCCGGAAGGTGGATTCACGGTGAAGATATCTTGACCGCTGGGCCCCTTTCAATACGGCCTGCGACCCCCGGCGATGCGACCGTGCTGTGGGCCATGCTCCAACCCGTTTTCCGAGCCGGCGACACCTATGCCGTCGACCCGGCGATCTCCCGCGAGGACGCGCTGGCCTATTGGACCGGCTCGGATCACCACGTCTTCATCGCCGAGGATGCAGCGCCACTTGGCACCTACTACCTGAAGACCAACCAGCAGGGCGGCGGCGCGCATGTCTGCAACGCCGCTTTCGTGACTGCTGAGGCCGCCCGCGGCAAGGGCGTTGCGCGCGCTATGCTCGACCATGCGCTGATAACCGCGAAAGAGACCGGGTACGAGGCGATGCAGTTCAACTTCGTCGTCGCTGCCAATACCCGAGCCGTCGACCTCTGGACCCACGCGGGTTTCGAGACGGTGGGCCGGTTGCCCAAAGCATTTCGCCTGCCCGACGGGGCCTACACGGACGCGCTTGTGATGCACCGCTTCCTTGGGAAGGCCTAAGGCGCCATTAAGGTTAACGCGCCACGCCGATCGGACGGCTCCTCCGGTTTCACTCGCAACATCTTTGATCTAGATACCGTTCAAATCTCATCGTCTTTGCCTCGGTAAATATTCCGGGGGTCCGGGGGCTGGCCCCCGGTCCGACGTCAGAAGAAAGAACACCATGGCCACCGATCGTCCCCTCCTCGCAATTCTCATAGACGCCGACAACACGTCGCCCAAATTCGCGGGCGCGATCTTTGAGGAGATCGCGAGCCTTGGGGAGGCCTCGGTTCGGCGGTGCTATGGGGATTTCTCGTCGCAGCAGATGGCCGGCTGGAACCGGGTGCAGGCGGATCACGGGCTGGTGCCGCTTCATTCGCCGGCGAATACGGTGGGCAAGAACGCCTCTGACATCAGCCTGGTCATCGACGCGATGGACCTCTTGCATTCCGGGCGGTTCGACGGCTTCGTGCTGGTGTCGTCGGACAGCGACTTCACCCGGCTCGCCTCGCGGATCCGGGAACAGGGGCTCGACGTCTATGGAATTGGGCAGCAGAAGACGCCCGAGGCGTTTCGCAAGGCCTGCAAGCGGTTCATCTTTCTGGAAAACCTCGGCCAGGAGACCACGCAGGCGCAGGTTCCGAAGGGGGAGCGCGGCAAATCACGCCCCGTGAACGAGGCGCGCGACATCATCTTTCGGGCCATGGATGCGATCGGGCAGGATGACGAGTGGTACGGGCTCGGCCCGCTGGGGCAGTACATCACCGCCGCAAATCCGGATTTCGACACGCGGACCTACGGCAAGAAAAAGCTGAGCGACCTGGTGAAGGAAATCCGGATGCTTGAAACCAAGCGTGGCGATGACAACCAGCTTCTGGTGCGGCGGATCGACTAGGCCTCGTAGCGGGCCATGAAGGTTTCGACGGCTTCGTCGACGATGTGCTCGATTCTGTCCTTGCTTGGCTTCTGGTCGATCCCGAAGACCATGCATGGAAAGATATCAGCTTTGCACATTTCAGCGAACTGGTCGGCCGCCAAGGCGCAATCCTTGATCTTCAGCTTTCCCGCCGCGATCTGCTGGTCGAGATAGTCGATCGTCATCGCCCGGACCTTCATTGGCCCGTTTTCGAAGAACTGGCGGCCGAGTTCAGGAAAGCGATCGCTTTCGGCGACGCAGATGCGGAAGACGTTCAGACCGAAATCCGAGGTAATGAGCGTCATCAGATCCATGCCCATCGACTTGAGTGCGATGCGCACGTCGCTGCCTTCGTGGAGGACCTGGTCGTAATTCTCGGCCATGCGCAGGCATTCGAGCCGGGCGACTTCCATGAAAAGCAATTTTTTGTCAGGGAAGTAGCTGTAGAGGGTCGCCTTGGAAACGCCGGCCGTCTTGGCGATGTCGTCGACGCTCGCCCCTTCGAACCCATCGGCCATGAAAACGGTGCGTGCGCCTTCGAGGACTTGCTCGATCTTACGGCCACGCTTTGACGCTATACTCTGTACATTCATTTCCAAGATATAAACCGTCTGGTTTAGTTCTGGCAAGGCGGCACGGAGGCGCCGCCCGCGACGTCACCTGACATCAGTCGGTCATGTCGATCCAGATCCGCGCCAGTTCGGCCTTGGTCATCGTGCCGCATTCGGCCGCATCGATGCCGACGCTCATCTCAAGCTGGGTGCAGGGCGCCGGGCCCTGAGCGGTTTCGGCCGGACGCTCGATCGTGACGGTCTCGCCGGTCTGCGTTTCAGCCTCGTCGGGGCCGGTGACGGCCAGCGCTGCTCCGGGCACGAGGGCAATGGCAAGAAGGACGGATTTCAAGGTCTCAGACATCTCACGTTCCTCTAAATACAAACTGAACTGTTTGGTTCGCATTCCTTGGATAATACAACTGGGTTAAAGCTGTCCAGAAAAAATGAACTGAACAGTTCAGTTATTTTTGCACAAGGAGACCTGCGGAAATGAAGGCCCAGCCGTCTGCTGTCGAATTCGCTTGGTCCGGCCTGCGGCTGCCGCTATCCGAGTGAGGCATGCTGGCCGTATTCCTCAAGACGTTACCGTTCTTCTTGTTGATCGGGTTGGGCTACGGCGCAGGACGAACGCGGTTTTTCCCGCCCGAGGCGACCGCCTATCTGACCAAGTTCGTCTTCTATTTCGCCCTTTCCGCGATGCTGTTCGGGTTTGCCGCCAATCTGCAGCTGGCCGAGGTGTTGGACTGGCCGTTTGTCAGCGCCTACCTGATCGGCACCGCGGTGATCTACGGCATCGCGACGGCGGTCGCCCTGCTGCGCCGGCGGGGCGTTCAGGAGGCGGCGGTCGAGGCGCAGTGCGCCGTGATCGGCAATGTCGGTTTTCTGGGCATCCCCATGCTGGTCCTTCTATTGGGCCCCGAGGCGATCGGGCCGGTTATGTTGGTGCTGGCCGTCGACCTGATCGTTTTCGGCAGCCTCATCGTCATTCTCATCACCGGTGCGCGGGATGGGCGCCTGTCGCCCCGCATCCTTGTCACGGTCGCCCTTGGCCTTCTGCGCAACCCGATGATCGTTGCAATCACCCTTGGCCTCGCCTGGTCGGCGCTCGAGCTGCCGATCCCGCAGCCGATGGGCGAGTTCCTGACGATCCTCGGCGCGGCGGCAACCCCCGGAGCGCTCTTTGCGATCGGCGCGTCGCTGGCGACGAAATCGGCCGAGCGGCTGAGCGTTGCCGGATGGCTGACCTTCTGCAAGCTGGTGCTCCATCCCGCTGCGGTGGCCCTGTGCGCACTCGTCTTGTTCGAGATCGACCCCTATGCGGCGGCGGTGATGATTGCGGCAGCCGCCCTGCCCG
The DNA here is from genome assembly GCF_040779325.2 of Aestuariibius violaceus. NCBI lineage: Bacteria > Pseudomonadati > Pseudomonadota > Alphaproteobacteria > Rhodobacterales > Paracoccaceae > Aestuariibius > Aestuariibius violaceus. The sequence continues at coordinate 65,393 of NZ_JBFONT020000001.1, forward strand.
TGGCCGGGAACGTCTTCATCCTGGCGGAGCATTACCGGATCGCACCAGGCCGGGCATCGGCGGCGATTTTCGTTTCGACCGTTCTGAGCGTTGCGACCCTTCCTGTCGTCATTGCGTGGGTGACAGGATCGGGCGGGTGAGTTAGCGAAATCTGAAGGGGTCGCGCGCTGGCAGGAGAGGAGAACGCGGAATGTCCATCCAGGCGGTCGTATTCGACATCGGAAACGTGCTGATCGAATGGCAGCCCGAGCGGGTCTATGACCGGCTGATCGGGGAGGAGCGGCGGCGCACGCTGTTCGCCGAGGTCGACCTGCATCAGATGAACGACCGGGTGGATCGAGGAGCCAACTGGAAGGCGCAGGTCGAGGCCATGGCAGAAGCCCATCCGGCCTGGGCCGAGGAGATCCGCATATGGCATGACCGCTGGCTTGAGATGGCGTCGCCTGCGATCGATCATTCAGTCCGGCTGTTGCGTGCGTTGCGACGGGCGGAGGTGCCGACCTTTGCGCTGTCGAATTTCGGCATTCAGACCTTCGAAGTGGGCGAGCGGGAATATCCGTTCCTGGAGGAGTTCGACCGGCGCTACATCTCGGGCCATCTTGGCGAGGTGAAGCCTGAGCCGCGGATCTACGAGATCGTCGAGGAAGACAGCGGAGTTGCGCCCGGTGCGCTTCTGTTCACAGACGACCGGGCGGAGAACGTCGCGGTTGCCGCCGAGCGGGGCTGGCAGACGCATCACTTCGACGGGTCCGAGGGTTTCGCGGAGCGGCTGGTGGCCGAGGGGCTTCTGACGCCCGAGCAGGCAGCGTGAGCCTCCCCGTCATTTCATTTGAGGCGGGGGAACGTCATCTGACCTGGCACGGCGTGCTGGACGCCATCGCGAAGGGCCATGAACGGCCCAGGGCCGAGATCGGGGATACGTTTCTGCATCAGGGGGACCGAACGCTTCTGTCGCGGGCAGCGTGGATCGCTGGGCTTGGGGCGGCGGTGAAGACGGCGACGGTGGTACCTGAGAATGCCGCCGCCGGAAAGCCGGTCATCAACGGGGGCTTGTGTCTTTATTCCGACGTGGACGGGACGCTCGAGGCGCTGGTCGACTTTCACCTCGTGACCAAGTGGAAGACGGCGGGAGATAGCCTGTTGGCCGCCCGGAGACTGGCGCGGGACGACAGCCGGAACATCCTGCTTGTCGGCGCGGGGACCGTCGCCCGGTCGCTGGTCGACGGCTACAGGGCGCTTTTTCCTGGGGCGGCCATACGGATCTGGAGCCGCACCGGAGACAGCGCACGCGCCTTGGCCAACGAGACTGCGGCCGAGGTCGCCGCGTCGCTCGAGGACGCGGTGCGGGAGGCCGACATCATCTCGACCGCGACCATGTCGCAGACGCCGCTGATCCGTGGCGACTGGCTGCGCCCCGGGCAGCATCTGGACCTGATCGGCGCCTACAAATCCGACATGCGCGAAGCCGACGATACGGCCATCGCCCGGGGGCGGCTTTTCGTTGACAGCCGGGAGACCACGGTTCATCACATTGGAGAATTGATGATACCATTGGAAAATAACGTGATTTCCGAGTTTGATGTTCTTGCGGACTTCTATGAGCCCGCGAAGATGGTGCGCGACGGGCCCGACGATCTGACGATCTTCAAGAATGGAGGCGGCGCGCATATGGACCTGATGGTCGCCCGCCACGTGCTGGAGGTCTGGCGGGACGGAGGGGAGGCAACATGACGACGCTTTGGATCCTGGTCCTTGCGCTTGTAGCGGTGCTCGCCCTGCCCTTCGTGCTGGAATGGCGCAAAAAGGACCCTGACCCGGAGGAGGCGCCGGGCGAGTTCGTGGAGCTGTCGCAAGGCAAGACCCATTATCGCTGGCTGGGCCCCGTGCGGGGGCCGGTGATCGTCGCGATCCATGGGCTGACGACACCGTCGGTGATCTGGGAGTCGGTCGCCGCCTCTTTCGGCAAGCTGGGCTATCGGACGCTGGTTTATGACCTTTACGGGCGGGGGTTTTCGGACGCGCCGCGCGGGGCCCAGAACGCCGCCTTCTTCCATCGTCAGCTGGACGAATTGCTTGCGAAGCTTGGCCTGTCCGACGAGTTGACGGTGATGGGGTATTCCATGGGCGGGTCGATCGCGACGTCCTGGGCCGCGCTCAACCCCGAGCGGGTGCGGCAGGTGGTCCTTCTTGCATCGACCGGCGTGGAAACGGTCGAGGGGCCGGAAAGCCAGTGGATCCGCCGTGTGCCCCTTTTGGGCGGCTGGCTGCACCGGGTGATGAGCGGGCGTCAGGCGCGCGCCACTTTCGATGACGGCGGCAGCGAGGTTGCCAACCTTGCCGAGGTGCAGGCAGCGCAATACCAGCGGAAGGGGTTCGTCGACGCCGTCCTGTCGAGCCGGCGCGGTATCCTTTCAAAGAAGATGGAGGAGGCCCATCGGAAGCTCTTCCAGACCGAGATCCCGGTCTTTGCTGTCTGGGGCAAACAGGATGCGATGATCCCGATCAGCGCGCTGGGCAAGCTGGCGCAGTGGAACCGCGACGCCCATCAGGCGGTGATCGACGAGGCCGATCACGGGCTGCCCTATACGCATGGGCGGCAGGCGGTGTCAGAGCTGCGCGATCTGATGATCAAGGTGCGGCCGGACTAGGCTAGGCCACCGCGCGTGCCGGAAGGGGCCGTTCCTTGATCGGCAGGTGAACGATGGCCGAGAAGGCGCCAACGGCGACGCCGACCCACCAAACCGTCTCATAGGTGCCGTACGCATCGTAGAGCGCACCGCCCAGCCAGACCCCGACGAAGCTGCCCAGCTGGTGGCTGAGGAAGACGATCCCGTAAAGCGTGCCCATGTAGCGCAGCCCGTAGATATGGGCGACGAGGCCGGAGGTCAGCGGAACCGTGGCAAGCCACAGGCTGCCCATCGCGATGGAGAAAAGGATCACTGTTTCGGGGGTGATCGGGAACAGGAAGAAGAGCGCGCCGACGATGGTCCGGGCGGTGTAAATGCCGGCGAGCAGATACTTTTTCGTGTAGCGCTTGCCTGCCCAGCCTGCCGCGAGGGTACCCGCGATGTTCGCAAGGCCGATGAGGGAGATCGCCACCGCGCCGAGGGCCGAGGTGGTCGTGATGCCGATGTTGTGGAGCATCCCGCCGGGGGCGATGGGGCCGCACATCTCGGTCACCAGCGCCGGGAAGTGGGCGGTGATGAAGGCCAGCTGGTAGCCGCAAGAGAAAAAGCCAAGGAAAATCAAGGCATAAGATGGGTCGCGGAAAGCCCGGCCGAGGATCGCCCCCATGCTTTCCTCAAGCTCTGCCTTCGTCGCGGGTTCGGGCGAACGCATCATCGGCAGACAGGCCAGCGTGGCGAGGATGACGCCTGCGAAAACAACGAAGACCATCTGCCAGCTCATCATGCTCAGCAGCCATTCGGCCAACGGCGCGCCGAAGACCTGCCCGGCAGACCCGGCCGCCGTGGCTATGGCGAGCGCCATCGACCGGTTGTCGTCGGACGCGGCGCGTCCCACGACTGCCAGGATCACGCCAAAGCCCGTACCGGCGATGCCGAAGCCCACCAGCACCTCGTAGAACTGGTGCGCGATGGGCGTGGTGGCCCCCGCCGACAGGAGTAGCCCCAACGCGTAGATGATCGCGCCGATGATGATCGCCTTGCGATCGCCGATCTTTTCCGCGATCGCTCCGAAGATCGGCTGTCCGATGCCCCAGGCGAGGTTCTGGATCGCGATCGCCAGCGAGAAATCCGTGCGGAGCCAGCCGAACTCTTCCGCGATGGGAATCTGGAACACCCCGAAGCTCGCGCGGATCGCGAAGCTGATCATGATGATGATGCAGCCCGCAACGAGGACGGGAGTGATGAGGGTTGCGCGCGTCTCCATGTTTTGAATCAGTGCTTAGGGCGCAGGCCTACGTCAAACGAGTTAATTTGACGTGTACGATCAAGAATTTTTGTGGCCGAAGCGGCCGCTTTTCTGCAGCGCGCCCGTCGGTTATGCCGCTGGGACGGCAGGGAGACGGGTTTTGACAGGCGTTCTGGAGCTTTACCGGCAGAAAGTGGCGGATGGATTTCTGACGGCCGATCCGGCGCAGGAGGCGGTGCTGGAGGAGTTCGCGCGTATCCGCGCGGCCCTGCACGAGGCGCCCAAGCGCGGGCTGTTCCGCAAGGCGCCGGAGCCGCCCAGGGGGCTCTACCTCTGGGGCGGGGTCGGGCGCGGCAAGTCGATGCTGATGGACCTCTTCGCCGCGACGCTGGAGGTGCCCTGCCGGAGGGTGCATTTCCACGCCTTCATGCAGGAGGTTCAGGCCGGTCTGGCCGAAGCGCGGGCGGCCGGAAAGGACGACGCGATCGGGCCCGTGGCCGACCGGATCATCGATGCCGTCCGGTGCCTTGCCTTCGACGAGATGCAGATCACCGACATCGCCGATGCGATGATCGTGGGGCGGTTGTTCCAGAAGCTGTTCGATGGGGGGGTCGTGGTCGTCACGACCTCGAACCGGGTGCCGGGGGATCTGTACAAGGATGGGCTCAACCGTCAGCTTTTCCTGCCGTTTATCGAGCTACTGAACGAGCGGATGGTCGTGCGGGAGCTGACATCTCCCACGGATTACCGGCAGGACCGGCTGGCTGGAGAGCAGGTCTATTTCAGCCCCATCGACAGCGACGCGCGGGAGGCTGTCGACGCGATCTGGCGCGATTTGGCGGGTGGTGGCGGAGAGCCTTTGGTGTTGCGCGTGAAGGGGCGGGATGTGGAGCTGCCGGCGTTTTCGAACGGGGTGGCGCGGGGGCGCTTCTACGAGCTGTGCGGGAAGCCTCTGGGCCCTGCGGATTATCTGGCCGTGGCCGAGGCGGTGCGGGTGCTGATCCTGGAGGATATCCCGCAACTGGGGCGGTCCAACTTCAACGAAGCAAGGCGGTTCGTGACGCTGATCGACGCCTTGTACGAGGCGAAGGTGCGGCTGATCTGTACCGCGGCGGCGGTGCCGGAGATGCTGTATGTCGAAGGCGAGGGGTCGTTCGAATTCGAGCGGACGGCGAGCCGACTGCGCGAGATGCAAAGCGAAGGGTGGGGCGGCTGACTTCTGGCGGTCAGCCTGCCCCCTGAGGTCGCGTCAGAGGTCCTGCGCGCGTGCGCGCGGACGCGGTCCGCCGCGGGTTCCGTCCAGTTCCGCAAGGATCGGGCTGCTCGATTTTTCTCTTGCCTTCTCAGTATCTTGAAGCAGGACGGGGAGGTGCAGTGCGGTTGCCAAGCGGGCCGTGATCTCGTCCGGCCGGTCGACGCTGAGGGAAAGCATCGCGGCGAGAGCGAAGGCGGTTCCGCAGATGGCGCCGCCGGGGGTACGGGTCCGTTTCTTCAGAAGCGGCTTGCTGAGGTAAAGCGTTGATCTTGAACGCGATTCCGAAGCAATCGGGGCTTTGTGGACGTAAGTCACTCTTCTCATCCTCACCCCCCAGGGCGGGTTGCACATTTGGTATAAACGGGGTGACAGACCCCAGTCACTTGTTACTGAGGCAACATATAGAAGGGAAAAATGCCGCCGGTCAAAAGAAAAACGAATCGTGTGACCACTTTTCGAAACGGCGATTCGCGGTGTCGGCATCCCGTCGGCTTTTGGTCGGCTTTCTGTCGGACATGTTCGTCGGCCACAGGCGCCTCTTTTCGTTAAAAAACAGGGGGCCGGGATTTTTGTCGGTCCGGGATCTATCGGCGACAGCTTATGGGTTGGGCCAATCCATAAGCGGTGACTTATGGAAACCTGCCCGAAAGGAGATCTCTAACCTTGCGCCCGGAGCGTAGCGAGACGTCCGGCAGCTACTTCTCCTAGGCCCCTTTTTCCGCGGTCAAGCGTCCCGGCCTACCGTAGGCAGAGGCAGCACCGTCGGCACACATGTCGCCGGTTTGATACCTCTCAATGCAACGCTGTCGCTGTGATTATAGACGTGGGCGGCGCCAGAGGCGTGCGGACCCTGAATTCGAGCGTACGATGATGTTGAGGACGAAAGTATTCCGACTGTTGTCTTTTGTTGCGACGCTCCTTTTTCTTCAGTCGTGCGGTGATTTCATCGACAACGCGTTGGGCATCAACAGTGACCCGTCACAGAACCGGCCGATGTCGCTGGATGGCGTCTGGTCGGGCCGTTTCTCTCCCGCTCAGAAGTGGCGGCATCTCACCCACAATTATCCGGATCCGCTGAAAAAGCCGTGCGTCACGTCGGGGGCCGATGTTCGACTCGAGGTGGACGGAGAAACCGTGACGGGACAGGTGCTGACAGACGAGGGGCAGCGGCTTGACCTAAAGGGCGAAGCCTGGGCCGGTGCGTGGCACACCGGCAGAAACTCAATCAATGGCACACTTCACTTAAGAGGCCGCCAAATCGGTCATGTTTTTCTTCGCCCGGGCGCAGGTCGGGATCAGATAACCGGGACCTACAGATTTCGATTGAGCCCAGACCGATACAGTTGCAGCAATGCTGTAACGCTGACACGCATCGCCGGTCCCGCGCCTTAGAAAACCAGCGTCATCCGGCAAAGAATATCCGCATACCTCACTCTTGCGACAGCCGCAGCACCTCTCCCGCGAGGTAGAGGGAGCCGCAGATCAGGATGCGGGCGGTGGGGGTCTCTTCCGCGATTTCCCGGAGGGCGGTGAGGACGTCTGACGCGGGCTGGGCTGGGAGACCGGCCTTTTGGGCCGCGGCGGCGGTTTCCTCGGCCGAGAGGGTCGCGGTGGTGTCAGGGATGGTGACGGTGTGGACGTCCGCGCCGAGGGCCTTGAAGGGGGCGAAGAAGCCGGAGGCGTCCTTGGTGTTGAGGAGGCCCGCGACGAGCCGAAGGGGGCGGGGTGGCATCCCGGACAAGGTATTGGCGATGGCCTGACCGGCGGCAGGGTTGTGGCCGCCATCGAGCCAGAGTTCGGCCTGGGGCACAGCGTCGGCCAGCGGGCCGGTGCGCAGACGCTGGAGGCGGGCGGGCCAGCGGGCCTGGGTGACGGCGGCCTCGCAGGCGGGTTCCTTGACGCCCAGTTGGCGCAGGACGGCGAGCGCGGTGCCGGCATTGCCGATCTGGTGGGCGCCGGGGAGGTTGGGGAGCGGCAGGTCAAGGAGGCCGGTTTCGTCTTGGAAGACAAGGCGGCCGCGCTCCTCGGTTACGTGCCAGTGCTGGCCGTGGATCAGGAGGGGGGCGCCGATCTCCCGGGCCTTGGCCTCGATCACGTCGAGGGCTTCGTCGTGCTGTCTGGCGATGATGGCGGGGATGTTGCGCTTGAGGATGCCCGCTTTTTCGCCAGCAATATCGGCGAGGGTGGGGCCGAGATATTGCTCGTGGTCGAAATAGACGGGGGTGATGACGGAGAGCTTCGGCGTGACGACGTTGGTGGCGTCGAGGCGGCCGCCCAGCCCGACCTCGAGCAGGAGGTAATCGGCCGGATGGCGGGCGAAGGCGAGGAAGGCGGCGCAGGTCGTGATCTCGAAATAGGTGATCGGAGCGCCGTCATTGGCTTTCTCGCACTCGTCGAGGAGGCGGGAAAGGTCATCTTCCGCGATGAGGTCGCCCGCGAGGCGGATGCGTTCGTGGAAGCGGACGAGGTGGGGGGAGGTGTAGGCGTGGACGCTGTGGCCCGCCGCCTCGAGCCCCGCGCGGATCATGGCGAGGGTGGAGCCCTTGCCGTTGGTCCCGGCGATGTGGATGACGAGCGGGGTCTGCTCCTGCGGGTTGCCGAGGCGGTCGAGCAGGCGCCACATCCGATCGAGCGTGAGGTCGATGATCTTGGGGTGCAGCGTCATGAGCCGCGCGAGAATGGTGTCGGAGGGGTCAGCCATGACAGGAGACCCGCAACAGATGGCTTCTAAGAGAGATCGCTAGCCCAATGGTCCCGCCCGGCGGCAAAGCCGGGCAGCGCCCGACCGTTCGAGACGCTTTCGCCGCGCCACTGGCCCGACGGCCGTCTCGGACCCCACGGGGGTGAATGCCGAAAAAGAAATCGTCCAGTGGACGGTTTCCGGCATGAACGGGCAGAGCCCGGCGCTTTCCCGCCCCGTCAGGTCGGGCGCTGCCCTCTTCGGTTAGCGGCGCTCTCATATCGTCGAGGTCCGGCTTTCTACGACGACGGCTTCTCCCCCTTTTCCTCCGGCTGGATCGGGTCGGAGAGGACGAGGGGGGGTTGGTCGGGGGCGTCGGGGCCGTTGGCCGGCGCCGGGAGGTCCCCCTTGATGGCCGGGGGCATGCCAAGCAGCATCCGGGTGATCGCGATCAGCTCATCCCGCATCTCGGTCCGCGGGGTCACGCGGTCGAGCATGCCATGGTCGAGGAGGTATTCGGCCCGCTGGAAGCCTTCGGGCAGCTTTTCGCGGATGGTCTGTTCGATCACGCGGGGACCGGCGAAGCAGATCAGCGCGTTGGGCTCGGCGACGTGGACGTCGCCCAGCATCGCGTAGGAGGCGGTCACGCCGCCGGTCGTCGGGTGCGTCAGGACGACGATGTAGGGCAGGCCCGCCTCTTTCAGCAGCTGCACGGCGACGGTCGTGCGGGGCATCTGCATGAGCGACAGGATCCCCTCCTGCATCCGCGCGCCGCCTGCGGCGGAGAAGAGGATGAGGGGACGCTTGAGCTTCACCGCGCGTTCGGCGGCAGCGATGATCGCGTTGCCCACATACATGCCCATGGAGCCCGCCATGAATGTGAAGTCCTGAGCCGCGGCGACGATGGGGGTGCGGCCCATCTCGCCTTCGGCGACCAGCATCGCCTCATTCTCGCCGGTGGTGCGGCGGGCTTCCTTGATACGGTCGGGATAACGCTTCTGGTCGCGGAAATGCAGAGGGTCGGTGATGGGCTCGGGCACCTTGACCTCGGTATAGATGCCGCCGTCGAACAGCGCCGCGAAACGGTCGCGCGGCGTGATGTTCATGTGGTGGCCGCAATTGGTGCAGACGTTGAGGTTGTCGCTGAGTTCGCGGTGGAACAGCATCGTTCCGCATTCGTCGCACTTGGTCCACAGGTTCTCGGGCACTTCCCGGCGCGAGAAGATCGAATTGATCCGGGGGCGGACGTAGTTGGTGATCCAGTTCATGGGCGACCTTTCCTGACGCGTCCCGGGAGATAATCCCCCGCGGGCGCGGATGCAATCAGACGCGCAGGGCGACGCGGGCGGCGAGCCAGAGGTTGAGGACGGTCAGAAGGCTGGGCCAGAGGGGCGGTTCGATGGCCCCTTCCGTCGGCGTGACGAAGAGCGCGAGGCCGTCGAGCAGCCCCTCCATCCCCACGAAGAGGATGCCGATCGTGTTGTTGACGAGATGCAGCGCGATGGCGGGGCCGAGCGAGCCGGTGCGCGCGGTCAGGTCGCCGAGGGCGAGGCCCATGGCGAAGGTGATCGCGATATAGGTGAGCGCGCCGGAAAGGCTTTCGGAATTGCCCGCATGGAGCAGGCCGAAGAGCAGCGCGGGGATGCCAAGCCAGAGGCGCGGATCGGACAGCTTGGCGGCGAGCTGGCTTTGCAGGTAGCCGCGGAAGACCAGTTCTTCAGCCGATACCTGCAGGAAGATCGCGCCGAGGGCGAAGGGCAGGAAGCCGAGCCAGGTGGAGAAGGCCAGGTTCGGCTCGATCGGGCCGGTGTCGCCGCCGCCGGGGACGAGGAAGGCGATGGCGGCGAGGACAGCGAGCGCGGCGAGCGCGGTGCGGCGGAAATCGGCGACAAAGCGGTCGCGGTCGCCGAAGAGGGAGAAGAGGCCACGCTTGTGCAGGAGCGGCAGGATGATTGCGACCGCGAGGATGTAGAGCCCGAACGAGGCGAGCGCGAGCGTGGTGCCGAGCGGCGTGCTGTAGTCGCGGGCCGAGACGGGAAGGGCCGCGTAGAGAGGCGCAAGGAGGAGCGCGCCGAGGATCAGCGGCGTCAGCGCGATGGCGACGAACCCGCCGAGCGTACGCCAGAGCCCGTTCGAGCCGCGGGCGGGATCGGAGAGATAGCGTTGGGGGCCGTAAGACATGGAGGGGAGGTAAGCCGTGGGCGGCGGCGGAGCAATGGGGGAGTTCATTCGGCTCATTCGCGGCGGCGGGCGGGGTTTGGCGGAGAAAGCACGGGCTCTCGCATTACACCCGTTGATCAAGGTATCTCGCGCAAATCGGCGGGTTGGGAGCGCAACGGCACCCTCGCGGGATTTTTGTAAGCGTGGACAGCAGAGACCACGCTAGCGCTTCGCAGGGTCGCTTGACGCGCATCGGAGAGAGACGGGGCCTATCGGGGGAAGATAATTGACAGAAGCTCAGAGCCGCCCTCACGAGCTTCCGAAACTGTTGCTTATTATCAATACCTTGGCGGGATGTGCCTTTCCCGGCAGCTTCTCGTTACCCGTCACGATCGGGCGCTCTATCGTCGCGACCGTTGAAACCTGACTTTGAGCCAAGGAATTGCCATGCGATATCTTCCCCTGCTGCTGCCGCTTCTCCTGTCCGCCTGCTTCACCATCCCGCCGAGCACCCCGGAACAGCTGAGTGCCTTCGATGTCGGCCGCGACAGGGTCTATCTAGTCGACAACTCCAGTTACGACACGTTCATGTTCGGCCTGCAATTTTGCCCGGTGACGCAAGGTATGATGCGCAGCTGCAGCAGTGTCGGGCGGAACAAGTCCGGATACTCCTTCGGGCGTAATCCGTTCTATCCGGACCAGCAGGAGGTCATCCTGGGCTCTGGAGAGGATCGGTTCCGGGTCATGTCGGCAAGCTATTACCGATCGGGCATCTATGGCTTTATCTTCGGCTCGAACAGTTCCAGCGAGCTGATACCGCTGCGCGCGACCGATGTGGTCGATCTTTCGCCGGGGACGGTGAATGTACTGGGCCTGCGAGAGGACGATCCGCAGGCGGTTGCGTTCGTCCGGCAGCTGATGATCCAGAACCTGGGGCCCGAGGCGGCGAACCTGACCTACAAGCCGGCCCGGATCCTGCCGACAAGCTGTCAGTCGCGGCTGTTTGGCGCGACGACCTGCGCGATCAGCGGCGCCGGGACCTGATCTCGGACGGCGTCCGGGAGGTTCAGCCGTCTTAGCTGTGGGACCGATACGCTGTTTGGTTGGCTGGACCTCTATGTGTTCAAAGCCGCTGCGACGCGGGGGAGGGCTGTCGCGAAGTGCTCTTCCTCGATCTCGGGGCCCTGCAGGCGGAGGGGCGGGAGTTTCTTGCGCTTCAGGGCCTTGCCCGTGCGCATCTCGTAGGCGAGGGGCGGCGCGTCGCGGAGGGTGTTGCAGGCGCTTGCCTCTCCGGTGAAGAGCGAGGTGTCGAAGCTGTCGGGGTCGGCCAGGGTGGTCTCGAAGACCTCCCTGCCCTGCAGGATCAGCCAGCAGCGGAAGCCTTCGAACGCATCGTCGGAGCAGCCGTCCTGCGGGAGGGAGGCAAGCGCCCAGATATCGCTGCGGTAGGCTTGCGCGTCCAGCTCGCGCAACAGCGTGTCGAAAGCCTTGATCGGCGTCGCCTTGAACATGGCGAGCCTGTCCGTGATCGCGTCGATCTGTTCGGCGGGGCTGCCATCGCCCTGGGTGCCGATGACCTCCCAGAAGATGTCCGTATCCATCTTGCGGGGGTCGGGTTTGCCCGTGGGGCGGCGGCGTTCCTCTGCTTCGACCTCCTCCCGGTCGGCGGCAAGGCGGGCGAGTTGGGCCTCGGTCGCTCCGGCGCGGAGGAAGATATCGCGGGCCGTGTCCATCATCGCGAGGAGGCCGGATTTGTAGCGGGGGATATCGCGGATCAGGTTTTCGTGCGAGTTGCGCTGCAGTTTTTCGCTGGCCGCCCAGTAGGGGGACATCTTGAAGCCGCGTTTGCGTTCGTCGATCCGCGACCAGAACGGCGACTTCTGCAGCGCGAGGTAGTTGCGCCATATGCGGATGGCGCGCTGACCCTGCCCCGCCGCGATCAGACGCTCCAACGCGTCGAGCATGCCCTGGTGCGGCGGGCCGAAGGCGATCTCGAACGTATAGGTGTACTGGCTTTCGATCTGTGCGTAGAGGCCGCGGGCGAAATAGGCGTCTTCGATTTCGATCGCGGCCCTTTCCCCCGCCGCGTTCGCCTTGCTGAACTCGTTGAAGAGGCGGTCATCGTGATAGAGGTTCGAAACGTGTTCCATGAGCCGGTCGAGGTCTTTCGACAAGCTGTCGTAGCGGGGGCGGAAGACCTCGGTCTCGCTAAGCGGGATCTCGTCGTACATGGCGGGTACTCTTGAGCTGCTGGGACGAGGTATCGCGATTTGGTTTTTCGGTTTCAATTGCTTGTGGCGGCCCGGCTTAAACCGGACCGCGGATATGTTGCGCTAGCGGCGCAGGGCCACGCGGGCGGCGAGCCAGATGTTGAGGATGACCGCCAGCTCGATCAGGGGGTCGTGTTCAAGCGGGGTCCCGTTCAGGGGGATGACGAAGAGGGCGTATCCGTAGGCCCAGTCGTCGAAGGCCACCAGGAAGATGGCGTAGAAGTTCACCGCGAAGTGCAACCCGAGCGCGGCGCCGAGGGTGCCGGTGCGGGCGGTCAGGTCGGCGGCGGCCATGCCGAAGGCGGTTGTGGCCAGGACATAGGCGACCGAGCCCTCGGTCGTTTCGGCATTGCCCCAGTGCAGGAGCCCGAAAAGCACGGAGGGCAGCCCGATCCAGATAGCGGGGTGGGTGAAGCGGGCGGCGAGCTGGCTTTGCAGGTAGCCGCGGAAGACCAGTTCTTCAGCCGAGATCTGGATGAAGAGAAACACGCACATCAGCGGCAGAAGCAGGAGCCATTGGCCGGGATGGAGATTGGGCACGGGTTCGCCGTAATCCGGAGAGGGCAGAAACGTGAGCAGCCCGGAGAGAAGGATGAAGGCGGCCATCACCCGGATGAAGTCGCGGACCGCCTGGGGCAGGTCTCCCAGCAGCTCGAGGACCCCGCGCCGGTGGAAGAGCCGCATCACGGCTTCGAGCGCGATGGTGGCAATCGCGAAGAGGCCGAGGGTGATGGCGACGCCGAAGGGCGTGTCGCCGACCTCGCTCTCGTCATAGATGCGCCAGCTGAGGTCGGCGGGCAAGATGGCGTAGGCAACCTCGAACGCGCCGTAGCCCAACGCGAAGATCAGGGCGATCAGGCAGAGGAATCCGACGATGACGCGCCAGAGGCTTCGACTGGGCCGGGCCAGTAGGACAAGCTGGTCGTGCGGGGCGTAGGACATGGCCGCGACCCTAGGCAGGTGCGGCCGGTGCAACAATCAGGCCCGAAATTCTCGGTTGCTTGGGTGTGGCCGGTAAGACAGCCGCCCGGCGGGCTACGGCTACGGCTACGGCTGCGAGGCGGGCCGGGCCGTCTTGCGGATGGCGGCGAGGGTTACGGGCGGGCCGATCAGTTCGAAGATGACGGTGCTGGCCACGGTGAAGGCCATGATCGTCGCGGCCCTGTCGGGAAGAGCCTCGCCCGCGACCAGCGCCATGCCGATGGCGACGCCGGCCTGCGGCATCAGCGCGGGGCCGTAGAGCGGCGCCTCCTCGGGCGGGACCCGGCCGAGCACGGCCCCGATCCATCCGCCCGCGAGGCGGGAGACGATGCGCAGGGCGACATAGAGGGCGCCCAACCACCCGATGAGGCGCAGCGCCTCGACCTCGAGCGAGGCACCGGCGAGGAGGAAGAAGAGGATCATGAACGGCCACTGGATGTGCTCGATCTCGTGGAAGGCCCGGTCGTGGTGGCGCGCGAGGTTGGCGATCACCGCGCCAGCCGTCATGCCGGTGATGAGAAATGACATCTCGAGCCAGAGGGCGAGGCCGGCGGTGAGAAAGACGATGCCGATCGCTTCGGCCTGGAGCGGTTCGCCCGGGGCCAATCGCCCGGTGAGGTAGGCCGCCGGAATACCGAGCCCGAGGCCGAGCGCGATGGAGCCGCCAATTTCCCACCCCGCTCCCATCGCGAGCACCGCCCACCCATCCGTCTGACCGACGACGACGAGCGCGATGCTGAAGGCGATCAGACCCCAGGCATCGTCGATGGCGACGACGCCCTTGAGCGTTTCGGTAAAGTCGTTCTCGACCCCCGACTGGTGGATCACGTCGGCCATGGCGGCGGGTGCCGTCGCCGTCGCGATGGCGCCGAGGATGACGGCGAGGCCGGGCTCCATGCCCGCGAGGATCAGCCCCGCCGACACGATCAGCAGCGTGGCCCCCGCCATGACGAGCGAGATCGCGAGGATCGCGCGGCCGTGGCTGGCGAGGTTTGCCCGCGTGAGCGACCCGCCCAGAAGGAAGGCTACCATGGTCAGCGCGACGATCGACAGCGTGTCGAACCATTCCGACACACCTTCGGGAACGAGGCCCAGACCGGCCTCTCCCGCCAGAAGGCCGAGGATCAGGAGCATGGTGACGCGGGGCAGCCGGGTGATCCGTCCGGCCTCGTCCGCGGCCAGACCGGCAAGGAAGAGAACACCCAGTGTGATGAGAAGCGGGGCAATATCCATGGCGGGCACGCTGACAGGGCCGGATGGCGGCGTCTTTGATCCGTGTCATGTGTCTTTCCCGCGCAAAGCCGTCTTGTGGTGCCTGAGGGGCTTTCGTAGACCGGGGTGACGCTTTCGAGGGAGGACCGGGGATGCTGAAGGGCAAGATCGACAAGGCGAAACTGCCGAGCCGCCATGTGACGGAAGGGCCGCAGCGGGCGCCGCACCGGTCGTACTTTTACGCGATGGGGCTGAGCGAGGAAGAGATCGCGCAGCCTTTCGTCGGCGTCGCGACCTGCTGGAACGAGGCCGCCCCGTGCAACATCGCCCTGAACCGTCAGGCGCAGGCGGTCAAGCTGGGCGTGAAGCACGCGAACGGCACGCCGCGGGAATTCACCACGATCACCGTCACCGATGGGATCGCGATGGGGCATGAGGGGATGCGGTCGTCCCTGGCCTCGCGCGAAGCGATCGCCGATACGGTCGAACTGACGATGCGCGGCCATTGCTACGACGCGATCGTGGGCCTGGCCGGGTGCGACAAGTCGCTGCCGGGGATGATGATGGCGATGGTCCGGCTGAACGTGCCATCGGTCTTCATCTATGGCGGGTCGATCCTGCCGGGGCGTCTGGATGGCAAGGACGTGACCGTTCAGGACGTGTTCGAGGCGGTGGGCCAGCATCAGGCGGGCAATTACTCGGACGAACAGCTGGCGGTGCTGGAGCGCGTCGCCTGCCCGTCCGCCGGGGCCTGCGGCGGGCAGTTCACGGCGAACACGATGGCCTGTGTGTCGGAGGCAATCGGGCTGGCCTTGCCGAACTCGTCGGGGGCGCCTGCGCCTTACGAAAGCCGGGACCAGTACTGCGTGGCCTCGGGCGAGGCGGTGATGGTGCTGCTGGAGAAAGGCATCCGCGCGCGGGACGTGGTGACGCGGAAATCGCTGGAGAACGCGGCGCGCGTCGTCGCCTGCACCGGCGGGTCGACCAATGCGGGGCTGCACCTGCCCGCGATCGCCCACGAGGCCGGGATCGATTTCGACCTCGACGATGTCTGCGCGATCTTCCGGGACACGCCCTATTTCGTCGATCTCAAGCCGGGCGGAAATTACGTGGCCAAGGACCTTTACGAGGCGGGCGGCGTGCCCGTCGTGATGAAGGAGCTCAGGAAGGCCGGGCTGGTCCATGAGGAGTGCATGACGGCCACGGGCCGGACCATGGGCGAGGAGCTGGATATCGTCACGCGCGAGGCCGACGGGCGGGTGATCTATCCGGTCGAGACGCCGCTGACCCCGACGGGGGGTGTTGTGGGCCTCAAGGGCAATCTGGCGCCGGAAGGGGCCATCGTGAAGGTCGCCGGGATCCCCGCGGAAGATCAGGTCTTCGAAGGCCCCGCGCGGGTATTCGAATGCGAAGAAGACGCGTTCGAAGCGGTCAAGAAGCGGGACTACAAGGAAGGCGAGGTGATCGTCATCCGCAACGAAGGCCCCGCGGGCGGCCCCGGCATGCGCGAGATGCTGGCGACGACCGCCGCGATCTCGGGCCAGGGGATGGGTAAGAAGGTGGCGCTGATCACCGACGGCCGGTTCTCGGGCGCGACGCGTGGCTTCTGCGTGGGGCATGTAGGCCCCGAAGCGGCCCATTGCGGACCGATCGCTTTGGTGCGCAACGGCGACGTGATCCGGATCGATGCCGTGAAGGGCGAGATCTCGGTCGATCTGAGCGAAGAGGAGCTGGCGTCCCGCAAGGAGGCATGGGCCGGCCCGCGCGACACGATCTATGCCAGCGGGGCGCTCTGGAAGTATGCGCAGCTTGTGGGGTCAACGCGGCTGGGCGCGGTAACGCATCCCGGCGCGAAAAGCGAGCGGCATGTGTATGCGGATATTTGAGGGGCCATTCCGAACTAGTTGCGCGGGCGGGTCATCATACTGACCACAGACGTAGATTGACTGCCGAATTTTGCATATTTTTGGCCAGATGAAGAGGATGACGCTCTGCAATGGGCGCGCGTTAAGGTTAATGGATGATAAGGTTAACGAGTTTGCTTGTTGTAGGTGAGCTTGGGAGTCCAGACCTTAGCCATGATCCACACGCTGAGCGCGATGGGGAGGTCTTGGGCAAGGCTGGTGAACTCTGCCCAGCTAGTTGAGCGGTGACAACATCGCTTGAGCCGTTTCCTTAAACGAAGGATCGGGAACCTCGATAAGCATGTCGCTTCTGAGTAGCCAAAAGTTTACGATCGCATGGATGTTATGCAGGCGCTCTTCCTGCATGATCTTGGATAGAATTGCTTTCTCTTCTTCGATTTCGGTTTTCTTCAGGCGACCTTGCAGCTCCTCTGAGTATTCTTCATCCGTTTTGATAAACAGCTCATCCAGATGATCTAGGTATTCATCCCGACCACCTTCAAATCCGGTCTGCATACCTGCTTCATTTTTGTGCTCTTTGATCCAAGCCTGATACTTCTCCGCAATCCGCCCAAATTTCGGAGCTCCAATCATCTCGGTGCCGTAAATGAAACTATCGATAAGAAAGCCTGATCTTCGTTCGCCGATATCCATGTTATAAGTCAGCTGACTATGTCCACCATTCAGGACCTGACCGAGATAGTACCCAAGACTATAGAATGCTCTCAGCCTCTTCGATGGTGAGACGCTTTCGGATAAGACGACAAGATCGGCAAACTCCCACGCATCGTACTCGATATCCGAGATGGAGTTTCGCCGGAGCGTACTTCCAGGAAGAGGAATGCTGTCGATAACCCTCATTATCATGAAAGACGGTTTTGAGATGAGACGACCCGCGTCCTCAGAAACAGATAAAGCGGCAGGCCGCAGCTGACGCCGATGCCGAAGGTCGCCGGGATGGCCAGCAGGGCGATCCAGTTGCGGCGGGCCCAGACCTCGGCCACGATCCAGGCGGTCAGCGCGATGGCGGCGATGGTCAGGTCCCAGACGAGGCCGGAGGTCGCGTCGTTCACGTACCAGGCGTCGATCATCGGGCCGAGCTGCCAACCATGCTCCATGAACCAGGACACGAAATAGGACATCGGGTGGATCGCGCCCCAGATGGCCAGCGCAAGGTAGGTCAGCCGGAGCGGAGACATCAAAGCCCGACGATCACCGTCACGGGGCCGCGGCCGACGCCGACCGTGGCGCCCACATCCGTGTTGCCGTGGCTGTCGATCCCGATCGTGACGTCAGGGCCGATCGTGTAGGCCGGACGCTCTGGCGCGCCGTCGGCGCCGCAAGCGGCGAGGAGGCCGAGGCCGACAAGCGCGGGTATCAGGCGAGCTGCTCTTTCCATCTGGCGATCTGTTCCCTTACGCGAACCGGGGCCGTGCCGCCGTAGCTGGTGCGCGAGGCGACGGAGGCTTCGACGGTCAGCACATCGTAGACGGATTCCGTGATGCCGTCATGGATGGATTTCATCTGCTCGAGCGTGAGGTCGGGAAGATCACAGCCCTTTGCCTCGGCCAGGGCCACGAGGCGGCCGGTGATGTGGTGCGCCTCGCGGAACGGCAGGCCCAGGACGCGGACCAGCCAGTCGGCGAGGTCGGTCGCGGTGGAAAAGCCCGACGCGGCGGCGGCGCGCAGGGCGCCCTGGTTGGCGGTCATGTCGCCCACCATCCCGGTCATCGCGGCCAGCGCCAGCATCAGCGCGTCGGCGGCGTCGAAGACGGGTTCCTTATCTTCCTGCATGTCCTTGGAATAGGTCAGCGGCAGGCCCTTCATGACCGTCATCAGTGCGATGTTGGCGCCCAGGATGCGGCCGATCTTGGCGCGGATCAGCTCGGCCGCGTCGGGGTTCTTCTTCTGCGGCATGATGGACGAACCGGTCGAGAAGCGGTCCGACAGGGTGACGAAGCGGAACTGGGCGGAGGACCAGATCACCAGTTCCTCGGCGAAGCGGGAGAGGTGCATCGCGGTGATCGAGGCGGCGGCGAGGAATTCCAGCGCGAAGTCGCGGTCGGCGACCGCGTCGAGCGAGTTGGCCGACGGGCCGTCGAAGCCCAGCGCCTCGGCCGTCATCTGCCGGTCGATAGGGAAGGACGTTCCGGCGAGGGCCGCCGCGCCCAGGGGCGAGAGGTTCATCCGCTTGCGCGCATCGGCAAAGCGGGCGCGGTCGCGGGCGAACATCTCGACATAGGCCAGCATGTGGTGGCCCCAGGTGACGGGCTGCGCCGTCTGCAAGTGGGTGAAGCCGGGCATGACCCAGTCGGTCCCCGCCTCGGCCTGAGCGAGGAGCGCGCGCAAGAGAGCGACGAGCGCCTCGTCCAGCGCGTCGCATTGGGCGCGGACCCACATGCGGAAATCAAGCGCCACCTGATCGTTCCGCGACCGCGCCGTATGGAGCCGCCCCGCCGGTTCGCCGATCAGGTCGCGCAGCCGCGCCTCCACGTTCATGTGGATGTCCTCGAGGGCCGCCGAGAACGGAAAGTCCCCGCCCTCGATCTCTGACAACACCGTGAGGAGGCCTTCCCGGATCGCGTCGGCATCGCTACCGCTGATGATGCCCGTCGCCGCCAGCATGGCGGCATGGGCCCGCGAGCCTTCGATGTCTTCGCGCGCGAGCCGCTGGTCGAACCCGATCGAGGCATTAATTGCCTCCATGATCGCGTCCGGCCCAGCGGCAAAGCGCCCGCCCCACATCCGGTTCGAGGTCTCGGTCATTCTAGCGCCTTTCAGGAGGTCTTGATGCGTCTTCTCGGTTTCGCGGCTCTCTACATGGGGCTTGCCAGCTTCGCAAATGCTGACCCGGCGCTGGAGGCGCTGAAGGACGGCGACATGCGGAAGCTGGTGATCCACGCGACGCCGGATGCGCCGGTCGACGCGCCATTCCTGCACGAGGACGGGTCCGAGACGACGCTGGCCGCCTGGGAGGGCCAGGTGGTTGTCCTGAACTTCTGGGCGACGTGGTGTGCGCCCTGCCGGAAGGAGATGCCGCATCTCTCGGCCCTGCAGGAAGAAATGGGCGGCGAAGACTTCCAGGTCGTCACGGTCGCCACGGGCCGGAACCCGCCGGAGGGCATGGCGCGGTTCCTGAATGAGATCGGCGTCGACAATCTGCCGCTCCACCGCGACCCGCGGCAATCGCTGGCGCGCAGCGCCGGGGTGCTGGGGCTTCCTGTGACGGTGCTGCTCGATCGGCAGGGCCGCGAGGTCGCGCGGCTGCAGGGCGATGCCGACTGGTCGTCAGAGAGCGCGAAGGCGATCATCGCTGCCGTGATCGAAGGAGCGAGTTAGGGATCGGTTGGATCAGCCGCCTGAGCTAGTCTGCAATTTCTAGGATGTAGTAGGCATAGTTCTCAGCATTTATCCGGGCCACACGGGGATTGGCGCGGGCGAGATGCCGGGCAGTTGCCCTTCCATATCTCTCATCGTCCGGAATTGCAGGATCGGCGCTTGTTCCCGCCCAGGCGCCCGCAAGGTGCGCAACCTCATGCAGGACTGTCGTCCTTCGCTGCCGTTGCCAAGCCTTTCGCGACAATCCGCGCGGACGGCGAAACCATGCCGTGCCAATATTAATGACATGCGGACGAGGTGACAGCGGTTGGTCGTAGAGGATTTCCTTTGTTTTTGTGAAAACTACTAGTTGGTTGTCTGTCCAGCCCGCGTCGCTTTTGTGATTGCAGCAAGCCTTGTCTCTGGGCGGTGCGGGCGGCTTGCCGTCACGACAGCCTCTGAATTCCGCGTCGCTGCAGTTGAAGGCCCGGATCGTCAGAACATTTTCTTTGTTCGCACAGGCCTTCCGACCCGCGGGCAGTGTGCCCTTAAAGATCCGGCGCACCCGTTCAATCCGCTCTCTCACAAATTCGAAATCGCCTGGACTGCCTTTGCGATATGGCCCGAACCATTTCTTCTCGGGGCCGTCATTCCAGGCCTTCCGCCTCATCGCAGCGCTCATGGAAGCGAGGGCACGCATGCGGTCGCGCGCCTTGCGGCTTGCGCTCGCCGAGAGTTTGACGAGCGCTTTCAGTTCCGGTGTATGATCATGACGCATGCAGACATTGCTCAGGTGTCTTTTCTTTGGAAACGGATCAAGCGTCGACGTGCGAGCGACATAGATATCCACTCGCCGGTTCCGCGCTCGGTTCGCTTGGGCAGCTGTGTCTGTCCGATGGGTCAGGTTTGAGACAAGGGGCTGACTGTCGCTGGCAAACGTCACCCGAAGTGTCACATCGGCCCGGGCGGTGGGTCTGCAGCGGCGGGTTGGATCTGCCGTCGCGAGAGCGCCCTCCTGTTTTAGGGTCACCCTGCGCCCGTGCGCTTCGAGCCGCTGCTTCAGGATCGCCGCCGTTTTCGCCGCCCTCTCGTAGGATCTCTGCTCATACGTCGCCTGCGATATGCCGCGCCAGGTTGCGGAATGCCCGACCAAACGTACGCAGAGAGAGCCCCGCTTTTTCCGTGCAATCTTGCGGGCAAGGGTCGCTAGGGCGGCACGGTGTTCCGCCGTCGGCGTCGTGTCATGTGCTGGAAACCGATCGAGCCTCAACGAGGGATCGACCAACACTCCTTCTGCATCGGCGTCGTCCAGAAGATCTGGGGCAAAGAGCATCGGGGATCTCCATCCATCGAGGGTCTCCTCCGAAGTGTCCCGCACCGGCCAAACCTAAACAATCGCATGGATGCGCTACCCGAGGTGAGCGACCACAACTCCCAATGCCAAGAATTCAGAACGGCACAGCTGAGGGCAGCATGCTACCTCCGCCCTTCCCGGAGCCACGCGCCGACAACGAAGAGTGCCGAGACCAGCAGCAGAAGCCACGGCGGAACGAGCGAAAAGACCGTCAGGTCCGCCGTCCGGTAGGCGCTGCGGGGCGTCAGGCCGATCCAGCCGCGGCCGCTGGCGGGGCGGCCGGCGCGGACGTCGCGGATCGTCGGCACGCCCTCTTCCAGACGCATCGTGCCGCCGCGCATCTCTTCGGTGACGGGCGCCAGCACGTCGCCGGTCGCGATCGTCTGCTCGAACTCGCGCGGGGCGGACGGGCCAAGGGCGACGACGATGTCCTCGATCCCGTCGGTGATGCGGTAGAGGCCGATCTCTGGTGCGGTGAAGCGGCCTTCGAAGAGGCCCGGCTCCACCTCCTCCATATCGATCACCGCAGGGTCGCCTTCGGCCCCTTCCCACGTCGTCTCTTCGACCGTGTCGGCCATGGTGCGCCGGCGGATCGTCACCTCAAGCCCATCGGTTTCGGCGATGAACGCCTCTTCCTCAAGTTCCGGTTCCTTCATCATCCAGTGGGCAAGGCGGCGCAGCAGTTCCAGCTGCGGCCCGCCACCCTCGTAGCCGCGGCTCCAGAGCCAGGCGTGGTCGGACGCCAGCAACGCGACGCGGCCCTGCCCGACCCGATCGAGGATCAGGAGCGGGCGGCCGTCCATCCCCTCCATCACCGCGGTGCCACTCATCGTCTCCACATCGACGAGGCGGAACCAGCGGCCCCAGCCGGGATCGCCCTCTTCGCCCGCCTCGTAGCCTTCGGTCAGGCCTTCGGTGACGGGGTGACGCTCGCCAGCATCGGTGAGGGTCGGGATGAACCCGTCCTCGATCACCCGGGCGGTGGGCCGGCCCGGGATGATGTCGCCCAGGCTGGACCGGTAGAGCGAATCGGCCGAGGCGAAGTCAGGCCCCGCGGCGACCAGCACCGCGCCGCCCTGTTCGACATAGCTGCGGATATTGTCGAGATAGAGCCCCGGCAGGATGCCGCGCCGCTTGTAGCGATCGAAGATGATCAGATCGAATTCGTCGATCTTGTCCATGAACAGCTCGCGCGTCGGGAAGGCGATCAGGCTGAGTTCGCCCACCGGGACGCCGTCCTGCTTGTCGGGCGGGCGCAGGATGGTGAAGTGGACGAGATCGACCGAGCTGTCGGATTTCAGCAGGTTGCGCCATGTGCGCTCACCCGGATGGGGCTCCCCGGAGACCAATAGCACGCGCAACCGGTCGCGGACGCCGTTGATCGAGACGACGGCGACGTTGTTGCGATCAGTCAGTTCGCCGTCGGCCGCGGGGGTGCTGAACTGCAGCACGTTGCGGCCGCCATGGGGCAGCGTGACAGGCAGTTGGATGTCCTCGCCGACGGGCACCTGAAAGGTCGCGGGCGGATCGCTGTCGACGGCGATGGTCAGATCGACGATGCCAGCTTCTGGCGCGTCGCCCTGATCCTCGATCCGGACGGTGAGGTTCACCGGCTCGCCCAGGATCGCGAAGGCGGGGGCGTTGCGGACGACGAGGCGCCGGTCCCAATCGCCCTCGCGACCGGTCAGGATCGTGTGGAAGGGTGCGGGCAGGTCGGGGGCCAGGTCCACGTCGTGGATGCGTCCGTCGGTGATCGCAAGGATGCCTGCGATGCGGGCGCGGGGTTCTTCCGCCATCGCCTGGGTCACCGCCGACATCAGGAGCGTGCCTTCGTCGCCGTCGCCATCGCCGACCTCGACGAGGCGCAGGTCGGTGTTGGGCCGCGCCTCGATCCGGTTGCGCAGGGTTTCGACCGCCTCCGCGATCTGGCCGGGGCGGTCGGCGATGCGCTGGCTGGCGGAGCGGTCGACGATGAGAAGGACGATGTCGGACAGCGGAGCGCGTTCCTCCTGCTGAAGCGACGGGTTGAGGAGCGCGAGGATCAGGGTGATCCCGGCGAGCGCCCGCAGCCACCAGCCAGAGAGCCCGCGCCAGAGGGCGATCGCCGTGGCGAGCACAGCGAGCCCCGCCGCCATCCAGACAAGGGGCCAGCCGAGAAGCGGATCGAAGAGAAGCGTCCCGGTCATTGGCCCAGCCTGTCAAGCAGGTCGGGCACATGGACCTGATCGCTTTTGTAGTTGCCGGTCAGCACATGCATGATGAGGTTCACCCCGAAGCGGTAGGCAAATTCCCGTTGCCGTTCGCCCGCGGCCCCTCGTCCGACTGGCAGCATGACCCCGCCGCGCTGGTCGATCGCCCAGGCTGACGCCCAGTCGTTGCCGCCGATCACGACCGGCGTGACCCCGTCATTGAGGTTGCGAAAGGGCATGCCCGGGGCGCGTTCGGCATCGGGCGGCGCAGCTTCAACCCAGACATCGCGGCTGGAGTAACGCCCCGGGAAGGCCTGGATCAGGTAGAAAGTGCGGGTCAGAACGTGATCGTCCGGAACCGGCTCGAGCGGCGGGATGTCGAGAGGGCGGGCGATGGCCTGCAGACGGCGCCCCTCCGGAGAGCCGCTGCCAAAGCCGGCCGTGTCGGCGTCGCGCGTGTCGAAGAGAATCATGCCACCGTTGCGGAGGTAGCGATTGAGCTTCGTGTAGGCGGCCTGAGACGGGACCTGCTGGTTGGCCGTGATCGGCCAGTAGAGAAACGGAAAAAAGGCGAGTTCGTCCCGTTCGAGGTCGACGGCAACCGGCGCGGCCGGTTCGATGGAGGTGCGGCGGAACAGCGTCTGCGACAGGCCCCGCAGGCCGGCGGCGGCGACATCGTCGACCTGCGGGTCGCCGGTCAGGACGTGAGCGAGGACGACCTCGCTCGTCGCTGTCAGGGCCAGCTGGGTCTCGGCATCGTTCGCGGTTGTGTCCTGCGCGTCGGCCGGGGCGGCAAAGACGAGCGCAGCGAGGATCGCTGCGGTGACGCCGCCGCGGGGGCCGCTGAGGCGGCCGGACACGGCCAACGAAGCGATGATGTCGGCGGCAAGCAGCACCATGGCGAGTGCGATGAGGATGCCCTTGAGCGGGAATTCCCGGCCTTCGCGCGGTGCTTCGACAGGGATGCGGGCAGGCCACATCACGGGGGACAGCTCGGTCTCGGCGCCGATCACATTGACGGCGATGCGGCGGTCTTCTCCCGCGTAGAGGCCCGGCGGCATCTGTTGTGAGAGGATGCCTTCGGCAAGCTGTTCGCCCGGCACGCCGCCCAGGCGGTCGGCCTCGGCGAGACGGCCGAAGGCGTCGAGCACCTCTTCCGGCGCCCAGACCGTGCCGGCGAGGTCTTCGGCATCCGGCGTCGAAGGCCGGGTGGAGACGGCGAGGCGTTCGAGCATCGACACGAAGAGACCCGACAGCGGCAGCGTCGACCATTCGGCGTTGGCGGTGACGTGAAAGAGGACGATCTGCCCCTCGCCCATCGGCTTGCGGGTGACGAGCGGTGTGCCGTCGCTGAGCTCCGCGATGACGCGCTCGCCCAGATCGGGGCCGGGTTCCGCCACCACCTGGGCCGAGACGGCGACGTCGTCGGGCACGGGCAGGCCGTAGAAGGGCGAGTCCTCGTCGAAGGGGGCAAGCGCCTTGGGCTCT
Source organism: Aestuariibius violaceus (assembly GCF_040779325.2). NCBI lineage: Bacteria > Pseudomonadati > Pseudomonadota > Alphaproteobacteria > Rhodobacterales > Paracoccaceae > Aestuariibius > Aestuariibius violaceus. The sequence goes on from NZ_JBFONT020000001.1 coordinate 90,077, forward strand.
CCCCAGCTCATCGCGCCACCGACGGTTCGGCCGCCCGCGCGCAGGCGGACAGGCATCAGCGGATCCTCGACATTGCGGCTGACATCGCTGGCCGCCAGGCGCGGCCCAGCGAAGCGCAACAGCATCCCGCCGTTTTCGACCCAGTCGCTGACACTGTCCCGTTCGCCTTCCGAAAGGCGGGCGACGTCGGCGAGGACGATCACGTCGGGGTTCGCGGGCAGGATGTCCTGGAGCGCACCGTCGAGCAGATCGGCGCTCGGGATCAGGGCCTGTTCCAGGTAGTGCAGCGGCGAGAGCAACTCGGCCTGCTCGCGCGCCTCCTGCCCGGCGATCAGCGCGACCTCGCGGCGCTTCAGGGCGTCGTCGGTGAGGGTAACGGCCCCGGCGGAGCGGACGCCCTCGATTTCGAACCGGCTGATGCGGTTGCGCAATTCGGGCGGGAGCGCCAGCGCGATTTCGACCTCGGTTGCCTGCGGGGCGAAGGTGGCGTCGGCGCGGGCAAGGACGCGTTCGACGCCCGCGGGGTCGAGGCCGTGAGCGAGGAGCGAGATGTCCTGCGGCAGGCCGCCGGAAGAGCGAATGGCGGTGAGCGCGATCTGCCCCTCTTCGAAGGTCGCGGGGCCGAGCCCGAGGATCGGGCGGCCGGTCTGGTAGACGGTGACGTTGCCGTTTTCCTCAAGCGCGGCGAGCAGCGGTTCGCGTTCGGGCCGGTCGAGCCCGTCGGACATCCAGAAGGTTTCGAACGGGCCCTCGATGGCGTCGGCCCAGGCGACGATCTCGTCCGGCGCGGGCGGATAGGGGGCGGGGTCGAGCGCAGCGAGGCGCGGCTCCCATGCCTCGGCAGCCTGGAAGGCGATCTGTTCGGGGGGATCGGTCGTCAGCGCCACGGCAACGGGGCGGGCGCGTCGGGCGGCGTCGTCGAGAAGGGACGACAGACGTTCCATCCGGCGGGGCCAGTCGGGGGCGTCAGCCCAAGTGCCATCGATCAGGACGAGGAGCGGGCCGGAGCCGGTCCGCTCTTCCTGCGGGTTCAGGACAGGACCAGCGAAGCCGAGGATGATTGCGGCGACCGCGATCATCCGCAGGAGCAGCAGCCACCAGGGGGTGCGGTCGCTTTGGGTTTCGTCGTCCTGCAGCCCGAGAAGCAGCGCGACACCCGGGAAGCGACGGCGGATCGGGGCGGGCGGAACGGCGCGCAGGAGGATCCAGAGGATTGGCAGCGCGATCAGGCCGAGAAGCAGCCAGGGGGCGGTGAAGCCCAAGGGGCCGATCACCCACATCAGGCGTGCCTTCCCAAGGCGCCGTAGATCCAGAGGAGTGCCGCGGCAGCGCTGTTATCCGTGTGGTGGGTCGAGAACTGCCAGCCGGTGCGGTGGGCAAGCGCTTCGAGATGTGCCTTCCGTTCGGCCAGCCGGTCGAGGTAGCGGACGCGCAGGTCGCCCGCCTTCTGCGTCTCGTGCCGCAGACCGCCGCCCATGCTTTCGAAGATCGTGCGCCCGTCGAAGGGGAAGGCCTCTTCCTGGGGGTCGAGCACCTGGAGGATCGCGCCGCGCACGCCGCGGTCGGCGGCGCGGGTCAGGGCGTCTTCGGCCGGGCCGATGTCGCCAAGGAAGTCGGAGATAAAGAGGGCGCGGCTGTGGGGCAGCATCCCGCGGGGGTCGGCGGTGCCGTACTCATCGTCATGTTCTTCCGACAGCGCATCGGCGAGGCGGAGGAGCTGCAATTGCCCGCTGCGGGCGGGAAGCTGCAGGCCGGTCAACCCGACGCGTTCGCCGCCGCGCACAAGGAGGAGCGCCGTCGCGAGGCCGATCAGGCGGGCGCGGTCGGCCTTCATCGGCACGTTGTCGGACGACGCAAAGCCCATCGCGGCGGAGCGATCGACCCAGAGCATCACCGACTGGGCGATCTGCCATTCCTTTTCGCGCACGAAATGGCCGTCGGACCGGGCCGAGCGGCGCCAGTCGATGCTGCGCGCCTCGTCCGTCACCTGCGCCGGGCGGTATTGCCAGAACGCATCGCCGATCCCGGACCGCCGCCGCCCGTGTTCGCCCAGAAGGACGGTCGTGGCGAGGTGTTCCGCTTCAGCCAGAAGTGGAGGGAAATAGCTCGCCGCGTCAGCAGCGCGCGCGCGGAGGGTCGCGGGTGCCGTCACGCGGCGTCCTGAACCCTGAGGATCTGGTTGGTGACACTTTCGATGACATCGGTGAGTTTCGCGCCGCGCGCCCGGGCCGCGAAGCTGAGTGCCATGCGGTGTTCCAGAACGGGCACCGCCATTGACGCGATGTCATCGGGCGACGGTGCGAGGCGGCCATTCAGCAGCGCCTCAGCCCGGACGGTGAGCATAAGCGCCTGGGCGGCACGGGGGCCGGGGCCCCAGCTGACATTCTCGCGCACGAGTTCGGGGGCTGTCGGATCGTCGGGGCGGCAGGCACGGACGATGTCGAGGATCGTCTCGACGATCGTGTCGCCGACGGGCATCCGGCGGAGGAGGATCTGTGCGTCCATCAATTCCTGCGCGGTGAAGATACCGGTCGAGACGGCCTCTTCGACGCCGGTGGTGGCCAGCAGGATCTCGCGCTCGGTCGAGCGCTCAGGGTAGGGCACGTCGATCTGGACGATGAACCGGTCAAGCTGCGCTTCGGGGAGGGGATAAGTCCCCTCCTGCTCGATCGGGTTCTGGGTCGCCAGCACGTGGAAGGGCGGGCCGAGGGGGCGGTGTTCGCCAGCGATCGTCACTTCACGTTCCTGCATCGCCTGCAGAAGCGCCGATTGGGTTCGGGGGGAGGCGCGGTTGATCTCGTCCGCCATCAGAAGCTGGCAGAAGATCGGCCCTTCGATGAACCGGAAGGCGCGCGCGCCATCGGTGCCGGTTTCCAGAACTTCGGAGCCGAGGATATCCGCCGGCATCAGGTCGGGCGTGAACTGGATGCGGTTGCCGTTGAGGCCCATCACGGTGCTGAGCGTTTCGACCAGCCGCGTCTTGCCGAGCCCCGGAAGACCGATCAGCAACGCGTGTCCGCCGCTGAGCATCGCGGCAAGGACCAAATCGACCACCCTCTCCTGCCCGATGAAGCGGCGCGAGATGCTGGCCTTGGCATCCGCCAGCCGTGCGCCCAGCGCCTCGATCTCGGGCAGCAGCGTCTCGTGGTCGGTCATGGTCATGCTCGAAAACCCTCTATACTCTCTAGGGCGACAGTTATTCTTCACGAGCCAAATAGCAATCGGATGACAGGACAAGACCGCGTGAGAAAGCCCAGTGCGGACGGACTTGCCACAGCAGCGCGCGCGGCCGGCAAAAAAGGGCCGCCGCCTGTGCATCTTTGGGATCCGCCCTTTTGCGGCGACCTGGACATGCGAATCGCCCGCGACGGGACGTGGTTTTACGAGGGTACGCCGATCGGACGGCAGCCTTTGGTGCGTTTGTTCGCGAGCATCCTGAAGAAGGAGAACAGAAAGTATTTCCTCGTCACCCCGGTCGAGAAGGTGGGGATCACCGTTGAGGATGCGCCATTTGTCGCGGTCGATTTCGAGGTTGAGGACGGAGCGCTGGAATTCGTGACCAACGTGGGCGACCGGGTGGTGGCGGGCCCCGACCACGCGATCCGGGTGGAACGCGACGGGGCGGATGGCGAACCCGCGCCCTACATCCATATCCGACGGGGGCTGGAGGCGCTGATCGACCGGAAGTCATTCTACCGGCTGGTGGACCTGGGTGAACATCGGGAGCATGACGGCGCGCGCTGGTTCGGCGTGACCTCTGGCGACAGCTTTTTCCCGATCATCCCGAGCAAGGACCTGGAGAAAACATGAGCGAGGCGTGCCTGATTGTCGGCGTCGGGGATGGCCTATCGGCCTCGCTCGCGCGGCTGTTCGCGGCCGAGGGCTATGCGCTCTACCTCGTTGCGCGGGACACCGACAAGCTGGAGAACCTCGCCAAAGACACCGGCGCGAGCCTCTTCAAGGCGGATGCGACGGACGTGGACGCCATCCGGTCGATCATCGCGGCCATCGAGGGGCCGCTGACAGTCGCGATCTACAACCCCTCCGCCCGCAGCCGGGGGCCGATAACCGATCTGGATCCGGACGATGTCCGGCGGTCGCTCGACGTCACCGCCTTCGGCAGCTTCGTGACCGCCCAGGCGGCCGCGCAGCGGATGCTGGACAACGACGGCGCGGTGAAGGGTACGATCCTGTTCACCGGGGCCTCGGCGGGCGTGAAGGGCTTCCCGCAATCCGCCCCCTTCGCGATGGGCAAGTTCGCCCAGCGTGGCCTGGCCCAATCGATGAGCCGGGAGTTGCATCCGAAGGGCATCCACATCGCCTGGGTGAACATCGACGGGGCGATCCGCAATCCGGGCACGACGGAAAGCCGCCCGGATGCGATGCTGAACCCCGACGCGATCGCGCGGACCTATCTGGAGCTCGTCCGCCAGGACCGGTCGACCTGGTCGAACGAGCTTGCGCTGAGGCCCTGGGTCGAGGGCTTCTGAGCAGTTACTGAAACGCCTCGGACATCCGCGCCTGGATGCAGGAGGAGTTCACGCGGCCAGGATAGTAGGACATCCGGTTGCGGACGAGATCCTCAAGCAGTTGAACCGGGCGGTCGCTGGTGAAGTAGGCCTCGGCCGGGATGACCCGTTCGATCGGAGAGCGGACGGTCATCAGGGTGCGGTAGCCGCTGATCACGGCAAGCGCGTCGCTCATGCACATCGTATCGCCGCCGGCCTCGGGACAGATATCGCAGTAGCGCTTGAGAGCATCGAGGTGAGGATCGCTCTCGGCCAGTTGGTCGAGCCAGGGGTTGATATCGAGGACCGTCGCCCCGCGCTCTTCCGGCTGGCGGCCGCGCAGGACGTCGATCGTGTCGCGGACGTCGGGACGGATCTTATCTTCCAGACCCAACAACGGTGCGAGGCGGGCGAGCAGCAGGAGGCCTGGGACCTTGCCGGGCGTGTCATCCTCGAGGACTGTCGTCATGGTCAGCGTCTTGTCGGACCGCTCCTGATAGGCGCGGAGCCATTCCAGCGCGTCCATGTCGAGAAGGCCGTAGTTTTCCGCCGGAACCGTGGTGAGGCGGTCGAAGCGGCCGTTATCGAGGACCGTCCAGAGGAGGAAGGACGCCGATGCCTCCTCCCCCTCCTGCTGGAGGGCGACGGCCATCGGCACGGGATCAAGTGCGACTCGGTAGTTGAACAGGGCATCGGAAACCGCCTGCGCATCGCCGTTCTGTTCGAGGAGCCAGTTGCGTGTGCCACCCCTCACCGGCGCGCGGAGGAGCGCGTCCCGCTCCTGGTCGGCAAGCGAGAGGACGTAGCGGGAATAGCCGCCGGGGACGGTATCGCGGTCGATGAGCCCGAGGAGGAGCTGGGCCTCGGTATCGCCGTCTTCCGCGGCATCGGCCAGTTCGGGTAGCGCCGCGGCATCGTCACCGTCGAGCCAAAGGTCCACGGCCCGGTTATCGATCTGTGCCATCGCGGCGGTCACGGCGCAGGACAGCACCGCTGACAGAAGGAAAGACTTTCTCATCTGATCCTCGTAGGTTGTTCTTTCGGGTCAACGCCTTTTGCACGGCATCACGGATGCCGTGGATCAAAGACGAGAAACATCAACTGTTTACCGGAAGGTGCCGACGAGCAGGGCCAGCGCGCCCCTGACGGGACTTTGACGATGTCGTGACTGCCCCAGATGTCCCGCGACCGTCAATCGACTTAGAAAAACGGTCTGTTTACGTATTGGATACCGGTACCGAGTCGAGGTGCCGCAAGACATGAGGACGAAGGTCATGATCCCCGCCCGTTTCGCGCCCGTTCTGTTCGGATTTCTGCTGTCGGGGCTGATGTCATTTGTCGTCTCTGGCATCGCGACATGGCGGGCCGCTGGCCTGCCCGAAGGATTTCTTGGCGTTTGGATGGGCGCCTGGCTGTCGTCCTGGCTGGTGGCGTTTCCAACGGTGCTGGTCGTGGCGCCGGTGGTCCGCCGGATCGTCGCACGGGTGACTTTTCAGCCTCCGGCCGAAGATCGCTGACAGTACGCTGTCAGGAGGGGTATGTCAGGATCGGGTCATGAGACAAAAGATGGAGACCCAGATGCCTTTTAAACCCGACCATCCCGTCTGCTGGACCGAGATCCCTGTGCGCGATCTCGACGCTGCCCGCACCTTTTACGAGACCGTCTTCCATTGGGAAATGCAGCGGGACGAGGAGGGACCGCAGCCGATCCTTTTCTTCCCGACAGCCGATCCTGCGAAGGGGGTCGCCGGGCACCTTTACGAAGGCAAGCCATCGAGGGAGGGATCGACGATTCATCTGGTCGTGCCCGATACCCTCGCCAAGGCGAAAGAGCGCTGCTGGGAGGCCGGCGGCACGGTGCTGGATCAGGATATCCCGATCCCGGCGGGGACGTTCTGCTACGCGACCGATCCCGACGGCAATTCCATTGGCCTTTTCGAACCGAAGGCCGCCTGATGCGCCGGGCGGACCGCCTTTTCCGGATCGTGGACCTGATGCGCGGGGGGCGGCTGATGACCGCCGCCGCGCTGGCCGAGCGGTTGGAAGTGTCGGTCCGCACCATTTACCGCGATGTGGCCGATCTGATGGCCAATGGCGTGCCCATCACCGGCGAAGCCGGGATGGGCTACGTCCTGGGCGGTGGATGGGATCTGCCGCCCATGATGTTCACCGAGGACGAGATCGTGGCCCTTGTGGGTGGTGCGCGCATGATCCGCGCCTGGGGCGGGCCTGAGATGGCCGCTGGCGCCGATGCAGCGCTCGACAAGATCGCGGCCGTCCTGCCGGACCGGGCGCGACGGAAGGCCGATGCGGTTCATATTCATGCCTTCCGGTCGTACCGGCAGGCGCCGGATGTGGCGGAACGTCTGGACCAGATCGAGGCCGCAACCGATGCGCAGACGCGCCTGACCTTCGCCTACCGCGACGAGGCAGGGGCCGAGACGACGCGGACCGTCCGCCCGCTCGGCCTGTGGTTCTGGGGTCTGACCTGGACGATGGTCGGCTGGTGCGAGTTGCGCGAGGATTTCCGCATGTTCCGTGTCGACCGGATGCGTGCGCTGACCGAAGACGGCCCGTTCAAGCCGCAACCCGGCCAGACCCTGCAGGATTTCCGCAAGCGCGAGCAGCATCACGGATTTCCCGCCTGAGCGTCAGGCGGCCAGCGTTCCGCGGGCGGGATATCCCTTGTCGAGGATGAAATCGGCCTTCTCCAGGAGGACGCCCAGATCGGGCCGTGCGAAGGGCATGTTCGACACGTCGGTCAGATAGAGCCGCCCGTCGGGCCGCACCCAGAAGAGCCCCGGCTCGGCAAAGACCTCGGGCTCGTTGTCCTTGAAGGATTGGGAGAGGTAGAGGCCCCACGCCTCTGCCTGGCCGCGGGTCAGGCCATAGCCCATGGGGATATCGCCAAGTTCCCACGTCTCATGCGCCTCTTTCGCGCGCTCTTCCCCGTCCATCGACACGGTGAAGATCGAAAAGCCCTTGCCGATGAAGGCGGCATAATGCTGGCTGAGCGTCTGGAGATAGCTCTTGCAGATCGGACAGTGCAGACCGCGATAGACGACGATCATCGTGAACGCCTCGGGGCTCTGGCGGGCCAGATCCCAATGGCCCCCGATGATGAGAGGGACCGACAGGGCCGGGGTCGGATGATCGGGCATGAGCGTGTCGGGCATGGAACCTCTCCTGCAGGTCTGACCAACGGGAAGCCCGCGAAGACCGGGAAAGTTCCGGGTCGGGCTAGCGCCCCTGCGCCTCGCGCAATTCGGTGACATCGCAGAAGATGGCCAATTGCGCATCGCCCTTTTGCCCGGCACGGCCACCGATCCCGCGGGCCGAAATCCAGCGCATCGGCGCGCCCTCCGGCGCGATCCGGAAGTCGAAGGCGAAGGGGCCATCTTCGATCGCTGAGTTTTCCCAGGCTGCGATCGCAGCCTCCCGATCCTCAGCCGCTATCCGGTCCCAGAGCATGTCCAGCGTGACGATCGGATCGTCGATGGCCCACATGCGGCGGCACAGATCGTCAAGCCAGACCTCCTGTGTCGCAGGGCTCCACGACCAGAGACCGACGCCCCCTTCGTGAATCACGGTAAGGAAATCGGACAGACTGAAGGGCAAGTCGTCAATCGGCATGCCGGCCTACTTGGCGAAGGCCGGCCGGCTCTGCAAGACAGGTTGTCACAGTTTAGATCAAACGCGATGCGTCGATGAGGACACGACGCCTCCGCACTGCCGCTAGCCTCCCGTGGCGGCCCCCGTCAGGTTATCGAGCGCCCCGCGCATCCGGCCGAGCACCTCGAGATCGGCGCTGACGTCGAAATCACCCAGCATCGCATCGACCGCCTCGTAAGTGACCTGGGTCGCACCATCTGCATCCTCGTAAACCAGAACTCGCAGGGGCAGGACGAGCCCCGCCCGGATATCTTCCTGCATCACGGGCGTGCCGAGCCGCGGGTTGCCGAAGATCAGAAGCTGCGCCTCGCCCATCTCCATCTCGACCGAGGCCGCCCCGGCGCCGTGATCCACGCGGGCAAAGACGGTGGCACCGGCGCCCTCGACGGCGGCGACGAGCGCATCCATCGTCTCGCCGACCGGGGCGGGCGAGCTTTTCGTGACGAGTTCCTGCGCCGAAAGCGGCGCGGCTCCGAGGGCGAGAATGGCTGCGAAGACACCAAGACGCATAGAAATTCCTCCTTCTTTCGGGCACATTGCCCCGGGTGTTAGCCTAGTCCGGCAGAAGAGGTCCGCCATGCCACATGTCCGTGAAGTGCCGCTCCCGGCGGAAAGCGCCCTGCAAGACCGGATGCGCGCGGGCGATTTCATCGACTGCTATGCAGTCGCAAGCGCCCTTCCGCTGGAAGAGGCCGCCCGCCGCGCAACGGCGTTTCCCGGCTGGGCGAAGGGGCTTCTTGCGCTGCGCAACGCGATCGTCGCGCCGCTCGGCCTGCGCACGCGGCTTGCTGGCGACGGCGACCGGATCGGCCCCTTCCCGGTCACCTCGCGGTCCGATACCGAGCTGATCCTCGGCCTCGACGATAGGCACCTCGATTTCCGCATCAGCCTGCTGCGCACCGGCCCCGACCTTCATATGGCGACCTGGGTGCACACGCATAACGCCTTCGGCCGCACCTATCTGCGGATCGTCATGCCCTTTCACCGCGCGATCTGCCGCCAGGCGACCGCCCGCATGGCGGGCTGACCGCCTCACCCGCCATTGAGGTTAACGCGCGCCCTGGCGAGAAACCGTCCCTCCTCATCTTGCCAAGAATACCTGAATCCCGGCCGAACCACCGCCCGCTCGGACCGATCCGGCGAAACCGCGCCGCCACCCGGGCCCATTGCACCGCATCCCCCCCTCCCCTAAACCGCCGCACATGTTGAAGACCCGCATCATCCCCTGCCTTGACGTGGCCGATGGCCGCGTGGTCAAGGGCGTGAACTTCGTCGATCTCGTCGATGCCGGCGATCCGGTTGATGCGGCCAAGGCCTATGACGCCGCGGGCGCAGATGAGCTGTGTTTCCTCGACATCCACGCCACGCACGAAAACCGCGGCACGCTCTACGATCTTGCCACCCGCACGGCCGAACATTGCTTCATGCCGCTGACCATCGGCGGCGGCGTGCGATCGCCCGAGGATGTGCGCAATCTCCTTCTCGCGGGGGCCGACAAGGTCAGCTTCAACTCCGCGGCTGTGGCTGATCCGGATGTCGTGGCCCGCGCCGCCGACCGCTTCGGCAGCCAGTGCATCGTGGTCGCGATCGACGCAAAGACGGTCGCCCCGGGTACGTGGGAGATCTTTACCCATGGCGGCCGCAAACCCACGGGGATCGACGCCGTCACCTTCGCCCAGACCGTCGCCGCCAAGGGCGCGGGAGAGATCCTGCTGACCTCGATGGACCGCGACGGCACCAAACAGGGCTTCAACATCCCCCTCACCCGCGCCGTCGCCGACGCCGTGCCGATCCCAGTCATCGCGTCGGGTGGCGTCGGCACGCTCGACCACCTCGTCGAAGGCGTGACCGAAGGCGGCGCCTCCGCCGTCCTCGCCGCGTCGATCTTCCACTTCGGCACCTTCACCATCGCCCAGGCGAAGGCCCACATGGCCGCCGCCGGGATTCCCATCAGACCATGACCATGCCGGTCGGCCCCGAGATACAAGCGGACATCCTCGAACGGCTCAGACAGATCGAACGGGAAGAGGACGCGCGTATTCTGCTGGCGGTGGAGTCCGGCAGCCGTGCCTGGGGCTTCCATTCGGAAGACAGCGATTACGACGTCCGCTTCATCTATACCCGGCCAATCGACTGGCATCTGTCTGTCCGGCCTGGTCGTGATGTGATCGAGCGCCCAATCTCGGATGAACTCGACATTTCGGGATGGGATCTGAGGAAGACACTGGGTCTGATCCTCGGCTCCAATGCCGTCGCTCTGGAATGGTTGCAGTCACCCGTGCGGTATCGCGAGGCAGATGGCTTTTCAGGGGCGCTCTTGGAATTCGCCCAACACGCTCTCCGGCGCAAGCCTGTGATGTGGCATTATCTCCGCCTTGCTGAGCGACAGATGGAACGTGCCCACGACAAGGAAGGCCGCTTGAGACTGAAGAAGTTCTTCTACGCCCTTCGTCCGGCACTTGCCCTTCGCTGGCTCCGGCTCCGTCCCGAAACGGGGGTGGTGCCGATGGCGATGGATGCCCTCGTCGAGGGCGCCGGGCTCGACGCGTCACTCGTGCACCAGATTGATGCGCTGATCGAAGAGAAGAAGGCGGCTGAGGCGGCACTTTCAGAGGAAGCCGCAGAACCGCTCATGACTCTCGTCATGGCAGAGATCGCTGAGGCACGGGATACGCTCAGCACGGATACTCCGGAAACGCGGCCGGACTCCCTGATCCAAGCCGACCAGTTTCATATCGAATGGACGCGACGCGCCGAAGGAGATATTCTATGACCCTCGCAAAGCTCGCAGCTACGGTTGAGGCCCGGAGAGACGCGGATCCTGAGGCCAGCTGGACGGCCAAGCTGCTTGCCCAAGGCCCCGAAAAATGTGCTGAGAAATTCGGGGAAGAGGCAGTCGAGGCGATTATCGAGGCAGTCAAGGGGGACACCGCCCGGCTGACGTCAGAGGCGGCGGATGTGCTTTACCACCTTCTTGTCATGTGCGCGGCGCGCGGCGTGACGCTGGCGGATATCGAGGCCGAACTGACCGCGCGCGAGACGCAAAGCGGCCTCGAGGAGAAGCGGTCGCGGTAAGCCGGGCGGCTAGTGCGCCTCGGCCCAGTTCCGTCCCTGACCTGCATCGACGCTAAGCGGGACCTCCAGATCCAGGACCGGTTTGTGGGCGCCTTCCATCACCTCGCGGGCGGCGGCGATCAGGGCGTCCTCGTGCCCCTCCTCGACCTCGAACAGCAGTTCGTCGTGGACCTGCAGCAGCATCTTGGCTGGAATGTCGGCAATCGCCGCCTCCATCCGGATCATCGCGCGGCGGATCACATCGGCGGCCGTCCCCTGGATCGGCGCGTTGATCGCAGCGCGGCGGGCGAAGCCGGCCGTCGGGCCCTTCGCATTGATTTCGGGCGTGTGGATCTTGCGGCCGAACAGCGTTTGCACGTAGCCGTTCTTTTTCGCGAAATCGGTCGTCTCGGTCATGTAGTCCTTGATGCCCGGGAAACGCTCGAAATAGCGGTCGATGAAGCCCTGCGCCTCCTCCCGCGGGATGCGCAGGTTGCGGGCGAGCCCGAAGCCCGAGATGCCGTAGATCACCCCGAAATTGATCGCCTTCGCGCGCCTGCGCACCTCGGGCGTCATCTCGTCCAGGGGCACATCGAACATCTCTGACGCGGTGGAGGCATGGATATCCTCCCCGTCTCTGAACGCGCGTTCCAGCGCGGGCACGTCGGCGAATTGCGTAAGGATCCGCAGCTCGATCTGGGAATAATCCAGCGACACCAGCGTCTTGCCCTCGGGCGCGACGAAGGCCTCGCGGATGCGCCGCCCCTCTTCCGTCCGCACGGGGATGTTCTGCAGGTTCGGATCGGTCGAGGCGAGGCGGCCCGTATTGGCCCCGGCGATGGAATACGAGGTATGGACGCGGCCCGTTTCCGGGTTGATGTGATCCTGCAAGGCGTCTGTATAGGTCGATTTCAGCTTGCTGAGCTGTCGCCAATCAAGGACGCGGCCCGGAAGGTCGTGTTCGGTCGCCAGATCCTCAAGGATATCCGCCCCGGTCGCATAGGCGCCGGTCTTGCCCTTCTTGCCGCCGGGCAGGTTCATCTTGTCAAACAAGATCTCGCCCAGTTGCTTGGGCGAGCCGACCTTGAAGTTTTCGCCCGCCAGTTCGTGGATCTCTTCTTCCAGCTGGGCCATCTTCTGGGCGAAGGCGGACGACATGCGGTGCAGCACGGCGCGGTCGACCTCGACGCCCGCCATCTCCATCCGGGCCAGCACCGGGATCAGCGGCCGCTCCAGCGTCTCGTAAACCGTCGTCACCTGTTTCGGGTGCAGCTGCGGCTTGAAGACCTGCCAGAGGCGCAAGGTGATATCGGCATCTTCGGCGGCATAGGGCACCGCCTTGTCGATCGGCACCCGGTCGAAGGTGATCTGGGATTTGCCGGTCCCGATGATCTCTTTGATCGGGATCGGGTTGTGAGCCAGATACCGCTCCGACAGTGTGTCCATGCCGTGCTGGTGCAGCCCGGCATTCAGCGCGTAACTCAGCAGCAGCGTATCCTCGATGGGGGCCACGGTGACGCCGTAGCGGGCGAGGATCTTCCAGTCGTATTTCAGGTTCTGCCCGATCTTGAGGATCGCATCGTCCTCCAGCACCGGCTTGAGCTTTTCCAGCACCGCCTCCAGCTCCAGCTGCCCTTCGGCCAGCCCTTCTTCGGCAAAGAGGTCATCGGCCTCGCTCTTCTTGTGGGTCAGGGGGATATAGCAGGCGTGTCCGGGCTCGACGGCGAGCGAGATACCCACAAGCTCGGCCTGCATTTCGTTGAGCGACGTCGTCTCGGTATCCACGGCCACGTAGCCCCGTTCGTGGATACGCGCGATCCATGCGTCGAGCACGGCCATATCCGACACGGCCTCGTAGGTCGCCTCAGTGAAGTCGGGCTGCTCCACGGCGGTGGGCTCTGCCCCCGCGGGATTGGTATCCGGCATGGCCGGCGCCTCGACCCCCAGATAGTCCGAGATCCGTTTGACGATCGTGCGGAACTCCATCTCCTGCAGGAAGCCCAGCAGCGTCTCGGGATTCGGGTCGCGTTTTTCCAGATCGTCGAGCGTGAAATCGAGCGGGGTCTGATCGTCGAGGGTCACCAGCTTTTGCGACAGGCGGATCTGCTCGGCATGGTCAATCAGGGTCTGGCGCCGCTTGGGCTGCGGGATCTCCTCGGCCCGCTCCAACAGCTCGTCGAGCGATCCAAATTCGTTGATGAGCAGCGCGGCGGTCTTGATCCCGATCCCCGGCGCACCGGGGATATTGTCGACGCTGTCGCCCGCCAGCGCCTGCACGTCGACCACCTTTTCCGGCGGCACGCCGAACTTGGCTTCCACCCCCTCGCGATCGATCACCGTGTTCTTCATCTGGTCCAACATGTCGACGCCGTCGCCGACCAGCTGCATCAGGTCCTTGTCGGACGACACGATGGTGCATTGCCCGCCGGCCTCGCGCGCCTGCCGGGCCAGCGTCGCGATGATATCGTCGGCCTCATAGCCCTCGATTTCCTTGCAGGCGATGTTGAAGGCCTCGGTCGCGCGGCGGGTCAACGGGATCTGGGGGCGCAGATCCTCGGGCATTTCCGACCGGTTCGCCTTGTACTGATCGTAGAGATCGTTGCGGAACGTGTGGCTGCCCTTGTCGAAGATCACCGCGATATGGGTCGCCGAATTCCCCTCGATATATTTCTGCAGCATGTTGCAGAACCCCGAGACGGCGCCGACCGGCAGACCGTCGGATTTGCGCGTCAGCGGCGGCAGCGCATGGAAGGCGCGAAAGATGAAGGCAGAGCCGTCGATCAGGTGCAGGTGGCACCCCTTTCCGAACGATATCGCCATGGCTTTCCCCCTTGTCGCGCGCCCTGCCGTCATGCCACGGGGGGGCGGTGGCTTCCATCCCTTCCGGCGACGGACCCGCGACACGTCGGCGACCCGGCTGATTTTAGGAAACCTTTTCTTAAATCTCTCCGTTGAAGGATGTCGGCAATCCTTGGAGGAGAGTTGATGTTCGTGATCGTGTTACAAATCCTGTTGGTCGTGCTCGCGGTGATTGCCGTGCGCCGCCCCTCAGACGTCGCCATTGAGATGCCCGTGCCACCAGAGCGACAGGGTCAGCGCGTAGGGCGTCGGTGTCCAGGCGCCCAGCGGCAGGCCCGCATCCCGCAGCCGGGCGCCCACCCACGAATTGCAGGTGAACAGCGCATTGAACTGCCCCTCCGCCAGGAAAAACCGGTCAAACGGAGTGAACCCTCGCACGGGATGCGCGATCGGCTGACCATCCGGCCCCTGCGCAAAATCGGCGAGAACCGCGTCAAGGAGGCGGTCTAGCTGCTCATCGCTGACGGCGAGCGGCCGCAATTGCGGCGTCGTCTCGAGCGTTCCCGCGACATCGACGCGAAGAATGCCCTCATCCCCGACGATGCCTTTGAGCGTGGGGCCTAGCGCGAGATCGTTCCAGAAGCGGGTCTTGGTGTAGAAGTCGCGCGCACCCCAGCCGACGACGATCCAGTTGACCTCGTCCCAGCCAACCGGGACGCCCGCCGCCTCGGCGAAGGCGAAGCGGCGGCGGATCTCGGGCGTGGCGGGCAGGATGATGTCGTTATGGATCAACCCGGTCGCGACATAGATCTGCCGGTCTTGCGGGGCAGGCGCGACGGGGGCCTTTGCACCGGGGATCACCGCCCCCGGGATCGCCGCAAGCAGCCATAGAAGCGGAACGGCGAGGAAGCCGAGCAGGGCGCGCCGCAGGTAGATCAATCGGCGACCGTCTGCATCTCTTGCTCGCCCAGGCCTTCGATCCCGATCCTGACCGCCTGGCCCGGCTTCAGGAAGACCGGGTCGGGCTTCACACCCAGGCCCACCCCCGCCGGGGTGCCGGTCGCGATGACGTCCCCCGGTTCCAGCGTCATGAACTGGCTCAGGTGGGCTATGACGTCGAAGACCGGCGTGATCATGTCGGCGGTCGTGCCGTCCTGATAGCGGTGGCCGTCGATCTCGGCCCACAGGCTCAGCGCCTGCGGGTCGGCCACTTCGTCGGGCGTGACCAGCCACGGCCCGAACGGGGCGAAACTGTCGGCGCTCTTGCCCTTGGTGAACTGCCCGCCGCGTTCCTTCTGGAAGGCGCGTTCCGACACGTCGTTCATCACCGCGTAGCCCGCGATATGATCCGGCACCTCCGCCTCGGAGATATACTTGGCCCGCCGCCCGATCACGACAGCCAGCTCGACCTCCCAATCGGTCTTTTCGGACCCGCGCGGGATGCGGATCGGGTCGTTCGGCCCCGACCAGGCCGAGGTCGCCTTCATGAAGATCATCGGCTCTTTCGGCGGGGTCGCACCCGTTTCGGCGGCGTGGTCGGCGTAGTTCAGACCGATGCAGACGATCTTGCCGGGCCGCGCCACCGCGGGGCCCAGCCGCGTCCCGTCGGGCACAAGCGGCAACTCTGCCGGGTCGATCTCGGCCAGCCGGGCCAGAACGTCGGGCGCCAGCGCCTCTCCCGCAAGGTCGAAGATATGTTCCGACAGGTCCCTGTGGTGCCCCTCGCTGTCGACCATCCCCGGCCGCTCTGACCCGGGCTCTCCGAACCGGATGAATTTCATGCCTGCCTCCCTTGCCGTCTGGCGCGACTATGGCGTCGCGCGTCCGGCTTTGGAAGCCACCCGCGCCCGGCGGGCCGAAGCGGCGAAGGCGATGACGAAGATCCCGCTGAGGATCAGGATGATCGTGGGCGCAGGCGCGCTGTCGATCCAGAACGACAGGTAGACGCCCGCGAACCCGGCCAGCAGCGTGACCGCCACGGCGATCCCCAACATCCGCTCGAACCGGCGGGTCAGCAGAAAGGCGATGGCCCCCGGCGCGATCAGCAGCCCGATCGTCAGGATCAGCCCGACCGACGACAGCGTCGACACGATGGTCAGCGACAAAAGCGACAAAAGCCCGTAATGCAGCCACCGCACCGGTAGCCCCAGGGCACGGGCCTGCGCGGGGTCGAAGGCGTGCAGCATCAGATCCCGCCGCTTGGCCAGCAGGACCAAGGCCACGACCCCGGCGATGATCCCCGACGTGGCAAGCTCCCCACCCGAAATGCCCAGCATGTTGCCGAACAGGATGTGGTCCAGATGCACATCCGTCTGGACCTGCGTGTAGAGGACCAGCCCCAGCCCGAACATGCCGGAGAAGACGACGCCCATCACGGTGTCCTCCTTCACCCGGCTCTGCTCGGCCAGGTATCCGGTCGCGACGGCGCAGATCATACCGGCCGCGAAGGCGCCGATGATCAGCGGAATGCCCGCGATATAGGCCAGCACGATCCCCGGCAGCACCGCATGGCTCACCGCGTCGCCCATCAGCGACCAGCCCTTAAGGACGAGGAAACACGACAGCAGCGCCGTGGGGATCGAGATCAGCCCAGCGATCACGAATGCCTTCACCATGAACGGGAAGGCAAAGGGGGCGAGCGCCATCTCTATCACAGCGCCGCCTGTGCCCGGCGGCGCGCCGCGAGCCGCCCGTGTTTGGGTGCGAACAGGAATGCCAGAAAGAAGACCAGCGTCTGCAGGCAGACGATCACGCCGCCCGTCGCCCCGTCGAGGAAGAAGGACAGATAGGCGCCCACCGCGCTGGTCCCCGCGCCCAGGGCCACGCTGATGGCAATCAGCCGCGGGAAGCGGTCGGTCAACAGGTAGGCGGTCGCGCCGGGGGTGACGACCATGGCGATGACAAGGAATGCGCCGACGGTCTGCAGCGCCGCGACACAGGACGCGGCCAGAAGCGTGAAGAAGACGGCGCGCAAGACCCGCGGCCTGAGGCCGATCGACCGCGCGTGGTTCTCATCGAAGAAGGCGACCATCAGGTCCTTCCACTTCAGCAGCAGCACGGCCAGCGAAATGCCCCCGATCAGGGCCAGCTGCAGCGTGTCGGTGGGCGAGATCGCGAGGATGTTGCCCAGGATGATGGTCTGCACGTCCACCGGCACCGGAGAGACCGAGACCATGAAAAGCCCGAGCCCGAAGAAGCCGGTGAAGATCAACCCGATGATCGCGTCTTCCTTGAGGCCCGTCCTCTCCCGCAGGAACAGCATCGACGCGGCGGCAAGCCCACCGGCGAGGAACGCGCCCAGCGCGAAGGGCAGCCCCAACATGTAAGCCCCCGCCACACCCGGAACGATGGAGTGGGACAGCGCATCGCCGATCAGCGACCACCCCTTCAGCATCAGGTATGCCGACAGGAACGCGCAGACCGCGCCGACAAGGGCCGAAACCCAGATCGCGTTGACCATGTAGCCGTAGGCAAACGGGGTGAACAGGGTATCGGTCATGCCCAGACCGGCAAAGAATGGAGGGGCGCGCCAGACCTTTGGTGGACGTGAGGAGCGGAGTGCCCGACCCGACGGGGCGGGTTTGAGCAGCTTGTAAGATCAGAAACCGACCATTCGGTCGTGCGGATCACGGACGTCGCAAAAGCGCCCGACCCGTGGGGTTCAGGGTGACCGTGGCGCAAGTGGCGCGGCGTAATCGCCCTGCACGGTCGGGCGCTGCCTGGCGTAAACGCCGGACGAGTCATGAGTGATAAGCGCCATCGCAATCGGCTCAGCCTAATCACGGTGATCATCGTCGTAGATAACGAACGGCCGCTCGTCGTCCGTGATGACCCGGATGCGGCGCGGGTCGTCATCGTCGTGCAGATCATCACCGCCCAGAACGAAATGCCGCAGCACGCCGCCAAACGCCCGTTCGAGGTTGCGGCGCGTGAACGTCTCTGCCGTCGGCCCGTATGCCAGCACCGTCCCCTTCACGAGGATCGTCCGGTCGCAAAACTCCGGCACCGACCCGAGGTTGTGGGTCGACACCAGCATCACCCGCCCCTCCTCGCGCAGGTCGGAGAGGAGCTTGATGATCGCCTCCTCCGTCGCCACGTCGACGCCAGTGAAGGGCTCGTCCAGCAAGATCACCTGGGCATCCTGCGCAAGCGCCCGCGCCAGGAAGACCCGCTTGCGCTGACCGCCCGAGAGCTCCCCGATCTGACGCTCGCGATAGGCGCTCATCCCGACCCGCTCGAGCGCCTCGGCCACCGCGCGCCGGTCGGCCTCTGCCGCGCGGCGCAAAAGCCCCATATGTCCGTAGCGGCCCATCATGACAACGTCTTCGACCAGTACCGGAAAGGACCAGTCGACTTCCTCGGCCTGAGGCACATAGGCGACGAGGTTCTGCCGCAGCGCCGCCTTCACCGGACGACCCAGCACGGAAATCTCACCTGCCGCGACCGGGACGAACCCCATAATCGCCTTGAACAAGGTCGACTTGCCCGCCCCGTTCACGCCCACCAAGGCGGTGATCGTCCCTTTCGGGATCTCAAAGCTCGTGTCGCGCAGTGCCGTCGTGCCGTTCCGGTAGGTCACCGTCACGCCAGAGGCCGAGATCCCTGTCTCGGCCTCGATCAGCGGTGCGGCGACGGCATCCTTCATCCGCCAAGACCCTCCGCGATGGTCTCGGACGTGACGCGCAGCAGGTCGAGATAGGTCGGAACCGGCCCGTCCGCCTCTGTCAGGCTATCGACATAAAGCACCCCGCCGAACGCCGCGCCCGTTTCGCGCGCCACCTGCAGGGCGGGATCGTTGCTGACGGTGCTTTCGCAGAACACTGCCGGGACGCCGCTTTCGCGCACGCCATCGATCACTCGCCGCACCTGCTGTGGCGTTCCTGTCTGATCCGCGTTCATTGGCCAGAGATAGAGCTCTTCCAGCCCGAAATCCCGCGCGAGGTAGGAAAAAGCGCCTTCACAGGTGACCAAAGTCCGCGCCTCTTCGGGTAGGGCGGCCACCCGCTCTCGCAAAGGTCCGATCACTGCGCGCAGCTCGTTCTTATACGCCTCGGCGTTGGCAGCGTAGATCTCAGCGTTCTCAGGATCGGCCTCGGAGAATGCGTCGCGGATGTTGTCGATATAGATCAACGCGTTATCCAGACCCATCCAGGCATGGGGGTTTGGACGCCCCTCATACTCGCCTTCGGCGATGGAGATCGGGTCGATCCCGTCCGACACGGTGACCGACGGGATATCGCCCAGATTGGCGAGGAACTGCTCGAACCAAAGCTCGAGGTTCAACCCGTTCCACAGGATCAGATCGGCATCCTGGGCGCGGATCAGATCGCGCGGCGTCGGCTGATATCCATGAATCTCGGCGCCGGGGCGGGTGATCGAGACGACCTCTGCCGTATCGCCCGCCACATTCTGCGCCATGTCAGCAATCACGGTGAAGGTGGTAACAGCCTTCAACTGGTCCTGGGCCGCCGCCGGAGGAGCGAGCAAAGCGAAACACAAGAGGATCATACGCATCGACGACTCCCTGATGAGTGACGATGGGAAGATATTGTCGCACTTTGACCTGTCAATGCAAATGCGAATTATTATCAACAAAAAGTGGCAGATCTATGATGCCTTCCGCTCGGCTTCGTCCGCCGCCTCCGCATCGCTCTTCTGATCAGCCGGACTCGGCGGCACCCAGGCGCGCCCGATCCAGTCGGTATAGTCGGGGCTGTCCTGCTGCATCGCCTCGTCCTGCTCCTTCATCAGCTCTCGGGCGCGGGCGACATAGGCGTCGTTCTTGTAGGATGGCGTCTCGGGATCGTAGAGATCGGCCATCCGCCGCAACGCGTGCTGGTCCCGCGCAACGAAATCCTTCACCTGCCGTTCGGCGTCGAAGGGGTGGTAGCCCAGCGCCTCCAGCGCCGATCGTCCCGTCCTCACCGCTGAATCGAAGGTATCGCGGATGATGTCGCGGCATCCGGCGGCCCACAGCTCGTAAACGTGGTTCCTGTCCTGCGCGCGGGCGGTCACATGGACATGGGGGTGGGCGTCGGAGACATATCTGACCAGCTCTGTCGTCTGGTGCGGATCGTCGATGGCGACGACGAGCAGCCGCGCATTCTCGATCCCCGCGGCATGGAGCAGATCGGGCCGCGTCGGATCGCCGTAGAAGACGCGGAACCCGAAGGCGCGCAGCATCTCAAGATGCGAGATGTTGTTGTCGAGGACGACCGTCTTGTAGCCCGCCGAGGTGAGGATCCGGTTGACGACCCCGCCGAACCGGCCGTGACCGGCGATGATGATCGGCCCATCGGCATCGATCTCGTCCGGTTCCCGTTCCTGCGCGCTGGAAAAGCGTGGTGCGACGGCCCGATCGAAGATGATGAAGAGAAGCGGTGTCACCAGCATCGACAGGGCGACGATGAGCAGAAGCTGATCGGCCACACCTCGGGGCATGATCGCGTTGGCTGTCGCGAAGCTCAGCAGGACGAAGCCGAACTCGCCCGCCTGCGCCAGGGAGAGGGTGAAGAGCCACCGGTCGGTTCCCCTGAGCTGGAAGATGACTGCCAGCAGGTAGAGAACCGCGCCCTTCACCAGGACAAGACCCAGCGTCAAGGCAAGGACCGTGCCCAGCGTGTCCCAAAGCAGCGGGAAGTTGATCCCTGCGCCAACGGTAATGAAAAAGAGCCCAAGCAGTAGGCCTCGGAACGGTTCCAGATCCGCTTCAAGCTCGTGCCGGTACTCCGAATTGGCCAGAACCACCCCGGCAAGAAATGTACCGAGGGCCGGCGAGAGGCCCACCATCGTCATCAGAACGGCGATCCCGACGACGATGGTCAGAGCCGTGGCGGTGAACAGCTCCTGCAGGCGCGCCTTGGCGATGAAACCGAAAACGGGCCGCGTCAGATAGCTTCCGACGAGGATCACCGAAGCGATGGCGCCGATCGTCAGCCCCGCCCGTTCCCAGCCGGACCGTTCGGCGATCCACGCCTCGATCCCGCCCAGCATGGCGGTGCCGGCCTCCTCTCCATGGCCGGCGCCATGCTCTGCCCCGGTCTCGGCCAGGCCAGCAAGTTCCGGCATGGCGAGGAAGGGCAGAAACGCCAGCATCGGGATGACGGCAATGTCCTGGGTCAGCAGGACCGAAAACGAAGACTGCCCGCCGCGCGATCGCAAAAGCCCCTTCTCCGTCAACGTCTTCAGCACGATTGCCGTGGACGATAGCGACAGCACTGCCCCGATGGCGATCGCAACATTCCACGGCTGGCCGAACATCACCGCGATCCCGGCAATGGCCGCACCTGTCCCCAGAACCTGCAGCCCGCCGAGACCCACAAGCTGATAGCGCATCTGCCAGAGCACCCGCGGCTCAAGCTCCAGCCCGACCAGGAACAGCATCATCACGACGCCGAATTCGGCAAAGTGCTGTAC
The DNA here is from genome assembly GCF_040779325.2 of Aestuariibius violaceus. Taxonomy (NCBI): domain Bacteria; kingdom Pseudomonadati; phylum Pseudomonadota; class Alphaproteobacteria; order Rhodobacterales; family Paracoccaceae; genus Aestuariibius; species Aestuariibius violaceus. The sequence goes on from NZ_JBFONT020000001.1 coordinate 111,526, forward strand.
CTCGACCACGTCGACATTGGCGACCGACAGAAGCGGGCTCAGCAGGATCCCCGCGATCAGGTATCCAAGTACTGATCCCAGACCCAGTCGGCTTGCGATCGGCACCATGATCACCCCGGCAACGAGGAAGATCAGCGCGAGCGTCAGCATCTCGGTCATTCCGCTGCCTCCTGTCCGGTGAAGACCTTCGAGGTCAGAACCTCGATGTCCTGCGGATCGAACCGGTCATCGCGCAGCGCTTCGATCAGCTGCCGGTAGCTCGCGGCGTGGTCCGCAACCCGCGCTTCGCCATCCGCCCCGACAGCGCCATAGAAGACATAGGGCGGCAGGAACTCCATCTTGCAGAGCCGCGCCGTCTGCTCGAGGGGCGCCAGCAGCGTACGCAGGTCGAAGTTATTGTATCCGTCCTTGCAGTAGGACTCCTCGGGTCCGCCCGTGCTGATCGCCAGCATGACGCGCTTTCCCTCGAGCTTGTCACCCCCGTCGCCGTAGGCAAAACCGGGTTCAAGGACGAGATCCATCCAGTCCTTCAGAAGCGCGGGCACCGAATACCAGAAAAGCGGAAACTGCCAGACGATCACGTCATGGTCGATCAACCGCTCCTGCTCGTGTTCGACATTGATGTCATAGCGCGGGTAATCGGCATAGAGGTCAACCCTCGTGATCCCCTCGATCTCTCGCACTGCGTCGGTCATCGCGTGGTTCACCCGCGAAAAGCGCTGACCCGGATGCGCGTAATAAAGGATGAGCTTTGCCATGACCGCTCCCACCTGTCCGATGTGACCTTAACAGGGTTTTGTTCACGGGATGCAACGCCTTGCCGAGGATCAGAGCGGTGCAGCGGCGCGACGGCGGGTGACTTGCCATGAGATCGGGCGAAGAGGCGCGCGGGCCTACGTCTCGGAGAGGTCGGTGCGGGCAAGCGCCAGCGCCTCGGCCAGCACCGCCCGCTCTCCGATATGGTTCGCAAGGATCAGGACAAGCTGCGCGTTGAGCCGGTGGCTCGCCCCCTCGCTCAGACCGTCATGCGCGGCGAGCAGATCGGCGTAGAAGCCATCGCCATCGTCGAGGTTCGGTTTGGTCACAAGGCTCATGCTTGGCCCGCCCACAGTGCCGCGACAGCCTCTGCAATCGCCGTCTCGTCGGCCGAGGTCCAGCGTCCCGCCACCACCTGATCCGGGCGGACAAGGTAGATCGCCTGATCCGCCTCACCGAGATACCGTGCCCGGATCTCGGGCGTGATCTCGGGTGAGATCACCGCGACGCCTATATCAGGCGCCGCACATCCAAGCGCCAACAGATGCGGCGCGCGGGCAAGCTGCGGCAGCAGCCAACCATTGCCCTCCGGCGCATCGGGGGCCACGGCCCCCGGCCGGCTCGCATCGGGCAGAGAAGGATCATCTGCCCGGTTGCCCGGATAAATGCACGGCCGGGACAGCCGCCCTGAATTCACCATCGGGCGAGCAAAGGCGGTCTTCCCTGCCAAGGCAAGCACCTCATCGCGGAACATCGCAGCAACCGGCGAGGCGGGCGTCATGAAACCGGTCGCCCGCGCCGAGTTGGCGATGTTCTCGTCCGCGGCAAAGACCCGCTCCCGATCATAGCTCTCGATCAGCCCGGGATCGCCGCCGTTCAGCACGGCCGCGAGCTTCCAGCCCAGATTGTCGACATCCTGCAGCCCGCCATTGCCCCCGCGCGCGCCGAAGGGCGACACGACATGGGCGCTGTCGCCCACAAAGATCACCCGGTCATGTACGAATCGGTCGAGACGCGCGCAGCGGAAGGTGTAGACACTGACCCAATCGAGCCGGAAGTCGGAATGCCCGACGACCTTCTCAATCCGCGGGATCACCACCTCGGGCCGCTTTTCATGTTCGGGATCAGCGTCCCAGCCAAGCTGAAGGTCAATCCGGTAGATGTTGTCGGGCTGCTTGTGGAGCAGCGCGGACTGGCCGGGGTGAAATGTCGGTTCGAACCAGAAATGCCGCTCGGGCGTGTCGCCGCCGGGCGCGCTGTCCTTTGCCATCTCGATATCGGCGATTAGAAACCGCTCTTCAAAGGTCTGCCCTTCGAAGCTGAGCCCCAGCATGTCGCGCAACGGCGAGCGCGCGCCGTCGCAGGCCAGCACATACTCGGCCTCAAGCGCATAAGGCCCATCGGGGGTCTCGATCTCCAGCCGACCCGAGGTCTTGTCGACCCCTGTCACCCGGTTTTTGAAGCGCAGATCTACCAGTGGCTCAGCCAACGCCCGCTCGGCAAGGTATTGTTCGACGTAATACTGCTGAAGGTTCACGAAAGCGGGGAACTGGTGCGCATCCTCTGGCAAAAGATCAAAATTGAAGACCTCCCTGTCACCGTGGAAGGTTCGCCCGACCTTCCAGGTCACCCCCTTCTCGACCGCTTGCTCCGCAATGCCGAGCCGGTCGAAAATCTCCAGAGACCGCTTCGACCAGCAAATCGCGCGCGATCCCACCGACACCACATCGTTGTCATCGACGACAACCGACGGCACCCCGTGATTGGCGAGTTCCAGCGCCATCGCCAGGCCGACCGGCCCCGCCCCGACGATCACGACCGGATGGCGCGGCTCGGGCGCATCAAGCCCCGGCGGCCGGCGATACGGAAACGGCGCATAATCGTAAGGCATCAAACCCTCCCTCATGGCCAGGTGCCAAAATCTTCTAGAAGATTTTGCTCAGGCAGAATTTTCTAGAAAATTCTGTCTCGTCCAAAGATGGTCAGACGCGAAATCTCTTCTTCGAAGAGATTTCTACTCCTGCAAAGCCTCCCACATTTCCTTGTCCCGAGCGGCGGTCCAGATCCGCGGATGATCCAGCCCCCGCGCCTCGTCATAGGCGCGCGCAACGTTGAACGGCAGGCAGTGCTCGTAGATCGCAAAATCCGAGAATTTCGGATCACAGACCTTCCGCACCTCCGCCATCGCCTCTTTCAGATCGCCGCCCTTAGCGGCGACTCGCGCCGCGGGAGCAAAGGTCGACTCTACGAAATCGCGCGTATTCTCGATCGCCGCCCAGACCATCTCTTCGCCGACCAGAGCATCCCCGCGCCCCGGCGCAATCGCCCTCGGCTCGAACGCACCGATCATGTCGAGCGTCTCACCCCAATCCGAGAAATGTCCGTCCCCGCAATAGCAGGCCGAGTGATACTCGACGATATCGCCCGTGAACATTACCTCTTCGTCCGGCACCCAAACCACGGCATCGCCTGCCGTATGCGCCCGGCCCAGGTGAGCGATATCCACCCGCCGGTTCCCCAGATAGATCGTCATCGCATCGGAAAACGTCGCCGTCGGCCAGGTCAGTCCCGGGATCTCCTCATGCCCCTGAAAAAGCCGTGGGAACCGGTCGAACTCGCTCTCCCAATCCTCTTGCCCGCGCTCGACGACCATCGACCGGGCCGTGTCCGACATGACGATCTGATCCGCCCCATAGGCCGAGGCGCCAAGCACACGCACCGCGTGATAATGCGTCAGCACCAGATGACTGATCGGCTTGTCGGTGACCGACCGCACTGCCTCGATCACCTTGCGCGCCAGCCGCGGCGTCGCCTGCGCCTCGATCACCATGACGCTTTCGTCACCGACGATGACCCCCGAATTCGGATCCCCCTCCGCGGTGAAGGCATAAAGCCCCTCACCGATCTCGCTGAAACTGATCTCCTTCTCGGCGGTATCCCCGGCCGAGGCGAATGCCTTGCTCATCTCTCCTCCAGTATCTCGATCCGATTGCCCGACGGATCGGCGGTAAAGAAGCGCCGCAGCCCCGGGATCGCATCGTCCCAATCGACCGGATACGCCTCCAAGCGCTCTGCCAACGCCTCAATATCGGCAATCGCAAAAGCCGGATGCGCCTTCAAGGCGGGCCGATGTAGGTCTTCCACGCCCAGATGCACCCGTACATCGCCGTGCCGCACCCAAAGCCCGCCGCGCGCCGCCAAAGCCTGCGGCTTCGCCTCCTCCTCGAACCCAAGGCAGCCAACCCAGAACGCCCGATGCGCATCCTCCGAGCCCGCCTCGATCGCCAACTGAACGTGGTCAAGCCTCATGCAGGCACCACGCCCTGATCGATATCTCCGAAGACCGACCGGCCGCCGTCATCTTCCATCCAGATCCGCACCCGATCGCCGCCCTTGAGAAAGGGTGTTGCCGCCGCTCCGCGTTCGATCGTCTCGACCATCCGCTGCTCAGCGATGCAGGAATATCCCGCACCGCCTTCGGCCACCGGTTTGCCCGGCCCGCCATTGAGCTTGTTCGACACCGTCCCCGACCCGATGATCGTTCCGGCCGGCAGGTCCCGCGTCTTCGCTGCATGGGCAATCAGTTCCGGAAAGCCAAAGGTCATGTCGGCGCCCGCCTCGGCCCGCCCGAACGCCTCATCGTTAAGGTTAACGCATACCCGGCCCGACAGCCGGCCCTCTGCCCATCCCGGCAGGGCATCCGGCGTTACTGCGATAGGCGAGAATGCGGATGGCGGCTTCGACTGCACAAAGCCAAACCCTTTCGACAGCTCATCCGGGATCAGCGCCCGTAAGGAGACATCGTTCAAAAGCATCACCAGCCGCACCGCTTCCCCGGCCCGCGCGACCGACACGCCGCGCGGCACGAAACCCGTCACCACAGCGACCTCCGCCTCGAAATCCGTTCCCCAGTCTGGATCGGTCGCGATCGGCGCCGTCGCCGACAGACACGGCGCGGAACAGCCCTGATACATCAGGGGATCCGTCCAGAACCGCTCCGGCATCTCCGCCCCCCGCGCGCGCCGCACCAGCTCCACATGGTTCACATAGGCCGACCCGTCGAGGAACTGCACCGCCCGCGGCAACGGCGCCAGAGCCTCCGCGATATCAAACGGTGCCGCAGGCTCCGGCCACTCGACCTCGTCCCACCGGTCGAGCACCTGCTGCATCGACATCCCCAGCCGGGCGCAGGACGACAGATCGTCGGACACGACCACAGCCGTGCCGTCCGGCGTTCCGTTATCAATCGTGGCGAGCTTCATGCCGCGCGCTCCAAAGTCAGTCCGTCATACCCCACCAGAACGGGCCCACCTGGCCAGGCCGCACCGGCGGCCGCTTCCCAAACGTCCCGTCCGTAGCCCGGCAGATCGCACGGCACCAGATGGTTGAGCACAAGCTGACCCACCCCGGCCTCCTGCACAATCCGGATCGCATCTTCAAGTGGCGTGTGGCTGGCAAGCAGATGTGCCTTCAGCCGCTCCGCGTTGCCGACCCGTGCGCAGAGCGCATCGACCCCGGCCATCAGCATTGCCTCATGCACCAGCAGATCGGCCCCCGTCGCGAACGCCGCCAGGGGCGGGAAATAGGCCGTGTCGGCCCCGAAGACGATCGACCATCCCGGCACCTCCAGCCGCAGCGCGAAGCACTCCGTCACCGGCGGATGGGCGACCCGCAGCGCCGATGCCTTGACGCCATCCAGCGCCAGCGGCCCTTCGGAAAACTCCCGCACCCGCACCATCTCCCCCAAAGGCGGCCGTCCCTCATCCGCAACCCGTAGACCCATGTCGAACGCCATTGAGGCACAGAAGCCGTCCCAGTAGGCCGCACTCCCGACCGGCCCCCAAACCTCAACCTCGTGCGACAACCCCGCCGTCCAGGCAGTATGGATCAGCGGCCCAAGCTCCAGCACGTGATCGGAATGTAGATGCGTGATCAGCACAGTCCGCAGATCCCGCAGCTCCAGCCCCGCCTCCACCAGCCCGCGGGTTACCCCCAGCCCGCAATCGATGACGAAAGGCCGACCGTCCATCACCAGAAGATGCGAGGTGGGATTCGGCCCGCCCGCACGGATCGCCGGGCCGCCCTTCGTGCCCAGCAAGACCAGACGGTCGCTCAGCACAAATGAGCCCTCTTCATCTGGCCAAAAATACTCAAGATCCCGTCACTTCAGCCCGGGCGTCCCGTCGAACTTCTTCTCCAGCCCGTCCCAGCATTCGACGTAATCGTCCTGCAGCGGGGCCTCCTCGGCGGCGAACCGCGTCAGATGCTGCGGAAACCGCGTCTCGAACATGAAGGATATCGTGTCTTCCAGCTTGGACGGCGCCAGCTTCGCATTCGACGCCCTCTCGAAGGCCGGACCATCCGGCCCGTGCGGCAGCATCATGTTATGAAGAGAGATCCCCCCCGGCACGAACCCCTCTGGCTTGGCGTCGTAGATCCCGTGGATGTTGCCCATCAGCTCGGACATGATGTTCTTGTGATACCAGGGCGGGCGGAAGGTGTGCTCGGCCACGTTCCAGCGGTCGCGGAACAGCACGAAATCGATATTCGCGGTGCCTTCCACGCCCGATGGCGCTGTCAGCACCGTAAAGATCGACGGGTCCGGGTGGTCGAACAGGATGGCGCCCACCGGCGAGAACGTGCGCAGGTCGTACTTGCACGGCGCATAGTTCCCGTGCCACGCGACGACGTCCAAAGGCGAATGGCCGATCTCGGTCACATGGAACTGCCCGCACCACTTGATGGTGATCCGGCTGGGCACCTCCCGGTCCTCGAAGGCCGCGACCGGCGCCTTGAAGTCGCGCGGATTGGCCAGGCAATTCGCGCCGATCGGCCCGCGGTTGGGCAGGTCGAACTTGGCCCCATAATTCTCGCAGACGAAGCCGCGCGCGGGCCCCTCCAGAACTTCGACACGGAACACCATGCCGCGCGGCAGGATCGCGATCTCCTGCGGCTCGGCATCCATGACGCCCATCTCTGTGTGGAACCGCAGCCGCCCGGCCTGGGGAACGACCAGCAGCTCGCTGTCGGCGGAATAAAAGTAATCGTCCTCCATCGACGCGGTCGCAAGGTACACATGCGCGGCCATGCCGACCTGCGTGTTCACATCGCCCGCTGTCGTCATCGTCCGCATACCGGTCACGAAGGTCAGCGCCTCGTCCGGGACCGGGATCGGATCCCATCGGTACTGACCCAGCGAAATCACGTCATCCACCACATGCGGCGCCGTCTTCCAGCCCGGCACCTCTGTCTTCACCCAGCGCGACTGATGCCGCACCGACGGGCGGATCCGGTAGCACCACGTCCGCTCGTTCTGGCCACGCGGCGCGGTAAAGGGCGTTCCCGACAATTGCTCGGCATAGAGCCCGTAATTGCACTTCTGCGGCGAATTCTGACCCTGCGGCAGCGCATCGGGCAGCGCCTCCGTCTCGAAATCGTTGCCGAAACCCGGCATGTAGCCGCGCGGCGCGCCGGTCCGTGCGCTATCGCTGACCTGCGGTTGGGTCTGAACATTCATCGGACGATCCTCCCGCGCCCAAGGATAAGCGCTGGAAAAAAGGCCGCAAGGGGCGATCTGGCCCATCAGATCGCTTCCCCGAACGGCCCAATCGCGTTAGAATCATGACCATGAGGTATAAAGAGCAGTTTCCCCGCGCGCTTCGGCGTGCCCTTTGCGCGATTGCGGCAATGACCGTCGCCGCGCCGGTGCAGGCGACAGGGCCCGCATCCTCCCTCCGGCCCGAAATGCGGCCGGCGGTTATGGCCAAAAGCGCCGCGCCCGTGGGTGCTGTTCTACGGCCACAGCTCAGACCAAGCCCGGCCCCGGCCGTCGCCCGACCAGAAGACCAACAGGAGGCGGCGGTGATGAACGTGCAGGCCACGTCGAACGAAGGCTTCAACCGCTGGATCGACGGGTTCCGCGCCCGCGCTCGGGCGCAAGGCATCTCTGACGCGACCTTCGATGCCGCCTTCCGCAACGTGCGCTACAACGCCGACGTGATCCAGCGCGACCGCAACCAGTCGGAGTTTACCAAGACGCTCTGGGACTATCTGGACAGCGCCGTCTCCGACACGCGCATCCGCAACGGACGCGCGGCGCTCGAACGCCACGGTCCCGTCCTCGACCGGATCGAGGCGGAATACGGCGTCGAGAAAGAGGTCGTCGCCGCCGTCTGGGGGCTGGAAAGCGCCTATGGCGCGGTCCGCGGGGACACGCCGATCATCGGCGCGATGGCGACGCTTGCCTATGACGGGCGGCGGGGCGCGTTCTTCGAGGAACAGCTGATCGCCGCACTCAAGATCCTGCAAAGCGGCGACACGACAGCCGACCGGATGACAGGCAGTTGGGCCGGCGCGATGGGGCATACGCAATTCATGCCGACCTCCTATCTCTCCTACGCGGTCGACTTCACCGGCGACGGACGGCGAGACATCTGGTCGGACGATCCGACCGACGCGCTCGCCTCCACCGCGGCCTATCTGAAGAATTTCGGCTGGATCTCGGGCCAACCCTGGGGGGTCGAAGTGCGGTTGCCCAACGGCTTCGACTACACCCAGGCCAACCGGTCGATCACCAAGATGCCGTCCGACTGGGCGCGCCTCGGGATCACTGGCATCGACGGCCAACCGGTGCGCGATCACGGCAGCGCGTCGATCCTTCTGCCCGCAGGCGCCGAAGGTGCGGCCTTCATGATCTTCAAGAATTTCTCTGTCATCGAGCGCTACAACACCGCCGACGCCTACGTCATCGGCGTCGGCCACCTCAGCGACCGGATCGCGGGCGCCGGTCCCATCCGCTTCGGCTGGCCGCGCAACGACCGGGCGCTTCGTTATACCGAACGGAAGGAGCTGCAGGAGCGGCTGACGAATGCCGGCTTCTCGACCCAGGGTATCGATGGCCGGATCGGGCCGAAAACGATCGATGCGATCCGATCCTTCCAGCGCTCGAACGGGCTGACGCCGGACGGCTACGCCTCGATCTCGCTGCTGGAACGGCTGCGCTAAGGTCTCCGCCGCCGGTCTCGGCGGCGGGCCACCCTACGCTCGGGCAAGGCGCATCATCAGATAGCGGTTATACTCCGCAAAGGTCTCGCGATTGCGTGTCTGTTCCATCAGGCGCTGCTTCAGACGGCCGCGGCTGCGTTCCGACAGCACGAGGCGCAGCAGGCGCTGGATCGCCCAGCGCCTGGCCGGACGCTTTTCCTGAAGCTCCGCGTCGATCCGCGTCAGCGCGTCGCCGATCACGTTGAAAAGCGCCTGTTCGATTTCGACCGAGGGGGCAGCAGCCTCGGTCACGTCATGCTCTTCCTCGACTGTCAGGGGCAGGCCCTCCAGCGTCTCGCGAAACGCACCCAGCCGGTGACCGCCGCCCACCTTGGCGCGCATCTTGTCGACGCTATACGCCTCGCTCCGAAAGCAATCGGCGAGGAGGATGTGCCCATCCTCGGCCAGCAGCGTCAGGCACTTCGCCAGCCCCTTGGCAAGCGGGATGTACTGAAAACTCTCCGAAAAAAGGCACAGATCGTAAGGCCCGGTGAGAGCTGCGTCTTCGAAGCGCGCCTCATAGACGGTCGCTTCGGGCGCATTGGTACGGCACCGCTCCGCCAGAAGCGGCGAGGGAACGACGATATCGATGTTATGGCCCAGCGCGATCAGCCGCTTGGCCGTTTCTCCTGCCCCGCCGCCGATATCGAGGATCCGGAAGGACCCTTTGGGCAGCATCGACAACAGCCGCTCGGAATAGGCCACTTGGGCCGCGCCCAGATTGGCGGCGCACACATCCAGACCATCCCAAAGGCCGTAATGCATGTCTTCCCGGCCGGTCAGCCAATGGATAAGACCAAGACCCGCATCGAGGCCCACGGCCTGGGTATTCAGTTTTTTCCGCGCCATCCGCGTCGCCTAACGCAGGAGCCGGGTGGAGGGAAGGGCTATCCAGCCGGGCCGCAGGTACCGCCGTTGATGCAGGAGATCGCCATCGAGATCTGAGCCTGATCCGGGTCGGTAAAGACCGTCTCGCCGCAGGGCGTGACGTCGAGGACGGGCGTCTCACCCCCATGACGCAGAAAAGCGATCACAGTCTCCCCCTCCGCCATGCCACCGCACCACTGTCCAAGGCACTGAACTTCCAGCACGACCTCGACATCGTAATCGGTGGCGAACCCGTTCCGGCTGAGCTGCCGCCCGGTGAACCGCGCGGGAATCTCGGTTACGTCCTTATCGAACCCGCGGGCCGAGGACAGGACAGCGTCGGGCATCGCGCTTTCGTCGAAGACGAACTCCCCCATCACGACGCTGTAGAGGTCTTCACTCTCGGCGGCGTATTGATACGTCCGCGCGATGTCGGGTCTCATGCAGCTGAGTGCTGCGGCCTGCGTCGCGAAAGCTGCGAGCATGAGGGCGGCGACGGATGTGCGTAGCATCATGAAAAAAGCCTTTCTATCGCGGTCGGCAAGGGCGCTTGAGCCGTTCTTCAGCCAAGCCCGCTCTGACATTCAATAACTGCACGGCAACTAGAGAGCTCAAACGGCCCGTCCCATTTCGGAAAGCGCTTCCAGCTGCGGGCGGAAAGCGTCCAAAGCCTGCTCATAGACCGCCCGCTTGAACGGCACGATCCTGTCCAGCACCTCATCCGGCCGGGCCCACAGCCATTCGGAGAATTCGGGATGCTCTGTCGCGATGTCGATCTGCGCGTCCTCGCCCAGGAACCGGAGAAGCACCCATTTCTGCGTCTGCCCACGGAACCGTCCGCTCCAACGCTTCGCCGCGATCGCGGGGGGAAAGTCGTAGGTCAACCAATCAGGGGTTTCCGCCTCGACCTTCACCAGATCGGCGGTGACGCCGGTCTCTTCCCGAAGCTCCCTCAGGGCCGCCTCGCGCAAGGTCTCACCCTCGTCGATCCCGCCTTGCGGCATCTGCCAGGCCGGTTCCGACCAGTCACTGCGCTGCCCGATGAAGACCCTGCCATGCGCGTTGGCGAGGACGACGCCAACGCAAGGCCGGTACGGCAGCGCCGTGATCTCCTCTGGCGTCACTCGAAATCCGCAGCCAGCGTGTTCAGCCCCTTGAGGATGTCGATCGCGTAAGCCAACTGGTAATCCTCTTCCCGCAGCGCGGCGACCGCCTCGGCCCGGGCGCGGTCAGCCTCGATCTGCTGCTGCTCTTCCTCGCTGAGGCTGTCGTTGACGAGCGAGCCGCGGAGATCCGCCTCCGACCGGCTGGGACGATTCTCCTCCTCGGTCTCCTCATCTTCGACCGGACGCAGGCGCGGCTGCTCCACGATGATGTCGGGCGAGATGCCAAGGGCCTGGATCGACCGGCCCGACGGGGTGTAGTAGCGCGCTGTCGTCAGCCGCATCGCACCTTCGCCGCGCAACGGCATGACCGTCTGCACCGATCCTTTGCCAAAGCTCTTGGTGCCGACGACAATCGCCCGCCTGTGGTCCTGCAAAGCGCCCGCCACGATTTCGGAGGCGGACGCCGAACCTCCGTTGATCAGAACGACCATCGGCTTGCCCTCGGCAAGATCACCCGGCTTGGCATTGATCCGGTCGCTGTCGGCAGCTTCCCGGCCGCGGGTCGAAACGATCTCGCCCTCTTCAAGAAAGGCGTCCGAGACCAGGATTGCCTGGTTCAGCAGACCGCCCGGGTTATTGCGCAGGTCAAGGACGATGCCGTTGACGTTCTCGAAACCGCCCGCCTCTTCGATCTGTTCTTCCAGGCCATCTCGCATATTGGGGAATGTCTGGTCGTTGAATGTCGTCACGCGCAGAACGATCGTTTCACCCTCGGTCCGGGCGCGCGCGGCGGTCAGCTTGATCGTGTCGCGGATCAGCGAGACGTCAAAGGGATCATCCTCGCCCTCGCGCACAACGGTGATGACGATCTCTGACCCGACCGGCCCGCGCATCAGATCGACCGCATCATCCAGCGTCAGGCCCAGCACGCTGTCGCCATCAACCGCGGTGATGAAATCGCCGGCCTGAATGCCTGCCGCATCGGCCGGCGTGCCGTCGATGGGCGAGACGACCTTGACGAAGCCCTCCTCCTGCGTAACCTCGATGCCAAGCCCGCCGAACTCGCCGCGGGTCTGCACCCGCATATCCGCCGCGTCATCGGGGGAGAGGTAGCTGGAATGGGGATCAAGCGACGACAGCATCCCGTCGATCGCCGCCTCAATCAGCGCACTCTCGTCCACTTCCTCAACGTATTGCCCGCGGATCCGCTCGAAGATGTCGCCGAACAGGTCAAGCTGCTCGTACACGCTGGTCGATCTGTCCTGGGCCAGAAGCGGCCCGGCCACCTGTGTCGTCGCGACAGCGCCCGCCAACGTCCCCACCATCGCGGCAAAAGCGAATTTCTTCATGTCACTGATCCTCATCCATCGCGAACCACGTCGCCGGGTCCCGTGGGCCCGTCTTGTCCCGAAGCTCTATATAAAGCGTTTCTTGCCCAGCGCCGCCAGCGCCTTCGGCCCCCGCGGTCAAAATAGCGTCACCTTGCCCCTCAGCACCAGACACGATCCCGACAGGATGACCTAACGGAACGATCTCTCCTGCCGCGCCATAGCCTTCGGCCAGCCCTGCGAGAATCAGCAGAAGATCCGGCGCGGGTTCAAGAACGACCACCGTCCCGAGGTCCAAGAGGGGGCCGTTGTAGCGGATCGTCGCCGTGGCCGGCGCCGTGACAAGCGCGCCGGGCGCCGTTGCGACCACCCAACCGGGGCGTTCTACTCCCGCTGCATCCGCCTCACCGAACCGTCGGAGGAGGTCGCCCTGAACAGGCAAGGGCAGCCCGCTGCCTAGGGCGGTCGGTGCCGGGGTGTCGGTCTCGTCCATAATCGTGGCCGGCAGCCCTTCGGCGAAAGCCTCCAACGTATCGGCTCCGGCGGCCAAAAGCGCGACGCCCACCGCATCCTCCGTGAACCGGCGGGGCAGCGGCGCACGGTTGGCGAGTGCCTCGGCCAGCGCCGTGCGCGCCTCCTGCACCCCCTCGATACCGCTCTGCAACGTCGCCAGCGCCTCCTGCTGTTGCGCCTCAAGGCGGCGCAACTCCTGCAGATCGACGGTCAACGCGGCAGCTTCGGCCCGCAGGGCAGGCGTCATGTCTGCCAGCAGCATACCTGCCCGCGCTGCGCCCTCGGGACCGTCGGGATGCGTTGCAAGGATCGGTGCGGGCACACGGCCCATGAGCATGAGCGCTCCCAAAAGCTCGCCCAGATCGCGGTTCTGCGTACCCAGATCGGCGACCAGCACCGCCTCGCGCACGGCGATCCGCCGCAGCGCCTCGCGCAACGCGCCAAGCCCTTCCTCATAGGCCCGCACCACATCGGTCAGCGCCTGGATCCGGTTGCGCGCACCCTCCGCAGTCGAAAGCGCCCCTTCCGCGCTCATCAGTTGCGCGGCGGCTGCGCGCGCCATATCGGCCGGATCGGTCTGGGCCGATGCGCCGCCGGACAGCGCGACCAAAAGGGCGGCAAGCCGGATCACGTCAGCAAACTCTCCCCCGTCATCTCTTCCGGCGGCTCAAGCTCCATCAGCGCCAGCAGCGTCGGCGCAAGATCCGAAAGCCGCCCGTCCTTCAGTCCGGCCCCCTGCGGCCCGCCATAAAGGGCGACCGGGACAAGGTTCAGAGTGTGCGATGTATGCGGGCCGCCCGTCTCGGGGTCGATCATCACCTCGCAATTGCCGTGATCCGCCGTCAGGAGCATCGCTCCACCCGCCTTGTCCAGCGCGTCAGCCACCCGCGACAGCCCCTGATCCACCGCCTCGCAGGCCTTGATCGCAGCCTCAAGGTCACCCGTATGCCCGACCATATCGGGATTGGCATAATTGCAGACGATCAGGTCGTAGCCCTCCTCGATCGCAGCCACGAAAGCGTCCGTCACCTCCCCGGCCGACATCTCGGGCTTCTCGTCATAGGTCGCGACATCCGGTGAGGGGGGCATCTTGCGATCCTCTCCCTCCTCCGGCTCTTCCTTCCCGCCGTTGAGGAAGAAGGTCACATGCGGATACTTCTCCGTCTCCGCGACCCGGAACTGACGCAACCCGTGCTGCGCGACCCACGCACCCAGCGTGTTGACGATCTCCTGCTTCGGAAAGGCCGTCGTCATATAGGCGTCGTGCGACTTCGAGTAGTCGACCATCCCCAGCCGCGCCACCAGCTCGGGCCGGTCTCCACGATCCCACCCGTCGAACTCCGGCGCCCCGATCGCCGCAAGAATCTCTCGCGCCCGATCGGCCCGAAAATTCAGGCAAAAGAGGCCATCCTCGGGCTTGACCCCGCCATAGCCGTCAATGACCGTCGCCGGGATGAACTCGTCCGTTGTATCCTCGTCGTAGGCCGCCTTGACCGCATCACCCGCCGTCCCGGCAGAGCGCCCGTCACCCGCGACGATGGCATCATAAGCCTTCCGCACCCGGTCCCACCGCTTGTCCCGATCCATCGCGAAATATCGCCCGATCACGGTTCCGACCGTCGCACCTTCCGGCAGGTTCTCGTTCAGCGCAGCCAGAAACCCATCCGCCGATTTCGGCGCCACGTCGCGACCGTCCGTCATCGCGTGAATGACGACCTCCAGCCCCTCATCCGCGAACCATCGTGCGGTGGTAAGAAGGTGGTTGATATGCCCATGCACCCCCCCGTCCGAGACAACACCCATCAGATGGGCCCGCCCGCCACTGTCCTTCAGCGTCGCGATGAAATCGCAGATCGCGTCGTTCTCGAAATAGGACCGATCCTCGATCGCCAAGTCGATCTGCCCCAGATCCATGGCGACGACCCGACCCGCCCCGATATTCGTGTGCCCGACCTCGGAATTGCCCATCTGCCCCGATGGCAGCCCCGCATCCGGCCCGTGGGTGATCAGCCGCGCATGCGGGCCTTCCATGATCCGGTCGAAGGTGGGCGTGTCGGCCAGCAGCGGCGCGTTCGCCTCCCGCTCCTCCCGCAGGCCCCATCCATCGAGGATACATAAGACGACTGGCCTCAATGTGGTCATGGTGCGCTCCCTTTGGGCGATGTTCTAACGAGGCCGCGACCCGAGCAAAAGCACCGGAGCTCACACCCGGTGATACGGCGCCCCGGCCAGAATCGAGGCCGCGCGATACAACTGCTCCGTCAGCATCACGCGCGCCAGCATGTGCGGCCAGACCATCGCGCCAAAGGACAGGACCAGTTCCGCCTTTGCCCGCAGCGCGGGGTCGACCCCATCCGCGCCGCCGATGACAAAGGCCGCATCACCGCGCCCGGCGTCCCGCCACTCTGCCAACCGCTCGGCAAACTCAGGCGAGGTCAGACCCTTGCCCCGCTCATCCAGAACGCACAACGCAGCGCCCTCCGGCACGGCCCGGTCCAGCAGCACCGCCTCCGCCGCCATCCCGCCGCCTTTCCGATCCTCGACCTCGACGAACGACAAAGGGCCGAGCCCGTGGGCACGGCCCGTGCGGTCGAACCGCGTCCGGTAATCATCGATCAGGTCCAACTCGGGTCCGCGCCGCAGGCGACCTACGGCGCAGATATGCACCCGCACTCGGGCGTCAGCTTTCCGCCGCCGCGGTCCCCGCAGGCAGCCACATCTTTTCGAGCTGGTAGAACTCGCGCACTTCGGGCCGGAAGACATGGACGATCACATCGCCCGTGTCGATCAGCACCCAGTCACCGGTATCCTTGCCCTCGACCTTCGAGATCACGCCGAACTCGGCCTTCAGCTTGTCGGTCAACTTCTCCGAGATCGCTGCGACCTGGCGCGACGACCGGCCAGAGCAGATCACCATGTAATCGCCCATCTCGGACTTGCCGCGCAGATCGATCTGCACGATGTCTTCGGCCTTGTCGCTGTCGAGAGAGGAAAGAATGGCCTCCAGCAAGCGCTCACTCATCTTGCTGTCGGTCACGTCGCCGGCTCCTTGCGCACCCGCCTGTGCGAAACCTGCCGACTTGGCGGAAGCACCCGCCGTGGAAGAAAGAGACAGATCATTGTCCTCCTTGCAACGCGCCGCCATCAGGTTCCGGCGCCGAACCTGCAACCAGAGTAACAACGGCAGACCCGTTTTTCAACGTCGAGGATGCGCGCAGGCGCCCTATTCCGCCGCCTTGCCAAACTCCGCCTGGCTGGTCTGCAGCTGAGAGCCCTCCAGCACCTTGACCTCCCGCTGCGGGAACGGGATCGAGATGCCGTTTTCCTGAAACGCATCCCACAGCGCGAGATAGACGTTCCCGCGGATATTGGTCAGCCCCCCGGTGGGGTCCATGATCCAGAACCGAAGGATGTAATCGACCGACGAGTCCCCGAAGCCCACGATGTGACAGACCGGCGGCCGGAAATCGAGCACCCGGTCCACTTTCTTGGCCGCCTCGATCGCGATCTTGCGCACCTGATGCGGATCGTCGTGATAGGCAGTGCCGAAATAGATATCGAGCCGAACATATTCGTTTGAATGGGACCAGTTCACCACCTGGTTGGTGATCAGATCCTCGTTCGGGATCAGGTATTCCTTTCCGTCCCGCGTAGTGATCGACACGTAGCGCGCGCCCAGCGAGTTGATCCACCCGAACGTATCCCCAAGCGAAATCACGTCGCCTGGCTTGATCGACTTGTCGAGCAGGATGATGACCCCCGAGACGAGGTTCGACACGACCTTTTGCAAACCGAAGCCAAGGCCGATGCCGATGGCGCCGGACAGAACCGCAAGGCCGGTCAGATCCACCCCGGCGGCTCGCAGGCCGACAAAGACCGCGATACCGTAAAAGGCGATCTGCAGGACCTTGACGATCAGCACCCGCAGAGACGGCGACAGGTCCTCGTTCCGGCTGACCCGCTCGCTCGTCGTTTTCGTCAGGAAGCGCGCGATGTAGATCAGCACGCCCAGCATCACGATCGCCTGAATGGCCAGCCAGACCGACAGCCGCATCTCGCCCAGATCGATGGCCATCCCTTCGAGGATCGCGACGGTTTCCTCGGTCAGGCCAAGGATGGTCAAGGTGATCCAGATCCACGCCCCGTAACGCACGACCTGCCGGACGAACGGGTTGGCAATCAGTCGCGTCGCCAACGCGACGACCAGCCACGCTGTGGCGAGATTGGCAATAATGCCAAGCATGTAAGAGCGGGACGGCCACGTAATCTCGCGCATGATCAGGACAGCAGCCCAGATCAACGCGACAAAAAAGATCATCCGCAGGCGCTTGTGAATGACGACCAGCACCTTCAACCGCCACCGGGGCCAACCGGTCTTGGTGCGCATCCAGTCGTGCATCCGGGGGCCGAAGACCCAGCGCAGCCCCACCGCGACCATGAAAACGCCAAGGGCGATGGCAATCTGATACGCGTTCCAGGGACGCATCAGACTGTTGAGGAAAACCTCCGCCTGGCTGGCGACGGACTGCCCGACCTCCAACAGATCCGCAGGGGTCGGTGGCGGCGGCAGATCCTCCGCGCCGGGACCTTGTCCCCCGTTTTCGGCATCATGTTGCATGGGGCGAGTGTGCCCCGCGCACGGCTAGCGCACAAGCGTTGCGGGTTAGTGCGCTAAGGCCGTCACTCCGGGCGGCACCGAGGCGGTCTGATACGCGCCTTTTGCCTGGGCATAGACGGCACAGAGGAGGAGGACGGCGAGCGCTGCAATTTCAAGACGAGGAAGCGACATGGAAATAACCTTGTAGATGAATCATTTGGTATAAACTTCCGGTATATGACCATACGTCACTTCCGATGTCGAGTACGGAATAGCCGACTTTTTGCCGGAAATACGCCTTATTTCACGTTTCACGAACGTCACGCGCTGAAAATCGCGGTGATGTCGGTCAATAGGTGTAGTCGCAGATGCTTTTCAGCGCGGCGAACTCGTCTTCGGTCAAAACGGCATCGAACTCCACTTCGTCAGGGGTCGCCTGACGGGCGGCATCGATCCGGTCCCCCATCGCCGGATGGGACAGGAAATGGGCCACGATGCCCTCCTCGTCGCCATACTCCTCGCGCAGACGTTCGAAGAAATCCGCCATCGCGTCAGGCCGCAGATTGGCCGCGTTCATCGCCGCATGGGCATAGGCATCCGCCGCCGCCTCGGCCTCCTGGGTGTAATCCGCCTGGATAATCCGCTCGACCAGGAACAGCACCATCGCCCCGCCCGCGAAATCCCCGAAAAGCAGACCAAGCAGACCGATCGACCCCGCCGACCGCAAGGCAATGCGCGTGGGATCGCGGGCATCCACGTGCCCCAGCTCGTGCGCAAAGACCGCGGCGATTTCGTCCGGGCTCTCCGCATCCTCGATCAGCCCGCGAAAGAAAACGATATACCCGCCCGGCAAGGCGAAGGCATTGACCATCTCATGATCCAGCACCGAAAGCGTCAGTTCGTCCTCGTAGCCCACCGCCTCCGTGATCCGCGTCTCGATCTTGGCCAGCGCGGCGCGCCCCTCGGCGTTCTCACAGACCGCAAGCGGCAGGAACCCGGTCGTGTCAAAGGCCGATCGCACCTGCTCCAGCGTCGCCTCTCCCAGCGCGCGCTCGCCCTCGGGCGGTAGGTAATCGGCCAGCCCGTCGGCGATCAGCGGCACCAGGAACAGGATCATCAGCACGACCGATCCGATGGCCGCGATGGCCAGAAAGAACAGTTTGCGCTTTCCCTTGATCTTCGGACTTCGGTCCAGGTTCGGCGCCCGCGCCCGGATGATCCGCTTTTCCTCCGCGCCCGAGACCAGCAGCCGCGGCAGCGGATCGCCCGCCTGCATCAGCACCATATCGTCGCCACCCCGATCCCGCAGCTGGCGGACGTCCGTCAACGGCCAGGACCGCGGTGCGATCTCCTCGGCCTCGATCACCAGCGTATCCGCCGCCTCGTCGATGGAAATCCGCGTGGCCCGCGGGATCGGTACATCGCCGTCATAGAACAGCGCCGTACCCTCGAACCGGGGGGCCTGTGTGCCGACACGGATCACGGTCATATCGCGGCTCCCAGATCCAGCGCCTCGGCAAAGCCCTCCGCCTCGGCAAAGTCATCGCGGGCCTTCTGGCTGACCCGGTCCAGCGTATTGGCCCCGGTGACCGTCAATGTCTCGGCATAATGGCGGATTTTCGGCATCGTGATGAAGATATGGGTCAGCGCCGACCAGACGAGGAACAGCAGGAAATAAAGGACGACAAGCGCGGCGGTGATCACCGGCTCCGGGATCGCCTCGACGAAAGGCGGCGGCTCCATATCGTCGAACGGGGTGAGCAGGAAGGTGATGTAGCTCAGGCCGCTGAAGATCGGCGTGATCGCCAGAAGGATCGCACCGTAGCCCAGCGCATAGATCCGCACGATCTTCGCAGGCCGGATGGCCGAGGTCAGGCCAATCGGACCGGCGCTCTTCCGCTCCGCCATGATCCGGGTCGCGGCGGCGCCGTAATAGATGATCCCGAAGACCGCGTAGGGGATGGTCAGAAACAGCAGGAACCAGAACGGCGTCGTGACGAAGTAATTGCCCAACGCCGCCTGTTCCGCGTCCATCTCTATCGCGGCAAGGATCGTCAGAACGGTGAACACCACCCCGATCAGCATATGCGACGCCGCAGGGATCAGCATCCGCCAATGCCCGCCCTGCCGCAGCTCGGCCGAGCCGAACGCCGTCCGGTCGGTCACGAACTTCTCCAGCGTGAAGGTCTTCCGCGGCCAAAGCAGACCCAGCGACGCGATCACCGTCACCCATTGCCACAAGGCCACCCCCGAATACCGCCACGCCGCGGGCCGCAGCCCGAACCGCACCCCCCGCCACCGCGTGCGCGCCAGCACATACCGGCGCGCGCGGTACTGCGCATAGAACAGGATCGGGATCGTCCCGCCAAAGCTCGCCAGATAGGCGACGGCGTTGGATTTGAAGATCGCAAGGCTCGCGAACATCAGAAACAGGTTCACGATCGCCAGATAGAAGGCGAGGATACAGACCGCGATCAGAAACCCGATCAGCTTTTCGATCGGCTGGCCGGTATATTCGATCGGGTCGCCGCCCGGCCGGATCGCCGACCAGTACCAGCGCCGCAACCGCGTTTTCATCCAGAACCGGTACAGCCCAAGTGTCACCAGCGTCAGCAGCAATGTCTTCACTGACAGCCTGAACAGCGGCCCTGTGCGGCCAGTGAAATGGACCGTCAGCTCAGGTGAAGGTGTTGTCTCTGGGGAATCCGCGAGGGGCCATGCGACCGGCTGAGGCGCGCTTTCCGATCCACTCCTCCAGCGCCGTCTCGGTGCGCGTGCGGCCGGCGGGATCGCGCCAGGAGAGGCCGTCGGCCAGGGTGAAGCTGGTGGCATCCGACAGGCCTCCATCCTTGTAACGTTGGAGGCGCACGCCTTTACCGCGCGTCATCTCGGGAAGCTCGTCCAGCGGGAAGACAAGCACCTTGCGGTTTTCGCCCACCACCGCGATGTGATCGCCGCTCACGGGTTTGCAGACACGCGCCTTGGCCGGGTCTTTCAGGTTCAGCACCTGCTTGCCCGCCTTCGTCTGGGCCAGCGCCTCGTCCTCGGGAAGGACGAACCCGTCGCCGGCGTCAGAGGCGACGAGCAGCTTGCGCCCCGGCTGATGGGTGAAGAGGTCCACGATCCCCGCCTCGTTCGGCAGGTCGATCGACAGGCGCACCGGCTCGCCCATGCCGCGCCCGCCGGGCAGGCTCGATCCCGGCAGCGTGTACATCCGCCCGTTCGACCCGAAGAGCAGGATCCGGTCCGTCGTCTCCGCATGGAACATGAAACGCGGCCCGTCGCCGTCCTTGAACTTCAGCTCGCGGGTCAGGTCCACATGGCCCGACAGCGCCCGGATCCAGCCCATCTGCGAACAGACAACCGTGATCGGCTCCTTCGGCGTCAGCGCCTCAAGTGAGATGTCGGGCGTATCCACAGCCTCGGCAAACCGCGTCCGCCGCGCGCCCATCGGATGGTCGCGGCCGAACTGCTTCTTCGTCTCTTTCAACTGCTCGGAAATCTTCGCCCACTGCGCGCCCTCGTCGGCAAGCAGGGAAAGCAGCTCCTCACGCTCTTCGGTCAGCCGCGCCTGCTCGGCCTTCAGCTCCATCTCCTCAAGCCGCCGCAACGACCGCAGCCGCATGTTCAGGATCGCGTCCGCCTGCAGCTCCGACAGCTGCTCGGTGAAATCCTGCGGCGGCACGTAATCCGCTTCGGACGTCGCGCGGGCATGGTCTTTCGTCCAGTCCTCGGCGATCAGCGCGGCCTTCGGATCGTCGTCATAGCGGATGATGTCGATCACCCGATCGAGGTTCAGGAACGCCGTGATCAGACCGACCAAAACCTCCAACCGGTGGTCGATCTTCTCCAGCCGGTGCTGCGACCGGCGCTGCAGCACCTCCCGCCGGTGATCGAGGAACGCCCGCAACACCTCTTTCAAGGTCGAGACCTTGGGCGTCAGCCCGTCGATCAGCACGTTCATGTTCAGCGAAAACCGGCTCTCGAAATCCGTCGCCTTGAACAGCGTCTCCATCAGAAGCTCGGGATCGACCGTCTTGGCCCGCGGCTCCAGCACGATGCGGATATCCTCCGCGCTCTCGTCCCGGATATCGGCCAGCAGCGGCAGCTTCTTCTGCGCCAGCAGATCCGCCACCTTCTCGATCAGGCGCGATTTCGGCACCTGATAGGGGATCTCTGTCACGATGATCTGATAGGTCCCGCGCCCCAGATCCTCCTGATGCCAGACCGCCCGCACCCGAAACGACCCGCGCCCGGTGCGATAGGCCTCGGCAATATTCTCCGGCGGCTCGACGATCACACCGCCGGTCGGGAAATCCGGCCCGGGGATGTAGTTCAACAGCGTGTCGTCGCGCGCCTCGGGCGTCTTGATCAGATGCAGGCAGGCATCGCACAGCTCAGCAATGTTATGCGGCGGGATGTTCGTCGCCATCCCCACGGCGATCCCCGACGACCCGTTCGCCAGCAGGTTCGGAAAGGCCGACGGCAGGACGACAGGCTCTTCCTCGCGCCCGTCATAGTTCGGCCGGAAGTCGACCGCGTTCTCGTCCAACCCCTCCAGCAGGGCCTCCCCGGCCGAGGTCATGCGGCTTTCCGTGTACCGCATCGCCGCGGGGTTATCGCCGTCGATATTGCCGAAGTTGCCTTGCCCGTCGACCAGCGGGTAGCGCACGTTGAAATCCTGCGCGAGCCGTACCATCGCGTCATAGATCGCGCCGTCCCCATGCGGGTGGTACTTGCCCATCACCTCCCCGACGACACCGGCGCTTTTGCGGAACCCCCCGTTCGAGGCGAGGCGCATCTGCCGCATGCCGTAAAGGATCCGCCGGTGCACCGGCTTCATCCCGTCGCGCGCATCCGGCAGCGCCCGGTGCATGATCGTCGACAGCGCGTAGGTCAGATAGCGCTCTCCGATCGCCTGGGCGAGCGGCTCTTCGGTTTCGCGGGAGGAATGCGGATCGGCCAGATCGGTCATGTTTTCCTGTCTATCCGGGCGATTCGCGGCGGTAAAGGTGCCCGGCTACGAAAAGCCGTTTCGACTTCGGCTGCGGCACCTTTGCTCGTAGAGCGCGAACAAAAAGCGCAAGACATGCCAAGTCCGGGCTCACGCAAATCTACTTCCCATCAGTTCTTCCGCCGACACTTTAATCGGACCGGATGGACCCGCGACGTGTGCCTCCGCCATCCAATCGTCCTGCACCATGATGCGACCTGCCTCGCATGACTCCCATGCGCTTGTCTCCGGCCAAAGATCGATGTGCGGCGGCCCGACGACGCGACCGAATGCCGGAGTATGCGGAATGCCCCACCAATATCGGTTCGGTATCGGCCATTGATCCGTCAAATCATCAGCCTAGCACTCACCCCCCGCCCGGATCATGTTACGTATCGGCCGGACCTCGCCGTAGAAGGGCCGCACAAAATCTGACAATGTCCGGAACGCGTGGATGAGATGCGCCTGATAACCGGGGGCTGAAAGGACGGCGCCGTCCACATCAAATCTGATATACCGACTCCGGAACATGATCTCGCGATGGAGCTTCTTCTCTCCAGGAAGTTTGACCGTTGATATTCTGAGGTCTTGCGCGGGAGCGGTCGAAGCAACCTCAACACCGTCGTCGTCCTCGACCAGAAGATCGAGATAATGATCTATCCCATCCCTGTCCCGTCTGTATTTGAGTGGCTCGTATGGACCGTATCGGCGCGGAAGCGCTTCGGGTAACACCGCTTCTATCTCGGAGAGGAGCGCCCTAAGCCCGTCCCGATCGGTAAAAAGATCATGCGCGAACCACCAGCCGAAGCTCAAAACGGTCGCCCGCTCGCCCTCTTGCTGATCGGCCGCGACGGCTTGTCGGACCGCCTTTGCCAAACGCAGCGACGGCGGCACCCAAACCTCCCCGGTCTGAAGATCCTCGACAGCCCCTTCAGCGGTCTTAGCGACCCCTCGAGCAATCTTTCGAAGATGCCGGTATGCCGCAAACGAGGCTCCAATCGGCGAGAGATGAAGCTCAATCAAAGTAACCGGGCCACGAAACACGGCAGTGACTTCAGGCGGGATGTCCTCCGGTTCGATCGGATGGACGAATGCAGAGATCGCCCAAGCGCTGCGCTCCAGCAGCAGCTGATCCTGACCCGCCAAACCTAGTGCCTGAAGACTTTCTCGTGCCGTCTCAAGGTCAGCACGAACCCAGACGGATACATCATAGCTCATCGCATCGACCCTTCAGCATCCACGAGCTTTTAGATCGAGGGCGCGGGCAGTTCATAGGCTGGATTGAATTCGATAGTCGCATGGCATCGCAGGACGTCATGTATCGATCGGCTCGATCATGCCTTTTCGTCTATCCGGGCGATTCGCGGCGGTAAAGGCACGAGAACCGGTAACGTTGATGAAACTTTAGGGCTCCGAGAATCATTGCTCAAATGCTACGCTGCAAGCGTTTTAAGACCGGAGTATTTTGCGATGCACAAATTGATGATCGTGACCTTTGGCGCGCTCGCCTGGATGTGGTGGGAATTGAGCGGCGGGTCGGATTTCCGCCCGATGTCCGAAATCGTGGCCGAGGCACAGGCGGCCGACCAAGGCGTCGTCGAGGTTGCAGAGGCCGAAGAGGTCACCCCCGCGCCGACACAAGAGATCGTGGCGCGGGCCGACCTCACCCCTGCCTCCCTGCCGATCCTTCCCGCATCCGCCGAGCAGACCTTTGCCGAAGAGCTGCCCGTACCGACGCCAGCCGTTGCGACCTCAGATACAGGCTTTATCGCCGATGAGCGGGTTGTCGAAGTCGCCGCCGAACCGGCGGCCGACCTGCGCGCGGTTGCCGGGTCCCGCGTCAACATGCGCGCCGGTCCCGGCACCTCTCACGGCGTCATCGCCACCCTCAGCCGCGGCGATGCCGTCGAGGTCATCGACACCAACGGCGCCGGCTGGCTACAGCTGCGCGCTGTTGACCTCGACCGCGTCGGCTGGATGGCGGAACGGCTGGTCACCGACTAAGCGACCGGCGCACCCAGAGCTTACTTTGGCGTCAACGAAGACAGGCTGCGACAATCTCGCGACCTGTCAATCTTCCTTTACACTTGCCGACTCCCGTAGCGTCAACGTAAATTGACACTTATGAGTGTCGCCTCCCCCGTTGCCGCACGGCGCTGGCCAGAGCCGCTGGCCGCTCTCACCCTGATCAAGCCGGTGACGTGGTTCCCGCCGATCTGGGCCTATCTCTGCGGGCTGGTCTCCTCGGGCGCGCCATTCGCCGGCAGCTGGGATCTCGTGATCCTCGGCGTCTTCCTCGCGGGCCCCGTCGTCTGCGGGATGAGCCAGGCGGCCAATGACTGGTGCGACCGCCATGTCGACGCGATCAACGAGCCGAACCGCCCGATCCCCTCGGGCCGCGTGCCCGGCCGCTGGGGCCTCTGGATCGCGCTGGCCATGACGGCGCTGTCGCTGATCCTCGGCTGGCAGCTTGGCCCTTGGGGCTTCGCCGCAACCCTTTTCGGCGTCGCCGCCGCCTGGGCCTACTCGGCCGAGCCCGTCCGCCTCAAGCGCTCCGGCCTCTGGGGGCCGGGCCTCGTCGCGCTCTGCTATGAAGGCGTGCCGTGGTTCACCGGCGCTGCGGTCCTCTCCGCGGGCGCCCCCCGCCCCGAGATCATCACCATCGCTGCGCTCTATGCCGCTGGCGCCCACGGCATCATGACGCTGAACGATTTCAAGGCGCTGGAAGGCGACCGCGCGACAGGGATCGCTTCCTTACCCGTCACGCAGGGGCCAGAGCGCGCCGCAAAGATCGCCTGCCTCACCATGGCCGTCCCGCAGCTCGCCGTGATCGGCCTCCTGCTCTATTGGTCCCAACCCTTTCACGCCGCAGGCATCGCCGCGCTTCTCGCCGCCCAGCTCTGGGCGATGCGCGTCCTGCTGACCGATCCCAAGGCGCGGGCGCCGTGGTACAACGGCACCGGCGTCCTCTTCTACGTCTCGGGCATGATGATCGCGGCCTTCGCGCTCAGGGGGATGGCATGACGCTCAGCTGGCTTCAGATCGCCCGCCTCGGCCTCGTGCAGACCGCGCTCGGCGCCATCGTCCTGCTGACGACGGCCACCCTCAACCGCCTGATGGTGGTCGAGCTGTCGCTGCCGGCGATCCTCCCTGGCCTGCTGGTCGGCCTCTATTACGGCATCCAGATCACCCGTCCCCATTGGGGCTTCCGCTCCGACACCGAAGGGCGCCGCACCCGCTGGATCATCGGCGGCATGGCGGTCCTCGCCGTGGGCGGCATGGCCGCGGCCGCCTCCGTCGTGCTGATGGAAACGGCCTTCCTCCCCGGCCTGATCCTCGCCATCACGGCCTACGGCCTGATCGGCCTCGGCGTCGGCGCCTCGGGCACCTCGCTGCTCGCGCTGCTCGCCACCACGACCGCGCCCAACCGCCGGGCCGCCGCCGCGACGATCACCTGGCTGATGATGATCGCGGGCATCGCCGTCACCGCCGTTCTGGTCGGCCTCCACCTCGATCCCGAAAACGCGACGGGCACCGGCTATTCCCCCGCCCTCCTCCTTCGCATCGTCGCCATCGTCACGGGCGCGGCCTTCGTCATCACCACGCTCGCCGTCTGGGGGATCGAGCGCAAGGTCGCCGCCATCCGCGACCCCGATCCCGTCCCCTTCCGCGAGGGCCTGGCAGAGGTCTGGGCCGAACCCGCCGCCCGCCATTTCACGATCTTCGTCTTCGTCTCCATGACCGCCTATTTCATGCAAGAGCTGATCCTGGAACCTTACGCTGGCCTCGTCTTCGGCTTCACGCCGGGCCAATCCACCGCGCTCGGCGGTCCGCAGAACGGCGGCGCGTTCCTCGGCATGCTGACCGTCGGCCTCCTCGCCTCCGGCCTCAAGATCGGTGCGCTGCGCACCTGGACGATCGCGGGCTGCACCGGCTCCGCCGCCGCACTGATCCTGATCGGCCTCCTCGGCCAGATCGGGCCGGGCGCGCCGCTCGTCCCCGCCGTCGCGATGCTCGGCTTCTTCAACGGCATGTTCGCCGTCGCCGCCATCGGGTCGATGATGCAGCTCGCCCATGACGGCCGCGAGCGGCGCGAAGGCACCCGCATGGGCCTCTGGGGCGCCGCCCAGGCCCTGGCAGGCGGCATCGGCGCCCTTCTCGGCACCGGCCTTGTCGATATCGCCCGCCTCGCCCTGCCCGACCCCGCCGCCTTCGGCACCGTCTTCTTCGCCGAAGCCGCCCTCTTCCTCGCCGCCGCAGCCCTTGCCGCTGCGGTTATCGCCCCGCGCCCGCGCGCGGCCCACGCAATTGCCGGAGAATGACGCTATGACCGAAGATCATTTCGACGTCGTCGTCGTGGGCGGCGGCCCCGCCGGCGCCACCGCGGCGGAAGAGCTTGCCAGAAAAGGCCACAAGGTCGCGCTGCTCGACCGGGCAGGCCGCATCAAGCCCTGCGGCGGCGCCGTGCCGCCTCGGCTGATCCACGATTTCGACATCCCCGACAGCCAGATCGTCGCCCGCATCAAGACCGCGCGGATGATCTCGCCCACCGGGCGGCGCGTCGATATCCCGATCGAGAACGGCTATGTCGGCATGGTCGACCGCGAACATTTCGACGAATTCCTCCGCGACCGCGCAGCCAAGGCCGGCGCAACCCGCCTCACCGGCACGTTCATCAGGATCGAACGCTACGGCATGGGCCCCCACGTCCTCTACCGAGACAAGGCCACGGGCGAGACCAGGCGCCTGATGACCAAGCTCGTCATCGGCGCCGACGGCGCCCGGTCCGATGTCGCCCGCGCAGAAGTCCCGGGCGGCGACACCATCCCCTACGTCATCGCCTATCACGAGATTATCGAGGCCCCCGCGGCCTTTGCCGACTACGATCCCGACCGCTGCGACGTGATCTACGACGGTGCGATCTCGCCCGACTTCTACGGCTGGGTCTTCCCGCACGGGGCGCAGGCCAGCGTCGGCATGGGCACCGGCCAGGACGGCGTCGACCTCAAACAGGCCACCGCCGATCTGCGCGTCGCCTCTGGCCTGGCCGACTGCAAGACGATCCGCCGCGAAGGCGCGCCGATCCCGCTGAAACCACTCGACAAATGGGACAACGGCCAGGACGTTCTGCTGGCCGGAGATGCCGCGGGCGTCGTCGCCCCGTCCTCGGGCGAAGGCATCTATTACGCGATGATCGGTGGCCAAGTTGCCGCACAAGCCGCGGCATCCTGCCTCGCGACAGGACGCGCCCGTGACCTCGCCCGCGCCCGTAAGGTATTCCTCAAGGAGCATGGCCAGGTCTTCCGGGTCCTTGGCGCCATGCAGAACGCCTATTACCGCTCGGACGACCGGCGCGAACGCTTCGTGTCGCTCTGCCATGACATCGACGTCCAGCGCCTGACATTCGAGGCCTACATGAACAAGAAACTCGTCAAGGCCCGCCCCCTTGCCCACCTCAAGATCGGGGTCAAGAACGTGGCCCACCTGACCGGCCTCGTCGCGGCCACGCGCGTATGACCGGAATGATTCCAGCCTGGGTCGACGGGGCGCTCAAACCCGTCGAAAAGCTCGAGGTTCACCGCAAGGGCCTTAAACACAAGGCGGTGTCCGTCTTCGTGACCGCCGGAAGTCGTGTGCTGATACAGCAACGCGCGAAGGGCAAATATCACTCGGGCGGCCTCTGGGCGAACACGTGCTGCACCCATCCGGACTGGAACGAGGCGCCCGCCGACTGCGCCGTGCGCCGCCTGAAGGAAGAGCTTGGGATCACCGGCCTCTACCCCGCCTGGCGCGACCGGATCGAGTACCGCGCCGATGTGGGCGGCGGCCTGATCGAGCATGAGGTGGTCGATATCTTCCTCGCCCAGACGCCCCGTGGCCTGTCACTCGACCCCGACCCGGACGAGGTGATGGATACCCGCTGGATCGATTTCTACGAGCTTTCCGCCGAGGTTCGCCGCCACCCCGACCGCTTCACCGCCTGGATGCGCATCTACCTCGCCGACCACGCAGACGCGATCTTCGGCAGCTTCATGGCCGCCGGCGAGTAGACGCTTCGCGGCGTCGGGTAACGCCAGAGATGGCCGTGTTGCGCTACGCTGCGGCAATGTGCGTTGCGCGAGCGGTGGTGCAAAGTGCGTCCGAGGCGATTCGCCGGTAAACACCCTTGTTTTGCTGAAAAACGGCGTGTCGGCACTTGGTCGGAGTAACGTCGGCATATGGTCGGAGGGGGCCGGGCCGAAATCCCGCAGTAACGGACCGTTCTGCTGCGCTGCGGCGCAACGGCAGGGACAATCCGATGGATGGGGGAGACTGTTTCCAGCATGGATGATGGGTGAAATCACCCATCCTACGTTGCCTCGGACGCCATCGCCCCGACTAAAACAGCTCAGTCGGGCAGCCGGACGATCATCTCCATCTCGATCTGGAGATCCGGCCCGGCCAAAGCCGCAACCCCGATACCCGTGACGCTTGGCTGCGCGCCATCGAACATCGCAAGGAGGTGCGGCATGATCTGTTCCTGGCGTTCGGATGTCAGGTCCACCAGATAGACACGCGCCATGATAACATCATGGGGCGTGGCATTGACCGCTTCGAGAGCTGCCTTGGCATTTTCGGCAACCGTTTTGGCCTGTTCCGCGAGGGCGGATGGAACAGCTTCTCCGCCTGGCTTCCAAGCGACCTGACCGGAGATGAAAGCCAGCCGGCCGGGTTCGGCAATCGTGATCTGCGAATACCCCATCTCGGCGGCATTCGGGAGAGATGGCGGGTTCAAGCGTGTGAGGGCCTGTGTCATAGATGATCCTAACTTGTTCTTGGAATTCTATGTGAATGACATGAAAAACTCTGCATATGTAGAGGACGCACGTCAATGGTGAATCCGGCGCGCCGCACGGCCATTCTGGATGCGGTGATCGAGCTTCTCGCCACGCGCGGGCTGGAGGGCGTGACGCATCGCGCCGTCGATGAGGGGGCCGGTCTGCCGCCCGGGTCATCGTCCTACTATTTCCCGAAGAAGGCGGCGCTGCTGATTGCGGGATCGGAGCATCTTGCCGCGCTGCTGGGGAAGGATTGCGACGAGCTGCAGGTCAGCTTTGCCGAGATCGCGGCGACCGACGGGATGGATGCGGCGGTCAGGCATGTCGCCGACGAGCTTGTCTCGTATGCCGACGAGTCGCGGACCCTCTTTCTCGCACGGATGGAGCTGACGATGGCGGCGGCCCGGCGGGAGGATCTGGCCGATGTCGGTACGCTTTTGACGGCGGCGGCCCAGCGGCCGATCAGGTTCTTCCTGCAACTCATCTCGGAGGGCCGTGAGGATGTGCCGATCGAGACCTGTGCCGGGCTCATCGACGGGATCGGATTGATGTATGCGACCGGTCAAGGCCCCAAGCCGACGATCGATCAGGTGGAGGCTGTTTTCCGGTCTGTGCTTTAGGGGGCGTGGGGTGGCTTGGGGCCACAGGCCCCCGGCTTCTAGCTGCGCTTGCGCGAGATCCCGTCGGGAACCCTGCGGCGCCACCGCTGCCCAAGCGGGCATCTGACCGGTAAGGATCGACGAAGCGTTAGTGAACCCTTTAACCCGCAAAGGCAGCCCAGGCGTTCGGGATAAGCTCCCTTAGGATGCAGCCTTTGCGATCAGATCGCCGCGACGCTTCCGCGCTCCATCAGCTCCACCTCTAGCAGGTCGGGGCCGTCGGGCGCCTCCACCGCCCCGATCAATCCCATCAATGTGCGCATCGCCGTCTCGCCGATCTCCAGCCGCGGCTGGCGGATCGTCGTGAGCGGCGGGATCGTCGCCTGCGCGAACGAGATATCGTCGAAGCCGATCACCGAGACATCCTCCGGCACCCGCACGCCGCGCATCGCCAGCGCCGCGATCAGCCCGATCGCCATCTCGTCGTTGGCCGAAAACACCGCCGTCGGGCGCGGGTCCAGCGACAGCAGCACCTCGGCCGCCGCCATCCCGCTCTGGATCGTGAAATCCCCCTGGATCAGGTGAAATGCCGGGACGCCCGCCCGGTCCAGCGCATCGTTGAAACCGCTTTTCCGTTGATCGGTCAGGATATTCCCCTCAGGCCCCGCCAGATGGCACAGCACCCGGTGCCCGCGCTCCACCAGATACGTCGTCGCCAGGTCCGCCGCCGCCCGGTTGTCGATGCCCACATGGGGCACGACCTGCGGGTCGAGCGCCTCCGACACCGATACGATCGGCGCCAGTCCCCCACGCCGGGCCGCGATCCGCTCGGCCACCGCCTGCGGCAGCCGCCCGTTCAGCAGCAGCGCCCCGTCCGAGCGCCCGTTGATCAGGTAGTCGAGGAAGGCCAGCTCGCGCCGATCTTCCCCCGCCGTATCGCCGATCAGGATCGTCTGACCCGCGGCAGAGGCGACCTTTTCGATCCCCGCGAGGATCTCGGAAAAGAACGTGTTCCCGATATCCGGCACCAGAACCAGCACCGCATTGGCCCGCTGCTGCCTAAGGGTCCGGGCCGCGATGTTCAGCGTGAATCCGGTCTCGGCGATCGCGTCCTGCACCGCCTTGCGGGTCGATTCGGTGACGATGCCCGGCGTATGGATCGCGCGGCTCACCGTGGCGGTCGAAACGCCCGCAATCCGTGCCACATCCCCGATCGTTGCGCGCTTGTTCATCACCTAACCCACTGATCTTTCCCGCTTATGCCAGCGCACCGCGCCGATCAAGAAAGCCCTTTACAGATCGAAATGTAAAGGATTACATTTCTATGTAAAGGTTTACATCCGGCCGAAAGGCCACGGGAGGAGAGGATGAACCAGAACGGCGCCCCGCTGCTTGCGGGCCGGGGCCTGCGCAAATCCTACGGACCGGTCGAGGTGCTGCACGGCGTCGATTTCGACATCCGTACGGGCGAGGTTCACGCGCTTCTGGGCGAAAACGGCGCCGGCAAGTCGACGCTGGTCAAGATCCTCTCTGGCTTCGTGGCGCCCACCGCCGGAGAGATCCTGCTGAACGGCCAGCCCGTCACTTTCCACACCATGCGCGACGCCGAAGATCAGGGCGTCGTCCTGATCCACCAGGAATTCAACCTCGCCGACCTCCGCACGGTGGAGGAAAACATCTTCCTCGGCCGCGAATTGCGCAAGGGGCCCTTCCTCGACAAGCCCGCCATGCGGGCCGAGGCGCGGCGGCTTCTCGACCAGCTCAACTGCAAAGCGCCCGAGACGGCGGCGGTCGCCGACCTCGCCGTGGCCGACAAGCAGATGGTCGAAATCGCCAAGGCCATGTCGCGCCACGCCAGGGTGCTCTTCCTCGACGAACCGACGGCCGTTCTGACCAAGGCCGAAACGGCGGTGCTCTTCGATCTGGTCCGGCGGCTCAAGGCCGAGGGCGTGGGCATCGTCTTCATCTCCCACAAGCTCGACGAGGTCGAAGAGATCGCCGATCGCATCACCGTCCTGCGCGACGGCACCCTGGTCGAGACGATCCCGGCCGCGGGGGTCAGCCCCGATGACATGGCACGCATGATGGTTGGTCGCGAACTGACCGACTTCTACCCCGATATTCCCGCTCCCGCAGACGATGCGCCCGCGCTGCTGGATGTCGAAAGCCTCTCCGCCCCCGGCGTCCGGAACACCAGCTTCACCCTGCACCGGGGCGAGGTGCTGGGCTTCGCCGGGCTCCAGGGCGCGGGCCGGACGGCGGTGATGGAAGCGCTGATCGGCCTCTCGCCCGCGACAGGCGGCACCATCACCCTGCGCGGCGAGACGGTCCACTTCACCGATCCCCGCCAGTCCAAGGCCGCCCGCGTCGCCTACCTGACGAAGGACCGCAAGGGGAAGGGCCTGCTGCTGCAGAACGATCTGGTCTGGAACTTCTCGCTCTTCGCGCTCGACCGGTTCGGGAAACCGTTCCTCGACAAGCGCGCCGAACGCGCCGCCTTCGATGCCGCCGCGAAAAAGGTCGACCTGCGCGCCGCCAGCCCGGCAATGACCGCCGGGTCGCTCTCGGGCGGGAACCAGCAGAAGCTCCTGCTTGCCAAGGTGCTGGAGGCCGACCCCGAGATCGTCATCATCGACGAACCCACCCGCGGCATCGATGTCGGCGCGAAATCGCAGATCTACGGCTTCATCGCGGGCCTCGCGGCAGAGGGTAAAGGCGTCATCGTCCTCTCGTCCGAGCTGCCCGAGATCATCGGCCTCAGCCACCGCGTCGTCGTCATGCACCAGGGCCGCACCACCGGCTGCCTGACCGGCACCGACATCACAGAAGAGATCATCATGCGCCACGCCTCGGGCCTCGTGCCCCCGAAGGCGGCGTGAGGGAGACCGCCATGAGCGACACGACCATAGCCCCCAAGCGGCCCCTGCGCGGCCTCGACTGGAAGATGCTGGGCCCGCTCGCGGCGCTGGTCCTGCTGCTGGTGATCGGCGCCTTTCTCAACGACAATTTCCTGTCGACAGCAAACCTGCTGAACATCCTCACCCGCGCCGCCTTCATCGGCATCATCGCCATCGGCGCGACCTTCGTGATTTCCTCGGGCGGGATCGACCTCTCCGTCGGCTCGATGGCGGCTTTCACCGCGGGCATGATGATCATCCTGATGAACTGGATGCTCGGCATGACCGACGTGATCTGGCTGATCGTGCTGGCCGGCATCGCCGCGGGTGCCCTGATCGGGACCAGCGCAGGCTTCATCAACGGGCTTTTCATCACCCGCGGCGGGATCGAGGCCTTCATCGTTACGCTCGGCACGATGGGCATCTACCGCAGCCTCGTCACCTGGCTTGCCGATGGCGGCACGCTCTCGCTCGACAGCGACGTGCGCAGCCTCTACCGGCCGGTCTATTACGGCGACATCCTTGGCCTGCCGGTGCCGGTCATCCTCTTTGCGCTGACGGCGCTCGCCGGCTGGGTGATCCTCAACAACACCGCCTTCGGCCGCCACGTCCAGTCGGTCGGCGCGAACGAGGATGTGGCGCGCTATTCGGCCATCAACACCGACCGCATCAAGCTCTACGCCTACATGATCCAGGGCGCCTGCGTGGCGCTGGCCACCATCGTCTACGTCCCCCGCCTCGGCTCCGCCTCCGCCTCGACCGGCGTGTTGTGGGAGCTTGAGGCGATCGCCGCCGTCATCATCGGCGGCACGCTTCTCAAAGGCGGCTACGGGCGCATCGGCGGCACCGTCGCAGGCGCGCTGATCCTCACGCTGATCGGCAACATCCTGAACCTGACCGATCTGATCTCGAACTATCTCAACGGCGCCGTCCAGGGCGTCATCATCATCGCGGCCGTGTTCCTGCAGCGGGGCCTCAGCCGCAAGTCATCGTAGTGTTCATGAAGGGAGGAAAATCCATGAAACATTTCGTATCAGCCCTCGCCCTGTCGGCCGCCATGGCCACCGGCGCGGCGGCAGAGGACGTCACCATCGGCGTCTCCATCCCGGCGGCGACCCACGGCTGGGCAGGCGGGCTCAACTGGCACGCCGAAGAGGCCGCAAAGCGCCTCGAGGCCGCCCATGAAGGGCTCGACATCGTCATCAACGCCGCAGGCTCCGCGACCGAACAGGCCAACGCGCTGGAAGACATGGTCGCGGTCCAGCAGATCGACGCCCTCGTCATCCTGCCGTTCGAATCCGACCCGCTGACCGACCCGGTCCGCCAGGTCGCCGAAAGCGGCGCCTTCATCACCGTCGTCGATCGCGGCCTCGCTGATCCCTCGATCCAGAACATCTATGTCGCGGGCGACAATGTGGGCTTCGGCCGCTCGGCCGGCGAATACATGGTCGACCGTCTGGGTGGCTCGGGCAATGTCGTCGCCATGCGGGGCATCCCCACCGTGATCGACGACCAGCGGATGCAGGGCTTTGAAGAGGCGATCGAAGGCTCCGGCATCGAACTCATGGCCGCCGAACACGCCAACTGGTCGCGCGACGACGCCTTCGAGGTCATGCAGGACTACCTGACCCGCTTCCCCGAGATCGACGCCGTCTGGGCCGCCGATGACGACATGGCGCAAGGCGCGCTCGAGGCGATCCGCGAAGCGGGCCGCGAGGACGAGATGTTCCTCGTCGGCGGCGGCGGGGCTGCGGCCGTTATCCGCGGCGTGGCCGATGGCAGCGAAACGATCCCGGCGACCGTCCTCTACCCGCCATCGATGATCGCCACGGCCATGGACCTGACCGTCGCGCGCTTCATGTCGAACGGCCCGGTCGAAGGCACCTTCAACCTCGCCTCACCGCTGATCACCTCGGACAATGCCGAGGCGTTCTACTACGCGGACTCGCCGTATTGAGCTGAGCGAAGAGGGCAGCGCCCGACCCTGGGTGGGCGCTGCTCCGGTTCTGCGTTGCAAGCCGTTTTCACTCGCCTGAGGGGCAGGCGGTTTGCGACCTAGCAAAAGCGCCCTCCCGTGGGGAGGGTCGGGCGCTGCCCGGCGTGCCGCCGGGCGGAGCATCTGATCGGCGCGATGAAGAGGATGAGAGCATGACACGATCCATGAAAGGCCCCGGCCTCTTCCTGGCGCAATTCGCGGGCGACGACGCGCCGTTCAACAGCCTTGAGGCCATCACGAAATGGGCCGCAGGCCTCGGCTACACGGGCGTCCAGATCCCCACCTTCGATACGCGCCTCTTCGACCTCGACAAGGCCGCGGGCAGCCAGACCTATTGCGACGAGGTCAAGGGCCTCTGCGCCGAGGCCGGCGTCGAGATCACGGAGCTCTCCACCCACCTGCAAGGCCAGCTCGTCGCGGTCCACCCCGCCTATGACACGGCCTTCGACGCCTTCGCGCCCGCCGAACTCCACGGCAAGCCCGCAGCGCGCCAGGCCTGGGCCACCGACCAGATGAAGAAAGCCGCGACCGCCTCGCGCAACCTCGGCCTCGATGTCTCCGTCAGCTTCACCGGCTCACTCGCCTTCCCGTTCCTCTACCCCTGGCCCCAGCGCCCGGCGGGCCTGATCGAGGAGGCCTTCGCCGAACTCGCCCGCCGCTGGCGCCCGATCCTCGATGTCTATGACGCGCACGGCGTCGATATCGCCTATGAGATCCACCCCGGAGAGGACGTCTTCGACGGCGCCACCTGGGAACGCTTCCTCGATGCGACCGGCCAGCACCCCCGCGCCGCGATCAACTACGATCCCAGCCACTTCCTGCTCCAGCAGCTCGACTACCTCGCCTTCATCGACCTCTACCACGACCGCATCCGCGCCTTTCACGTCAAGGATGCCGAATTCCTCCCCACCGGGCGGCAGGGGGTCTATTCCGGCTATGCTGGGTGGGTCGACCGCGCCGCTAGGTTCCGAAGCCTCGGCGACGGGCAGGTCGATTTCCCCGGCATCTTTTCCCGGCTCGCGCAGTATGGCTACGACAGCTGGGCGGTGCTCGAATGGGAATGCTGCCTGAAATCGCCCGAACAGGGCGCCGCTGAGGGCGCGCCCTTCATTGCCCGCCACATCATCGAGCTGACCGACAAGGCCTTCGACGATTTCGCGGGCGCCGAAACCGACACCGCCCGGAACCGCGCCATGCTGGGGATCGACCGATGAGGCCGCTGCGCCTCGGCATGGTCGGCGGCGGGCAGGGCGCCTTCATCGGCGCGGTCCACCGCATCGCCGCCCGGCTCGATGGCCACTGGCAGCTCGTCGCGGGCGCCTTTTCGTCCGACGCCGCCCGCGCCCATGCTTCCGCTGCCGAACTGAACGTCGCCCCCGACCGCTCCTATGCCGACTTCGCCGAGATGGCCCGGGCGGAAGCCGCCCGTGACGACGGGATCGAGGCGGTCAGCATCGTCACCCCAAACCACATGCACGCCCCCGTCGCGACAGCCTTCCTTGAGGCCGGGATCCCCGTCATCTGCGACAAGCCGCTGACCGCCACCCTGCCCGAGGCCGAGGCGCTGGCGGAAACCGTCGCCCGCACCGGCACGCCGTTCTTCCTGACCCACAACTACACCGGCTACCCCCTGATCCGCGAAGCGCGGGAAATCGTGGCGCGCGGCGATCTCGGCCGCCTCCGCGTCGTGCAGGCCGAATACGCGCAGGACTGGCTGGCCGAAAAGCTCGAGGAGACGGGCCAGAAGCAGGCCGCCTGGCGCACCGATCCGGCGAAATCCGGCGCCGGCGGCGCGATTGGCGATATCGGCACCCACGCCTTCAACCTTCTGGAATTCGTCACCGGCACGCAGGCGACCCACCTCGCCGCCGACCTCACAAGCTTCGTCGACGGCCGCAGACTCGACGACAACGCCCATATCCTGCTGCGGCTTCAGGACGGCGCCAAGGGCATGCTCTGGGCCAGTCAGATCGCCCCGGGGCACGAAAACGGGCTGAGGCTCCGGATCTATGGCGACAAGGCCGGCCTCGAATGGTCGCAGGAAGATCCCAACCGCCTCCGCTTCACCAGGCTCGGCGCCCCCGCCCAGTGGCTGACCCGCGCCGGCGCCGGAACCGGGAGCCTCACGACCCGCATCCCCCCGGGCCACCCCGAAGGCTACCTCGAAGCCTTCGCGACGCTCTACACCGAAGCCGCCTCCGACCTGCGTCAGCCGGGCGCCGCGCCCCTTCTGCCGGGCATCGAGGACGGCCTCCGCGGCATGCGCTTCGTCACGTCCTGCGTCACCTCGGCCCGGAACGACTGCGCCTGGACAGCGCTCTAGGCCCCGTGCACCTCGCCCCGCATCCGGGCGAGGTGATCGTCCCAGCCCTTGTCCATCGCCAGCGTCAGATCGAACGCCTCCGCCCCCTCCGGCAGCCCTTCATGCCGCAACGCAAGGCGCGTGCCCC
Organism: Aestuariibius violaceus; assembly: GCF_040779325.2. Taxonomy (NCBI): domain Bacteria; kingdom Pseudomonadati; phylum Pseudomonadota; class Alphaproteobacteria; order Rhodobacterales; family Paracoccaceae; genus Aestuariibius; species Aestuariibius violaceus. The sequence goes on from NZ_JBFONT020000001.1 coordinate 148,489, forward strand.
CCGGCACCTCCTCCAACTGCCACTTCACGATGCTGGTCCGGTCCCCCATGGGCCGGATGGTGAAGGTGTATTCCAGCCGCGCATAGGGCTCCGCCACCAGCACCTCGCCCCATATCAGCTTGTCGCCGCTCTCCGTCCCGAACATCTCGTAGGCCCCGTCCACCAGCGGCGCGGCGGGTTTGTGAAACCACGTCGCCAGCTTCTCGGGCTCGGTCAGATAGGCCCAGACCTGCGCGGGCGTTGCTTTCAGATAGATGGCTTTCGTCAGAACCGGATCGGTCATTGGACGTCCTTCTCAATCTCAGATTTCAGTGCGCTCAGGCGATCGTCCCAGAAGACGTCGAAATACCCGAACCAGTCGAAGACCCGCCTCAGCCCGTCGGGGTTGAACGAATTCCGGCGCGTCCGGCCGACGGTCTCGACCCGGATCAGATCGCCCTCGCTCAGGACGGCGAGGTGCTTTTTGACGGCGGCCCGGGTCATCTGGAAGTTCTCGGCCACCTCGGCGATCGTCATCTCGTCCTTCGCCAGAAGCCGAAGGATGCTGCGCCGCGTCGGATCGGCCAGCGCGCGGAACCCCAGCTGCTCGGCCTCCGTCATGGCTGCACAGGGACAAAGTCGAACGCCCCATCCTGATACAGATAGGCAACGCACGGAATGTCCGAGACGCAGGCAGAGACATGGGCCAGACCGCTGGGAATGGCGTAGAACGCCCCCGGCCCGATCCGCCGCGCCGCCCCGGGATCCGTATCGCTCGGGTAGTGGATCATCTCTCCCTGCAACATCACGCCGTACATATTGGCCGATTTCACGTGCGGCGGGCTGACGGTCCCGGCGGGAAGCTCGACCAGGGCCTGATAGGCCTCTGCAAAGCGGTCCCCCTGCAACGGTGCGAAGGACACGCCTTCCGGCGTGCGCTCCCAGGCAAAGTCCGTCTCGCCCAGCAGCGTGATCTCTTCAGCGGTCGCGGGCGCGGCGACCACACCGGCAACAAGGGCCAAAATTGGCAGAACGTGTTTCATGATGATTCTCATCTGATACCTTTTGGTATCTCTTTTTGTGATACTGAAAGGTATCATGTCAAGCCTGGACATAATCGATGCCGCCCAATGTCCGGGATCAGAGCCCTTCCACTTTTGAAACGACGGTTTCAAACCGCTTGCCTTCGATCATCCCAAGCCGAAGGCTACCCTCGCGCAGGACCACCCCACCCCGCAGGAGCACCCCAAGATGACGGATCCCCGCCAGACCCCTACGGCCATGCCGCTCAACACCCTTGGGCGTGGCGGCCCGATCGTCTCGGAATTCGCCCTCGGCACGATGACCTTCGGCACCGAAACGGACGAGGCCGAGGCCTTTCGCCAGCTCGATCTCTTCGTGGATCACGGCGGCACCCTGATCGACACCGCCGACGGCTACAGCGCAGGGGCCTCCGAAGAGATCATCGGCCGCTGGGGCGCGAAACGCGGCGGCATGGACGACCTGATCATCGCGACCAAGTGCCGGTTCCGCCCGCCTCCGGGCAGCCACGGCGCCTCCCGCCGCTCCGTCCTCCGCTCGGCCGAGGCCAGCCTGCGCCGCCTGCAGATCGAGGCGATCGACCTCTACTTCATCCACGGCTGGGACAAGGACACGCCCGTCCTCGAAACCCTCCGCGCGCTCGGCGATCTTGTCCACGCGGGCAAGGTCCACAATATCGGCTGGTCCAACGTCTCCGCCTGGCAACTCCAGCAGATCCTCGCCATCGCCGATGCGCACGGCCTGCCGAAACCCGTCGCCCTGCAACCGCAATACAACCTCCTCGAGCGCGGCATTGAGCTTGAGGTCCTGCCCTGCTGCCTCGACAACGGCCTCTCGCTGACCCCCTGGTCCCCCCTCGGTGGCGGCTGGCTGACCGGCAAATACACCGCGAAGGCGCCCCCCAGCGGAGCCACCCGCCTCGGCGAGGACCCGAACCGCGGGGTCGAGGCCTACGACATCCGCAACACCGACAGAACCCACGCGATCCTCGACGTGCTGACGGCGATCGCCGACAAGCACGCCCGCCCGCCGTCCCACATCGCCCTCGCCTGGCTCCGCTCCCGCCCGGCCGTCGGCGCCATACTCCTCGGCGCCCGAACCACCGCGCAACTGAAGGACAACCTTGCCGCCATCGACCTGACGCTCGATCCGGCAGATCTGAACGCCCTCACCAAGGCCTCCGCCCTCGGAACCCTGCCCTATCCCTACAACTTCCTCCAAGACTGGTGCGGAATGGACTTTTGGAGGCGGTTCGGGACCTGAGCCCATTCCGCAGCTCCGCTATCACTTCGGCCGCGACCGCTCGCGCGCCTCGATCGCCCGCAGCATCCGGTAGGCATTGCGCTTGATCCGCTGGTCGGTCCGCACAAGGTTTTCCCCTGCCCGCACCACACTCGACATCTCGGGATACAGAAACCCCGACTTCGGACGGCCATAGGAGTCGAAGACCACAAGCCGATCCAGATCCCGATCCGAAAGCTCGGGGTTCATAAGCATCTTGAAGTAATCCGACCCTTCCGCCCCGTTGACCGTGATGACCGCCCCCGAGGCAGCGTCCCGAAGCCAACCGGAGAGGTCCTGAAGATGCCCCTGGCACACCAGATGCGCTGCCAGCTTGCGGTAAGCTCTCTGCTCCTCCAAGCCCGTTCCTACGACGACGGCGCGCTTCAGAAGAAACTTAGCACGCCGAACATCCGCCTCAGACAAAGGCGATTGCTGCAAACGCCGGATAAGATGCCGCTTGGTGTAACCAGAGCGAAAAAGCATCACGTCCGCTTCCAGAAACACCAGTGCAAATTCGATCAGATCCCGCCGCGGCTCAGGCCAGCCCGGCTGGGCGATGTCTGTTGCGATCCACATCAGGCTTTCCGCCCGTCCAACCGGCTGCGTCACGACCGCACCGGCCCAGCGGTAGTCCTTGGATCCCGCTCCCAGCGCCTCGGCCCACGGCCGATAGCTGCACGGCCTGTCCCCAGGCGAGACATTTGGCAACGCCTGTTTGATGATCTCCGTCCAGAGCTCGACGATCTCGGGGATCAACCGTGCTGCCCGCGCGCCCCTGTCCTCCTCGATCGCCGCGGCTTTCCTCGCATTGATCTTCCGCCAATCAGCCTTGGAGTACGGTTTCCTCATCTCGCTGCCAGCCCTTCTGACCCACTATCCTATAACGTCATCCCAGCCACCGGACAGCAAAGCATCCGAGCCTGCCCTTACCTCCCAGCGCAAACACAAGCCAACAGCCAACCCCCTTCCCCAACCCTTTCCCGTGTGTCAACATAAGTTGACACATGCGGAGTCGCCCATGGCGCAGACCGTCAGCCTCAGCTTCTTTCGGTTCGGGCCGCTCTCTGCGCGGCTCTGGGCGCTCGGGATGATGGGGGCGGCCCGCCTCTCCCTGCCGAAGATCCCGGATATCGGCTTCTGGAAGCTCTGCGGCTCCGGGATCGGCGAAGGGTTCACGCCCGTGCCCAACACCGCCGTCTACGCCATCCTCGCCACCTGGCCGGATGAGGCCACCGCCCGCGACCGGATCGCGACGCATCCGCTTTTCCACCGCTACCGCCGCCGGGCGTTCGAACACTGGACCGTCTTCCTCTCCACCCAATCCGTCCGCGGCCAGTGGTCTGGCCAGACCCCGTTCAAACCCGCGGGCCTCCCGCCCGACCGGCCGCGCCCCGGATCGATGCCCGACAAGCCGACCGACCCTGCGCCCGAGCCGGGCAAAGGCCCCGTCGCCGCGCTCACCCGGGCCACGATCAAGCCCCGCATCCTCACCCGCTTCTGGGGCCGTGTCCCCGATATCTCCGCCATGATCGGCGCCGATCCCAACGTCGCCTTCAAGATCGGGATCGGCGAGGTGCCGTGGCTGCACCAGGTCACCTTCTCGATCTGGCCCGACACCGCCACCATGGCCGCCTTCGCCCGCACCGGGCCCCATGCCGCCGCCATCCGCGCCGTCCGCGACGAAGGCTGGTTCCGCGAAGAACTCTACGCCCGCTTCGCAATCCTCTCCGACACCGGGACATGGAACGGCTCCTCCCCCCTCGAAAGGCTCCGCTCATGAGACAGCCCTACCCCTTCTCCGCCATCGTCGGCCAGGAAGAGATGAAGCGCGCCCTCATCCTCACCGCGATCGACCCGTCGCTGGGCGGCGTGCTGGTCTTCGGCGACCGCGGCACCGGAAAATCCACCGCCGTCCGCGCTCTGGCCGCCCTCCTGCCGCCCATCAAGGCGGTCGACGGCTGCCCCGTCCACTCCGCCCGCGAGGCCGAGATCCCCGACTGGGCCGAGGTGAAGTCGCGCAAGGTCACGACCCGGCCCACCCCCGTGGTCGACCTGCCCCTCGGCGTGACCGAGGACCGCGTGACCGGCGCGCTTGACATCGAACGCGCGCTGACGCTCGGCGAAAAGGCGTTCCAGCCCGGCCTCCTCGCCCAGGCCAATCGCGGCTATCTCTATATCGACGAGGTCAACCTGCTCGAGGACCACATCGTTGACCTCCTCCTCGATGTCGCGCAATCGGGCGAGAACGTGGTGGAACGTGATGGCCTCTCGATCCGCCACGCCGCCCGCTTCGTGCTGGTCGGCTCCGGCAACCCGGAGGAGGGCGAGTTGCGCCCCCAGCTCCTCGACCGCTTCGGCCTCTCGGTCGAGGTCGCCTCGCCCACCGATATCGACGCACGGGTCGAGGTCATCCGCCGCCGCGACGCCTTCGACACCGACCACGCCGCCTTCATGCTGCGCTGGCAGGCCGAGGATGCGGCGATCCGCGACCGCATCGAAACCGCGCGCAAGACGCTCCGCGACCTGACGCCCTCCGAGGACACCCTGCGCGACGTCGCCGAGCTGTGCCTCGCCCTCGGCTCCGACGGCCTGAGGGGAGAGCTCACGCTTCTCAAGGCCGCCCGCGCCTTCGCCGCCTGGCGCGACGACACGGCGATCGCCCGTACCCACATCCGCACCGTCGCCCCGATGGCGCTCCGCCACCGCCTCCGCCGCGACCCGCTGGACGAGGCGGGCAGCACGACACGGGTCGAGAGGGTGGTGGAAGATGTATTGGGGTGAGGCGCGCCCGGAAAATCCTCCCGTGGAGGATTTTCAGCGCCGAACGGGCGGAGCCCCAAGCCGTCCCGGAAACGCTCCAGTGGACGGCTTCCGGCGCGAACGAGCGGAGCTTCCCGGGCCAGGCAATCAGCCGATTTATCATCCTGAGACGCGCTTAGCCCAAGAGTTCCGCCCGGCGGCAACGCCGGGCAGCGCCCGACCCGCCCCCCACGGGGCGGGCGCTTTTGCAACGGTGCAACCTAGCTCAGCAGTCAGGATCGCTCCAAACGAGCATCATAGTCCCGAGCCGCCCCGTCGGGTCGAGCGCTCCCCTACTCCTGCAGCTCAGCCGGACAGAGAGCTCGTTCTGCACAGAGGCATACTCAGCCCCCAACCATCCACGCCTGCCCTCCGATCAAACGTCCCGCCCGGCGTTTACGCCGGGCAACGCCCGACCGCTCGGGGCGCTTTCGCCGCGCCACTGGCGCGACGGTCACCCCGAACCCCACGGGACGGGCGCTTCTGCAACGGCGCAAGCAGCACATTCGTTGGGAAGAGAGGGTGTGGTGGTGCCAAGCACGACCCCGCCCCGTCGGGTCGGGCGCTGCCCTCATCGCGTCGCACAGAGAGACGCAAGGCGGGGCCTAGCCCATGACCCCCGCCACCGACCTCTCCCTCGCCCTCGACCTCCTCGCCCTCGATCCCAAGGGCCTCGGCGGCCTCCACCTGATTGCCCGCCCCGGCCCGGCCCGCGACGCAGCCGAAGCGGCCATCCAAACCCGCTTCCCCAGTATCCGCCGCCTCCTGCCCGAGGCTGACGACACCGCGCTATTCGGCGGTCTCGACCTGTCCCAGACCCTCGCCACCGGCACCATCGCGCACAGCGCGGGGCTCCTCGCATCCGCGCCCGCCCTCCTCCTCCCGGGCGCCGAGCGCCTCACCCCCGGCCGCGCCGTGCGCATCGCCCAGCGCCTCGATACCGACGACGCCCCGCTTCTCATCGCCATCGACGAAAGCCTGCCCGACGAGGACGGACCGCCCTCGGCCCTCACCGACCGGCTCGCCTTCCGTATCGACCTCACCGACACCCGTCTGGACCCGCTCCCCGACCCGGCCAAGCCCCCCAAGGCCAACCAACCAAAGATCCCGCCCGAGGCGATCACCACCCTGTCCCAGCTCTGTCTCGACCTCGGGATCGACAGCCTCCGCGCGCCGCTCTTCGCGCTCCGCACGGCCCGCGCCCTCGCCATGTCGCAAGGCCGTCCGGAAATCGACGAAGACGATCTGGCCGAGGCCATCCGCCTGACCCTCACCCACCGGATCACGCGCCTGCCCGAGCCACCACAACCTGAACCGGAACAGGACCAGCAGGACCCGACGCCCCCCAGCGACAGCACCCCGCTCGACCTCCCGCAGGAGCTCTTGCTCGAGGCCATCCGCGCGACGCTCCCGCCCGACCTGCTCGCCCGCCTGCAATCCCCCAAGACCAAGCGCGCCAAGGGCACCGGTTCCGGCGCGCGCAGCAAAGGCAACCGCCGCGGCCGTCCGCTGCCCCCGCGCCGGGGCCGTCCCGACGGCCGCTCCCGGATCGACGTCACCGCCACCCTCACCGCCGCCGCCCCGTGGCAAAAGCTCCGCCCCGGTGACGGGCTCCAGATCCGCCCCTCGGACCTCCGCCTCAAACGCTACGAGTCGAAATCCGACCGCCTCCTCCTCTTCGCCGTCGACGCCTCCGGCTCCGCCGCGCTGGCCCGCCTGGCCGAGGCGAAAGGCGCCATCGAACTGCTCCTGGGCGAGGCCTATGCCCGCCGCGACCACGTCGCCCTGATCGCCTTCCGCCGCGACACCGCCGAGCTCCTGCTGCCCCCCACACGGTCGCTCGTCCAGACCAAGCGCCGCCTCGCCGCGCTCCCCGGTGGCGGCGGCACGCCGCTGGCCTCAGGCCTCGAGGCCGCCCTCACGCTCGCCAGACAAACCAAGGGCCGCGGCCTCACCCCCAGCCTGATCCTGCTGACCGACGGTCGCGCGAACATCGCCCTCGACGGCACCGCCGACCGCACCCAAGCGGCCGAGGATGCCCAGCGCCTGGCCCGCGCCTGCCGGGCAGACGGCCTCGACGCCCTCGTCATCGACACCGGCAACCGCCCGGAACCCGCGCTCAAGACGCTCGCGCAGATGATGGACGCGCCCTACCTGCCGCTGCCCCGCGCTGACGCGAAACGCCTGTCCGACGCGATCACCAGCGCGATGGACAGCTGAATGCGCTGGCCCAAGGACGCGACCGACTGGCCGCTCACCGACCATTCCCGCATCGTCCAAAGCCCGCCCCACCGCTGGCACGTGCAAGAGGCGGGCACAGGCCCCCTCCTCCTCCTGCTCCACGGCGCGGGCGGCGCGACCCAAAGCTGGCGCAATCTCTTCCCGCTGCTGGCCGAAACCCACCGCGTCGTCGCCATTGACCTGCCGGGCCAGGGCTTCACCCAGCTCGGCGCGCGCCAACGCTGCGGGCTCCCCCCCATGGCGCAAGACATCGCCACGCTCTGCGCCCATGAAGGGTGGGAACCTGCGGCCTATATCGGCCACTCCGCCGGGGCCGTCCTTGCCCTGCAACTGACGCTCCTTAACCCCGAGGCCAGGGTGATCGGCATCAACGCCGCCCTCGGCAAGTTCGACGGCGTCGCGGGCTGGCTCTTCCCCGCGATGGCCAAGATGCTGGCGCTCACCCCCTTCGTCCCCGACCTTTTCGCCGCAACCGCAGGCACACCCGGCACCGTCCGCCGCCTGATCGAAGGCACCGGGTCGCAGATCGGCGACACCGGCATCGCCCTCTACAAGCGCCTCATCACCGACCGCGACCATGTCGACGCGACGCTCGCCATGATGTCCCAGTGGGAGCTTGACGATCTCCTCGCAGCCCTCCCCAGCCACCCGGCCCACGTCACCCTGATCGCGGGCGCCAACGACCGTACCGTGCCGCCGGCCATCTCGGAACGTGCCGCGGCCCAGCTGCCGCACGCCACGCTCCACATCCTCGAACATCTCGGCCACCTCGCGCATGAGGAAGACGCCGCGACCATCGCCAAACTTATCCGCGACGCCCTAGCGCCTGACCCTGCGGCCCCTACCTAAGGGTCATCCGCAGCGCAGGAGCCGCAAATGCCCCACTGGCCCGACATCCCCTATCCCCGTTTCGCCGAGACCGGCAAAGCGCTTCATATGTGGAGCCAGATCGTCGGCAAGCTCCGCATCCGCCTCACGCCGTGGCTCAACCATTCCTGGCACGCGACCTTCTACGTCAACGGCCGCGGCCTCACGTCCTCGCTGATGCACGGAGAGACCAAGAGCTTCGAAACCCAGTTCGACTTCCGCGACCACGCGCTCCATATCGACTGCACCGACGGATCCCGCCGCACGATCGCACTCAAGACCATGTCCGTCGCCGATTTCCACGCACAGTTCCTCGCGGCCTTGGGTAGCCTCGGCGCCCCGACAAACCTGCACCACGCCCCGAACGAAATCCCCGATCCCGTCCCGTTCAAGGACCAGACCGACACGCTCACCTACGACCCCGACGCCGCCCACGACTTCTGGCAGGCCCTCGTCGCCATCGACGCCGTCTTCGGCGAATTCCGCACCGGGTTCCTCGGCAAATCCACCCTGCCGCATCTCTTCTGGGGCAGCTTCGACTTCGCCGTCACCCGCTTCTCCGGCCGCCCCGCGCCCACCCATCCCGGCGGCTTCCCCGCGCTGCCGGACGAGATCACGCGCGAGGCCTATTCGCACGAGGTTCACTCCGCCGGGTTCTGGCCCGGCGGCAACGGCGCGGACGAGGCGATGTTCTACGCCTACGCCTATCCCACCCCCGACGGCTTCGCCGACGCCACGGTCGCCCCCGACGCCGCGTTCTTCGATCAGAACCTCGGTGAATTCCTCCTTCCCTACGACGCCGTCCGGACGGCCTCGAGCCCCCGCGAAACGCTCCTCGCCTTCCTGCAATCGACCTATGACGCCGCCGCCGATCTGGGCAAATGGGACCGCGCCGCGCTCGACTGTTCCCTCGGCAGCCCGGGCGCGCCGCGGCCAGTGACAAACTGATCCGAACCGTCTAGTCGGGCGCCATGCCCGCCTCGACCAAACCGCCCCGTGCCTGGCAACGAATGCTCTCCGGCCGCCGCCTCGACCTCCTCGACCCAACGCCGGTGGACATCGAGATCGAAGATATCGCCCACGGCCTCGCCTTCGTCGCCCGCTGGAACGGCCAGACCCACGGCGATCACCCTTATTCCGTGGCCGAACACTCCTTGCTGGTCGAGGCGCTCTACCGGCGCCTCTACCCCGCGATCCCGGCCAAATGGCAGCTCGCCGCGCTGCTTCACGACGCGCCGGAATACGTGATCGGCGACATGATCTCGCCGGTCAAAGCCGCCGTCGGCCCCGATTACGGCGCGCTCGACGACCGGCTGACGGCCGCGATACACATCCGCTTCGGCCTGCCCGCGAAATTGCCCCAGCAGATCAAGCGCGGCATCAAGCGGGCCGACCGCATCTCCGCCTGGCTCGAGGCCACCCAGATCGCGGGCTTCACCGCGCGCGAGGCCGACAAGTTCTTCGGCAAGCCCGACCCGAAACATATCGAGGGCCTCTCCATCGTCCTCCGCCCCCCGGCCGAGGTCCGCGCCGCCTATACAGACCGGCACGAAAAGCTGCTTGCGGCCTGCTAGTCTCCAGGCCATCTCGCGCAACATCGTCCACCTGTCAGGCCCGGCGGCACCGCCGGGCCGCGCCCGACCCTCCCCCCGGGAGGGCGCATGGCGATGTCATTCGCAGCTCGCCCGACATGGATGCTTTGGGGCGACCGCGTCGACCATATCGGGGTTGCGCCCACCCAGGGTCGGGCGCGGCCCTCACCGCCCAGTTCCCGCGAAAGAATGGCCCGCTGAACCCATCAGCACCGTCTGGCGCCCCACGCGACCCCACGCTACCGTCCCCCCAAATCACCCAGACGAGCCGCTCCATGACCGATCTCACTGTCCGCCCGATGCAAGCCGAAGACCTCCCCGCGCTCCTCGATCTCTTCAACCATACCGTCCGCCTCGGCGGCACCACCGCCCACGAGGACGAGATGGACGAGGCCGAGTTCCGTGCCCACTATTTCGAAGATCCCGACATCGCCTACACAGTCCTCCAAGGCGACCGCCCCGTCGGTTTCCAGGCGCTCTTCCAGCGCGAACCCGGCCTCTACTCCATCGGCAGCTTCACCGACCAGCGCGACCCCGTCCGCGGTGCCGGTGCCGCCCTTTTCGCCGCCACACGCGACGCCGCGAAAGAGGCCGGCGGCCACACCATCCTGGCTCAGATCCGCGCCGACAACGTCCCGGGCCTTGCCTATTATTCCAAGATGGGTTTCGCGGATACCGACCTCCTCCCCGCCATGCCGCTGAAGGACGGCACCCCGATGGATCGCGTCGTCAAGACCCTTCCGCTGACATGACCTTCGCCGACCGGATGGTCAGGCTCTACGACGATGTCACCGTGGCCCGCCCCGATCTGCGCTGCGTCGGCCCGGGGCCGCTGACCTCGCCGCCAACCTGATATTTCCGGGAAGATATAAGCCCGGACCTATGGATCCGTGCGACCCATAAGCGAAGACCGATGCGTTGGCCCCCTCTGGATGCTCACAAGATGGCCGGTACCCCTGCAAAACAAGGCCGTCCGCAGAATCCCGCCCGGAAGCGATGTCCGACAATAAGCTGACGGAAAGCCGACCAAATGCCGACAGGCCGATTTACCGTGGAGACCGCTTCGCCAGGATCCGCTGCAGCGTCCGCCTGTGCATGTTCAACCGCCGCGCCGTCTCCGACACGTTCCGGTCGCACAGCTCATAGACCCGCTGGATATGCTCCCACCGCACCCGGTCGGCACTCATCGGATTTTCCGGCGGCGGCGGCAGCTCTCCCCCCGGCGCCAGCAGCGCATTCATGACGTCGGAGGCATCGGCAGGCTTTGCCAGATAATCCGTGGCCCCCATCTTGACGGCAGCCACCGCAGTCGTGATGGCGCCATACCCGGTCAGCACAACGACGCGACTGTCCGGCCGCCGGTCACGCAAAGTTTCCACCACGTCCAGGCCGTTTCCGTCGCCCAAACGCAAATCCACCACGGCATAGGCCGGGGGCCGCGCGGTCGATACCGCCTTTCCGGCGGCGACGCTTTCCGCGGTTTCCACCTCGAACCCGCGCTTTTCCATCGCCTTTGCCAGGCGTTTCACAAACGGCTCGTCATCGTCGACGAGCAGCAGGGACCTGTCTTCCCCGATCTCTGCAAGCTCAACCATCTCAGAACCTCATACATCTGTTTTCTGAGCAACATTTAGGCCGCACTGTCCCTCCGTCCACCTCTGGCACCATGTCGCATTCTCGTGAGCCCGCCCTATGGTTATCACGTCAAATCGTCGCAAAAGAACCGAATGATCCCATGAGCGCAGCACTCGACCTCCCCAGTGGCGGCCTGCCAGCAAGATGGATCCGCCTCCACACCCTGATCATCCTGCGCTGGTTCGCGATCGGCGGACAAATGGCAGCGATATTAGTGGCTTGGGGGCTCTACGACCTCGATATCCATATCGGGCTCTGCCTCGCGGCCGTGGGTCTCGGCGCTGTGGCGAACCTCGCCGTCATGGTTGTTTATCCCGACAACAAACGCCTGTCGGGGCGCGAGGCGGTGTCGCTCCTGCTTTTCGATATCGTGCAACTGGCGATCCTGCTTTTCCTCACCGGCGGCCTGCACAATCCGTTCGCCGTCCTGATGCTCGCCCCCGTGACCATCGCCGCAACCTTCTTGCGGTTGCGCCAGACGATCCTCCTCGGCCTCGTCGCGATCTTGCTCCTGACCCTTGTCGCGCAGATCAATCTGCCCATCGTAAGGGCAAATGGTGCGCCTCTCGAAATCCCGCCGCTCTCTGTCTTCGGCTTCTGGCTGGCCCTCGTGATCGGCGTTGTTTTCCTTGGCCTTTATGCCCACCGCATCACCTCCGAGATGCGCAACATGTCCGAGGCGCTGACCGCCACCCAGCTGGCCCTCGCCCGCGAACAGAAGCTCACCGATCTGGGCGGTGTCGTCGCTGCGGCCGCCCACGAACTCGGCACACCGCTCGCCACGATCAAACTCGTCAGCTCCGAACTGATTGAAGAGCTTGAGGATCGTCCCGACCTCAAGGAGGACGCCGCCCTGATCCGCCAGCAGGCCGACCGTTGCCGCGACATCCTGCGGTCCATGGGGCGGGCCGGAAAGGACGATCTGCACCTGCACCGCGCCCCCCTGGAAACTGTGGTGCGCGAAGCGGCGGAACCTCACCTGAGCCGCGGGAAATCCGTCTGGATCGCCGCCTGGTCCGACAATGACGAGGCGCGCCAGCCGACCATCGAAAGGCGGCCAGAGATCATCCACGGCCTGCGCAACCTGATTCAGAACGCGGTCGATTTCGCCGCCGAGGCGGTCCGCATCGAGGTTGTCTGGGACGCATCTCAGATCACCATCCGGATCAGCGATGACGGCACGGGCTTTCCCTCTCAGGTACTGTCGCGGATCGGCGACCCTTTCGTCGGGCGGCGGCGGACCGGCGCGCGTCCGGGATATGACGGAATGGGGCTGGGCCTGTTCATCGCCAAGACGCTGCTGGAACGCTCGGGCGCCACGCTGCATTTCGCAAACTCAACCAAGGGTGACGGCCTCGGCGGCGCGGAAGTCGACGTCGCCTGGCCCCGCGAAAAGATTGAAGCATTGTCCGACGGCGTCGACGATGCCCTTGGAGAAAACCGGCTAATCGTTGCCTAACCGCACCAACCATTTAAGGCTTTTCGGTTAACGTCTGTTTAACCATATTCCCGGACTGTGACTCGCCAGATACAACCATGCCGTGTCTGACGGGAGTGCCGAAATGCTTGATCTCACACCGCTCACCATCGGGCTGACGATCGCTGGCGCGTCTTTTTTCAGTCTTTGCCTGGTTATCGCGGTGCTCGTCATCGACAAACGGCGCATGCCCCGGATCGGCACCATCAAGCGGCCGCCCCCCGACGCAATCGTGCTTCTGTTCGATGGCGACGCCCTCGCCGACGCCACCCCCCAGGCCCGCGCGCTCCTCGGACCACCCCGCGCCGGCCGCAGCGATCTTGACCGGTTTCTTGAAGCGATGGCGGGGCATTTCCCCGGGCTCCGCGACGCACTCAGCGATCTCGATACCTCGAACCGCGTCCGCGTCGACTGCACCGACCGCGCGCTGTCCAGTGGGATCCTTGCCGAAAACTGCCGCGGCACACTCCGGATTGAGGTGCTGCCAGAGAGTCATACCGCCACCGACATGTCGCTCCAGCATGCAACCGCACAGAAAGAGGTCGAAATCCTGCGCGGTATCGCCGAAGACGCCCCGCAGCTCATCTGGAAGGAAGACAAGCGCGGCAACATTACCTGGGCCAACGCGTCCTATCTCGATATCGCAGACCGTCTGGATGGACACCTGGGCGCCTGGCCGCCGCCTCGCCTCTTCAAGGCGCTGTCCGCCATCGGCACGGCCAGTGCCGTGTCTCGCAAGCGTCTGTCTGTCGACCTGCCGGACGGGGGCGACCCGCTCTGGTTTGACGTCGTGGCGCTTGATCGTGGATCGGAGGTGCTGTTCGTCGCCGAAGATGCAGGCCCACTTGTCAAGGCCGAGACGGCGCAACAGAATTTCATCCAGACCCTTTCCAAGACATTCGCCCACCTGCCCACGGGCCTTGCCGTCTTCGACAGGAACCGTCGGCTGGTGCTCTTCAACCCGGCGCTCCACGACCTTACCGGGCTGCCGGTTAGTTTCCTCGCGACCCGCCCTTCGCTTCACGGCTTTCTCGACCGGCTGCGCGAGGCGCGCGTCCTGCCGGAGCCCAAGGATTACAAAAGCTGGCGTGAGGCTGTGACCTCCATGGAACACGCCGCAAGCTCGGGTACTTACGAGGAAAACTGGACCCTGCCCGAAGGCCAGACCTACAAGGTCACCGGCCGACCCCATCCAGACGGCGCGGTCGCCTTCCTGATCGAGGATATCTCCGCCGATATCTCGCTCACCCGGCGTTTCCGCTCGCAGATCGACATGGGGCAGTCCGTCATCGACGCCCAGCGGGATGCGATCGCCGTCTTCTCTCCGACCGGCGTGATGACGCTCTCCAACAGCGCCTTTGCCGAGCTCTGGGATATCGCCGACAGCGAAACGGTGGCTGAGGTCACGGCGATCGAGGCAACCCGTGACATGCAGATCCGCTGCCTGCCGACACCGGCTTGGGGAGACCTGCGGGATTTCGTCGGGACTTTCGGTGAGCGCAGCGAATGGACCGCCCCGATCCATCTGAAAGACGGCCGCATTTTCGAGCTTCGCTGCTCTCCCATCGCGGGCGGGGCGACGCTGTGCACCTTCGAACGGCTCGGCATCGAAGGCACCGCGCTGCCCCACGCGCCATCGCTGGATACCGTCGCGGCACATGCGTGATTGATCTTGCGGGGCAGGCGCGCAAGCGTATGCTCCCACCATGTCTTGGTGTTCTCCCCCCCGGTTCCTACCCGATGATGCGGCCACGACCGATCTGGCCCGCCGCGTCGCCCCCGTTTTGAAGGCGGGGGATACGCTCTGCCTCGACGGGCCGCTCGGCGCCGGAAAGACCCATTTTGCCCGCGCCGCCATCCGCGCCCGGCTTGCGCAGGACGAGGATATTCCCTCGCCCACCTTCACGCTGGTTCAAACCTACGAAGGGCGGGACGGGACCGAGATCTGGCATTGCGACCTCTACCGCCTGTCCGGCCCGGACGAGGTGCTGGAGCTCGGGTTGGAGGACGCGATGGAAGACGCGATCTGCCTTATCGAATGGCCCGACCGGCTGGGCGACATGGCCCCGGCCGACGCCCTGACGCTCCACCTCGCGATGGCGGGTGACGGGCGCGAGGCGCAGTTCCAATCCCAGAACGACACCTGGAAAGGGCGCCTTGCCGATGCCCTTGGATGACCTCGACCCCGATCTTGCCGAGTTCCTGACCCGCGCAGGCTGGACCGCCGCCCGGTCGCAGCGCATCGCGGGCGACGCCTCGCGCCGGTCCTACGTCCGGGTTGTCCGTGGCGACGGGCGCACCGCGCTGCTGATGGATGCCCGCGCCGAGGATCCGGCGCAACTGCGCAGCTTCCTCGATGTCGCGGCCTATCTCCGCTCTGCTGGCCTGTCACCGCCGGAAATCTACGAAAGCGACACGGATCACGCCTTTCTTCTCATCGAGGATTTCGGCGATGCCCTCTTCGCACGCGAAATCGCAGCGGCCCCGGATCAGGAGGGGGCCCTCTACGGCATCGCGCTCGACGTGCTCCTCCACCTACGCGCCCAGCCCCCTATGCCCGGCCGCGCCACTTTTGATCCCGACAGCGCCGCCGGCATCTGTGACGTCGCCGTCGATTGGGCCGGTGGGCCCAAGGCGGCAGTGCTGCGAGACGACGTTCTCAGCGCCGTCCGCATCGCGCTCTCCACTCACGCGCCCGAAGCCTCCGTCGCCGCCCTGCGCGATTTCCACGTGGAGAACATCGTCCTCCGCCCCGGTCAAACCGGCCTGGCTCGTGCCGGCCTCCTCGACTTCCAGGACGCGGTCATCGCGCATCCGCTCTATGATTTCGTCTCGCTCATCACAGACATCCGCCGTGACGTCTCGCCCGCCGTGCGCGTGGCCCTCGCTCACCGCCTCAGCCGCGAAACCGGCACTCCGCCTGAGGCGCTCTCGGCCGCGATCGCCGCCCTCTCGCTCCAGCGCAATCTGCGGATCCTCGGTGTCTTTCACCGCCTCGCCCAGCGCGATGGCCGCACCGGCTATCTGCGCTTCCTGCCGCGCCTCCACGCCCGCCTACGCGACGCACTTGCCGACCCGGCGCTGGCCGAGATCGCCGCGCCGATCCATGCCGCCTTCCCCGCGATCAAGGAGGCGCAAAAGTGACCAAACCCCGCTCTGCCATGGTCTTCGCCGCAGGCTTCGGCACGCGGATGGGGGCGCTGACCGAACATAGCCCCAAGGCCATGATCGAGGTCGCCGGCCGTCCCCTGATCGACCACGCGATCGACCCGATCCTCTCTGCCGAAATCCCCAACGTCATCGCCAATCTGCACTACCGCCCCGATGTCCTGCGTCTGCACCTGGAGGGACGCGGGATCACGACGATCACCGAACACCCGGAGATCCTCGAAACCGGGGGCGGGCTGCTCAACGCCCTGCCACTCCTCGGCCCCGATCCCGTCCTGACGATGAATTCCGATGCGGTCTGGCACGGCCCCAACCCGATCGGCCCCCTGTGCAGCGCCTGGGATCCTGACCAGATGGACGCGCTCCTTCTCCTCGTCCCGCGCGACCGGGCGCATGGCCATGCGGGCAAGGGCAGCTTCACGCTCGACACTGAGAACCGCATCTCCTGGCACCCGGACCTCGTCTATACCGGCCTGCAGATCCTCCGGACCGACACGCTCGCCGCCGTTGGCAAATCCGCCTTCTCCCTGCGCGAAGTCTGGCAGCCGATGATCGAGGCCGGGCGCGTCCATGGGCTGATTTATGACGGCCACTGGTGCGATGTCGGCCGCCCTGCGGGCATTGCCGAGGCCGAGGCGATGCTGGCCGCCGGGTGATGTTCCCCCCGCAAGAGGGCCCGCGCGTCTTCGGCCTGCCACCGGGCGTCGATTTCCCGGTCGAGCTGATCGCGGGCCTCCGCCACCGGCTGAGTGGCCAAAGGCCAGACGCGATGGGCCGCGTCGAGCTGATCGTGAACACCCGGCGGATGCAGCGGCGCCTGCGCGAGTGCTTCGATGCCGGGCCTGCGGGGTTACTCCCCCGTATTCGCCTGCTCACGGACATCGCCGATGATCCCGCGCTTGGGATGCCGCCGCCCGCCCCCGGCGGCCTGAAACGGCGGCTCGAGGTCGCGCGCCTGGTCTCCACGCTGATCGAACAGGAACCAGACCTCGCCGGGCGCCAGCGCGTGTTTGATCTTGCAGACAGCCTCGTTGCGCTGATCGACGAGATGCGCGGCGAAGGGGTCGGCGCCGACGATATCGTGGCGGTCGATGTCAGCGACGCCTCCGGCCATTGGGAGAGGGCGCTGAAATTCGTTCGCATCACCGAGAGGTTCCTCGGCGAAACCTCCGACGCACCCGACCCCGAAACCCGCCTGCGCAAGGCGACGGAGACCCTTGTCGCGCGGTGGCAGACTGCCCCGCCGCGCCACCCGGTCATCCTCGCGGGTTCCACCGGGTCGCGCAGTACGACGGCGCTCCTGATGCGCGCGGTCGCCCATCTGCCGCAGGGTGCGCTGGTCCTGCCCGGCGTCGATTTCGACATGCCCGCCCGAGTCTGGGACCGGCTGGGCGACGCGCTGACGGCAGAGGATCATCCGCAATACCGCTTCCGCCGCCTCGCCGACGATCTGGGGCTTGATCCGGCCGCGATCTCCCGCTGGACCGCCGCCGAACCTCCGTCGCCACCGCGCAACGCGCTCGTCTCGCTTGCGCTGCGCCCGGCCCCCGTCACCGACGACTGGATCGCCGATGGCCAAAACCTGACCGATCTCGAGGGCGCGACCGCCGCGATGACCCTGATCGAGGCCCCGACCCCAAGGATCGAGGCCGCCGCCATCGCGCTCCGTCTCCGCAAGGCGGCAGAGACCGGCCAGACCGCCGCGCTCATCACTCCCGACCGGACCCTCGCCCGTCAGGTCACCGCCGCGCTCGACCGCTGGCGGATCACCCCGGACGACAGCGCGGGCGAGCCCCTGCACCTGACCGCCCCCGGCCGCTTCCTGCGCCACGTCGCCGAGGCAATGGCGGGTGCCCTGGATGCCGAGGCGCTGCTGACGCTCCTCAAACACCCGCTCGCCAATAGCGGCGGGGAGGGACGCGGCGACCACCTGCGCCTGACCCGGGATCTTGAACTGCACCTCCGCCGCAAGGGCCTCACCGTCCCCCGCGCCGCCGACATCACCGCTTGGGCATCGGACGATACTGCGCGGGCAGCCTGGGCAGGCTGGGTCATCGGGATCGCCGATCACCTGCCCGAGAACCGGCCGCACCCGCTGGCTGATCTGGTGACGATCCACCGACGCCTCGCCGACGACATCACCGCCGGCCCGAGCGGGGATGGCGCCACGCTCTGGACCGGCGAGGCCGGCGAGGCTGCCGCCGCGCTCCATGCCGAACTGGCCGAAAGCGCCCCCCATGGCGGCCCGGTTCGCCCCGCCGACTTCGCCGAGCTGCTCACCGCGATCCTCTCGCGCGCCAATGTCCGCCGCACCATCGAGCCCCATCCGCAGATCCGCATCTGGGGCACGCTCGAGGCGCGGGTGCAGGGATGCGATCTGGTCATCCTCGGCGGGCTCAACGACGGCACCTGGCCCGAACGCCCGGCCCCCGACCCCTGGTTCAACCGCGCCATGCGCCTCCAGGCCGGGCTCCTCCTGCCCGAGCGGCGGATCGGTCTTTCGGCCCATGATTTCCAGCAGGCGATCTGCGCGCCCGAGGTCTGGCTCAGCCGCTCGCTCCGGTCGGACGACGCCGAAACCGTGCCCTCCCGCTGGCTGAACCGCCTGACGAACTTGCTCGATGGCCTCCACGACCAGAACGGCCCAGACGCGCTCAAGGCAATGCGCAGCCGCGGCCGCACCTATGTCGGTTGGGCCGAGGCGCTCGACCGCCCCGCGAAACGCATCCACCTGGCGCCGCGCCCCTCCCCCCAGCCACCGGTCGACCTCAGGCCCCGCAAGCTCTCGGTCACCCGTATCCGCGACCTGATCCGCGACCCCTACGCGATCTACGCCCGCTCCATCCTGCGGCTCAGGCCGCTCGACCCGCTCAGCGCCCGCCCCGACGCGCTGCTGCGCGGGATCGTCCTGCACGAGATCCTGCACCAGTTCATCGCCCGCTGGCCCTACGCGAGCGACGACGACGCCCGCAAAGCGCTGACCGACCTCGCCGGCCAGATCCTCGCCGATCACGTCCCCGGCGAAGCGACGCGAGCCCTCTGGCACGCGACACTCGACCGAACGGCGGAAGCCTTCATCGACAGCGAACATGCGCGCCAGGCTCGCGGCACGCCCGCCCTTCTCGAAAAGACCGGCCAGGCGACGATCCCCGGCCTGAACGTCACCCTTACCGCCAAGGCCGACCGCATCGACCGGACCGGGGCGGGCGCGGCGATCCTCTACGACTACAAGTCCGGCACCCCCCCGACGAAGGCCCAGCAGAAGGTCTTCGACAAGCAGCTCCTCCTCGAAGCCGCAATCCTCCAACAGGGCGGCTTCCCCGGCTTTCCGGCGGGCGCGGTGATCGCGCGCGCCGACTACATCAGCCTGCGTGACCCCGCCAAGGTGCATCCCGCGCCCCTGAACGAGGAACCGCCCGACAAGACGTGGGACGGCTTCTGCCAGCTCATGGCCCGCTGGGCCGATCGCGACCGCGGCTACACCGCCCGCCTCGCCATGGAGCAGGAGAGTGCGGTCAGCGATTACGACCACCTCTCGCGCTTCGGCGAATGGGACCTGTCGGACCGCGCCAAAGGGGATAGGGTCGGATGAGCGTCGATGAAGCGACCCGCCGCCAGCAGCAGGCCGCCGACCCCGAACGGTCGACCTGGCTCGCCGCGAATGCAGGCTCCGGCAAGACGCGCGTCTTGACCGACCGGGTCGCGCGGCTCCTCCTCGGCGGGGTCGACCCGCAGAAGATCCTTTGCCTCACCTACACCAAGGCCGCGGCGAGCGAGATGCAGAACCGCCTGTTCCGCCGCCTCGGCGAGTGGGCGATGATGGCGCCCGAGGACCTACGGCAGAACCTGTCCGATCTCGGCGTCACCGGCCCTGTCTCCGCTACCCGGATCGCAGAGGCCCGCCGGCTCTTCGCCCGCGCGATCGAAACGCCCGGCGGCCTGAAGATCCAGACGATTCACTCCTTCTGCGCAACGCTTCTGCGCCGCTTCCCGCTTGAAGCGGGCGTCAGCCCCGGCTTCGTCGAGATGGACGACCGCAGCGCCCAGCAGCTCCGTGCCGACGTCCTCGATCGGATCGCCGCGGACGCGCCGGAGACCCTGCAGGACTTCGCCCGCCACCACGCGACCATCGACCTCGACAAGCTGCTCGCCGACATCGCCCGCCAGCGCGACCTGTTCCTGCCGCCCCGCAACGAGACAGAGCTTCGCGCAGCGCTGGGCCTTATGCCGGGCGAGAATGAAGCAAGTCTCTTGGCACAGACCGTTGCGCCGGGCGATGCCGGTCTCATCGCCGATCTGGTGGCGGTTTGCGCCGCCGGAAGCGCGAACGACCAGAAGGTCGCCACAAAGCTCTCGGCAATCGCTGCGAGGGGCGAAATCGCCTATCCCGATCTGGCGGACCTCGAGGATGTGTTTCTCTATGGCGAGACCGCCGCGAATCCCTTTGGGCCGAAGAGTGGCACAATCCCGACCAAGGCGACCCTGAAGGCCGCGCCGCACTTCACGGGAGCGGCCGACCTCGATCATCTCATGGAACGGGTGGCGGCAGGCCGGGATCGGCGCCTCGCCCTGCTGGCCTTCCAAAGCGCCCGCGCGCTGCACCATTTCGCGCAGGATTTTCTGCCTGCGCTTGACCGGGCCAAGGAAATCCGCGGCTGGCTCGACTTCGACGATCTGATCCGCAAGGCGCGCCAGTTGCTGACCGATCCCGCCGTCGCGCAATGGGTGCTCTTCCGTCTCGACGGCGGGATCGACCATATCCTGGTGGATGAGGCCCAGGACACCAGTCCGGACCAGTGGGAGGTGATCCGCGACCTTGCGCAGGAGTTCACCGCAGGCGCCGGGGCGCGGCCCGGCATCCGCCGGACGATCTTTGTCGTCGGCGATCTGAAGCAATCGATCTACTCCTTCCAAGGCGCCGATCCGGCGGAGTTCGAGCGTCTGAAGGCGCACTTCGCCGAACGGCTCGACGCCACAGGCGACCCCCTGGCGATCTCCTCGCTCGACTACTCGTTCCGGTCCGCCGCGCCGATCCTGCGCCTCGTTGATGAGGTGTTCCGCGACCGCCCCGGCGTGGGCGACGCGGTTCTGCACCGTCCCTTCCGGCCCGATCTGCCCGGGCGCGTCGACCTCTGGCCGATGATCGAACGGGAACAGGCCGAAGAAAGCGGCGACTGGACCGATCCCGTCGACCGCATCCAGCCGGGCGACCCCAAGGTCCGGCTGGCCCGCGAGATTGCCAGCGAAATCAAGCGGATGACCGAAGAGGAGACGATCCCGGTCTCGCGGAACGGCACCGTCCTGCGGCGGCCTGTCGATGCGGGGGACATCCTCGTCCTTGTCCAGCGGCGCGGGCCGCTCTTTTCCGAGATCATCCGCGCTTGCAAGGCGCAGGGGATCGAGGTCGCGGGCGCGGACCGCCTGAAGGTGATCGAGGAACTGGCGGTGAAGGATATCCTCGCCGTGCTCGCCTTCCTCGCCCTGCCAGAGGATGATCTGGCGCTGGCCAGCGCGCTCAAATCGCCGCTTTTCGGGTGGGACGAGGGCGCCCTGTTCACCCTCGCCCAGCCGCGCCCCGAAGGTCAGCATCTCTGGCAGGCGCTCCGCGACCAGCGAGACCATCACCCCGAAACCCTTGAGATCCTTGACGATCTGCGCGCCCAATCCGATTTCCTGCGCCCCTACGAGCTGATCGAACGCCTGCTGACCCGCCATGACGGCCGCGAGAGGTTGCTGGCCCGGCTGGGGGAGGAGGCCGAGGATGCGATCGACGCCCTCCTCGGCCTCGCCATCGATTACGAGCGCACCTCGGTGCCGAGCCTCACCGGTTTCCTCGAATGGATCCGCGGCGACGAGATCGAGATCAAGCGCGAACTGGGCGCCGCCCGCGGCAAGCTGCGCGTGATGACGGTTCATGGCGCCAAGGGGCTCGAGGCGCCGATCGTCGTCCTGCCCGATACCGCGCCGCGAAAACCACCCGATCCGCCAAGGATTTACGATACAAACGGCCTTGGTCTGCCGGCATTGAACAAAGCCCAGCGGCCGCCTGTGCTGGCGTCCGTCGCGGACGCCCACGTGGCCCGGTTGGAGGCGGAACGGAACCGCCTGCTCTATGTCGCGATGACCCGGGCCGAAAGCTGGCTCATCTGCTGCGGCGCGGCCCCGGCGAAGGACAGCAAAAACGAGGGGTGGCACGACGCGATCCGGGCAGGGCTGGATCACACGGGCGCTTATCGCCATGCCTTCCCGACCGGCGACGGGCTGCGCCTGTCTCATCTCGAGTGGGACGGGCCGGTTGCCGAGACTTCTAAGTCGCAGAAACAAAAGGACAGTCCGATCCCGTTGGCCCTCCTGACCCCGCCACCGCGCGCGGAGCGCCCGGCGCCGACCCTCTCGCCCTCCGCCCTCGGCGGGCTGAAGACGCTGCCCGGGGAAGCCGCGGGCGCCGACCCGGAAGCGGCCCGGCTTCACGGGGTGCTCGTCCACCGGCTGCTGGAGACCCTGCCGGATGCTGCGGAGGAGGATCACCCCGCGATCATCAACGCGCTTGCCGCAGAAGTTGGCGACGAAGTGCCCTTGGCACCCGCGCTGCAAGAGGCGCGGGCGATCCTCCACCACCCAGATTTCCAATCCCTTTTTGCCCCGGGCACCCTCAGCGAGGTCGCCATCAGCGCCGCGCTCGACGCGCTCGACGGGCAGCGGATTCACGGCACGATCGACCGGCTGATGGTCACCGACACCCGGGTTCTCGCCGTCGATTACAAGACCAATCGCGTTGCCCCAGACGATCCGAAAGACACCCCGGACGGCATCCTGCGGCAGATGGGCGCCTATGAAGCGGCGCTGTCCGAGGTCTATCCTGACCACGAAATCCAGACCGCGATCCTGTGGACGGCCGGGCCGGAACTGATGCTTTTGCCACATGACCTTGTGTCCGGCGCGCTCACAACCGCGAGACCTGCTTGACCGGCGCCGCGCGCGTTCCTACGTTCCGCACCTGATCCAACCCACCTCCACCGAGGAGAGCCGATATGGCCACCCATGCTGTCACCGACGAGACCTTCGAGACCGAGGTCCGTCAGTCCGATATTCCTGTTGTTGTCGATTTCTGGGCGGAATGGTGCGGCCCCTGCAAGCAGATCGGGCCCGCGCTGGAAGAGCTGAGCCAGGAGATGGACGGCAAGGTCAAGATCGTGAAGGTCAACGTGGACGACAACCCGAATTCCCCCGCCCAGCTTGGGGTTAGGGGGATCCCGGCGCTGTTCATGTTCAAGGGCGGCGACGTGGTGTCGAACATGACGGGCGCCAAGCCGAAGGCGCAGCTGCAAAGCTGGATCGAAGAGTCGATCTGATCCCTGTCCCATAATCCGAATCGAGGGCGCCCTGCGGGGCGCCTTTTTTGTTAACCGGGTATGAGAGGGGCGGACGGCTGGTCTGACAGGCGCAACCCCGGGAAGACCCCGAATCGGCCATTAATCCAGGAAAATTTGGGCGCATCGGCGGGTCGGCATTCGGTCGGCATACCGTCGGCTTCCTGTCGGACATCACACCGGTGGATCGCCCGGTAACCGAGCGTTCTGCTGCGGTGCAGCGCAACAGCGGCGACAATGCTGAGAGCTGCGCCGTTTTGTTGATGGGACGTCGGGAGGACGGGCATCGCCTGCCTGGATGGGCCGCTCGCCGTAGCACGGAACGGGGTCCTTGCTGTATCGTGCAGGCGGAGAGCGAGAGCCCGCTGCCAAGGAGAGTTGCCGATGAGAATTGGTCCGGCTACGCCCGAGCTTCCGGTGCGAAGCGTAGAGGAGGCGCAGAGATACTATCGGGACCGGATGGGATTCCGGATCGGGTGGCATCAGGAGGACGGGCGGATCGGGGCCGTCTCGCGCGGGGATTGCGCGATCTTCTTTCGCGAGACTGATACCGAGATCCATCCCGGAACGTTCTGGGTCTTTGCGGAGGCGATCGATGACCTTTACCGCGCCCTCAACGATCTGGGGGCAGAGATCGTGGACCCGATCGAGGACAAGCCCTGGGGCCTGCGTCAGTTCACAGTCCGCGATCTTCATGGACATCTCTTCCATTACCATCTGGATCTTTGACGGCGCCGGTGGACACGGTACGGCCTTCCCATGGGACCCACCTCACGCCATCCTGCCCTGACGGAAGGAAGGGAGAGGTCCATGGGTATCGTCGCGATATTTATCGCAGCCGTCGCCGGGTTCGCGGCAGGTGCCATCTGGTACAACGTGTTCTCCACGCAATGGATGGCCGATATCGGCGTCCCGATGAAAGAGGACGGCACGCCCGACATCACCCAGAGCCCGGCGCTTTATGCCAAGGGTTTTGTCTGCACCCTCGTCGTCGCCGCGATGATGGCGCATACCTTTTCGGGCAGCGGCGTCGAGACCTGGCATGCCGGGCTGATCGGGGGCTTTGGCATCGGCGCCTTCTTCATCGCGCCCTGGATCACGCTCAACGTGCTCTATTCGATGCGGCCGATCCGGCTGGCCATGATCGACGGCGGCTATGCCGCTGTTGCCTGCGGGGTGATGGGGCTGGTGCTGACGCTCTTCTGACGGGCCGCCGGTTCGCACCGCCGATCCGGCGTGTCAGGGGGTTTCGGCCGAGGCAGCGGGCGTCGCGGCCTCGTTCCTGGCTTCCTTGATCTGCGCCCGCCAGAAAACCGCCTTGAGAAGCCAAAACACCATCTCAGGCCGCGACCGCGACCGGAAGATGTTCTTCACGGCCTTTCTGAACCGTCGTCGCGCCCTGCGCAGTTCCAGTTCCGGCGGCTCGCCCTGGAGGCGCAACCTCTGCCACCTTGACCGGCCGATGCTGCGGGTTCGTCCGAGAACGCTGCCAATCGACATGTCCTCGGGTTCGATCAGGTGCCGGACGACCGCATCCGGCACGAAGAGGATGGGATGTCCGAGATCCCCGGCACGGGACGCAAAATGCGTATCCTCGCCGCCGGCACCCTCCTGACCGTAGTTCAGCCGCTCCGTATCGAACCTCAAGGCGCGCGCAGCCCCCCGGATCGCGAAATTCGCGCCCTTGACCTGCGAGGCGTCTATCGGCTGAACGCGGTCGTTGAAGCTGATCTTCGAACATCCGAACGCCCCGCCGTGATCGGCGATGTATTCCTGCCACCTGGCCGGTGTTGCCGACCAATTCGGGCGGACCTGACCGGCGAAGCACAGCGCCTCTGGATGATGTGTTCCGGCATCGAGATAGGCAGTCAACCAGTCCGGATCCCGTGTTGTGTCGTCATCCGTAAAGACGATGAGATCGCCCGCCGCGCGCTCCAGCGCTAGATTCAGGGCCAGGGACTTGCCGCGCCGCGGTTCCTGCAGGCGGATGACGTCGAACCTCTCGAACGGGCGCTGGAGGATTTCCCAGGTCCGGTCGGTGCTCGCGTTGTCGACCAGTATCAGCTGCGTCGGCGATGGCAGATCCAGCGCAGCAAGACTATCCAGCGTGTCCGGCAAGAGGCGCTCGCCATTGTGACTGCAGAGGATGATGCTGATCGTCCCCACGGCAGTTAACTATTCAAATGCATGTTCAGGCCTGGCAGTTGACGCACCCGCTTTCGAGAGAGGCGCAACCGGCATCGGGCCATCACGCCCATGAGGATGGAACGCCGCGCTTCTGCCGCGCATTCATACCGACCCACCGTTTGACCAACCGTTTGAGAAACCAAGGTAATTGCGCATCAACCGTGTTAACGTCCGTCTCGTGGGCCGCGCAGGCCCCTTCAGGGAGGACCTGCGCGGCCACTCTTTCGGCCTCACTAGTTGATCGGTGGGATCCTCACAAGCGGGCCATTCTTCACCTGCCTGTCAAGGATCCCGCTTCTCCGGCGCTTGAGAAGGCCGCCCCGTCCTGCCGCCTCACGCGCGGCGCGCGACGATGAAGCGGCTGGGCGGATTTGCCGGGTGATTGCCCGTCTCGATGATCTCGAAGCCCGCATGGAAGATCTCGCGCTCAAGCTCCCGGATCTTGGTGATCCGCACGTGGGGCGCCTGTCCGGCCAGCTGCATCAGCGGCAGGATCGCCCGCATCAGCGTGAGCTTCAGCGGAAAGCCCCGATCCGGCAGGCAGATCGTCTTCGAGATGAAGAGCCCGCCGGGCCTCAGAAGCCGCGAGATGCCGGCCAGCGCCCCCGGCAGATCGTCCAGAAGGTGCAGCAGGTTGAACGCCAGCACCGCGTCGTAGCGGCCACCGTCGAAGACGATGTCCTGCACCCCGCCGGTACGGACCGTCATATTGGTCAGCCCGGCCTCGTCCGCACGGGCCTGGGCGATCTTCGCCATCTCGCCCGACATGTCGGTCGCCACATACTCCCCGACCCCGGGGGCAAGATGCGCTGCCGTCATGCCGGTGCCGCAACCCAGTTCGAGCACCCGGTCATCGGCGCGCAGATGGCTTTGCGTCCGCTCAAGCGTGTATTTGTAGGCACGCATATCGGCGATCGGGCTCGTCGCGTAGCGCTGCGCCTTCCGGTCCCAGAAATCCATCGTATCGATCATCGTCTCTCTCCTTTCGTGGCCATCTAGACCATGCGCAGATCGAAGAGGAATTGCCGAAATCGGTACTTCGGATATACGGGGATGCATGAATTGGTCCGCCATCTCCTATGATTGGAACCAGGTCCGCGCCTTCCTCGCGACGGTGGAGGAGGGGTCGCTGTCGGCCGCGGCGCGCGCGCTGGGCCTGACCCAGCCGACGCTGGGGCGGCAGGTGACCGCGCTGGAAGACGCGCTGGGCGTGACGCTGTTCGAACGGGCGGGCCGGTCGTTGCAGCTGACGCGCGCCGGGCGGGACCTCTTGGACCACGTGCGGGCGATGGGGGATGCGGCGAGCCGGATCTCGCTCGCCGCCTCGGGCCAGTCGCAGGCGGTCGAAGGGCAGGTGCGGGTGACGGCGAGCGACGCGATGTCGGCCTATATCCTGCCCGAGGCGCTGCTGCGCCTGCGGGAGGTCGCGCCGCTGATCGAGATCGAGATCATCGCGGCTGACGATATCCGCGACCTGCTGCGCCGCGAGGCCGATATCGCGATCCGCCATGTCCGCCCCGAACAGCCCGACCTGATCGCGCGCCTCGTCGGCATGATGAAGGGGCGGTTCTACGCCGCGCCCGCCTATCTCGACCGGCGGGGCCGGCCTGCGGATCGGGCGGATCTGGCCGGGCATGACTGGATCGGGCTGAGCGACAATGCGCGGTACCGGGCCTTCCTCGCCGGGATCGGGATCGAGCTGACCGAGCGGAATTTCAGATGCGGATCAAGCAGCGGCATCGTCGCGTGGGAGATGGCGCAGGCGGGCCTTGGCATCGCCGTGATGTCCGAGGCGGTGGCGGCGAAGACCCCGGGGATCGAGCCGGTGCTGCCCGAGATGGACCCGATCGAATTCCCGGTCTGGCTGACCACCCACCGCGAGCTGCATACGAGCCGCAGGATCCGCATCGTCTTCGATCTTCTGGCAGAGTTCCTGGCCGAGGCCGCCTGACGCCGCCGCTTCCCTTCCCCGCGCCGCCGCCCCATATGGGGACCGGACGACAGGAGTTTTCTATGGCGAAAGACGAGTTTCCCGGCTGGCACGGCACGACGATCATCGGCGTGCGCAAGGGTGGCGAGGTGGTGATCGCGGGCGACGGGCAGGTCAGCCTGGGCGAGACGGTCATCAAGGGCACCGCGCGCAAGGTGCGGCGGCTGTCGCCCGGCGGGCACGACGTGGTCGCGGGCTTTGCCGGGTCGACGGCGGATGCGTTTACCCTGCTCGAGCGGCTGGAGACCAAGCTGGAGGCGCATCCGGGCCAGCTGCAGCGGGCCTCGGTCGAGTTGGCGAAGGACTGGCGGACGGACAAGTACCTGCAAAAGCTCGAGGCGATGCTGATCGTCACCGACGGCAAGACGCTGCTGGTGATCACCGGCGCGGGCGACGTGCTGGAGCCCGAGCACGACATCGCCGCCATCGGCTCTGGCGGGAACTACGCGCTGGCCGCCGCCCGCGGCCTGATCGGCAGCGACCGGTCGGCAGAACAGGTCGCGCGGGACGCGATGGCGATCGCCGCCGATATCTGCGTCTACACCAACGGCAACCTCACGGTCGAAGCGATCAAGGGATGATCGAAAAGGACGACCTGCGCGCCGCCGTCTCCGCCGGGGCGATCACCGAGGCGCAGGCGGCGCGGATTTTGACGCTGGCGGCGGAACGGCAGGGGCATCTGGCCGCTACCCGCCCGGATGAGGAGCCGTTCGAGCTGTTCAAAGGCTTCAACGAGATCTTCATCGTCGTGGGCCTTGTCATTCTCGCCGCCGGGTGGGTCGGCGTGTCGGCGGCGATCGGCTGGGTCGATGCGGGGACGGGGTTCTTCGACGTCCAGGGCTTCGTCGTCACCCGCAGCCTGATCGCGGCGGGGATCCTCTGGGCGCTGTCGGAATACTTCATCCGACGGCGGCGGATGGTGGCGCCCGCGATCACGCTGACGATCTTCTGGGCGCTGAACGCGGCGCTCGGCTTCACGGCCTCCTATGCGCAGCCCTTCATGGTGGCCCAGCAGGACTGGTCGAGCACGATCTTCCCGCTGGCGCTCGCCTCGGTCGCGCTGCTGATCTACTGGCTGCGCTTCCGGGTGCCGTTCGCGCTGGCGCTGGTGGCGGTGGGGCTGTTCATCCTGATGGTCGTGGCGCTGGCGGTGCAGGCGGGCGACCCCGGCGATCTGTCCGACCTGTTCCTGCTGTCGGCGGAGGGGCCCTTCGCGCTGGGCACGCTGCTGTTCGGCGTCGCGGTCTTTGCCGTCGCCATGTGGTTCGACATGTCCGACCCGCACCGGGTGACCCGCCGCGCCTCGAACGGGTTCTGGCTGCACATCGTGGCGGCCCCCGCCATCGTGAACACCATCGCGCTGACGCTCATCACCAGCGACGCGCCGGGCGCGCGCGGGCTGCTGATCGCCTTCCTCGCCCTGATCGCGCTGGTTGCCATCGTGATCGACCGCCGGTCGTTCCTGATCGCCGCCGTGGGTTACGTCGTAGCGCTCAGCACCCAGCTGGACGAGGGGATGGGCATCGCCATGACGATCCTGATCCTGGGCGTCGTGCTGCTGCTGCTCGGCGCCTTCTGGGAGAGGATCCGCGCCGCCCTGATGGCGCTCCTGCCGTTCCTGCCGAGGGGGAAGTTGCCGCCGGTGGGATGAAGGGTGGGTGCATTGAACATGGACTGAATACGCTGCAAGACGCGCCGGAATTATCCGTAAGCCAAATGGACCACAGCCATGCGAAACCTCCTCCTTTGCACCCTGCCCCTGCTGTTTCTCGGCCTCAAAGCGACCGGCGAAGACACGGCGTCGCACTCCGTGACAGTCGATATGACGACCGACGGCGGAGGCTTCTTCGATAGCGAAACCGCCCGTATCAACTTCATGGTTCTCAACGATTTTGAGCCGCATCAATCGGGAGCGGATATCGCGTATTTCACCTTCAACAATCAGGTCTTCTCGAGGGGAGAAGACGGATATGTCAGCGCCATATCGGAGACCATTCCGCTAGAGACGCGTGTCGACCTGGCCGGACGCGCGATCGATCTTCACCCGGACTGCACATGGGTCGGGTTCGATCCGGACTATCATCAGAAACATGCCGGTGACTTCCTAGAGACCGGTATGACGAGCGACATGAGCCGCATTCTGTTCGTTCAGGTGCAGTGCTAGGCTCCTGAGGTTTTGAGCGTTGCGACGGGCCGCCTGTCTCATAGCGCGACCGCTTCGGGACGGGCCTGGAGGGCGAGAACTGCGCCGTGATCGCTGCTGACGAACCTCGGGAGGGTTAGGGATCGCAATGATCCTGGGCGTCACGCCGCCGCTTCCCGACGCGTTCCGGGAGAGGAACCGCGCCGCCTGACGGCACTTCTGCCGTTTCTGCCGAGGGGGAGAGTGCTGCCGGTGGGGTGAGGGGACGGATGGATTTGGGGCTGCTAGATTGGATTGCTTCGGCTATTCGGGACACCTACATTAGAAGGGAGCTCAGGAGCCGAATAATTCTGTTTTGAGGTCCGGCGTAAGAACCCATTTTACCTTTTTCTCCTCCTAAGGAATAGGCCTAAGGCATAGATATATGAGAATTGTTTTCAAAATATTCTTTCTGATATTATTTATGTGCAATGCACATATCACATTGGCCACACCTCCGTCCGATGCAAGCTATATTGTGCAGCGGGTCTACGATTCTAGTGCACTGAGAGACTTAAGGTATGAATTGAAAAAGAGATTTGTTGATGTCTATTTCGAGCCGATCTCCGGATTTGGAGCAGAAATCACTGACCATGATCGGTTTGTTGATATAATCCCAGACGAGGATGTTGAGCCATATCTTGATCGTTTTTTGGCACAATCAGCTGTAAACCACTTCACAACCTACGGACCCGAAAAAATCGCATTGATAGCAGCGGTCTTACGAGCAGATGAAAGCATATCGGTAGGAGAAATTTTTTCGACAGAATACAGACGAAAGACTTCGAAAGCACTCGAAGAGGCCCGTGCAAGAACACGACCATCTGACTCGGATGATCCGCAGGTAATCGCGCTTGAAGAGTTGGTTGCACGGCTTCATGCGATAGATAAGCTATTTGATGACGATGGTGTTCCTGAACTGTTTCGGGGATCCTCGGCAGCCTTTGCCGACATCCGAACCCTCATCCGCTATCATCGGGAGATCAAAAGACTTCGTCGGGAGCTCAATAATCCCGTCACGATCAGAGTAGTAGAGGCAGATGGAATTCTTGAGTTCAGCAGCCTTGTTCAGCGGCAGAGTCTACTCCGACAGCTCTCAGATTCAGAAGATACAGGCGGCATTCAGTTCGTCAGACCGCCCACAACAAGCGTGGAATCAAGATAGGCGGAGTGACATATTTCAAGCTGAAGCTCGAAAGCTCGTCACCTTTAGTTGACGCCCGTGCCCTGCCTTCAGTTCTCATCCCTAAGCTCTCCCCGTTGCGTTTTCCGCTCACATGCCTATCTCTCGCGCACTCACTCTGACGAAAGCCCTCATGACCGACCTGACCCCCCGCGAGATCGTCTCGGAACTCGACCGTTTCATCATCGGCCAGAAGGACGCCAAGCGCGCCGTGGCCGTGGCCCTGCGCAATCGCTGGCGGCGTAAGCAGCTGGCGGATGACCTGCGGGACGAGGTCTATCCCAAGAACATCCTGATGATCGGCCCGACCGGTGTCGGCAAGACCGAGATCTCGCGCAGGCTGGCCAAGCTGGCGCACGCGCCTTTCGTCAAGGTCGAGGCGACCAAGTTCACCGAGGTCGGCTATGTCGGCCGGGATGTGGAGCAGATCGTGCGCGATCTGGTGGATGCGGCGCTCTTGCAGACCCGCGAGCGGATGCGGGAAGACGTCAAGGCCAAGGCCCACCGCGCCGCCGAGGAACGGGTGATCGACGCCATCGCGGGCGATCAGGCGCGCGAGGGCACGCGCGAGATGTTCCGCAAGAAGCTGAAAACGGGGGAGCTGGACGACACGGTGATCGAGCTTGAGGTCGCCGATACCTCGAACCCGATGCAGGGGTTGGAACTACCAGGCCAGCCCGGGCAGGTCGGCATGATGAATATCGGCGATCTCTTCGGGAAGGCGTTCCAGCGGACGGTGAAGAAGAAGCTGACGGTCGCGGCAAGCTACGAGGTGCTGATCTCGGAGGAGGCCGACAAGCTGCTGGACGACGAGACGGTGACGCGCGCCGCGATGGAAGCGGTGGAGCAGAACGGCATCGTCTTCATCGACGAGATCGACAAGGTCGCCGCCCGGACCGATGTGCGCGGCGGCGACGTCTCCCGCGAAGGCGTCCAGCGCGACCTGCTGCCCCTGATCGAGGGCACGACGGTCTCGACCAAGCACGGGCCGGTCAAGACGGACCATATCCTCTTCATCGCCTCTGGCGCCTTCCACATCGCGAAACCGTCCGACCTGCTGCCCGAACTGCAGGGCCGCCTGCCGATCCGGGTGGAGCTGCGCGCGCTGACCGAAGAGGATTTCGTGCGCATCCTGACCGAGACGGACAACGCCCTGACCCTGCAATACACCGCGCTCATGGCGACCGAGGATCTGACCGTCAGCTTCACCGAAGAGGGCATCGCCGCGCTCGCCCGGATCGCGGCGGAGGTGAACGAGGCGGTCGAGAATATCGGCGCGCGGCGGCTCTATACCGTGCTGGAGCGGGTGTTCGAGGATCTGTCCTTCAACGCGCCCGAGAAATCCGGCGAGACGGTTCAGATCGACGCGGCCTTTGTCGAGGAACATTTGGGCGAACTTTCGCGCTCCACCGATCTGAGCCGCTACGTGCTGTAACTTCGCTGGACAGGCGCGGCGCGGCGCCTTATCGGTCGGGTGAGAAAACTAAACCGATCGGTTCATGCGCTGGCTCGTCCTCCTTGTTTGTTTGCTGTCCGCCTGCGCCCCGCGCGGTGCGCTGGTGCCTGCCGCCATCGCCCCGACCGAGGTGACGCGGGATGTCTACATCGCGACGACCCGCGTCCTGACGACGCCGCTGGAGGCGGGCCCGACGCGGTCGCTGAACCTGTCCTATGCGCGTGTGAAGCTCGCCTTCCCCGAGAACCGGAACCCGGGCGATCTGGGCACGCCCGGCCGCCGGCCGGACCCGACATCCGATATCGTCGCCGTCGAAAGCGAACGGCTCGCCGATGGGCAGGCCTTCCAGGCGCGGGTGGCCCGCGCCTTGCAGGCGCTGCCGCGCGGGCAGCGGGATGCGGTCATCTACATCCACGGCTACAACAACACCTATGGCGAAGGCGTCCTGCGCGTCGCGCAGCTGACCGAAGACATCAACGCCAACGTCGTCTCGCTGCACTATGCCTGGCCCAGCCAGGCCAATCCGCTGGGCTACGGCCGCGACCGCGAAAGCGCGCTTTTCGCCCGCGACGGGCTGGAGCGGATGATCCGCGAGGTGCGCCAGGCCGGGGCGGACAGCCTGATGCTCGTCGCCCATTCGCTTGGCTCGCATGTCGTCGTTGAAACGCTGCGTCAGATCGACATCGCCCAGCCGGGAGAAGCGGATGCGCTGGTCGACGAGGTGGTGCTGTTTTCGCCGGACATCGACCCGGAGGTCTTCGTCTCGCAGCTGAGGCGGTTCCGGACGGTGCCCGAACCCTTCGTCATCTTCGCCTCCGAACGCGACAGGGCGCTGCGCCTGTCCGCGCGGCTCAACGGGTCTGGGCGGCGGCTGGGGAATATCCCGGATATTCAGACGCTTGCCGCCTTTCCGGTGACGGTTGTCGACGTGACGAGCTTCAGCCGCGGTGTCGGCCATTTCGTGCCGGGCGACTCGGAGGTGCTGCTGCAGCTCTTCGCCAATGCCGAGCGGGTCGATCAGGCCTTCGCCGGCGAGGGGGCGGGACGCCCGGGCCTTTTGCCCGGCACGGTGCTGACCATTCAGAATGCGACGGAAATCATCCTGACACCTGTGCAATCGCTGAACTGAGTGGCATTCACACAGGTTTTCTGCGATTTGCAGGCAACTCCCCTGGGATCGTCATGGTTTGGGTCCATGAGATACCCCAGCAGATCGAGGATTGAGCCATGCCGGAAACCGAAAAAACCGCTGGCGCCGGACGCGCCATCATCGCCACAGCCGCCCGTCTTCTGGGACTATCAAAGAGCCCATCGAAACCTGTAATGCCCAAACCGGCGGCACCGAAGGCCAAGCCGGCAGAGAGCGCGCCTGCGGCGACCAAGGCTGCGGCTGCCAAAACCACGCCCGGCCCGGCCAGGGCGGAAGCCGGGACGACCGCGCCGACGGCAACGGCGGCAAAGGCCGCCCCTCGCGCCGCCAGGACCGACACCCCGACGGCCGCTCCCAAAGCGACGCCGGCTGCCCCGAAGGCCGAAGCGAGCCCGGCCAAGACCCAGACGACAAAGGCTGCGCCGAAGGCGGCAGAGGCCAAGAGCGCTCCGAAATCTCCCACGGCTAAGGCGGCACCGGCCGCTGCAAAGGCAGAGCCCGCGAAAGCGGCCCCCGGCCCGGCCAAGGCCGAGGCGCCAAAGACCGCGCCCAAGGCCAGACAGACGGCCACCAAGGCCGAAAAGGTCGTGACCCCCCCGAGCCCCGCAAAGACCGAGACCGCGAAAGCCGCACCGAAGGCCGAACCGGCGAAAAGCGCGTCCAGCCCCACCGCCAAGGCACCGGCTCCGAAAGCTGCGCCGACAGCAAAGCAGACGACCCCGAAGGCGGCAGAGAGCAAGAGCGGCCCCAGCCCGGCCAAGCCGGCCACCGCAAAGGCCGCCACCGCCAAACCGGCATCTGCCAGCACCACCAAGGCCGCGGCAACCAAGGCAGCCCCGGCCAAGGCAGATGCGCCGGCGAAGCCCGCACCCCGGTCACGCGCAAAGCCGAAGACGACGCCGAAGGCCTGAGGCTCATTCTCGGTAATCCTTCCTGACGAAGGCATCGCCCGACCCTGAGGGCGTCGCGACAGCGCGGCTTCGAGAGGTAGCGCAATCCTTCGGGCGGCTGCGCTAACTGAAACCTCGCAAAATTGCCCGCCGGGCGGGACATCTGGGCGACGTAGTACGAGGTGCCCAAGCGTTTGGAGGATCAGCCCGTCTTCGCCGCCGCGCGCTGCCTCTGCCGGTCGCGGTAGCGCGCCTTGTCCGCCTCGCTGGTCTCCCCCGCACAGCGGTGGCATGAGACGCCTTCCTCGTAATCGGGATGGCTCAGATCCTCGGGCGTGAGCGGCCTGCGGCAGCCATGGCAGAGCGTGTGGTCCGTGGGCTCGACCCCGTGGCCGACCGCCACCCGCTCGTCAAAAACGAAGCAGCCGCCGTGCCAGCGGCTTTCGGCCTCGGGCACCTTCTCCAGATAGGCCAGGATGCCACCGTCGAGATGCACCACATCCTCGACCCCCTGGCCGACAAGAAAGCTCGTCGATTTCTCGCAGCGGATCCCGCCCGTGCAGAACATCGCGACGCGCTTGCCCGCGAAGTGCTCCGCATTCTCCTCCCACCAGCGGGGGAAGGCACCGAAACTGACCGTCCGCGGGTCGATGGCGCCGTCGAACGACCCGATCGCCACCTCGTAATCGTTGCGGGTATCGATGACGACCGTGTCGGGATCGTCAAGCACCGCGTTCCACGCCTCCGGCGCGATCCGGCGGCCCACCGCTGCATTCGGGTCGACCTCGGGCCGGCCCATCGTCACGATCTCTTTCTTCAGCCGAACCTTCAGCCGCCCGAACGGCATTTTGTCCGCCCGGCTCTCCTTCCAGGTCAGCGCCTCGCAGCCCGGGATCTGACGCAGGAGCGCCATGGCCTGCATCAGCGCGTCGTGCTCGGCGGCGAGCGTTCCGTTGATCCCCTCCGGCGCCACCAGCAGCGTCCCCCGCACGCCCAGCGGGCACAGCGCCGCGGCCAGCTGCGTTTTAAGCGCGCCCGGCGCGTCTATGGGGGTAAAACGGTAGAAGGCGGCGACAGAGATCATCGCCGGGCGTCCTAGCGCCATTTGCAGAGGTTTCAAAGGTCGGTATGGAGAGACCGAAGGAGAACCTGCCCATGACCGACACCTTGATCGTCGTCGACGTCCAGAACGATTTCTGCCCCGGCGGTGCGCTGGCCGTACCCGACGGTGACGCCGTCGTCGCCCCGATCAACGCCGAGATGTCAAAGGCGCAGGCGGTCATCCTGACCCAGGACTGGCACCCGGCCGACCACCAATCCTTTGCCTCAAACCACACAGGCAAGACCCCCTACGACACGGTCGAGATGCCCTATGGCCCGCAGATCCTCTGGCCCGACCATTGCCTGATCGGGTCGGACGGCGCGGCGTTTCACAAAGGCCTCGACACCGCCCGCGCCGATCTCATCGTCCGCAAGGGATTCCGGCCAGAGATCGACAGCTACTCCGCCTTCTTCGAAAACGACCGCGAGACGCCGACGGGCCTGCACGGCTACCTCCAGACGCGCGGCCTGACGACGCTGACCCTCGCGGGCCTCGCCTTCGATTTCTGCGTCCTCTACTCCGCGCTCGACGCGGCCAAGCTGGGCTACGATGTCACCGTGCTGGACACAGCCTGCCGGGCGATCGACCTCGACGGCTCCGAAGCCGCGGCGCGGGACGCGATGCGGGAGGCCGGCGTCCGGATCGCCTGAGCGAGGCTCAATCGTTGACGATCTGCCGGGAATAGCGCCGCAGCAGCAAAAGCCCGAAGAACAGACAGATAAGCGACACGGACATCACGTAAAGCGGCGAAATGTAGTCGCCCGAATAGGTCGGGTAGATGCCTGTCCGCACCTGCCCCACCACATGGACCAGCGGGTTGAACCACAGGTAATCCTGCAGCGGCTGCGGCACGACCTCGAACAGGAAGAAGATGCAGGAGATGATGAAGAGCGGCCGCGTCAGAATACCCCAAAGCCGCTCCCACCCGGGAAACATCGACATCAGGAAACAGTTCAGCGTCCCGATCCCGACCGCCAGCATGAGAGCCATCCCGATGCCAAGGATGACCGCAACGGGATCGATGATCATGTTGAGATTGAAGATCACGATGATCGAGGTGAGGACGATCATGAAGACGGCGACCTGCGTCAGCGCGTTCAGAAGGAAGCGCGCCAGCAGGGCATCGGCAAAGGTCACCCGCGGGTAGAAGAGCAGCGGCTTGGAAAACCGAATCGCCGTCGCGACCTTCTGGCTCACATGCAGGTACATCAGAAACGGCAGCATCCCCGAGGCGTAGAAGATCGGAAAATTCGTGCCGATCGGCGGCGACCGAAACGCGAACGAGAAGGCCAGCGTCAGCAGAACAATCCCGGCCGCCGGCTCCAGCACCGCCCAGAGATAGCCGAACGCCGACCGGCCATAGGTCGTCGACATCTCCCGCAGCATCAGCGCGGGAACGGTCCGCAGGCTCCCCAGCGCCAGAGGGGCCGGGCGGGGCCTTTGCGGGGCGGAAAGAGGCTGTGTCGTCATGGCGGGATATTGGTCTTTCCCGTTCCGGTTTGCTAGACATAACCAGAGGATGCATAAGAACGCGTTAGGCGGAGCAGATGGCACAGGAACTCAAAGACGACGGCGACCGGCCGCTCAAGGCCGTCCCCTCGGCCACTGACGCGCCGGCCGCGGCCCAGTCGGCGAAGATCGCCGCGGTCACACCGGGCGCCGCCCCCCGGGTTGATGCCCCTTCGCCCGAGGATCCGGGGACGCCCAAAGCCCCTGCGCCGCGCGCAAAGCCGACCCAGCGCATCGCCCCGCGGGCCCGGATGCGCCCGCGGCATTACGGGCTTGTCGCGATGTTCTTCCTCTGCGTGGGCCTGCCTGCGGCCGCGACGACCTACTACCTCTACTGGATCGCCAAGGACCAGTACGCCTCCCATGTCGGCTTTGCCGTCCGGACCGAGGATGTCAGCTCACCCATCGAACTCCTGGGCGGCATCACGGAACTGTCCGGCAGCTCGTCGTCGGATACCGACATCCTTTACGAATTCATCCAAAGCCAGGCGATGGTCCGCACGATCGACGAAAAGCTCGATCTGCGCCGGATTTACGTACTGGAAGACGATCCGGTCTTCTCGCTCGCCCCCGGCGCCAGCATCGAGGCTCTGACCGATTACTGGCGGCGGATGGTCAAGGTCTTCTACGATTCCGCCGGCGGCCTGATCGAGATCCGAGTGACGGCCTTCACGCCCGAAGACGCGAACGCGGTCTCCACCGCGATCTATGAAGAGAGCAGCCGCATGATCAACGCGCTCTCGGCGTCGGCGCGGGCCGACGCAACGCGCTACGCGAACGAAGAGCTCGAGCGCGCGGTCGAGCGCCGCAAGGAAGCGCAGCAGGCGATGACGGCCTTTCGCATCCGCACCCAGATCGTCGACCCCACGACCGACGCGGAAGGGCGGACAGGCCTTCTGGCGAGCCTCGAGGCCGAGCTTGCGCGGGCCCGCATCGACCTCGACCTTCTGCTGACGACGACAAGCAGCCCGGGCGACCCTCGGATCGGACAGGCCCGGAGGCTGGTCGAGGTGATCGAGGCGCGTATCCAGGCCGAAAAGGATCAGCTGAGCGCCTCGGGAAACGGGGATACCGAGGCCTATTCGATGCTGGTCAGCGAATACGAATCGCTCGCCGTCGATCAGGAATTCGCCCAGCAAAGCTACGTCACCGCACTTGCCGCCTACGACGCGGCCCGCGCCGAGGCGCAGCGGCAGACACGGTATCTGACCTCCTACATTCCTCCGACACTCGCCGAGACCTCGCAATTCCCCAAACGCGGTCTGCTGCTCAGCCTCGTGATCGGCGGCGCGCTTGTCAGCTGGGCGATCCTGATGCTGGTCTTCTACTCCCTGCGCGACCGCAAGTGAGGCGGGCCGCCCGATGATCGCCCTCCGCGACCTTAGCAAGACCTACGTGCTGAACGGCAAACGCAAGATCGTGGCCGACAGGATCAACGCCGTCTTCCCGACGGGCAGCGTCGTGGGCCTTTTGGGGCGCAACGGGGCGGGCAAGTCGAGCCTTCTGCGGATGATCGCAGGCACGATGGGCTACGATTCCGGCGAGATCCAGACGGACGGGACGGTTTCGTGGCCGGTGGGATTTTCCGGCAGCTTTCACGCCGATCTGACCGGATCGCAGAATGTGCGCTTCATCGCCCGCATCTACGGCGTCGACAGCGACGCGCTGACCGCATCGGTGCGCGACTTCGCAGAGCTCGGGCAGCATTTCAACCTGCCCGTGCGCAGCTATTCGTCGGGGATGCGGTCGCGGCTGGCCTTCGGCACCTCGATGGGCATCGCCTTCGACACCTACCTCGTGGACGAGGTCACCGCGGTCGGCGACGCCGCCTTCCGCGAGAAAAGCGAAAAGGTCTTCACCGAACGGATGCAGGACAGCGGGGCGATCATCGTCTCCCATTCCCTCCCCCAGATCCGGCGCCTCTGTGAAAGTGTCGCGGTGATCGAAAACGGGCAGCTGCATCTCTATGACGATGTGGAGGACGGGATCCGCCACCATGAAGAGCTGATGCATGTGGGGCCGTCCGCCCCCGCGGCGCCTGCAGCCGCCGCCGCCAAGTAACCGCTAGATCCGCCCCAGCGCCACCGCCAGCCAAAGCGCTGCGTTGCCCGCCCGCGTCTGCCGGTAGAGGCCCAGTTCCCGCAACAGCCGCATCCGGTTCCGCAAGGGCGCCTGCCGCATCTCGGCGAACCGATCGACCAGCGCCGCGTTCTCGGGGGTCAGCACCTCGGGGATCGCCTGCAAGGCGGCAAGGTTCAGATCGGTCCACGCCCGGTACCGCCCGCTCAACAGGATCCCGGCCCGGGCCAGCCGCGCCTGCATCCCCGCATGGGCGCCCATCGCGTTCCCCCCATGCTGACGGTAGAGCACGCCCGGCTCCTCCTCCCGCACGATCCGCGCGCCTGCGCCAGAAAGGACGAGATAGGTCCACCAGTCATGGATGAAAACGGTCTCGGTCGCCTGCGCGGCCGCCCGCAGCAAGGCGGCCCCGGCCGGGTTCAGCAACACCGTGCAGCCGGTCACAACGTTCTGGACCAGCGCATTGCGGAACGCCAAAGGCCGCGTCGTGCGCAGCGTCCGCCCCACGACGCTCAGCCCCTCATCCGCGATCGCGACCGAACTGCAGTGAAGCGCCGGTTCGTCGCCCGGTCCCAGCGCCGCCACCCCGCGCGCCAGCTTTTCGGGCAGCCAGGCGTCGTCCTGATCCGAAAACGCGATCCAACCGGGCGCCTCGGGCAGCCCCTTGACCAGTGACAGGAAATTCGCCGCCGCCCCCTGCCGCGGCCCGTCGCGCAGCGTCATCCGCGCGCCCCAGCCCTCCAACAGCTCCCGCGTCCCGTCGGTCGAGCCGTCATCGCTCGCCACCACCGACCACGCCTCATGGGTCTGGGCCTGAAAGCTCGCCAATTGCTCGGGCAGCCAGCGCGCCCCCTGATAGGTCGCCAGCAGGATCGTGACGTGCGGCGTGCTCATCCCGCCTCGACGATCGCCCTCAGATAGCGGCCATAGGCGTTCTTGCTGTACCGCTCGGCCAGATCCATCAGCGCCGCCCGGTCGATCCAACCCCGGCCATAGGCGATCTCCTCGGGGCAGCCGGTCTGAAGTCCCTGCCGGTTCTCCAAGGTACGCACGAAGTTCCCGGCATCCAGAAGGCTCCCATGCGTTCCGGTATCCAGCCACGCATAACCCCGCCCCATCAGCCGCGTCGCAAGCAGTCCTTCTTCCATGTAAAGCGTCAGAAGCGAGGTGATCTCCAGCTCCCCCCGCTCCGACGGCTCGACCGCCCGCGCCCGCTCCGGTGCGGTCCCGTCGAGGAAGTAGAGCCCCGTCACCGCATAATTCGATGGCGGCACCGCGGGCTTCTCGATGATCTCCTGCACCTTGCCGTCCCCATCGAAGGCGACCACGCCGTAGCGTTCGGGATCGGCGACGCGATAGCCGAACACGGTCGCGCCGTGTCCCTGCACGTCCGCCTCCTCCAGCAATTCCGGCAGGCCGTGGCCGAAAAAGATGTTGTCGCCCAGCACCATCGCCGACGGCGCACCATCCAGAAACGCCTCGGCCAGGATGTAGGCCTGCGCGAGGCCATCTGGGCTCGGCTGCACGATATAGGTGAGGCTCAGCCCCCACTGGCCGCCATCGCCCAGAAGCCGCTGGAACTGCTCCTGATCCTCGGGCGTCGTGATAACCGCAATCTCGCGGATCCCCGCCAGCATCAGGACAGACAGCGGATAATAGACCATCGGCTTGTCGTAGATCGGCAGCAGCTGCTTGGAGACGCCCATCGTGATCGGATAGAGCCGCGTACCGGAGCCCCCCGCCAGAATGATCCCCTTGCGCGTCATTTCAGCTCCTCCAGAACCCGGCCCAGCGCCGCCCGCCAATCGGGTCGGGCGATCCCGAACGCGGCCTCTGTCGCGCTGCAATCGAGGCGGGAGTTCAGGGGCCGCGCCGCGGGCGTCGGATACTCCGCGCTCGGGATCTCCTCGACCTGCGTGTCCATCCCGGCAACCGCAAAGATCTCCCGCGCGAACCCGGCCCAGCTTGTGTCCGGTGCGCCCGAGAAATGATAGGTGCCGGTCTTCTCCGGCGCCTCCCGCAATTGCCCGGCGATCTCGATACAGGCCGCCGCGATGGCGTCCGCCGGGGTCGGCCCGCCGATCTGGTCGGCCACGACCCGAAGCAGCGGCCGGTCGGCGCCGACCCGCAGCATCGTCTTCACGAAGTTCGCTCCGGTGGCCGAAAACACCCAGGAGGTGCGCAAGATCGCATGGGTCCCGCCCGCTTCGCGCAGCGCGACCTCGCCCGCCAGCTTGGTCCGCCCGTAAGCGCCCAGCGGCGACACCGGCGCATCCGGCGCCCAGGGCGCCGCCCCGCTGCCGTCAAACACGTAATCGGTCGAGATATGAACCAGCGGGATCCCCCGCTCTGCCGCCACCCGGGCCAGCGCACCGACGCTGTCGGCATTGATCCGCTGCGCCTCCGCCGCGTTTTCCTCCGCCGCATCGACGGCGGTATAGGCGGCGGCGTTGACGAAAGCGTCGGCCTCAAGCCCTCGCGCCACCTCGGCCACACCCGCCGGATCACCGAAATCCGCGCTCTCGCGCCCGTGGCACTCCGCCCCCAACGCGGCCAGCGCCCGCGCCACCTGCCCGGACCTGCCGAAGGCGACGACCTTCACGAGGCGATCTTCCCAAGCC
Source organism: Aestuariibius violaceus (assembly GCF_040779325.2). Classification (NCBI taxonomy): domain Bacteria; kingdom Pseudomonadati; phylum Pseudomonadota; class Alphaproteobacteria; order Rhodobacterales; family Paracoccaceae; genus Aestuariibius; species Aestuariibius violaceus. The sequence goes on from NZ_JBFONT020000001.1 coordinate 190,291, forward strand.
GCTCGCCTACGCCCTCGCGGTCCTGCAGCTTGCGCCACCACTCCTCATTATCGAGATACCAGCGCACCGTCCGCTCAAGCCCCTCTTCGGGCGTGACCGAGGGGCGCCAGCCCAGCTCCGCCCCGATGCGGGAGGCGTCGATAGCATAGCGGGCATCATGCCCCGGCCGGTCCTCGACGAACGTGATCAGCCGGCCATGGGGGGCACCGTCAGGCCGCAGCTGGTCGAGGATACCGCAGATCATCCGCACCAGATCGATATTGCGCAGCTCTGCATCGCCGCCGATCGCGTAGGTCCGCCCCGGCACGCCCTTGTCGATCACCGTCAAAAGCGCCTCGGCGTGATCCTCGACATACAGCCAATCCCGCACGTTCTCCCCTTGGCCGTAGACCGGGATCGGCTCGCCCGCCAGCGCGCGCAGGATCACCACGGGGATCAGCTTTTCGGGGAAGTGGTAGGGCCCGTAATTGTTCGAACAATTGGTCGTCAGAACCGGCAGGTCGTAAGTCTCTCCCCACGCCCGCACCAGATGGTCCGACGCGGCTTTCGACGCGGAATAGGGAGAATTCGGCGCATAAGCCGTCTCTTCATCGAACTTGCCCTCGGCGCCCAGCGATCCGAAGACCTCGTCGGTCGAGATGTGATGGAACCGGAACCCCTCCGGCTTGCCGCGAGCGGTCCAGTGGGCCCGCGCCGCTTCGAGCATCGTGAAGGTGCCCAAGACATTGGTGTCCACAAAGGGCGACGGATCGTCGATCGACCGGTCCACATGGCTTTCCGCGGCGAGGTTCATCACCACATCCGGCTGGTGCGTCTCGAAGATCGCATCGACCGCCGCCCGGTCGCGGATATCCGCCTTCTCGAACACATGCAGCGGGCTGCCCGTCACCGGAGCCAGATTTTCCAGGTTCGCCGCATAGGTCAGCGCGTCCAGCGTCACCACCCGCCGCCCTTGCGACACCGCCAGCCGCACCACGGCAGAGCCGATGAACCCCGCCCCGCCGGTCACGAGGATCGTCATGCGCCCCCTCCATAGCTGAAGACCCGTTCCACCTCGCCCAGCGCTGGCGCGGCGGCATCCTTGTCCGACAAAAGCGCCTCGCCCGTCCACGGCCAGTCGATGCCGATCTCCGGATCGTCCCAACGGATGCCCCGGTCACTTTCCGGTGCATAGAAATCCGAGCACTTGTAGACGATCTCGGTGTCTTCCTCGAGCGTCACGAACCCGTGGGCGAACCCCTCGGGCACCAGCAACTGCAGACCGTTCTCGAAGCTCAGTTCATACCCGACCCAATGCCCGAAGGTGGGCGATCCGTCCCGGATGTCGACGGCCACGTCATAAAGCCGCCCGCGCCCGCAGCGCACCAGCTTGGCCTGCGCGTGCGGCGGCGCCTGGTAATGCAGACCCCGCACCGTGCCTGCCTTGGCCGACAGCGAATGGTTGTCCTGCACGAAGGCGATCTCGATGCCGTTCTCGGCCATCACCCGTGCATTCCAGCTTTCCGAGAAAAACCCGCGCACATCCCCGAACCGCCGCGGTTCGAGCAACAGAACACCTTCCAGGGCTGTCTTTTCGACCCGCATGGATCACTCCACATCATGTCTCGCGGACTGCCGCCAACCTCTCATAGGCTGACCACGTTTTCTATGATCATCTTCTGCGTGTAACGGCAAGACCGGCGGACCCTAGATTCGCAGGTCGGCGCCCACGGATCCTCCGCACGCTCCTGGTTTGAAAACGGATGCCGGTCAAGCTAGAGCTTCCGCACAGGATCAACGCAAGGTGCCCAGTGCTGAAAGCCTACTTCGTCAACTCGATCCTCACCAACGGCACCAAGGATGAAGTTCGCTGGCTCGAGGGCATAAACGCCTATCTTGCCGGTTTCGACCTGACCCCGCTTTCCCTGCGCAGCGGCAGCGATCCGGTCCTGCAGCGCCTGTCGGCCCCGCCGCCGCCCGCTGTCACCGAGGGGCCTTTGATCTCTGTGCTGATGCCGGTCCATAATAGCGGACCGGTGCTGGAACACTCGGTTCGGTCCGTGCTGGATCAAAGCTGGCGCAATCTCGAGTTGATGATCTGCGACGATGCCAGCACCGACAACAGTTGGGAGATCCTCCTTCGTCTCGCCGCCGAAGACAATCGCATCCGCCTTCTACAGAATCCCGTCCGGGTCGGCCCTCATGTCTCGAACAACCGGGCGGTCCATGCGGCCAGCGGCGACTACCTCACCCTGCAGGATCAGCACAGCTGGTCCCATCCCGCTCGGATCGCCCGGCAGGTCGGCGCGATCGCGGCGTCGGATGACCCCGCCCACCTGGCCGGTGCGATCCGGATGGACCGGGCCGGCCGGCCGGGACGCCACCTGCCCTTTACCGCAAACTCTCGCGACGGGGTCACCGTAGCCCGCCCGGCGGCCCTGATGATCAAGACCCGCTTCTTCGACGAGGTTCTGGGAAACTGGGACGGCGTCCGGCTGGAGGCCGACCGGGAGTTGATCGGCCGCCTCTACCGCTTCTCCCGAAAGAAGCTGCCAAGGTATCTCGTGCCGCTGATCTTCGCGCCGAAGGCGGCTGATCCAGTTGATGGCTGGACGAGTGATCTTTCGAAGGCGCGCAGGCAGTACCGCAGGGCAATGCGGTCGTGGCACGCCCATCTGAAACAACCGAACCTCTGGCTGCCTTTCCCGCAGAAGGAACGGCCGTTTCCCGCGCCGCCCGCTCTTCTCAACGCACCCGAAGATATCTCGCGCGCCCTCGACGGCCCCGCGCCGCCACGCCGGATCCTGACGGCACGGATTGCGACAATCACCAACTGCCGATTTCCCGGCGGCAATGCGTCATCGACGATAGACGAGCTTGGGCACTTCGCCGCCTTTGGTTTCGATCCGGTCCTGATCCATTGCCCCAACAGCTACAGCGTCGGCAAAACGCTGACCGATCGCTATAAGGCATGGCCGGGCGGCGTCCGTTTCTCTCACACCTTCGATCGGCTCGAGGTCGATCACGTGATCCTTCGCGGACCATCGACGATCGCAGATACGCCCTTCGCCCGGGAAGTCCTTCCGAAGATCCGCGCAAAACACGGCCACATCGTCGTCAACAACAGCAATCTCCGCCCGTCCGGCGATCCGCATCACGATTCCCGAACCCTCTTTGCCCGCGCAGACGCGCTTTCCGCCGAAAGCGTTGAGATATGCCCGATCAGCCCCGGTATCCGCGCGGAACTGGAAAAGGCGCGCGACGGAATACCCGGCGCTGCCCCTCTTTCCGCTCTGGACTGGAACCCGACCTTCGATACGGCCTCTCTGCTCCGCGACCCGAAGGATCGGATGTCTGCGCCCTATACGATTGGCCGCCATGCCCGCGACACGCTCGAGAAATGGCCGGAGACGGCAGAGCGCATCAGGCAGGCCTACCCGGACCATCCGGACATCCAGGTCAACATCCTCGGCGGGGCCGAGATCCCGCGCGCGATCCTCGAGGGCCTGCCCGCCAACTGGACGGTCCACCCCTATGGCAGCCTCCCCCCGGTCGACTACCTCTCGACCCTCGACGCCTTCGTCTATTTCCCCCACACCTCCTACTACGAAGCCTTCGGCCGCACGATCGTCGAAGCCATCCTGGCGGGCCGCCCCTGCATCCTGCCCGACGACTTCCGCGGCACCTTCGGCGATCTCCCCCTCTATACCGACCCCTCCGGTGTCCACCGGATGCTGACCGCGCTGGCCGCAGACGATACCGCCCGCATCGCCTATCTGCGCGAGGCACAAACCATCGCCGCCGACCGATACCGCACGACCAGCCTCGACAGCCGCTTCCCCGACCTCTTCCCCGAAGCTTCAGCCGCCCACGCCCCCTCCCTCAGCGACGCGGCCCTCGCCTACAAGCACGCCATCGAAGCCAGCTAAGCCTTGCCACCCGCCCCCTTTTCCCGGTCTATGAACCGACCGCTCAGGGAGGGTGACATGGTCGACATCGCCACGCGCGTCTGGAACCACCGCTGGAAGATCGACCCGATCGTCCGGTCCCTGATCGATACCGACTTCTACAAGCTCCTGATGTGCCAGTCGGTCTTCCGCAACCGGCCCGACACCACCGTCACCTTCTCCCTCATCAACCGCTCCACCCACATCCCGCTGGCCGACCTCGTCGACGAGGGCGAGCTGCGCGAACAACTCGACCATGTCCGCACCCTCTCCCTCCGCCGCGGCGAAAGCACCTGGATGCGCGGCAACACCTTCTACGGCAAGCGCCAGATGTTCACCCCCGCCTTCATGGACTGGCTCGAACACTTGGCGCTCCCGCCCTACCACCTGGACCGCGTCGGCGACCAATACGAGCTGACCTTCGAAGGCCCCTGGCCCGAAGTCATGATGTGGGAAATCCCGGCACTCGCCATCCTCATGGAACTCCGCTCCCGCGCCGTCCTCGAAACCATGGGCAAGTTCGAGCTTCAGGTCCTCTACGCCCGCGCCATGACCAAGCTCTGGGAAAAGATCGACCGCCTCCGCGCCCTGCCGGACCTCCGCATCGCCGATTTCGGCACCCGCCGCCGCCACTCCTTCCTCTGGCAGGACTGGTGCGTCCAGGCCATGCAGGAGGGGCTGGGCGACCGCTTCACCGGCACCTCCAACTGCCTCATCGCCAAGAACCGCGACCTCGAGGCGATCGGCACCAACGCCCACGAACTCCCCATGGTCTACGCCGCCCTCGCCCGCGACGACGCGACGCTCGCCCAGGCCCCCTACGACGTGCTGTCGGACTGGCATGAAGAGCATGAGGGCAACCTGCGCATCATCCTCCCCGACACCTACGGCACGAAGGGCTTCCTCGAAAACGCGCCCGACTGGCTGGCGGGCTGGACCGGCATCCGCATCGATTCCGGCGACCCGGTAGAGGGGGCAGAAACCGCGATCCGCTGGTGGCAGTCGCGGGGGGAGGATCCGCACGATAAGCTGATCATCTTCTCCGACGGGCTCGATGCCGACAAGATCGAGGATCTGCACCGCCGCTTCGCCCACCGCACCCGGGTGAGCTTCGGCTGGGGGACGCTGCTGACGAACGATTTTCGAGGGCTCACGGAAGGCGACGCCCTCGCCCCCTTCTCGCTGGTCTGCAAGGCGGTCGCCGCGAACGGGCGACCCACCGTCAAACTCTCCGACAACCCCCGCAAGGCCATGGGCCCGTCCGAGGAGGTCGCCCGCTACAAACGCGTCTTCGGTGTGGGGGAGCAGGTGGAGATGGAGGTTGTGGTTTGACAAATACGAACAACCCCTAGTAGCATTTCTAAGTCGTAACGAGTGGAAATAGACATGGCATCGCCAGACTTTCAGGCCGAAATAGATAACTTCAAATCCTTTTACGATGCGAATACGGCGTTGCATGAGGACGCGCTAGCTTCTGTTCACGCATTGTTGACCTCAATATCAGCAGCAAATGACAACTTAGGAATATCAAAGATCGATTATCGCCTGAAGGATCGTGATGAGTGCATATCAAAGTTTATAAGAAAATATCGCGAACCTCTCGAAAAGAAGAAGGTCGCTTATGAAATCAAAGATCATATTACGGATCTTCTTGGCCTCAGGGTGACCTGCAATTACGAGGATGAGATTGAAAAGATCAAGTCAGCGCTAGAAGAAAATTTTCAGATAATTGATACATCTGATAAGACCGCTGAATTAAATGAAAATGACAACAAATTTGGATATAAGGGGCTTCATATAGACCTTCGACTTAATCCGGACAGGTATGGTCTTCCGGAGTACTCGAGATATAAAAACATGAAGTTTGAAATACAAATCAGAACACTTACTCAAGACGCATGGAGCAACTTAGACCACAAAATAAAGTACAAAAAATCGATACCGGTGGACCTCAAGAGAAGAGTCAATGCCTTGGCTGCGCTCTTCGAAATTGCAGACAGGGAATTCCTCGCAATCCGCGATCTGACAAGCGAATACGAAGAGAAGTCAGAGATAGAATATGGCGACATCGAGCTTGATGAACAGACCTCAATGAAGAGGGGTGCTCAGAAAGACTTCATTAGAGTTCCGCTCGACGCTTTTTCCTTTCTAAGAATATCAGAGCATTTCTTTCCGAAGCACGACTTCGATCACAGCAAAGTAGATTTATTTGTCCAGGATATTTTGGCAATGCGGCCAGAAACCACGAGGGGAAAATTCAATTTTTATATGAAGAATGCGATCAGCAAAGTGAAAGACTACGCCGAGCATCAAAGGATAAATCACGAAAGAAACATGAACCCTTTCACAATGATTCGCCATTGCCTATATTATGGGGAAACTAAGACATTTAAAGAAATGCTCACCCCTAGCGCTAGAAACAATTTTAATGGCTGGCTAATGCCGAAGAATTAGATTATGAGCTCCTTCAATTGAAAGCAGTGCCTCAAATTCTGAAGAGGTTTCAAATAAATCTTTCGTTTCTAGCTCCAGCCACGTCTTGAAGCATTAGATCCATGAATTGGCTATTCGACCGCTCGCCGTGTATCTCTTAGGGTGAATGGCTCTACCATCGAAAAGAAGACCCCCGAGATTAGCACTCAGAAACGATTTGGCATCCCAAGGAGAAAATCTCTATCTCTTCCTTTGACTTTTCCGTCGGCTCCATGCGGCTATTATTCTCCGTTTAGGGGAAAGGACACGGCTGTATTCACCGTTGGATTCTTATTGCGCCGCGCACTACTAATCAACAATCACCTCTGATGATGATCCACCGTTTCCACCCGTTGCGCCCTCTTCCCGACCGCGCTGTCCGGTAACGCAACGGATGTTAGCGCTAAACTCCGACGTGATGCCGACGTGTTGCCGACCGGATGCCGCAGGCCTTTTGGGCCGTTTACCTCCGTTAAGATCCCGGCAAACTCTTGGTAACGAAGGGCCCCCGCCGCTCACGCCGATCTGAGCGTGCGGCCCCTTGAGACTCCGGCCATTTGGCCCACATTGGGCCCCATGTTCACACGCCGCCACACCCTCGCCATGGGCGCCGCCGCCCTCGCCGCGCCCGCCCTTGCCCAGGCCGATCCCTGGGCCGCCCTGCGCCAGCGCATCGCCGAAATCGACCGTCTGCGCGGTGTCATCGTCCTGCAGAACGGCGAGGAGCGTGTGGCCGAGCGCGCCAATGGCCGCGGGCTGAATTCCCGGTACAACGTCAAGTCGGTGTCCAAGACCTTCGTCGCCACGCTCCTCGGCGCGGCCATTGACCGGGGCGTGATCCCTTCGGTCAACACCACGATCGCCCAGGCCGCCCCCCGCCTCATCCCCGCCGCCGCCGACCCCCGCGCGCGCGACATCACGATGGAGGATCTGGTGACCCTGCGCGCCGGTCTCGAACGCACGTCGGGCGGCAATTACGGCGAGTGGATCTCCAGTTCCAACTGGGTTTCCAATGCCTTGGCCCGCCCGATGATCGCCAAACCGGGCGGAAGGATGCTCTATTCCACCGGCTCCACCCACATCCTCGGCGCCGTTCTGGCCGAGGCCTCGGGGCAAAGCCTGCTGACCCTCGCCCGCCGCTGGCTGGGCGATCCGCTCGGCATCGAGATCCCCGCCTGGACGCGCGACCCGCAGGGCTACTACCTCGGCGGCAACGAGATGGCGCTGACGCCGCGCGCAATGGCAAGGTTCGGCGAGATGATCCGCCAGACCGGCGCCTGGAACGGCACCCAGGTCGTGTCCGAGGCGTGGATCACCGAAAGCTTCGAGCCCCGCACCGCCTCCCGCTGGTCCGGCCTCGGCTACGGCTACGGCTGGTTCCTCGGCCGCACCGGAGGCACGGAATACGCCCTCGCCCGAGGCTACGGAGGCCAGATCATCTGCGTCGCCCCCAGCATCGGCCTGACCATCGTCATCGTCAGCGACCCCACCCAACCGGCCCGCTCAGGCGGCTTCTTTTCGGTGTTAATGAACCTTATCGAGAACGAAGCGATCCCCGCCGCCAAACTCAGCTAAACCAAGCCTCCCCCAACCACCCCACCCAAAAGTAACGATCCCCAGGGCACTGACACCGCCAGGCATAGTACTTCACTGCATCAATCGCCCGCCGGTGGAGCGGTTCTGATAAGCCTCGGCTTCCCCCGCCAGACTGCCTGGGAACGACCCCACGTTTGCGCCACACGCCTCGTCCCCAGTTTCTGGCGGACTTCCACAGGCCGGCGCTCAGATTTCGGGATCAGGAAGGGCACGAACCAGCCGAACAGGAGGGCAATCATAAGTTCTTCAGCGCGTCATAGGCCAGAGACCGTGGTCCAGGACACCATCGGATTGAATGGGTTCCACACCACACATCCTTCAGTATCGCTCTAAGTGAGTCCCGCACCGGCGATGGTGGTCCTATCCATCACCTCTTTACCTTACTATGACCGATGGTGCACCTCTCTCTTCCCGACCCCGATCGGTGACTGCGGCATCGCCTGGCGCAATGACGTGATCGTTGCGACGCGCCTTCCGGACAAGAGCTCGATTGAAACAGGCCGTCGTCTGGCCGCGCGGACGGGCGGGGTAAGTGGCGAGCCGCCGGCCGATATCCGATCCGCCATTACGTCGATGACCGCCCTGCTTGAGGAGGAGCGGACAGATCTCACCTCCATCCTCTGCGATCTCAGCGGAATCGATCCCTTTGCGACACAGGTCTATGCCGCGATGCACGCGATCCCGGCCGGCGAGACGTCGACCTACGGCGCGATTGCGGCGCAACTCGGCGACAAGCGGCTCGCGCGGACCGTGGGACTGGCCCTTGGCCGCAATCCGTTGCCGATCATAGTGCCGTGCCATCGCGTCGTAGGAACGGGCGGTAAGCTCACCGGCTTTTCAGGGGCCGACCATGTCGACACGAAGCTTAGAATTCTCACGATCGAGGGCGCGCAGATAGGCGGTGCGCCTGGGTTATTCGATGATCTTCCCCTTGCGGCGAAACCGCGCCGGTAAGGCACCGCGAGAACCTCAAAGCGCGATGCGATAGCGCGCGAAGCCGTCTGGCCCTTCTCCGGCGGGTTCGATCGACACACCCTCGACAGCATCCATATAGCTCTCGGCGGCTGGGCCGGTGTCGAACAGAACCGTGGTTCCGGGCAGCGGCATGAAAGTCCAGTTGGCGTCCGCCGAGGGGCTGATCGTGCCCTGATCGACGATGTAGCGCACGATCACGTCGCGGTTCGTATCGGGCCCTTCAAAGATTACCGTCGATGGGTTGGCGCCGGGGAAGCTGCCGCCACCACCAGCACGGTAATTGTTGGTCGCAACGATGAACTCCTGATCCGGGTCGATCGGTGCGCCTTGATAGGTGAGGTCGACGATCCGGCGTGCGTCCGGGTTCACGACCTCGCCGTCATTATTGTATCGCGACGGCTGCGTCAGATCGATCTGGTACGCCACCCCGTCGATCACGTCGAAATTGTAGGACGGGAAATCGGGGTTCAGCAGGACCTGATCCGCCTCGCCCGCATTGATCTGGTTGAACATCCCCGCAGACCGTTCCAGCCACTCGCGCACGTCGGCCCCGGTGATCCGCACGGCGCGCACCGTGTTGGGATAGAGGTACAGATCCGCCACGTTCTTGATCGCAACCGGCCCCTCAGCCACGTCGGTGTAGTATTCCGGCCCCCCGCGCCCACCGGCCTTGAACGGCGCCGCAGCCGACAGGATCGGCAGCCCCTCATGCTCCGTCCCCGCCATCATCTGCTCGATATACCAGGTCTGGGCGTTCGACACGATCTGGACGGAGGGATCATCGGCCACCAGCGCGAAATAGGAATGCAGCGGCGCATCGGTCTGCCCGACCTCGGCCCGCACATAGGCCAGCGTCGCCTCATGCGCCGCCTCGACGGAGGCGAGCACCTCCTCATCGCTTTCCACCAGTGGCGTGATCGACCGGTCCTCCTCCCGCCGGAAGATCGGACGCGCCTCGGATTTGTGGGAGGCGATGCGCCATGAATTGCCATCCCGCTCGAGCATCAGGTCGACCAGCCCCATATGGCTGCCCCAGAACCCCGCCATGACGCCCGGCTTGCCCATGATCGTGCCTGCCTCGGCATCGACGCCAGGCGTTTCGGCATAATCCGGGCCCGGGAAGACCCGGTGATGGTGCCCGGTCAGCACCACATCGATCCCGTCGACACCCGCCAGCGGGATCGAGGCGTTTTCCATCATGTCGGTATGATCCGCCTCGCCGATGCCCGAATGGCTCAGCGCGATGATGATCTCGGCCCCGTCCTCCCGCATTTGCGGGACATAGGCCTCGGCCGCGGCGACGATATCGCGGACCTGCACGTTGCCTTCCAGATGGCGACGGTCCCAGGTCATGATCTGCGGCGGCACGAAGCCGATGATCCCGATCCGGATCGGAAAGCTCTCGCCCGCGCCGTCGGTCAGCGTCTGATCCAGCATCACATAGGGCGGCACCAGCGTGGTATCGGCCGGCGCGCTGCCCGCCATCTCGGTCGCCACGTTGGCGCAGACCACCGGAAAGGCCGCCCCGGCAACAGAGTTCATGAGGAACGGGATGCCGTAGTTGAACTCGTGGTTGCCCAGCGTCGAGGCATCGAAGCCCAGCGCGTTCATCGCCGCGATCATCGGGTGGATGTCGCCTTCGGACATGCCCCGTTCATAGGCCATGTAATCGCCCATCGGGTTGCCCTGCAGGAAGTCCCCGTTATCGAGCAGGATCGAGTTGGTCGCCTCGCCCCGGATCCCGTCGATCAGCGACGCCGTGCGGGCAAGGCCCACCGTATCCACGGGACGGTCACCGTAGTAGTCGTAAGGATAGATGTGCACATGGATGTCCGTCGTCTCCATGACCCTAAGATGCGCCTGTCCGGCCTGTGCCCGGGCCGAGAACGGATGCAAAGCGATGAAGCCCGCGGTGGATGCAAGAAAGGCGCGGCGATCAAGCAAGATAGGCATACGAAACGTCCCCCGATGGTCGTGTGCGATATGGATTCGAAGCCTACAGCCCGAACTGCCGGCGGGATAGGGGGGTGACCGGGGGAAGGGGCTAACCCAGCTCCAAGGTGGTGACCGCGAAAAGGCCATCGCCAGTCACCGGCGGCGTGCCGCGATACATGCGCGCCGTCTCGAACGTGACGGAAAGGCCAAGCGTCTCGCAGATCCCGGCAAGGGTCGGCGCGCTGTCCGGGACGTCGATCGAGAACGGGCCGGGGAACGCAGCCGCGGCTGCGGCGATCAGGTCCCGCGCCGTGTTCTCGTCCTCTGCGATCAGCGGTCCGATCTTTGCGCCGTCACGGCACCGGCGCACGGTCACAAAGCCTGTTGAGCTGGCGACGAAGGTCTTGCGATGCGCGGTGTCGCGAAACCAGGCCGACAGATAGTCCTCCTTGCGAACGCCAGAGCATTGCGCCTCCCGGTCGATCAGCGTCGGAATATCGGCCGTATCCGCAGGGTCTATCCCTGCGACCTCGCGTCCCGTCAAATCGCCCGAGAACCGGCGCGTCGTCCCGGCCAGGACAAAGCCAGACCGCGCATAATTCGCCTGCTGCTCGGCCACGCCATCCAGGCCGATCGTCCGCTGCCCGGCATGTGCCATCGCCTCTTCCCACAGCGCGAACCCGATGCCGCGCCCGCGGCACTCGGGGCGGCAGATGTAAAGACCGAGAAACGCGAAATCGTCGTTGTGATTGACGACCGAGATCGACGCGACCGGTTTGCCATCCTCCTCGGCAACGAAAAACCCGCCGGGATCAGCGGCATAGAACGCTTCGGCATCATCCAGGCCCGGGTTCCACCCTTCCTCCGCCGCCCAGTCCAGCGCGCGGCGCAGATCCTCTAGCGCCATACGGCGATGGCGGATCATTGCGACAACGCCTCGCGCAGCGACGGCATGGCGCTTTCCTGATCCCGCAGGTCGAGCTGCGACAGAAGATCCAGCAGGTGCCCCTTCATTTGCTCCTCCGCCGAATCCCCGTCATGGCGCCTCAGCGCATCCAGCAGCGCATGATGCGCATGGCTCTCGCACATCGCATTCCGCCGCCGCCAATAGAGCGCGATGACCAGGGACGAGCGTGAGATCAGCTGCCGGATGAACGCCTCGATCGTGGCCTGGTCCGCGATCCGGGCCAGCTCCAGATGGAACTGGCCGGACAGCTTCAGCGCCCGCCCGGCCTCGTCGGCGGCAAGGGCGGCGTGTTCCGCGGCCATATGCGCCTCGAGCAGCGCGATGTCGTCGTCCGTCGCGCGTTCGGCAGCGGCGCGCGCCGTCTGCGGCTCGACCAGCGCGCGCGCCTCAAACACCTCGCGCGCCTCCTTGACCGACGGCTTGGCGACATAGGCGCCGCGGTTCCGCTCGATCGTCAGCAACCCCTCATGGGCCAGCATCCTCAGCGCCTGACGCACCACCGTGCGACCGGTGCCAAAGATCTCGCCCACCTCGTCTTCCGACAACTTCGTGCCCGGCAGGATGCGGTGTTCATGCACCGCTTCGGTCAGCCGAAACGCGATGATCTCGGCGGTCGGGGGCGATGTGGGGTCGAGGTCTTTCATGGCCGGATCCTTTCCCGACTCTCTGGCAGGTTCGCCCCCCCGCGGCAAGATTCCAGAGCATCTGCCCCGATATCTGATCCGGATCGTATACAATCTTTGCCATTTTCGCGAACACAACACATCCAAACTGCCCGCCCTTTCCGCACCGCCGGGATTCACGCCTCGTCCGGGTGCGGAATATCTTCAGCAAGCCTCCAGCCCCTTCCAACGTCGACGGGAAAGAGGGGTCATGGTGCGCAGCGAACTCGATCTTGAACTTGTCAGTCTGACGAAACGCTACGGGCAGACGGTCGCCGTGGACGCGATCACCCATCTGTTCCACGCGGGCACCTATGCGTGCCTGCTCGGTCCGTCGGGCTGCGGCAAATCCTCGACGCTCAGGATGATCGCGGGCCACGAAAGCGTCACCGACGGCAATATCCTTCTGGGCGGGCGTGACATCTCCTACCTGCCACCGGCCAAGCGCGGCACGGCGATGATGTTCCAGAACTACGCCCTGTTCCCGCACCTGACCGTCCTCGACAACGTCGCCTTCAGCCTGCGCATGAAAGGCGTCGACGCCCCGACGCGCCGGGCCCGCGCCGCCGAAATGCTGGAACTCGTCGAAATGACCGGCCTCTCCGACCGGCTTCCCGCGCAGCTTTCAGGCGGCCAGCAACAGCGCGTCGCCCTGGCCCGCGCGCTGATCACCGACCCGCAGGTCCTGCTGCTGGACGAGCCGCTGTCGGCCCTCGACCCGTTCCTGCGCGTGCGGATGCGGGGCGAGCTCAAGCGCCTCCAGCGCGAGCTTGGCATCACCTTCATCCATGTCACCCACGGCCAGGACGAAGCGCTCGCGCTCGCCGACGAAATCGTCGTGATGAACGACGCCCGGATCGAACAATCGGGCCCCACCCGGGATGTCTTCGATGCCCCGAAAACGGCCTTCGTGGCCCAGTTCCTCGGCTCGCATAACGTGATCGCCCTGCCCGAGGGCAAGATCGCCGTCCGCTCGGACGAACTGCGCCTCACCGCACCGGACGGCGCGCGGCTTCAGGGGCGGGTCACCGGCGTCGAATATCAGGGCACCCATGTCGCGCTGCGGGCGATGATCGGCGGCGAACAAGAGGTGACGGCACTTCTGACAGACAAGGATTTCTTCGGCCAACCGAAGGATTTGGGCGAGGCCGTCGGCCTCGACTGGGACAGGAAGGCGGCCCACGCGCTGTCGGCCTGAAAAAGACTTCAAGACGGGGAGACTACGATGACCACAATTCCGAAGATCCGCTATTCACGGCGGTCCATGCTGAAAACGGGCGGCGCGGCGCTGGCCGCGACCGCCCTGCCCGCGCCCATGGTCTGGGGCCAGCAAACGCGGGACATCACGCTGCGCCAGTTCGGCACCGGTGTGTCGAACCTCAACGAGGTGGCCCAGAAGGTGCAGGAAGATCTGGGCTTCACGCTCGAGATGACGGCGCTCGACAGCGACAGCGTGACCCAGCGCGCCGCCACCCAGCCCGACAGTTTCGACATCGCCGATATCGAATACTGGATCTGCAAGAAGGTCTGGCCGACGGGCAACCTGCAGGCGATGGATGTCTCCAGGATCGCCAATTACGACCAGATCGTCGGCATCTTCAAATCGGGCAAGCTGACGCCGGAAAGCGTGATCGCCCAAGGCACCGCGCCGCACACGGTCGGCTTCGTGCCCGAACCGGGGGCCACCACCTTCGCCGATGAAGAAACCGGCTGGATGACCCTCATCCCCACGATCTACAACGCCGATACGCTGGGCATCCGCCCCGACCTGATCGGGCGGCCGATCAGCAACTGGTCCGAGCTTCTGAACCCCGAATTCGCCGGCAAGGCCTCGATCCTCGACATCTCGTCGATCGGGATCATGGATATGGCCATGGTCTGCGAATCCATGGGCGAGATCCAGTATGCCGACAAGGGCAACATGACCCGGGAAGAGATCGACCAGACGATCGCGATCTTCACCGAAGCCAAGCAGAACGGCCAGTTCCGCGCCTTCTGGAAGACCTTCGACGAAAGCGTGAACCTGATGGCGTCGGGCGAGGTTGTGATCCAGTCCATGTGGTCGCCCGCGATCACGGCGGTCAAGTCGCGTGGCATCCCATGCGTCTACCAGCCGCTGGAAGAGGGCTACCGCTCCTGGGGCGGTGGCATCGGCCTGTCCAACTCGCTCAGCGGGATGGAGCTCGACGCGGCCTACGAATACATCAACTGGTATCTCGATGGCTGGGTCGGCGGCTTCCTCATGCGGCAGGGTTACTATTCCGCCGTGCCGGAAACCTCGAAGAATCACATGTCCGAGAACGAGTGGGGCTATTGGTTCGAAGGCGCGGAAGCCACCGAAGAGATCACCAACCCCTTCGGCGACGTCATGGCCCAGCCGGGCGAGGTCCGCGACGGCGGGTCGTTCTACGACCGCATGGGCGCCGTCGCCTGCTGGAACGCCGTCATGGACGAAAACCAGTACATGGTCCGCAAGTGGAACGAGTTCATCGCGGCCTGATCCCGACGTCCAACTGATGTGAACCCCTCTGGCCGGACCTCCCCGGCCAGAGGGTCCCAAGCCGCGAAAGAGGCATCATGACCGAGCAGGCGGTCCAGACCCAGATCCCGGCCCAGCGCCCGATCACGGCGCGCAAACCGCTCTCGCGGCACGCAGTCGGCTGGCTCCTGGCCTCGCCACTGGCGCTAGTGCTGGCCGTCTTCCTCGTCCTACCGATCATCATGATCGGGATCGTCAGCTTCTGGGGCGCGACCGAGTTCTCGATCTACCCGGCCTTCCAGCTCGACAACTACGCCTTCCTCTTCGGATCCGACGTAACCTACCGCGTCTTCTTCAACACCTTCAAATACGCCGCGATCACCTGGGTCTTCACCTTGCTGATCGGCTTCACGGCGGCCTATTTCCTCGCCTTCCACGTCCGGTCGCTCAACTGGCAGATCGCGCTCTTCCTGCTCTGCACCATCCCGTTCTGGACCTCGAACATCATCCGCATGATCTCGTGGATCCCGTTCCTGGGGCGCGAAGGGCTGGCCAATTCCGCGCTCCTCTCCTGGGGCGTCATCGACGCGCCGCTCGAATGGCTGCTCTTCAGCGATTTCAGCGTGATCCTCGCCTTCGTCCACCTCTACACGCTCTTCATGGTGGTCCCGATCTTCAACACGATGATGCGGATCGACCGCTCCCTGATTGAGGCGGCGGCTGATGCCGGCGCCACCGGCTGGCAAACGCTCTGGCATGTCATCATCCCGCTGACGAAGCCCGGGATCATGATCGGCACAATCTTCGTCGTGACCCTCGTGATGGGCGACTTCATCACGGTGCGCTTCATGTCGGGCAGCCAGTCGGCCAATGTGGGCCGCCTGATCTCGAACGATATCGGCCTGCTGCAATACCCCTCCGCCTCTGCCACCGCGGTCGTGCTGCTCGTCACCGTCCTTCTGATGATCAGCATCTTCCTGCGCTTCGTCGACATCCGGAAGGAACTCTGAGATGGAGCCGCGCCCCCGGTCCTTCTACCTCCTCGCCGCGTTCTTCGCGCTGTTCTTGATCTTCCTCTACGGGCCCACGATCACCATCGCGATCCTGTCCTTCCAGGGGCCGCAGGGCGGGCTGACCTTCCCGATGCGCGGCTGGTCGCTCCACTGGTTCCGCGACCTCTTCGAACAACAGGCGGTGGGCGACATCTGGGGCTCGTTCCGGCGGTCCTTCGCGCTGGGCCTCATGGTCATGGTCACGACCGTCGTCGTGTCTGTCATGGGCGGCCTCGCCTTCCGCAAGCGCTTCGCAGGCTCGACCGTGCTGTTCTACCTCATCATCACCTCGCTCGTGATCCCCTCGATCCTGGTGTCGCTGGGCGTTGGCCTGATCTTCTCGCAATCCGGCCTCAACGTGCACTGGTCGACCTCCGGCTTCGGCGCCCAGCTGACCTGGACGCTTCCCTTCGGCCTTCTGATCATGTTCGCCGTCTTCAACCGGTTCGACCGCAGCTACGAGGAGGCCGCCCGCGATCTCGGCGCCTCCCCCTGGCAGACGATCCGCCATGTCGTCCTGCCGATCATCGCCCCCTCGCTGATCGGCGTCGCGCTTTTCGGCTTCACGCTCAGCTACGACGAATTCGCCCGGACGCTTCTGACCGCCGGCGGCTACAACACCCTGCCCTTGGAGATCTTCGGGATGACGACCAACGTCACCACGCCCGTGATCTTCGCCCTCGGCACGCTGACGACCGCCTTTTCCTTCGTCGTGATCGGCGTCTTCCTCCTCATCGTCTGGCTGACCGGGCGGCAGCGCAGGCGGCGCGGGTCCGATGCGGGGCAAGGCCTGGTCTGACCCGTGGCCGTCATCATCATCAATCCCAACAGCACGGCGGCCATGACCGACGCGATGGTGGACACAGGCAGGGCAGCCGCCCCCGCGTTTGCTATCGAGGGGTGGACGTCCACCGGCGGCCCGCCCGCGATCCAGGGCGCCGAAGACGGCGAGGCCGCAACGCCCCCGCTCCTGCGCCTTGTCGACAAGGCCGCAGCCGCAGGGGCCGACGGCATCATCATCGGCTGCTTCGACGACACCGCGCTGGCCAAGGCCGCACAGCGCGCCGCCTGCCCCGTTATCGGCATCGGCCAGGCCGCCTATCACTACTGCGCCCTGCGCCAGTGGCGGTTCAGCGTCGTCACGACGCTCCCCGTCGCGGTTCCGATCATCGAGGGCAACATCGCCGCCTGTGGTCTCTCCCACCACCTCGCCCGGGTCCGCGCGTCGAACGTTCCCGTCCTCGATCTCGAGCGTGGGCCGGAAAGCGCCGCCCAACTGATCCTGAATGAAGCCGAAGACGCCATTCGCCAGGATGGGATCGACGCGATCATCCTCGGATGCGCCGGGATGACGAAAGTGGTTCAGACGGTCAGGTCGGCGCTGGATTTCCGGATCATCGATCCCGTCACCGCGGCCATCCGCTGCATGGGCTGGCTGCACCCATCCCTGGACCAGCGCCCCTGAAAGCGGCTCAGCCGTTCTCCAGATCGATCGCCGTCGTCTCACCCGCATCGTCCCGCAGCAGGACGCGGGTTCGCTCGATCTCTTCCACGGTCCACCGGTCGATCCTGTCGCCGACCTCTGCCATCAGCAGCTCCGACCGGTTCGAGGCGCGGAAGAACGCGATATAGCCGTCATTCGTATCGCCCACGATGCCGGACAGCTGGATGACGACGTTCTGCGGATCGGGCACCGCGATCGGCTCTTCGGCGACCGGCGCCGGGGGGCGGCGGCTGACATGGAACAGCGGCGCCTGGGTCAACGCCCCCGGCGCGACGCCGGGCGCGTCCGGTATCAATCCGGCGGGGCTGCGCGCGGGGCCAGACCCGGTCTCGGCCCCGTTCGGCAACACCAGCATCACCGCGCAAAGGCACGCCACGCCGCCCAGCACGGTTTCCCGGCTCAACCGTTCGGTCACAAGGCGGGTTACGTCGGCGAAGGTCATGGCTGAAGATACGCCTCCAGCGTCATCTGGATGGCGATCCGGCGGGTCGGATCGCTCCGGCTCAGCGTGCGCGCCCGCCGCAGCTCGATCTCGGTCGCCGCGATCAGCGGCTCGGCATCGGCCACAGCATAGAGAAAATCTTCCAACCGGTCCTCGGGGATTGCCCCAGCGAGGACCATCCCGATCGTCAGAAGCGGCCCGTCCGGCGTCACCTCGCGCGCCCGGATCACTTCGATCTCCAGCCCATGCGCCGCCGCCAGCGCCTGAGCGTCTGTCTGCAGGCGCGTCTGCGCCTCGCGCGGGGTCCCAGCGGCATAAAGCGCTGCCGCAAAGGCCCCGTCAGAGGTCGCCACCCGCGCCTCGACAGCCTCGGCCCGCTCGGTCACCGCGCGCAGCTCGGCCAGGCTGGAACTGCGGGCCTCCACCGCCCGCCAGGCGAGCAGGACAAAGACCAGCGCAATCCCGAAAGCCACATATTCCAGCACCCGGCCGATCCGGGCAGGCTTGTCACGGTCGGCAAAGACGATCTGGCTCATCGCCCCGCCCCCGTCAGCGTCGCATCGATCCGGAACCGCTCGATCCCCTGGCTGTTGTCTCGCGTCACCGGCGCCGCAAAGCGCGGATCGCTCAGCCCCGGCGTCGCCGCCAGCAGATCGCTCAATGCCGCAGCCGATGGCGTAAAGCCCGTCAGGCTGACCTCCCCGCCATCGATGGTCAGCCGCTCCAGCCACGACTCGGCCGGAATGCGCCCGGCCAGAACCGTGGGCAGGCTCAGCCGGCTTTGCGACGCCGCGGCAGCCTGACCAACTGTCCGACGCGCACTGTCCTGCACCGCCAAAGCTGCGATCTGCGACCGTGCCGCATCGGCCTCCGTCGACAGGCTCATATGCCGCAACTGGACCACCGACAGCGCGATCAGCGCCACCGCCAGAAACGCGGCCGAGATCATCACCGTCCCGCGCAGCCGCGCCGGGATCGCCCCGCGCGGGGCTTCTTCCGCCGGCGCCGCCCAGTCAGGCAACGCGCTCAGCGCGTCCTCCCCAAGGCCCAGCGAGACCCGCGAAATGCGATAGCCGCTCTCCTCCACCATGGTCAGGAGCGGCGCGATGGTCTGGCGCAGGATCACGCAGGCCCGCAGATGCCAGCCCTCTCCGGGGCGCTCTTCCAGCCGCCACAGCCACAGCGACTCTGCCTCTTCGAATGGCGAGCGCACCGATAGCTCGACGGCAATCATATCCTCAAGCTCGCGCAGGGACGCGTCGGGCAGGGTCAGCTCGATCTCAAGACACTCTTCGGACGGCAGCACGATCTCCACATGGCGCGCCCGCTCGATCCGCGGCTTCGCCTCGTCCAGACCAATCGGCTGCCCGTCCTCGCCCAGCACCACTGGCACGCCGCCCGAAACGGTCAGCGCGACGTCGCCCGGCTCGGGCGCGCGCAGATCGCCGCGCAGCCAGCGCCACCCCGCCTCCAGGGCGGCAGTCGACGGCACCTTCAGCTGGTCAAAACCGATCTTTCCGAAAGGGACCTTCGTCCCAAACCCCATATACGCCACTGCGTCCTTCGCTACGCCACCCGAGTGAACAGATTGCGATTGGTCACGTTGATCCCAGGCAGGACCGTCCCGATCATTGCCTCAGGCAGCCCCATATGCCGGATCATGATTTCCGAGACAATGTCGCGGTAATCGATCAGGTTCGGCATGTAGCGCCCGCGCTCCAGATTGCTGTCGTCAAGCGATGCGACATCCTCTGCCGCCATCCCGCCGACGGTCGGCCCGCCAAAGGCAAACCACGCACCGCCATGGCCGTGATCGGTGCCTTCGTTGCCGTTCTCGTAGACGGTCCGCCCGAATTCGCTGCCGACCAGCACGACGACGTCGTCGCGCAGCTCCGAGATATCCCGCCAGAAGGTCAGGAAATCCGTCGCCCCGGCGGTCATGTTCCGGTGATAGCCCTTGTTCTGGTCGACGAAGCGGTCCGCGCCATCCGCAATCTGGTTCGAATGCGTGTCCCAGCCGATATTCCAGTCGAGCGACGCGACCGACAGCGGCACGCCCGCCTTCAAAAGCTGCGCCGTCAGCCGCAGGCCACGGCCCAGCGGGCTGCCCGAATAGTCAAGGCCCCCGGCCGACGGCGTATAATCCGCCCCCGCCGCCTGGATCTCGGCGATCGTATCGACCAGCACGATCTGCTGCTCGCGCACCCGCGCCTCGGCTTCCGGCAGGTCGACCTCGTGGCTCGACACTTCGCGCATCATCTCGGTCAGGCGGTTCTCGGCGCAGCCGGAGCCGCTGCAGAAATCCCCGCTCCGGACGTCGAAACCGCCCGCGCTCGACACGGCCGGAACCGCGATCTCGCCCCGCATCTCGGTCGCGATGGAACTCTTGCCCAGCGACGCGCCCCGCAGCGGATGGTCAGTCGCGTTCACCGCCTGGAGGTAGCGGTTGAGGTACCCGTCCACCAGATTGTTCCGCATCCCGGTGCCGATCCAGCGCTGGCAATCGAAATGCGACCGGTTGCCTTCCTCAAGCGCGGCAGACGGCGCGACCATCATCCGGCCGCTCTCCCAGATCTCCATCATCGCAGCCATGTTCGGGTTCATGCCCCGGATCGGATGGCCCAGATCGAGCGCAGAGTTCGGATCGTTGCTTGGCGCCTCGATCGCGATGTTCGGGCGCACGTTGAAATAGGTCATGTCGCCAAACCGCGGGAACAGGTGCAACCCGTCCGCCCCGCCCCGCATGAACACCTTGACCAGCGTCTTGGTCCCCGCCTCCTGGGCAAAGGCGAATTTCGGTGCGCCGACCGTTCCCACAGCCGAAGCTGCGGCGGTCAGGGCGGCGGTTCTCAGGAAATCTCTACGGGTCTGCATATCACCACTCCCCAGATCTTAAATCACTGCACGTGGAAGCTGGGCATCACCGCGATCGTCGCGATGGCCCGGTCGAAGGCGGGGCCTTCATCTTCCGTCATGGGCTCGAAGATGCCGTCCGGCCCGCGCAACTCGGCCAGAAGCGCCTCGAACTCGTCGGGCCGGAACCGGTCCGCCGTTGCCACTGCGAACAGGTAGGCCGCGACCTCTTCCGTCGTTTCCAGACCGGCATCCAGGATTCGCTGCTGCAATTCGGAGTTATGCCGCCCCGCCTGATCCGCGATCTCGAGGATCTTGCGGTACTGCGCCTGGAACGCGGCCGAGGTCGTCCAGGCCGTGCCATACTCGGCCAGCCCCGTCGGCGCCGGGGCGCGGAACGAGTTGTACCCGGCATTCCACGACGCTTCACGGAACCGGCTCAGGAAATCGCGCGCCGTCATCCCGTCGCCGGGTTGCATCCCAAAGGCCCGCGCAACAGACACGGCATATTCGAACGGCGTCTTGGTCTTCGACTTGGCCAGCGTCGTGAAATCCGGATGCAGCAGGATCGCGCGTACCATCTCACCGGCGCTGCCGTCATTGGCGACCCAGGCCGCCGCACAGGCATCGATGAATTGCTGCGGCGGCGTGTCGGCCACCAGCCGCTGCACCAGCTTGCCGCAGACAAAGTCGATGGTCCGCGCATCCTCGGCCAGCAGCGCGATCAGCTCTTCGCCTTCCTCGACGCCTGCATCACCGCTCCGGCCCGCAATGGTCGTGGCGAGGAACGGGATCACCTTGTCCTCGCTGTCGTGGCGATCCGGCTGGAACTCGAACTCATACCGGCGCTGGACGCTGGAATCGGGATTCTCCGGCCCGACCTCGTCATAGCGCCATCCGGTAAAGACGCGGCTGACCGCGATCACGTCGTCATCGCCATAGCCGCCGTCGACACCGACGGTATGCAGCTCCAGGATCTCACGCCCGTAATTCTCGTTCAGGTTCCCTGCACGGCTTTGATCATTGTCGAGGTATTGCGACATCAGCGGGCTGCGCGCGCTGTAGAGCAACAGGTCCTCGAACCGCCCGAAGGCGTTTTCCCGGAAGAACCGCCGGTCGGTCAGCGCCTGATGGACGATCGACGAATCCTTGTTGATCGCGTGGAAATGGTTCCACCAAAAATCGCCGACAACCTCTTGCAGCTGCTTCTCCGAGAACATGGCATAGGCCAGGTTCTCGTCCATGATGTTCTCGAAGAAGCGCCCGCTCGACGTGGTCTCATCATCGCCCAGATCGTCCAGGCCGCTGTTTTCAAAGAAAGCGTCATCGATGCTGTCGGGGTTCAGCTGCTCCTCGACATAGGCCGCAAAGCCCTGCGCCCGGACGCGCGAATACAGATCGGGTGTCGGCCCGAAGGTCATCCGCGACAGCGCCTGCGCGGCCCCGTCTGCGGGCAACGCCGTCTCAAAGCTGTAGGTCACCGCGGCCGTCGCGACCTCGTCGCTCGCCGTCGAGGCGCCGGTCAGCGTGATCGTGACGTTGCCGCTCGACAGGTCTTCCTCGAACAGCCGCACCGCGAACTGCCCGGTATTCGGCCCGACCTCGACCCGGTCGGTGCGCCCGGATGGGGCGACCGTCACATCAACCACGTCGAAGGCCGCCGGGTCCATCACTGCGCCGAACAGCGTCTGACCGGTCGACGAGATCGTCGTGGCATCCGCGCCCGCGCTCAGCAGTTGCACGGCCATCGTCGGCTCCACGTCCGTCGGCGGGGCCAGCGGGCCCAGACCCACGGTCGGCCCACCTGTGGCGGGAGGTGTCGGTGTCGGCGTGGGAGTCGGTGTCGGCGTAGGCGTCCCGCCGCCCCCAGCTGTCGGCGGGGTCGATCCGCCGCCGGTGCCGCCACCGCCAGTGCCGCCACCCGAGCCGCCGCCCGATCCACCGGACCCACCGCCACTGCCACCACCGGAGTTGCCCGACCCAAGGGAGGCCGGGATCACCGGCACGGAGGTCGTGCCACCGCCCGAACTGCTCTCTGTTTCTGAGGTGCCGCCTGCGCTGGCCATCTGCGTGCCGCCTGTCGGCATCGGCGCCGCGCCGGGCGCGCCCCCGTCGGCGGAGGCCGCTGCCGGCTGGGCGCCCGCCCGGTTCCGCCCACCGATCTCGAACCGCTCCGGCAGGTTCGGCTCGGCCAGGGCGACCTGTGTTGTCTGCCCGGCCGTGCTCGACATCGCGGCGGCTACATGCGTCACCGGCATCTCGCCGGGCTCCAGCGGCTCGGCCGTCTCAAGGATCGCAACCGGGTCCTGCCCCAGCCGCGCAATCGACACCTGGTCAAGGTAGGCGCGGCTCAGCGCAGCCGCGCCCTTGGCTTCGAACTCGATCAGATGCGCGCCTTCCTGCAGGCTTATGAAGACCTGAACGCTCTCCTCCGCAGGCGCATCCGCCGGGTCGGGGTCGAGCACCGATTGTCCGTTGATAACGATCTCCACCGGGTCCGACGGCACCGACAGCACATAGGTGCCCGCGCTGCCAACCTCGAAGCTGAACCGGTCGGGAACCGCATCGCCCGCCATCCCGTCGGCGGCGACTTTCGTCTCGCGAAGTCCGTCGCTCTCACCGGCGGGGATATCGCTCAGAATGGAGAAGGGAGGTTTCGCTTTTTCCACCGCCTCGCCGGTCTCGGCGATCACCACGGTTCCAACGGCAAAGAGCCCCGCGCAGGCCACAAGAATAACGGGGGTAACATACGGTCGTGCAGTCTTCATAATCATCTACTCCGCGGCAGTCCGGAATAACGGGGGTAGGGGCGCAGGTAGACGCCCAGAACGCGTCAATGGATTGCCTTAAATTAAGGTTCATTTCGGACAAAAGCCGCCACAATCCCGCCGTATTTAGGCGAAAAGACGGAGCCCTACGCTAGATTTGGGCAAATCTGGCCCAAATCAACAGATTGTTTCCTAGTGGCGGGAGCGATGACACAGCCAGAACGCGAATGGGATGACGCCTCGTCAGCGGAGATTCGATTGATCACGAATGTTGATCAATCCATCGTTCTTGCGCGCTTCGAAGCCGAGGGTTTGCTAGACAGCTTTCAGCGTGACCGCGCGATTGTCGCCCAGCGCGAAACAGGCCAACCCCTCCGTAAAGTCCTCGACCGGCTCGGTCACGTCTCCCAGAAAGACTGGGCTGCGGCCGCTTCCGACATCGCGCGCCTACCTCTGATTGAGCTGTCAGAGATGCCCAGACCGATTCCCAAGGTTGAGCGTCTTTCTGCCGATTTTTTGTCGCGAAAGGCGATTCTGCCCCTGGGCAATCGTGGCAACCGCCCGGCCTTCGCCATCGCCGATCCCACCGACGAAGAGATCTTCCGCGTCCTGCGCATGGCCTTCGGCGATGCCCCCGCGCTCTCGATCGCAACCGACCGCGATATAGAAGCCGCCCGCGATGCGGCGGGCGACGAAGCCCCTGACATCGCAACCGAAACGGGCGACCTCGACGCGCAGGCCCTGACCGAGCTTGCCAACAACGCCCCCACGGTCACCTATATCGAAGCGCTCTTCGCCCGCGCCGTCGAACGCTCCGCCACCGACATCCATATCGAATCCCGCGACACCGGCATCGGCGTCCGCCTGCGCGTCGATGGCTTGCTGGCCGAGGTGCCACCGCCTGCACGCGCGATCGAAAGCGGCGTGCTTTCGCGCATCAAGATCCTCGCCGGGATGGATATCAGCGAACGCCGCCTGCCGCAGGACGGCCGCATTCGCCAGCGCATCGGCGGGCGGCCGATCGACATGCGTGCCTCAAGCTTGCCATCAATCCACGGCGAAACGCTGGTCCTGCGGATCCTCGATTCCGCCTCCGGACTTGCCTCGCTCGCCGATCTCGACATGCCACCGCGCATCCATGACGTGTTCGAAACGGCGCTGTCCCAGCCGAACGGCCTGATCCTGATGACCGGCCCCACCGGCAGCGGCAAGACGACGACGCTCCACGCCGCGCTCTCGGGCATCAACAGCGCCGACCGCAAGATCGTCACCATCGAAAACCCGGTGGAGATCACGGCCCCCGGCCTCGTCCAGATCGAGGTGCGGCCCGAGATCGGGATGACCTTCGCCGCGGTCCTGCGCACCGTCCTGCGCCACAACCCCGACATCCTCATGGTGGGCGAGATCCGCGATTCCGAAACGGCAGAGCTGGCCGTCCGCGCCGCGATGACCGGCCACCTCGTCCTTTCCACGTTGCACACCAACAGCGCCGAGGATGCGATGCAGCGGATGCTCGACCTCGGCGTGCCCGACTTCCTCCTGAAATCCGTCCTGCGCATGGTCGCGGCCCAGCGCCTCGTCCGCTGCCTCTGTCCCGACTGTTCGGAAGAACTGCCCCTGGGCCTGGCCGAGGCCGACCTCGTCGCAACCCTCGCCCGCCTGCGCCCCGACCTGCCGCAAGAGGAATGGGAGCTGCGCCGCGCCAAGGGCTGCGAGACCTGCGCGGGCACCGGCTTCAGCGGGCGGATGGCCGTCTTCGAGGCGCTCGACGAAACCGCGCTCCTCACCGATGCCGACACGCCGTCGATGGCCGACGAAGCGCTCGGCCTCGTCTATGCAGGTGAAACCGCCTTCCAAGAGGTCGCGCGCGTCTTCGGCCTCGCCGCCTTCCAGCCGCGCGGGCAGGGCGACTGATGTCCGATACGGCCTTCGACTATGTCGCCCGTGATGCCAGCGGCGCGCGCAAGTCCGGCCGGATCAGCGGTGCCGACAAGCGCGAGGCCGCACTTGCCCTCAAGGCCCAGGGCCTCCAGCCCGTCCGCCTCAGCGCCAGCGCCACGGCTCCCGTACAGGACGCCGCGCTCACCCTGCCGAAAGCCACCGAGTTTGCAGGCCGCCTCGCCCGCCTGACCCAACGCCGCATCCCGCTCGACCGCGCGCTGGGCCTCATCGCCGAAGGCCGCACCGGCCCGATGAAAACCGCCGCCGCCGCAGCCCGCGCATCACTCCGCGACGGCGCCTCCCCGGCCGAAGCACTCGGCGGCCCCGGTGGCCTTTCCGATCCGGCCTGCCGCGCGATCCTCACCGCGTCCGAGGCGACCGGCGCGCTCGACAGCGCGCTCGCCTCCGTCCACGGGATGCTCGACACGCGCCTCACCCTGCGCCGCAAGATCGTGACCGAGATGATCTACCC
Source organism: Aestuariibius violaceus (assembly GCF_040779325.2). NCBI lineage: Bacteria > Pseudomonadati > Pseudomonadota > Alphaproteobacteria > Rhodobacterales > Paracoccaceae > Aestuariibius > Aestuariibius violaceus. Next base: position 216,335 of record NZ_JBFONT020000001.1, read on the forward strand.
GGCAATCCTCCTCGTCGTCGCGGCCGCCTCCATCGCCGTCATCCTCGTCGCGATCATCCCTCAGTTCCGCCCCCTCGTCGAAGGCCGAATGGACCTCGTCCCGGCGCTCGGCCGCGCCGTCTTCGCGCTCTCCGCCTTCGTCTCCTGGATCTGGCCGCTGCTCCTCCTCGGCACCGCCGCGACCACCGGCGCCGCGATCTGGCTCGCCCGCCGCGGGCGGCTGATGCCGATCCTCACCGCCGCCGCCCAGCGTATCCCGCCGCTCCGCCGCCTCAACGCCCGCAACCAGGGCGCCCAGGCGCTGACCCTCCTCGGCAGCCTCCTCGAACGGCGCGTCCAGCTCGACACGGCGCTGGCCGTCCTCGTCGAGGCCACGCCCGCCGACAGCCCCCTGCACCCCACGCTGCAGAAAATCGGCGAAGAGGTGCAGTCAGGCACCCCGCTCTGGCAGGCGCTCGACACCGCGAACCTGCTTGATGGCGACGCGATCGAGACCATCCGCATCGGGGAAGAGGCCGGCGACCTGCCCGACATGGTCGCCCGCGCCGCCGCCGACCTGCGCGAGGCGCGCAGCCGCGCCACCGAACGTTTCATGCTTCTCTTCCAGCCGGCGCTCATCGTCATCGTCGGCGCAACCATCGGGGTCAGCCTCTATGCCCTCTTTTCTGCCATCACCGCGGTCAACGCGATTTCGTTCTAGGCGCCGCAGAACGGCCAAGGGTTTCTCGCTGGTCGAGATGCTGGTCGCCGTCGCCATCATCGGCCTGCTCGTGGGCCTCGTCGGCCCCGCCGCCATGCGCCAGCTCGGCAACAGCCGGGTCAAGGCGGCCGAGGCGCAGATCGCCCAGCTCCGCAGTGCCATCGACATCTACACGATCGATACCGGCCGCCTGCCGGACGAGGATCGCGGCCTCGACGCGCTGATCACCTGGGACGGGGACACGCCCGGCTGGAACGGCCCCTATCTGCGCGACGGCAAGATGCCGGTCGATCCCTGGGGCAGCCCTTACATCTACATGCTCGACAACGGCCAGGTGCGCGTCCGCTCCCTCGGCGCCGACCGCCAGCCGGGCGGAGACGGGCAGGCCGCCGACATCACCGGATGACACCGCGCCGCACCCGCCTCTCCCGCGGGGCCGCCCTGACCGAGGTGCTGGCTGCCGCCGCGATCGTCGCGATGATCGGCACGCTGATCCTCGTGGCGACCGGCCCGGGCGACCGCACGCGGCTGGATCGCGAGGTCGCAGCAATCTCCGTCCTCCTCGCCCAGGCGCGCCTGATGGCCGCCGAAACCGGCCGCCCGGTCGAACTCGTCTGGACGCCCGACGACCGCCAGCTTGCCGCCGGTCCCCTGACCCATCGCCTCTCCCGCAATGTCGACGGCCCCGACGCAACCCAGCGCACGATCCTCCAGCCGAACGGCGAATCCGACGGGCTGGAGCTGACCCTCGTCGCAGGCCCCCACCGCCGCACCGTGATCCTCAACTGGCTCACCGGCCGCAGCGAGGTTGCGGGATGACCCGCCGCCGCGCCAGGGGTTTCACCCTGGTCGAGGCGCTCGTCGCCATGGCCGTCGCGACCGTCACCGTGGCGGGCTTCTACAGCGCCGTCGGCACCGGCGCCCGCCTCGAACGCGCGGCAGAGGATCAGGCGGCGAATGTCCTCCTTGCCAGCCAGATCCTCGACCGTACCGGCGTCGACATCCCCCTCCGCGCGGGCCTCTTCGAGGAAGGCCAGGTTGGCCCCCGCCGCTGGCGGCTGACGATCACCGACGGCGTCCAGCGCGACATGGATCTCGGCCGCATCCCGGCGGGCCACCTCCTGACCGTGGCCGTCTCGGTCACCGGCCAGGGCCCGGACGTCACCCTCAGGTCCCTCCGCTACGCAGCGAGCCCGCTGTGATCCGCCGCCGCCGCACCGCCCGCGGCTTCTCCCTCATCGAGGCGCTCGTCGCCCTCTCGATCTCGGCTGTCACCCTGTCGCTCATGACCGGCGCCACCTGGGGCCTGCGCCAGATGACCGACCGCGCCAGACCGGCCGAGATCTCCACCGCCGACGACTGGATCGCCGCCCGCCGCGTCTTCCGCGACTGGGCCTCAGCCGCAGGCGGCACCAGCCTGCGCAGCGCGGGCTACTTCGGCGGCGACGCGCGCGAGCTGCGCGTCCTCGTCCCGCCGCGCCACGACGCCCCCGGCTTCCTTGGCATCCTCACGATCCGCGCCGACGGCGGGGGCGGTTGGACGCTCGAGGCCCGCCGCGCCCGCGGCGCCTCCGACATCCGCTTCCCGGCCGAAGAGGCACGCAGCACCCGCCTCCTGTCCGGCCAGGGAGAGGCGCGCCTCTCCTACCTCATCCCGGCCGATTTCGGCGGCGACGCCCGCTGGCGCAGCGAGGCCCAGACCGGCACCGGCCTGCCTCTCGCCATCGCGCTCGATGTCGGCGGCGACCGCCTGCTCACCGCGCGCATCCCGGCCGAGCGTGCGCCCGCCTGCATCGCCCGCCTCGGCCGCGCCGGATTGGAGGAGAGGGAATGCCGCCTGCGCTGACCGCCCGCCGCCACGCCAAGGGCTTCGTCCTCGTCGCCGTCCTCTGGATGGGCGTCGCGCTCCTGATCGCGGTCAGCGCCTACCTCGCCACCGCCCGCAGCGGCGCGCTCACCGCCCGCGCGGATGTCGAGATGCTGCGCGCCACCGAACTGGCCCGCAGCGGCCTCAACGCCGGTCTCGCCCGCCTCGCCCTCACCGTGACCGACGACGAGGCCGTCCCCCGCGACGGCACCCCCCAGATCATGCGTTTCGCCGAAGGCGAGGTAATCCTGCGGATCGAGGATGAATCCGGCAAGCTCGACATCAACGCGGCCCCCGCCGAACTCCTCGCCCCCGCCCTCCGCCGCGTCGGATCCGGCGCCGACGCATTCGACGCAGCCAACATGGCCCAGGCCATCGTCCAGACGCGCGAGGCAGGCCGCGTCTACGGCTCGGTCGACGCGCTCGTCACCCAGTTCAACCTTTCGACAGCGTCGGGAGAGCGCATTCGCCAGACCTTCACGACGCTCAACATGACCCCCCGGATCGATCCTGGCTCGGCCCCGGCAGATGTCCTCCTCTCCCTCCCCGGCGTCGGCGAAAGCGACGTCCAAGACGTCCTCGCCCGCCGCGCCGCAGGCCTCACCCCGCCGCGTCTCGGCGCCGCCGCCGTCTGGCTCGCGCCGCGCACCGGCCCGGTCTTCCGGATGACGGCAGAGGCCGTCCTGACCTCTGGCATCCGCGCGCGGATGGAAATGGTGGTGGCCGCCAAGGGCCTCGGCTTCCGCGGTGGCCGGATGGACTACGACATCCTGTCAGCCCGCGTCCTGCCATGACGCCGCTTGCCGCCGCGATCCTCGCGCAGATCGCCATCGCCAACATCTTTGTCTCCACCCCCGCGCGCCTCGCGCTGCGCGCCGCCCTGCGCAAGGCGGGTGGCCGGCCCGCGCTCCGCTGGACGACGAGCCTTCAGGCGGGCCTGACCCTCGGCCTCTCCGCCGCGATCTGGCTGCAGTTTTCCTTCGGCGGCGCCCCGCTCCTGACCGCGGCCATCGCTATCGCTCTGCTTCTCGCCGCCTGCGACCTCGCCTGGCGCTGGCTTCCCCCGGGGTGGAGTATCGCTCTCGCTGTCCTCGGCATCTTCGCCACGCTCGACGGCCAAAGCTGGCTCTCCCTCCTCGCCGGCATCGCCTCTCCGGCACTCACCCTCCTGGCCCTGCGCCAGACCTTCCTCACCCTCCGCGGGGTCGAGGCGCTCGGCCTCGGCGACGTCTGGCTCGCCGCCGCGATCGGTGCCTGGCTCGACCCGATGCTGGGCCTTCTCGCCCTCGGCCTTGCCGCGCTCAGCGGCTTGGCGGCGGCCACGATCACGCGCCTCCTCACCTCCGCTCCCCCCGCAAATCCGAAAGTCGCTTTCGGGTCACACCTCTGCTTCGCTTTCCTGCTGCTCCTTAATTTTGTTTAGCTTTGCGCCGTAACGCATTGCAATGTCACGATAACGCGACCGCCCGAAGAGGTGGCGCGATTGAGTGGCAGAGGGCAGAAGTAATGAAGAAGACGATCCCATGGATCGGCGTGGTCTTGGCCATGGCCGGATGCGAGGCGTTGAACGACGACGACCTCGCCAGTCAGCGTGTTTCCCTGTTTCCATGGCAACGCGACATCATAGAAGGCAATGCCGGTGACTTCGGCCCGGGCGAGCGGCGGCAAGGCCGCGTCCTGCCCGCGCAGTCGGTCGAAGCCGGCGACGGCACGATCTTCCCCGGCCGCCAGCCGCTCGTCCGTCAGGACGATTTCGTCACCGTCGGATCCAGCGGCCAGACCGTGTCGCTCACCCTCGTCGACGTCTCGATCGAAGAGGCCGCGAACGCCATCCTGGGCGAGGTCCTGCGCCAGAACTTCGTGATCGACCCCCGCGTCAGCGGCACCGTCAACATCCGCTCGGCCGAACCGATCAGCCGCGCCACCGCGATCGAGGTCTTCGAACTGGCGCTCCGCCAGAACAACGCCGCCCTCATCCGACGGGGAGAGGTCTTTGCCATCGTGCCCCTGACCTCCGACCTTGCTATCGGAGCCTCCACAGGCCGCGACATCCCGCCGGGCTACAGCTTCCGCGTCGTGCCCCTGCGCAATATCGGCGCGCAGGAGATGGCCGCGATCCTCCAGCCCTTCGCGGGCAGCGGCATCGTCGGCATCGACGCCCAGCGCAACATCATCGTGCTCGCCGGCACCTCCGGCGACCAGCGCGCCTGGCAGGAGACGATCGACAGCTTCGATGTCGACTGGCTCGCCAACAAATCGGTCGGCATCTTCCCGATCCGCGGCCGCTCCGCCCAGTCCATCGTCAACGGGCTGGAACAGATCGTCGAAACCGACGAGCAGTTCGAACCGATCGCCGTCTTCGAGGTCATCCCCGAGAACAACTCGATCCTCGCCGTCGCCAAGACGCCCCGCGCCCTGCAGAACGTGGCCGTCTGGATCAGCCGCCTGACGCAAGAGGGCCAGAACGACGCGCAGGTCTATTCCTACGACATGAAGTACGCGCGCGCATCGACCGTGGCACCGACCCTGTCGCAGGTCCTCGGCATCTCCGTGGTGACAGCTGAGGGCGAAGGCGAGGCCGAAGTCATCCTCGCCTCCGACACGGGCGAGATGACGCAAGGCAACCTCGGCACCCAGAACGAAACGCGGGTCGTGGCCAACGAGGCGACGAATACGCTTCTGATCCACGCGACGCGCGAGGAATACAACCGCATCGTCGGCATCCTCCACCGCCTCGACGTGCCGCCGCGCCAGGTGCTGGTCGAAGCGACCATCGTCGAGGTCACGCTGACCGACGACCTGCGCTACGGTGTGCAGTTCCTGTTCAGCGACGGTGATGCCCGCGGCGGCCTGACACGGGGCGGCTCGGCCAGCATCTCAGCCGAGACCCCCGGCTTCTTCGTCACCCTCGACAGCCCCGCCGACGTCATCGTCGACGCGCTGGCCGATGAGACGCAGATCAACGTGATCTCGTCCCCCAACCTGATGATCCTCAACAACGAAAGCGCCCGCCTCCTGGTCGGCGATCAGGTGCCCGTCGCGACCCAGCAGGCGACCGACGTGAACGCGGATGAGGACGTCTTCATCTCGACCGTCGAGTTCCGCGATACCGGCGTCATCTTCGATGTCACCCCGCGCATCAACTCCTCCGGCGCCGTCACGCTCGACATCGTCCAAGAGGTCAGCAACGTGCGCGAAGCCGATGCGGAAACGCTGACGCCCACGATCTCGCAGCGGATCGTCGACAGCTCGATCTCGGTCAATAGCGGCGAGACGATCGTGCTTGGCGGGCTGTTTTCCAACACCGAAACCCGCGGCAACAGCGGCGTTCCCGGCCTCAAGGACATTCCCGTCGCGGGCAAGCTCTTCGGCCGCACGCGGCGCGACAATGCCCGGACCGAGCTGATCGTGCTGATCACGCCGCGCATCGTCAACGACGCGATGGATGCCCGCCGGGTCACCCAGCAGCTGCGCCGCCGGGTCACCGCCCTGCAGCAGCCGTCGCTCAGCACCGATGTCCGCGTCCCCGCGCTCGAGACGGAAAACTCCAGCAAGCTGGGTCAGTTCATCGAAACGCCGACGCCCGCAGCGCCCGCAACCCAGGCCCAGCCCACGCAGGTCGCGGCCTCCGGCGCCACGGACCACTACGCGATCCTCGGTGCCTTCAGCACGCGCGAGGCGGCGGAACGGCACTGGTCCACGCTCCGCTCGAACTACCCGGCCCTTGCCCGCCAGCGCGCGGCCTTCACGGCAACCCAAAGCCTTACCACGGTCTCGGTCGGGCCGATGACGCGGGCCGAGGCGACGCAGGTCTGCGTCACCGTCCAGACGGAATGCTTCACCGCCAAACGGCGCTGACATCCAACGGGCCGCCGCCGGATCACCGGCGGCGGCCCCCTCCAATCAATCCCGATTTTATCGAGGCGGCGCACTTGATTAACGCCGTCACGAAAACGACATGAGGTTCAACCTGGCCGTGCGCGCGGCATCGCGCCGCACCGCATGACCGGCCGCCTGGGGGACCTGCACCGATGTTGTTCGCCGACCAGATCAGCACCGACGATCTGCGCCTGTTCTTCTACATCTGCGAAGAAGGCAGCCTCACCGGTGCCGCGCGCCGCTGCGGCGTCTCCAAAGCCACGCTCTCCCGCGCCCTTTCCCGGCTTGAGGAGGCGGCGAACGTCCCCCTCTTCGACCGGCTTAGTACCGGGCTGCGCCCCACCCAGGCCGGGATGGGCCTGTTTGAGACGGCCCGCATCGTCGCTCAGGCCGGCACCGATGCCGAAGAGATCGTGCGCATCGCCAACGGCACCCCGCGCGGCACCCTGCGCATCGCCGCCAGCGCGCTCTCGGCCCAGCAGATCCTCGGCCCCGTCCTGGCTGAAATGGCCGTTCGCTACCCCGAGGTGCGCACCACGGTCGAAACCGGCGCCAGCGGCCCCGACCCCCTTGCCGAGGATCTCGACGTCGTCATCCGCCTCGGCCGCCCGGAAGAGCCTTACCTGATCGCCCGTCGTATCCTGCGCTCCCCTCTCCGGCTTTATGGCGCAAGACGCCTCGCCGACACCGCCGACCTGACCGATCCGGCCGTCGTGGCAACGCTCCCCCGGATCGTGATCGGCGTGCCCGGCTCGCCCGAAATCTGGCGCCTGACCGGCCCGGGCGGCCGCACGATCGAACTGGCCGATCACGAGGTTTGCCGGGTCAGCGATCCGGGCATCGCGCTTGGCATCCTGCGCTCCGGCGCGGGTCTAGCGCTGCTGCCCGAGATCTTCGGACGCCACGGCACCGCCAGCGGCGACTTCGTCACGGTCCTTCCGGACTACACCGGGCCGGAAATCAGCGGCTTCGCCTCATTCCCGCCCCGCCGGGCCAGCATCCCCGCCGTCCGCGTCTTCATCGATCTTCTCGTCGCCCATGCGTCGACCCTGACGCCGGGCAGCACATGAAAAAGGCGCGCGGGGGCAGGAGACCCGCGCGCCATCAGCGCCTGAGATTGGGGGATTTGGGACGTCTCAGTCGCTGAACTCGTCCATGTACATCGCGGCGATCTGGGCGTTCGTGTAATCCGCCGGATCGACACCAAGCTGCCGTGCCATCTGATCATGGCCCGCAACTCCGGAATCCTGGGTCGAGACGACGCTGCCGCCGCTCAGGATCTTCCGCACCCGCTGATCGTCGTTTTCCTCATACGCGACCCGCAACTCGATCAGGTCAGCCACGTCATAGGCACCCGGCGCGACACCAAGCTGCGCAGCCAGCTGCGCCTGTCCTGCGCCTGCACGACCCTGGGTCGAGACGATGGCACCACCGCCGAGGATCAAATCGACCTTCTGGTGGTCGTGCTCTTCCATGGCGGCTTTCAACGTCGCCAGTTCTGACACGCTATAGGCGCCGGGGTCGACACCAAGGGATTGGGCCAACTGGTCGCTTGCCAGGGCCGGGGTCGCCGCAAGGGCAATCGGGATAAGGAACCGGAACATGTCGTCTCTCCTCTGCTACATCGTGATGATGCTCAGATGGGAGGCGCCGGGCGTCCGGTGTAGCCACGACAGGGGAAAGCGCTGTTTCAGAATTGAAACAGCGGACGTCTGGTAACTGCACGCAAGAATACCAAGGGGCCGTCACCCAACCGCAATCCGCTCGCCCACAAGCGCCCGAACCACGGCGCTCTCCGGATCCTCCAGCCCTTCGATCACGTCGAAATGGTGCCGCCCCGGATCCACGACGTGCTCCACGTCCCAGGCCTTGGCCATGTCCTCCGCCTGGTCCAGAAAGGCCGGGCGCTCCTTCGCGCCGACCCAGACGGTGACGTCTATCCCCTGCTTCTTCCGCCGCAGCATCGGGCTTTCCCGCTTGGCCTCTTCGTCGTCGATCTTCAGCGTCTCGTTCATCGACGTCCGCATCAGCGGCCGCAGGTCCGCCACGGGCGAGATTGCGACGATCCGCGCGATCCGGTTCCGCACCTCGACCCGCGTGTTCCGGCAGCCCAGCCGCAGTACCGCCTGCCCGCCCGCCGAATGTCCCGTCAGCACCACCGGACCCACCATCCGCCGGGCAATCTGATCGACCGCCTTGCGCACCGAAAACCCGATCTCCCGCAGACGCCGCTCCGGCGCCAGCGGATAGGACGGCAACGCCACGCTCCATCCCTGCGCCACCGGCCCCGCCGCCAGATGAGAAAAGTCGTCCTTCGAAAACCGCATCCAGTAGCCGCCATGGACAAAGACGATCAGCCCCAGCGACGACCGCTCCGGATGGAACAGATCGAACACTTCCCGCGGATGCTCCCCGTAAGGCAGATCCAGCTCACACCGCGCCTGTGCGCGAAACCCCTCCGCCGCCGTGCGCCACTTTTCGGGATAGGCCTCCGCACCCGGAATATGCGCGGCATTGGCATAGGCGTCGTCCAGTTCCATACTATCCTCCCATCAAGGGCACGCCGCCCGAAGAAGAGAGGCCACCCATGCTCGATGATACCACCGACATCCGCTCAATGCTCAAGAACCCCGCATTGTTGCGGCAAGACGCTTACCTGGGCGGCAAATGGGTACAAGCGGCCTCTGGTCAAACCTTCGCCGTCGCCAACCCCGCCCGCGGCGACACCATCGCAAACGTCGCCGACCTCTCCCGCGAAGAGATAGCACAGGCGATCGACGCCGCCCATGCCGCCCAGCCCGCCTGGGCCGCAAAAACCGCCAAGGACCGCGCCCAGATCCTGCGCCGCTGGTACGACCTGATGATGGAACATCAGGAGGATCTGGCCATCCTCATGACCGCCGAACAGGGCAAGCCTCTCACCGAAAGCCGGGGCGAGGTCGCCTACGGCGCCGCCTTCGTCGAATGGTTCGGCGAAGAGGCCAAGCGCGTCTACGGCGAGACCATCCCGGGCCACCAGCCCGACAAGCGCCTGACCGTGATCCGCCAGCCCATCGGGGTTGCCGCCGCGATCACGCCCTGGAACTTCCCCAACGCGATGATCGCCCGCAAGGTCGCCCCCGCGCTCGCCGCCGGCTGCAGCTTCGTCGTCCGCCCCGCCTCGCTCACGCCGCTGTCCGCGCTGGCCATGGCCGTCCTCGCCGAAGAGGCAGGCGTGCCCGAAGGCGTCTTTTCCGTCCTCCCCTCGACCTCCTCCTCCGACGCCGGAAAAGAGTTCTGCGAAAATCCCAAGGTCCGCAAACTCACCTTCACCGGCTCGACCGAGGTCGGGCGCATCCTGCTCAAGCAAGCCGCCGACCAGGTGATGAAATGCTCGATGGAGCTTGGCGGCAACGCCCCCTTCATCGTCTTCGACGACGCCGACCTCGATGCCGCCGTCGAAGGCGCCATCGCCTGCAAGTTCCGTAACAACGGTCAAACCTGCGTCTGCGCCAACCGCATCTACGTGCAGGACGGCGTCTATGATGCCTTCGCCGAGAAGCTGAAGAACGCGGTGGAAGACATGACGGTCGGCGACGGCCTGGAGGACGGCACCGACCTCGGCCCCCTGATCGAACCGGGCGCGCTCGACAAGGTGCAGGAGCATCTGGACGATGCCCTCTCCAAAGGCGCCACGGTCCTGACCGGCGGCGAAAAACACGCCCTCGGCGGTCAGTTCTTCCAGCCCACCATCGTCACCGGCGCCACGAAGGACATGAAGGTCTCGACCGAGGAAACCTTCGGCCCCTTCGCCCCCCTCTTCCGCTTCAAGGACGAGGACGAGGTGATCGCGCTCGCCAACGACACGATCTTCGGCCTCGCCTCGTATTTCTACGCCAAAGACATCTCCCGCGTGACCAAGGTGGCCGAGGCGCTCGAATACGGCATCGTCGGCGTCAACACCGGCATTATCTCCACCGAGGTCGCCCCGTTCGGCGGCGTCAAGCAATCCGGCCTCGGCCGCGAAGGCTCCCGCCACGGCATCGAGGACTACCTCGAGATGAAATATATCTGCACCAGCGTCGCCTGAGAAATCCGCCTCAAGTTTAGCCGCTCGGCACCGGCATTGCTGGTTTGCGTGTCGGTAAGCGGCGGCTTCCCGCAAGATCATCAACTTTAAATAGATGAATCTCTCGGTCTGGCTATCGGCGGATAGCAACTTCTGGTGGTGGGCTGCCCGGAAGACCAATACCTTCAGACTGAACAGGATACACTAGACCACAGAAATCACGACGCCCCGCTCCCGGAAGACGCTCAGTACGACTTACTCGGCTCTCTCCAGTTCGGAGGCGTATATGCCCGACTTCTTTATCTATTCGAATGCAGATCTTGGAATAGCACCGGGTTTGAACGGAGCTACCGACGTCATTCTGAACGGTGCGGCAACAACCGTTTCCGGATCACCTGACATCGCTTCGGTCTCTGATGACGATGCTAATTTTGACGATCTCGTGGGCGACCTCGGTCAAATTCAGGATCCGGGACTCAATCAATCCCTGGAGCAAGACCTGGTCATCGATGGCGTCACGATCGGTACGGCGGGAGATCCAATATATAACGAAGCTGCGTCGACGGTTACGAACAACACAACCGGCGAAACAGGCACCCTCTACTATGTTACCTTGAATGATGGCGCCGGAAACCAGACCTGGGTCGGTTTCGCCTCTACAATATTGCTGAATCCAGGGGATGACATCACGATCTCTACCGGAGATCCTGTTGCATCGGTTCCATATACCGATCTTGTCCTCTGCTTCGGTCAGGGCACGCTGATCGAGGCAGCCAACGGCCCAATGCCCGTTGAGAATTTGCAGGTCGGGGGGGTGGTAAAGACCCTCGACCACGGCCTTCAGAAGATTCAGTGGATTGGTCACAGGACCGTCCAGGCGACAGGCAACTTGGCACCCATCGTTTTTTTACCGGGCGCTATCGGCAATGATCGCGAACTGATCTTGTCCCCCCAGCACCGCGTCCTCGTTTCAGGATGGCGGGCAGAGCTTTTCTTCGGCGAACCCGAAGTCCTCGTCCCTGCCAAGCATCTTGCGGGATCCGATCAGATCTATCGGCGTGAAGGAGGAACCGTCGAATACTTCCACATCCTCTTCGACAGGCATGAGATCGTGTTTTCAAACGGCGCACTCTCCGAAAGCTTCCATCCCGGCGAAACGGGTCTCTCCGCGGTCGAAGAGGCGCAGCGCGAAGAATTGTTCAGCATCTTCCCAGAGCTCGCGGCCTCCGTCGACAGCTTCGGTCCCTCGGCCCGCCCCTCACTGAAACGGTATGAGGCATCTCTCCTTGTCTGACCCCAAAACCAACAGGAGGCAGGAAACCTGCCGCCGCTCCATCCGAAACCTGCTTGATGCACCTCGCGACACACGACGGGGCGTGTCGAGCAACTCCACCACGCCAAGAGGGCTCCCGCCACGGCATAGAAGACTACCTCGAGATGACGGGCATCTGCGCGACCATCGCCTGAACGATCTGCCTCCCGTTTGGTCTTTCGGGCCCGGCATCGCCGGTCGGTGCCCTTATAAGAGGCAGTTTCCCGCACAACCATCAACTTTAATTAGATAGAATTATCTACCTATGGTAGATGACGCACCGGCAACTTCGAGTGTGGGCTCTCGAACAACGAAACCATCCCAGACGTAAAGGACACTCTCGACTTCAGAATTAAGGACGCCCCCCGGACGACGCTCGGTACGACACTTGGTCCTCTCCAGTTCAGGAGGCGTATATGCCTGACTTCTTTATCTATTCGAATGCAGATCTGGGAATAGCACCAGGAATAGACGGCGCTCTCGCCGTATTTGGATCGGGAACAACGACGACAGTTTCGGGCTCTCCCGATGTCGTGTCGGTGTCCGATGATGATCCCAATTTTTGACGACGACAGTGACACAGGCGGGCAGGTTCAGGACCCAGGACTGAATCAGGTCTTGGAGCAAGACCTGATTATCGATGGTGTCTTGGTGGGAACCGCCGGTCAGTCAATCTACAACGCCGCCGAGTCAACCGTGACCAATGAGACTACGGGCGAGACCGGTACTCTCGTCTATATCACGCTTGACGACGGTACCGGAGCAACGTGGGCCGGCTTCGCGTCGACGATAGAATTGAACCCCGGTGACGAGCTTACGATAGCAATCGGCGATCCCATCGCGACTGAAGCATATGCGGATCTTGTCTTCTGTTTCAGCGCGGGGACGATCATCCGAACTACCGATGGTCCAAAAGCTGTTGAGGCTCTCGGCGTCGGCGACATGGTCGAGACCTTCGATAACGGACCGCAAGAAATTCGCTGGATCGGCCGCAAGACCGTCGCTGCAAAAGGTAATCTGGCGCCGATCGTCTTTTCCCCCGGTGCGATTGGGAATGAACGCGCGCTCACCTTGTCCCCCTAGCACAGGGTGCTTTTGTCAGGCTGGCAAGCTGAACTGTACTTTGCGGAGGAGGAAGTCCTCGTTCCGGCAAAGCACCTTGTCGGATCCGATAGGATCTTCAGGCGCGAAGGCGGCGAAATCGAGTATTTCCATATCCTTTTCGACCAACATGAGATCATATTTGCCGAGGGTGCCCCTTGCGAAAGCTTTCATCCCGGCGAAACGGGTCTCACCGCGGTCGAAGAGGCGCAGCGCGAAGAATTGTTCACAATCTTCCCAGAGCTTGCTGTCTCCGTCGACAGCTTCGGCGCGTCGGCTCGACCCTCGCTGAAACGGCATGAGGCATCTCTCCTCCGCTAGGTTCTGAAAACCAGCCTGAGGTGGGCAATCCGCCCCCCTCTTCCCTTCGCAACCCGCTTCCGCCCCATGGCATGTCAAGCAATCCGGCTTCGCGCCGGGACCTAGGCCCAGACGCGCAACCTCAGATCAAGGGGCTCGGTTCGTTTGACGCCCTGGCGCCGGGCGAGCGCCTGACCGGGGGCTGGCGCAGCGACGGCGGAACGACGCACTTGATGGCAGCCAAACTCGTCCCACAAAATGAACGGGCAGCGCTCTGTCCCCAAAGCGCCAGACCGCGTTCGTCGGGCAAAAAGTCCACTGAACCCTTTGCTGATCCTCCTCACCGGTCAGGCGCTTGCTCGGGCAGCGGCGGTACCGCTCGATCCGGGCCGGCAGAGCCGAAGACAAAACGCTCAGGATTGGAGCCAAGCGGCTTGCGCATCTCATCGGTCGGCTTCACGGGCGAAGCAGCAAAGCAATCACTCGACAAACTGCGAGTTACGGTGATGCAGCCGCCATGCGCCATCTTCCAGATGCCATACATTGACGAACCGCAACTGACCTCCGAACGGATCCGCCCCGATCCGGCCTTCCACCCGGCTGGCCCCGGACGTCACGACCGTGTCGCCGAAATCCACGATCCGCAGATCGGGCGCATCGGCACGGGTGACGACAGCCGCTCCGCTTGAAATCAGGCCCAGGAAGGACGCTTCATCGAAATCCTGGCCAGAGCCGTGCTGATAGAGAAACCCGTCCGCAAAGATGTCCGCCATCATCTCGGCATCCGCGTCAATGAACGCTTCATAGAACGACGCTTCTCTCTCGATGATCTCAGCCCCGGTCTCCGCAACCGCTGGGACAGGGAAAAGGAACGACGCCCCTAGAATGACTCCCGCTACGTCCTTCATTGGATACCTCATTTTTGGATGATTGACCAAAAAACAGATAAGGCATATTTGGTCGACTGTCCAAAAATATTTCAGAGCATGGCCAGACCAAGAACCTTCGACACCGACACAGTCCTCTCAACCGTGACAGATCTGTTCTGGGCCAGGGGCTACGACGCGGTCTCGATCCAGGACCTCGCGAAAGCGACAGGGGTGCGCCCCGGTAGCCTCCATGCGGCGTTCGGCAACAAGAGGGACCTGTTCGAACGCGCCTTCGACCGCTACGGAGAACGTTTTCGAACGCATATGCAGGTGGATCTGCCCGGCTTGCGGGGCGCCTCTCAATACCTCGACCGGCTCGTCACTTCGGCGATTGATGATCCGGCCCGGAAGGGGTGTCTCATCATCAATACCGCGGGAGAGCTCGAGGTCCATTCGGTGGAGATAAAGGCGGGCATTCGCGACAGGCTGGATACCATGAAAGCGTTCTTCCGTGACCGGTTGGAAGAGGATGGGGTTTCATCCGAGGAAGCCACCAACGCCCTCTTCGGCGCCGCGGTTTCCATCTTGACGCTCGCCCGCGCCGGACAACCGAAAGAGGTCCTGCAGGACATCGCAGCTGCCGCCATCGGCCATGTCAACGCGCAGGCCGGCAACCTTCCATCTCAGCACGCGTAGCCGGCTTGGCTGGGCAATCTGCCCACCTCCCCCTCTCAATCCTGATCCAGCATCGGCAACGGAACCCGGGGCGGCCGGGCCGGTGAGATACTCATCGGCGTCCAGGTGATCTCGATCACCTCGACCCGGTCCGCGCTGTCAAACGTGATCTCGTTCATGCACATGTCCAACAGGTTGCCCCTGAAGGACGGGTTCGCGAAGGCAAGCGTTTTCCCCTCCCGGGCCTCCGGATCATACTCCAGTGGGATGATTGAAAGGGTGTCCTCCCGGCTCAGACCAACTCGGATACCGTTGAACATCACCCAGTCGGCCGTCGTGGCCGTAATCCTGAAAATTCTGCCCGACTTCTTCACCGACACACGCATTCCGTCATCAACCACCAACTCGACATCCGTCCCGCCGGAATCCGGAGCCGCCACACCGATAGCCGCAAGCTCGCTCGCGGGGCGCGCCAGTTCGATCACAGACCCGTCCACGTCCGAAGTCAGGGTACATTCCCGAAAGGCATCACCTGCGCGCGTCTCGGCCATGCTGCCGCCTCCGATGACGATTGCGGCCGATGCCAGCGCGACCAGGACTTTCATGAAAATCATCTCTCCAAATGCAGAAAACAGGCGGTCTGGGCGGCAGCATACAATCCGACCGCGGATCCCGAAACCGTTTCTCCCGTTGCGCTGCAGTGCAGCAGAACGGTCCGTTACCGCGGGATCCCGTCCTTTCGATGTCCGACAGAAAGCCGACAGAGTGCCGACCGAACGCCGACATGGCCTTTTCCATAAAAACAAGGGTGTTTACCCCCGATTCGCCTCGAAGACCCCGCGCGCCACCGCCCGCGCAACGCACGTTGCCGCGGCGTGGCACAACAGGGCCATCTCTACTGGCCCGTCCGGCCTCGGCCCGGTTCCGGTGGCGGCGGCGAAGATCAGGTCGCCGTCCAGCGGCGTATGTGCCGGCACGATCGCCCGGGCCAGCCCGTCATGGGCCGCGACCGCCATCCGCGTCGCCTCGGCCTGGGTCAGGGCGGCGTCGGTCGCCACGATCCCGATCGTCGTGCTGCCCCCGAGCGCCCCGATTTTCGTCCTGATTTCCAACGGATAGTCCGAAGCAGCCCCATGGCCCCCGAACTCATCTCCGATCTCCCAAGGCGCCGCCCAATACTGCGGCCCGCTACCCACCAGCGCCGAGCCCAGCGCGTTGACCGCCACCAGCGCTCCGACAACCCCGCCGCCAGGCAAGACCTCCGAGGCGGAGCCTAGCCCGCCCCGCGCCGTCGCCGTCGTCGCCCCTGTCCCGGCGCCTGCACGGCCCAGTGCAAACTCCTCCCCGGCGCCATCCAATGCCGCCCGACCCAACGCCTTATAGGGGTTCTCGTCCCACCGGCCATCCTCTTGTAAATCAAACAAAATCGCCCCCGGCACGATCGGCACGCGATGCGGCCCCACCGCAAATCCCCGCCCCGTCTCGGCCAGCGCATCCGCCACGCCCGAGGCCGCATCCAGCCCGAAGGCAGAGCCGCCCGACAGCACCAGCGCATCCACCTCCTGCACCGTCCGGTCCGGCGCCAGCAGATCCGTCTCGCGCGTCCCCGGCGCCCCGCCCATCACGTGAACCCCCGCCACGAACGGCCGGTCGCCAATCAGAACCGTCACCCCCGTCGCAATCCGCTCGTGGGACACGTTACCCACACGCAGCCCATCGACATCGGTGATCAGGTTGCGGGGTCCGGTCCGGGGCATCGCGCTCTCCTTCCCCTCAAAAAGGCACCGGAAAACCGGACCTTGACAACACCTTCCGCGCCGAATTTGCCACAACCCCTTGCGCAATCCCCCCGTTCTGCAATGAAAATGATGCAAGGACGGCCCATATGACGGGCAGGGACAGATTAACGAGGGGATTTCGACATGGCCGATTTCGACGCCCAGATCCGGGAGAGCCAGGAGCAGGTTGCCGCGGCACAAAGCAAGATTTCCGAGCTGACCAGCCGGATCGAGATGGCGCGCCAGAAGATGGCCGACGGCACCGATATCTCGGTCGATATCGAGAATGCTTCCCTCGAAGACGTCCATACCCATACCGACGCGATGAACGCCAACATCGCCGAGCTGATCATGGGCCTCGACGACGTCACCTCCCAGTTTTCCAAGGAATTCGACGAGATGCGGTCGAAAACCGGCTGGGAACGCGTGGTCGGCGTCTTCGCCAAGGCCAAGGCGGAATCCATGCGGCAAGAGCGGATGCGGACGGCCAGCGTCGATGACAAGCTGCAGGACCTGATCTCGAAATCCGATGTCATCGTGCAGCTTCTGCAAGGCCAGCTCGACGTGCTGAACGAACAGAAGCAGAAGGTCGAAACGAACCTGACCGGCACCCTGGAAGAGCGCGAGACGACGGTTGCCGAGCTCGAAACGGTCCGCACCGAAGTTGCCGCGATGGACCCCAGGATCATCGAGCTGGAAAACAAGATCTCGGTCGAACAGGACGCCGCCGCCCGCACCCGGCTGGAGACGGAACTGGCCGAGCTCAACACCCGCTACAACGAACTGGTCCAGGAAGAGCAGGTGAAGCTCGCCAAGTCCCAAACCCTTGAGCGCTATATCGAAAAGGGCAAGACCTGGACGGACAGCCTGCAGAACCAAGCAGCAACCCAGATGGTGCTGATCAACAAGCTGCAGACGGACACCAAGCAGCGGGTCGTGCTCTATGATGCGCTGACCAAGTCGCTCAAGACCGCGCAACAGCAGGACGTCGCCCACCGCATCAACGAGATCGGGGTGAAGACCGATCAGGAGGCGCAGACGGCGATGGCCGCCATCGGATCCGCCACCAACACACGGATGGCCGAAATGATGGAGGCGCATGAGGGCCACATGGTCTTTGCCCGCGAGATCCTGGAGGCCAAGGCGAAGGCCGACGAACGCTTCGCCCGCCGGTTTGAGAAGATCGTCGAGAAGCACGACAAGAACCTCTATCAGGCATGACCTGCAGGGCCTTCGGCCTTGGATCCGGCCCCGTATCTGAAACGGTTTCTGGGGCGCTGCCCCCGCCGCCCACGGGGCGGCTCCCCCGAGGTATTTCCGGCAAGATGAGGATGACCGCGCGCATCCCGTTCTCGCAGGGTCTGCGGTCATGACCGGGACCGACGCGGCCGCGACCCAGCTCCACGACACCCGCATCACGCGGCGCTATTTCCGCAAGTTCGAGGCGATAACCGGCCATCTCGCCCGGGTCGCTGCCCTGATGGAGGCGGAAGGTCATCTGGCCCGGCAGGACGTCGACGTGCTGGCCCGTTACCTTGTGGGCCTCACCTGGACGTTCCGGGCCCTGCGCTGGAAATACATGTTCGCGGGCCGCTACGCCCAGGCCGGACAGCTGGATTTCGACCGGTCCGGCAGCGGCTTTCCCATCTTTTCAGAGCTGCTGGAGATGGCCTCGGACGCCGCGCAGGCCAACCGCCACCTGGCCCAGGGACGCAGCACCGAGGCGCTGAAGGACGAGATGCTGCGGGTCATCCTCGGTGACCTCCAGATCCCGACATCCCTGCAATACGCGATGGGCCAGCGGCTTTACTACGAAGAGATGGCGACGGGAGAGCTCTTCTGGGCGCGCAACGACCCGGTCGCCCTCTGGCAGGGCAATACCGGCCAGCGGCGGCGGTTCCTGCTCCATTGGGCGGTCTATGACAGCCAGGTGAACCTGCCCACGATCTATCTGATGGATGTCGAGGATTCCGGCCGCACGGCGCTGCCCAAGGACGACAGGCGCTGGCCCGCCGTGCAGGCCCATCTGATCGCCCAGGCGCTGGCTCACCTCAAGCTTGTCACCATCGCCCGCGGCTTCGACCGGGATTTCGACGACCTGCATCCCAAGCGGCTGCGTCGGTTCCACGTGGGCCCGATGTATTCCCACGCCTTCACCAGCCAGACCGGCCCCTTGAAGGAGGTCATGGCCGCCGCCCGCGCCCCCGAGGGCGAGGATTGGGCGCTGGTCTGGACGGAAGAGAACCTGGTCAGCGAACGCGTCGAGCAGGAAAAAGCCGGCTGGTTCGGCAGCGTCGACCGCGAGATCTTCGCGCTTGACCTGTTCGCGCAGCAGGGCGTCGTTGATCTGGGCGCGACGACGCTGGAACGTTCGATCATCCTGCCCCAGCGGGTCTATCAGGCTCTGGCCGAGACGCGGCCGCCGGGGTTCTCCTCGGTGCGGAAGTTCGTGGTCGGCGCGGGCGGCAGGGTGGTGAGCTATCGATAACGGCGCATTCTCGTCGCCGGGGGTGCCAAGGGTGAGATTGACGTCAATGACATTTGAAGAGGCGAAACGATGAGCCAGAGCGGCAATCAGATGGAGCTGCGCGAAGAGGCGGTGACGGGGCAATACGACGCCGCGATCGCGCTGATGGACGGGTTCGACCATTCGCCCCGGATCGCCAGCGGAGGGGCGGCGGCCCCGGCACCGGAACGCTCTTCGGGGATCGGGACGCGGCGGCGGTTTCGCTCCACCACCCCCGGCCTCGTCACCCAGAGGACGCACCGCCCCGAAGGCGTCCACCTGATCGAGCGGATCGAAAGCGCCGAAGCCGAGGATGCGCTGGTCTCTCCCATTCAGGCCGCGGTCCTTCAGGGCCTCCGCCGGGCGCTCGCCATCGCCCTCGCGCTGGGGGAAGAGGTCGCGGATCGCTCCGGCCTCTCAGACCTCAAGCGCGCGAACCTCGAAAGCGCGCTCCCCAACGACCGCAAGCGCGAGTTCACCGAGCTTCTGGCGGTCGAGGCCCTGGCCACCGCCCATGTCTTCGGCTCCGCCGTTGCCTTCCTGCTGGCCGACAAGGTCGGCAGCGAAACGGTCGAGGTCGGCGAGGTGCAGGAGCTACTGCTCGAAAACGGCTCCCTCGCGCTCCACGGCATCCTGTGGGAGCTTGACCAGGACCTCGCCCGCTTCGCCAAGGATGACGGCACGATGGTCGCGACCGTTCTCGCCTTCGCCGAGGCGCTGATGGAAAAGGTCGCCGCCCGGTCCAGCGGGGTCGCGCGGCTGGACGCGTTCACCGGCGCCTCCTGGCGGGTCGAAGCGGACGATTTCGTCATCGACGGCTTCGCGCCGGCCCGCGCCCGCAAGGGCACGACGCTCACCATGACGTTCAAGCAACCGAACGAGGTCGTGGGCAATCACATCGCCAAGTACCAGGCGCTGCGGCTGTCGAAGATGCTGATGGCCTACGACTTCGACCGGCGGCTCAACCCCTTTGCCGAGCTGGGCGGCTTCATCTTCACCTTCATGGGCGACGGCGCGCCGGGCACCGGCAAGACCACCCTGATCCAGATGATGGCGGGGCTGATCTCGGGCTATTGCGAAACGGCGGGCTATGCCTTCCGCTACCAGAACCTCTCGACCGACAATATCGACAGCTACCAAGGCAAGTCGGGCCAGAATGCCAAGGCCTTCATCAACAATGTCATCGATCCCGGCGTGATCGGCTTCGGCACGATCGACGATATCGACCAGCTGGCGGGCAAGCGCGGCGACCGCCAGTCGTCCGCAGGCCAGCTCGAAATCACCGCCGTGCTGATGGAAAGCTTCGCGGGCGCCAACACCGTCGTGCGCGGCAACTGCACCTTCGGCATGTTCTCGAACTACCCCGAAAACGTCGATGACGCCCTGCGCCAGCGGGCCGGCGCCCGCTTCCTCGTCGACGGGCCGCGGACGCGCGAGGACTATATCGACATCCTCTACCTGCTGATGGGCCGCAACCACGACATTCCCGTCGGCGATCACGAGATCTTCGAGGCGCAGGAGATCAAGAAGGCTGTCTCGGCCAGCTTTGCCAGCCACTCGAAACCCCATGAAGAGGGGCTGATCCGCGTCTTCGACCAGGTCCACAGCCAGATCGGCGAGCTCGACACGATCGCCAAGCTCGGCACCTACCTCAAGGCGATCCAGGAGGCCGACGAACGCTTCACCGGCCGCGCGATCAAGAACATCACCGACGCGGTGAAGGTCCGTGCGATGGATTTCGAGCTGCCGGATGAATGGATGGAGGACCCCGACCTCTTCCTCTTCAAGCCTTACGACACCAAGAAGGCGATGATCGAGGAACTGCGCGTGCCGATCACCACCGACATGGTGATCCAGGAGATCAACCGCTACGCCGACAGCGAATTCCGCTATGCCGACAAATCCGACGAGGTCGCCATCGAAAACGCCGTGCGCGAGATGGGCCGGATGGAGGAAGCCAAGCGCCGGTATCTGGCGGAGAAGCAGGGATGATCACCGACGGGCTGATCTTCCCCGCGCTCCTCCTGGGCGCCCTCGGCTGGGTCATCCCGCGGCTTCTCTTCCCCGTCTTCCCCGAAGGCGTGGGCCCCCTGATCCGCCTGGGCCTCCTCTCCACGCTCCTGCTGCTCATCGCCTCTGCGCTCACCATGCTCGCCCTCTATCTCGCCCGCGGCATGCCGCCGGAACTGGCGGGCGACGGCGGCGCGGTCTGGTACTTCCTGCGCCTGGGCGCGATGTCCTCCATCCTCTGGGCGCCCGTCATGGTGCTCACCATCGCCAGCTTCCCCAAGCGCTGGAAAGAGGTGGAATGGTAAGGCAACGCCTTGAAAATCAGGCAAAAATAGCCATTTTTAGGAGTAGGAGGGACGATGCGGCGACTAATTGAACGGGGATTGATGTTCGGGAACCTCGTGGAGGTCTCGTCCCCCGTCTGGGTCGACCGCTACAACCGCGCGTTGGACCATCTGACGGGCCAGCAGACCGCCCTCACCGAGTTCCACATCGACATCTCCGGCTACTCGCCCGAAATCGCCGACGAGCTGGGCGATGACCTCTACCTCAACCACGCGGGCGTGAACCGGCAGTTCATCCTGCTCACGACCGAGCAGAAGGCCGCGCCGCTTCTGAACATGAAGTTCTCCACCTCCCGCGGCATCCTCCGCCAGTTCATCGAGGAAAATGAGGCGCAGCTCTTCGCGCTGACCGCCCGCGACGCGGTGGCGGGCGAGCTCGTGAATTCCGTCTACAGCGTGCCCACCGCCGCCCGCCTCTTCGATATCCGCAAGATCCGGGTCGAGGCCGACACGACCGGCGGCGCCGTCCGGCAGGCGGCCGAGCTGCGCGAAAAGATCATCCACTTCAAGACCGAGGAAGACGCCTGGTTCGATGACGTCCTGATCGCCGAGATGATCTCGATCGCCAAGGAAACCGGCGATGTCAGCCGCAATCCGATCACGCTGAACGAAGGCGAGTTCGAACAGGGGAACTTCTGGACCGACCATTTCGGCGGCCTCTACGTCTTCCGCGACATGGAAAAGCCCGCCGTCATCACTGCGGGGGATACCGAAGACCTGGGCGAGCTGCCGGTGAAACGCGTCCTCGACCTCTCGGAACGCACCGGCATCGCCCAGTTCCTGCAGGAAAACAGCCTGACCGAACCGATCATCGAGGCGCGTGGCATCGACGCGGCCCGGATCCTGCGCCAGAAGCTCGACTTCATCATCGTCGACGTGGCCGGCGCCATGGGCGATAGCATCGGCCGCGGCACCCGCGGCGAGATGCGCGCGCTCGCCCGGCGCTACCACGATATCCTGCCAGAGACGTTCCATGGCCTCGCCGCGCTTCTCCGCTGGGCCGAGGGCGGCGGGCCCTGGCCCACGATCACCAGCGAGCATCCGGCCTATTTCTACGGCCTGCGCGCCGCGCCCCACACGGATGCAGACCTCGTCAACATGCTGCTGGCCGAGCTCTGCCCGCTCGACATCCGCCAGCTCTTCATCTGTCATAAAGAGGCGTTCTATGCCGCCTACCGCGACTGGTCCGATCCCAAGAAAGACTATGTGGCGCGCTTCCTCGAACGCGACTACATGGAAGACAAGGCCGCCACGCGCGAGGCGCTGTTCGGCCACAACGCACCCGACCGCAGGGACACGGCCCGCGACCGCGACACCGAGCGTCTGATCGAACGGGTCGGCCCCTGGGGCGCGGTAAGGAGGAACTAAATGGCGTTCGTCCGGCTTCTGGTCATGCTTCTGGCGGTCCTGACCGTCGTCTATTTCTGCGTTTCGATCTATTCGCGCATGGCCCGGCGCGAGAAACTCGAACGGGAATTCGAACTGGAACGCCTTAGCGACCCGTCGATCTCTCCCGCCGAAAAGGACGAGTTCGTCAAGCGCGGGATGGTCGATTATGACGGCTCGCTCAGAAAGCGGCTGATCCTTCTGGTCTATGTCGTGCCGCTGGCAGTGATCGGCACGATCATCTACACTGTGAACCACATGTGAGGCGGCAATGGCATTCTATCTGAAATGGCTCTTCTGGGGGTCGCTGGCGACGATCCTCGCAGGCTTCCTCTACTATACGCTGCCGCAGACCGATGTCGTCCGCGTGGTCGAAACCGAAGTCCGCCGGGTGGATCTGGGCGGAGAGAACACGCTCTTCTGGTCCCAGCCCGATGCGGGGCAGGCCGTAAACGATACCCGCGACGTCTTCTTCATCCAAACGGAACTGCCTAATGGACGCCCAATGGTGTATCGCAACGAAGACACAGGGTGGGGCTGGCCGCCCTATTTCAAGTTCGATACCGCCAACCTACAAACTCAAGCAAGCGCCCTCAGAACTCGCGATATAGATGACCAAAGATGGGCTGCGATACGCCATTACGGCGTCCGGATCCCATATCTCTCGATCTATCCCAACGCGGTCACGATCCGCGCCGTCGATGGCCCTGACGTCCGGATCATCCCCTGGATCGCGATCATCTGCTGGATCCTCGTGATCTCGTTCATCTGGTTCGTCACCGCCCGCTGGCTGCGCTTCAAGCGCCGCTACATCTCTCCCCGCGTCGACCGGGCCGATGCATGGTACGACGACAAGACCGGCCGGTTCTCACGCTGGGTCGACACCTGGCGCAGCAAGCCGCGGTCCTGATCACGGGTGGGGACGGCCCGAAAGCCGCCCCCGATACGCTCAGAAGCGGAAGACCGCCCCCAGCTCGTACTGATTGAGATCCTCGCCGAAACGGCCCGCAGCCCGGATCCCGAAATTCGGCGCAAGATACTGGGTATATCCCAGTTTCGAAGACCATTCGCTGCCCTCGATCCCGGTAAACTGGATCTCGCCGTCCAGAACACCGGCCGACCCGATCCCGAACTCTATGTCGGCAGCGACGAAATAGGTCGAGTCCTCGAGTTCTACACCGAAGCTCTCCAGAACGTCGTCGAAATCGGTCTCGACATTACCACCGATGACACCGGCAGCGACCGAAAAGGCATACCCCGGGTCCTGTGCCAAAGTGTGACGGTAACCCAACTGTCCGATATTCACGTCGACGTCGAAGCCGAAGATCTCATCCGAATACTGCCGCCAGTCGCCCACGATCTTGCCGTCGGGACTGACGCTGAAGCGTCCGGCGATACCAAACCCTGAAGCCTCGTAGTCGTCGCCGACCTCGATCGTCGCGGAGTATCCGTAGACGTAGTCGGAGTTGACGTATTCGTTCGCCAGCGCCGGGGTGGCGGCAAAGCAAACCAGCAAGGCAGGAATGATAAGATGTTTCATAGGTCACGTTCCAAGACGTCCTTCCAATGCGAGGACGGTCGGACCCAAGCAGCAATTCCGTCGCTGCCCCAGCCTGAATATGAACACCATTCAATTTCCATGCCCCGGATGCAACATCATGGCTGAAGCAAAACAGGCAGCCGCACTGTTTTCCTTGGCCGATGACGTTGCGCGGCATATTCACGGGGACCGCCCGTGCCCGAAAAAACGCATCTGCTCCTGCAGAAATCTCTTCAGCATGAACCGGCCCAGCCAAGGCCGGAAACCGGAAAGGTCAGGAAAACCTTAATTGACCTAAAGGCAGATATTCACGCCAGAAACCAAGTCCTTCGTCACCCTGCCTTCCTAACCCAGAGCGTTAACGTTAATCGGCGTTAGGGTTAACGCATGCGCGTAGGAGAACGCGAGGCTCACCTATCACGTCTAGACCGTCACCGAGGCCCGGCAAATGCGCGCAAGACGCGCCCGCATTCACTCGCCGTAGGGAATCCAGACCGTCTTGATCTCCGTCGCCGCCTCCAGAAACGCCTCGGATGTATTCGCGGTCCAGTCCATTGCCGCGCCATTATTCATCCAGGTCCGCTTCAGGTTGCCGACCGCCCCCCGTTCCACCGCGCCCGACAGGTCGCTCGACGAAAACGTCCAGACCGCATCCACATCCAGATGCTCCGACAGCGTCTTGGCCAGCTCTGAATGGCTGCCGGTCAGCAGGTTCACGACGCCCGCGGGCACGTCCGACGTCTCGAGGATCTGGATCAGCTCGCGCACCACCATCGGATAGGCTTCCGAGGCGACGAGGATCATCCGGTTGCCCATCGCCATGCCCGCCGCCATCGCCGTCACGAGGGCCAGCAAAGGCGCCTCGTCCGCCGCCAGCACGCCGATCACGCCGACCGGTTCCCGCATGGCCAACGCCGTGCCGCGCAACGGCACCGGTTTGGCGCGGCCTTCGACCTTGTCCGTCCAGGCGGCATAGGTGAACAGCCGATCGATGCTTGCCGCGACCTCCGCCGCGCCGTCCTTGGCGCCGGTCATCGCATCCAGCGCCTTGGCCAGCTCTCCTTCCCGCGCCGCCATGTTCTCGGCGATGTAGTACAGGATCTGCGCCCGCAGATGCGCCGTAGCAGCCCCCCATCCGTTGGCCGCCTGCGCCGCCTCCACCGCGTTGCGCACGTCCTTCCGGTTCGCCACCGACACCTGCCCCAGCAGCGCGCCCTTCGGCCCGTAGACCGGCGTCGAATAGCCCCCATCGGGCCGCGCCTGTTTCCCACCGATATACAACTTCACCGTCCGGTCGAGCCCCGCCTCGCCCGCCGCGCCGTTCCCCTCGTGCGGCAGAACCCGCTTCAGCGCCTTCGGCTTTCCGGCGGCCTTGGTATAGGCGCGCAGCCCCTCCCAACCGCCTTCCCGGCCGAACCCGCTTTCGCGCACGCCGCCGAACCCGGCGGCCGCGTCGAACAGGTTCGTCGCGTTGATCCAGACAACCCCCGCCGCCAGCTTCGGCGCCACGTCGAGCGCCAGGTTCACATTCTCCGTCCACACCGTCGCCGCCAATCCGTAGCGCGTGTTGTTCGCGATCTGCACCGCTTCTGCCGGGGTCCGGAAGGTGGTCGACACCAGCACCGGCCCGAAGATCTCCTCCTGCATCAGCGTATCCGCCGGGGCCAGGCCGGTGATCAAAGTCGGCGGATAGAACGCCCCTTCCGCGGGCAGCGTCACCGCCGCGCGGTGCACCTCACCTGCCGTGTTCGCATCGACCAGCCGGGTGATCGCCTGCAGCTGCACCGGGTCGATCACCGCGCCGATATCGATCGCCTTATCCAGCGGGTCGCCGACCCGCATCTTGTCCATCCGCGCCTTCAGCTTGGTGTGAAACCGCTCGGCCACGCTCTCCTGCACCAGCAGCCGAGACCCCGCACAGCAGACCTCGCCCTGATTGAACCAGATCGCATCGATCAGCCCTTCAACGGCTGAATCAAGATCGGCATCGTCGAACACGATGTAGGGCGACTTCCCCCCCAGCTCGAGCGTCAGCGGAATGCCCCGCGCCGCCGTCGCCTCGCGGATCCGGCGGCCCACGGCGGTCGACCCGGTGAAGGCGATCTTGTCGACCTCCGCACCCACCAGCGCCTCCCCCGTCGCGCCATCGCCGGTCACGATGTTGACGACGCCCGCCGGGATCCCCGCCTCCACGCAGATCTCGGCGAACAAGAGCGCTGTCAGCGGCGTGTATTCCGCAGGCTTCAGGACCACCGTATTGCCCATCGCCAGCGCCGGAGCCACCTTCCACGCCAGCATCAGCAGCGGGAAGTTCCACGGCACGATCTGCCCGCACACGCCCAACGGCACGCGCCCCGGCAGTTCATCCTCCATCAGCTGCGCCATTCCGGCGTGATAGTAGAAATGCCGCTGCGCCAGCGGCACATCGATATCCCGGCTCTCCCGGATCGGCTTGCCGTTATCCAGCGTCTCCAGAACGGCGAACAGCCGGCTGTGCTTCTGCAAGAGCCGCGCCAGAGCATAAAGCGTCCGCGCCCGCCCATGGCCGCCCAACTTCCACCAGTCCGCCTGCGCCTTCCGCGCCGCCTTCACTGCCGCCGCAACGTCCGCCGCGCTGCCCTGGGTCACCTCCGCCAGCACCGCTCCCGTCGCCGGATTCTTCGTCTCAAACGTCTTTCCCGGCTCGGTGAACCCGCCCCCGATGAAATGCCCGAAGCGACCCCCCTGCTTCTCGATCCAAGCCAATGCCTCGGCAGCACTTTCAGGCGCAGGACCGTATTCCATCGTCTCGAAGATCTCCTTTACCGTCATCGCACGGCTCCCCGCTTCATCTGGCCCCAAATACTTAAATCCGACCTCTCCACCGGCGCCATCACCCGATCGCATGCCGCCACGACGCCGAATAGGCGCCTGTCAGGTGGTGTTCCAGCTGCCGCTCGATATCTCCCAGCAGCGACGACGCCCCGAACCGGAACAGATCCGGCTGCAGCCAGCGATCTCCCAGCTCGTCCTTCATCATCGCAAGGTAGACCAGCGCGTCCTTCGCCTTCGAAATCCCCCCGGCGGGCTTGTAGCCCACGCGGTGCCCCGTCCGCTCATGAAAATCCCGGATCGCGCGGATCATCGTCAGCGTCACCGGCAGGGTCGCGTTGACGCTTTCCTTGCCGGTCGAGGTCTTGATGAAATCCGCCCCGGCCATCATGCAGACATACGAGGCCCGCGCGACGTTGCGCAGCGTCCCCAGCTCTCCCGTCGCAAGGATCGCCTTCACATGGGCCGGCCCGCAGGCCTCGCGGAACGCCCGCATCTCGTCATAAAGCGCCTGCCACCGCCCTTCCAACACATGGCGGCGGGAAATCACGATATCGATCTCCTCGGCTCCGGCCTTCACGCTCTCCTCGATCTCGGCGATGCGCAGATGGAGCGGCGACAGCCCCGCCGGAAACCCGGTCGACACGGCGGCCACCGGAATGCCCGTCCCGCGCAAAGCATCCACCGCCGCAGCCACCATCTCGTGATAGACGCAGACCGCGCCCACCGTCAGCCCCTCCATCCCCAGCGCGGCCAGCAGATCCGCCCGCACCGGCTGGCGCGCCTTGGCGCAGAGCCGCCGCACCCGCGCCTCGGTGTCGTCGCCCGACAGCGTCGTCAGATCGATGCAGGTGATCGCCTTCAACAGCCACGCCGCCTGCCACTCTTTCTTGACCGACCGCCGCCCCGGCAGGGTCTGCGCCCGCCGCTCGATGGCCGAGGTATTGGCCTGCACGGCGCGCACCCAGGACAGGTCCAGCGGCAGGCCGGGATTGCGGATCTCGACGGCCTGCGGCAGGTCCTGCGGCCGGTGCTGAAGGGCGGTATCGGGCTTGGTCACGGGCGGCGCTTTCCGGGGCTTTAACGGCAGGCCCCGATCCTCTCACGCCAATGCGCCCGCTTCAAGCGTCCTCGGGTTCCGGACGGGGGGCAACCAGCCGGTGCTGGCGCTGCTTGCGGTAGGCATGCGGGGTCGCCCCGTGATGCTGCCGGAAAAGACGGTGAAAGTGGCTCAGGTTCGGGATCCCGCAATCGGTCGCGATCTCGGCCAGGCTGTCCTCCGTCCCGACCAGCCGCCGTGCCGCATGCTCCATCCGCACGCTGTTCACGTATTCCGACGGGCTCTGGCCCAGGAACCGCCGCGCCGTCCGGCTGACATGGGCATGCGCCCGCCCGGTGACGCGCACGAACCCGGCAGCGCCTTCGCGGAACACCCGCGGCTCCCGCGCGGCGGCACAGGCGCGCAGCAGCCAGTCCGGCGCATCCTCCGGCGCCGCGGCGGCTGGCATCAGTCCTGCAAAGAGCGGCAGCAGAAACGCCTCCGCCTGCAACACCCCCCGCGCGCCCGTCTCCAGCATCAGGGCCGTCCGCGACAGCTCCGTCAGCTGGCGGATGTCGCGCGGATGCCGCTCCGGCAGATCCGCCTCCGACCAGAAGAACCGCCCCGCCAGCTCCGCGTGCCGGGCGCGCAAGGGCGCCAGCACCTCGTCGGACAGGATCACGTTCACCATATGCGTCTCTTCGCCCCGCCCCTGCAGGGCATGAACGTCGCGCGGGCGGATGAAGACGATATCGCCCTCCTCCAGCTCCTGCGCGCGGTCGTTGATCCGGTGCCGCGCGCGGCCATGCTGGATCCAGAAGACCTCATGGAAATCATGGCCATGCAGCCGCGTCGCCCGCGACCGCGGCAGAACCGACCTGCTGAAATGAAGCGCTTCGCCGGGCCCAAGGACTTCCCGGCTGAGAATCTGAATAATCGACATGCGCCAGATGCTACATCATCGTCCCATGAAGGAAATGTGACAGAGCGCGCACCTGCGGCCCCCTGCCGCGCCCCGCCGAAAGGCGCCAAAACGATGGGCGTCCCGCCGCCGGACGCGGCAATCGCCGCCCCCCGTGACAACCGGTCCAAAAGCGCGCAGAACAGGGACATTCCGAGCGGAGACCGCCATGCGCCCCATCAAGATCGCCCCGTCCATCCTCGCCGCCGATTTCGCGAATTTCGGCGCCGAATGCCGCGCGGTCGAGGCCGAGGGCGCCGACTGGATCCATGTCGACGTGATGGACGGGCACTTCGTCCCCAACCTCACCTTCGGCCCGCCCATGGTGAAGGCGCTTCGCCCGCACGTGAAAGGCGTGATGGACGTCCACCTGATGATCGCCCCGGTCGATCCCTATATCGACGCCTTCGCCGATGCCGGCGCCGACATCCTGACCGCCCATGTGGAGGCCGGGCCACATATCCACCGCACGCTGCAGGCGATCCGCGCCGCGGGCATGCGCCCAGGCGTGGCGCTGAACCCCGCCACCCCGGCCGAGGCGGTGGCCCACGTCCTCGACCTCGTCGACCTGATCTGCGTGATGACGGTCAATCCCGGCTTCGGCGGGCAATCCTTCATCCCGATGGAGGATAAGATCCGACAGCTGCGCGACATGGCAGGCGATCGCGACATCCATATCGAGATCGACGGCGGCGTGACGCCCGCAACCTCGCCAGGCGTCACCGCCGCCGGAGCGGACGTGCTCGTGGCGGGCTCCGCCGTCTTCAAGGGCGGCTCAGCCGACGATCCGGCGCCTTACGGACGCAACATCGCCGCGATCCGCAACGCCTGCGCTGCCGCCAGCTAACTCATTTCGGCATCGGACACGGCCGACTTCGGCGCGGGGTCATATAGCCTTCCACACCATCGTCGATCACCCAATGCTGGCACCCGTCGGGATCGACCCAAACCTCCGCCACGCCATTCTGCAATGGACCGGCATCGATACCCGTATCGACAACCGTCCGATTATCGTCAGGAACGCCACACCCCGCCAGCGCAATAGGAATTGCGCTGGCATAAAACAGACATGATCTTGGCTTCATGAAATGGTCCTCTTTGTGGTTCCATTTCCCACTCCCCAGTGTGCTCTAAAAAGAACTCGTCACAAGCTGCCCCTCATAACTCTTCAACGACAATCGCGCGGCCTGACCATAGCTGTCGGGTTGCGTTTCCAGTTCCGGAAATATCTTTAACAATTCCTCAAGCTGCTTCGATTCTATACTGTCCATCGACATTTCGCCGGGATGAAAGCTTTCGCACGGCGCGCCTTCGGCAAAGACGATTTCATGTTTTTTGAACAAAATATGGTAGTATTCTACCTCTCCCCCTTCGCATCTGTTCACCCGATCCGAACCAAGAAGATGTTTGGCGGCCACCAGTATTTCGGGCTCACCGAAATAAAGCTCTGCCTGCCAGCCCCGCAAAAGAACCCGGTGCTGCGGAGAGAGGATCAGATCCCTCTCGTTTCCAATGGCTCCGGCATCGATCCTGATCGGCGCAAGCGATCCTTCCGCCGGCACCGCCCGGTGACCAATCCACGTGATCGGTTGCAGCCCCTTATCAAGCGTCTCGACCAGATCCCCGACCTTTAGCGTTTCGACAGGCACCTCCCCGCGATCCGTAAGGATGAGAGTTTCGCGCGCGAAACAGAAAACTGTGGCCGAGATCGACCCAACACCGATCGTACCGGCAGGTTCACCGGACGATCCATTGTCGGTAATGATGAAAATCGTCGAAACGGGGCCTGGTATCGTTACGGTAATACTGTCGGGCGCACCTGCACCATCAAAAGCGTCGGAGGTATTTCCGTCGGCTTCGACAGTATTTGCATCCGTTTGCACATGGTACGATTCCAGATTGGAAAACGTGATCGGGATCTGAATACCGTCAGCATCAAATGCAATAATCGTGATCTCATCGTCGAATGTCGTTTCGTCACTGTCGAGGTCGTATATCTCAAATGTAACGTCCGTCACCGGCGTCGAAAATCCGACCGAACTCGTAGCAGGTTCGCTGGCACCGCTTGTTAATATGGTGCCACCAGGGAATTCTGAATTAGTTCCGTTATCAGGGAAATAGGTATAAGCCGGAGCTGAATTGACCGTGACAGTGGTGCTCAGACCATTCGTATCATCCGTTTCGACAACGCTCCCCGATGCTCCGCCAAGTTCGTCCCAAGTGAAGAGAAATGGCATATTTCCGCTCCTTTTGGCCCGCCCACAGAATTTGAATTGACAGTATGGGTTGTTAAAGCCTCCATTGATTCTACCTATACGATAGATCGAAATTCACTTAACTCCTAGTTGAGTCTCCCGGAGTTGGGGAAACTCGCCGATCCGTCTTCCAGCTGCACAGGAGTTGAGCAATTGCCCGCCGTGTTGATGCCAGAAGAAACGTCGAAGCGACTTCGCGACCGGATAGAGGCGCTATCGAAACTGACGGAAGTCAGGCTGTTCCCCGCAAAAGGCGAGCGTCATTTCGTCCACTTCACATCAGACGACCTCGACCTCTTCGACGGCGAAGGCGGAGAGCCCTACATCCTCGCCGTCCGGAACCACGATCTCCTCACCGTCACTATCCCGGAAAAAGAAGGCGACCGGTCAAACTATATCCCCGTGCGGAACGAAAAGGCCCTGCAACGCATCGATCCGTTCTGGAGCGCTAAGCCGGCGATGCAGTCCTGACCACTCAGGCCCAATCCGTCGCGTCCAGAAGCGCCGCCGCCTCCGCATCCGGCACCCCCCGCACCGGGCGGTTCCGCGCATTCCCCTTCCAGTCGGTCGAAATCCCCCGGCAATGAAGGTATCCCGCCGCCCCGCTGACGCTCCCGACGGATGGCAGCCCTTCCAGGTCGTGCACGTCCCAGCTGCGGCGCCCAAAGAAACTCTGCGGGCGGATGCAGTATTTCGTGGGGCAGTCCGGGTCCTTCGCCCGCCGGAACCGGTGGTCCCGGTGCCGGAACGGCCCCGCCTGCCCCTTCTCCGGCGTCATCCAGCGCCCCGCAAACCGCACCAGCCCCAGCCGGCTCTCGGCCGCCATATCGAAGATCCGCGCGTCCTGGCTCCACACCAGCTCGTCGATATCGCATTGCAGCACCGCCCGCGCCCGCCCCAGGAACCGCAGCCGCGCGATGTTCAAAAGCGCCGTCTGCAGGAACTTCGTCCGCCGCGCATAGGGCGGCTTGCCGCGCGGCCCGTAGGGAAAGGGCGCCGGCACCACCACCGCGCGCCGCACGCCCGCCCGGGCCAGCGCCGCCGCGGCCTCCTCGGGCGGCACCCGCACCGATCCGTTGTCGAACAGCAGCACCCCTGCCAGCCCGTGATGCTGCACGTGGAACCGCGCGAAATCCTCGATCCAGACCGGATCGTTGTCCTTCGTGATCGCCACATGGGCGTTCATCCCGGCGAACAGCCCCGTTTCATCCCGTGACACCGCCGACCCGAACCGCTGCCCGTCGGCCTCCAGCGACACGACCAGCCCGGACCCCGCCAGCTCCACCACGTCATGCCGCCGGTACCGTCGCACCCGCCGCACCGGCACTGCGCGGCCATCCACCGTGAACTGCCCCGCCCGCACCAGCCGCCCCAGCGACCCCAGCTTGGGGCAGATCAGCAGCGTCTGCCCGCCCACGGCAACGGCGTCGTACCACAGCGTTTCCGCATCGAACGCGGCCTCGTAGCCCTCCGTCCGATACCGCTCCGGCACCGGGATCGCGCGCGAAAACCCCGTCCCCGTCACACGCGCGCTCGCCAGTTGCGGCGCGATCCTGTCCCCCATGTCACTCATCTCCGCGCCGGTAGCACGCCTGCACGGAATTTGCACATATGCTCAGCCACCACCCGTCAAATCCTCATCTACTTCCGTCCCCGCGCGATCCGCGCCAATCTACGCCAAAGAAAAGGACATGGGGCAGATGACGGAAATCCTGATCGCAGACGACGATCCCTCGATCCGCGACCTGTTGCGCATCGCGCTGGAAGAGGCCGGTTTCGCCGCCTTCGAAGCCGCCGATGGCGAGGCCGCGCTGGAGCTTGGCCGCAGCGGACGCGCCGCGCTCATCATCCTCGATATCGGCATGCCCGAACGCGACGGGCTCGAGGTGTGCCGCGAGATCCGCAAGACCTCCGACGTGCCGATCCTGTTTCTCACCGCCCGCCAGGACGAGATCGACCGCATCCTCGGGCTCGAGATCGGCGCCGACGACTACGTCACCAAACCCTTCTCCCCGCGCGAACTGGTCGCCCGCGTCAAGGCGATCCTCAAGCGCACCCAGCCCGCCGCGGCCAATGCCACGCTCCGCCGCGGCCGCCTCGCCCTCGACCCCGATCGCCACCTGTGCGAGATCGCGGGCGAGGCGGTGCCGCTCACCGCCCGCGAGATGGAGATCCTGTCCCGCCTGATGACCCGCCCCGACCACGTCCTGTCGCGGCCCCAACTGGTCGACGCCGTCTACGGCACGAACATCCATGTCAGCGACCGCACGCTCGACAGCCACCTGCGCAACCTGCGCGGCAAGCTCGAAGCGGCGGGCTGCATCGACGCCATCGAAACCGTCCACGGCGTCGGCATCCGGATGGGCCCGTGTCGCTAAAGAACGGGCCCGCCGGGCGCATCCGCGTCAAATGGCGCCCGTCGCTCGGCCTCGTCGTCGGCGGCACCCTCCTCATCGTCCTCGGCCTGCCCTTCGCGGGCCTCTTCGCCGCGCGCCTCTTCGACCCGCCGATGACCTGGCCCAAGGCCTGGGCCGTCCTCGGCACGGTCACGGCGGTCACGGCGATTCTCGGCTTCCTCCTCTGGCGCCTCCTCGTCCGCCCGATCCGCGACCTAGCCGCAAAGGCCGCCGAGATCGAGGCCGGCGGCCCCGTCACCCCGCTCGACCATTACGGCACCTCCGAACTGCGCGACCTCGGCGCCGCCGTCCTGCGCATGGGCGAGGTGCTGCAGAACCGCGAGGCCACGATCCGCGCCTATACCGATCACGTGACGCACGAGTTGAAATCGCCGCTCACCGCCGTCGCCGGCGCCGCCGAACTGCTCGAAGGCGATCCCGGCCCCACGACCCGCACCCGGCTGGCCGCGCGGATCGGCGAGGCGGCCGACCGCATGACCCGCCTCGTCGAGGCCCAGCGCGACTGGGCCCGCGCGACTGAGGCCGCCCGCGGCACCGCGACGCTCTCCCAGGCAACGGCCGGCCTCGCCCTGCCCATCGATGTGACGCAGGACGGCACCGTGCCGCTCTCGCCCGAGGCGCTGCATGTCGTCCTCCTCCACCTCGCCCGCAACGCGGCCGAGGCCGGGGCGACCCGTCTGCAAGCCACCGCAACCGAGGACGGCCTGAGCGTCACCGACGACGGCCCCGGCATCTCCAACGGCAATCGCGGCCGCATCTTCGACCCCTACTTCACCACCCGCCGCGACAGCGGAGGCACCGGCATGGGCCTCGCCATCCTCCGCCGCCTGATCGAGGCCCAGGGCGGCCGCATCGACCACCACCCGACGGATAAGGGCGCGCGGTTCGACGTTACGTTCTGACGGACAGCCGATCGGCGAAGGCTCCGACAGCTATCCTCCGTCGAGGTTCTTCAAGGTACATTGGCGTGCCCTGATGCAGTCCAAAAGGGCCGCTCGATGGGCCGCTCCCTCGATCGGATAGACATATATCTGCGTATCGCCGATCCATGGCCCCTCGGGATCCGGCCGCCAGCCGCAAGAATACTGATACACTCCCATCAGAACACTTGGGCGTCCCACGAACACGAACAGATGTTCTTGCTCATAGTGCATCGGCGACGGACGAAAGTACCAGATCTCGGCAGGGAAGGACCCCCATCTGACCTTGGAAGATATGGGGCCTCTCCAACGGCCAGCTTCGAACACCAGCCCGGTGAAGACACCCTCTTCGGCTGTTCTCTGCGGGAATTCTCCGGTGAACTTGCCGATCCCCAGGACAATCTCATCACTATCGGTGACCGGTGTATCGATACCGTTCAGAAGCTCTTCTGTCGTCGGAGGTGGAAGGCACCTCAAAGCGTGCGCAGTCAATGGTAGCGTCAGGAGAAAAACCATGAAAAGCGAACGGAGCATTCAAGTCCTTCCAGAGTCATCAGCCACTGGCCCGGCCCGGTTCTTACAACCCCGTAGGGTGCGTGCTTGCACAGGCCTCTCACGAAGAACAATCCTGCCCATCTGCGTGATTGTCCACGCCGTTGCGCTGCACTGCAGCAGAACGGTCCGTTACTCGGCTGATTTCAGGTTTCCCCTCCGACCAAATGCCGACGTGATGCCGACCATATGCCGCACAGCCAATTCTTCCCGAAAAACCAGCATTAACAAATGATTCGCAGCCAGACCGCGTTGCCGACCCGAAACCTGCCCGAACCGCCCCTTAACGATCACTCAGGATCTGTGACGACTCACAGGTTTCCCAAAGGCGCCGTCCCACCCGATCCGCTCGAAGCGGCACGTCGACCACACCAGGCGCTTTCGATCAAAGTCCTTCAAGCATGAAATTTTATACTGGAAGCATTTCCATAGCGGTGTAGCGTGATGGGCGGGGATGTCGTGTGCGCAGCGGTTGGGAGATACGCCATGGTACTGGTAAACAGGAAGAAAGTCGCGGTGATCGGCGGCGGTGTCAGTGGCCTCGCGGCGGCGAAGGCTTTTGCCGAGAAGGGCCATGACGTCACCGCGTTCGAGCGCAGCCATGACCTGGGCGGCGTGTGGGAACCCTCGCGCTCCTACCCCGACGTGCAGACCCAATCGCCGAAGGATCTCTACAGCTTCACCGACCACCCAATGCCGGACGATTACCCGGAATGGCCCAAAGGCCCGCAGGTCCATGCCTACCTGCATTCCTATGCCGAAAAGCACGACCTCCATAAGCTCTTTCATTTGAAGACCAACGTCGCCCTGATGGACCGCAAAGACGGTCAGGACGGCTGGACGCTGACCCTGGAGAAAGACGGCAAACGGTGGGAGGAACACTTTGATTTCATTGCTGTCGGGACAGGCCAGTTCTCCGACAAGAACACCCTTTCCCACCCCGGACAGGAGGCGTTCACGGCCGCCGGAGGCCAGGTCATGCACTCCTCGGAATACACCGACAGCGGGATGGCAGAGGGAAAGAATGTGCTGGTCCTCGGCGGCTCCAAATCAGCCACAGACATCGCCGTGAACGCGGCCAGGAGCGGGGCCAAATCCGTCCACCTCGTCTATCGCGACAACGTCTGGCGGATCCCTTATTTCGTGGGCGGCATCAACTTCAAACGGCTGCTCTACATGCGGGCGCAGGAGATGCAGTTCAACACCTGGGGCAAGGCACCCGCACAGCGCCTGATCGCCGCAGCGCTCAAGCCGCTCGTCTGGGCCAGTTTCCGCGGGCTCGAGACGCTGCTGAAGCTCCAGCTCAAGCTGAAAAAGTGGGACATGGTACCCGACGAGCCCATCGAGAAGACGGTCTCTTGCTCCGTGCCCATCGTCACGCCGGGCCTGTTCGAGGGGTTCGAGGACGGCACGATCAAGCCCGTGCGGGGCACGATCGACCACTACGAAGAAGGCCACGCCGTGCTGACCACGGGCGACCGGATGCCCTGTGATCTGTCGGTGCTCGCAGTGGGCTGGAAGCTGGGCGTGCCGTTCCTGGCCGAACGCTTCCGCGACAAGCTGATCGATGACGACGGGCAATATCGTGTCTACCGCCTTTCCGTGAACCCAGACCTGCCCGACATGGGGTTTGTCGGGTTCAACTCCAGCTTCTGCACCGTGCTGTCGGCCGAGATGATCGCCAACTGGCTGGTCCGCTTCGCCGACGGCAAGCTGAAGCGCCAGCCGACCGAGGCGCAGATGCTTGAAAACATCGACATGATGCTCGCCTGGAAGCGAACGGAGCGACCGGCGGCGCAGGTCTATGGCGGCCTCTGCTCCGCGCCCTTCCATTTCAAGCACTTCGACGAGCTTTTGGCCGATATGGGCGCGTGGAAACGGAGCCGTTCAAACCCGCTGGCCGAACATTTCTCCTATCCCCATGCGCCAGCCTACGGGGAATTCCTCAAGACGACACCCACGTACACCGTTGAAGCGGCTACTGTCGCAGACCTCGAAGAAAGAGTACCGGAGCCCGCGGAATGAAAGTGCTGATTGCCGGCGGCGGGATCGGGGGGCTCACGCTGTCGCTGATGCTTCATGCCCGTGGCGTAGAAACCCGCGTCTTCGAACAATCCCGTTCGATCGGCGAACTCGGTGTCGGGATCAACACACTGCCGCACGCCATCGCAGAGCTGGACGAACTGGGCCTGCTGCCCGCACTCGACGCGGTCGCGCTGCGCACAAGGCGTCTGATCTACAAAACAGCCCAGGGCCTCGACATCGTGGCCCAGCCGCGTGGCGCATGGGCAGGTTTCTCCGCGCCGCAATTCTCGATCCATCGGGGGCGGCTGCAGGGCGTGATACACGACGCGGCGCGCGACCGGTTGGGGGAAGACGCGGTACAGACCGACCGGCGCCTGATCTCGTTCGAAGAGACAAACAGCAGCGTGACTGCCACCTTCGCCTCCCGCAATGGTACCACGTTTGAAGAATCCGGGGACGTGCTGATTGGTGCCGACGGTATTCATTCCACCATCCGCACCCATTACTATCCTGACCAGGGTCCGCCCTCTTGGAACGGCGTCCTGATGTGGCGCGGCGCAGCGTGGTGGCCGCGGTTTCTCGATGGGGCGAGCATGATCGTAGCGGGCGGCATGTCCCGCAAGCTGGTCCTCTACCCCATAGCACACGACCCGGAACGGCCGGGGGAAGCGCTGACCAACTGGGTTATCTGCGCCAAACTCGGCGACGGTAACACGCCGATACCAGGCCGGGACGACTGGTCGCGCCGCGCGCCGGTTGAGGAGGCGCTTGGGATGGCCGAGGGGCATCTTTCGATCCCCGAGACCGACATCTTTGCCCTGATCCGCGCGACATCCGAGATCTTTGTCTACCCGATGTGCGACCGTGACGCGCTTCCCCGTTGGTCGCATGGACGCGTGACGCTTCTGGGGGACGCGGCGCACCCGATGTACCCGGTCGGCTCCAACGGCGCGAGCCAGGCAATCCTCGACGCGCGCGACCTCGCCGATCGGCTGGCGGAGGGGGGCGATCCCATCAAAGCACTTGCCGACTATGACGCTGCACGCCGTCCGGCGACGGCAGCGATCGTTGACTCCAATCGATCCGGCGGCCCTGAGCGGGTGATCGACTTCGTCGAGGCACGCGCGCCGGAGGGGTACTCCGACGTCAATGATGTTGCGACACCGGACGAGCTGCGTGCCATTGTCGGTGACTACGAGGATTTGGCCGGGTTCTCCCGCGCGATGCACTAAGTCCCGGAAGGTGCCTGCAACAAAGGCGAGAGAGCAGCGATAATTCGGCCTGCCCTCTCGGCCGAACTGACTCACTCAGGCGGCGGCAGGAAGTTCACATCGTGCGCGGCCGAAAGGCGCACCAATTCCTCGGGGTCGATCACACCATCGAGCACACCAAACAGGTCGAAGAGCTTGCCCGCCGGAGCAACCCCGAAGGTGCAGCTGGCCGACACGCCCGAGCGGTTGAAGATTCCATGTGCGACGCCTTTAGGCATCCGCACCATGTCACCCGCCCCCGCGACATGCTTCTCGGCGCCGAACTCAACCTCCAGCTCACCGTCGAGCATGTAGATCCACTCGTCTTGAAAGGGATGGATGTGCGGCGGCACGAAGGTGTCCGCGGGGATCGCCGCATGCCAAAGGAATGCGGCGTCGGAATGCAGCTTGGGTGTGTAGGTGTGGCCGACCACGTTCCAGGCTTTGCCGCCGAATGCCTCATCGGCTTTCGTCACACCGTGTTCGAGTTTCATGTCCCTTGCCTCCCTTCAGGTGTCATAGATGCAGATAGCGTTCGAGTTCGGCAGCCGGTACCGGGCCGCCATGGGCATCGGCGACCGTCGAGACGATCTCGCCCTTCTCGATCACGTAGTGCCGGTCGGCGAGCGCCGCGAGTGCGCCCACATTCTTATCGATCAAAAGGATTGCCTCGCCTTCGGCCTTCAGCACTCCCAGCCGCGACCAGATCTCCTCCCGGATCAGCGGGGCAAGGCCCTCGGTCGCCTCATCGAGCAGCAGCAGGCGGGGATTCGTCATCAGCGCCCGGCCGATTGCGACCATCTGCTGCTCGCCGCCCGAAAGCTGTGCGCCAAGGTTCTTGCGCCGCTCCTTCAGCCGCGGGAAGAACTTGAAGACTTCGGGCAGGGTCCAGCGGGCACGCCCATGTGGCGTCTTCGCCGCGGCGAGCAGGTTCTCTTCGACCGTCAAGGTGGGGAAGACTTGCCGACCTTCCGGTACCAGACCCACGCCCGCACGCCCGATCTCATAGGGCGGCCGGCCAGTCATGTCTTTGCCATCGATCATGACCTTGCCGCCCCACGGCTTGATCAAGCCCATGATCGCGCGAACCGTCGTCGTCTTGCCCATGCCATTGCGTCCCAGAAGGGTCACGACTTCACCCTCTGCGATCTCAAGGCTAATGCCATGCAGGACCTGCGCCGAGCCGTATCCGGCCTTCACTTCGTGAAGCGACAGGAGGGTCATTGGGCACTCACATGGTCATCGCCGAGATAGGC
The DNA here is from genome assembly GCF_040779325.2 of Aestuariibius violaceus. Lineage (NCBI taxonomy): Bacteria > Pseudomonadati > Pseudomonadota > Alphaproteobacteria > Rhodobacterales > Paracoccaceae > Aestuariibius > Aestuariibius violaceus. The sequence continues at coordinate 256,136 of NZ_JBFONT020000001.1, forward strand.
AGCACGGGCTTGCGGGTCATCGCGAACCTCGTCTGGCGTGCCAGTGGCCACGATGGCGCCAGCGACGAGGACAGAGACCCGGTCCGCCATGCGGAAGACCGCCTCCATATCGTGCTCGATCAGCAGCATCGGATAGGCGGCCTTCAGTTCCAGCAGTGTCTGGGTCAGCGTCGCGCTTTCGGCCCGGCCCATGCCGGCCATCGGCTCATCAAGCAAGAGAGCGCGTGGTTCCCCGGCAATGGCGATCGCCAGTTCCAGCAAGCGCTTTTCGCCATGCGAAAGGGTACTGGCAACGATATCCGCACGTCGCGCAAGGCCGATGATGCCAAGCGCCTCCATCGCCTTGTCATTCAGCTCTGCCTCCCGTGCCGCGGGGCGCAAGAACCGGTAACTCGACCCGGCGCGCATCTGTGCCGCAAGGGCGACGTTTTCCAAAACGGTGAATTCGGGAAGGATCGATGTGATCTGGAACGACCGTCCCAGGCCGGCCACGGCCCGCTCGGACTGCGAAAGGGCAGTGACATCCCGCCCCTCGAAGGAGATACGCCCTGCATCGGGTTGCAGCACGCCCGAAATCTGGTGGATCAGCGTCGACTTGCCCGCGCCGTTCGGGCCGATCAGCGCATGGCACTCCCCCCGCCGCAGGTCGAGGTCGATCCCGTCGGTAACCACCAATGCGCCGAACGCTTTGCGAAGGCCTGACAGCTCAAGGACGACCTCACTCATGTCGCTGGACCTTTCACCCGGTCGATCAGGCCCGCTAGGCCGCCGCGCGCGAAGAGGGCGATCAGGATCAGGATCGGACCAAAGATGAGCCGCCAGTCATGGGTGATGGAGGACAGGATTTCCTCGATCATCACGAAGAAGATCGCGCCGATCAGTGCGCCGTTCCGCGTGGCCATGCCTCCCAGCACAACGATCACGATCAAGTCGCCCGAGCGCTGCCAGGAGCCAAGCGAGGGGCTGACAAACTCTGCGTGGGTGGCCCAGAGGACGCCTGCAATCGCGGCAATGACGCCTGCGATCACATAGGCCGTCAGACGGTAATTGTAGACCGAGTAACCCATCGAAGCCACGCGGGTGGGGTTCTGCCGGGCGGCCCGCAACACCCGACCAAACCGCGCGTGGACCATGGCGTGCACGATGGCCCATGTCGCGATCAAAACGGCAAGAACAGTGGCATAGACGCCCGCATCGCTCGCCAACCATCCAGTGCCAAAGAAATCCGGCGCTGACCAAAGTGTCAGCCCGTCATCGGCACCGTATTGCGCGAGCGAGCCAAGCGCGAAATACACCATCTGCCCGAAAGCAAGCGTGATCATGATGAACGACACGCCTGTCGTTCGCATGCTGATCGCGCCGCTTGCCAGTGCGAACAGGGCGGCAGCGCCGATGGCGACGGGAAGGATAAGGGCCATCTCGTAGATACCCTCCGTGATCATGATCCCCGTGGCGTAGGCACCGATGGCAACGAACGCGCTGTGCCCGAAGCTGACAAGGCCGCCATGGCCCAAGAGCAGATCGAGCGAGATCGCTATGATCGCGAGGATCATCGCCCGGATGGCGAGCGAGGTCAGATAGGACCCACCCCAGACTTCTGCCATAAGCGGAACGAGCGCGAGAAACAGAAAGACAGCGCCGGCCACGAGCGGTCCAAAGGCAAGCCTTGGACCGGCTGCCGGAAATGGTTTGGCTTCGTCACTCACCGGATCACCTTTGCGGCAAAAAGACCTTCGGGCCGCCAGAACAGCACAAGGGCCATGAGAACGTAGATCAGCATGGAGGCGATAGCGGGCCCGATCTGGTTGGCGGCCGACGCATCCATCAAGAGCCGCAGCCCGTCGGTCACCAAGGTGCGCCCAAGCGTGTCGACGAGGCCCACGAGAAGCGCCGCCACAAAGGCACCGCGGATCGACCCCGCGCCGCCGATGATGATCACGACGAAAGCCACTATCAGCAGATCATCCCCCATTCCCGGTTCAACCGAGAAGACGGGGGCGGCCAGCACACCTGCAAGGCCTGCCAGCATCGCGCCGAAGCCGAAGACGACGAGGAAGAGTTGGCGAACGTTCACGCCCAGGGCCGAGACCATGTCGGGGTTCGTCGCCCCGGCTCGGATCAGCATGCCCACCCGCGTGCGCGTGATAACGTACCAGAGGCCAAGCGCCACGAGCAGGCCCGCCACGATCAGCGCCACACGGTAGGCGGGGTAGAGAAGGCCATCGACGAGTGTGAACGACCAGTCAAGGAACTCAGGCACCGGCACGCTCAGCGCGGCCGGGCCGAAGAGCACCTTCACCGCCTGGTTCAGGAACAGGATCACGCCGAACGTTGCCAGCACCTGGGAAAGGTGATCACGCGCGTAGAGATGCCTGAATATCAGGAATTCCAGAATGAGCCCGAGGATTAAGGCCGAGGGGAGGGCCAGAAGGAAAGCCGCGATGAAGCTCCCGGTCAGTCCATGGAGCCAGTAAGCGAGATAGGCGCCTAGCATGTACTGCACGCCGTGGGCGAGGTTGATAAAGCCCATGACCCCGAAGACGAGCGTCAGACCGGCGGCGATGAGAAACAGGATCACGCCGAGCTGTAGCCCGTTAAGGATCTGGATCAGGATGAGCGTCGTCGACATCTGCGTCTGCCCCTCGCTTGCGGCGCATTAGGTGCGGCGGGGCCATGAGGACCCCGCCCGAGGGATTACATGCGGCACTCTCCGGCGAAGCTGTCGGCGTAGTTATCGAACACCTGGTCTCCCATCGACGTGACCCAGGCCCCGTCCTCGCGCTGGGCGACGGAAAGCTGGTAGAAATCCTGCACCGGGTAATGGTTGGCGTTGAACGAGAAATCACCACGCAGAGACGCGAACTCGGCGGCTTCCAGGGCCGCGCCCAGTGCTTCCTTGTCAGACAGATCGCCACCCACGGCCGCGACCGCGCTGTCGATGAGGAGAGCGGCATCATAGGCCTGCATCGCGTAGCCGCCGGGCACGTAACCATACTCGGCCTCGAAGGCCTCCACAAAGGCCATGCTGCGCTCCGTCGCCATGTCGGGAGCCCAGTTGCCAGCGGCGATAAACCCTTCCGCCGCGTCCTGCTGGGCGGGCAGCGTGGTTTCGTCGGTCGTGAAGACCGACATGAACTGCATCCGGTCGCTCAGGCCCGCATCGTTGAACTGGCGCACGAAGCGCACGCCCAGACCGCCCGGCGTAAAGGCGAAGACCGCATCGGCGTCCGAGGTCGCGATACGCGCGATCTCGGCCGAGAAATCTTGGTGGTCGAGGGGCACGTAGATCTCGTCCGCGATCTCGCCCTCATAATGCATGCGGAAGCCTTCCATGTTGTCCCGACCGGCCTGGTAGTTTGGCGCGATCATGAAGACGTTGGTAAAGCCCGCTTCCTGGGCGTAGGCGCCCATCACTTCGGCGTTCTGGTTGTTCTGGTAGGACGTGACGAAGAAGTACGGGCTGCAGTTCCGACCCGCGAAGGTGGAGGGGCCTGCATTCGGGCTGATGAGGAAGGTCTCGGATTCCGTCACCGGGCGGAAAACGGCTTGCAGCATGTTGGAAAAGATCGTGCCGACCACGAAGTCGACATCTTCCCCGTCGACCAGGCTGTTGGCGGCCGAGAGGGCAACGTCTGGTTTCAGCTCGTCATCTTCGATGATCAGCTCGGCCGGTTCACCGCCGAGCGTGCCGCCGAGATCCTTGAGCGCCAGTTGGAACCCGTCCACCGCCTGCTGACCCAGAGCTGCAGGCGGGCCCGACAGCGTCACGATCATACCGACCTTCACTTCGGCGCTCGCGGCCTGGCCGAGCGCGACAAGGCCTGCTGCCATCCCAAGTGCGTGCTTCTTCATTCGTACTCTCCCCGTTGGCGGTGCAATCGCGCCGTCTGTCTGTTTTTTTGCCGCCTTACGCCTTGGCGCATGGCCCTAAAGGACCCCAGCAGCACCTTCACTCTGGTGGGCAAGCCGCCCCGTCGTCAATCTGCACAAGCCTGTTCGACCTTCCGCATTGCATGACGCTAGGACATCAGAAAATTTATTTCAATGTTGAAATTTCAAGCTTAAAAGAAATGCGCGGAAACCCTTGATGCAGGCACATTTGTTAGGTTGCTGGCGTAGGGCAACGTCCTTTCATGCGATGGCGACCCCTCCTCGCCAAACAGCGCCTGTCAACTGCACGACCGGTCCAAACAGAAGTGGAACCAGTCGCCACCTCAGGCTTCTGGACGCAATCGGAAGCGCTGGACCTTACCGGTCTGCGTTTTCGGTAAAGCCTCGATGAACTTCACCGATCTGGGATACTTGTAAGGGGCAATCGTCGCCTTCACGAAGTCCTGCAGCGTTTCAACCAAGTCCGGGCTGGCGGAAACTCCTTCCGACAGAACGACGTATGCCTCTACAATTTGACCCCGCTCCGCGTCGTGCACACCGATCACGGCGCATTCCGCCACAGTCTCGTGGGCGAGCAGCGCGGCCTCTACCTCTGGGCCAGCGATGTTGTAGCCGGACGAGACGATCATGTCGTCGCTGCGCGCAGCGAAGTGGAAACGCCCGTCCTCATCCTGCCAGAAAGAGTCGCCGGTGAGATTCCAACCGTCGTGCACGTAGTCTTGCTGGCGCGTGTCAGCGAGGTAGCGGCAGCCGGTTGGCCCGCGCACTGCAAGGCGGCCGACCTCCCCCTTGGGCAACTCTTCCCCGTCAGGCCCGATAATCTTGGCCTCGTAACCGCCGACAGGTCGGCCCGTGCACGCGGGACTGTGGTCATCGAACCGGTTTGAGATGAAAATGTGCAGCAACTCTGTCGCGCCGATCCCATCAAGCATCGGCTTGCCCGTGCGTTCGATCCATTGCTCGTAGACCGGTGCGGGCAGCGTCTCGCCCGCAGAGACGGCGGCGCGGAGCGACGACAAGTCGGCCCCTTCCTCCATCGCGCGCAGCATCGCCCGATACGCCGTCGGTGCCGTGAAGCAGACCGTGGCGCCATAGCTTTGGATGATCTCGATCAAGTTGGGTGGGGACGCGTTCTCAAGCAGCACCGCCGACGCACCGAAGCGGAGTGGGAACACCGCCAACCCGCCAAGGCCGAATGTGAAAGCCAGCGGCGGCGACCCGACGAAGATATCCGAAGGCTCGACGCCCAGAACTTCCTTTGCGTAACCATCTGCAATGATCAGAATGTCGCGGTGAAAGTGCATCGTGGCCTTGGGCTGGCCGGTGGTGCCGCTGGTGAAGCCCAAAAGCGCAACGTCATCCCGTCCCGTCCGGACCGCGTCGAATTGTACGGGCTTGTCGAGCGCTGCGCGGTCGAGCTCAGCATCATGGTTTGCCGTGCCATCGAAGCCAATCACCGTCTTCAGCGTCCGGCTGTCCTTGGCGCAGGTCACAAGCTCGTCCATCAGGCGTGTGTCGCAAAGCGCGACCGTCACCTCGGCCTTGTCGACGATCTTGGAAAGCTCGCCGGCCCGCAACATCGGCATCGTGTTGATGACGACCGCGCCGGCCTTGGTCGCGGCCAGCCAACACGCGACCATCGCGGGGTTGTTGGCGGAGCGGATCAACACCCGGTTGCCCGGCTTCACACCGTAGTTTTCGACCAAGGTGGCGGCCAATCGGTTCGTCCAATCGGTGAGCTCCTTGTACGTGCGGCGCCGCCCGTTCCCGATCAGAGCAGTGTGATCGCCAAAGCCCTGCTCGACCATGCGATCCGTCAACTCCACACCCACGTTCAGCCAGTCCGGATAGTCAAATCTGTCAAGCCGCAGTTCGGGCCAGGCGGCTTGGGGCGGCAGGTTGTCCCGCGCGAAGGTATCCAGATGTCCGCTCGGTCCAAGCATTCCGTGTCTCCCCTATAGTCCTGTCCGCACCTGCCAAAGCTCGGGAAAAAGCACGACCTCGAGCATGCGGCGCAGGTAACTGACGCCGCTGGTGCCTCCGGTCCCACGCTTCAGCCCGATAACCCGTTCGACGGTGGTCACGTGATTGAACCGCCAGCGTCGAAAATAGTCCTCGAGATCGACGAGCTTCTCGGCCAGTTCGTAGATCTCCCAATACACCGCGGGGGCGCGATAGACGGTCTGCCAAACCGCGGTGACATCGTCGTTGGCCACATATGGGCTGCTGCGGTCGCGTCTCAGCACCGCCTCGGGCACCGGCAACCCAGCGGCCGCCACATGGGCAAGCACCATGTCATAGAGGGTCAGGCGTTGAGTCTCGGCCACCAGCTCGGCATGCACCGCAGGGCGATGGGCGTGCGGCTTGAGCATTGCGGGGTTACGATTGCCAAGCACGAACTCGATCAGCCGGTACTGGTGCGACTGGAATCCCGAAGACTGGCCAAGCGTGTCGCGAAATGTCGTGTAGTCCGAAGGCGTCATTGTGCGCAGCACATCCCAGGCGCCATTCAACTGCTCAAAGATCCGGGCGACCCGGCTGAGCGATTTCAGCGCCTCCGGCAACCGCTCCTCGCCGATCCAGGTGCGCGCAGCGTTCAACTCGTGCAAGGCAAGCTTCATCCACAGCTCACTCGTCTGGTGCTGCACGATGAAAAGCAACTCGTCATGGGCGGTTGAAAGCGGCGCCTGAGCACCGAGTAATGCGTCAAGCTTCAGATAGTCGCCATAGCTCATACGGTCTTCGAAGGACTGGTGGGCGCCCTCCTGGCCGGGATCATAGGGCTCGGCCATTTCAGTCACCCATGGCGGCGCGCGCGATCACCACCTTCTGCACGTCGCTCGCGCCCTCGTAGATGCGCAGGGCCCGGATCTCGCGGTACAGCTGTTCGACGATCTGGCCCGAGCGCACGCCATCCCCGCCATGAAGCTGCACCGCTTTGTCGATCACATCCTGTGCGGTCTCGGTTGCATGAAGCTTGGCCATGGCAGCCTCTCGGCTGACCCGGTCAGCACCCCTGTCCTTGGTCCAGGCGGCACGATAGACGAGCAGGGCGGCTGCATCGACGGCTAGCGCCATGTCGGCCACGTGGCCCTGCACCATCTGCAACTCGGACATCGGCGCGCCGAACAGATGCCGCTCGCGCACACGGGCCAGTGTTTCCTCCAGGGCGCGGCGGGCGAACCCCAACGCGGCGGCGCCGACCGTCGACCGGAATACATCGAGCACCGACATCGCGATCCGAAAGCCCTTGCCGGGCTCACCGATCAAGGCAGATCCCGGCAGCTTGACCCCGTCGAACCGGAGCCGTGCCAGCGGGTGGGGCGCAATCACATCGATCCGCTCCGCCACTTCGAGCCCGGCACTGTCTGCAGGCACGAGGAAAGCCGACAAGCCCTTGGCACCGGGCCCCTCTCCCGTACGCGCAAAGACAGTGTAAACATCGGCGATGCCCCCATTCGAGATCCACGTCTTCTCGCCGTTCAAGACAAAGCCATTGCCGTCCGGGCACGCCTCGGTCGCAATGTTGGCCACGTCCGAGCCGGAGGCTGGTTCTGACAGGGCAAATGCCGAAATGGCACGGCCCATACGGGTCTCTGACAGCCAAGCGCGCTGTTCGTCCGTTCCAAACAACGTGACCGGACCCATCCCAAGGCCCTGCATCGCAAAGGCGAAGTCCGCCAACCCATCGTGGCGCGCAAGCGTCTCACGGATCAGGCAGAGCGTGCGGACGTCGGGCGCGGTACCGTCGTCGGTGGCGGAATGGGTGAGCCAGCCAGCCGTGCCAAGCTTTGCGACCAGATCGCAGCAGGCGGCGTCGACATCGGTATGGTCAACAGGCAGAGTATCGGCACACCAGACCTCCAGCGCGTCGGCGAGTTCACGGTGGTGGTCTTCGAAGAACGGCCAGTCGAGGAAACTCCGGTCGGCCATGCTCAGCGCCCCTCGAACACGGGCTTTTCCTTCGCGACGAAGGCCCGGTAGGCACGCTCGAAATCGCCGGTCTGCATACAGATCGCCTGCGCCTGCGCCTCGGACTCGATGGCCTGATCGAGGCTCATGTTCCATTCCTGATTAAGCTGGGTCTTGGTGATCCCATGGGCGAAGGTCGGTCCAGCCGCGATCCGCGAGGCAAGCTTGGCAGCCTCCGCGTCGAGCGCATCGGCGGGGTGGACAGCATTCCAGAAGCCCCAGGATAACCCCTCCTCCGCACCAAAGCTGCGCCCGGTATAAAGCAGCTCCGCCGCGCGGCCCTGCCCGACGATCCGGGGCAGCATCGCACAGGCGCCCATATCAGCACCCGCGAGGCCGACACGCGTGAAGAGGAACGCGCACTTCGCGTCGCTGCTCGCCAATCGCAAATCAGACGCCATCGCCAGGATTGCACCGGCACCGACGCAAATACCGTCAACCGCAGCGATCACGGGCTTGCCGCAATGCAAGATCGCTTTCACCAGATCCCCGGTCATCCGTGTGAAGGCAAGCAGGTCTTTCATGTCCATCGCCACGAGCGGCCCGATGATGTCGTGCACGTCTCCGCCTGAGCAGAAGTTCCCACCATTCGAGCCGAGGATCACGGCGTCGATGTCGGTGGCATAGGGCAGGGCGCGGAAGGTATCGCGCAGCTCGGCATAGCTCTCGAACGTCAGGGGGTTTTTGCGCTCCGCCCCGTGAAGGTGGATCGTGGCAACGCGATCGGTGACCGTCCAGTTGAAATGGTCTGGCGCCAGATCAGTCATCCCGGTCATGGCTTGGCCCGCTCCTTGACCCGGGAGAGCAGAGAAATCAGCGTGTCCAACTCGTCCGCATCGAAATCCGCCAGGATGGCATCGACCCATGCTTCATGCTCGGCGGCCATTGCAGCAAAGCGCGTCTTCCCAGCCTCGGTCAGGCGCACGCGCATCGCGCGGCGATCGCCCTCGACACTAACCCGCTCCGAAAGACCCTCGCTGACCAGCCGCTCCACGATCCCGGTGACATTGCCGTTTGAGACCTTCAAATGCGATGAGACTTCCGACATGCGCAGACCATCGGGGTAGCGCGCGAGCGTCGCCAACACGTCGAAGCGCGGCAAGGTGGAGTCGTGCCCGACCCGCAATTTGTCGCGCAGTTCGCTCTCGATCAGGCGCGTCGCCCGCAGAATCCTGAGCCATGCACGCAAGCGCTGCTTCGACAGACCATCACCTGCGTCTTGCTCGGTCCGCATCATTTCGTTCATACCTCTCCCCCCGCGATCGCGATGGCTTGGCCGGTAACCCCCTCCGACCCCGGTCCGGACAGCCAAAGCGCGGCGCGCGTGACCTCTTCCGGACGAAACAGCCGGTTCTGGGGGCTCATTCCTTCAAGCGCGGCGCGCGCCTCGGTCGCATCACCGCCGGTCTTTTCCATGATGGTCGCGATGCTGCGCTCGGTCATCTCCGTGTCGAGAAAGCCGGGGCAGAGCGCGTTTACCGTCACGCCCGAACGCGCCGTTTCCAACGCAGCCGACCGGACAAGGCCAATCACGCCGTGCTTGGCCGCGCTGTAGGCGGAAACGTAAGGATAGCCCTTCAACCCGGCGGTGGAGGCGACGGCGATCAAGCGGCCCCAATCGGGCGCCTTCCCCCAACGGCGAAGCGCTTCGCGGAACGTCAGGAAGACGCCAGTCAGGTTCACCCCGATCATCCCGTTCCAGGCCGAAAGCTCGGTCCGCGCAAGCGGCGCGCTTTCCGATGCACCGGCATTTGCGACGACAATATCAAGCGGGCCGGTTGCATCGAAGAGCGCAGCGACCGCAGCTTCATCGGTCACGTCGGCGGTCACGTGCTCCACGCCATCGATCCCCTCTGAAACGGCGCGCAAGTGGTGCTCTGTTCGTCCTGCGATCCAGACCTGCGCGCCAGCGTCTGCGTATCCGCGTGCGAGGTCTGCGCCGAGACCCGTCCCTCCACCCGTCACAAGGACACGTCTGCCGTCAAGCGAAGTCATACGCGGATCCCGATACCTTCGCCGCGATCGGCCAGGCGACGCAGCTGATCCCGACCAGGCAGGTACGGATCAGGCCAGGCGGTCTCCTCATCGCCCAACGCTGCAGCCGCATGGAGCGTCCAATAGGGGTCGGCAAGATGGGGACGTGCGAGGCATACCAGATCCGCGCGCCCCGCCATCAGGATAGAGTTCAGGTGGTCGGGCTCGTAGATATTTCCCACCGCCATCGTCGGAATGCCGCGTTCGTTGCGGATCCTGTCAGAGAACCGCGTCTGGAACATCCGGCCGTAGACAGGCCGGGCCTCGACCGATGTCTGGCCGGCCGACACATCCACGATGTCGACACCCGCGTCGCGGAACATCTGGGCAATCTCCACGGCCTCTTCACCCCCGATACCCCGATCACCGACCCAATCCGTGGCCGAGATCCGCACGCTCATGGGTTTTTCCTCAGGCCAGGTGGCACGCATGGCGCGGAATACGTCCAGCGGGTAACGCATCCGGTTCTCGAGTGAGCCGCCATACTCGTCGGTGCGAATGTTGGACAGGGGCGAGATGAAGGACGAGATCAGATAGCCGTGGGCGGCATGTAACTCGATCATGTCGAAGCCCGCGCGCGCGGCCATTTCGGTCGCTGTCACGAATTCGGCTTTGACGCGATCCATCTCGGCACGATCCATCTCTTTGGGTATAGCATTCCTGTCAGACCACGGCAGCGGCGAAGCCGAGAGCAGCGGCCAGTTGCCATCCGCGAGCGGTGCGTCCATCTCCTCCCACCCGAGCTGCGTCGATCCCTTCCTGCCGGAGTGACCGATCTGCATGCAAAGCTTCGCGTCGGTCTCGGCATGGACGAAATCGACAAGCCGGGTCCACGCCGCTTCGTGCTCTGGCGCATAAAGGCCCGGACATCCAGGAGTGATCCGCCCCTCGGCGCTGACACATGTCATCTCGATGTAGACAAGGCCCGCCCCGCCCTTTGCCCGTTCCGCATAATGGGCGAAATGCCAGTCCGTCGGGCAGCCATCGACGGCCTTGTACTGGGCCATCGGAGAAACGACGACACGGTTCTTCAGGCGCATTTCCCGCAGCGTGAAGGGCGCGAACATCGGCGCGCGATGCACACCATTCGCGCCTGATTGCGTCTGGAACCATTCTTCGGCCCCGCGGAGCCATTCGGCATCCCGAAGGCGCAGGTTCTCGTGGCTGATCCGCTGCGAGCGTGTCAGCAGCGAATAGTTGAACTGCACCGGATCGAGGTGGAGATACCGCTCCACATCCTCGAACCATTCGGTCGAATTCCGGGCCGCCGACTGCAAGCGCAGCACGTCGAGCCGCCGATCTTCCTGATACTTCTCGAACGCCGCTTCAAGCGTCGGCTCGGTATCGACGAATTCCGCCAGCGCGATGGCGCTTTCCAACGCCAGTTTCGTACCAGACCCGATCGAAAAGTGCGCCGTGGCGGAAGCATCTCCCAGCAAGACGACATTCTTATGGTGCCACTTCTCGCAAAGCACCCGGTTGAAATTGAGCCACGCCGACCCGCGCAGGTGCTTTGCGTTCGAGATCAGGTCGTGGCCATCAAGGTGATTGGCAAAGATCGCCTCGCAGGCCGCGATGGTCTCGTCCTGGGTCATGTCGCCGAAGCCCCACTTCGCCCAGGTCTCCTCAGCGCATTCGACGATGAACGTCGCGGTGTCCTCGTCGAACTGGTAGGCATGGGCCCAGACCCAGCCATGCTTCGTCTTCTCGAAGATGAAGGTGAATGCGTCGTCGAACTTCGCGCGGGTACCCAGCCAGACGAACTTGCAGGCGCGGCGGTCGATCTCTGGCTTGAAGTGTTCGGCAAAGTGCGTGCGTGTGCGAGAGTTCACGCCATCCGCCGCGACGACCAGATCGTACTCCTCCATGCAGGTCTCGATGTCATCGATCTCGGTCTCGAAGCGTAGATCGACGCCAAGCTCCCGCGCGCGATCCTGCAGCAACAGCAACATGCACTTGCGCCCGATACCGCAGAAACCATGCCCGGTAGAGACGGTGCGCACGCCGTCATGCACGACGGCGATATCGTCCCAATAGGCAAAATGCGCGTGGATCATCTCGGCAGATTGCGGATCGTTTGCTTTAAGGTTGGTCAGCGTTTCGTCCGACAAGACCACGCCCCAACCGAACGTGTCGTCTGCTCTGTTACGCTCGATCACCGTCACTTCGTGTGACGGATTGCGAAGCTTCAGGCTTATGGCGAAGTACAGTCCGGCGGGGCCCCCGCCTAGGCAGACAACTCTCATCGCGCGCTCTCCTGATCTTCGGCGCCTTTCCCTAAAACACTGAACGGACATCGACGAAATTTCAAGCCTAAAACTTTAGGCTTGAAATTTACGCGGCAAGGCTGAAGAACGTCACCATGGGAAGTGTCCTCATCACCGAAAGACGGGGCGCGGTGCTGCACCTCCGGTTGAACCGGGCCAAGCGGCAAGACGCGCTCAACGTGCTGCCTCTTGGAGCGAATGCAGAGGAGCTGACCTCGGCTGCCGACAACCCGGAGGTGCCTCCCGCGGCAGTGGTTGTCTCCGGCGGCCGGCGGCTGATCGCACGTGCCGTTCCGGATACTCATGCGCTTCAGCCGCAAGACCGGAATGCCGCCCGCGGCATCGCCGATCGTGCCCTCGCCGCACCGCATATCGGCGCCGGGCAGAGAACCGCGCTGGCCCTAGAAGCACTTCCCAAGGAGGTCTGATCCATGTCTGCCAAGGATATCCGACACGACGGTGAAACCCCGGCGGTCGCCACACCGCAAAGCGCCCGCGCCAAGGCACCCTCCTATGTGTGGGACGACCCGATGCTGCTCGACGCTCAACTGACCGATGAGGAGCGCATGATCCGCGACGCGGCCCATGCCTACTGCCAGGATCGGCTGATGGCCCGCGTCGTCGAAGCAAACCGCAAGGAAGTCTTCCACCGCGAGATCATGACCGAACTCGGCGAGCTGGGTCTGCTCGGGCCAACCATCCCCGAACAATACGGCGGCGCCGGAGCGAGCTATGTCGGCTATGGCCTGATCGCCCGCGAGATCGAGCGCGTGGATAGCGGCTATCGCTCGGCCATGTCGGTTCAATCCTCGCTCGTCATGCACCCGATCTTTGCCTATGGCACGGACGACCAGCGCAGCAAGTTCCTGCCGAAACTGGCGACTGGCGAGTGGGTGGGCTGCTTTGGACTGACAGAGCCCGATGCCGGCTCCGATCCGGGATCGATGACGACCCGGGCGACGAAGGTCGACGGGGGCTACCTCATTTCGGGATCGAAGAACTGGATCTCGAACAGTCCCATTGCGGATGTCGCCATCGTCTGGGCCAAGTCCGACGCCCATGACGGCAAGATCAAGGGCTTCATTCTCGAACGCGGGATGAAGGGTCTGGAGACCCCCAAGATCGAAGGCAAGTTCAGTCTGCGTGCCTCGATCACCGGCATGATCATGATGGATGAGGTCTTCGTTCCCGATGAAAACCTCCTGCCGGAGGTTTCCGGTCTGGCCGGTCCGTTCGGCTGCCTGAACCGCGCACGCTACGGCATTGCCTGGGGGGCGATGGGCGCCGCCGAAGCCTGCCTCGCGGCAGCACGCCAATACACGCTCGACCGCAGCCAGTTCGCCCGTCCATTGGCACAAACGCAGCTGATCCAGAAGAAACTCGCCGACGCCCATACCGAGATCGCTCTCGGCCTCCAGGGCGCGCTGCGGCTCGGGCGCATGATGGATGATCATGAAGCTCCGGTGGAACTCATCAGCCTGATGAAGCGCAACAATTGCGGCAAGGCGCTGACCATTGCGCGCGAGGCCCGCGACATGCTGGGTGGCAACGGCATCTCGGATGAATACCCGGTGATCCGTCACGTGATGAACCTGGAAGCGGTCAACACCTATGAAGGCACGCACGACATCCACGCGCTGATCCTGGGGCGTGCGATCACCGGTCTTCAGGCCTTCGCCTGATGGCTGTCTTCCAGTGGCAGCGCCAGATCATGTTCCGCGACTGTGATCCGGCGGGAATCGTGTTCTACCCGCGGTACTTTGAAATGATGAACGATTGCGTCGAGACGTTTTTTGATCAGGCCATAGGCTGGTCTTTCGGTCAGATGCATATCAACGATGGTCTGGGCGTTCCGATGGGGCAGATATCCACTCGGTTCGAGGCGCCGTCCCGCCTCGGCGACGTTACGCATTGGCGGATGTGGCTGACGCGGCTGGGGGGAGCGTCTGTGGATTTCGCTATGGAAGCGCTCGGGGGCGATGCCAGTCAGAATGAAACCAGGCCAGAGCGCAGGCTAAGAACGGAAGGGACGCTTGTGTGTGTCGATGTCCAGGCAATGAAGTCGCATAGATGGCCCGAGGCGATCCGCACCCGGTTGGCGCCCTATCTTGAGGAGGGCACAGCGTGAGCACCATCACCGTTCACCCCGACGGCTGGAAACCAGCCAAGGGGTATGCCAACGGCATGATTGCCGAAGGGCGCGTCTTGTTTGTCGGCGGCCAGATCGGCTGGAACGCGCATCAGGTCTTTGAGCATGATGATTTCATCGGCCAGATGCGTCAGGCCCTGCGCAACGTAGCCGATGTGGTCCAGGCCGCCGGCGGCTCGGTTGAGAACATTGCCCGGATGACGTGGTATGTGACAGACAAGGGCGACTATCTCGCCCACCAGAAGAAGGTGGGACAGGCCTATCGCGAGGTGATGGGCTATCATTTTCCCGCCATGACCATGGTGGTGGTCAGCGCCCTCATCGAAGATGCCGCAAAGGTGGAAATCGAGGCGACGGCTGTCCTCCCGCGATGACTGCTCGCTTCAAAAGCTCCAAAAGCCCGCCGCGATAGCTCTAGATCAGAGATACGCTCATCGCCGAACGGCGGTGGCGTTTCTCCCTGTGAACGCGCAGTCCCGCGCCACACCTGCCGGGGGTCACGACTGTCCCCAGTTGCTGCAAGCCAAACATCCAAGATACTGCACGACATAAGACCAATCGCTTCGGCGGGGCCGCCCCGTGACATAGCTGTTGGTCGCCGACGGCCGGCTGCGGATGAAGACCCGCAAGCGGCCCGTCGCATGAGCTGCGCTGAGACGTCACTCTGGCCCGATGCAGCTGCTGATGCCTTCGATCTGCAAGAAAGATGTCTGAGCTGAAAGAGGACACACGTGTGGCGCACGCGTGTTCCACCCTTCCGGCACATCTGCAGCCGTCATCTCGTGCTGACCTGCCCGACCTGCCACTGACGAGCCGTTCTTTCCATTTATCCTCTGCATTTCGGAAGCGCCGGCTTGACCGAACGCAAGGCATGACGCGCAGGTTCTGACCAAACTCCCGGGGTGTTGTCAGTTGTTGCGGAGCACCCGATCATGAGAAGAACGACAAGCGCTGGTCTCGCCGCGGTGGCGCTCCTGCTCGCGGGTGCGGCGGCCTATGTGCTCATCTCGGAAAACGGCGAAGGGTTGCCGGATGGCTTCGTCCAAGGCAACGGACGGATCGAAGCGGAGCAGGTCGAAATCGCTCCAACCATGCCCGGACGCGTCGCACAGGTCATGGCGGCCGAGGGCAGTCTGGTTGCCTCGGGCGAGGTTCTGGTCGAGATGGATACCGACGAGCTCTTGGCTACGCTGGACCGGGCCAAGGCCGAGGTCGCACTCGCTCGTCAGACGAAGGCGGAAGCCGAAGCCATCGTCTTGCAGCGGCAAAGCGAGCAGCTTCGGGCGACCCATGAACTCGACCGCGCAAGGGCGCTTCTGGCCGGTCAGAATATCTCAGAGACCGTTTTCGAAGAACGCGAAACCGCCCACCACGTCGCCGTAGCAGTCCATGGCGCGGCCAGGGCTCGTGTCGCAACCGCCGAGAGCCAGATCGCAGCCGCGCAGGCCGAGGTTCGCCGGATCGCCGCGCAGATCGAGGACAGCACGCTCTTCGCACCCATGGAGGGTCGTGTGCTCTATCGATTGGCGGAGCCGGGTGAGGTCGTCGGCGCGGGCGAGCCGATCCTAACGCTTCTCAGCCTCGAGGACGTCTATATGGAGGTGTTTCTCCCGGCCCGTGAAGCAGGCCTTCTGCCGATCGGGGCCGAGGCGCGCATCGTGCTCGACGCTTTGCCGGACTTCGCCATCCCTGCCTCCGTCAGCTTCGTCTCGCCCGAGGCGCAGTTCACGCCGAAGCAGGTTGAAACATTGAGCGAACGCGAGCAGCTGGTCTTCCGCGTCCGTGTCCGCATCCCGGAAAACCTCGTCGCGGGCCGGATCGAGCATGTGAAAACCGGTCTGCGCGGCGTCGCTGTGATCCGGCTCAGCTCCGACAGCGCTTGGCCCGAGGCGCTGGAGCGGCGCATTCCGCCAGAGCTCTTCGAATGAGCGCCGGGGGCGCCGCACCGGCGATCCGCATCGCAGGCGTCACCCACCGATATCGCGAACACATAGCGGTGGACGCGCTGTCGCTGGATCTGCCGCCCGGCCGTCTTGTCGGGTTCATCGGGCCGGATGGGGTCGGCAAATCGACGCTCCTGGGCCTGATCACAGGCGCAAAGAAGCTTCAGACTGGAAAGATCGACGTTCTCGGGGGGCCGATCGACGATCCTGCCCATCGACGCCGCGTCTGCCCGGCAATTGCCTTCATGCCGCAGGGTCTGGGCCGCAATCTCTATGCGGAGCTGTCGGTCCGCGAAAACCTCGAATTCTTCTCGCGCCTTTTCGGGCAGGGCCGGGAGGAGCGCGACATCCGGATCGCCGCATTGCTGTCGGCCACGGGGCTTGCCCCCTTTGCCGATCGGCTGATGGGCAAGCTTTCTGGTGGGATGAAACAGAAGCTGGGGCTCTGCTGTGCACTGATCCATGACCCGAAACTGCTGGTCCTGGACGAGCCGACGACCGGCGTCGACCCGCTGTCCCGCCGTCAGTTCTGGGCGCTGATCGATGCGATCCAGGATGACAACCCGGATCTCTCGGTGCTGGTCTCAACAGCCTATATGGAGGAAGCCGAAAGCTTCGACTGGATCGTCGCGATGGATGCGGGGCACGTTCTGTTTCAGGGCAGCCCGGCCGATTTGAAAGCCGAAGCTGAGGACCTGGAGACTGCCTACCGGCGGCTTCGAACCCATGGAGAGGCGCCCTCCGCGCCGGTCGGCGTGCCTGCCAGGCGGCCTGATGCAGACCCTGTCATAACAGCCCATGGGCTGACCCGCTTATTCGGTGACTTTACCGCGGTCGACGGTGTCAATTTCTCGATCAAACAAGGAGAGATCTTCGGCTTCCTCGGATCGAATGGCTGCGGCAAGTCGACGACCATGAAGATGCTGACCGGCCTTCTGCCCATAAGCTCGGGCGAAGCGACGTTGTTCGGCAAGCCGGTGAATGCCCGCGACCGCAGGATGCGCCGGGAAATCGGCTATATGAGCCAGGCATTCTCGCTCTATGGCGAGCTGACGGTTCACCAGAACCTCCGGCTCCACGCCCGTATCTTCGCCATCGCCGACCAGGCGGGGCGGATCGAAGAACTGATGGGCCGTTTCGGTCTGGATGCCTACCGCGACACGCTGGCCATGGCGCTGCCCCTTGGCATCAAACAACGCCTGTCGCTGGCCGTCGCGGTGATCCATCGCCCGCGCGTGCTGATCCTGGACGAGCCCACCTCAGGCGTCGACCCCGAGGCGCGCGACTCGTTCTGGGCCTTGCTGATCGAGCTTTCGCGCGGACAGGGCGTGACGATCTTCGTCTCGACCCATTTCATGACTGAAGCGGAACGCTGCGACCGCGTGTCTTTCATGCATGCCGGCCAGGTTCTTGCGGAAGGGACCCCGGAAGAGCTGATCGCGGCCGAGGGGGCAGACACTCTGGAAGGCGCGTTCATCGCAGCATTGGAAACCGCAGATCCCCCGGCCCCGGTGGCCGCTCCCGCGGTTTCCGTCGACGCGCCAAGCGCCGGGGCCGGCGGCGGCGTGGCGCGCGCCATGGCCTATGCAAGGCGCGAGACGGTCGAGGTGCTGCGCGACCCCATCCGCCTTGCTTTCGCATTCCTCGGATCGGCTCTCCTGATGCTGGTTTTCTGCTACGGGATCACGCTGGATATCGAAGAACTGGATTTCGCAGTCCTTGACCTGTCGCAGGGTCCCGAAAGCCGCGCCTATATCTCTGAGATCTCCGGATCCCGATACTTCGAAGCCACACCGCCACTGGGCAGCGCCGCGGAAGGGCGCGACCAGCTGACCGCCGGCGATGTCTCGCTCGTTGTCGAACTGCCTCCGGATTTCGGGCGCAAACTGCGCGCAGGCGAGCGGACAGAGGTACTGGCGACAGTGGATGGCGCTATCCCTTTCAAGGGCGAGACGGTCGAGGGGTATGTCGCCGGGCTGCACCAGACATTCCTGGACGTTCAGGCCCGCAACGGCGGCGCACCCCAAGCCGAGATTGCCCGGATCGAACCGCGCTTCCGCTACAACCAGAGCTTCGAAAGCATTGCCGCCATGGCCCCGGCCATGCCGGCGATCCTGCTCATCATGCTGCCTGCCGTCCTCATGGCGGTCAGCGTTGCCCGGGAAAAAGAACTGGGCTCGGTCATCAACTTCTATGTGACCCCGACGACGCGGCTGGAATTCCTCATCGGCAAGCAAATTCCCTACATCGCAATCGCCTTCGCGAACTTCCTGCTGCTGGCCGGGATGACGATCTTCATCTTCGGTGTGCCGCTCAAAGGTAATCCGGCGGCGCTTGCGATTGGCGCACTCTTCTATGTGTGGGCCACCACATCCTACGGACTGCTCATAGCGACCATGACGACAAGCCAGGTGGCCGCGACATTCGCGACGGCGATCGCATCGGTCGTGCCGACCATTCAGTTCTCCGGGCTGCTGCAGCCCGTCTCCACCCTTGAAGGCGGCGCGCAGACGATCGGCTCCCTCTGGCCGTCGTCGTACTTTCTGCATCTCAATGTCGGCGCCTTCACCAAGGGTCTCGGCTGGGAGGCGCTCGGCCCCGACATCCTGGCCCTCGCCTGCTTCGGGCCTGTGCTGACCGGGATCGCGGCCCTCGCGCTCCGCGCGCAAGAGAAGTGAATGCACCGGCTGTCCCGCATTTTCTGGCTCGGCCTGAAAGAGATGATGAGCCTGCGCCGCGACTGGGTGATGATGGCGCTCCTGGTCTGGTCATTCACCCTGGCGCCGGTGATGGAGGCAACCGGCGTCGCAAGTTCGGTCAACAACGCCTCAATCGCGTTCGCGGACGAGGACAACTCGCCGCTTTCAAGGTCACTTGCCTCCGCCTTCTTCCCGCCGGAGTTCCAGCCTGTCGTCCAGATCGTACCGGGGTCCGGCGCCGCCCAGATGGATGCCGGGCGCTTCCTTTTCATAGTTGCCGTTCCGCCGGGATTCGAGAAGGACGTTCGCGCCCGCCGAACTCCCGAGATCCAGGTTCTGATCGACGCGACGGCGATGGAACAGGCCGGGATCGGTGCCAACTACATCACCAGCATTCTCAGCGCCGAGATCCGCAGGTTCGCGATCGGAGCAGACCTGGTCGACCCGCCTGTCGTTGATCTGGTCCTGCGCAGCGCCTTCAACCCGAACCGCGACACCGTCCGCTTTGCCGGCATCGTCGCGCTCATCGGCCAGATCATGTGGCTGACCACCATTCTGACCGGCGCCGCCATGATACGGGAGCGGGAACATGGGACGATCGAACACCTGCTCGCCATGCCTCTCGCCCCCTTCGACATCGCAGCGGCCAAGATCTGGGCGAACGCAGCGGTGGTCCTGATCGCCGCAGGGCTGTCGCTGACATTCGTGCTGCAGGGTTCCCTGGGGATCGTCGTCGCAGGCTCCAAGACCCTGTTTCTTGCCGGCACTGCCCTCTTTCTCTTCACCGCGACGGCCCTCGGGGTCTTCCTGGCGACGCTCGCCCGCTCGATGGCGCAATTCGCGCTTCTGGTGATGCTGACGGTCCTGCCGATGCTGATGCTGTCGGGCGGTGAGACGCCGGTCGAAGGCCAGCCCGACTGGCTGCAGGTCGGAACGCTCATACTGCCATCACGCCACTACATGGCGGCAAGCCAGGCCATCGTCTTCAAGGGCGCAGGCATCGAGACCGTCTGGCCAGAGTTCTTCTGGATGGCCCTGCTGGGAACCGTGCTGTTGATCACAAGCCTCCTGCTCTTCCGGCGATCGGTCGCGAACGAGAGCTAGGCGTCCATGGTTGGGTCGGTCCAAGAAAGCCACCGCGCCCCGCCCCCTCCCCGTTCCACTCGATCGTCATCTGACTGATCCCCGCCATGATGCACGGACGATCCAGGTCGCCGTCAGGATAAGGAGGGTCCCGCACCAAAATTCCAAAGACGGCACCTCGTCGAATAGGAGCCATCCAACACATGTCGAAAGGACGAGGCTGACATATCCGACAATGCCCAGAAGGCCTGCAGACGCGCCGCGATGCGCTCTGAGAAAGCAGAATTGCGCGGCCTGTGCAAAAAGGCCGATCGCCAGGAGGACCGGCCAGTCGGCCCTCGCCACGGGCGCCCAGGACAAGGCGGCGGGAACGGCGGTCGTGACGGCCAGTCCGGCGGTATATGCCGTCATCAGGACGACGGGCGGCTGGTCGTTGATCTTGCAGGTCACGATGATGGCCGCAGTTCCTGAGAGGACCGTCAGCGTCAGCGCAAGGAATGCCGGATCCAGCGAGGCAGGGCCCGGGCCGACAGCGATCAGCACACCGACGAGCCCCAGCAGCGCAGCCAACCAGCGACGCGGCGTGGCCGGCTCTGCCAGAAACAGCGCCGCAAGGGCAATCATCACGAGGGGGCGGGTGAAATTCACCGCTGTGAAAAGCGCGAAGGGCACCCGGGCGATGGCGTAGAAGCTGGCGGTAAGGGTGAGCGAAGACAGCGCGATCCGGGCAAGGTGCAGTCCCGGACGGCGGGCCAACCGAAAGTCGGCCCGGGCGGTGACGATCCACGGGATCATCAGGACAAGGCCAACCGCAGCCCGCAGGAAGACAAGCTGGGTGGCGGGAAACTCC
This sequence comes from Aestuariibius violaceus, assembly GCF_040779325.2. Lineage (NCBI taxonomy): Bacteria > Pseudomonadati > Pseudomonadota > Alphaproteobacteria > Rhodobacterales > Paracoccaceae > Aestuariibius > Aestuariibius violaceus. The sequence goes on from NZ_JBFONT020000001.1 coordinate 277,024, forward strand.
GCTCCGCTGGCCTTCACGATGGCCAGCGCCCAGATGTTGAGGCTCATATCAGCCAGAAGCCAGCTGACCCCGCGCCACTCCGACCGTGGCGGGGCCTCAGCGCCTTGGGTCACAGAGGTTGGCAAGCAGGCGGAAGGCGCCCGGCACGAGATGCTCCATCTGATGGTGCAGGATCAGGGCGCAGTGGCTGTGGCGCCCCCGCCCGATCTCACCGGACAGGAGCGCGCCGTGCAGCGGCGCCTCGCCGGGGTCCAACATGGACAGAAGCGGCTGATAGGCGTCATCCCAGCGGGCGGCGAAATAGAGCCCCCTCTCCTTGTGCCACCCTGCCCAATCCGCCGGCCCGATCGGGTTCGGGCTTATAAGGACCGGATGATCTGGGGCACGGTGCGTAATCTCGGCCGCCTCGTCCGTGACACGCCAGCGAAGGGAAGGCTGCCCGATCTCGATCGGCGCGGGCATGGCCGCCGGATCCCAATTGTCCCACGGACGATGGTAGAGGGTCAGAAGCGTGCCGCCATGCCGCACCCAGTCGGCGATGGCCGGCATCCGCGCGGCAAGGCCCGGGCGGAACCGCAAGGCGAAGATGCCGACGACAAGGGTATCGATCCCAGGCAGGCCGGCATCGATATCAGAGACATCAACCTCGGCGACGTCCGCGCCGATACGACCCAGCCAATGGGCAATCCGGTCGTGACCTGCGTCGATCACGCCGATCCTCGCCTCAGGCAGGGCCACGTCGAGAGCGGCAAAGCGCAGAATTGCGGGCATCGCCAGGGTGCGGGGCGCGGTATGCGGTGCTTCGATCTTCGCCACGCTCAGGGCAGGCGCGCCATTGAGAGTGACGGACAGGGTGTGGCGACTGACAGACGCGTCCTCGGGAAGGGTCAGAGTGCCATCCGAATGGATCCACCCAGGCGGCAGGTCAAGTGCCGCGCCATCGGGGCGGAGCGCGACCGGCGCCGATCGCCCCCGCGCGGCAAGGTTGATCACCTGAGCAGACGGCTCGACCAAGACCCCGGCGGGAAGGATTGCAGGCGTCAGATCGAGAGGAAGGTGGACCGCGATGGACTGGTCGGCGATCCGCGCGCTTGCCGCAATGGCCGGGCGTGGGGGATCGAGCGGATCGTAGTTCATCGGATAGGGCGGCGGAACGTGGCCCGCATCCGGGGTGTCTCCGGTCCACCCCTCGGGCGGCAGAATGCCGACCTTCAGATCCTCAGCCGCTCCGGTATGGGTTTCAAGCGTAATGCCCGCGCTCTCACCAGGTTTCGCGAAAGCGACTTCGGCAACCCCGCGCGCCTCCGCCCCGGAGGCGAGCCAAAGAACACGGGCCAACTGCGCGCGCTTGCGGATCACCCGGTGGGCATCGGGACCAACCGGCGCGTCAGGCAGCCGGGACAGAGCTTCGGCAGCATGGCGCGCAACCGCAGCGCCATCGGGGAAAGCCGCAATGGCCGCCTCGATCGCGGCCTGCGCAGCGGCGTGATCCAGATCGGACAGGTCCAAGGGCAGACCGTCCATCACCGTCTCTTCAGCCGCGCCACCGACAAGATGCAAAGGAAAGTTCCGCTCCTTCGACGGCCAGTGTCCCATGCCCTGCGTGCGGTGCATCGCGCGGGAATGCTGACCCATGCGCCCCCAGGTCCAACCGGTCACGGGATCGCGGCCTTTGCCCTGAACGGTCACCGTGGCGGGCGGCGGCGGCAAATCATCGTCATAGGCCGTGCCCGCCCCGGACCAGGCCGGCAGGTAAAGCTTCGCGATCTGCCAAGGCTCCGTCCCCTCGACCTCGAAGGCCGCATCTGCGGCGCGCGCCATCACCTCGTGCGCGATCAGCGTCATCGCGCGGTGATGCCCGTGCTGGCCCGGCACGTCGAGGAAGGTTGGGCACAGGATGTCGGGCCGGGCCTGCCTCACGGCGCGAACGAACGTCCGCAAGGTATGATCCCGCCCCCAGCGGCCCAGCGTCTCTTCCCCCGACTTGGAGAAGCCGAAATCGGCCATCGGATCCTCCGGACCCGTTCCCATCCACCAGAGCCGCATGTCGAGGCGCTCGGCGGCGCGCTCCATCTCGGCCGTGCGAAGCGCGCCCAGGGCGGGACCCGCCTCGCGTCCGATATCGTTCTGGCCGCCTTCCCCGCGGGTGGAGCAGACATAGGCGATGTCGATCCCATCCCGAAAGCGAAGCGCCGCGAGCATAGAGGAGATCTCATCATCGGGGTGCGCCCCCGATTGCAGGAAAAGGACCGGGGTCTTCAAGGCCGTCAACGCCTGCCAAAGGGCGACGATGCGCGGTGTGGCGCGGTCGGTTTCCAGCCGGGTTTGGTCGGGGGTCATGGGTCCTCAGGCGGCAAGGGCAGGCGTGAAGGATTGCGCCAGGACCAGCGCGGCCCCGCCGCGAGCCGCCGCCATGCGGGAACAGGTCCCGATGCGGAGCGGCGCTTGAGCGCCATCAGCGCGCCGGGAAACGGTGCGCGGCAGCGGCGTTGCGACGACAAGGTCACGCAAGAGTGCCTCCGGCATCGCCCCGCAAAGGACCGTCGCGCGCGGGTCGAGGAGGTTTTCGATCACAGCCAGCGCCTGCGAAAGAGCAGAGGCCGCCTCTGCCATCCATGTCTGCAGGGCGGGGGCGCCACTTTCGTGCAGGCGCGCAATCTCCTGGATCTCGGAGGCGCCGATCCCATGCCCGGCCAGATGGCGTTCCAGCGCGGCGCGCGAAAGGACCGATTCCAGCGGCGCGAGACCGCCATCGGTCTTCACCGGCAATTGCCCGATCTCTCCCGCATTGCCATAGGCACCGGCCACGATGCGGCCGTCCTGAACGATACCAAGCCCGAGGCCCGTGCCGAAATAGAGGCAGGCGAAGCTGTCCATTCCCTCTGCGGCAAGCGCGATCCGCTCGGCCATCGCTGCGGCATTGGCGTCATTCTCCACAATGACTGGCAGATCCAACACGTCAGACAGCAGGGTTGCCGGGTCCGTCTCTTTCCAGCCCGGCAGATCAGTGGCCCGCCCGGACAGCTCTGTCTTGCCGAAAGGCCCTGGCATCACGATACCCGCACCCAACAACCGATCCTTTGCCTTGGGCACCTTGGACAGGGCCGCATCGCGCAAGCCGGGAAGGATCGCCGCGACGCTTTCCGGGTCCGCGCAGGACAGAGGCTGACGCTCCTGCCACACGAGCTCCCCGGACAGATCGAGCAAGGCAACAAGGATCGCGGCCGGGCGCAGTTCGATCCCAAGGGCATAACCGCCACTCGGATTGACCACATATTGCGTCGCCGGAAGCCCTCGTCGCCCCCTCGCGGCCCCTGCCGCAAGCAAAAGTCCGTCTTTCTCAAGCTCGGCGATGATGTTGCTGACGGCCTGTGTCGTCAGCCCCGACCGCCGCGCGATCTCGGCCCGTCCAAGCGCGCCGCGCGCATGAAGCTGGCCAAGCACCATCTGCCTGTTGTGGTCCCGCGACCGGGTCGCGTTGGCCCCACGCAAAGCAGGGCGTTGGAGAAGGCGGTGGCTCATAAAGCGGCATTAACTCAACAAACTTGATTACTCAAGAAAATTGAGTTTAAGCTTGCCGAGGACCGTCAGAGACGACAAGGGGCGGCATAACACGGGGAGACTATGATGCTCAGAATGAGGTTGGCTGCCCTCGCGGCGGCAGGGTCGCTGATGGCGGGTGCCGCGGCAGCGGAAACGGTTGAGATCGAATACTGGCAGTACTTCTTCGAGGCGCGCGTCGACGCGATGGAGGTGCTGATCGAGAATTTCGAGGCGGCGAACCCCGACATCACGGTCACCATGACCCATTTCCCCTATGCCGACTACCGCACCAAAGTCGCCGCCGCGATCCCGGCGGGCGAAGGGCCGGACGTCGTCCAGCTCTTCTACGGCTGGCTCAACGACTATATCGAGGCCGACCTGATCCAGCCCCTGCCGCAAGAGAATTTCGACGCGGCCACCATCGATGCCGAATTCTTCCCGATGGTCGGCGCGATGAAGCGTGACGGGCAGTATTACGCCCTGCCGACGGCGGTGCGCAGCCTCGCGCTGTTCTATAACGAACGCCTGTTCGAAGAGGCCGGGCTCGATGGCCCGCCAGAGACGCTGGACGAACTGGTCGAACACGCCAAGGCGCTGACCAAGCGCGACGGGGCAGGCAACATCACCCAGGTCGGGATCACCACCGGCATGACCGCGCAGGACCACCACTGGTTTCGCGAGGTGCTGGTGCGCCAGTTCGGCGGCGAGCCCTATACCGACGACTATCAGACGGTGAACTGGAATTCCGACGCCGGGAAGGCCGCCCTGGAATTCTATGCCGGGCTCGAAAAGGAACACGGCGTCACCGCGTCCAACTTCATGGACGAACCGCAGGCCGCCTTCAAAGCCCAGCGGGCAGGGATGCATATCGACGGCAGCTTCCGCATCGGCGCGCTCAACGACATTCGCGGTCTGCGCTACGGCGTGGCCGAACTGCCCGCGGGGCCGAACGGGACGCGCTCGAACTACTCCTCCTACTGGGTGAACGCGATCACCACCAAGGCCGAGGATGCGCGCTACGAGGCGGCCGTGAAGTTCATGGAATACCTCGTGTCGGACGAGGCGATGCAGATCTGGCTCGACACGGTGGGAGAGCTGCCTGCCAAACCCTCCGTCGGCATGACCGAGGAGAACGCGAACGATCCCGTCTTCGGGCCGTTCATCCGCGGGCTCGACTATGCTCATACGACCAAGTTCGCCGATGAAAGCGCACAGCGGCAGGTGCTGGTCGACATGGTCGAACGCGTGGATATCGAAGGGCAGGACATGACCGAAAGCCTGACCCAGGCGGCCGAGGCCGAACAGGCGATCCTCGACGAATACTACACCGACTAACGCCTTCGGCGCGGCCCCGACCGGCCGCGCCACCTCACCCGCCGATGGCCTCCGGAAAGGCGTGCCGATGTTTTCGAATCTGACCATCCGGCAAAAGCAGATCGCCTGGGCCTGGGCCTTTCTGGCGGTGCCGGTGCTCTTCTACGTCGTCATCCGCTTCTACCCGACCGGCAACGCCTTCGTGATCTCGTTTGAGGAGTGGAACCTGCTCGGCTCCCGCACCTGGACCGGCCTCGAGAACTACCAGAAGCTCTGGAACGATCCGGTCTTCTGGAAGGTCTTCGTCAACACCTTCCAGTACCTCCTGATCGGGACCCCGCTCAGCCTCATCATCTCTTTCATCATTGCCTACCATCTCGACCGCGTGCGGCTGATGCACGGCTTTCTGAGGATGCTCTACTTCCTGCCCTTCATGACCAGCGCGGTTGCCATGGCCTGGGTCTGGCGCTGGTTCTACCAGCCGGTTCCGACGGGCCTCTTCAACAACCTGCTCGCCAGCGTCGGCATCCCGCAGATCGAGTTCTTGAATTCGACCACCAACGCGCTGCCCGCCGTTCTGGCCCCAGCGGTGTGGGCGGGCCTTGGCTTTCAGGTCATTATCTTCATGGCAGGCCTCCGGGCGATCCCGACCTCCTACTACGAGGCCGCGCGGATCGACGGCGTCGGCTGGTGGACCCAGCTGACCCAGATCACCCTGCCGCTCCTCAGGCCCACCATCGTCTTCATCGTCGTCTTCTCCTCCATCGGCTTCCTCAGGATCTTCGACCACGTCTTCAACATGACGACGAACAATCCCGGCGGGCCGCTCAATGCGACGAAACCGCTGGTCCTCATGATCTACGAGACGGCATTCTCCAGCTTCGATATGGGCTACGCGGCCGCGCAAACGGTCGTCCTGTTCCTCATCCTCCTCGTGGTCAGCCTCATCCAGCTTCGCCTTCTGAGGAGCGACTGAGATGGCGGATGCAACGCTCACCAACGTCCCCGAGGCGGCCAAGCCCTCCTCTTCCGCCCTCTTCGCCAGGCCAACCGGCCGCGGCCCGCGCGATAACGCCGCCGTGATCCGCTGGATGCTGCTGTTTCTCGGCGGGATCCTGATGGTGATGCCCATCGTCTACATGATCTCGACCTCGCTGAAATGGCCGCACGAGGTCTACAACGTCAATCTGATCCCCGAAGAACCGACGCTCGAAAACTACACCTACGTGCTCGAGGATGGGCGCTTCTACGGCTGGTTCGTCAACTCGCTCATCATCGCGATCATCACCACGATCTCGAACCTCTTCTTCGACAGCCTCGTCGGCTACACCCTCTGCAAGTTCAGGTTCCCCGGCCGCCAGATCGTCTTCATCGCGATCCTCTCGACCCTGATGATCCCGACCGAGATGCTGGTGATCCCCTGGTATCTGATGAGCCAGAGCTTCGGCTGGCTCGACACCTACTGGGGCATCATGTTCCCCGGCCTGATGACGGCCTTCGGCGTCTTCCTGATGAAGCAGTTCTTCGAAAGCGTGCCCGACGATTTTATCGAGGCGGCGCGGATCGACGGCCTGAACGAATTCCAGATCTGGTGGACCGTCGCCATGCCGCTCGTCCGCCCCGCGCTGGCGGCGCTCGCCATCTTCGTCTTCCTCGGCAACTGGACGGCCTTCCTCTGGCCGCTGATCGTGACCAACTCGGTCGAGCTTTACACGCTCCCCGTCGGCCTCTCGGGCTTCGGTGACGAAGCGGATGTCGCGTGGGAGCTGATCATGACCGGCGCCGCGATCTCGACCATTCCGACGCTGATCGTCTTCCTGATCTTCCAGCGCTTCATCATCCGCGGGGTTGTGATGGCAGGGCTCAAGGGATGAACGATCAGACGGTCAGACCCTGCCGCACCGACTTCCTGCGCGATTGGGAGGAAGCCCGCCCCACCCTCTCCCCGATTGGACGGACCATGCCGCTGATTTCCACAGACCGCCTCGATCATGTTCACCTCTATGTCCTCGATCGTCCTGCCGCCATTGCATGGTACCGGCGGGTTCTCGGACTGAAGGTCTATGGCGAAGGGCACGATGACGTCCCGACGGAACACCCGGTCTTCCTCGCCCCCGCGACGGGCGGCCCGCATTGCGTGTCCCTCTTCGTCGGGGACCGCCCGGATGGCGGCGACCGGACCGTCGCCTTCCACGCCGCTGGCCGGATCTTCCTGACATTCGCGGGTGCGCTTCCCGATGACGATCTGAAGGCCCGCGATGGCACGCCGCTTACCATCGGCCACCACCACGATTACGGGCAGGCCATCACCTTCAACTTCCTCGACCCCGCAGGCAACCATCTTGAGCTTGTCACATATGATGCCGATGAGGCGCGCAGAGGGCTTCAGGCACTCTCATGACCGACCGCTCCGTCTTTCCCGATCCGGTCTACCGCGACACCGTGCTCGCCCCGCTTTTCGAAGGGGTGAAGGCCAACTTCGCCAGCCATATGGACGCCGTTGACCGGGCGCATCTTGTCATGCTGGCCGAGACGGGGATCCTGCCCCGCGACGATGCCGCCCAGATCGCGGGCGCCCTGCACGCCATCGGAACAGAGATGGACCCGACGAAGCTCACCTATACCGGCGAGCATGAGGACTGGTTCTTTCTCGTCGAAGCCGAACTGCGCGCGCGGCTGGGCGAACTCGGCGGCGCCCTCCACACCGCGCGCTCCCGCAACGACATCGATCACACGGTCTTCAAAATGGCGCTCCGCGACCGCGTCTCCGCCTTCGAAGGTCTGATCCACGACCTTGCCGACACCATGCTCGCCAAGGCCCGGGCCGAGCGCGATACCCTGATCGTCGCCTACACCCACGGCCAGCCTGCGCAGCCCTCGACATACGGCCACTACCTGTCCGCCGCGCTAGAGGTCCTGCTGCGTGACACCAATCGCGTGGCCGAAGCCGCCGACCTCCTCGAACTCTCCCCCATGGGCGCCGCCGCGATCACGACCTCCGGCTTCCCCATCGATCGCGCCCGCGTGGCAGAGCTCCTCGGCTTCGAAAGACCGCTCCTCAATTCCTATGGCTGTATCGCCTCGGTCGATTACGTCACCGCGCTCTACTCGGCCATGAAGCTCGTCTTCGTCCACCTTGGCCGCGTCGTGCAGGACATGGCCTTCTGGTCCGCCTTCGAGGTCGGCCAACTGCGCCTGCCGAACGCGCTGGTCCAGGTCAGCTCCATCATGCCGCAAAAGCGCAACCCGGTCCCGATCGAGCATATGCGCCACCTCGCCAGCGTCGCGGCAGGGCGGTGCGACACCATCGTCGACGCCATGCGCAACACCCCCTTCACCGACATGAACGACAGCGAAGGCGAAGTGCAGCAGGCAGGTTATGCCGCCTTCGACAGCGGCGGCCGGATGCTGGCACTGATGGCCGCCGTGCTGGACGGCGCGCGGATCGACCCCGCCAAGGTCCGCCGCAACGCCGATGCCGCCTGCGTCACCATCACGGAACTGGCCGATACCCTCGTCCGGCAGGAAGGCCTGACCTTCCGCGCCGCGCACGAGATCGCCGCCACGACCGCGCGCGATGTCATCGCCCGTGGCGTGCCACTGGGAGAGGGCTTCGAGGCGTTCGCCACAGCGTTCACAAAACATGCCGGCCGCCCGCCCAAACTCGACGCCGAAGCCTTCGCCGACACCGTCTCGCCCGAGACCTTCGTCAAGCGCCGCGACCGCCCCGGCGGCCCCGCCCCCGCCGCCCTCGACGAAGCCTATGAGACCTACGCCGCCGACCTCGCCACCCTGCGCACCCGGACCGCCACCCGCACCGGCCGCCACGCCGCCGCCGCGCAGGCCCGCGCCACCGCCTTCGACGTCTTGAGAGGATAAATGGCCCATCTCGCCCTCAGAAACCTGACCAAGCGCTACGGCGAAACACAGGTGCTCCACGGCATCGACCTCGACATCGCCGACGGCGAATTCGTCGTCCTCGTCGGCCCGTCCGGCTGCGGCAAGTCCACCACGCTCCGCATGATCGCAGGCCTGGAGGAAATCAGCGCCGGTGACGTCTCGATCGGCGGGCGCGTGGTCAACAATCTCGAACCCAAGGACCGCGACATCGCGATGGTCTTCCAGAACTACGCGATCTACCCGCACATGACCGTCGCCAAGAATATCGGCTTCGGCCTGCGCGCCTCCAAGCTCCCCAAGGCCGACAAGGAAAAACGCATCGCCGAGGTGGCCGAGATCCTCGACATGACCCCGCTCCTTGCCCGCAAGCCCGCCCAGCTCTCGGGCGGCCAGCGGCAGCGGGTCGCCATCGGCCGCGCGATGGTCCGCGACCCGGCGGTCTTCCTCTTCGACGAACCGCTCTCGAACCTCGATGCGCAGCTCCGCACCCAGATGCGGCTCGAGATCAAGAAGCTGCACCAGAGCGTCGGCTCCACCATCGTCTTCGTCACCCACGATCAGGTCGAGGCGATGACGCTGGCCGACCGCATCGTCATCATGAAAGACGGTCACATCCAGCAGGTCGGCACCCCGGACGAAGTCTACCGCCAGCCCGCCAACACCTTCGTCGCGCAGTTCATCGGCGCCCCGTCGATGAACATGATCGAGGCCGAGGCGTCCGACATGGCCGCCAAGCTCCCCGGCGGCACCGACATCACTCTGCCGATCGCGACACGCGGCCCGGTCCTGCTCGGCGTCCGCCCCGATGACCTGCACCCCGTCGACGGCCCCGCCCTTGTCGAAGGGCGCGTCACCGTGCGCGAACCGCTCGGCCCCGACACGCTGATCTACGTCGAAACCGCGGCGGGCGAGATGGTGGCCAAAGCCGATGCCCGCAGACCCCCCGAAGTCGGATCGACCGTGCGGCTCGGCGCGGCACCTGATGACCTCCACGTCTTCGACAGGGCGTCCGGCAATGCCGTTTCAGGGGCCCCGGCATGAAGGACGCGACCGTCGTCCAGCCGCAAGGGGCGGTCCTTTGCGTCGGTCGGGTCTATTGCGATCTGATCTTCACCGGCGTGCCCTCCGACCCCGTCCCAGGGCGCGAGGTCTTTGCCAAGGGCCTCTCCCTTCACGCCGGCGGCGGTGCGGCCATCACCGCAGGCTGGCTCTCCGCCCTCGGGCGCCGGGCAGAGCTGTCGGCCTACCTGCCCGCCGCTCCGTTCGACGGGCCCGTGTTGCGCGACCTCGCCGCCGCCAGCGTCGGCACCGAGCTTTGCGCGAAATCGCGCTGCACCGAGCCGCAACTGACCGTCGCCATCGTCCGCGACGACGATCGGGCCTTCCTCACCCGCGCGCCCGGCCCCGCAGCCCCGATCCTGACGGGGACCGAACTCAGACGCTTCGGCGTCACGCATCTGCATATCGGAGAACTTCGAACCCTGATCGACCGCCCCGATCTGATCGACCTCGCGCGGCAGGCCGGCGCCACGCTCTCCTCCGATTGCGGATGGGACGATACGCTCGAGGCAAGCTGCGCGCCGCTGATCGCCGCGCTGGACGTCTTCATGCCGAACGAGGTCGAGGCCGCGCGGCTCGATACGCTCGGCCTGCCGCAATGTCCGGCCCCGCTCACCGTCGTCAAGCGCGGCCCGCTCGGGGCCGAGGTGCGGCAGAACGGCGGCCTGCTGGAAAAGACAGCCCCCGAGGTTCAGGTCGTCGACAGCACCGGCGCGGGCGACGCCTTCGCCGCCGGATTTCTCCTCCGCTGGCTTGACGGGGCGGGGGTCGAGGCCGCGCTTCAGAACGGCGTGCTCTGCGGGGCGCAGGCCGTCACCCAGCCGGGCGGTCTGTCGGCGCGGCCGGACCGGATGCCGGCATGACCGCGACGACGGATCTGGAAACCTTCGTCACCAAGGCCCGCGCGGCCGCCGCCGCCCCAGATGCCAAGGCGGCGACCCTGGCGCTGATGGCGCGCACCTTCGCCGATCCAGACGCCCTGGCAGCCGCGCTGCCCGAACCCGAAGGCGAGGTCTGCCTTTTCGAGGACGACACCGCCAGCATCTGGCACGAACGCTTCGAGCCCGACGCGGAACTGCCGCCGCACAACCACGGAATGCCTGCCTTTCTCGGCGTCTACAAAGGGCGCGAACGCAATCGCCTCTGGCACTTGGTCGACGGCATCGCCCGCCCGGGCGGCGCGCTCGACCTCACCTCTGGCCAGATCCACGCCTTCGGACCGGATGACGTCCACTCCGTCATCGCCCTTGACGGCGCGCCGAGCTTTGGCCTCCACATCTACCTCGGCCCGCTCAGGCGGATCGACCGGTCGCTCTACGACTGGGACACCGGGGCGCCGATCCCCATGACCGAAGCCGCTTTCCTGTCGATGGTGCGCCACCGATGACAAGCCTGATGGCGCAGGAGATCGCCCAGATCCCCGAGGTCTGCGACCGCCTGCTCTCAGGACCCGCGCATAACGCGATCGCCGCGGCTGCCGAGGCACTGCGCGCCACCGACCCCTCCCTGCTGGTGACGGTCGGCCGCGGCAGTTCGGACCATGCCGCGACCTACCTGTCCTATGTCTGCGGGATCCTGTCCGGCGTGGTCCCCGCGTCATACCCCCTGTCGCTGGCCTCGCTCCATGGGCAGCGCCCGCGGGCAAAGGGACAGGCCGCACTGGCCATCAGCCAATCCGGCCGCAGCCCGGATATCCTCGCGGCGGCCACCGCTCTGCGCGATGGCGGCGCTGCCCTGGTGGTCCTGACCAATGCCGCCAACAATCCCCTCGCGGACCTCTCCGACCTGACCATCGACGTCTCAGCCGGTCCGGAACGCGCCGTCGCAGCCACCAAAAGCTATGTCGCCTCGGTCTTTGCCGGGCTCAGGCTGATGGCGCTCTGGCACGACGCAAAGGACCTGCTTGACGCAACCACACGGGGGCCGGATGCCCTATCCGCCGCACTCGGAAGCAGATCGGCTGAGATGGTGGATGTCTTCAGTCGCACCGACCGCCTTCTGGTGCTGGGGCGCGGGCCGTCCCTGGGCATCGCACAGGAAATCGCCTTGAAGGCGATGGAGCTGTGCCAGATCACCGCCCTGGCCCTTAGCGGGGCCGAGGTGCGCCATGGCCCGATGCAGATGCTGAACGACGGATATCCCGTTCTCGACCTGCTGCGTGCCGGGCCGCTGCCGGGCTCCCAGACGTTCCATCCCCCTGCCAGCCAGGCGCTGCATCCCCTCATCGATCCGCTCCTCGACCTTGTGCCGGTCTACATCGCCTTGGAGGCCGCCGCACAGGCCCGAGGTCTCGACCCCGACGCCCCGACCCGCCTCCAGAAGGTCACGACGACTTTGTAGGCCCCGACCCGAGCAGGGGCCGACGCTCCAGGCTCGTTGCTACAGGACCTGCTCCGCCCGTGTCGCTCAACGCGCTTGCCGTTCACTTGCCAGCCTGCATCTCTCAACAAAGCCGCGATCCTGCTGAAAGCGTATCGTCCCGGTTTCCCTGCCAGCTCGATCGTCCCGGCGACCAGGCGTTCCTCATCAGATCGGCTTGTCCAGCGTCAGGTCCGACACCGCCTGTCCCATAAACATCGCAGAGGACCACTCAAATGGGCGAGGGTCAGGTACCGGATGTGGGTTATCGACTTCAGCGACGGCTACCGTCGTTCTATCTGCGCGGCATCCAAGACCGAAGGACGGCCACGATCGCGCTTGACGGAAAGCCCGTTCTGGTTACCGGCACTGGCGGCGGAACTCTGCGCCACGGTGATCATCGCAGGCCGCGACGTGGATGGAGGCCATAAGATCCGGCAATGCGCCCAGAAATAGCGCACCACCGTTCCAGCGGGACCGCTCCCGTCTCAATGGGGCACCGGTGAACCGGTAGAGGCCCCGCGCCGGGATCGCGCAGCTTGATCTCCAGACCGAATACCCGCGCTATGACACCATCCGCGATCAAGACGCATCGGCGAAGAGGCACAACTGACATGGCGGGATCAGAAGCGGTCTTCCTCAATGGCAATCTGATGCGCCACGTATCGGTGATGTCGTTCACGGCAAGCGTCGGGCTGATGGCCGTGTTCGCCGTCGATTTCGTCGACATGGTCTTCATCGGCATGCTCGGCAACGACGCTCTCGCCGCGGCGGTCGGCTATGCGGGCACGATCCTGTTCTTCACCAATTCGATCAATATCGGCCTGTCCATCGCGGCAGGCTCGCTCAGCGCCCGGGCGATCGGCGCCGGAGATACCGAAACCGCCCGTCGCGCAGCCACGACCGTCGCAACGCTGGGCGTCGCCATGGGCCTCGTCGTCCCGCTCCTGCTGCTCAACTTCCTTCCGGCCGTGCTCGGCTTTCTGGGTGCCGAGGGCGAAGTCGCCCGGCTGGCAACCCGCTATCTGACGATCATCCTGCCCACCATGCCTGTCATGGGCGTGGCGATGACGGCGATGGCGGTCTTGCGCGCCTATGGCGACGCGCGCCGGTCGATGATGGCGACGCTGATCGGGGGAACGGTGAATGCCGTTCTGGACCCCCTGTTCATCTTCGGCTTCGGGTTGGGGCTGGACGGGGCAGCGCTTGCAAGCGTCGTGGCCCGGGTCACGATCCTCGTCGCCGCGCTGGGCCCGGCATTGCGGTTTCACGACGGCTTCGCCCGCCCCGACTATGCGAGCTTTCGGGCCAATCTGGTGGCGGTGGCCGCGATCGCCGGGCCGGCCGTTCTCACCAGCATCGCCACGCCGGTCGGCAACGCCATCGTCACGCGCGAGATCGCGCGCTTCGGGACCGAGGCGGTGGCCGGGATGGCCGTGATCGGGCGTCTCATGCCGCTGGCCTTTGCGGTGATCTTTGCGCTGTCAGGTGCCATCGGGCCGATTGTCGGCCAGAACTTCGGCGCGGGCCGCTTCGACCGGGTGCGCGGGGCGTTCAACGCAGGCATCCTGTTCACCGCACTCTATGTTCTCGCCGCGGCGATGATCCTGTTTCTCCTGCGCGCCCCGATTGCGGATCTCTTCAGCGCGACCGGTGAGACCCGCACGCTGATCTATCTGTTCTGTGGCCCGCTTGCACTCGCGTCGTTCTTCAACGGTGTGATCTTCGTGGCCAATGCCAGCTTCAACAACCTCGGTCACCCGATCTATTCGACCTGGATCAACTGGGGCCGCCACACCCTCGGAACATGGCCGTTCGTCATTGCGGGGGCCAGCCTCTGGGGGGCTTCGGGCGTCTTGATCGGGCAGGCCATCGGCGGTGTTGTGTTCGCCGGATTGGCCTACCTCCTGGTCCTGCGCGTCTCGGCCTCGCTCAGCGCGCCTGCGCCGACGGATCCGTTCGTCCACCAAAGCCGCTTTCACAGCCTTTTCGGCCGGGGCCGGTAGCGCCACCCCCAAGCGGGGACGTTGCCCCGCCGCCCCTCATGCGACACCGCCATCGACGACCTGCCCCGGATGCTGCTCGGCCCAGTCCGACAGGAACTCCGAGATATCGTCTGCGCCAGCCAGTTCGATCGCCCGACGGGGCAGGGCCACGCCTTCATGCAGCGCCAGGCGAAGGCAACCGATGTAATCGCGCTCCTCCCGGTGCGGGCAGTTTTCCGACCCGTGAAGGATCGTGGACAAAAGCGTGCCGCCATAGCCGTTCACATGGGCCAGATCCGGCTTCAACGACAGGAAGTACGCCATCACCTCCGGAAGCCCCTCCCATCCGGCGACCTGAACCGGGGTAAGCCCCTCCGTATCCGGGCGGTCATACTCGACACCAATGGCGACAAGCCGTCGGACATGCTCCAGCTTGCCCGGAATGTGCAGGATCATCCGGATGATATTGCGGTAGGCCTCCGGAATCCTGTCCGGATCCACAAAGCGGGTCACCGGCGCGCCATCCGCGGCAGCCGCCAGAAGGGCCTCGACCTCGCTCAGCGTCGTGTCGGCGCCGCGTTCCTCAAGCCGGCGGGCCAGTCCGGCATTCCCGAAGACGCGTGCATAGGCATAGGGCGTCGTGCCCTCGAAGCGGCGGTTCAGATCCGCTCCGCTCTCCAGGATCAGGTCGACCATGTCCGGTCTGGCCATCCGCCGCGCCGCCTGATGCAGGGCCGGCACGACCCAGGGCGCTTCGCCCCCCACATGCGTGCCGTCGAACTCGTCCACCTGCGCGCCATGATCCAGCAGCATCCGGACCGCTGCCGTGTCGTGGAAATCCATCGCGCGCAACAGCGCATTCGTCCCCCTCGGCTCGGCCCCGTGGGCCAGCAGCATCCGCAGACCCTCGTGATGGCCAAGCTCTGTCGCGTGATAGAGGCTCTCCCCGTCATTCGGGTTCGCGCCGTTCTCAAGCAACCATCGACCAAGCGTCATGTTGTTCGCGTGCCCGATCGCGAAATAGAGCGGTGAAAGCGTGTAGTCATCGCCGTCATAGATCGGCGCGCCAAGATCCAGGTCGGCACCACCGGCCAGAAGGTCGCGCGCGATATCCAGCATGTCATCCGCCAGGTCCGGCGCATGATGGATCCATTTCGACCGTGCCAGGATCGTCAAAGGCGGCGCCACATCGCCGATCCGTCGCGTCGCCAGGTCCGGGTGCTCGCCCAGGAACTCCATCACCCGCGCCTTTCGATAAAGGCCCAGACACAGCCCGAAATCGCCGTCGGCAAGGTCTGGCGCATCACCCAGCAACTGATCCGCGACACTGAACTGACCGTGATAGACGGCCACCTTCAGGCGCTGACGCTTGGCCGCCTTGTCCATGCCAAGCAGATCGGCGGCCAGCTTGAGCGCGGGCCAGGAGGGAAAGCTGTTCTCCCGCGCGATCACATGCAGATAATCCGCATGTTTGAAAGCGGCCCCCTCGGGCCGGGGCGGATAGTTTGCGATGCGCTGGCGGGCACGCAGCTCGCCCGCCTCATACGCTTTGCGAAGCGCCTTGGCGTCACGGCGCAATTGTTCCAGGGATTTTGTCATCGGTGTTCTCACTTCTGGCTCGACGGTCCGCTGGGTTCGAGCATGAGACATACCGAGGTAAGGCTGTCGTCTTATGGGCTGAGGTGCCGATGACGGCTTTCCGCGGACCTGGACGCTTCCCCAAAGCAGCGTCATCCTAGGCCCCCGTTTTGCCGCCCGCAAGGCCCGGCGACACCCCCGGGTTCGCTTCGGCGGCCGGAGCGGCGAGCCATTCTCCCGCCCACCCAAAGACAGGTTCGGATCTTCCGGCACGCCCGGGTTTCTGTTGACTCCCGCACTCACGACGGCGCCATGCATCAGAAGGCCAGGTCAGAAAAGGACGGTTGCGATGCGGGATCAGGCAAGGGTCGTGGTGATCGGCGGCGGGATCGCGGGCTGCGCGACGCTCTACCACCTGACGCAGGAGGGGTGGACAGACGTCATGCTGATCGAGCGGGACGAGCTGACCTCCGGCACCACATGGCATTCCGCCGCCCAGGTCACCAATTTCGGCATGACCCAGACAATGGTCGGCCTGAAAAGCCGCTCCATCGCGCTCTATCAGGAACTGCGGGACGACCCCGATTACCCGGTCGGCTACAATTACGGCGACGGCGGCATCCGGCTGGCCAATACCGAAGCGCAGATGGACGGCTACCGCCACTTCGCCTCGATGGCCGCCGGGATGGGCGTCACGTTCGAGGTGATCGATGCCAGGGAATGCGCCCGCCGCCACCCGCTCATCACCACCGAGAACCTGCTGGGCGGCCTCTGGGACCCGACCGATGGCCATATAGATCCCGCACAGCTCTGCCAGGCGCTGGCCCGGCGCGCCCGCCTCGCAGGCGCCGAGGTGAACCGCCACACCCCCGTCACCGGCCTGACCCAGCACCCGGACCACAGCTGGACCGTCCACACCGAAAAGGGCGACGTGCGGGCCGAGATCGTGGTCAATGCAGGCGGCTACCGCTGTAACGAGATCGGCGCGATGATGGGCGTCAGCCACCCCGTCGCCTCGATGGAGCATCAGTACTTCCTGACCGAGGATATCCCGGCGATCGCCGAAGCCGGGCACCGCATGCCGCTGCTGCGCTGTCCGATCAGCGACTATTACTGCCGGCAGGAGAAGGGCGGCCTGCTCCTCGGCTTCTACGAACAGGACTGCCGCAGCTGGGGGATGGACGGCATCGATCCCAAATTCTCCAATGACCTCTGCCCCGATGATCTGGACCGCGTCACCGACGTGCTGGACGGGGCCTTCGCCCGGATGCCCGTCCTGATGGAGGCCGGCATCCGCGAGGTCGTGAACGGCCCGATCACCTACACGATCGACGGGGCGCCGCTGGTCGGGCCGATCCCCGGAAAGCGCAACGCCTATTGCATCATCGGGCTGCGGGCCGGGCTCGGCGAAGGCGGCGGCCACGGCTGGCTGCTCGCCCAGCAGATCGTCCATGGCGAGGCGCAATACGACACCTGGGTCATCGATCCGCGCCGCTTCGCCGGCCACGCGACGGTCGAACTGACAGCGCTGAAGGCGATCGAAGACTACCAGAACGAATTCCGCTTCCACTTCCCCCACGAACACCGCCCCGCCGGGCGACCGATGAAGACCACACCGCTCACCCCGGTCCTGGCCGCCGAAGGCGCCGTCTTCGGCACCGTGAACGGGTGGGAGCGGATCGATTACATCAGGCCAACACCCGATTTCACCGAAACGCTCGGATTTGGCTTCAACGAGGTGCACGATGTGGTGGCGGAAGAGGTCACCGCGGTCGCCACCGCCGTCGGCCTGACCGAGGTTTCGGGCTTCAACCGGGTCGAACTGACCGGCGCCGACATGCACCGCGTCCTCGATCGCATTGTCTGCGGCACGGTGCCAAGGCGCCCGGGCCGGGTCGGGCTGTGCTACCTGCTCAACCACCAGGGCACACTGAAAGCCGAAGCGACGATCGCCAACATCCCTCCGTCCCCCAGGGGCGGGGCCCGCATCTGGTACGGCTCCGCCGCGGCGTCGGAATACCACGACATGGACTGGCTGACCGCCCATCTGCGCGGGGATGAGGACGTGACGATCCGCTCCTTAACCAACGCGCAGACGACACTCGTTCTGGCCGGACCCAAGGCGCGCGACGTGCTCTCGTTAGCCTCACGAGGCGACTGGTCGCGCGCGGCGTTTCCCTGGCTCTCGGTGCGCGAGGCGTATGTCGGCATCGCACCCGCCACCGTTCTGGGCGTCAGCTTCTCGGGCGAACTCGCCTACGAGATCCACGTCCCCAACGAAAGCCTCCACGCCGCCTATGCCGCGCTGCGCCGCGCGGGCGAGGCGCATGGCCTTCGCCTGTTCGGATCGCGCGCCGTCGACTCGATGCGGCTGGAGAAGGGATTTCTCCACTGGAAGGCTGACATCCTGACCGAGTTCGATCCGTTCGAAACCGGCCTCGACCGGTTCGTGAAACTGGACAAAGGGGATTTCGTCGGCAGGGAGGCTTTGATGACCCGGCAAGACGCCGGCCCCACCCGCAAGCTCGTGACGCTAACGATCAACACGCGGGACGCCCCCGCCCATCCCGGCGCCTCCGTCCGCATCGGCGGGCGCATCGTCGGCACAGTCACCTCCGGCGACTGGGGCCACCGGACGGGTCTCAATCTGGCCTATGCGTTTGTTGATCCGGCTGTCGCCCCCGAGGGCTCGGACGTCACGGTCGATATCCTCGGCGACCCGATCTCGGCACGTGTCATTCCCCCTGCACCCTACGATCCGGACCATAAACGGATGAGGGCCTGATCGCCGCCGAACACGGGTCTCCGACATCGCCAATTAGGAGGGCAAAGCGAGGTACGCTAAACACTTGTTTTAAATGATAGAACCAGAATTGGACACGAAATGGAAACTATACCGTTATTTTCGAAGTCACTTCTCGAAAATCCGAAACACAGAAATGGCCGTTGCGTCCAACCCCCTCCGTGCGCACCATTAATCGGGCGAATTCCGCCGGTCCCCTCCGACCAAATACCGACGGAAGTCCGACAGGGTGCCGACACGCCAAATCGCCAACTCACGCAGCCTTAACGGATGATTCGCGGCCAATCCGCCGTTGTGGCGCCAAAACTGTCCGTTCCAGCCATTAACAAGCAGTCAGGATCTGTGGCGACTCACAGGTTTTCCGATTGCGGCATCCCAAGCACGTGATACCCGCCATCGACCCGGATGATCTCCCCGGTCGTGCAGCATCCGGCGTCCGAGGCAAGGTAAACCGCCGTCCCGCCCACCGCCTCAAGCGTCGCATTCGCCCGCAACGGCGCATTGGCATCCGTATGCTTGAACGTCTTCCGGGCGCCTCCAATGGCCGCCCCCGCCAACGTCTTCATCGGCCCGGGCGAGATCGCGTTCACCCTTATTTTCTGGGGCCCGAGGTCATTCGCCAGATACCGGACAGCGGCCTCCAACGCCGCCTTCGCCACGCCCATCACGTTGTAATAGGGCGTCACCCGGGTCGACCCCTGATAGGTCAGCGTCAGGATCGTCCCCCCCTCGGGCATCAGCTCGGACGCCCGCCGCGCCACGTCGATCAGCGAATAGCACGAGATCGACAGCGAATGGCGGAAGTTGTCCCGCGTCGTGTTGATGAACCGCCCCGTCAGCTCCGACTTGTCGGAATAGGCGATCGCGTGGACAACGAAATCCAGCGTCCCCCACTCCTCCTTCAGCTTCGCGAAACACGCCTCCATCGACGCGTCATCCGTCACGTCCACATCCAAAAGAAGCTCTGATCCCAAGGACTTGGCCAAGGGCTCCACCCGCTTCCCGAACGCCTCTCCCTGGTACGAGAACGCCAGCTGCGCCCCCTCCTCGGCCATGGCCTTCGCGATGCCCCAGGCGATCGAGCGATCATTCGCGACCCCCATGATCAGCCCGCGCTTTCCGGTCATCAAATCCGCCATCGCTCTTATCCGTTATATTTCGAAAGCAGCATCGACCCATTCGTCCCGCCGAAGCCGAACGAATTCGTCATCACCGTATCAAGGCCAGCGTTTTCAACCAGTTGCGTGGCAATCTCGCGCTCCTGGATCGCCGGATCCAGCGTCTCGACATTGATCGAGGGCGCGATGAAATCCTGCTCCAGCATCAGCAGGCAATAGATCGCCTCCTGCGCCCCCGCCGCGCCCTGGCTGTGGCCTGTCATCGACTTGGTCGAGCTTACAGGCGGTGTCGCCCCCTCGCCGAAGGTCCGTCGGATCGCCTCTATCTCTGGCACATCCCCCGCCCCGGTCGAGGTGCCGTGTGCATTGATATAGCTGACGTTTCTGCCCTCGGGCAGCGTCCTCAGCGCCAGCTGCATCGCCCGCTCGCCCCCTTCGCCGGAGGGGGCAACCATGTCATGCCCGTCGCTCGTCGCGGCAAAGCCCGTGACCTCGGCATAGATCTTGGCACCCCGCGCCACGGCCCGCTCCAGATCCTCCAAAACGACGATCCCGCCGCCCCCTGCGATCACGAACCCATCCCGGTTCGCGTCAAAGGCGCGAGACGCCTTCTCCGGCGTGTCGTTGTACTTCGACGACATCGCCCCCATCGCATCGAACAGGCACGACAGCGTCCAGTCCAGCTCCTCGCCCCCGCCTGCAAACATAACGTCCTGATTTCCCAGCATGATCTGCTGGGCCGCGGATCCAATGCAATGCAGCGAGGTCGAACAGGCCGAGGTGATCGAATAGTTGATCCCCTTGATCTTGAACGCCGTCGACAGGTTCGCGCTCACCGTCGACGACATGCATTTCGGCACCGCGAACGGCCCGATCCGCTTCGGCGCACCCTTTTCCAGAACCGTCTGATGCGCCTCGAACATCGCACTCGTGGATGGCCCGCCAGAGCCCGCGATCAGCCCCGTCGACGGCGACGACACCTCGTCGGCCGTCAGCCCCGCATCGGCAATCGCCTGCTCCATGGCGAGATAGGAATAGGCCGCTCCCGGCCCCATGAAGCGCATGATCCGCTTGTCGATATGCTCCGCCGGGTCGATCTTCAGCGTACCGGCGACCTGGCTGCGGAACCCCCGCTCGGCCATCTCGGGCGAGGCTTCGATCCCCGACCGGCCCGCCTTCAGCGCCTCGGTCACCTCGGCGGCATTGTTCCCGATGGGAGAGATCACGCCCAATCCGGTCACCACGACACGACGCATCAGCAACCCCCGTCAGCTTTCGGCGGTCGCAAGACCGACCTTCATCCCCGTCACGGTGCACACCTCTTCGCCATCGGCAAAGACTTTCCCGTCGGCGACACCCATCTTCAGCTTGCGGTCGATAACCCGTGTGAAATCAACCTCGTACCGCACCAGCGTACGATCCGGCCGCACCATCCCGCTCAGCTTCACTTCGCCCGCTCCAAGGGCGAAACCCTGCCCCTGCCAGCCGCGCCAGCCCAGGTTGAACCCGGTCAGCTGCCACAGCCCGTCGACCATCAGGCATCCCGGCATCACCGGATTGCCCGGGAAGTGGCACGGAAAGAACCAGAGATCGGGCGAGATGTCGAACTCTGCGACAACATGCCCTTTGCCATGCGCCCCGCCATCGCCCGAGATATCGGTGATCCGGTCCATCATCAGCATCGGCGGTTCAGGCAGTTGCGCGTTGCCCGGCCCGAAAAGTTCGCCGCGGGCACACTTTAGTAACGCTTCCTTGTCAAACTGCGTCGGGTAGTCGGCCATGGGCGGCGGCATCCTTGGTGATGGTCCGGATCCTTCGCGCCGGTCTACCACCGCGCTCGCCGCAAGGGCAAGGCAGAGGCCACACTCCGCTGCGTCCTTCCCGAAATAGTTTGAACCATCAAAGCCTTCTCCCATATAAAGGGGGTGATGACAGCGAAACTGACAGACAGTGTTGCGCAGGACCGCGCGGGGGGATGGCTGGCCGAGGCCGGTCTGCGCCCGACCCGTCAGCGCGTTGCGCTTGCAACGCTCTTGGTGGGCGATGGCAAGGATCGCCACGTCACCGCCGAAAGCCTGTTCGACGCGGTATCGACGTCAGGCGAAAAGGTGTCGCTCGCTACGGTCTACAACACTCTCCGCGCCTTCTGCGAGGCGGGACTGATGCGGGAAATCACGGTGGACGGGTCGAAAAGCTACTTCGACACCAACATCACCGACCACCCGCATTTCTTCTGGGAAGACAGCGCAGAGCTGTCGGACGCCCCCGCCGAAGAGCTTGAGATCAAGCGCCTGCCCGAAGTCCCCGAGGGCGCCGAGATCGCGAAAGTCGATGTCGTCATCCGACTGCGAAAGACCTAAGCCCTTCTAATCCTTCGAAAATGTCCACCGCGTGACCTGCCGGTACATCTCGCCCGGCCGCGCGATGATCTGCGGCCAGTCAGGATAGCTCGGCGCGTCCGGCCACCCCTGCGCCTCCAGCGCCACCCCCCGATGCGGCCCCAGCGGGCGCCCCTCGTGATCCGGCACGCCCAGATCCGTCATCTTGTAGGCGTCGTACAACTGCAGCCCCGGCTCGGTCGTCTCCAGCACCATCCGGACCCCGGTCCCGGCCGTCAGCTCCGCCACCCGGGTCAAAGGCCTCTGCGCGTCGGCAAGGATCATATTGTTATCATAAGGTTTTTCGAGGTTCAGCCGCCGCTCCTCCCGGAAGTCATACCGCGTCCCATCCACATCGGCGATCTCCCCGGTCGGCAGCCCCGTGGCGTCATGGAGGTGATAGCGCTCCGCCGCGATCTGCAAACGATGATCCGCGACGGTCTCCGCCCCGTCCAGGGTCCAGTAAGAGTGATTGGCGAAGTTCAGAAGCGTCGGCGCGTCCGTCTCTGCCTCGACCGTCAGCGTCAACGCGGCGTCGTCCACCGCGTAAGTCACTGACACAGAACGGTTTCCCGGAAAACCACCCTCGCCATCCGGCAGCGTGATCTCCAACCGCACCAACCCTTCATCATGATCCGCGACAGTCCACAGCTTCCGATGCGTCCCCGCACTCGCCGAGTGCAGCGTGTTGCGCCCCTCATGGTTCGCTTCGAACCGGTATTCCGCCCCGTCGATCACCGCCCGCGCGCCAGAGATCCGATTGACCACCGGCCCCACAAGGCCCCCGAAACTCGCCATCCGGGTCAGGTACGGCTCGACCGTCCGTGTCCCCACCGTAAGCGCATGCGACACACCCTCAAGCCGCACATCCTGCAGGATCGCGCCCCAACTCAGCACCTTCGCCGTCAGGGCACCGCCAGACAGCACGACCTGATAAATCGCTTCCCCATCAGGGGTTTGCCCCACCTCGATCATAGCTCTTCCCGATGCACGCCTGCAGGCGGAATGACCGTCCCCTGCCAGTCCAGAGCATCCGGCGCGTAGTTGAAAACGAACAGATGCGTGTCCGTCCGCCGCACCCGCAGCCCGTCGGGCAGATCCATCGGCTCCAGCCCCGCACTCTCCGCCAGCTCGGCGACCATGCGATAGAACGTCTCCTCATCCGGCCACCCGGCAAGGTAATGACGGTGCCCCGTGCTCGCCAGAACCGGCTGGCCCGCCACCGTCACCCACCCGGCATCGGCGGTCCCGTCGATATGCTCGAACCAGCGGTGGATATGGCCCCCGCCATCCAAAGCGATCCGCTCAGACGGGGGCAGGCTCTCGGTCAGCGTGATCGCAACATCCAGCCCCGGGATGCCGGGCCCCAGAGGCGTCGGGATCGCGAACTCCTCCGTCTTCGTCCCCGTCCGCGGCCCGAACAGGATCTGCCCCTGCGCCGTATGCAGCGCTTTCGGCAGCGTCAGAAGCCCCGGCGCCAGAACCAGAGCATACTCCCCCAGATCTTCCGCATCCGGCGGCAGGATATCGATGTCGAACCCGCACCGCCTCAGCGCCCGATACGCCGACAGGGCCAGATCGAACCCGTTGAACTCCGCCCCCTGCGGCTGGATATCCCAGGCCCAGCAGCCCTCGTAATCAAAGATCAGCGCCGCCTGCGCCTTGCCCGTACCGGCCTCAGGCGCCTCCGCCAGTTCCCGCGCCACCTGTGCGGCTTCGGCGAGCGCCGGGGCCGGCGCAGCATCGGGGCGCAACAGCCCCGCATGGTTCTGCTCCTGCGCGAACGGCGCCTGCCGCCAGCGGAAATAGCAGACCGCCTCGGCCCCATGGGCAAACGCCTCCCACGCCCAAAGCCGCGCCATCCCGGGCAGCGGCGCGGGGTTGTGCGGCGCCCAGTTCACCGGGCCCGGCTGCTGCTCCATGATCCACCAGCGCCCCTTGCCGACCGACCGATAAAGGTCGTGGTGAAACGCCTGATTGTCCGGATCGCCCTGCCGCAGAAACCGCTGCCTCTGTGCCTCCGTTCGGTCGAGCCGGTCCGACAGGAACCCGATCGGATAGCTGTCCCAGCTCGCGATATCCAGATCCGCCCCGACCGCCCAGTGATCGAACGCCACCTCGCGGCCCATATAGTTATGGATCAAGGGCGTATCCGTCAGCGGCCGCAGCACCTCGACCTGCGCGCGGTTGTAACGGACCACCTGATCGGACGAGAACCGCGCGAAGGCCAGCCGATGCGACGGGTTCGCCTCGGTCACGGTCAGGTTCGGCGGGTCGATATCGTCGAAGCTCGCATATTCCATCGACCAAAAGACGTTGCCCCAGGCTGTGTTCAGCGCCTCGATGGTCCCATAGCGCTCGGCCAGCCAGATCCGGAACGCGTCCCGGGCCGCTTCGGAATAGCTGACCACCGTGTCATGGCAGCCATACTCGTTGTCGATCTGCCACGCCGTGACCCTGTCGTCACGCCCATACCGCTCCCCCATCAGGCGCGCGATCCGCACCGACTCCTCGCGATACCCGTCATGGGAAAAGCAGTAATGCCGCCGCGACCCGAACCCCCGCTTTCGCCCCTCCGCATCGACGGCCAGCATGTCGGGATGCCGGTCCAGCATCCAGCGTGGCGGCGTCGCCGTCGGCGTCCCGAGCACCACCTTCAGCCCCTCACCCGCCAGCACCCCGATCGCCCGATCCAGCCAATCCCAATGGAAATCCCCTGGAATCGGCTCCAGCCGAGACCACGCGAACTCCCCGATCCGGACCCAGACCAGCCCCGTCTCGCGCATCATCCGGGCATCCTCCGCCCAGCGCTCTTCCGGCCAGTGCTCGGGATAATAGCAGACGCCAAGGGCGCGTTTGAGGTCGGTCATCTGAAGGCTCCCCGATGGTCAGAGGATGACTTGGTGTTCCGGCTGCCCCTCGGCAATGTCCGTCGCCACAAAGGTCTGGCCCGACAGCGGATGCTGCTCCTTGTGGACGTCCGAAAGGCCCTCGGCCGCCGACGTACAGTAAAGCGTCGTGCCGCCGAAGGCCGGGCATGTCGTCTGGGCGGCGGGGAACTTCACCGCACGTATGAAGGACCCCTCCGAACTATAGCACGCCACCCGAAATCCGCCCCACTGGGCGTTCCACAGGTTCCCCTGCGCATCGCAAACTGCGCCATCGGGCCGCCAGTTGTCCTGCGACAGATCCAACCACGGCTCGGGATCGCCGGAAGGCCAGCCGTCTTTCTCCGATAGCGCCACCCGCTGGATCACCTGCGTCGGCGTATCGGTGAAATAGGCGAACCGGCGGTCGGGCGAGAAACAGATCGCGTTCGAGATGGTGATCGGCGCATAGAGCTTCCGAAGCTCGCCGCGGTAATAGCGATAGATCCCCCCCGCGCCCTCCTCGGCATCGATCCCCATCGTCCCGATCCAGAACCCGCCCCAAGGATCGGCCCGGCCATCGTTGGACCGGGTGACGGGATTGTCCGCTTCCAGCGCCGCAACCTCCTCGGTCGTCCCTGCAGCCAGATCATGCAGAAGCAACGCCTTGGCCGACGCGACCAGCAAACGGTCCCGATCGACCCACCCGGCGGCGGAGACATACGTGTCGAACTCCGTCCGGCGGGTCTCGCCCCCCTCACGGGTCAAAAGCGTGTGGTTCAGGATGTCGAACCAGTAAAGCTGTCCTCGCTCAGGATGCCATAGAGGCCCCTCGCCCAGCGTACACACCGTCGGATCATGGACCGCGCTCATCCCGCCGCCTCGTCATAGGCCGCGACAATAGCCCCGGACTTCTCAGCCGTTTCCGACACGCTCTGCCCCGGCTGGTAAAGCGCGGTGCCAATCCCGAACCCGGTGACACCCGCCGCGATCCACTCCGCAAAGTTGTCCGGCCCGGCGCCGCCCACCGCATAGGTCTCGGCCTCCGCAGGCAGCACCGCCTTCATCGCCTTCAGGCCGGCAGGCCCGATCAGGCTTGCCGGGAACAGCTTCAGCCCCGCAGCCTTGTGCCGCAAGGCGGTAAACGCCTCCGTCGGCGTCATCACGCCAGGATAGGCAGCCAGCCCCAGCCGCACCGCCTCGTCGATCACCGGCGTCGCGCAGTTGGGCGAGACGATCATGCGCCCCCCGGCAAGGTTGACCTGCCGCACCTCCTCCGGCGTCAGGACAGTCCCCGCCCCAATCGGCAGATGCGGATACTTCCGCGCAATCTGCCGGATCGAGTCCAGCGGCTCCGGCGAGTTTAACGGCACCTCGATCCGGGTGATCCCGTGAGAGACCAGCGCCTCCGCATGATCTTCCGCCTCGTCTGGCGTCAGCCCCCGCAGGATCGCGATGATGGGCCGCTCTACGTTGGTAACTTCATGCATTCGCGTGCCCTCTTCAGCCCGGCGAGCGTCATCCGCTCGGCATTTGCCTCGATGGCGGGAACGCCCTGCGCAGCAAGCGCCATCATATAGAGCTTCGCAAGCCCCGGCGCCCCGATCACCGCAATCTGCTGCCCCAGCCAATACGGCCGGGCCGCCGCAAGCTCCGCCCCGATCAGCAGGCCGGACAGGCGTGCGCGCAGGCTGTCCTGTGGAATGTCGTTCAGCAGATGATCCGCCCGAATCCCGAACAGCCGCGCCGCCAGCCGTTCGGGCTTGGCCAGCGCATCGTGGACCGCAGCGCGAAAGCTCTCCTCATCGCTCATCTCTCCCGCCGTCGAATGCTTCAGAACCGTATGTTCCGTCAGCGCCGCGAACAGGTCTCCGGTCAGGAAGGTCTGGAACGACACGACCTCTCCCGCGCTCACCTGAACCCACTTCGTGTGCGTCCCCGGCAGGCAGATCACCCCGTCCCAATTCGGGTTGAGCGCCTGGAATCCCGCGATCTGCGTCTCTTCCCCGCGCATTACATCGGGGGGCGTCCGCTGCTTGAGGCCCGGAATGATGCGAACATCCAGATCGCTCTCCGGCCTGGCAGCCTCCTCCCCCAAAGGCACACACGGGATCTGCCGATAAGGCGCCTCCGCCCAGCCCTGCCGGGCCCCGACCATGCCGCAGGCAATCGCGGGGGCCGCCACCCAACCGTCCGTCAACCGACGAAAGGCCCCCTCGAACTGATCTCGCGCAAGCGTCCCCATCCCGTCCGCCGAATGGGCCTCCGCCAGCACTGTGCCAGAGGCCGACATCGCCCAGGCGCGCACGTTCGACGTGCCCCAATCGACCGCGATCCAATCCGGCGCAACGCTCATCCGGTCACGACCACGCCGCCATCGATCACCAACGCCTGTCCGGTCATGGCCTTGGAGATATTGGACGCAAGAAACAGGCATCCACCGACGATATCGTCGGGTTCCAGCGGGTCCTTCAGGCACTGGCGCTCCAGATGCGCCTTCAGCCCCTCCTCCGTCACCCACATATCCTTCTGCTTCTGCGTCAGCACCCAGCCCGGCGCCAGCGCATTGACGCGGATCCGGTCCGGCCCCAACTCCCGCGCAAGCGACCGCGTCATGCCGTTGATGCCGGAATTGGCCGTCGTGTAGATCGGATAGCCCGCATTCCCCATCATGTAGCTGATTGAGCTGAAGTTGATGATCGACCCGCCGCCTGCTTCCTTCATCATCGGAGCAACCGTTTGGCAGGCAAAGAAATAGGCCTTGAGGTTGATCGCGATCATCCAGTCCCAGAACGCCTCGTCCGCCCCGGCGAGCGTATGCCGCTGATCATTGGCGGCGTTATTTACCAAAGTCGTGATCGGCCCATGCAGGTCGCCAGCCTGTTCCAGCGTCTCCCTCAGCGCCCCCGTATCGGTGATGTCGCATGGCATGAAATGCGGGCGATTGCCGGTCTCCCGCTCCATCTCGTCGCAGAACTCGGTCGCGTCCGACCGACCCACGAAGGCGACCTTGGCCCCCTGCCGCAAAAAGCCTTCGGTCAAGGCCGCCCCGATGCCGGAGCCGCCGCCGGTGATGTAGACCGACGCGCCGTCGAGGTCCGGGAAGGTCGCGCTCATGCGGCCTTCCTCACCCGCGCCCAGGCGGGGATCCAGTCACCATGGGCGGCCAGAAGGTCATCCATCAGGCTGCGGATCTGACGCAGGTCCAGCTCTGCCGCCGTATGCGGATCCATGTAGGCCGCGTGATACAGATGCTTCGGGTTCTCCTCGACCAGTGCGCGCACCGTCAACTCCTGCACGTTGATCTGCGTGCGCATCAGGGCCACCAGCTGCGGCGGGATATCGTCGATCACCGTCGGCTGACAGCCATTGGCGTCGATCAGCGTCGGCGTCTCGACGACAGCGCCCGCGGGAAGCTGCGGCAGCTGCCCCCGGTTCGGCAGGTTGCCGATGATCGTCGTGGCCTGGTCGGTCGCGACCGCGTTCATGATCTCGGCCGCGAATTCGTGGGACTTCTTCACCTCGATCTTCTCCGGCGTCCGGAAATCCGCCGCCTGGCTCGTCCATCCCTCGGCCTGCTCGACGCAGCGTTTCGGGTACTCGTCCAGCGGAATGCCGAACGCCTCGATCAGATCGTCCCGCCCCTCCTTGATGAACCACGGCACATATTCCGCGAAATGCTCCGAACTTTCGGTGCAGAAATAGCCCAGATGCTCCATCACCTCGTAGCGCACCTTGTTCTGGCACCGCGGCATCAGAAGCGGCGGCTTCGGCAGCCGCCCCGCGCGATACCCGTCGCGCAAACGAGGGTAGAGCGACTGGCCCTCATGTTCCAACTTCAGGAAAAAGGCGACGTGATTGATCCCCGCCACGCGATGCCGGATCTCCTCCTTCGGCAGGTCCAGGTCGTGGGCGATCTCCTCCACCGTGTTCTGCACGGAATGGCACAGCCCCACGGCCTTTACCTGCGGATACCGCTCGGCCAGCGCCCAGGTGTTGATCGCCATCGGGTTCACGTATTGCAGCATCAGCGCCCCGGGGCAGAGCCGCGCCATATCTTCGGCCACAGACCACAGGTGCGGCACCGTCCGCAGCCCGCGCATGATGCCACCGACACCCATCGTGTCGCCGATCGTCTGGCGCAGGCCGTATTGTTTGGGGATCTCGAAATCGATCACGGTCGAGGGCTTGTATCCCCCGATCTGAAAAGCGGTCACGACGAAATCCGCCCCCTCCAGCGCCTCGGCCTGCCTGGTCGTGGCCGACACCGTCGCGGGCGCGGCCCTCGCCTCGATCAGCTTCTTCGCCACCAGTTCGCTTTCCTCAAGCCGCTGGCGGTCGATATCCATCAGCGCGAAATGCGCATCCTCAAGCGCTTCGAAATGAAGGCAGTCGCCCACGATGTTCTTCATGAAGATCGTGGATCCGGCGCCGATAAAGGCGATTTTTGTCATTACTTGACGGCTCCAAGCGTGAGGCCCGCGATGAAGTGCCGTTGCATGAGGAAGAACATCAGCACGGGCGGAAGGGCGGCAACGATCGAACCAGCGCTCATCAGGTGGTAGGCAGCGCGATACTGGGCATTGAACGAGGTGATCCCGGCGGTGACCGGCTGGCTGTCCGGGCCCTGCGTCAGGACGATGGCCCAGAAGTAATCGTTCCAGATGAAGGTGAAGATCAGCACGGCCAGCGCGGCGATGGCGGGCTTCATCAGGGGCAGCACGACATACCAGAAGATGCGCCATTCGGCGACGCCTTCGACCCGCGCCGCCTCGATCAACTCGTAGGGCAACGCGCGGATGAAGTTGCGCATGAAGAGCGTGCAGAAGCCCGTCTGGAACGCGATGTGGAAGAGGACGAGGCCCAGCTTGGTATCGTAAAGTCCCATATTCAGCGTCAGGTCGCGCACCGGCACCATCAGAATCTGGAACGGCACGAAATTGCCGGCGATGAACATGAAGAAGATCAGAAGGTTGCCCTTGAACCGATAGATCCCCAGCGCAAAGCCTGTCATCGCCGAGAGCGCCACGGCGCCGATCACCGTCGGTACGGTGATGAAGACAGAGTTCAGCAGATAGCGCGGCATGTCCGAGTCGAGGAACACCCGCCCGTAATTCTCGAAGCCCGCAAAGGCCGACGGCAGCCCCCAATAGTTCCCGGTCGTGAAATCCGCGCCCGGCTTGATCGAGAACAGGGCGACCGCGATCAGCGGCAGCAGCCACATGATCAGCGCCAGCGGCAGCAGGCCCTGGTAGGTCAGTTGCCAGGTGCGGGATGTCTTTTCGATCGGAGTGGGAAACATGTCAGGCCTCGCCTCCCCTGGTAAGGTCAGGATCGTGAGTATTTTTGGCCAGATGAAGATGGGCGGGCTCAATCTTCATCTGGCTGTAAATACTCGTGTCCAGGTCGTGCCTGCCACTCATGAGGACGCCTCCCCCTCGCTGAGGGCTGCGCGAACCTTCTTGGGCAACCCCTTCGCGATCGTGTCGTAGCTGACCGCGATACGGTGACGCGCCTCGTCCGCATCCAGCGCAGCGAGGTCGAGCTGGACCCAGGAGCGGTGGAAGTAAGGCGCTTTCGACGCCGCGCCCGCATCGATCAGCATCGTCGCGGTTTCCACATCCGGGCATTTGACGGCTGCGGTTTCGGTATTCGCGGCGCGCGTCTCCTCATGGCCGAAACAGGCGAACATCTTGCCACCGACCTTCCAGGCATCAAGTTCTCCAGCGCCGGAGAGCATGGCACCGGGATGGGCGGCGCAGAGCGCATCGAACTCGGCCCGGGTCATCGGCGCGCGCTCCGTTCTTCGTTCCACATCGACCAGAGGAAATACGCGATGAAAAGCATCATGATGAGGAAGAGAACGACGGCGATCGCCGCGCCGTAGCCCATGCGGAACCCGAACTCGGCCAGCGCCTTTTCGAACATGTAGAAGGACAGGACCCGGGTCGACCCGAAGGGCCCCCCATTCGTCATGATCGAGATCAGGTCGAAGCTCCTGAGCGCGCCGATGATCGTCACGACGAAGGCGATGAACGTGGCGGGCTTGAGCTGCGGCAGGATCACGTACCAGAGCATCTTCCACCCCTTCGCGCCGTCAAGCCGGGCGGCCTCCACCTGTTCGGGGTCCACGGCATTGAGGCCCGTGAGGTAGAGGATCATGCAATAGGCCGTCTGCGGCCAGAGCCCCGCGGCGATGATCCCGTAGGTCGCAGTCGTCGGATCGCCGAGGATGTTGAACGGGCCCGCACCGACCCACGCGGCGATAGCGTTCAGAAGCCCCTCGTTCGGCAGGTAGAACCACGAGAAGACGAGGCCGACGACGACCTGAGACAGCACGAAGGGGAAAAAGAAAAGAGACTTGTAGAGCCGGATCCCTGTGACCGTCTGGTTCAGAAACAGCGCGATGAACAGGCCCGCGGGAATGGCGAGCAAATAAAGCAGCAGCCATTTGAGGTTGTTCCACAGCGACACCTCGAAGGCGCGGTCGGTCATCAGTTCCTGGTAGTTGGCAAGACCGATGAATTCCGCCTCCCCCAGCCCGTCCCAGGCGTAGAGCGACAGGTTGAAGCTCTGGAAGATCGGGATGACGACGTAGACCGAGAAGAAGAGGATGCCGGGCGCCAGGAACAGCCACGGCGTCAGCGCGATCTCGTTGCGCTTGTACCAGCCGCGCGGCTGCTTGGTGCGGGTCTGGGCGGGCGGGGCAACGACGTCGGTCATCGGGCGGCTCCGGAACAGAATTTTCTAGAAAATTCTGCACAGGCAAAATCTTCTAGAAGATTTTGACGGGCGCGGCAGGCTCCGCCACGCCCGATGGTCTCAGTAGATCCGCTGACGCGCCTGTTCGAGGCGGTTCAGGATGTCGTCGAGATTGTCGGGGAAGACCATGAATTCCTGAAGGCCCTCCATCGCGGTCGCCGCCATCTCGGCCGGGACGTCCCGGTCGAAGAACTGGGCGACGCCGCCGGTCGAGTTCTCGGACAGCATCGTGAAGCCTTCCTGCAGGAACTTGTCGTCCGGCACACTTGCTGCCGCATTGATCGGAAGCTGCTGCAACCCGTCGGGCCCGTTGATGTAGGTCTGGATCTCCGGCGACACGACGAAGCGCAGGAAGGCGCGCGCGTTATCCTTGTTTTCCGCATTGGACGGGATGTGGAACGTGTCGGTCGGCGCATCCTCGGCCATCTCCACCTCCGGGTTGATCGCCGGGAACTGGTAGAAGTCCAGCTGGTCGTCGCTCAGCCCGGCCTCACGCAGCGGCGGGACGGCGAAGTTGCCCATCAGATAGGCCGTCGCCTCTCCATTCACCATGAAGGGCAGCGCCTCCTGCCAGCTATAGGTCTGGTGGTTGTCGATGAAGGCGCCCATGTCGATCAGCTCGCGCCAATTGGCGAAGGTCTGGCGAACGCGGTCGTCGGTCCAAGCCACCTCGCCGTTCGCCAGCTGCATGTGGAAGTCGAACCCGTTGGTGCGCAGGTTCATATAGTCGAACCAGCCGCCCGCGGTCCAAAGGAACTTGGACCCGATCGTGTAGCACTTGCGCCCTGAATCGAGGATTGCCTGGCAGTTCGCCTTCTCCTCTTCCCAGGTGGTCGGCTCCGACAGGCCAAGCTCGTCGAAGATGTCCTTCCGATAATAGACGCCCCACTGGTAGTAGGTGTAGGGCACGCCCCACTGCGCATCATCGATGGTCATCGCGCCCTTGGTCGAAGCGAGGTTTTCAGCGATCTCGGGCTCGGCCCACAGGTCTGAGACATCCTCGAACAGACCCGCCTCTACGTAGGGCCGCATCCGGTTCGCCGCGTACCACGTCGCCACGTCGGGCGAATTCGCGGTCAGGAAGTTCCGGATCTGGGTCTTGTAGGCCTCCCGGTCGATGATCGTCGTCTCGATGTTCAGGTCCGGGTGCTGCTCCTGAAAGCGCGAAATCACCTCTTCCATCGTCGCGCGCGGCGCCGGGTTCGAGGTGTCGAGGAAAATCTTGAGGTCGCCGGTCAGCGGTTCGCCATGGCCCGCGGCGAACGCGGTGCCGCCCATCAGCGACAGGAGGGCGGCGGTGGCCGCGCCCTTGAAGGTGACTGTCATTTGGTCCTCCCTTGACCAATTTTAAGTTCCATTATTTGGAACTCGGTTTTGGATATTGAAATGACACCCCGACTCAGGGATGCTTGTCAACAGTTTCGGGCATCACGGGCCCGGACAGGGAGGATAAATGTCAGGCAGCGGCGACGGCACCGTCGGAAAGGCGCTGGGCGTTCTCGACCAGGTCGCTGGCTTCGGGCGGCCGGTGCGGTTTTCCGAGCTGCTGGAGCAGAGCGACCTGCCGAAGGCAACGCTCTACCGGTTGCTGCAGACGCTGACCAATCAAGGGATGGTCGCCTACGATCCCGAGCGCGGCGTCTACAGTCCCGGTATGCGGCTGGTGCGGCTGGCCCATGCGGCCTGGGCGCAATCGTCGCTGGCCGAGGTCGCGCGCCCCTATCTCGACAGGCTCAGCCGCGAGGCGGGCGAAACAGTGCACCTTGCCCAGCTCGACGGGGGTCACGTCCTTTATGTCGACAAGCGCAATGCGGCAGACCCGGTCGAGATGTATTCGCAATCGGGCAAGGTTGGCCCCGCCTATTGCACGGGCGTCGGCAAGGCGATGCTGGCCCATCTGCCGGCGGACGATCTGACCCGCGTGCTGAAGCAGCAAAGCTTTCATCGTTTCACACCGGCAACCCTGCCGGATGAGGCGGCGCTCCGGGCCGAGCTGGCCGAGATCCGCGAACACGGCTACGGCTTCGACCGGGAGGAGCACGAACCGGGGATCATCTGCGTCGCCGTCCCGATCCTCAGCGGGCGGGGGCGTTGCCTCGGCGCGCTGTCGGTCACCGGGACGACCACGCGGACCAACCTGGCCGAATTGGAACGGCTCGTGCCCCGCATCAAGGCGGCGGCGCAGGCGATTGCAGAAGAAGCACAGCATTGGCGGTTTCCGGACCGCCCGGTGGAAGCGGAGGAGGAGCGCTAGATGTCGGGTGTCGTTCTGAACGATGTAATCAAGAAATACGGTGAAACGCAGGTGATCCACGGGATCGATCTGCAGATCGAAAACGGGGAGTTCTGCGTCTTCGTCGGCCCCTCCGGCTGCGGCAAGTCCACGCTTCTGCGGATGGTCGCGGGTCTGGAAGAAACGACCGACGGGGCGATCCGGATCGGCCAGCGCGACGTGACGCGGATGGATCCGGCCGAACGCGGAGTGGCGATGGTGTTCCAGACCTACGCGCTCTACCCCCATATGACGGTCGAGGAAAACATGGGTTTCGGCCTCAAGATGAACGGCCACGCCAAGCGCGAAATCCAGACGAAGGTGGCCGAAGCCAGCCGCATCCTGCAGCTCGACGATTATCTCAAGCGCAAGCCCGCCGCCCTCTCCGGCGGCCAGCGCCAGCGCGTCTCGATCGGGCGGGCCATCGTCCGCGGGCCAGAGGTCTTCCTGTTCGACGAACCGCTTTCGAACCTCGATGCGGAATTGCGGGTCGAAATGCGGGTGGAGATCGCGCGGCTGCACAAGGATATCGGCGCCACGATGATCTACGTCACCCACGACCAGGTCGAGGCGATGACGCTCGCCGACAAGATCGTGGTTCTGCGCGCGGGCCGAATCGAACAGGTCGGCGCCCCGATGGACCTCTACCGCGACCCGGACAACCAGTTCGTTGCGGGCTTCATCGGCTCGCCCTCGATGAACTTCGTCCGCGGAACGGTCACGGATGGCGGACAGGTCGATGTCCCGGGCATCGGCACAGTGCCCGCCGCGGGCCTCGATGCGGGGCGCGAAGTCGTCGTCGGCATGCGGCCCGAACACATCACCATCGACCCCGCGGGCGACACCCACCGGGTCGACCTCTCCGAGAGCCTCGGCGGCGTGTCCTACGTCCATCTGCTTGGCGGAAACGACAAGATCGTGGTCGAGGAACGCGGCGATTACCGCTCGAAAGAAGGCGACACCGTCGCGATCAGACCCGATCCCGCCTACCTCTATTTCTTCGACGCCGCGTCGGGCCAGCGCCTCCGATAAGGAAAATCTGCACAAGCGCTCCAAACCTGCTAAGGTCGCGCAAGGTACCTGAGGCGTGGGGGGCACGGCGCGGGGAGAGCAGATGCCTTTACTTATCTTATGTGGCCTTGGTGCAGGCCTTGTCGGCGCGGTTGGCGCCTGGATGGTTTTCGGAGCGTCCTTCTGGGCGATCCTTCTGGGATATGTCCTTCTGGGCAGCCTCGGGGTGGGCGCTGCGGGCCTGTTTATAGCCCGCAAGGAACTCACTCCGGCCAGGGAGACATCTACCGACGAGGCCGGCGTCGAGAAATCAGAAGACGACCGGCTCGAGCGTATTTGACCGGGCGATCAGGTCGATGCCGAGCTGATCGAACAGATCGCCGTAGTCGAGAAGCACCCAGTTCTCGGCAATACGGTCGCTCGAGGTCCGGTAAAAATCCATGACCCGCAGCATCAGCGCCTTGCCCGAAGCCGGAACGCCCAGATAATCGCCCTTGTGCGTCATCGTCATCGACGGCCAGCCAGACACCGCGGCATAGTTTCCATCCCCGATCCGGCAATAATGGTTGCCGCCCTTACGGTCTGGAAATGCCGTCAGGAACGACGCGCGGTGATCCTTCACGAATCCGTCCCAGCGATAGTTCGACCCGATCCCGCCGGGCCCGTACCACATCATGTCATCAGCCCAGGTGCCGCCCTCCCCGGTCTGCCCGGCCGAGGTCATGGTGCGCGGATCATAGGCATGAAGGCTCGTCAGCATCCGCTCGACAACATCAAGCGACGCAGCGCCACCCGCTGGATCGGGGCAAAGTCCGTCCTGAGTCGCGGGCGCCGGAAAGGTCGTCTCGGTCCCGATCGACGGGATCGGCATCCGACCCGCCTGCCGCATCAGATCAGGCAGGTCGAAGATGATCCGCGCCAGCGTGATCTTCCCGTCCTCGATCCGAAAGAACTCCCCCGCCCGCAGAAATGCCAGATGCCCCGACGGATTCAGCCCGAAGAGCGTCCCGTCGAAATTGCCCACGTAATGGGTGACGGCAGCACACCAGAACCCGCCTTCCTCCCGAATGTTATCGCCTCCGATGAACAGCAGATCCCGCCGGTAAAGGCCCGACAGCGCGTTGACCAGCGGGCGCAGGAACCCATGCGCGATCGCCGCCCGTCCCTCCAGGCGCCCCACGGGCCAGGCGCAATCGAACACCGCATCATCGGCAAGGATCCCGTCCTCTGCCGGATCCTTGAAAAGCCGGTCCAGCCCCGCCCGCACCTGCCTGCGCAGGTCGGCCTGCCCCGTCTGTAGATCAAGCATCTCTCACACGTCCCCTGTGGAAAGAAGGATTTGCTTCCAAACCGCGGTATCGTCGATCAGAGTCCATTCCCGCGCAAGCCCCCGCGGCCCGAATTCCGCGTGCGTGATGCCCATGACATGCAGCGTCGCACCGGTCGGCGGCCCGAACCGCCCATACCCATCATGCCGCCCGTCCATTGACCACCGGATCGCAGCCCGCGGCGGCATGTCCGGGTCGTCTAGGCGCCCGATCGCATGGTGGATTACGAACTCCGCCGAGGGCAAAGCATTGCGCAGAGACATCCAGAACCGCACCGCATCCTCCGGACCCCGCCCGGCCTCATGGCACGGATAAGCCAGCCGCGCCGCCCGATCATAGCCCTTGGCGAAGGCCGAAAAGTCCCCCGCCATCGCATCGCCCAGCAGCGCCCCCAGCGCATCACTTGGCGCCGCACCATCCCCCACGCCATCATAAGGCCCGGCAATATCGATCTCCGGCCGGTAGGGCGCAACGCACGCCTCCGGCCCGCCTTCCCGCGCGATCAGCCGCCGGGTCCAGCCGGGGATATCCTCTCCCATCTGCAGAACGATCGCCCCCTGATCACGCACCAGCCACTCGTCCTGCACCGCGTTCCCCCGGCACCAGCAATCGGCCAAGATCCGATAGGCCAGCTGCCGCCCCGTCGGCGGGCCATACATGCCCGCCCCGCTATGGGTCGCCGTGCAGTAAAGCCGATGCGACGACAGGAAACTGTCCTCCCCGGTCAGCGTCCAGATCACGTCCTCGCCCAGCAGCTCCCGGTCCGGAAACTCCGCCAGTGTCGCCAGCGTTGCCGCGACGATCCCGCCATTTCCCTTGATGACCGAGGATGGAGACCGGACGATCAGATCCTCCCCGTAAAACCCCTCCAGCGACCGGATCCCCCGATCCTCCCAGATCGCTTTGGTGATCCCGAGGACATAATCCGCCTGATCCCGCCACTTCGGATCGAACCCCTCCACGCTCAGGCCGTCCGGGCGGTATGCGCCCCGTAATACAGGCCCACCACATGTTCGGCCTCCGCAAAGAACAGCCAGCGCGTCACGAGCAGCCCCTGGAAATGACACAGCAGCGCCAGCCCCGCCGTCACATGGCTTGCCGGCGCGATCAGAAGCAGAACCGCCGGAACGACGCCGGCCAAAGCCAGCCCGATCACCCGCAGCCGAAGCGCATGCTTCCGCGCGACCTGAAACACCATCTCCCGCGTCAGGTAATTCCCGCCCGTATGCGGAGGCTCAAAGCTCCGCACCCGGCCTCCTTCAAGCCCCGTCGCCGTCGCCAAAGTCGTCCCCGACCTCCGCAGCGCGCTGTCGCCCCGGATCCAATGCGCAAGCTGGATCGCCGAGGCCACAAGGAACAGCACCGCCGCCAGCATCACATGCGCCGCCAGCAACGCCCCACCCGCCAGCGCCCAGCCAAGGAACAGGGCAGGCGTGGTCAAATCGTTCCACCGCGGCACCGTCTTCAGGCTGGCATAGATCATCGAGGTCGAGAGTACGGTTGCGATGCAAAACGCAGCCGCCAGCCAGCCCAGAACCAGCACATGACCGGACCCGAAGATCTGCGCCAGCGCGGTCAATCCGGCCAGCACCAACGCCGCCACCGCCAGACACGCCTCCCTCGACAACCACGACGACCGCCATTGCGTAAACGCCCGCAACGCCCGCTCAGGCCGCCCCAGGTGGAACGTCGACGCGATCAGCCCGCTCACGGCCAACGCAAACCCGATCGCATAGAAGACGAACGCAGCGAGGCCCTCCGGCGCCGGCCACCCGACCCCAAGGAAGGCCAGCAACCCAAACCCCGCCCCGGAGAGCGTCGAAAACAGGATGACGGAAAAGGCCGGATGCATCCGCTCAGCCGCGCGTCTTCAAAAACAAACTCACGACGGCCCTCCCGGCAACCGCGACAGCGCCTTGTCGAGCCACCCAAGAAACCCGTCCGGCGTCTCGGCCACCGGTTCCAGCAGCGGCGCCAGAACATCCAGCGGCTCGTCCTTCGGCCGCGGCGGCAGATACTGGTTCACCGGCTTGGTCCCCTGCTCGGGCATCAGGTCGATCCCGCCCCGCTCGGCCACCAGCCGGGACACCGCGCTGTCCGGATCGCCCAAATCCCCGAAATGCCGCGCCCCCGCCGGGCAGGTCCGCACGCAGGCCGGCACCCGATCCTCCTCCGGCAGGTTCTCGTTATAGACCCGGTCGACGCACAGGGTGCACTTCTTGATCACCCCCTCCACCGGATCCTTCTCCCGTGCCCCATAGGGACAGGCCCAGGCGCACAGGCCGCAGCCGATGCAGGCCGTTTCGTTCACCAGAACGATCCCGTCCTCGGCCCGCTTGTAGCTCGCCCCGGTCGGGCACACGGTCACGCACGGCGCGTCCTCGCAATGCAGGCAACTCTTCGGGAAATGCACCAGCTGCGCCACCCCGTCCTCCGGCTGCACCTCGTAGGAGTGGATGCGGTTCAGAAACGTCCCCGACGGCTCCGCCCCATAGGGATCGGTATCCGCCAACGGCGCCCCGTAATTTTCCGTATTCCAGCCCTTGCACGCCGTCACACAGGCATGACAGCCGACACAGGTATCCAGGTCGATCACAAGGCCAAGCTTGACCTCCGAGGGGGGCGGCAACTGGGTCATCAGGTCTCTTTAAGGTAGGCCACTAGGATATCCCGCGCCGCCTGCAGGTCATTGCGGTCGATCATCTCCGTCACCGTGTGGATGTAGCGGGTGCCGACGACGATCCCCACCGCCCGCGCCCCGGCGGCAGCCTGTTGGGCGGCAGCCCCGTCCTGCCCGCCGGAGCGCAGCATCGTCCGCTGGAACGGGATCTCCTCGCGGGTCGCCAGCGCCTCGATCTCGTCCACCAGCGCGGTATCGGCGATGAAGCTCCCGTCCCGCAGATGCAGCCCGAACCCCTTGCCCAGCTCGCTCGTCCGGTCGTGCTCCGGCACACCCGGAGTGTCGCAAGCCAAAGTTACGTCGATCCCGATCCCGATCTCTGGCTTCACCGCATAGGACGACGTCCGCGCGCCCCTCAGCCCGACCTCCTCCTGCGAGGTAAACACCACATGGATCTCCGCCGCGCCGCGATGATCGCCCAGCCCCCGGATCGCCTCGATCCCCAGCCAGCACGCGATCCGGTTGTCGAGCGCCTTCGACACGATCCGCTCGCCCATCTCGATCAGCGGCTCGTCCATCACCACCATGTCACCGACGCGCACCTTATCCTTCGACGCCTCGCCAAGCCCGGTATCAATGTAGAACTCATGCGGATCGGGCACCTTCTTCACATCATCTTTCGAGGCGATATGGACCGGCGGCCCGCCGGGGTTCATCACCCCTTTGATATCCCCACCCTTCGCCGCAATCAGCACCCGGCGCGAGAACAGGTTGCGCGGGTCGAACCCACCGACCGGAAGGACATGGACAAAGCCCTTCTCGGTGATGTGGCTCACCAGAAAGCCGATCTCGTCCATATGACACAGCAGCATGATCCGCACCGGCGCCTCGGTCCCCGCGGCCGCCTCCCGGCGGCAGAGCAGCGACCCCATCGGATCGGTCTCCACATGATCGAAGAGCCCCTCGATCTCGCCCTTGATCAGATCCCGGATCCGGGCCTCATGGCCCGGCACGCCGGGCGTCTCGCAAAGCCGCTTGAGAAGGTCGATATTCATGGCCGCTCCTTCCGGGTCATCTCACGCTCCACGCCAGCGTCTCCGGTGCCTCCGGCACGGGCGAGGTCTGTGCCCCTGTCTGCGGCAACACTTCTGCCGGAGCTCTCGTCTTCTCCATCTTCACCCGCAGGTCAAACCACGCGGCCTGCCCCGTCACGGGATCCGAGTTCGACCAGCGCAAGCCATCCCCCCGCGGCGGCAAAAGCTCGTGGATCAGGTGGTTCAGCAGGAACCCCTTCGTCGCCTCCGGCGCCTTCGGGTCCAGTGCCCAGGCCCCCTTCCGCTTACCGATCGCGTTCCACGTCCAGACGGTATTCGGGTTCAGCGCCGCCATATGGGCGACGGGCACCGTGATCTGCCCGTGGGGCGAGATCAGGTTCACCCAATCCCCGTCCGCCAGCCCATGCGCCTCCATCAGCGCGGTCGGCACGTAAAGCGGATTGCGCCCGTGGATCTGGCGCAGCCACGCATTCTGGCTCCCCCAGGAATGATACATCGCCATCGGCCGCTGGGTCAGCGCATGGATCGGGTATTCCGCCGGATCCTCCAGCGCATCGACGAGCGGCGCGTGCCAATGCGGTAAAGGCGTCAAGGTCGACTTGATCCGCTCCCGCAGATGCTCCGGCGGCTGCCGTGAGCCATAGCCTTCGGCGGCCAGCTGGAACCGCCGCAGCGGTTCAAGATACAGGCTGAACAGATACGGCTGCGGGCTGTCATAGAACCCCGTCTCGACCGCCCACTCCTGATAGGCGGCATTCCACGGCTTGTAGAACGCGGCCTCCTCCGGGACGTGCGAGATCCAGAACCCGCCATTCTCGATATACCGGTCCAGCTGATCGGGGCTCGCCTCCCCGCGGCCCGTCCCCTCGCTCCGCCACCCCGCCAAGGGCCCGATCCCCGGGCGGCGGATATGGTTGACGATATAATCGGCATAATCGGCGTATTTTGCGCTTCCGTCCTCCTCGACGAACCCGGGCAGCCCCAACCGCGCCCCCAGATCGACGAGCACCGACTGGAACCCCCGCACATCCCGATCCGGCTCCACCACCGGCCAGCGGATCGCATCTGCCGCCGCATCCGCCTCGCAAATCGGCCGGTCGAGCAGAGAGATGCAGTCGTGCCGCTCCAGATACGTCGTGTCCGGCAGGATCAGGTCGGCATAGGCCACCATCTCGGACGAATAGGCGTCTGAATAGATGATCCGCGGGATCTTGTACGCCCCGGCCTCGTCCTGATCCGACAGCATGTCCATCACGGACCGCGTGTTCATGGACGAATTCCAGGCCATGTTCGCCATGTAGAGGAACAGGGTGTCGACCTCATACGGATCGCCCGCATGGGCATTGGCGATCACCATATGCATCATCCCATGGGCCGACAGCGGGTTCTCCCAGGTGAACGCCTTGTCGATCCGCGCCGGGCTGCCGTCCTCCTTCAGCGCCAGATCATCGGGCCCGTGGGGGAAGCCCAGATGCGGCCCGTCCAAAGGCTCGCCCGCCTTCGCGCGATAATGCGGCTTCGGATGCGCCGACATCGGCTTGGGATAGGGCGGCTTGAAGCGGAATCCACCGGGCACCTCCACCGTCCCAAGCAGGATCTGCAGGATATGCAGCGACCGGCAGGTCTGGAACCCGTTCGAATGGGCCGAAATCCCGCGCATCGCGTGCATCGCGACGGGCCGCCCAACCATCCGCTCATGCCGGTGCCCGCGGAAATCCGTCCACGGCCGGTCCAGCACGATCTCCTCCTCGAACGCCGTCTTGGCCAGCAGCGCCGCCAGCCCCCGGATCCGCTCCGCCGGGATCCCGGTGCGCTCGGCCACGTTTTCCGCCGCATGGGACGGGTCCAGGAAATGGCTCACCAGATGATCCAGCACGGTCCGGTGCGCCGTGCCCTTCAACGTCTGGCCGGCCGACAGATCGGGTTCCACCCCCTCTGCGTTCCAAGGCTTCAGGCTCCCCGTCCGCCGGTCGACGACCAGCGGCCGCCCTTCACCGTCCTTCAGGAGAAGCCCCTGCGTCTCCCCCTCCCGCGCATCGACAAGGCAGGGCGCATTGGTGAACCGGGCGAGATAGTCCAGATCGATCCGCCCCGCCTTCAGCAGCTCGTGGATCAGCGCGTTGATCAGCAGGCCATCCGTCCCCGGCGTGATCCCGAACCAGTCATCGGCGACGGCATTGTACCCCGTCCGGATCGGGTTCACCCCGATCACCCGCGCCCCCCGGCCCTTCAGCTGGCCGATCCCCATCTTGATCGGGTTGCTGTCGTGATCCTCGGCCACCCCAAAGATCAGGAACAGCTTCGTCCGCTCCCAATCGGGCTGCCCGAATTCCCAAAACGCGCCGCCCATGGTCGTGATCCCGGCCGCCGCCATGTTGACCGAACAGAACCCCCCATGGGCCGCATAATTCGGCGTGCCAAAGGCCTGCGCCCAGAAGCTGGTGAAACTCTGCGACTGATCCCGCCCCGTGAAAAACGCCAGCTTCTCCGGGTTCTCCTCACGCACCGGAGCCAGCCAGGACACCGCCGTCTCCAGCGCCTCCTCCCAGCTGATCTCCTCGAACTCCCCCGACCCCCGCGGCCCCGTCCGCCGCATCGGCGCCCTGAGCCGGGCGGGAGAGTTGTGCTGCATGATCCCCGCCGCCCCCTTGGCGCAGAGCACCCCGCGGTTCACCGGATGATCCCGGTTCCCCTCGATATAGGCGACCTTTCCGTCCTTGATATGGACATTGATCCCGCACCGGCAGGCGCACATGTAGCAGGTCGTCTTGCGGATCTCGTCCGAGACAGGCGGAGACAGGTCAAGCGCAGGCTGTGTCATTGCCTTGACCCAACCAGAAATCCCAACCCGACGCGAGGCCCAAAAGCGACGTATTTCGGCGCAGAGCGATCGTGTATTCGCCGGAACGGCGGCGGAAAGACCGCCCGCCACGAAACAATCCCAGCCCGGCACCTGAGGAGCAAGCGCCGCTCGATTTCAGCTATCGTCGATGCGAAGAACCTTCAGGCTTTTCGGTGTGGCTGACATATTCTTGGCGTCTTGGCCCGACGGGCGTTACAGCGCATATCCGGCGCTCAGGTAGGACAAGGGGACAGGCTGCCATGAAGACACCTCCCGTCTTTGACGGTCACAACGATGTCCTGAGCAGATTGTATAAACGAGGGACCTCCGGCGGCATCCGGGGATTTCTGACCGGCGACGACGGCCATATCGACGTTCCGAAATCCCGTCTCGGAGGTTTCGCAGGCGGCTTCTTCGCCGTATTCGTCCCGTCCCGTGGAGAGTTTTCAGGGTATCTGGAAAGGATGCAGGCGCCGGAATACGACCTTCCATTGCCACCCGAAGTTCCGCTTGCCGAAGCACAGAAGATCGCTTGGAAACAGGTCGAAACCCTCAGGCAACTCGAGAAGGACGGCGGACTGACGATCTGCACCGATACAGACGCCATCCTGCACTGCATCTCATCGGGGGAAATCGCAGCCGTCCTTCACATGGAAGGGGCCGAGGCCATCGATCCAGGGTTCGAAACGCTGGACCGGCTTTACGAGGCAGGGTTGCGATCCCTCGGCCCTGTATGGAGCAGACCGACACCTTACGGCGACGGCGTCCCTTTCAGGTTTCCGTCCAATCCCGACATAGGTGGCGGACTGACCGATATCGGCAAAAGCCTGGTTCGAAAGTGCAACCGGATGGGTATCCTGGTCGATACGTCCCATATCTCCGAAACCGGGTTCTGGGACATCGCCGCGATCACGGACGCGCCTATCGTCGCCACCCATTCCAACGTCCATGCCATTTGCCCGCATTCGCGCAACCTGACCGACAAGCAGCTAGCTGCGATTGCCGAAACCGGTGGCGTGG
This sequence comes from Aestuariibius violaceus, assembly GCF_040779325.2. Classification (NCBI taxonomy): domain Bacteria; kingdom Pseudomonadati; phylum Pseudomonadota; class Alphaproteobacteria; order Rhodobacterales; family Paracoccaceae; genus Aestuariibius; species Aestuariibius violaceus. Next base: position 320,837 of record NZ_JBFONT020000001.1, read on the forward strand.
TCGGACTGAATTTTGCCACGGCGCTCTTACGGGAAGACGGGCGCATGGTGGATGACGTTCCCGTTTCCATGATGGTCCGGCACCTGGAGCACATGGTGCGCATCGTCGGCGAAGACGGGGTTGCTTTGGGGTCTGACTTCGACGGCGCGACCGTGCCGAAACCCATCGGTGATGCGAGCGGGCTTGGGGCGCTGCGGCAGGCAATGACCGACGCAGGCTTCGGGACCAAGCTGATCGAAAAGATCTGCTACAAAAACTGGGTGGGTGTTCTCAAGCGAACCTGGAGGCAATAACGGATCGAAAGCATCCCATGCCGTTCCCTTATCTCGGCAACACGCCCTACCCCGCCGGGCACCCCCGGATATCCACGCCTTTGCCCTCGGCCAGCACCGTCACCCGCACGGCACTCCGGTCGAGCGCCACCGGCCCCTCCTGCGCTGCCAAGTCCGCCGTGACGACCAATCGGTCTCCGGCCCGCTCGACCTCCGGGTCCGAGACCCAGATGCCCGGCCCCGCCTCGATCACCGCCGCCTCAGACGCGCCCAGCCGGCCCACCTCGATCTCTGCCGACAGCCGCAGCCCGTCGGCGAGCGGCATCACCCGGCAGGCCACCCGGCCCACGCCCGCCTCCTCGGCCGTCATCGGCCGGTCGACCAGCGCCGCCACGATCGCCGGATCGCGCGCCCCACTCGCGGGCAGCAGCGCATCGAACTCGAACATCGCCGGGATGCAGATCTCTTCGCAGACGCCGATCTGCACCGTCCCGGCGAAGCGCACCTCTCCGGTCCCGCGCGGCGTCACCTCGACCGGCAGCACCAGCTCTCCCGAATAGCCGACTGATCGCATCCCGTTGGCGTGGAACACCTTGGGCACCGGCCAGTGCCAGGCGACGGCCGCCATATTCTCGGCCGCGTGGAAATCGAAATAGGGCGGGATCCCTGCATCGCCGGGGCTGCGCCAATAGGTCTTCCAGCCGGGCGCCAGCCGCACCCGCACCGCCGCCATGTGCTGGCCCGACGGCATCCGCCAGCCCTCCAGCACCTCCAGCGTCGCCACCTCGCCCAGAGGCTCCGCCGCCGCAGGCGCCCCAAGGCCACAGGCGGCCACAAGAATCCATCGCGCATCCATTTGCCCGCCATGCCATGCCGAACCATTTCTGCAAAGTCACGATCGGGCGATGGCCCCGCCTTGCAAGCGCCGCCTCACACCGCCATCTTCGGACCATGTCAGAGCCCACCGACCTGACCGGACATCTCCTGATCGCCATGCCCGCCTTGGCCGATCCGCGCTTCGCCCGCTCGGTGATCTATCTCTGCGCCCATTCCGACAGCGGTGCGCTGGGGCTCATCATCAACAAGCCCTCCGACGAGGTCAGCTTCCGCGACGTGCTCGAGGCGACCAAGATCGAGGATCGCGGCGGCACCGTGCCCATCCATTTCGGCGGCCCGGTCGAGATGGCGCGCGGTTTCGTCCTCCATTCCTGCGACTACAGCGACGAAGGGGCAACGCTACACGAAGGCGGCCCGCTCGCCATGACGTCCTCGACCGGCATCCTCACCGCGATCTCGGGGCAGAGCGGCCCGGCCAAAGCGCTGCTCGCACTCGGCTACGCGGGATGGGCGCCCGGCCAGCTCGAGGCCGAGATCGCGCGCAACGACTGGCTCACCTGCGAAGCGAGCCCCCGCCTCGTCTTCGACCTGCCCAATGACGAGAAGTGGCAGGCGGCCCTCGAAACGCTTGGCATCAGCGCGCTGACCCTCTCAAGCGACGCGGGCCGGGCCTGACAGCCATCTTGCTTGACGAGGGGCGCGCCCGACCCTGGGTGGGCGCTCGAGAGATAGGATCAGCTCGGACACTTCAAAGCATCTGTGTCGGTTATGCTTCTAACAACACTGCCAAGCGCCCTCCCGCGGGGACGGTCGGGCGCGGCCCGGCGGTGCCGCCGGGCCTAACATACGGACAGCTAAGGCGTCTTATAGTTGACCGATTAAGGGACGAGGGCATCGCCCGACCTGGGGGGCGAACGCGCAGCGTGCCGGACGTGGCGATGCCCGGCGTTATCGCCGGGCGGGACTGGCCGACGGGGAGACGCGCTTCTCCAAACCTCGCAGTCGCTAGGCTGCGCTCGGTAACCCCAAGATCTCCCGCGCCTGCCGCCAATCCGCCACCGGCCGCTCGTATTTCTGGCACAACTCAACCGCCCGTTCGACCAGCGCCGCGTTCGACGGCGCCAAGGTGTCCCGATTCAGCCGGACATTGTCCTCCAACCCGGTCCGTGTATGCCCGCCCGCCGCGATGCACCACTCGTTGACCGTCAGCTGCGCCGGGCCGATCCCCGCCGCGCACCACTCGGCCTCGGGCGCCAGCCGTTCGACCGTTTTCACGTAATAGTCGAACACGGCCGGGTCGGAGGGCATCGCGTTCTTCACCCCAAAGACGAACTGCACATACAGCTTGCCGGGAATCCGCCCGTCCCGATGCATCGCAACAGCCGTATGGATATGGCTCAGGTCGAACGCCTCGATCTCGGGCATCACACCGTAGTCCCGCATCTCGGACGCCAGCCAGTCCACCAGCTCCGGCGTGTTCTCGTAAACCCGTGCCGGGAAGTTCACCGACCCCGTCGACAGCGACGCCATATCGGGCCGCAAGGGCAGCATCCCCCCACGCTCGCGCCCGGCGCCGGACCGCCCCCCGGTCGAAAACTGCACGATCATTCCAGGGCAATGCTTGCGCAGCCCTTCCAGCAACCGCCCGAACTTCTCCGGGTCGCTCGTCGGCGTCTGGTCGTCGTTCCGCACGTGGCAATGAGCGATCGTTGCCCCGGCCTCGAACGCCTCGTGCACGCTCTCGACCTGCTCGGCGACGGTGATCGGCACCGCCGGGTTGTTCTCTTTCCGCGCCACCGACCCGGTGATAGCCACGCAGATGATGCAAGGCTTAGACATCGAAGAACACCGTCTCTCCATCCCCCTGCAGCACGATGTCGAAGCGATAGACCCCGTCGGCCTCGCGCCGGGCAATCAGAGTCTCCACCCGGTCCCGATGTTCGATCCGCTTCAGCACCGGATCCTCCCCGTTCTCCTCGTCCTCGAAATAGGCCCGCGTCTGAAGCCCCAGATTGATCCCCCGCGCCACGATCCAGACCGTGACATGCGGCGCCTGCATCCGCCCGTCCGGATAGGGCACGGGCCCCGGCTTCACCGTCTCGAACCGGTACTCGCCTGTCTCCATATCGCAGGCGCAGCGCCCCCAGCCGGTGAAGTTCGGATCTCCGTCCGCCCCGAACAACCCATCCGCATCCGCCTGCCAGACCTCGACGACCGCGTCCTTGATGATCGCCCCCATCCCGTCGCGGATCACCCCGTGCAGCACGATCTCTTCCCCGCGCACCGGCCCGGTTGTCATCTCGGCGCCCAGATCAGCGTCATAGACCCCGCCAACGCCCGACAGGTTCGGCGTCAGCCCGATATGCACGTACGGTCCGGCCGTCTGCGATGGCGTCTCCTTCACAAGCCGTCCCTCCGGTTCTCGAAAACCGTCTGCCGCCGCCCCCGCAACACGATGTCGAACCGATAGGCCCGCGCGTCGAAGGGCACGGCTGCCTCCATGTCCAACGGCGCGATCAGCCGCTGGATCGCCTCCGTCGACGGGATCGCGCCCACGATCGGACAGCGCCAGATCAGCGGATCCCCCTCGAAATACATCTGCGTGATCAGCCTTTGCGCAAAGGCGCCCCCGAGCAGCGAGAAATGAATATGCGCCGGCCGCCAATCGTTCCCGCCGTTGGGCCAGGGATAGGGCCCCGGCTGCACCGTCCGGAACTCATAGAAGCCCTCCGCATCGGTCACGCACCGCCCGCAGCCGCCGAAATTCGGATCCAGCGGCGCCAGATATCCCTCCCGCTTGTGCCGGTAGCGCCCGCCCGCATTGGCCTGCCAGACCTCCACCAGCACGCCGGGCTGAGGCCGCCCGAACTCATCCGTCACCCGCCCCTGCACAAGGATCCGCGGCCCAATCGCCGATTTCCCCTCCGCCGCGAAATTGTGGATCAGATCGTTGTCGAGCTCGCCCAGAACCCCGTCCCCGAACACCGGCCCCGTCTCTTCAGACAGGGTCGTCGGAAACGATACCGGCGCCGCCCGGGGCGACCGGGCGAGGCTCGACCGATAGGCATGCGCCAGGGCAGGCGGATGCCACAAGCGATCCCGCGCGACAAACCCGCTCATCGATCCATCTCCGCAAAGACCTCTTTCGCGATCCGGATCGCGCTGTTGGCCCGCGGCACGCCCGCATAAACGGCGACATGCAGGAACACCTCCAGCACATCCTCCCGGCTGGCCCCCGTCTGCGCCGTCGCGCGAAGATGCAATTCCAGCTCCTCCCAATTCCCCAATGCCGCCAGCAGCGCCAGCGTCAGCATCGACCGCTCCCGCCGCGGGATGGCATCCCGCGCCCAAAGCGTGCCCCAGGCGCCCTCGGTGATCATCTCCTGAAACGCCGCATCGAACTCCGTCCGCGCCGCGTCGGCCCGGTCCACATGGGCATCCCCCAGAACCTCCCGCCGCACCTTGCGGCCCGTGTCGTATCGCTCACTCAATAGGGAAGCCCCACATAATTGATCGCCATCGCCGCCTGGGCGGACTTGCTATCCGCCAGAAACTCCAGCTCTGCCCGCTGCATCCGCAGATCGAACGCGCTCTGATCCGCCGTCCGGTGCATCAGCGCGCTGAACCACCACGAAAACCGCTCCACCTTCCAGACCCGCGCCAGGGCCCGCTCGGAATAAAGATCGATCCCCTCCGCATCGCCCTCCTCATAGAACTGCCTGAGCGCATGATAGAGGTAATGCACATCCGATGCCGCCGTATTCAGCCCCTTGGCCCCGGTCGGCGGCACCACATGGGCGGCATCCCCGCAGAGGAACAGCCGCCCCCACCGCATCGGCTCTGTCACGAAGGACCGGAGCGGCGCGATCGACTTCTCGATCGACGGCCCCGTCACCAGCTTGTCCGCCGCCTCCTCCGGAATGCGCCGCTTGAGCTCCGTCCAGAAATCATCGTCTGACCAATCGCCGGGATGATCCGACAGGGAACACTGGATGTAATACCGGCTCAGCCCTGGATTGCGCATGGAACACAGCGCGAAGCCGCGGGCGGAATTCGCATAGATCAGCTCGTCATCCACCGGCGGCGTCTCGGACAGCACGCCGAGCCAGCCATAGGGATAGACCTTCTCGTATTCCGTCCGCACATCCTCGGGGATGGTCTTGCGGCTGACCCCGTGGAAGCCATCGCACCCGGCGACGAAATCGCAGTCGATCCGCCGCGCCTCGCCCTGGGCGGTAAAGGTCACGTAAGGCCGCTCCCCCTCCAGATCGCACAGCTCGACCCCTTCGACCTCGAAAATCGTCTCGGCCCCCGCCGCCTCGCGCGCGTCATACAGATCCCGCGTCACCTCGGTCTGGCCGTAGACGACGACCGGCACGCCGGTATGCTCCGTGAAATCCACGCGGAACATGCCACCGTCATGGGCGATCAGCGTGCCGTCATGGACGATCCCCTCCCGGTGCAGGCGGTCGGCCACGCCGGCCTCCTCCATCAGCCGGACGAAGCCCTGTTCCAGCACCCCGGCCCGGATCCGGCCCAGAACATAGTCCCGCGTCTTCCGCTCCAGCACGACGGCCTCGATTCCGTGGCGATGCAAAAGCTGCCCCAGCAAAAGCCCCGACGGCCCGCCGCCAATGATCACGACCTGAACCCGCATGCTGTCCTCCCGCCGCAAGCTTAGCCGAGAGGTTTGAGGGACCGAAAGGCCTGAAAGACTCTAACAATGGTTGCCGGCAACTGCAGCCTATCAACCCCGGATCAGGGATTAATAAGAATTATTTTTCAACCACCACCTCTCGCCAACCTTTCGCCCGATTCCTCGGCATAGTCTGAACATCAAGACCGGCGTGTGTTGCTTGGTCTTTCGTGAGTGAAAGAGGTAACGAGTATGCTGTCCAAAAGGCTCGACACATCCCTCCGCGCGCTGGCCATGGCCACGGCGGTCGCCGCAGGCGCGGCAATTCCAGCAAACGCCCAGGACAAGCCGACGATCGAATTGCGCACGCCCGATGGCACTATCAGCGTCACTGGAGAGCTGATGGAATTCGCAGACGGCTATTATGTCGTCCGGTCCAATCTCGGTATGCTGCGTCTTGATTCCCGCAGCGTCGACTGCATCGGCGTGCTGTGCCCCGCCGCCTTCCCGACCAACGATCCGAATTTCGGCATCTACGGCTCGCGTACCGTCGGCACGACGCTGATCCCGAACCTGCTGCGCGGCTACGCCAAGAGCGTCGGCGCCAGCTATGAGATCATCCCGACCGAAGAACCGGCAGAGCGTGTGGTGCGCCTGACGAACCCCGACGGATCGCTCCGCGCGCAGATCGACCTGCAGACCCGCGGCTCGGGCAGTGCCTTCCCGGCGCTCGCCGAAGGGGTCGCCGCGATCGGCGTCGCCGACCGGCGGATGAAGGACAGCGACGTCGCCAAGATCGCCGCCGCGGGCATTCCCGACCTGCGCGACACCCGCGGCGAGACCGTCCTGGGCGTCGACGGCATCGTGCTGATCACCCATCCCGACAATCCCGTCCGCAACCTGTCGTCGGACGAGGTCGCCAGGATCTTCTCGGGCGAGATCACCAACTGGCTGGAACTCGGCGGCGGCAATTACCCGATCACCGTCAATTCCTTTGGCGAAGGCTCAGGCGACCGGGCCGTGCTGCTCGACGCGCTGGTGCGGCCCACGGGCCGCGACGAAAAGCAGGACGTCATCCGGTGGAGCGCCTATCAGGACCTCGTCGATGCCGTCATGGCCGACCGCGGTGGCATCGGCTATGTGGGCCGGTGGCTCGCGCGCACCAACGATGTGAACCTGCTCGACGTGCGGGAAGAGTGCGGGCTGCTGTCCCCACCCACCGACTTCCGCATGAAGATCGAAGGCTATTCCCTGTCGCGGCGGCTCTATGCCTATACCCGCCCGGGCCTGATGCACCCCGAGGCGCGCGCCTTCCTCGACTGGACGCTGACCAAAGAGGCGCAGCCCTATATCAAGGAAGCACACTTCATCGACCGCGAACTCGAACGGATGCGGCTTGAGGATATGGGCATGATGCTGGTCCATACCGCTGCGGTAGAACCCGATTTCAACGGCGCCCAGTATTCCAACATGATGCAGCAGCTGCGCGGGGCCGACCGGCTGAGCGTGTCGTTCCGGTTCAATTCCGGCTCCAGCGTGCTCGACGTGGAATCGATCCGCAATATCCAGGAGATCGGCGACCGGATCGAAGCGGGAGAGTTCGAAGGGTTCGAATTGATGCTCGTGGGCTTTGCCGACTCGATCGGCGATCAGGCCCGGAACACGCAGCTGGCGATGAACCGCGCGCTTGCAGTGCGCGAGATTCTGGCCCGCAACCTGTCAAGCCGGGCGCTGCGCAGCATCGATCTGGTTCCCGTCAGTTATGGGGAGCTTCTGCCCCTCTCGTGCAATGGCGATGATGCAGGCCGCGCCCGCAATCGCCGGGTCGAGCTTTGGCTGCGGCTACCCGATACCCGCACCAGCCTTCGTTAGACGGCTTTCCGTCTCCGGGGAGGGAGACGGAAATGGACGGCACCGCGATCGTCGAACCTCGCGGTGCCGTCCTCATGTCTGGACGCTTTGTCTAAACGGCGCGCCTGCGGCGCATGCGACATCTTGCGTTCGCCACGCAGGCCCAAGGGGGCGCTGCCCCCTTGGATCCCCCGAAGTATTTTCGGCAAGGTGAGGAGGAGGCATCGTCTATGATCTGAAGACAGTAGCTGCGGTTCGGCCAGGAATTGTCTTGGGGCGTTGCGCGTACGGAGGGTTAATGGGGGCATTTCGCCCCGGGGGAGTCCGACGAAAAGCCGACCGAATGCCGACATGGCGTTTTTTCGGGAAATCAGGAGGTTAAGGCCGATTCGCCCGGATGTCGAAGAAGGCCCGGATAAGCCGGGCCTAATATGTCCGGGTCAGGCGTAGACGCCTTCCTTGCCGAAGTGCTTGACCAGCAGGTAATAGACCACCACGCGGTACTTGTTGCGGTTGGAATGGCCGTAGGTGTCCATCACCTTCTGGATCCCGCCCATCAGACTGTCGCTTTCGGGTAAGCCCAGCTTTTTCTTCAGGAAATTCTCTTTGACCGTGTTCAGTTCGTCCGTGCTGCTGGAAGCGACGGTAGAACTGTCGGCGTTATAGATGGAGGGGCCGGCGCCGATCGTGACCTTTGTCAGAAGGTCCATATCCGGTTCCACGCCACATTTCTCACGCAGATCCGCGGCGTATTTCTCGATCAGCTCGTCACGCTTGCTCATTGGTGTCTCCCACCTGTCTGGTCCCTGTTCGGGGACGTTGCCCCATTAGATCAGGCCCGCTCAGGCGGTGCCCGCCGGAACTCTAAAGCGGTTTACGGCATCGCGTCAAAGGAAACGATCTCAACGACATAGCCCCCATCCCCGGTTCTGGAGATGGAAGTGATCGGCGTGAAGCGCGTTGTAATCGGGCCCCAGAACAGTGCCGAACCAGCGGCAGGCGGCCTCCCCCGCAGCGGCGAGTTCCGGTCCCCAGTCGCCGGGCAGGCGATAGATGCGGCCATCCGCGAAACCGATGCTCCGGACGTCCACGGCGGCCGCTGTGGCATGGGTCGACATGCGGTTTCCGGTGCCGGTCGACGTGCGGATGGCGCGGCAGGAATAGCTGCCGACATGTTCGATATAGGTGGCGTCCGGCAGGCCGTGCTGGACCCACATCGCGAGGCGCAGCGCAGTTTCGCATTGCGTATCAAGAGGTTGGCTGAGACGCGCGCCGATGCTCTGCAGGCGCACGTTGTTGGGGATGCCGCAGCCTTCCTGATAGGCTTCGACATCGGGAAGGGGCTCGAACGCGGCGCCGCTCGTGGCAAGCGCAGTGAGGCAGGCCTCCCGGTCCCGGATGGTGCGCTGAAGTTTCCAGCGGGTCGCGGCGGTCACGGGATCCTGCACATCAAGCGGCGCCGCCGGGTTCCAGGCAGGCGGCAGCGGCGTTGCGGGATGGTGCAACACCCGCTCCACCCCCACCACCAGCAGAAGCAGGCAGACCGTCGCGAGGACGATCACACGGAAATGGCGCATCGCCCTAGTAGCGGTAGTGCTCGGGCTTGAACGGTCCCTCGGGCTTCACCCCGATATAGGCCGCCTGGTCGGGGTCGAGCGGCGTCAGCTTGACACCGATCCGGTCGAGATGCAGGCGCGCAACCTTTTCGTCGAGATGCTTGGGAAGGATGTAGACGTCGTTGTCATACTCGTCTCCCTTGGACCAGAGCTCGATCTGCGCAAGTACCTGATTTGTAAAACTCGCGGACATCACAAAGGACGGATGCCCGGTCGCGTTGCCGAGGTTCAGAAGGCGCCCTTCGGACAGCAGGATGATCCGGTTGCCCGAAGGCATCTCGATCATATCCACCTGATCCTTGATGTTGGTCCACTTGTGGTTCTTGAGGTTCGCGACCTGGATCTCGTTGTCGAAATGACCAATGTTTCCGACAATCGCCATGTCCTTCATCTCACGCATGTGCTCGATGCGGATCACGTCCTTGTTGCCGGTCGTGGTGATGAAAATGTCAGCCGTATCAACGACATCCTCAAGCAGAACCACCTCGAACCCGTCCATCGCCGCCTGCAGCGCACAGATCGGATCGACCTCGGTCACCTTCACCCGCGCCCCCGCCCCACGCAGGCTCGCGGCAGAGCCCTTGCCCACGTCGCCATAACCGCAGACCACGGCAACCTTGCCGGCCATCATTGTGTCGGTCGCGCGGCGGATCCCGTCGACAAGGCTTTCGCGGCAGCCATACTTGTTGTCGAATTTCGACTTCGTGACGCTGTCGTTCACGTTGATCGCCGGGAAGGGCAGCCCGCCGTCTTTTTTCAACTGATACAAGCGGTTGACCCCGGTGGTCGTCTCCTCCGTGACCCCTTGGATCGCGTCGCGCTGGCGGGTGAACCAGCCAGGAGAGGATGCCAAGCGCTTCCGGATCTGGGCAAAAAGCGCCTCTTCCTCCTCGGATTTTGGAACGGCGATCAGGTCCTCCTCGCCCGCCTCTACCCGCGCGCCAAGCAGGATGTAGAGCGTCGCATCGCCCCCGTCGTCGAGGATCATGTTCGCCGGTTCATCGCCGAAATCGAAGATCTTGTCGGCGTAGTCCCAGTATTCCTCCAACGTCTCGCCCTTGATCGCGAAGACCGGCACGCCCGCCTCGGCAATCGCGGCGGCAGCATGATCCTGGGTGGAGAAGATGTTGCAGGATGCCCAGCGGACATCGGCGCCGAGGGCTGTCAATGTCTCTATCAGCACCGCGGTCTGCACCGTCATGTGCAGAGATCCGGCGATCCGAGCACCTTTCAATGGCTTGCTCTCGCCATACTCTTCGCGCAGCGCCATCAGGCCTGGCATTTCGGTCTCGGCGATGTCGAGTTCCTTGCGGCCATAGGCGGCAAGCGAAAGATCCTTGACGATAAAGTCCTTGGGCATGGCGTCCTCCGGTCTGGGGTCGGGCCTGCCCTAGCACCCGGCCTTCATCATCGCAATGCGGCAGAGCAGCGTTCTGTAAAAACGAAAAAGCCGCCCGACGGGCGGCTTTCCTTATAGCTCTTTTGGAAAGTTCAGCTGCCGTCGCCGGCGGCATCCGCCTCAAACGCTTCCAGCTTCTCGCCTTCCATCGCGGGGCCGACGGACACAAGGTAGGCAAAGAGGTCATAGGCCTCCTGCTCGTCCCGTACGCGGTAGCTCATCTTGCCACGGGCACGACGGTCGTCCAGCGCCTCCCGAATCCAGCCGGTCGGATCCTGGACGTAGGCGACGAACGCCTCTTCGGTCCAGCGCGTGCCTTGCTCGTTCAGCGCGAGAAGACCATCGGAGTAGCGGAAATCCTCTTCCTGTCCGATCAGCTCGTAAGCAACGCCGTACTGGTTCGGGCCGGTGCGGGCATTGCGCCCGGCGATAGTCTCGCCCTCTTCGTCCACGATCACGTGGCACGCGACACATTGGCGGTTGAACTGCTCTTCTCCGGCTGCCGGATCACCCTGGAGGCCGGATAGGTCGACATCACCTTGGGCGAAAGCAGGCCCAGCGAAAAGGGCCGCTGCAGCGGCAATCGCAAAGTGTTTCATGGTCTCTCCCTTGCTTTTTCTGCGGCTAGGTCAGCCACGTCTTTTTGCGCACGTAGTCCCGCTTAGGGTGCGGTCCAGTGCAATCTTCTGTCAGATTGTCATGCAATATCAAGCAACCGCATGTGACAGAGCGCACTGCTTCCAAAGCTCGGATAGAGCGGTGACAAGATGGTCGATATCCGCGTCGGAATGGAGCGGCGAAGGCGTGAAACGCAACCTCTCCGTTCCCTTCGGCACGGTAGGATAATTGATGGGCTGCACATAGATACCCCATTGATCCATCAGGAAATCCGAGATCATGCGGCACTTCACCGGGTCCTTGATCATCACTGGTACGATGTGGCTGTCGTTCTGCAGATGGGGGATGCCCTGGGCATCAAGCGCCGCGCGAAGTCTCGCCACCTGTCGGCGTTGCCTTGCCCGTTCCGAATGGCTGACCTTGAGATGCGCGATGGAGGTCCTGGCGGCCGCAGCCACGGCGGGCGGCAGCGCAGTCGTGAAGATGAAGCCGCTCGCAAAGCTGCGGATGAAATCGCAAAGCGCGGCAGAGCCGGTAATGTAACCGCCGACCACGCCGAATGCCTTGCCCAGTGTCCCTTCGATCAGCGTGATCCGATCGGCGAGCCCCTCCTGTTCCGAGATGCCGCCCCCGCGCGGACCGTAGAGACCGACGGCGTGGACTTCGTCCAGATAGGTCATCGCGCCATAACGCTCGGCCACCTCAACGATCTCCGCAATGGGCGCGATATCACCGTCCATCGAGTAGACGCTTTCGAACGCGACGATCTTTGGCACATCCGCGGGCAGCATCCGCAGGTTCCGCTCTAGGTCCTCCACATCGTTGTGCTTCCAGATGACCTTGGCGGCCCGCGAATGTCGGATCCCCTCGATCATCGAGGCGTGGTTGCCCGCATCGCTCAGGATCACGCAATCCTTCAGCCGGCTGCCGAGCGTCGAGAGCGCGGCCCAGTTTGAGACGTACCCCGAGGTGAAAAGAAGCGCCGCTTCCTTCCGGTGCAGATCCGCCAGTTCCGCCTCAAGCAGGAGGTGATCGTGGTTCGTGCCCGAGATATTGCGCGTTCCGCCCGCGCCCGTCCCACACCGCTGCACCGCCTCGCACATCGCCGCGATCACCGAGGGGTGCTGACCCATCCCAAGGTAATCGTTCGAACACCAGACAGTCACTTCCCGGACTCCATCGGAATGGTGGTTCGCTGCCCGCGGGAACTTTCCGCAAGCGCGCTCCAGATCCGCGAAGTAGCGATAGTTCCCCTCCGCCTTCAGGGCGTCGAGCTGGTTCTGAAACAGGGCGTCGTAATTCATTGTCCTGGTCTTTCTTCAGTGGCGGAATTGGTAAGCGGCGCAGGCAGCATCCAGCGCCAGAGTTTCGCTTCGGCGAGTGGGACGAGCATCAGCCAGTGTTCGATCATGGCAAGCCCGGCGATCGCGGAGAGCAGGGCCCAGCCGACGGCCTCGGCGTCGGTTGGGGCGAGCGCGAGCTGCCAGAGGAAGCAGGCGGTCGCGAAGGTCAGCACGGTGATCCCGATGGGAAAGGCGGCCGTCACGGGACCCCGCCGGAAGTAGCTTAGAAGATGCGACAGGCGGCGCGGCACGAATTCGGTCGTGATGTAGGGGACACCGAAGAAGAGATTCAGCTTGGCCGAGATGCGCGCAACGAAGAGGGTGAGATAGGTCCAGAGCGCGACCTGATTGGCTGCACCGTCAGACAGGACGACGATCAGAAGCAACCCGGCCGTCAAGGCCATCTCATGCCAGGCAATCGTCTCCCAAGCGCGAGCGAAGCGCGGGATGCCAGAAAGGCCTGGCGGACAGGGGGCCTTCTGCGGCCCGGCGATGATGCCGGTCAGAAAAGCGAGCTCGACCCAGCCCCAGATTGCGAGTGCTGAAAGGAAACCGAGATAGGCGCCCGCAATATCCCGCATGCCAACCGAGAGGGCTATGCCAAAAACGCCGATGACCAGCACTGGCACCATCAGGATGAGGGCGCGCATGTGCGCGAAACCGCCCAGGCGGTCGGCGCGGCGGACGATCAGCAGAATGATCCCGGTCGAGAACCACCATAGAAACAGCGCCGAAAGCGCCGCGATCCAGGGCAGCCCGCTCACACCCGCACCCCACGGTCCAGCGGTCTTGAACCGGTGCCTCTTTCCGGGAGGAGGTCCCGGCACAAGGCCGGGACGAGGAGGAGCGGGCGCTGGATCAATACGCCGGCTCCAGACGCGTCTCGACAGGCACGTCGTTCTTGACCGCTGGAATGGTGTAAAGCGACAGGAAGGCCGCGGCTGCCTTGGCGCTGCCCGCGACCCGGTCGAGCGCACTACCGATGCCGCCCTGCGCCTTTGCTTTGGCAATCTGCCGGTTTGCCGCCTCAAGTCGCTTCAGCGTCGGGATCCAGCGCGGATGGTCGATGTCGAGCGTCAGCGGGAAGACCTGTTTGGAAATCTCCGATGTCTTGCGGAAGACCTCCTGCCCGTACCATTCCGGATCGACGCCGAGCGCCTCGTGGAAGGCGGGCCGCTGATGATCGCGCACCCACATTGTGGAGTAGACCGCCGTAAGGAAGAACTTGATCCAGAGCTTGTTGCCACCCGAGGTCAATTTCGGATCGGTCTTCATCAAAAGCGCGAAAGCCTCGCCATGGCTGAACTCGTCATTGCACCACTCCTTGAACCACTTGAAGATCGGGTGGAACCGGTGCTCCGGATGGGCCTCCAGGTGCCGGAAAATCGTGATGTAGCGCGCATAGCCGATCTTTTCGCTGAGGTAGGTGGCGTAATAGATGAACTTCGGCCGGAAGTAGGTGTATTTCTTCTTCTGCGTCAGAAAGCCCAAATTCACCGCAATCCCCGCTTCACGCAGCGCATCGTTGATGAAACCAGCGTGCCGCGCCTCGTCCCGCGCCATCAGTTGGAACAGCGTCGTGATGTCCGAATTGGATCCGCGCCGTTTCATTTCCTTGTAGAGGACGCAGCCTGAGAATTCGGCGGTGCAGGAGGAGATCAGGAAATCGATGAATTCCCGTCTGAGGCCCGGGTCCATTCCGTCCCAATCGATCTGATCCCAATCCTCGTTCTTCTTGAAATGTCCCTTGTTCGGATCTGACTGCATACGGGCGATCAGCTTGTCCCAATCCTCGCGGACCGGAGTGACATCGATCGCATCCATCTCATCGAAATCGGTCGTATAGAACCGCGGCGTCAGCAGCGTGTTCTGCATCGCGACCTCGGTCGCCATCTTGCTGTCGACCGGCATCGCCATGTTGTCGGCAGCGAGACCTTCCTCGGCAGTCGTGGCATCGGCGGAGTGCTTCTTGGCCTGGACGTTCATGACAGCACCTCCTCAGAGAAGGAGAATTCGCAAAGTTCCATGAACTCGAAGTCGCCCGTCGCCCGGGTCCAGAGCTGCTCTAGCTTCGAGGCGCGGGTGATTGTCGCCTCGCGCTGCTCTTCCACGATCTCGCCGTAGGGCGCCATGATCTCGGGGCCGTGGACCAGCACGCTGTCGCCCGGATGGACGACCGCGCCATTGTCAAAGCGCACATGCGCCGAGAGTTCATCGAACCGGTGGCTTACCGTCACAGTACAGGGGGCCTTCTCAGTCTCTCTTGTCAGCAGTCCCATCAGGTTCCCTCCTCTGATGCCTAAAAGGCAGCGGTGGCTGGCCGCCGCCTTGATCTCAGTCAACCAGCGCCGCAAAAGCCGCGACGTTATCTTTCCCGTAACCAACAAGCTCGACGGACCAGTCGGTCTCGTCATCGAAGATTGCGATATGTCCGTTCTCAAGCCGCGCCACGCGAACAGGGGCCGAACGGTCGGCACCGTGGGTCACCCGCTCGCGGTCCACAGCGCGGCCGATCACGCCAAGAAATCCCATGCGCGTATCGTCGGACCGGGCCAGCTCGGCGCCTGCCGTATCAAGGACGATGACCCGCTCGCGTTCGCTCATGTCGAGCGTGACGATCACCTCTTTCGCGACAGTGCTTGCCGGCAGCGTGCCAACCTTCGGCCTGTCCGTCAGCGTTGCGTACGAGACGAGCGCGAGCGATGCGACCATCAGCGCGAACATGGCGCGTACGAGGATCCGCGGCACCATTTCCTTATCGCGTAGTTTCATCTGGGCTTCGAGGTTGCTCATTGCTCTCACTCCGCTGCCATGGCGGTGGGCTGGACGAGCGTCAGCTTCGGCTCTGCCACCCGCGCCTCCGCCGCCTCTGCAAATATCTCGGCCACACGCTGCGCATCTGGAATGCAGCGCAGGGCCGGCTCGACCTTCCTGATCCGCCAGGGTTTCACGTGCGGCCAGCAAAGGATGTAGCTGAAGCGGGTATCTCCCTTCAGTGCGAAGGCAATTGTTCCGTGCCCAGATGGACGAAGGTCCAAACCTGCATCTTCAATTTGGGTGTAGGGAAGGTTCAGCGTCATCGTCAGTGCAGCGCCAATCCGCATTCCGACCCGCTTGTTTGTCAGCGTGTAAACGGTCGACTTCGCCTGGATCAGCGCCAGCAAATAGAGGATCGCGCAAGCGACGACGCCGACGACCACGAACGGGATCGCCTGTGGAAGCGCCTGCACCAACGGCATTTCGGTCGAGGACACTCCGACCCGCCACACCGCCAGCAGCGCAAAGTACCCGGCAACCCAATAGAGCGCCAGCGACTCCCGGGCGAGCCGCCAGGGCGCAGGTTCTCCCTGCCAGAGGATCACCTCCCCGGGGGGGAGCGCTTCGGGCAGCCCTCGCACCGGTTCGAATTTGAAGTCATCGTGGCTCATCGCGTGGTCCCCCTCTCGCGATCCCTATCGCGGCGGCTGGCGAGGCCGCCGCTTGGGCGTCCTCAGAACTGCGCCTCGAGGCGCTTCGGCGTGGCATAGAGCGTCCCGCCCGCATACCAGGCCATGATCTTCTCTTCTTCGAGCTTGGTGATCTGACCGTCCGATGCGGTCTGCGGGATGCCTTCGAAGTTGTGCTCGAAGAGCGAGCGGATCTTCACCCTGTCACTCTTGATCCGGCACATGTGAATCGGAGCGAGCCGCGCGCGACCGGTGCCCTCCGGATTCAGGTCGATGGTCAGGAAACGCACCATCTGCTCGGGCACGTCGACCCAGATGTCAACGACGCGGCCGATGACCTCTCCATCACCCGCCTGGACCGGCAGCCCGCGCGGGTCACGCCCGGCGCTGATCGCAAAGTCCTGAAGGTGCGAGAGCGGACGAATCTTTGGATGTCCGTGGCCATCCATCTCCGGCACATCCTCGCGTGGCGCCCAAGACGCCGGCCCGATGCCGTCTGCCATCGGATCGCCCGTTGGTACATAGGGCGAGCCTGCCGCAGCGGAGGTCCGTACCATCGCCAGATCGCGCCCATCAGGGGCCATGTCCGGAACGGTGATGTCGCTCTGCCCATGCGGCCGGATGAAGGTTTTCGGCTTCGGCAGCGGGAACGGCCCCTGGTTCGGCGCGATGTTCCCGTCATCGTCTTCGAGAGGATACCCCTCTCGCATGTTCTCGGTTTGCAGGTAATAGATCAGCCCCGCAAAGAATATCCAGAAGAGCCAGATCGCGGCGCTCGCCAGATCGAAGTTTCCGAAAAATTCCACACCAACCATGATCGTGTCCTCCGTTGGTTAGGTCGGGAAGTCGGCAAGGCCGAATGGCCTGTCCGCCTGCGCCTCAGGCACCCGGTGCCGCACCAGCGGCCCGAGCGCGATCAGCGTGATGAAAAGAAGCAGAAGCTCGAGGTGATAAACCGCAGAGTATCCCGTCGCCGGGGTCGCAAGCGTCTCGCCCAAAGCGCCGTTTGAAGTGAGCGCGGTCACGCCATCACGGATAGCACCGCCAAGAAAGATCGACAGACCCGCTGCCGTCGCCTGCGCAGCACCCCAAGCGCCCAACGCCAATCCGCGCCCTGCATGTCCCCGCACAGGCAGCGCCATCGCTGCAGTCAGCGTCGCTACAGCGAAGAGCCCACCGCCAAGGCCGATGCCTGTAGCCCCTGCAAAGAACAGCACCGGAGCTGATAGCGGCGCCGCAAAGATCACCGCGCTGAACGCGACAAGCCCGATCAGCAGCCCTCCGGCTGACAGGCGATGCGGGTCCCGGCCAAGTGCCAACCGGCGCGCGGCAAACCCGAACCCGGCAAGAGCTCCTGCCGCCCAAGCCGCCGTCAACAGGGTCGTCGCAGAGACAGATAGCCCGAGGATCTCTCCACCATAAGGCTCCAACAGCACATCCTGCATGTTGAAGGCCATCGTCCCAAGGAATATGACGACCAGAAGGCGCACCGTGTCGCCCGCCGCAAAGGACGCCCAGGTTTCCCTAAAGTCCGGCCGGGGCGCCTCGCGCTCTTCCCGGCTCATCGGCGCCAACCGCTCCTGTTTCCAGAGCGCCACGACATTCAGGATGATCACGACGACTGCCGCGCCCTGAACCACCTGGATCAGCCGCAACTGGCTGAAATCCCGCAGCAACCCACCAATGATCAGGGCCGACACCCCCATCCCGATCAGGAACATCACATAAAGCAGCGCCACAACCCGCGGCCGCGTCTCATCCGTTGCCCGGTCCGCAGCCAGCGCGAGCCCCGCGGTCTGCGTCATATGCATCCCAAGACCAGTCAGCAGGAACGCCAGAGCCGCACCGACCTCGCCAGCCCACGCCGGTCCCGTTGCATGATCTCCCGACAGCACAATCAGCGCCATCGGCATGATCGCGAGACCGCCGAAGAGCCAGAGCGACCCGAACCAGAGATACGGGATGCGTTTCCATCCAATGGCACTGCGATAAGTGTCCGACCGGAACCCCAGGATCGCCCGGAACGGCGCGACCAGCACCGGGATCGCAATCATCGTCGCAACGACGATGGCCGGCACGCTTAGCTCCACGATCATCACTCGGTTCAGCGTGCCAAGCAGCATAACCGCCGCCATTCCGACCGAGATTTGGAAGAGCGACAGCCGTAGCAACTGCCCGATCGGCAGAGCGTCCGACGCCGCATCCGAGAACGGCAGAAGCCGCAGCGACATGCCCTTGATTGCCTGCCGCATCATGGCCGCACCTCATAGGCCGTCGAGATATAGAAGCCCGATGAAACCCGCTCGATTTCCCGCAGATTTGGCAACCGCTCCGCCGTCAATGCCGCTGAGAGCCGCCCATGGCTTTGCGGCACCATCACAGGCGCCCTGTCACTCCGCGGAAAGAGCTTGCCCATCCGCCACATCGCCATCAGTGCCATGGTCTTTGGCGGCGCGGTAAAGACGACGCGCTCCGCCGTCCGCGTGGCAAGATCACCGACGATCCGCGCCAGATCCTCGGCCCCATAGTAGATCAGGCTGTCCATCGCGATGACCGCATCGAAATCACCATGGCCGACATCCCGCAGATCCCCGGCGGCGAACGTGATCCGCTCCCGCAAGGGGTCCGGGCATCGCCGCTCCGCGATCTCAACGAGAGATGCCGAGAGATCGACAGCCACCACCTCCGCGCCGCGTTCGGCAAGAGCGATTGCCAGTGTGCCGGTGCCGCAGCCAGCATCAAGCACGCGCTTGCCGGCAAGATCCTCCCCGAGCGCTGATAGCAGAATACCCTGCATTCGCTCGCGCCCGGCCCGCACCGTTGCCCGTACCCGCGAGACCGGAGCGTCCGACGTCAACCGCTCCCAGACAGCCGTTGCCGTCCGATCGAAGTAGTCCTCGACCCTTGCGCGGGTCTCACCGTAGCCACCGGACGGCCGGATATGGGGCAGGGGCGCAGTCATCAGTCGAACCCCAACAGTTCAAAGATATCGCGGTCTTCCATCGGTGCCGGCGCCAAAGGCTCCGTCCCGTCCCACAGCTGTTGCGCCAGCCGGACATACTCGGCCCGTACGGCAAGGATATCCTCGTCCGCATCCATCTCGAAGAGCGTTTTCTTCTTCAGTCGTGAACGGCGGATCGCATCGAGATCGGGCATATGCGCGATCCGGTTGAAACCGACAGTCTTACAGTACCGGTCCACCTCATCCGTCTCGCGGCTGCGGTTTGCGACGCATCCGGCAAGCCGCACCTTGTAGTTTTTGGACTTGGCCTGAACCGCCGCGATGATCCTGTTCATCGCGTAGATCGAGTCGAAATCGTTGGCCGTTACGATCACCGCGCGGTCAGCATGCTGCAGCGGGGCGGCAAAACCACCGCAAACTACGTCGCCTAGAACATCGAAAATGACAACATCCGTGTCCTCGAGCAGATGATGCTGCTTCAGGAGCTTCACGGTCTGCCCGACAACGTAGCCGCCGCATCCCGTCCCGGCCGGGGGGCCCCCGGCCTCGACGCACATGACCCCGCCCCAGCCCTCATGAACGAAGTCCTCGGGGCGTAGTTCTTCAGCGTGGAAATCGACCTCCTTGAGAGTATCGATCACCGTCGGCACCAGAGATCCGGTCAGCGTGAACGTCGAATCATGCTTCGGATCGCACCCGATCTGAAGCACACGCTTGCCCATCGTGGAAAACGCGGCAGACAGGTTCGACGAGGTCGTCGACTTCCCGATCCCGCCCTTCCCATAGACCGAAAAGACCTTCGCCCCGTCAATCTTCATCGAGGCATCCTGATGCACCTGCACCGATCCCTCGCCATCCTGCCCGCGCAGAACCGGCGGGGCTTTCGTGTCGAGCGGGCTCATGCCGCCTCCCTTTCCGGAAGAGGCCAGCGCTCCTCCTCATCTTGCCAAAAATACTTCGGGGGAAGGCCCGCAGGGCCGGGGGGCAGCGCCCCCGGCACCGCCCGGTCGTCCAGCGCAACACCGGAAAAGGAGACCTGGCGCGGCACAGCCACGCCTCTGGCCCGCCGCAGGCGCGGCAGGATTTTCAGCCCTGCCTCTCTCAAGACACACCCTCCATCCGGTCCTCGATCGCATCCGCGGCCTGCTGAAGCGCGGCGAGTGTCGCTTCGTCGGGCTGCCAGTATTCCCGATCCGAGGCTTCGATGAGCCGGTTGGCCATGCGCATCGAGGCTTGCGGGTTCAGCTTCGACAGCCGCTCCCGCATCGCATCGTCTAAAACGAAGGTTTCGGACAGCCGCTGATAAACCCAAGGCTCCACTTGCCCGGTCGTCGCCGACCATCCGACAGTATTCGTGATATGCGCCTCGATCTGACGCACGCCCTCATGTCCATGCTTCAGAAGCGGTTCATAGAAGCGCGGGTTCAGCGAGCGGGCCCGGGTCTCCAGCGCTACCTGATCCGCCAGCGTCCGCACTTTGGCACCGCCGCGCGTCTGATCGCCGATATAGATAGGCGTTTCGGCTCCACCTTTCGCCCGCCGTACGGCACGGGCGATCCCGCCGAGGGTGTCGAAGTAATGATCAACCGTCGTCACGCCAAGCTCGACGCTTTCGAGGTTCTGATATGCAAGATCGACCTCAGCCAGAGCCGCCTGCAAAAGCTCCGGGGAGGCGGCCGCCTTCCCGTCAACTCCGTAGGCAAAGCTCTTCCGCGCCTGATAGGCATCGGCCAGTTCGTCCTCATCGCCGAAGGCCGATGCGTCAACCAACTGATTTACGTTCGACCCATAGGCACCTTCGGCGTTCGAGAAGACGCGCAGGGCCGCCTCCTGCAACGAACAGCCTGTTCGTTCCGTATAGGCGAGGGCGTGAGACCGGACGAAATTCTGCGCCAACGGTTCGTCCACGCTTGCCGCTTTCCAAGCGGCTTCGGCCAGCATGCGCGTCTGCAACGGCAGGAGGTCCCGGAAGATCCCTGAGAGCGTCATGACGACGTCTATCCGGGGTCGGCCAAGCCGCTCCAGCGGTACTAGGTCCGCACCGCAGAGTCGTCCGTAGGCGTCGAACCGCGGCTCGGCCCCGATCAATGACAAGGCCTGCGCGATGGGGCCGCCGTCGCTTTTGATATTGTCGGATCCCCAAAGGACCAGCGCCACGGTCCGCGGCAGATCTCCATAAGTGTCAAGCAGCGCTTGCGCCTGCTTCGCGCCGTCCCGCATCGCAAAGGCTGTCGGCATCCGGAACGGGTCAAAGGCGTGGATATTTCGGCCCGTTGGTAGAATCTCCGGGTTGCGGATCAGATCCCCGCCCGGCACCGGAGGGATATACCGCGCCGACAGCGCCCGCATCAGCCCGTCAAGCTCTGTCTCTTCCGCCAGCCGCTCTTCGGCCCTTGAACGGGCCTCATCGCTGTGCCCCTCCATCAACCGCACGGCATCGGCCCGCGCGGCGGGACTAAGCGGTTGGCCGACGACATGCAGCCCGTCCGTGATCAGCGCATTTTCGGTCTCAAGCAGCACAAGCCAAAGCCGCTCGGGATCGCAGCCCTTCAAATCAACCGCTGCCGCCTGATCCCGGATCAACGCCTCAAGTTCCGTGCGATCCTCTTCATTCGGCGTCTCGCGCCAGCGCCGCACGCTGTCTTTGAGCTCGGCCAGGCCCTTGTAAAGCCCCGCCTTCGTCAAAGGCGGCGTCAGGTGCGTGACCGTCACCGCATTCGACCGGCGCTTGGCCAGCGTCGCCTCTGACGGATTGTTAGCCGCATAGAGATAGATGTTCGGCAGATCACCGATCAGCCGCTCCGGCCAATCCGCACCGGACAGCCCGGCCTGCTTGCCCGGCATGAATTCGAGCGCCCCGTGCATGCCGAAATGCAGAACTGCGTCGGCTTGCAGGACTTCCCGGATCCATCGGTAATAGGCGACAAAGGCATGGGTCGGCGCAAAGCTCTTCTCGAAGAGAAGCCGCATCGGATCGCCTTCATAGCCGAAGGCCGGCTGCACTCCGACAAAGACCCTCCCGAACTGCGCCCCTAAAACGAAAACGCTGCGACCATCGGCCTGATGCTTGCCTGGCGCCGGCCCCCAGGCCGCCTCGACCTCCTCAAGCCATGGATTGCCTCTGACCATCTCGTCCGCAGAAAAATGCGCGACAACATTAGCCTGCTGACCAAAGCGCTCGGCATTTCCATCAAGCACCGCCTTCCGCAGCGCATCAACGCTTTCGGGCGGATCGAGATCATATCCCTCGACCGCCATAGAATGCAGAGTGTTGTAAAGGCTTTCGAAAACGGAAAGGTAAGCTGCGGTGCCGACGGCCCCCGCATTCGGTGGGAACCCAAAGAGCGTGATCGCGATGGTCTTGTCCGCGTTCGCTTTCCGGCGCAGCGAGGCGACCCGCATCGCCTTGGTCACCAGCGCTTCGATCCGCCCGGGGCATGGAGCCATTTCCTTGTTTGCCGCTATTGCGCGGCACCGAAGGTAACAACCATCGCACCCCGCGCCACCGTGCCGCCCCGCAAAGACTGTTGGCGCGACGGCACCGTCGATTTCGGGCAAAGCGACGAGCATCGTCGTCTCGACCGGCCCGAGGCCCTGCGCGCTCTCGCTCCATTGTGCCAGCGTCTGAAATTCCAAGGGTTGGGCAGAAATATAGGGGACATCGAGTTTTGACAGGATCTCGACCGCCGCATCGCTGTCATTGTAGGCAGGTCCGCCGACAAGACTGAACCCGGTCAACGAGACCAGCGTATCGATCCCGCCCATATAAGTCTCGATCGCCGGCCGCCCGTCGAGGCCGCCAGCAAAGGCAGGGATCACACGCACGTCGCGCGCTTCGAACGCCCGGATCACTGCGTCGTAATGCGCCGTGTCTGAGGCGAGGATGTAAGACCGCAGCATCAGAAGGCCGATGACTGGTCCTTCGCCGCCCGGCAGCTCCTTAGGTTCAGTTGTGATGTGATGTCCCGGCAAATCGGGGTGGTAAAGGCCAAGCTCTGGATACTCGACCGGGAGTGCAGCAGCCGTACCACGCCATTCGGCGCGACCATAGCGCGAGATCAGGAAGCGGATCATTTCGCGAATATTGTCGTCCGACCCGCCAAGCCAGTATTGCATCGCCAGGAACCATGCCCGCAGATCCTGGGCCTTGCCCGGGATCATCCGCAGTATCCTTGGCAAACGCCGCAGCATCCGCATCTGGCTGGCACCACTGGACGCGCTCTTGGTCTTGGGCTTCAACCGCTTCAGCAGCGCCATCGCGCCCGAGGCGGGTTTGCTCATGTCGAGATCGCCCATCCGGGTGAGGCTGACGATCTGGGCATCCGAGACGAGACCGACAATCGCATCGCAGGTGTCCCTGCGAGCAGCAAGATCAGGCAGGATCGCGCGGATATGCTCATCGAGGAAGAGAAGCGCTGTCACAACGATATCAGCCGAGGCAATTGCAGCTTTGGCGGCTTCCAGCGATTCAGGCCGCTCCGCCCATTCAGCGGCAGCAAAGACATCAACCTCGAGTCCCGGAAAATCGGACGCAAGTTGAGGGACCGCCCGCGCGGCGGGGCCTGCGGCATGGGCATCGAGCGTGATCACGCAGATGCGGTAAGGGCGAATTACCTCATCGCGCATAATGGGCCTTTGCATCATAAAGCGTTTCGCGGCTGATCTCGGAAAGCCCGCGCTCGGCTGCGAAGGCTTCGGTGTTTCGTTTGGCCTTGCCTCGCACGAAGAACGGCACCTTGCGCAGCTCTTTCTCGGCCTCTGACAGCCAGATTACTTCCGAAGCGGGCTCGCCCTCAGGAGCCATCGAGGCCCCTTCGACCGCGGTCCAAGTTGGGTCCCGGCGCTCCGCCCGATCCGTTTTCACTTGGCCGGAAATGCTCCCGCCGGAGGCATCCGCACTCTCGATCCGCACGGTATTATGACCATGATGCGATGGCCCGGCAGCATCGTGAAACTCGAAATCCTCCCGGAACATTGCGAGCAGGTGCTCTTCGAGCCCCATGACGAGCGGATGCACAAAGGTGTCGAACAGAACGTTAGCCCCCTCGAGCCCCATCACCGGCGAATACCGCGCGGGGAAGTCCTGAACGTGGACCGGCGCCGAAATCACCGCGCAGGGGATCCCAAGACGCTTGCCGATATGGCGTTCCATCTGGGTGCCGAGGATCATCTCCGGTGCGAGGCGCTCAATCTCGGCCTCTACCTCGAGGTAATCGTCAGTGATGAGGGCCGGGACGCCGTAATCCTTGGCCATCACACGCAAAGACCGCGCGAACTCGCGATTGTAGCAGCCCATGCCCACGACCTCGAACCCGATCTCGTCGCGAGCGACGCGAGCGGCCGCCATCACATGGGTCGCATCTCCGAAAAGGAACACGCGCTTGCCCGTGAGGTAAGTCGAATCGACGGAGCGGGACCACCAGGGCAGGCGCAACCGCGCCTCGTCGAGCGTCAGGTCGCGGCCCGTGATCCTTGAGATCTCCGCC
The DNA here is from genome assembly GCF_040779325.2 of Aestuariibius violaceus. Classification (NCBI taxonomy): domain Bacteria; kingdom Pseudomonadati; phylum Pseudomonadota; class Alphaproteobacteria; order Rhodobacterales; family Paracoccaceae; genus Aestuariibius; species Aestuariibius violaceus. The sequence goes on from NZ_JBFONT020000001.1 coordinate 345,303, forward strand.
ACGAACTCTCTCGTGGCGCCGACCCCTATGGGCACGGTCTTCGTGAAGGGCTGGCCATGCTCTCGCTCCAGCCAGCGCGCGGCACTTTCCCCTGTTTCCGGGTAGAGCAGGACGTTGAACTCAGCGGCAGGCAGCCTGGTGATGTCAGCCGGAGTTGCGCCGAGCGGGGCAATGACATTGACCGTGACGCCAAGCTCTTCAAGGAGCCTCTTGATCTCAGCTACGTCGTCGCGATGCCGGAACCCCAAAGCCGTCGGCCCAAGGATGTTGCAGGTCATCGCCTGCCGCTCCTGCGGGCAGCTCAGCGCGCGGACGATCTGAAAGAACGTCTCATCCGCGCCGAAGCATTCTTTGCGCTGATAGGACGGCAGTTCCAGCGGAATGATCGGGCAGGGCAAACCCGCGGTCTCTGAGAGCCCCCCGGGATCGTCCTGGATCAGTTCCGCCGTGCAGGAGGCACCGACGATCATCGCCTGCGGCTGGAAGCGGTCATAGGCGTCCCGCAAAGCATCTCGGAACAGCGCTGCGGTATCGCTGCCCAGATCGCGGGCCTGGAAGGTCGTGTAGGTGACGGGCGGGCGGTGATCGCGCCGCTCGATCATCGTGAAGAGGAGGTCGGCATAGGTGTCGCCCTGCGGTGCATGGAGGACGAAATGCAGATCCTTCATCGCCGTTGCGACCCGCATCGCGCCGACATGGGGCGGGCCCTCATATGTCCAGACCGACAGCTTCATTCCGCCGCCTCCAGCCGCAAGGCGTCACGGCGGCGCAGCGGGCGGGCGAAGAGCCCGGCCAGATCTCCCGCCTGTTCATAGAAATGGACCGGCGTGAAGACGAGCTCGATCGCCCATTTCGTCGTCAGCCCCTCTGCTTCCAGCGGATTGGCGAGACCAAGGCCACAGACAGTCAGATCCGCACGGGCCGCACGGGCCCGGTCAAGCTGGCGATCGACATCCTGCCCCTCGGAGATCTGTGGGCCAGCGGGCAAAAGGTCGAGATCCGGCCCGACGATCGCCTCATGAAGGAAGGGAGAGCCGACCTCGACAGCCTCCATCCCACACTCGCGCGTCAGGAAACGGGCAAGCGGCACTTCAAGCTGGCTGTCGGGAAAGAAGAAGACCGATCGACCTTTCAACGGCTCCGAGACACGCGCAAGGGCCTGCCGGGCACGGGCGCGCGGAGCCTCAGTAACGGCATCAAAACGTTCCTCCGACACACCGAACTCGCGGGCGATGGCGGCGAGCCAGGCAGTCGTCCCCTCTTCGCCGAATGGCATGGGCGCTGCGATGTGATGGGCGCCACGGCGGGTCAGCGCCGCATGAGTATCTCCGAGAAATGGCTGAGCCAGTGCAAAGACAGTGTTCGGTCCGATTGCCGGATCACGCTCTGCCGACCGTGCGGGTAAAGTCACGACGGGCCCGATCCCGAGCGCTTCCAGAAGATCCAGCATCTGGTCTTCGACGACATCGGGCAATGCCCCGGCGACCAGAAGCTGCCGCTCCTGTGTCTCGGTCAGGACGGGGACCATGGAGGCAAGGCAAGCGTCCTCACCTTGTGTAAACGTCGTCTCGATTCCGCTACCCGAGAAATTCAGCACCCGAACCCGCGGGGCATATTGGGCACTCAGCCTCTCTGCCGCCTTAGAAAGATCCAGCTTGATCACTTCGGAAGGGCAGGATCCGACAAGGAAAAGCTGCCGGATATCCGGTCGCCTGGAGAGAAGCCGCGCCACTTCCCGGTCCAGCTCTTCATGGGCATCAGCCAAGCCCGCCAGATCTGTCTCTTCAAGGATCGCTGTGCCGAAGCGAGGTTCGGCAAAGATCATCACGCCGGCCGCCGACTGCAGAAGATGCGCGCAAGTGCGGCTGCCGACGACCAAAAAGAACGCATCCTGCATCTTGCGGTGCAACCAGACGATCCCGGTCAGCCCGCAAAAGACCTCGCGCTGGCCACGCTCCTTTAGAATCGGCGCCCCCCGGCATCCCGTGACGGGTGGGGGGGCCAGTTCAGTCACGCGACCGCCTCGCTCCGCGCAAGGCGGAGTTTCCAAAGGAACTGGGCGGCATTGACGACATAGGCAAGATAGGCCGCAAGCGCGATGTAGAGAAGCGCCTGCTCTCCCGCCCAACCGCCGAAGAGCGCCAAGACATATAGCGTGTGCAGCGCGATCACGCCGAAGCTGACGACGTCCTCCCAGAAGAAGGCGGGCGCAAAGAGGTATTGCCCGAACACCTCCTTTTCCCAGATCGCGCCGGTCACCATGATTGCATAAAGAACGGCAGTCTTAGCCAGGATCGATACGGTCGCGGCAGTATAGCCATCCCCGGTCGCGAGCGTCCGCAGCACGAGCACCAGCGAAACCAGAAATACTACAAACTGCAGCGGCGCCAGCACCCCCTGAACGAGTGTCCAGATACTCGCATCACGGCGGGCACGCTCCTCAACCGAGTAAAGCGGGCGAGCCTTGCGCGAATCTGACAGAGCAGGGGAACGGGCGGTGAGCATGCGTGAAGAATACGTAGCGTCACTCAAGAGTGTCAACTTTGATTTACACTTTGAAACGTCACTCGATGGAATTGATAGAGGTCCGCGAGGCTAAAACGGCCTTCAAATCCAGCCTGGTTTTGGATCGGCGGGCCAAACCTGACGGTTCTGTCAGTTTTCTTTGACATTCGGTGGCGCGTCACCGACAATAAATCTGTTGAAGGGGAGTTTGTGCCGTATCAGCCTCGTTGCGGCCTTCTCGTGCCACGGAGGCATCGCGATGTCCGACCACCCCAAACGTGGCGCTGCACAGAGCGCCGAACCGGGAAGCGCATCTGTCGATTCTCTTGCAAGCGAAGCATTGTCTGTCGTGGCATCCAGGAAACAGAGCGGCAGTCTGATTGAGCGTTTCGTGTCAGAACTCACAGACGCCGTCCAACGCGACGCTCCCGACATGATGTTCGAGGTGCGCGACCGGATGCTGGATAGCGGTATCTCGCCCGTCGATATTTCGGATTTCTACGTCCCTGAGGCTGCGCGACGCCTGGGCGAAGCTTGGTGCGCAGATGAGACCAGTTTCGCGGCCGTCACGATTGGCGCGTCTCGTCTGCAGGGCTTGCTTCGGACACTTGGCGCTGAATGGTCCGCCCAAGAGCTTGCCGAGCCAAACGCGCCAGCCTCGCTCATCATCGTTGCTCACGAGGTCTACCACACGCTGGGCGCTGTCATTCTGTCAGGTCAACTTCGCAGGAGAGGATATGCTGTGCGCCTTCTCATCGGGATGCAGCCAGATAAGCTTGAGCATTTGATCAGGCAGACTACCTACGACGTTGTCATGATTTCTGCCTCAAGCGGCGACAGACTTGAACCGCTCCGGGTACTTGTGGAAAAAGTGAAAGACGCAGTTTCGGAACCTCCACCTGTTATCGTCGGAGGCACCGTGCTTGAGCAGAAATTGGACGTTAGGACACTAACTGGTGCTGACTACGTTACGAGCGATTTGAACGAGGCACTTGAGTATTGCGGTCTGTCCAGTCCCCAAAAGATGCCGGCCCACAACGACAGCGGTCGTTGAATGATGAAGTGCGCCGCGAAACCGGGCACTCCGCCATGACATCTCGCGGTGCAAAATATTGGTCGAGCGGATCCATCCCGTTGATCGGCCCCGAAATCCTGGGCGATATCATTGCTTCGGTTGCCGATATTGCGCTGGTCATCTCCGAAGATGGGGCGATCCTGTCAGTGTTGGTAGATCCCAGCGAGAAAGAGCTGTCGGGCCTGCATCACTGGGAGGGGCAGAACCTGCGGGCGCTTCTGACAAGCGAAAGCATTCCGAAGTTCGACAACCGCCTCGAAGATTTTCTTGGGCAGCAAGGCCCGATCCGATCGGTCGAACTCAATCATTCCGATGATCGGCGGGATTGGGAGTTTCCGGTCCGATACAGTTTTCACCGGATCGGACCGGAGGGCGCCATTCTCATGCTCGGGCGCGATCTGCGCCCCATAGCCGAGTTGCAGCAGCAACTCGTGAAGGCGCAGCTCGCGCTTGAAATGGACTACGAGGCGCAGCGCGACGCCGAAACGAGGCATCGCGCACTGATGGAGACGACCCGGGAGGCCATCGTCTTTGTCACCGTTCCGGCTGGCCGGATCATCGATGCAAACCCAGCTGCCTCGAAACGTCTGGGGCTGTCGCGTGATGCGCTTCGCGAGGCGAGCTTCATCCAGCAATTCGAAGACTCACGTCGCGCCGTGCTCATGGACGAGCTGACTTCGGCTGCTCTGTCCGACACACCGCGATCCGTTTCCGTGAAGACCGCAAAACAAGGGGGGGAGTTGGTCCTTGTGCCCCGGGTCTTCCGGGCGAGTGGCGAACGCCTTATCCTCTGCCGGATAGAGGATCCCAAGCTTCTTGGCGGCGGCGCCGATCCGGTCGCCGAACATACGATGTCGCTTTATGAAGACGGCGCCGAAGCGATCGTTTTCTGCGACAAGTCGGGCAACATCCTCGCCGCCAACGATGCGTTTCTTGGACTAACCGACATTGCCCATGGTCTATCGGTAAAGGGCAGGTCGCTGTCCGAATTCCTTGCCCGGGGAAGCGTCGACCTGCGGGTTCTTCTGGAAAACACGCAGCGCACCGGTAAGATGAAGATGTATGCAACCAAGCTGACCGGCGCATTCGATGCCGAGCGACCGGTTGAGATCTCGGCGAGTGTTCTAGGCGAAAACGGACATCCGGTGATCGGCCTCGTCGTACGAGACGCTGCCCGCATCGACGCCGTTCGCGTCCCGCAAAGAGGTGCTGCCGATACCAACACACGCTCCGTCATGGAACTGCTCGGCTCAGCCACGTTGAAGGAAATCGTGGCCGACACCACGGACGTTGTCGAAAAGATGTGCATCGAGGCGGCTGTAGAGTTGACTGGAAACAATCGTGTGGCCGCGGCAGAGATGCTGGGCCTCTCGCGGCAATCGCTTTATGTGAAGCTTCGCAAGTACGGACTTCTGCGCAAAGACGGCGACCGCTAAACCGTTCGCGTCTCCTCCCAAAGCTGAAAATCCCTTTCTGACAAGACAGCGGCCCCTTGCCCTTGCATTGATGCACACGCATGAGCATCACGCGCACTGGGCAGGCAAAACAAAGAAAGGGACTTTGGCAGAATGAGTGATCGATCAATCCTGATTAGCGGATGCTCGTCCGGCATCGGTCTTGATGCCGCACACGGTCTTCGCAAACGCGGCTGGAGGGTCTTTGCCAGCTGCCGGCGGATTGAGGACTGCGAATCCCTGCGCGCCAACGGCTTTGAAGCTCCACTCATCGACCACACCAAGCCCGACACTATCGATCAGGCCGTCTCCGAGGTTCTTGAGGCCACAGGCGGTCGCCTCGACGCGCTCTTCAACAATGGGGCTCACGCCATCCCTGGCGCTGTAGAGGATCTGCCCCGAGACGCCCTGCGGGCGATCTTCGACGCCAATCTCTTTGGTCCACATCAGCTGACCCGCGCAGTCATCCCCGCAATGCGACAGCAGGGACACGGGCGGATCATCAACAACTCATCCGTGCTCGGCTTCTCCGCACTCCGCTGGCGCGGCGCCTACAACGCGACGAAGTTCGCGATGGAAGGCCTGACCGACACACTCAGGCTCGAGATGCGCGACACACCCATCCATGTGATCCTCATTGAACCTGGCCCGATCACGACAAAGATCCGCGAAAACTCGATCCCCCACTTCGAGAAATGGGTGGACTGGAAGGGCTCCGCCCGCGCGCACCAGTATGAGGAGACATTGCTCAAGCGTCTCTACGGGTCGAATGGTCCTGACACGTTTGAACTCCCACCCGAGGCCGTGACGAAAAAGCTGATTCATGCTCTGGAGGCTCCGAACCCGAGGCCCAGGTACCTGGTTACAACGCCAACCTACATGATGGCAGCCTTCAAACGCCTGCTGCCCACCCGTGCCGTCGATGCGATCGCAGGGCGTCTCTAGGCTTTCCGCTTCGCTTTCCCAGACTACCTTCGTAGGGACCAAAAGAAGAAAAGAAACCCAATGTTCCAAGACCCTCTGTTTCTCGTCGTACTGGCGGCAGTCCTCCTTGTTGCCCTGATCCTCGCCCGCGGCATCGGCACCTTCGGCAAAGGCGGTGTCGAAAACGCCAAGCGGGCCAATAAGCTCATGCGCTACAGAATCTATGCCCAGTTCGTCGCTGTCGCACTGATCCTGCTTTTTGTCTTCATTCGCCGCAGCGGAGCCTGAGATGGTCGTTCTCAACAAGATCTACACAAAAACCGGAGACGCGGGTGAGACGGCGCTTGGCAACGGTGTACGCGTGGCAAAACACTCGCTTCGCGTTCAGGCGTATGGAACAGTCGATGAGGTCAATTCGACAGTCGGGCTCGCACGGCTGCATACGGCCGAAACAACGGACTCGCAACTCGCCGCGATCCAGAACGACCTCTTCGACCTCGGCGCAGACCTCTGCCGGCCCGACATGGAAAGGGACGCTGAGGCCGAGTACCCGCCCCTGCGCATGGCCTCATCTCAGGTCGAACGTCTGGAGCGGGAGATCGACGAGATGAACGATGCACTGGAACCGCTGCGCTCTTTCATCCTGCCAGGCGGCTCACCCTTAGCTGCCCACCTACACCTCTGCCGCACCGTGACAAGGCGGGCCGAGCGCCTGACGATGGAGCTTGCGACGATGGAAGCTGTCAACGAGGCGGCGATCACGTATCTCAATCGGCTGTCCGACTGGTTTTTCGTTGCCGCCCGCATCGCGAATGACGATGGGCGGGCGGACGTGCTCTGGGTACCAGGCGCGAACCGCTAACGCGGTTCGAACTTTATCCGGGTTCACTCGATCTCGAAAAGACAGGCGCGTCTTCCTCGGAGAGGTCCGGCCGATACCGGTAACCGAGCCCCTCGAACTCCAGCAGATGCTCAGGGCGGGAGACACCTCCGGTAATCGCAAATCGGGCCATGGCGCCCCGCGCCCGCTTAGCAAAGAAGCTGATGACCTTGTCCCCGTCCTCACGCTCTTCGAGGAAGACAGGCGTAATGACCCGAAGCTTGAGCGACACCCGATCCACCGCTCGAAAGTATTCCTGGCTCGCGCAGTTGAGCAGAATATCAGTGCCCAGCGCATCGGCCTCCGCGTTCAGATGCTGTGCGATCTGATCTCCCCAATAGGAATAGAGGTTACGACCCCGGCGATTCTGCAGCTTTGCCCCCATCTCAAGCCGGTAGGGCTGTATCCCGTCGAGTGGCCGCAACAGACCGTAGAGCCCCGAAAGGATGCGTAACCTTCGTTGCGCGACAGCCCACTCATCATCGGAAAAGTCTCGTGCCCAAAGACCCTGATATGTATCCCCAGCAAACGTCAACGCGGCGGGCGTCAGCGCCTCCGCCTTTGGTGTGGTTTCAAATGCTCGAAACCTCTCCCTGTTCAGACGGCCCAGCGCGTCGCTCAGCCCCATCAGCCGCTTCAGTTCCGCCAGCGAAAGCTGGCGCGCCCGCTTAGCAAGGCGCAAGGCGTCTTGAGCAAAGACCGGATCCGTCATCGCGGGACCGGAACCGGCCTCCAGATCCAGCGTCTTCGCAGGGGAAATCACGATAAGCATACACACCTTCCTCTAACGGACTGTGCGCGCAGATAGTCCGCTCGGCCCACCCCCTCAACCCGTGGACCACTGCGACAAAAAGTGTGATGAGGAAGCATGACCTTTCGCAACCGTCACCTTCTCGGGATCGAGCATCTGGCTCCGGACGAGATCACAACGCTTCTTGACCTCGCCGATGATTACGTTCGTCTGAACCGGTCGGGACAAAAGCATGGCGACGCGCTTGCCGGTCTTACGCTCGTCAATATGTTCTTCGAAAACTCGACCCGCACCCAAGCGTCTTTCGAGATTGCGGGGATGCGCCTCGGCGCCGACGTGATGTCGATGCCGATGCAGGCGTCGTCCATCAAGAAGGGAGAGACGCTGATCGATACGGCGCTGACCCTCAATGCCATGCACCCCGATCTGCTCGTCGTCAGACATCCCCATTCCGGTGCGGTTGCCCTGCTCGCCCAGAAGGTTAACTGCGCCGTCCTGAACGCGGGCGACGGCCGACACGAACACCCCACACAGGCGCTTCTCGATGCCTTGACGATCCGACGGACTAAGGGACGGCTGCATCGCCTCTCCGTCGCGATCTGCGGCGACATCGCCCATAGCCGCGTGGCGCGCTCGAACATCCTGCTGCTCAACAAGATGGAAAGCCGCGTTCGCTTGATCGGCCCGCCAACGCTGATGCCCACGGGGATCGCTGAGTTCGGCGTCGAAGTGTTCGACGACATGAGGGAAGGGCTCAAGGACGTGGATGTCGTGATGATGCTACGCCTTCAGAAAGAAAGAATGGACGGCGGCTTCATCCCTTCAGAACGCGAGTTCTACCACCGCTACGGTCTCGACAGCGACAAGCTGTCATACGCCAAGTCAGACGCCATCGTTATGCATCCGGGGCCTATGAACCGCGGGGTAGAGATTGACGGAACGATTGCCGACGACATCAACCGCTCTGTCATCCAGGAACAGGTTGAGATGGGCGTCGCCGTCCGGATGGCCACGATGGACCTTCTGATGCGCGCGCGACGCAGCCAGCCTAAGGTGGTCGTGGCGTGAGCTTTGAGCATCTCAAGAGATATGCTTGAGCGCGGTGAGAAGACAGTTCTCGCCGGGTCGAGCCGTGCAGAGATCAAGGGAATGAAACCCGAGGGAACGGCGCTTCAGCTCCGCGACCGGAACGGAAAGATCCTCCTCCTGCGTTACCTGCGGGAGGCGCAGCCTGTCCGACAGGTCATCAGCGCCAGGACAGGAGACCAGAAATGACCGGCTCGCTCGAGATCGCACCCCATATCCACGATACGGTTTTTGTTTTCGCCCTGAATCTGCCGTCGGAAGACGTCCCCACTTTCACGGAAGGCAACCAGAAAAACTGGCCCCTTAAAGACGCGCTTGGCGCGACAACGCTCGATCCGAACGGCGTCGACATCGTCGCGCTGAAAGAAATTGCCGGCCTGGAACTGTCCGGCCTTCTGATAGAAGGACATGGGGCAGAAGCGGCTCAGGTTCTTACCGACAAGGCGCGTCTCGACGCGCTTGAAGGTCATGTCGTTCTGGTCCACGCTACCGCTTTCCAAGGTGTTGCTCAAAACCTTAATCCGGGGCCAGAGCTGACTTTTATTGGCCGCTATTCGGGTCCGCGGACAGCGACGCCGGTGGAACCTCTCCGGTCAGACGCGGCGGAAGGCACGCTCAAGGGTGATGCATCAGCACGGTCTCATGGCAAGATCGGCGGGCGCGTTGCTACCTTCGCCCTTCTGGTTCTTTTCCTGCTCGTTGGGCTCATGGTCTGGGTAGCGCAATGAAGACGGCACCGGGCTTCAATATCCCTTACCTTCCTGGCGAGACGACATTGTGGGAAGGCCGCCCGGATACCAGCTTCCGGTACGGGCCGCTCCATCTGTTTTATGGAATGCTCGGTACGTTCATGCTCATCATGCTGTCTCTCGGGCTTTTCGTCGACCTCAATGGCACCCCTGGGCTCGTGGCGGCCTGGCTCCTGTTCTGCTTTCTCTACGTCCTCGCCCATGCGCTCTACTTCCTGCTCGGCGTGCCCTATGTGGACATGCTGCACCGCCAGCAGACCTTCTACCGCTTAACTGACCGCCGGGCGATCATCCTCGACGCCTCCCCCCTTATGGGGGCCTATACCTACGACTTGAATCGATCGCTACGAGTTGATCATGACCTCAAGTTCGGCAGCGTCTACCTGACCGACAAACGACGTGGAGCCACCCGCATCCCGATGGAAACCGGCCGACGCTTGTCGGCCTTGTCCCGCTACTGGTTCTTCTTCACAAAGCTTCTGAACAGCTCCGGCTTCCGCTTCATCGACGGGGCGGACCAGGTTGCCGCGATGGCTCGCAAGGCTGCATCTGAGAACGGAAAACGCGCGTGAAGACGGCCTTCCACAACGCCCGCCTGATCGACCCGGAAACCGGGGAAGAGCGCGATGGCTCCCTCTTCATCGACAACGGCCTTATCGTCGAAACCGAACCCGAAGGCGCAACGGTCATCGACTGCGGCGGCAAATGCCTCGCACCCGGGATCGTTGATATCGGGGTGAAGGTCTCCGAACCGGGCGAGCGGCACAAGGAAAGCTTTGCCAGCGCTGGCCGTGCCGCTGCGGCTGGCGGCGTGACTACCATCGTCACCCGCCCGGATACCCTCCCCGCCATCGACACCCCCGAAGTCCTCGAATTCGTCGCCCGCCGTGCGGCGGAGGACAGCCCCGTCCGCGTCCTATCGATGGCGGCCCTAACCAAGGGGCGCAGTGGTCGCGAGATGACCGAGATCGGTTTTCTGATGGATGCCGGCGCCATCGCCTTCTCGGATGCAGATCGCGTTGTCGCGGATACCAAGGTCGCAGGCCGGGCGTTCACCTATGCGCGTGCGCTTGGCGCATTGGTTGTCTCCCATGTCCAGGAACCGGGTCTCAGCCGTGGCGCGGCCACGACCTCAGGCAAGTTCGCCTCGCTTAGGGGGCTTCCCGGCGTTTCGCCTATGGCGGAGCGGATGGCCCTCGACCGAGACATCGCCCTCGTCGAAATGACAGGTGTCCGCTACCACGCCGATCAGATCACAACCGCGCGCGCCCTGCCGGCGCTGGAGCGCGCCAAAAAGAATGGCCTCGACGTCACGGCAGGTGTCTCGATCCACCATCTGACACTGAACGAGCTCGACGTCGGCGACTACCGAACCTTCTTCAAGGTCAAACCACCGCTCCGCTCCGAAGACGATCGTCTCGCCGCCATCGACGCCGTCGCAAGCGGCCTGATTGACGTCATCTCCTCGATGCACACCCCACAAGACGAAGAGAGCAAGCGCCTGCCCTTCGAAGAAGCGGCCAGCGGCGCTGTTGCCCTCGAAACCCTTCTCCCCGCCGCGATGCGTCTCTATCATTCGGGCCAGTTGGATCTACCAACGCTCTGGCGCGCACTCTCATTCAACCCCTCACGGCTCCTTGGCCTCGACAGCGGGTCCCTGACCCCCGGCGCTCTCGCCGACCTCGTGCTCTTCGATCCCAACGCTCCCTTCGTCCTCGACCGCTTCAAGTTACACTCGAAGTCAAAGAATACGCCTTTCGACGGCCAGCGGATGGAGGGGCGCATCCTCGGTACGTGGGTGGCGGGCCGCGAGGTTTATCGGAGGGAACATGCCTGATTTCGACAACGGCTTCCTCTATCTGCTCGTCGCGACTTTCGCCTATCTTGCAGGCTCCATTCCCTTCGGCATGGTGATCGCCAAGGCCATGAACCTCGGAGATCTCCGCAATATCGGCTCCGGAAACATAGGCGCGACCAACGTCCTGCGGACTGGCAACAAGGGCGCAGCCGCGGCGACGCTCATCCTCGACGCCTTCAAAGGCGCTGTCGCTGTTCTCGTCTCACGCGCCATCGCGGGGGAGGACGTAGCCCAGATCGCCGCGCTTGCCGCATTCATCGGCCACTGTTACCCGGTCTGGCTTGGCTTCAAGGGCGGCAAGGGGGTGGCGACCTTTCTTGGCGTTCTCTTCGCTCTGTCCTGGATAACCGCACTCGCAGCCTGTGCGATCTGGCTCTTGACGGCGGTCATCACGCGCTGGTCATCACTCTCCGCACTTCTGGCCGCCGGACTGGCCCCGGTTCTCGCTCTCCTCACGGGATACACGGATGGGATCGTCCTCCTGATCGTCCTCGCCGCCCTCGTCTACTGGCGCCACGGCGCCAACATCAAACGTCTGCGCGAAGGAACCGAGCCCAAGATTGGAGCCAAGAGCTGAGTGATCCGTTCATCGTGGCCTTCGACGCCCTCCCCGAAGGCAGCTTCGAAGGGATGTACAAGGGGCGCCGATGGATCATTCGAGAAACCCGCTTCGCCAATGGACGGAGCCAGAAGATCGTTGCGCACGAACTCGGCGGAGCGGGATACATCAGCGCAAACCTCTACCGCCTGGCGTCGGGCCCGGTGCTCAAACCTTGCGAAATGCCGGAAGCTAAAGTCCGCGCCTTCGTGCTTGGACTTCTTCCACTTTAAACAGCGCCACGCTCAACGAGCTTGGCAACAGCTTCGGCGGTCTTCCGGGTGTTCTGGTAGATGCCCAGCCCCAGATACATGAAGCCGCCGACAAACAGCACGTAAACCGCCCCAAGGACCAGAACCAGCAATCCTGGAAGAACTCCCGATGGCTGACCGGGTTGCGCTGGGGCAAACATGATCCCTATCGAGGCAGCAAGAACGCCCAGACTGAGCAACACAATCACAACCGCAATCAGTTTTTCCAACGCGTTGATGAAGAAATCACGCATCGCAAGACCCTCCTATCGCAAATGCGTGAAGAGGTTGGGTCGACCTGAGCGTCTGGGTCAAGCCTAGTAGCTGTACTCTGCAAAGACCTGCGTCACATCTTGCTTCCAAGGCCCCTCGTATTTCGCCAGAAGCTCATCGGCTGGGACACGCCCCGTCTCGACGCTTTCTTTCAGTGCATTCAGGAAGTGACTCTCGTCAGGAACCAGTCCGCCGGCACCCGGACGGGCTCGTGCGCGAAGTCCGGCATCCGCGATGTGCAACACCTCACGCGCAAGGTCGTGCATCTTCTGACCACCAACCTTGGCGTCAAGTGCTTGAACACTCGCCTCGACCCGCCAGGCCTCCCGCGTCTCGGCATCCCAGCCCTTCGCGAGATCCCAAGCTGCGTCCAGAGCGGTATCGTCATAAAGCAACCCGACCCATAGTGCCGGTAGCGCACATAACCGCCGCCATGGCCCGCCATCGGCCCCGCGCATCTCGATGAATTTCTTGATCCGCGCCTCGGGGAAGATCGTCGTCAGGTGATCCGCCCAATCGGACAGCGTCGGCTTCTCCCCCGGCAAGGCCGGCAGCTCGCCCTTCAGGAAATCCCGAAACGACTGCCCCGTTGCATCGACATAGTTACCGTCGCGATAGACAAAGTACATCGGCACATCGAGCGCATAGTCCACCCAGCGCTCGAACCCCATCCCATCCTCGAAGACCCACGGCAGCATCCCGGTCCGGGCTGGATCCAAATCGCGCCATATACGCGACCGCCAGGATTTGTGCCCGTTCGGCTTGCCTTCCAGGAAGGGTGAATTCGCGAACAGAGCCGTCGCGACGGGCTGCAAGGCCAAAGCGACCCGCAGCTTCTTCACCATGTCCGGCTCGGACGCGAAGTCGAGGTTCACCTGCACCGTGCAGGTCCGGTACATCATCTGCAGACCGTGGCTTCCAACCGTCTGCATATACTCGGTCATCAGCCGATACCGCCCCTTCGGCATCATCGACATGTCCTCGTGTCGCCAATGCGGCGCGGCACCGAGCCCGATAAATCCGGCCCCGATATCGTCCGCCACTGCCTGCACGTCGCGCAGGTGCGCGTTCACCTCGTCGCAGGTCTCGTGGATCGTCTCGAGGGGGGCGCCCGAAAGCTCCAACTGCCCCCCCGGCTCAAGAGAGACATTCGCTCCGTCCTTCTGCAGCCCGATGATATTGTCGCCCTCAAGCAGCGGCTCCCATCCGAACCGCTCGCGCAACCCCTCCAGAATAGCCCGGATCGAGCGCTCCCCGTGATAGGGCAGCGGCTTCAGCGTATCGCGGCAATACCCGAACTTCTCGTGCTCGGTCCCGATCCGCCACGCCTCCTTCGGCTTGCAGCCTGAGGCTAGATACTCCGCCAGTTGCTCATGACGTTCGATGGGACCGCCGCCGGATTGAGGGATGGACATGGAAGGCGCTCCGATCGTTGCCGCGACGTCGCCCGTAGGTGGCCGCTCAGGCCGGGGGTGTCAATGCGGGCGTGTCCGCCGGATCCTGCCGCCAGAGAATGTGATCGCCCCCGTCCTGAAGCGCGCGGGCAACCCGCCCGGCATCAATGCCGGGCAAGACGAGAAGCGCATCGAGAAGCGCATCCGCACCCCGCGCGTCCGCCGGAACGGCAATTCGGTTTCCTGCACTGTCAGCCAGATGCCAGACGCGATCTGCCAGCCGAACATCGGTGATCAGGTCAAGCGACAGCAAGCCGCCACCCTCTGCCGCCAGGTAGGTCAACTGCCGCTCGGTAATCTCCACCACCCCGGCCCCGTCCTGCCCCTGCTGCAACCGCACCCGCCGGATCGCCGGAATCAACAGTCCAACCGCCGCAACCGACAGCGCTCCGCCGACAATGGTCAACCCGACCCCCGGCAGCGCGATGAACCAAAGACCCAAAAGCAAAGCCCCACCCGCCAGAAGGGGCTCACGCCAGCGGCGCAGGATCTCCAGGATCTCCGGGCGGATCACATCCAATCCCCTTGGCGCGCCTGCCACAAAGCCAAGGCGGCGACAGCGGCCGTGTCTGCCCGCAGGATGCGAGGACCCAGCGAAACCGGGCGGGCGATACGGCCGATCCGTTCCCGCTCCCCCGTCGTGAAGCCACCTTCGGGACCGATAAGAATCGCGGCCGGCTCGCCTGGTGCTCTCTCGGCGAAGGCGACGCCACCATGTCCCGCAAGCTCTTCATCGCAGAAGTAAAGCGCGCGATCGGCGCGCCAGTCATCGAGCACGACAGACAGCTTCTGAAGCTCCGTCACCTTGGGCACGTACGTACCCCCGCACTGCTCCGCTGCCTCGACCGCATGAGACTGCAACCGGTCCCGCCTGATCCGCTCGGAATTCGTCCGTTCCGTCTGAACGGGAATGATCTGCGCAACCCCCAACTCAGTCGCCTTCTCGACAATGAAATCCGTCCGGGCCTTTTTGATCGGCGCAAAGAGCAGCCAAAGGTCCGGAGGCGGCATAAGCGGCTTGGTCTGCTGCGTAACCGCCAGAACACCCGACCGTTTGCCTACCTCATCCAGCAAAACCGCCCACTCACCGTCCTTGCCGTTGAAGACGAAAACCTCTGCCCCGACCGGCTGCCGCATCACATGCGTCAGGTAATGCACCTGATCCCGCGTCAGCGGGACCCGTTGCCCCTCTCTAAGAGGGTGATCTACAAAGAGACGGATCGCAGAAGCCATGGACACATCTTTATGACCGAGGCCGGGGAGAAACCAGAGACGGGCGGCACGGTCGCCGATGCGGTGCCCGGCAACTGGGTCGACCGTTATGCGCCCGAGTCCACGCGCCCCTTCCTGCGTCTCAGCCGGGCCGACCGTCCCATTGGCACATGGCTTCTGCTGCTGCCCTGCTGGTGGGGCCTGACCCTCGCAATGCTCGCGACCGAAGACGCCAGTTGGCACGACGCCTGGATCGCCACGGGCTGCGCCATCGGGGCCTTCCTGATGCGTGGCGCGGGCTGCACCTGGAACGACATCACCGACCGCGACTTCGATGCCTCCGTCGCCCGGACCCAGTCCCGGCCCATTCCGGCCGGCCAGGTCACCGTCCGCGCCGCACTGATCTGGATGTTGGTCCAGTCCTTCCTCGCGCTCCTCATCCTGCTGACCTTCAATCCACCCGCAATTCTGCTCGGCTTCGCCGCACTCATCCCCGTCGCAATCTACCCCTTCGCAAAGCGCTTCACCTGGTGGCCTCAGGTTTTCCTCGGCATCGCCTTCAACTGGGGCGCCCTCCTGGCTTGGACGGCACATGCGGGCGCACTCCATCTCCCCGCGATCATCCTCTATCTCGCGGGCATCTCCTGGACGCTCTTCTACGACACCATCTACGCCCATCAGGACACAGAAGATGACGCGCTGATCGGCATCAAATCCACCGCCCGTCTCTTCGGCGACAAGACACCGGCATGGCTTCGCCGGTTCCTCATCATCACAGTGACCCTGATGGCCCTCGCCGTCCTCAGCGTCGCAATCGAAAAGCCGCCCGCCGCCCTGCTCCTTGCGCTCTGCGGGCCTTGGGCAATGGGCTGGCATCTCGCCTTTCAGCTGCGTCAGTTCGATGCGGAAGACAATCCGAAGCTCTTGTACCTATTCCGCCTGAACCGGACGACAGGCTTCATCCCCGTGCTCTTTTTCGCCGCTGCCCTCGCGGCCTGATTGCACCCCCCTCTCCCGCAGCCTAGATAGGCGCAATCCGAAACCATCCGATCGACGAGATGCGTCTGTCCTCAGCCCTGATCATGCTTGCCGTCTTCGGCACCGCCGCCGGCGGATCGCTTCTCGCCGCGCGCCTTACGGTGGAAACGGTCGAGGATCTGTCCGCCTCCTCCGTGAACCGCGAAATGACCCTCGAAGGGCTCGACTGGGCGTCCGTTCAAACTGACGGCTTGCAAGTCATCATCGAAGGCACCGCGCCTACTGAAGCGACGATGTTTCGCGCAATCACCACGGCCTCCAAGGTCGTCGATGCAGCGCGCGTCCGGAATGAAATGTTCGTCGCAGATGCCGCAGCCATCGAACCGCCGCGCTTCTCGATCGAAATCCTGCGAAACACTTCAGAGATCTCTCTGATCGGCCTGATCCCCGCATCCGACGATCGTGATGCGATCCTCGAAGAAGTCGCCAGCGCGGCGGACGGCCTGCCCGTCACCGATCTTCTGGAAACGGCGGACTACCCCGCCCCCGAAGGATGGCAACCCGCCCTGACCTACGCGCTCCGCGCGCTCGACACACTGCCGCGCTCCAAGATTTCGGTCGAAGCTGGCCGAGTGGAAGCGACCGCGATCAGCGAAAGCCCCCAGCAGAAACGCGAATATGAAAACCAGCTCCGCCGCCGCGTTCCCGAGAACATCGAGGTCGCACTCGACATTTCCGCGCCCCGCCCGGTCATCACGCCCTTCACGCTCCGCTTCGTGATCGACGACCGTGGCCCGCATTTCGATGCATGCTCCGTTGACGGGGACACCACAGAAGAGATGATCGAAGCAGCCGCCAGGGCCATCGGCTGGCAAGGCACTCGCGCCTGTACCGAGGGGCTCGGTATGCCCTCCCAAACCTGGGGCGAAGCCGTCGCAATGGGCATCGCCGCACTCGGCGATCTGGGCGGCGGCGCGCTGACCTTCACGGATACCGACGTTTCGCTCGTCGCCGCGGAAGGAACGGCTCAAGGCCTCTTCGACAATGTCGTTGGAGAGTTCGAGAACGCCCTGCCTGAGGTCTACGCCTTGACGGCCGTCCTCCCCGAACCGCCCGACGCTTCCGTCGAGATCCCGGAATTCATCGCCATTCGCTCTCCCGAGGGGCTCGTGCAACTCCGCGGCAAGGTCAGCGACGAGTTGATGAACACGACGGCTGAAAACTATGCGCGCGCGCGCCTCGGTGCCCCCGACCTGGCGATGGGCACCCGCATCAGCGAAGACCTGCCGTCAGGCTGGTCCGTCCGCGTTCTCGCCGGGATCGAGGCGCTGGCAGAGCTTTCGAATGGCGCCGTCACCGTTCAACCCGATCTGATCACGATCCGCGGCAATACCGGCGATCAACAGGCCAGCGCCCAGATTGCAGCGCTCCTGACCGAGAAGCTCGGCGATGGTCAGGACTTCCAGATTGACGTCACCTATGTCGAACAACTCGATCCCATTGCCGGCCTGCCGACGGCCGAGGAGTGCATCGCACAGATCGAAGCGGTCGTCGAAGAGGTCAAGATCACCTTCGAACCCGGCTCGGCCACGCTCGACAGCACCGCCCAGCCGATCATGGACGATATCGCGGCCATCCTGCAGCCCTGCGCCGACAAGCGGATCGAGGTCGCTGGCTATACCGATAGCCAGGGCCGCGAGGTGATGAACCAGCAGCTCAGCCAGGAACGGGCAGAGGCAGTCCTGAACGCCCTGCGCGAACGTCGCGTACCGACCCGCCGCTTCACCGCAATCGGCTATGGCGAGGCCGACCCCATTGCCGATAACGGCACCGAGGAAGGGCGCGAAGCCAACAGACGGATTGAATTCCGCCTCATCGTACCGGAATCGACCGAAGAGACGACAGCGCTAGAGGAAATGGAAGCTCCCCTTGAGGAAGCCTCGGATCCGGCGGAAGCGGCGCCGAACGACCAAGCAGACCCCGCACCTGATGAAGGCGCGACAACAGAAGAAACACCCTCAGAAGATCCGCCCGCCGAGGAAGAAACCGAGAATGAACAGAACTGAATTTATCTTCGCCACGGCCGTGATCCTCTTCGTCGCGTTCTGCCTCGGCTGGTTTGCCAACTGGCTCATCCACCGCTTCACCCGTGTCGGCCAGGCCGAAATCAGCGAACTCGACCGGCTCGCCCAGTCTCTCCACGAAGCAGAAGAAACGCGCGATCAGGCGATTACCTACCTCCAGCAGCGCGAAGCCGAGATGACAAACCAGCTGACCCAGACCGAGGCGGAACTACGGGCGGCGATGGACGGCCTCCGCGACGCACGCCAGGAAACGGAAGAGCTGCGCGCCTATATCGAACGCCAGAGCAGCACCACCTAGGACCACCGGTCGAGCGCGGCTTCGTCCTCGTCCTTGGCAGCCACCCAATCCGAGCCATCCGCCGTCACTTCCTTCTTCCAGAAGGGTGCACGCGACTTCAGGTAATCCATCAGGAACTCCGCCGCCTCGAACGCTGCAACCCGGTGGGCCGAGGCTGTCGCGACCATCATGATCGGCTCCTCCGGCGCAAGCCGCCCATAACGGTGGATCACAAGCGCCCCGGTCAAGGGCCAGCGCCCCTTGGCCTCGTCGACGATCCCGCGGATCGCCCGTTCCGTCATCCCGGGATAATGCTCGATCTCCATATGAGCCAGGCTGCCTGCGACGTCGCGCGTGATCCCGGTAAAGCTCACGACGGCCCCGGCGCCCCGCTGCGCAGCCGTGAAAGCATCCAGCTCCTCCCCCGCCGCGAACCGCTCCTCTTGGAGGCGCACATTCACAGCGCTCACCCCCCCGTCATTGGCGGGAAAAAGGCCACCTCCCGTACGCCCTCCAGCGGGCTGCCCCACTCCGCGAGTTCCTGATCGAGCGCCACCTTCAATGCCGTCGTATCCGCAAACGCCGCCTCATAGCGCTCTTCGCGACCCCGCAGTTCATCGACGAGGTCCGCGACGGTCGCGGCCTCCGTCTCGACCCGCTCCTTAGGCAACCCGATCCGCTCCCGGACCCAGGCAAAATAAAGAAGATCCAGTGTCATTTGCCCTCCTTCAGATGCGGCAGCGCCTTCCGGAAATAGTCCCATCCGGTGATCAGCGTCAACGCGGCGGCCAGCCACAACAGCGCGATCCCGATCCAGCGCGCCAGGTCCTGAAGGCCCGACTTCCAGCGCAGACCAGCCGGATCCAGTCCGCCCTCAAGGACAGCGGTGATGGTCTCCGGATCCATCCCCACTGACGCTTCAGCCGCGTAGTGAAACATCACCCCATGAAAGAACAGTGCCGCGATCGCGACCATCTGGACCGTCGTCTTCCACTTGGCGAGCTTCGTCACCGTCAGCGTCCCCGCCGTCGCCCCAAGAAACTCCCGAAGGCCCGACACGAATACCTCCCGAAAGAGGATCAGCACCGCCGGCAGCACGATCGAAAAGACCAGCGTCGAAAACGACGCCAGCACCAACAGCGCAATCGCCACCATCACCTTATCCGCAATCGGGTCGAGCATTGCACCAAACTTGCTCTCCTGCTTCCACGCCCGCGCGAGGTAGCCATCGAACCAGTCCGTCACCGCCGCGCCGGCAAAAAACACCAGCGCCAGCCAATCCGCCAAGGGCCGCGAGACAAAGAGGAACAGCAGGACGAGCCCCGGCGCCGCCAAAAGGCGCAGCGTCGTCAGCACATTGGGTAAAGTCCAGGTCATGTCCCCCTCTACCCCCTCCCCACCAAACACGGAAGGGACAGCATCACCTCTTCATCTGGCCATCAATACTCCCGCCGGAGGCACCTGCCAGCTCCGCCAGGAACACCAACCGATCGGGCAAAGGCAACAGCGATGCCGGGCGGCCAGAACACCGAGGCGCGCTTGCGCGCCTCAATCTGGCAGCCTCACCCCTCGTGGAAATGGTCGTAGATCTTCTGCGCCAGACTTTCCGAGATCCCGTCCACCGCCTTCAGATCGGCGAGGTTGGCTCGTCCCACCGCCTTGGCGGAGCCGAAATGCGCCAGCAACGCCCGCTTCCGCGCCGCCCCCACACCGGCAATCTCGTCGAGCGGCGTCGCACCCACCGCCTTCGCCCGCTTCGCCCGATGCGTGCCGATCGCAAACCGGTGCGCCTCGTCCCGCAGCCGCTGCACGAAATAGAGAACCGGATCGTTATGCCTCAGCGCCATCGGCCGCTTTCCCGTTCGGTGGAATTCTTCCTTCCCTGCATCCCGGTCGATTCCCTTCGCGACGCCGATCATCGCGATGTCCTCGACGCCCAACTCCGACATGATCTCATGCACGGCGCTCACTTGCCCGGCGCCCCCATCGATCAACAGCAGATCCGGCCAGGTCCCCGATTGCCGGTCCGGATCCTCCTTCAGCAGCCGCTTGAACCGCCGGGTCAGCACCTCCTTCATCATCCCGAAATCGTCGCCCGGGGTCAGCTCCTCTCCCCGGATATTGAACTTCCGGTACTGGCCCTTCTCGAACCCCTCCGGCCCGGCGACGACCATCGCGCCAACGGCATATTGCCCCTGGATGTGAGAATTGTCGTAGACCTCCACACGGCCCGGCGGCTCCGCCAGATCAAACGCCTCCGCCAGGCCGCGCAGCAACTTCGCCTGCGTCGCCGTCTCGCTCATCTTCCGCGCCAGGCTCTCCCGCGCATTCCGCAAGGCATGAGAGACCAGTTCCGCCTTCTCCCCCCGTTGCGGAACCGCCAGTTCCACCTTCCGCCCCGCCTTCTGTGCGAGCGCCTCGCAAACCAGGTCCTCGTCATCCACACCATGCGACAGCAACACCAGCCGCGGCGGCTCCTTGTCGCCGTAGAACTGCAGAAGGAAGGCCTGCATCACCTCAGACGCGTCCACATCTTCGCCGACACGCGGATAATAGTCCCGGTTCCCCCAGTTCTGATTCGCCCGGATAAAGAACACCTGCACACAGGCCTGCCCGCCCCCCTGGTGCAGCGCAATTACGTCCGCCTCGGCCACCCCCTGCGGATTAATGCCCTGAGCCGACTGCACCTGCGTCATCGCCCGAATCCGGTCACGCAAAGCCGCCGCACGCTCAAACTCCATTGCCTCGGATGCCGCCCGCATCTCGTCCGCCAATTGCGCCTGAACTGCTGTCGTCTTGCCCTGCAAGAACCGGTCCGCGTCCTTCACCAGCCCCGCATACTCGTCTTCCGACACATACCCGACACACGGCGCCGAACACCGCTTGATCTGATAAAGCAGACAAGGCCGGGTCCTGCTGTCGAAGGTCGCGTCCGAACAGTTCCGCAGCAGGAACACTTTCTGCAGCTGATTGATCGTCCGGTTCACCGCGCCCGCCGACGCAAAGGGCCCGTAATAATCCCCCTTCTCCTTTTTCGCTCCCCGATGCTTCTTGATCTGAGGAAAAGAATGCTCGCGGCCCACCAGGATATTCGGAAAGGACTTATCGTCCCGCAGCAACACATTGTATTTCGGCTTCAACTGCTTGATCAGGTTCTGCTCGAGAAGCAGCGCCTCGGTCTCGGTCTTCGTCGTCAGGAACATCATCGACGCCGTCTCGCGGATCATCCGCGTGATCCGCGCCGAATGCTGGTTCGACGGCCGGGAGTAGCTCGTCACCCGCGCCTTCAGGTTCCGTGCCTTGCCGACGTAGAGCACCCGTGCCTGCTCATCGAGCATACGGTAGACGCCCGGCGACGCATCAAGCTGCTTCACATAGGCTGCAATACACGCATACCCCTTCGGCCCTGTACCAAAGGCCTCCTGCTCGGCGGAAAGATGGTTGTTATGCCCCATGGCCTCGGAGATATGATTCTCGACCAGCCGCTGCAATCCTGACGCAGGAGTGACAAGGGCAATAGAGTCCACGACTTCTGTGGACAACTACGTGGGCAAGTTTTTGGAATGCCGGTTTTTCCCTTATCTCGGCGCAATTTCTGTGATCCGCCTTTTTTTTAAGCAATAATCTAAGCCATTGTTTCTCTTGATCATTTTTTATGCCCAAAGGCAAACACCTGAAAACATTACGATTTTATGAACGAAGTGTAACGGATTGGTGAGCCGGTGCAAAACTGGTCAGTTCACTCTGGCCCCAGAACGTCCGGCGTCTTCCAGGCTAAATGCTGCCCCCCGTCGACGCAAAGAAGTTGCCCTGTCACAGCCCTCGCGTCCAAGAAGTACCCTAGCGCCGCAACGATTCCCTCCGGGTCTGCCCCCCGCTCCAGTATCGTCGCCTGCCGCTGCGCCTCGAAATGCGCACGGGTCTGCCGGTCGCCCTGCAGGGTCGGCCCCGGGCCGATTGCATTCACCCGAATCCGCGGCGCCAGCCCCTGCGCCGCCGTCTTGGTCAACGCCCAAAGCCCCATCTTCGCGATCGTGTAGGTCGAGAAATTCGGCGTCAGCTTCCGCACCCGCTGGTCAAGCATGTTGATCACCAGCCCCCGCGCGACCGGCTCGCCATTCGCGTCGATCTCCGGTTCCGGCATCTGCTCCGCCAGCGCTTGAATCAGCACATAGGGTGCCCGCAGGTTGGAGCCGATATGCCGGTTCCAGCTTTCCAGCGTCGCCGTCTCAATCGTATCCGGCTCGAAGATCGAGGCGTTGTTGATCAGGCAGGTGACCGGCCCACCCAGCGCCTCCGCCGCCTGCCCCAACAGCACCCCGGTCTGGTCCTCGTCCAACAGATCCGCCTGCAACGCGATCGCCTGGCGTCCCATCGCCAGTATCGCCTTGACCGCCGCGTCGGCACCGTCACGCGACCCGTTGTAGTGGACCGCGACGTCGAAACCGCGGCGACCCAGATATTCCGCCATCGCCCGGCCCAGCCGCCGGCCCGCTCCTGTGACAAGCGCCCTCATGAGGCCAGCACGATTACGAGGTAGGCCGCATAAAGCGCCGTCAGCGCAGCCCCCCAGAGCCGCGTGATATCCCGCCGCAGGAACACGAACGGAATGAGCAGCAGCGATGCGCTCAACATCACCCACAGATCGAAGCTCAGGAATTTTGGATCAACGGGGATCGGCCCCACCAGGCTCGCCACCCCGATGATGGCCAGCAGGTTGAACATGTTCGACCCGATGACGTTGCCCAACGCCACGTCCGCCTGCCGCCGGATTGCCGCCATGACCGTTGTGGCAAGCTCGGGCAGTGACGTTCCGATCGCAACGAGCGTCAGGCCGATGACCTCTTCCGACAGGCCGAAGGTACGCGCGATATTGATCGATCCATCGATCAGCAACTCGGCCCCCAGCGGAAGGCCAGCGAGCCCGAGCACCAGATAGATCGCAATCCGCCAGCCGGGCATGGACGGATCCGCCCCCTCAACTTCCTCGTCTTCTTCGTCCGGCACTTCATTGGCGACGTCCCGGCGATGCGCCCGCGCTGCCCGAAAGGCGCTGCCAAGCATGATCGAAAGCCCAGCGAGGAGGATCAGCCCGTGCCACCACGTGATCGGCGCGAAGAAGCAAAGTGCGATAAAAAGCACCGACGCAAAGATCATCTGAAGGTAGCTTCGCCGCGTCTCGCACGTCGAAGTGTGCATGGTCGCGATCAGCGCAGGTACCCCGAGGACCAACAGGATGTTTGCTGTGTTGGAGCCGACGACATTGCCCAGCGCAATGCCCGCAACGCCATCCAGGATCGCCTTGATCGAGATCAGAAGCTCCGGCGCCGACGTCCCGAAAGCCACGATCGTCAGAGACACGATCAGCGCGGGAACGCCGAGGCGCAGCGACAGGTTGACCGCCCCTTTCACCAGCGCGTCCCCCGCGAGGATCAGGATAAACAGCCCGAGGATCGTCATCGACCAGTCGAGGATGGGGCCGTCCGGTAGCATGATCAGGCTTTCCCGCAAGGGCAGGGGCCGCGGCCGATCCGCGGACGGCCACACGCCTTGCACTTGGCCGACCGCATACCGGGCAGGCGTAACCGGCCGAACATCGCGAGGACGCCCATGCCGATCAGAAACAGAGTGACGATCTTGAGGATCACTTAGAGACCGAACCGCGCATAAGCCGCACGTTCTTCCAGCATCGCAGCGGTGTCATCCACAAGCTGAGCCCCCAGGCGCCCCAGAAGCGGCCGTCGCCGGCCGAAGCGCCGGATCCTTACCTTGTCGCCGTAGCGCGTCTTCATCTCCGGCAGGAGGTGCCCGATCCCGTCGGCAAGGCCAACCTCGATAGCTCTCTGGCCCACCCAGATCTCGCCGGTGAACAGGTCCTCCCCGTTCAGCTTGCCCTCCCGGCGCCTGCGGACCTGCTCTTTGAACGTTTCGTGGATCTCGTCGAGGATGCGCTTCAGCCGGGCGACATCCTCCTCCTTCTCGGGCTTGAACGGATCCAGCATCGATTTGCTCTCGCCCGCCGTATAAACCCGGCGCTCAATCCCATACCGGCCGATAAACTCATGTGCCCCGAAGCTGGCGGAGATCACACCGATCGATCCGACGACCGAACTGTGATCGACAAAGATCTCGTCCGCCGCTGTCGCAAGCCAATATCCACCCGAAGCCGCCACATCCTCGACGAAGGCAACAACGGGGATTTCCTTCTCTTCGGCCATCTGACGGATCTGCGATGCAATCAGCGAGGATTGCACAGCGCTTCCCCCAGGTGAGTTGATCTCAAGCGCAATGGCCTCTGGCTTCCCGCGAAAGGCTTTCTCGATCACGGGGCGCATGACAGTACCGTCGAGGCCACGGGACCCGATCCCGATCGCGCCCGACAAACGAATGACCGACACCGAAGGCGGCGTCTTCACGAAAGGGATCCAGCGTCTCATCCCGTCCCACATAGGCCGCGGCCCCGGAAGGAACAACCGCCCGCTATTGACGGATCCGCCAGCCGGTTTTGAAGATCCACCAGATGACGCCAAGGCACAACACGGTGAAACCGGCGATAGCCAGAAGCGACAGCCAGATATTCACATCGGCCTGCCCGAAGAACGCCCAGCGGAAGCCAGAGATCAGATAGACCACCGGATTGAACAGCGTGATCGTCTGCCAGACCGGCGGGAGCATCGAGATCGAGTAGAACGACCCGCCAAGGAAAACGAGCGGTGTGATCACCAGAAGCGGGATCAGCTGCAGTTGTTCGAAGTTCCCCGCCCAGATTCCGATGATGAACCCCAGTAGCGCAAAGCTAAGACAGGTCAGCACTAGGAAGGCCACCATCACCAAAGGTCGCTGAATATCGAGGTCGACGAAGAAGTAAGCCGTCCCAAGGATCACGAACCCGATGAACAGAGCCTTCGTCGCCGCCGCACCGACATAACCGATGACGATCTCGATAAAGTTCACCGGCGCCGACAACAGTTCGTAGATCGTCCCGATGAACTTCGGAAAGTAGATCCCGAAAGAGGCATTCGCCGTCGCCTGCGTCATCACCGACAGCATGATCAGCCCGGGCACGATGAACGCACCATAGGCCACGCCATCCACCTCCTGAATCCGCCCACCGATCGCCGCCCCGAAGACAACGAAGTAAAGCGCCGTCGAGATTACGGGAGAGATGAAGCTCTGCGTCAGCGTGCGAAAGAACCGCGCCATCTCGAACTTGTAGATGGCCTTGATCGCCTGAAGGTTCATGCCTGCTGCTCCTTCACCAGCCCCACGAAGATATCTTCAAGAGAGCTTTGCTGCGTCTGGATGTCGTCAAGCTCCAGCGGCGTTTGCTGCAACGTTGACAGAAGCTTGGTGATCCCCGTCCGCTCCGCCCGCCGGTCATAGGTGTAGATCAGACAGGTCCCCCCGTCGCTGAGGCGCAGATCGAACTCCGCCAATATGTACGGGATCGCCTCCGTGGGTTCGGCGAGAGAGATCTTCAGCTCTTTCTGACCCATCTGCGCCATCAGCTCGGCCTTGCTTTCGACCAACAAGATTTCGCCCTTGTTGATAACACCCACGCGATCCGCGATAGCCTCGGCTTCTTCGATGTAATGGGTGGTCAGGATGATCGTCACGCCGTCGGCCTTCAGCTCCGCCACCGTCTCCCACATGTCGCGCCGCAGCTCGACATCCACGCCCGCCGTCGGCTCGTCCAGGAACAGGATCCGCGGCTCGTGGCTCAAGGCCTTCGCGATCATCACCCGCCGCTTCATGCCGCCCGACAGCTCCATGATCTTCGAGGTCTTCTTGTCCGTCAGCGACAGCTTGTCGAGGATCCGGTCCAACTCCACATCGTTCGGCGCCTTCCCGAACAATCCGCGCGAAAACCGCACCGTGTCGATCACCCGCTCGAACGGCTCGAGGTTGATCTCCTGCGGCACCAATCCGATCAGACTCCGCGCGGCCCGGTAATCCTCAAGGATGTCATGCCCGCCGACCGTCACCCGTCCCTTTGTCGGGACGGTAATCCCGCAGATGGTCGAGATCAGGGTCGTCTTGCCTGCCCCGTTGGGACCAAGCAGCGCAAGGATCTCACCCTCTTCAATCGCCAGCGACACGCTCTTCAGCGCCTCGAAGCCCGACCCGTATGTCTTGGTTAGGCTGTCCACGGATACGATCGGCGGCATGGTGATGCTCCTCTCCCTTGCGGGCACCCTAATCCCCTCAACGAGCGGCGCAATCTCTGCCTGATGTGCACTGGTGCACAGGAGGCGCATTTTGCCACCCGGAAAACCTGACCTAGGTAACTGCGTCACGGTGACCAGTAGGGAGGCTCCCATGCCCGAAGAAGGTGAACGCCCAGGCACCCGCCTGATGGATCGGCCCGAATATAAATCCAAGCCGCGGCCGCTGACCCGTGGACCTGATGCAACCGTCTCCGAAGCCGTCGCCGCCATGAGCGACAAGAACTATGGCTCAGTCATTATCTGTGACGGCGACGAGAAGGTGATCGGCGTCGTCACCGAACGGGATATCATGCGAAAGATCGTCGGCGCCGGACGGGACGCCACGACGACCAAGCTCAGTGAAATCATGACCTCCGAACCGCGCCTCGCCAGAGAAACTGACGACATGGTCGACTGGCTGCGCATCATGTCGAACGAACGTTTCCGCCGTCTTCCTGTCGTCGATGAAGACGGGCGGATCAAGGCCGTCTTCACGCAGGGTGACTTCGTAAGCTACACTTGGCCTGACCTCATCCACCAGATGCGCAGCATGGCGACCGCCACCGTCGGGCGAAACTGGCCCTATTTCCTGATCGGTGGCGGGATCGCCCTCTATTCCATCGTCATGGTGATCGTCATCGGGGTGATCAACTAGCGTCGCATCCGCCGGTCCATCGGCCGATCCGGGAGTTGCCTGCGCGCCCCTTGCCGTATTGCCCTCTTCCGTTCGCGAGGCGTTTGCCCGGTCGGGCACAAGGTCCTCAGGGGGCAGGCCCGGCAATTGGGCAGCCCGTGCCGGCAAATCGTCTGCCCGAGACGCTTCATGTATTGATGGTGATGATCCAGCATCACCGCATCCCAATGCTGTGGAAGCTCATCCATCATCATCTCATAGGCATCCCGGATCGTCGCCGCGGTCTTCACCAGCCGCAAGCGCTTCAGAATCCGAAGGTGATGGCTGTCAATCACTAGTGCCCGCATTCGCAGGCTGCTGTTGTTGATCGTCGCAGCGGACGCCTTGCGTCCCACGCCCGGTAGCCTTTCCAGCCATGACAACGCGGCGTCCACCGGCATCTGCTTGAGATGATCAAGCGACAGCCGGCCCTGTTCCGCCGAAACCTGTGCCAGGGCCTCTTTCAGCCGCGGCGCCTTCACTTCAGAGAACGTCACGGGCTGGATTGCCAACTCGATCTCGCGCACAGGTGCATCGCGAACGGCTTCCCACGTTTTGAAGCGGGCGCGCACCGCGTCGATCGTAGCCAAGGTGACTTCTGTATAGGTCCGTCCACTCAGGATGCCCCAGACAAGCTGGGTTACAGGATCAAACGGCGACGAAATAGCGATCGGACCAAAACATCGGGCAAGCGTCTCGTGAAGTTTGGCCAGCCGCTTCGAACGATCCTCAAAGGGAAATGGAATCTGCATGGCCCTATGGTATCACAGGTTGAGAACATATGAAGAACATTAACCGTACTCCTCGGCGGACTACCGTCTGCCCGCAGCGCCATCCGACCCACTTTCAGCTCAGCAACTCGACGGGCTGCTGGCCTTGGACGAGATGCTGAACATCGGCTCTCCACGGAAATGCAACCCACCTGTCACCTTGAGCGATCTCGCATGGCTGCTTGTGACCAAAAAAAGGGCCGCCCCAACAGGACGGCCCTCAATCTGGTTGCGGGAGTAGGATTTGAACCTACGACCTTCAGGTTATGAGCCTGACGAGCTACCGGGCTGCTCCATCCCGCGCCAACCATGTCGCGCCTCAGGTCGTCTAGAAACAGGATCTGAGGCGCATCGTCAGAGAGATACGGGAATGGTCTTTACTAGGTTTGGCAGTGACTTACTCTCCCACGCCTTAAGACGCAGTACCATCAGCGCAACGGTGCTTAACGGCCGAGTTCGGGATGGGATCGGGTGTTTCACTCGTGCTATGACCACCAAACCGAGAAAAGACCATCAGGTCCAAGCCAAGCTGGCTTCTGTCAGGAAAGCGAACCTCGCTTCCACTGGATCAAATCAAGCCTATTGGACAATTAGTACCGGTCAACTGAACGCATTGCTGCGCTTACATCTCCGGCCTATCGACGTGGTGGTCTACCACGGTCCTCAGGGATACCTTGTTTTGAGGGGGGCTTCCCGCTTAGATGCCTTCAGCGGTTATCCTTTCCGATCATAGCTACCCAGCACTGCCATTGGCATGACAACTGGTCCACCAGTGGATCGTTCACCCCGGTCCTCTCGTACTAGGGGCAACTCCTCTCAAGTATCCTACACCCACGGCAGATAGGGACCGAACTGTCTCACGACGTTCTAAACCCAGCTCACGTACCTCTTTAAACGGCGAACAGCCGTACCCTTGGGACCTGCTCCAGCCCCAGGATGAGATGAGCCGACATCGAGGTGCCAAACGGTGCCGTCGATATGGACTCTTGGGCACCATCAGCCTGTTATCCCCGGCGTACCTTTTATCCGTTGAGCGATGGCCCTTCCACGCGGGACCACCGGATCACTATGGCCGTCTTTCGACTCTGCTCGACTTGTATGTCTCGCAGTCAGGCTGGCTTCTGCCATTGCACTCAACGAGCGATTTCCGACCGCTCTGAGCCAACCTTCGCGCGCCTCCGTTACTGTTTGGGAGGCGACCGCCCCAGTCAAACTACCCACCACGCAGGGTCCCGGATCCGGATAACGGACCGCGGTTAGACATCAAGCAGAGCAAGGGTGGTATCTCAAGGGTAGCTCCACAGAAACTGGCGTTCCTGCTTCAAAGCCTACCACCTATCCTGCACATGCTGTGCCTGATGCCAGTGCGAAGCTGTAGTAAAGGTGCACGGGGTCTTTCCGTCTAACCGCGGGAAGCCTGCATCTTGACAGGCAATTCAATTTCGCTGAGTCGATGTTGGAGACAGCGGGGAAGTCGTTACGCCATTCGTGCAGGTCGGAACTTACCCGACAAGGAATTTCGCTACCTTAGGACCGTTATAGTTACGGCCGCCGTTTACCGGGGCTTCAATTCGGTGCTTGCACACCTCCTTTTAACCTTCCGGCACCGGGCAGGCGTCAGACCCTATACGTCGTCTTG
>NZ_JBFONT020000001.1:380000-1400887 GCF_040779325.2 Aestuariibius violaceus
ACCGAGCGCCCGCATCGCCGCGCGGCCCTCTTCATCCATCACCCGCTGGTTCTCGCAATCCGTCGGGGCGACATCCTTGCGGTCCAGAAAACTCCAGTCGGTTGGCCCGTGCCGCATCAGAAAAACGATATCGTCGCGCAGGAACAGTTCATCGACCATCTGGAACGGCTCGAACCGCAACCGATCCTGCACCGCCTCTTCGCCGTTGGGCATCGTCACACTCATCTCGCCCATATGGGTCGAGACCTGGCCGACATTGCCCTGAAGCCCTTCCTCCTGCGCCGCGGCCATCCCCGCCATCAACCCAAGCGAAACGCCCACACCCATCGCAGCCAAACGGTTCATCTCAATCTCTCCTTCAAGCAGCCACACGTCGCTTGACCGGCTTCAGCCGGAGAACGAGCAGCCCAATTGTTACGACGAAGTAGGCGATGGGCTCGATCTGAAAACCCCTGGCCAGCCAAAGATAGTGCAAACAGGCAAGCAAAACGGCGGGATAGACAAGTTTGTGGACACGCCGCCATAAAATTGGGCCCATTTTGCGGATGATCCGGTTGGCCGATGTCGCGGCCAGCGGGATCAGCAGCACGAAGCCGACCATCCCGACCGTCACATAGGGCCGCTTCACGATATCGGCCCAGACCCGGCTCAAGCTCTGCACGTCGAGCAGCGCCCAGACCAGGAAATGCGCCACGACGAAGAAGAAGGCGATCAGCCCCAGCGCCCGGCGGAACTTGATCAGGTTGATGCGAAGATATTCCCGGATCGGCGTAATCGTCAGGCTCGCGATCAGCATCGTCAGCGCCGCCTCGCCATATTGCCGTTCCAGAGTGTTGATCGGCTCGACCCAGGCGCCGGACAGGCCCAGCCAGAATTGCCAGCCCGCATAGGCCAGGGCGGCGAGGTAAAGCGGCCACGTCGGGAACTTCCGCGCGGCGGCGTTAATCCCGTCCTTTACCGACATCAGATCTGAACCGTCAGATCCATGCCCTCATACAGATCGGCGACCTCGTCCTCATAGCCGTTGAACATCAGGGTGTCCTGGCGCGAGTTGAACAGACCCCCGCCGATCCGCCGCTCGGTCGCCTGGCTCCAGCGCGGATGATCCACGTTCGGGTTCACATTACTATAGAAGCCGTACTCGCTCGGGTTCAGATCGTTCCAGGTCGTGAACGGCTCTTCCTCGGTAAAGGTGATCCGCACGATCGACTTGATCGATTTGAAACCGTATTTCCACGGCACGACCAGCCGGATCGGCGCGCCGTTCTGGTTCGGCATCGGCTCTCCGTACAGCCCCGTCGCCATGATCGTCAGCGGATGGCGGGCCTCGTCCAACCGAAGCCCCTCGCGATAGGGGAAGTTCAGCACCTTGCGCCGCACGCCGATCATGTTGTCGGGCTGCACCGCCGTCTCGAACTGGACGTATTGCGCCGAGGGCAGCGGCGTCACCCGGTCCAGGAGCTGCGACAGCTCGAACCCGTTCCAGGGGATCACCATCGACCACGCCTCGACACAGCGGAAGCGGTAGATCCGTTCCTCGGTCGGGATCTCGGAGAGCGCCGCGAAGTCCAGCGTCACCGGCTCTTCCACCGCCCCATCGATCGTGATCGACCACGGCTCGGTCTGCAGCTTGTGCGCGTTCTTCGACGGGTCGCTCTTGCCCGTCCCGAATTCATAGAAGTTGTTATAGGTCGTGATTTCCTCGAACGTGTTCGGCTCAAGCGGCTCGTCCGATGCTCGCGCGCCCATCGGCGCAATCGCCCCCAAACCGGCAAGTCCAGCAAGGATCTGCCGCCGTTTCAGCCACAGTTCTTTTGGTGTCACATCGTCCTGTGTCAGTCGGTCAATCCGGCGTCGGGTCATCGGGCGTCCAAGCCTCCGTTCCTGCAGCGCGTCCCACGCCCTATAAAGAAAGAGCGATCTGCCGCTCTGCCAAGGTTTGTTACAGACCTTTCATGTCGCACCCTGTGGATAAAGCGCCGACATCGGGACCGAAGTTCCATCGGCCTGCACGATCCGCACATGGCTCCGCCGCAAAAGCCGCGGTTCTGCAACTCCCACAGAATGGGCGATGGTTTCCACATCGCTCACGATATTCTGAGCGTAGCGTGCGACCCGCTTGTCCTTGTCCTCGACCACCAGCCCCTTCTGAAATCGCTTCTGATGGGTCGTGATCCCGGTCGGGCAGGTGTTCTTGTTGCACTTCATCGCTTGGATGCAGCCCAGTGCGAACATGAACCCGCGTGCCGACGTCACGAAATCCGCCCCGGCGCACAGCGCCCAGGCCACATCGCCTGGCACCATCAGCTTGCCGCTCGCCACGATCCGGATCCGATCTTTCAGCCCCGCCGCATCCCGCAGGTCCGCCAGCCGCGGCAACGCCTCCCGGATCGTCATCCCTACCAGATCGATCAGCGGCATGGGCGACGCCCCCGTGCCCCCCTCGCCCCCGTCCAGCGTGATGAAATCCGGCGCACTCTCCTCCCTCCGCTTCACGATCGCCGCAAAGAAATCACCCATCGCATCCTGATCGCCCATCACCGTCTTGATGCCCGTCGGAAGCCCCGACACCTCGCGGACATGGGCGATGAAATCCAGAAGGTCGTCCCAATCATCGACCCCCTCGTGCCGGTTGGGCGAAATCGAATCCTCACCTTCCGGGATCCCCCGCACCTCGGCGATCTCGGGTGTGACCTTGGACGCGGGCAGGATCCCGCCCTTCCCGGGCTTCGCGCCCTGCGCCAGCTTGATCTCGATCATCCTGACCTGAGGATGCGCCGCGATCTCCCGCAGCTTGGCGTCGTCCAGCCGCCCCTCGGAATCCCGCACACCATACTTCGCCGTCCCGATCTGAAAGACGATGTCGCAGCCGCCTTCCAGATGATAGGGCGACAGGCCACCCTCCCCGGTGTTCATCCAGCAGCCCGCCATCTTCGCCCCGCGGCTCAGCGCCCGCACCGCGGGTTTCGAGATCGCGCCATAGCTCATGCCAGAGACATTGTAGATCGACCGCGCCTCGTACGGCTCCCGCGCGCCGGAGCCGATCACCATCGGCTCGGAACTGGCATATTGATCATCGAGCGGCGGGAAGGCCGCGTTCGCGAAAATCGGCGTCCCCGCCACGGCCAGGTTCCGGGTCGACCCGAAAGCCACCGTATTCCCCTTCCCCTCACCGGCCCGCTTCACCCATTCCCGCTGCGCGCGGTTGAACGGCAGCTCTTCCCGGTCCATCGCGAAGAAATACTGCCGAAAAAATTCCCCCAGCGCGGTAAAGAGATGCCGGAACCGCCCGATCACCGGATAGTTCCGCCGGATCGCGTCGCCATGCTGCGTCCGGTCGATGATGAACAGCACCAGCGCAACCGCCACTCCAACCCCGATCAGGACGACAAAGCCCACGGCCAGAAAACTCAGCACCTGACCGGCAAATTCCATCGCTGGCATCATATCGGGCCCTCCTGCCGCGACCCTGCGCGACGGCCGGGCAGGCGGCAAGACGCTCGGCGAAAAAGTGCGTCTTCACCTTCGCGTGATTGAAATGCGCGGGCGGGACTGCTTAGTGATACTCCGCAAGGCGTCAAGGCGGTGCGTGGAAAATTTTTACACATCCAAAACTCTCTCCCTTGCGTTACATATTCGATGCCACTGAGGCATTGCCCAAAGGGAGTAACGAATATGCTTCGCAATACACTGATCGCCCTGGCCGCCACGACGGCGCTCGCCACCACCGCTTTTGCCACGACCGGCGAAAAGGACATCGTGGACACCGCCGTCGAAGCCGGCAATTTCACGACGCTCGCCACCGCGCTTGAAGCTGCGGGTCTGGTCGAGACGCTCAAGGGCGAAGGGCCGTTCACCGTCTTTGCACCCACGGACGAGGCGTTCGCCGCCCTGCCCGAAGGCACGCTCGAACAGCTGCTGGCCAACCCCGATCAGCTCGCCGCGATCCTCACCTACCATGTCGTCGCCGGCTCGGTTGAATCGACCCAGCTCGAAGACGGCATGACGCCGACCACCGTCAACGGCGCGACCGTCGAGATCGACCTCGACAGCGGCGTAATGGTGAACCAGGCCACCGTGACCTCGGCCGACATCATGGCGTCGAACGGCGTGATCCACGTGATCGACCAAGTGATCCTGCCGCCGGAAGGCTAAGGCGCACTCCAGACAGGCCAAAGGCCCGGGCTCTCCGCCCGGGCCTTTTTCATGCCTGCCCTTGCGGCAACCTGGACACCGATTCATAGTCCCGGCAGCGATCCGATGTTTTCCGGCAGCCACGGGGGCAAATGCACGGCTGGCGGCCATCGGTTTGATAGAAAACCCACTTATACTTGCTGGGAGTGGCACGATGGACCTCAAACTCGACAACTTCAAACCTGACGAACCCTGGATACCTGAGAAGACAGATACGGCGGCCCATGACGGCCAGCTTATCGACGGCGTCACGATCACTCCGATCAAGGTCTACGGCGACCACCGAGGCGAACTTGTCGAACTCCTCACCCTCCGCGACGCTCACCCCGACGAAGAACCGATCGTTCACGTCTATCGGGTCACGGCCGTGCCCGGGTCGATCCGCGGCTGGGTCTACCACGAACGTCAGGCAGATCGCCTCGCCTATACCCAAGGCCATTTTCGGATCGTCCTCTACGATATCCGCAAGGGCAGCCCGACCGAGGGCATGATCAACGTTCTTGAACTCGGGGAAGACAATCCAGCGCGCCTGAGAATCCCAGCCTTTGTCGTTCATGCGGTTCAGAACCGCGGCGAAACGGCCAGCTTCGTGAACCTGCCCACCAGTATCTACGACCCGGCCATGCCCGACAAATGCCGCCTGAAATACCCCGATCCAAGCGTCCCCTATGAGTTCGACTAGGGCGGCGCCTGTCTTCACGGTCGTGATGGCCACGTACAACCGCAGCCATCACATCCTCCCCTCGATCCAATCCGTCCTCCGCCAGAGTCTCACCGATTTCGAGCTTCTGGTGATCGGCGACTGCTGCACCGACGATACCGAAAAGGTGGTCCGCGGTGTTGCGGATGAGCGGGTCCGGTGGCTGTCGACCCAAGAACGCTGGGGCACCCAATCGGGGCCCAACAACACCGGCATCGCCGCTGCCAGAGGCAGCTACATCGCCTATATCGGCCACGACGATATCTGGAAGGACGACCACCTCCGAAACCATCTGGAAACCTATCGGAAAACGGGGGCCGACTGCGTCGTCAGCGGCCTCGTCGCGGATGAGGGCGCAGGGCCCGACTACATCTGGGTCTTGGGTCTCATCGACGGGCCGGACGCCGCCCGAGACAACTTCTTCCCGCCCAGCAGCGTCTCCCATACCAAGGATGCCGCAGCACGCGCCGGACCCTGGCGGCGCCCCGACGAGACAGAGCTTGCGGTTGATTCAGATTTCCAGGTGAGGCTGATCGATGCGGGCGGCCACTTCGCGTCGACGGGCAAGATCTCGGTCTTCAAGTTCACCGCATCAAGACGCTATCTCTCCTACCTCTTCAAGTCGTCCGACGAACAGAACGCTCTTCTCGAACAACTCTCCGACGACCCCGCCTCGGTGAACGTGGACGAGATGGTCGAACATGCCAAACGCAACGACCGCTTCATGTCCGCGACCAACACGAGCTTCGCCAACGTGCGGCAGCAGTCGCTGAAAACGCGCGGCCTTGATCTGCCCCCGCTCGAGCCGCTGGGTTCGATACACATGCTCAGGCAAGACGACGACGCCCGCGGCGCCGATTGGCATGGGCTGCGGAAGAAGAACCGCGGTCTCCGCTTCGCCGGACCGAATGCAATCGCCCGGCTGCTTCTCCCCGTCACGTCATCCGGGCCGGTGCGCCTCTCCATGCGGCTTTGCGTTCTTGACGGGGCCGATCTGTCCCAGATCCGGTTCACGCTGAACGACACGCCCGTTCAGCCCAAACTGACCCGCCTGCGAAAGAAGAAGATCGGGCGCCTCTGGCAAGCAACCTTCGAGGGTGAGTTGAAGGCCGACAGCTACTCGTTTCTCAAGCTCATCCACCCGCCCGACCAGATGGTGAAGACCATCTCAAAGCGGCCAACCGGCCTTGGTGTCGGAACGGTCATCCTCTGGCCGGCAGACACGCGACATCCCGCAGGCCCCGTCTTGTCCTTCGCCTCGCGTTTCATTCGGATCTAGGCGCACCTCGTACCCGGCTCACGTCAGTTCCGGCAGCATCGCCTCGATCTCGCGGATCCGCGACCGGGGCGCGGGATGGGTCGACAAGACCTCCGGCGCCCGTCCGCCACGACGTTGCATGTTCCGCCACAGCTCGACCGCCTCGCGTGGATTGAACCCCGCCCGCGCCATCGCCGTCAGGCCCAGCCGGTCCGCCTCCAATTCCTGCTTGCGAGAATACGGGAGCAGCAATCCGACCTCCGCCCCCAGCCCAAGCGCAGCAGCAATTTCCTCCGCGTACTGAATATCCGCCGCATCAAGCAGGGCGGTCACGATCCGCATCCCTGTACCTGCAACCACTTCCGCCTCGACCCGTTCCTTGCCGTGATCCGCCTGCACATGGCCGATTTCGTGCCCCACGATCGCGGCCAGCTGATCGGCATTCTCCGTCACCTTGAACATGCCCTCATAGACGCCGATCTTGCCGCCGGGCAGGGCAAAGGCATTGGCCTCCGGGCTCGCGAAAACCACGAACTCCCAATCCGACGGTGTCTCGTTCGCCTTCCGCAAGAGCCGCACCGCGACCTGATCCAGCGCCTCCTGCAGGTCGCTCCGCCCCGACCGCGGCACGGTCGACGCGATCTGCTTCCAGCTTTCCAGCCCCATCTGCTCGATCATCTCGTCCGAGATCAGATCGGGCCGCTCGTCGCACGCGGCCAGCGGCATCGCCGCCGCCATCGCGCCCAGCGACAGGAACCGGCGGCGGCTGAAACAGATCTGGCACATGCGGACACCTTTCAGTTTCCCCGCAAACGCCCGCGACACCACCCGCGTTCCCCAAAGAAAAAGCCCCGCCGAACCGGGCGGGGCTTCTTGGTTCTCAGGGCACCGACAGCCTAATGCACTACCGCCTCCGCAGGCGGCCGCCGGGTCGAGGATGACATCCGGTCGCCCACGATCAACCCGTCGGCCCCGGCGCTCACCGGCACGGTGTCGCCATCGGCCACGTCGCCTGCCAGCAGCATCTCGGCAGACATCATCGCGTCGAGCGTCGTGATCCATGTGATCGACCAGATGATCCTGCCACCGGAGAGCTAAGGCGCGCCTTAGACACACCCAATGCCGGCGAATTCGTCCGGGCCTTTTTTGTCATTATGACCGACCATTATTCTACGGCAGCTTCGCGGGACGGAGCCGACCTTCATCGACTTGCCTTCAATGTCTGGTCACGGTCAAATCGTCTTCACAGCCATAACAAAGCGCGCGATCTCATCTTCGGTATTGAAATAATGAACGGAAGCGCGCGTCATGGATTCAAGTCCGCGCGGTTCCAGATCGAGCCGGGCGTAAGGCATCGCGGAGACTGACACGTTGATCGACTTGGTCCGCAACTGATCGGCCATCGCTGCGGGCTCAATTCCGTCTTTCGTAAATGTCACGATGCCGCACTTTCGCTGCCCCAAATCATGAACCGAAACACCTTTGATCTCGGTAAGCGCATCGCGCAGTTCTTGGGCAAGGTTGGCGACACGAGTTTCGACATTGGCCAGACCAAGTGCACGCGCGTATTTCACCGCTTCCATCAACCCGACGCGACCCGCGACAAAGCTCTCCCAGTTTTCAAATCGCTTTGCGCCCTTAACAAATTCAAAACTGTTGGCCCCTGTCCACGTAGCGGAAAGAAGGTCGATGAACGGCGGATCAATCCGGTCCATGATGTCCTTGCTGACATAAAGAAACCCTGTGCCTCTCGGCCCGCGCAGGAATTTACGGCCGGTTCCGGAAAGCATATCGCACCCAATCTCGGCGACGTTCACGTCGATCTGGCCGACAGACTGACAGGCGTCAAGGAGATAGATTACACCATGTTTACGGGCGATTTTTCCGATTTCGGCAGCCGGGTTCACAAGACCGCCCTGTGTCGGCACATGCGTGATCGCGATGAGCTTGGTGTTTGGGCCGATCATGTTGTCCAAAGCAGCCACGTCGATCTGGCCGAACTCATCTGACGGGACGAGATCAATCTCAAATCCAAGGCGACGAGACTGCTGCAGCAACGCCAGATAATTGGACGCATACTCTGACCCGTGGGTGATAACTCTGTCGCCCGGTTTCAGATGCAACCCGTAAAACGCCATGTCCCATGCACGTGTCGCATTCTCGACAAAGGCAATCTCATCGGGATTGGCGTTTAGAAGCGCTGCGAACTCGGTATAAAACGCTTGTATCTGAGCTTGCGCTCTGCGTTCGGCCTCATATCCGCCTACCGCATTTTCATCGCCCAATACGGATTGGAGCGCATCAAAAACCGGTTTAGGCATAAGAGATGAGCCAGCATTGTTGAAATGCAAAACAGTCTCACAACTCGACGTATCCAAACGGACTTTTTCGATGTCGATCATAACGCTTCTCCTTGTCGTGTGACCTAACAATCCAACCAGGCGAAGACAACGCATTGGTGGCCACTTGCTGGGAAGCAGACTTTCGCTGCTTGTGCATGGCAAAGAAGTTTGGGCTCAAAGCAGCCGCGCGACACAGTAACCAAATGAAAACCCCGCCACACGGGCGGGGTTCTTTCTCAAGTACCTCAGTGCACCACCGCCTCGGCCGGCGGCTGCCGGGTCGAGGATGACACGCGGTCGCCCACGATCAGCCCGTCGGCCCCGGCGCTCACCGGCACGGTGTCCCCATCGGCCACATCGCCGGCCAGCAGCATCTCGGCCAGCGGATCCTGCAGCGCCCGCTGGATCACCCGCTTGAGCGGCCGTGCGCCGAAGACCGGATCGTAGCCCTCATCGGCAAGCCACTTCATCGCGCCCTCATCCAGCTCCAGCGCGATCTTCCGCGCCGCCAGCCGCTTACGCAGCCGTCCCAGCTGGATCTCCACGATGCCGTCCATGTCTTCCCGCGTCAGGCGGTCAAAGATGATCTGATCGTCCAGGCGGTTCAGGAATTCAGGCCGGAAATGCGCCCGCACCGCGTCCATCACGTCCTGCTTGGCCTTCACCGCATCCGACCCTTCAGGCAGCTGGCTCAAGGCCTGCGACCCCAGGTTCGACGTCAGTACGATCAGCGTCTGCTTGAAGTCCACCCGGTGCCCCTGCCCATCGGTCAGCACACCGTCATCCAGCACCTGCAGCAGCACGTTGAAGACTTCCGGGTGCGCCTTCTCGACCTCGTCGAACAGGATCACCTGATAGGGCCTGCGCCGCACCGCCTCGGTCAGCACGCCGCCCTCATCATAACCGACATAGCCCGGAGGGGCGCCGATCAGGCGGGCGACCGAATGCTTCTCCATAAACTCCGACATGTCGATGCGGACCATCGCGCTGTCATCGTCGAAGAGGTACTCGGCCAAAGCCTTGGTGAGCTCGGTCTTGCCGACGCCGGTCGGTCCGAGGAACAGGAACGAGCCCAGTGGACGGTTCTCGTCCTGCAGCCCGGCCCGCGCCCGGCGCACGGCGTTCGAGACGGCGGTTACCGCCTGCCGCTGGCCGATTACACGCTTGCCCAGCTCCTCTTCCATGCGCAAGAGCTTCTCGCGCTCGCCTTCCAGCATCTTCGACGTCGGGATGCCGGTCCAACGCTCGACCACGCCCGCAATCTGCTCGGGGCGCACGGTCTCTTCGACCATCAAGCCGCTCTCGCTGCTCTCGGCTTCGGCCAGCTTCTTCTCCAGTCCGGGGATCACGCCGTAGGACAGCTCCCCGGCCTTCGCCAGGTTGCCCTCGCGCTTGGCGATATCCAGCTCGGCCCGCGCCCGGTCCAGCTGTTCCTTCAGCTCCCGCGCGCCTTCCAGCTTGTCACGCTCCGACTGCCAGCGCGCCGTCATCTCGGACGATTGCTCCTGCAGGTCGGACAGCTCTTTCTCCAGCTTCTCAAGGCGATCCTTCGACGCCTGATCGTCCTCCAGCCGCAGCGCCTCCGCCTCGATCTGCAATTGCAGGATCTGACGGTCCAGCGCGTCCAGCTCTTCGGGCTTGGAATCCACTTCCATCCGCAGGCGGGACGCGGCTTCGTCCATCAGGTCGATCGCCTTGTCCGGCAGGAACCGGTCGGTGATGTAGCGGTTCGACAGATGCGCCGCGGCCACCAGGGCGCTGTCCGAAATCCGCACCCCGTGGTGCAGCTCGTATTTCTCCTTGATGCCCCGCAGGATCGACACCGTATCGTCCTCGGTCGGCTCGCTCACCATCACCGGCTGGAACCGGCGGGCCAAAGCCGCGTCCTTCTCCACATGCTTGCGATATTCGTCCAGCGTCGTGGCGCCCACGCAGTGCAGCTCACCGCGGGCAAGCGCAGGCTTCAGAAGGTTCGACGCATCCATCGCTCCGTCCGCCTTCCCGGCGCCGACCAGCGTATGCATCTCGTCGATGAACAGGATGATCTCACCGGCGGCGGCCGTGACCTCCGACAGGATGGCCTTCAGCCGCTCCTCGAACTCACCGCGATACTTCGCGCCCGCGATCAGCGCGCCCATATCCAGCGCCAGCAGGCTCTTGTTCCGCAAGCTCTCGGGCACGTCGCCATTGACAATCCGCAGGGCGAGGCCCTCGGCAATCGCCGTCTTACCCACGCCGGGTTCCCCGATCAGAACCGGGTTGTTCTTCGTCCGCCGCGAAAGCACCTGCATCGCGCGCCGAATCTCCTCGTCGCGCCCGATGATCGGGTCGATCTTGCCTTCCCGCGCCCGCGCGGTCAGGTCCATCGCATATTTCTTCAGCGCCTCGTACTGATCCTCGGCGCTGGCGCTATCCGCCGTGCGCCCCTTGCGCACGTCGTTGATCGCCTGGTTCAGCCCCTGCGCCGTTACACCGGCCTGGGCCAGCGCGTCCTTCGCCGCCGACCGCACCACGGCCAAAGCCGTCAGAAGCCGCTCGACCGGCACGAAACTGTCGCCCGCCTTCTTCGCGATCTTCTCGGCCTCGTCGATCACCCGGCCCGTTGCGGAATCCAGATACACCTGCCCCGCATCGCCCGACACCTGCGGGATCTTCGACAAAGCCAGATCCGCCGCCTCGCGCACCGCCTGCGGGTTGCCCCCCGCGGCCGAGATCAGGTTCGACGCGAACCCCTCCTCGTCATCCATCAAAGCCTTCAGAAGGTGTTCGGGGGCCAGCCGCTGGTGGCTCTCCCGCATCGCGATCGTCTGCGCCGCCTGAATGAATCCGCGCGACCGCTCGGTGAACTTGTCCAAGTTCATGTCCTGTCTCCTCGTCTAAGCGCCCGTCTCGCGATCCGCCCGCCCGGCGGCACGGATCCCCTTGGGCCTCTTCGATCCGAGATGGGTGTGACCTCACCGTTGCGCAAGAGCAACAAATGGGAAAATGGCCCTCAAACGGCGGGCATCAGCCAGGCCCGCAGATAGACCGCCAGCCGGTCTCGCATCGCCTGATCCGAATGCAGCATGCAGAAATGCAGCGCCATTGCCTGCACCAGAAACGCCTGCACCCCCTCGGCCAGCAAATCCGCCGGCACATCCCTGCGAAACGGCCCCTCGTGCAGCCACCCTACGGCGATATCCATCTGCCGCCCGAAGGTCCGCGCGATCGGTCCGATCTCTTCCACCGCCGCCGCGCCGGAATAGCGCAGGATCAGGTCGAATACGTAGCGTTCGCAGGTCATGAACCGCATCAGCGACACCAGCGCGGCGACCATCTCATCGACATCGCGCGGAGCCTCCCCCGCCTCGATCTCATCGAGGATCCCGTTAATCCGCGCGCCCACCAGCTGATCCATCAGCGCATCCTTGTCGCGGAAATGGCTGAAGAACGTCCCCTTCGCCACGCCCGCACGCAGAACGACCTCTTCAACCCGTAACGCCTCGAACCCCCGCTCCGCGACCAGCGCATCGGCAGCGGCGATCAGGCGCGCCCGCGTTTCGCGCGCTCTTTTCTGAACAGGTTCGGCCATGAACCCTCTTCGCAGATTTTCTGACCACGGTCAAATTCTCCTTGACCACGATCGCCTTTACCCAATATGACCACGGTCACTTTCAAGGAGCTACACCATGACCCCCAAGCGCATCTTCATCCTCGACGGCCACCCGGGAGAGGCCTCCCTCTCCCGCACCTTCGCCGAAACCTACGGCGCCGCCGCGACGGCCTCAGGCCACGAGGTTCGCATCGCCCACCTCTCCGACCTCGACTTCGATATTGATTTTGGCGGCGGAGGCTACAGCCACAGCAAACCCCTCGAGCCCACCCTCACCAAACTCCTGGAAGACCTGGAATGGAGCCAGCACGTCGTCATGACAGCGCCCATGTGGTGGGGCGGCCTGCCGGCCAAGCTCAAGGGCCTGATCGACCGCATCCTCCTGCCGGGCCGCGCCTTCGACACGCGGAACCCCAACGCGATCGGCCTCCCGGCCCCGATGCTCTCGGGCCGTACCGCCCGCGTCGTCCTCACCTCCGACACGCCCGGCTGGTTCATGCGGCTCGCCTACGGCAACGCGCTGATCCGCCAGCTCAAAGGCCAGATCTTCGGCTTCGTCGGCGTCAAGCCCACCCGCGTGACGTGGTTCTCCGGCGCCAGCCATCCGAAGGGAAACCAGATCGACAAATGGCTGGGCAGCATCCACCGGCTCGGCACCGAAGCGGCCTGACGAAAAGGCCAGCCTCGCGACTGGCCCTTTTCTTATTCCGTCGCCGGAGTTTCCTCGTCCCGCCCTTCCGGGCCGGACGGTGTCGGCACGAACGGTGCGGCGCCGCCGTCCGGATCGCCGGGCGAGCCGTCATTCGGGTCGATCACGGGTTCCAGCGTGGTATCACTCGTGCCCTCCCGGTCCGTCGGAACAGGCTCGCCATCCGCGGTCAGCCCCTGCGCCTCGATCCCATCGATCACCCGCGGCTCCGAAAACCGGATCGCCATCTCGGGTTCGTCCTCCGAACCAGCGGATGCGCCGTCGGTTGCATCACCGGCATTCGCATCGTCCTGCGTGCCCTCAGCGGCCGGCGCCTCGCCCTGCTCGCCCTCGGCCGGGGCAGTCTCGTCGGACGTCGCATCCTGACCCGCCTCGCCGCCAGTGGCCTCGTCCTCGCCATCGCCGCCGGTCCCGTCGGTCGAGCTGTCACTGGCCGGCGCCTCCGTCTCACCGCCAGTATCCTGACCGCCCGTCGCGTCCTCGGTGGCATCGGCCCCGTCGCTCTCGGTCGTCTCACCCTCGACTGGCTCACCATCATTATTGGCCTCCGGCGCAATCTCCGCGCCGCTGCCCTCCAGTTGCTCGGCCGGCGGATCGGCAACCTCATCCGGCGCATCCTCGGCGATATTCCCGCCGACCTCGTCATTGGCCCCCGGACCAGGCGCGTCACCGACGCCCTGCACGCCCTCATCAATCTCGGTATTCGCGCCTTCCTCGATGATCGACTGCTCTTCGCCGGTATCGTCCAGCCCTTCCTGCGCCTGGTCGGCCGTCCCGTCCGGGAGCGTCCCCGCCCCGGTCGGCGGCACGTCGACCTCCTCCGACGCCGGGTTGCTTTCCACAGCAACCTCCCGCTCGGTCAGTGCCAGCAGCACCGCAACAAGCAGGATCGTCCCCGCGCCAAGCCCCAGGATCATCCAGAAAACGCTGATGCCCCGGTCACTCCGGGCCGGCTTCATGTCCATACCCGCCATCGGGTCACCTCCGTTATCGCTCGGCAGGACAACGGCCACCCGCCCCCCGGGTTCCGCAGCACCTTGACGCGAGGCACCGCACCCGTCACTCAACCCCGACCCTGACCGGAGGCACCATGTCCGACAAGCTCATCGTCGCCCTCGACCTGCCGCATGCCGTCGCCGGGCTGGAAATGGCCGACCGCTTGGGTGATGCCGCATCGTTCTACAAGATCGGCCTGGGCATGCTGACCGGCGGCGGGCTCGCGCTCGCGCGGGAACTCAAGGATGAACGCGGCAAGCGCATCTTCCTCGATATGAAGCTCTTCGATATTGGCGCGACGATCGAAGCCGCCGTCGCGGGCCTCGCCCAGTTCGACCTCGACTTCCTCACCGTCCACGGCGACCCCAACGTAGTGACCGCCGCCGCCCAGACGAAGGGCGAGATGAAGATCCTCGCCGTCACAATACTCACCTCGCTGGACCGCGCCGACCTTGACGCCGCGCTCATCCAGCCCGGCGACGTGGCCGAAATCGTGGCAACCCGCGCCGCCCGCGCGCTCGAGGCCGGGGCCGACGGCGTCATCGCCTCCGCGCAAGAGGCCGCCGCGATCCGCGCCCTGCCGCAGGCCGACGGCAAGCTCATCGTCACCCCCGGCGTCCGCCCTGTCGGCAGCGCGGGCGACGACCAGAAACGCATCGCCACCCCCGCCCAGGCCATCGCCGCCGGTGCCGATCACGTCGTCGTCGGACGCCCCGTCTGGCGCGCGCCCGACCCTCGCGCAGCCGCGCTCGCGATCCAGTCCGAACTCGCCTCCCCCCAGGCCGTCGCCCCGAACGCCTGACCCCGGTGCCCTTGAAACTTTTGCCCGCCCATGCGCATTGACGCGTGGGAAGGGGCGAAAGGCCCGTCAATTGCAGGAGCCGGCATGACAACGGCAACGCT
Source organism: Aestuariibius violaceus (assembly GCF_040779325.2). NCBI lineage: Bacteria > Pseudomonadati > Pseudomonadota > Alphaproteobacteria > Rhodobacterales > Paracoccaceae > Aestuariibius > Aestuariibius violaceus. The sequence goes on from NZ_JBFONT020000001.1 coordinate 394,695, forward strand.
GGGAAAGATCCGCTACAATGCGGGATCCGCCGCCTACGAGGCGCTGGCCGAATTCCGCGACAGCGGTGCGACCCGCCGCTACCCGTGCAGCGTCGAAGCCCCGCTCAACGCGCCGATGACCGCGATCAAGGAAGCACTCCTCCAGGACGCCGAAGACCGGGCTGCGACGCCCGGGACACTTTTCAGCCGGGTCTAAGAGCTACTAGGCGAAAGAGATAAAGCGCCGGGCGAGCGCCTGACCGGGGGCTGGCGCAGCGACGGCCGAACGATGCGCTTGATGGCAGCCACGCTCGTCCCACAGGTGAAACGGGCAGTGCTCCGGCCCCAAAGCGCCAGACCGCCGCGCCGGTCAGGCACTCGCCCGGGCAGCGGCGGTGCCGCTTGATTCCGGGCGTGTAGTGACAAGCGGCGAGCGACGTCCACTCAAAGTCCACCCCTCACGTTCCGCTTGCACGTCTCCGGCGCCTTGCCCGTCCGGCTATAGGCCGTCGCCCGGCACGTGGCGCAATGGTACTCGCGGAAAGCGCCCCTGCCGGATCCCGTTTCGGACCACTGGCACGGGCGCTTCGTCGTCAGCTTTCGCCAGACGGGATCGGCCCGCGCCGCAACCTCGTCGCGGGCCCGGTCCCTCAGATAAAGCCTCCAGAACGCGAAGGCCAAGATCGAAACTGTGGCGATAACAAGCGGCATCGGATCAGTCGTTGATGTCCTTGTCCCAGTACTTCACCTGCCCCTTCTCCAGTTTGAAGAAGTGCCGCAAGCCAACATACATCACCGCCGAGATCACGGCGCAGATCACCAGGAGCGCGGGCATCGAGAAATCGGTCAGTACGCCGACCCCCAACAGAACCCCCACGATCGCGGCGCCGGACGCAAAGCCGAGTGCCACGAAGCCCGGAATGAGCACTTCGAGGATCCCTAGCACAAGTGCCACGGACAGCCACACCCACCATTGCGTCCAAAGCTCCATCATCCACGTCCTTTCAGCATCTTGAAGGCGTCGCCAAAGGCCTGGATGGCATCGGCGGGCACGACGATCGTCTGCTTGCCCTGGCCACCACCCAACGCCGTCAGCGCCTCGACCTGCTTCAGCGCCACCTGGTATTGTGCCGCCTCAAGCCCGTTCTCGGCAATAGCCGCGGCAACGACCTGCGTCGCATAGGCCTCGGCATCGGCCTGCACGCGGCGGGCCTTGGCGACCTGCTCGGCCTCGTAAAGCTGCGCGTCCGCCGACAGCTCGACCGACCGCTTCTGGCCCTCGGCTTCGGTCACCGCCGCACGACGGGCCCGTTCCGCGTTCAACTGCTGCAGCATCGCGTCGCGCGTCGCCTGGTCCAGGTTCACGTCCAGGATTTCCGCCCGCGTCACCTCGATCCCCCAATCGTCGACCTGCGCTTCCAACTGCTCCTGGATCGCCATGATCAGCTGCGACCGGTTCGACTGGACCTGATCCAGCTCCATCCGCCCGATCTCGGACCGGACGATACCGGCCACCGTCGTCGAAATGGCGCCATCCACGTCACGGATCCGGTAGACCGTCTTTTCCGGCTCGGTGATCCGGTAGAACACGCTTGTATCGACCGTCACCAGCACGTTGTCGGCGGTGATTGCATCCTGGCTCATCGTCGGCAGCTGCCGTTCCAGGATGGAAATCTTATGTGCCACCCGGTCCAGGAACGGCACGATCAGGTTGATGCCCGGCCCCAGAACCGACCGCAGCCGCCCGAATCGCTCGACCACATGCTTTTCCGATTGCGGCACGATCCGCACCGCGGTCGCGATCGCAAAAATGATCAGCAGAGCCAACAGGATGAGAACCAGGTTCCCCCCGATCAGCTCGGAAATCAGTTGCTCTAAATCCATGATCTGTCCCCTTGTCACGAATTGTTACAAAAGGGCAGATATGGGGTATTCAGGCCATTTTGAAGGCAGGGGTAGGGTTTACCTGACCTCTTTCCGGGCCGAGATGCGCCGCAACCACACCCGATACCGCCTGCGCCGTCGCCGCACTCAGCGTCCAGCCCAGATGCCCGTGCCCGGTGTTGTAGAACACGCCCGCCCGGCGCCCGGCGCCGACCCGGGGCATCATGTCGGGCATCATCGGACGCAACCCGGCCCACGGCACGACATTCTCCGTCGACACACCGGGAAAGTGCGTCTCGCACCACTGCACCAGCGGCCGGATCCGGTCCGCCCGGATATCCCGGTTCTCGCCGTTGAACTCGGCCGTTCCGGCAATCCGGAACCGCCCGTCGCCCAGCCGGGACGTCACGATCTTGGCCTTGTCGTCCAGCAGCGACACCGTCGGCGCGGCCTTCCGGCTTTCCTCGTCGCTCAGATTGACCGTGATCGAATAGCCCTTCACCGGATAGACATTCACCCGGTCGCCCAGCTGCGCCGCGAACCGGCGGGACGCCACACCGGCGCACACCACGATGCCGTCAAACCGCTCCCCGTCGACCTCGACGGCCCCGTCCTCGGCCGACACCTCCTCGACCGCGCGGCCCATCTCGAACCGCACGCCCTGCCGCTCCAGCCACCCGGCCAGCCCACAGGTGAATTTATGGATATCCCCCGTCATGTCGCTTTCGGTCCAGAACCCGCCCAGCACTTCGCCGTGCAGTTCCGGGCAGCGCGCCCGCACCTCGTCCGCCGACAGCTCGACGCGCTCCAGCCCGCCTTCGCCCAGCAACGCATTCACCCGCCGCGCATGGGCCAGATCGGCTTGCGTCTTGTAGAAATGCAGGATCCCCGCCGGCGACCAGTCGAAATCCAGCCCCGCCACATCCGCCATCTCCGACAGCCCCGCCCGCGCGGCCACCGCCATCTTCGCCGTGGCGACCGTATTGCGCCGATACTTCGGGATATTCGCCAGAAACTCCGCCATCCACGACACCTTGTGCCAGGACGGCTTGGGGTTCACCAGAAGCGGCGCATCCCTCTGCGCCATCCACTTGATCCCCTTCAGCACCGTCGACAGCTGGTTCCACACCTCGGCGTTCGACGCCGACAGCTGCCCGCCATTGGCGAAAGAGGTCTCCATCGCGCAGTATCGCTGCCGATCAAAGATCGTCACATCGAACCCGCGGCGGTTCAGGTGGTAGGCGGTGGTGACACCGGTGATTCCGGCGCCGAGAACGGCAATATGCGACATGGCTGGATCCTCCAACCTATGCCCCCTCCGTCACTGGCCTGAGAGCTTCACGTCGCGGACTGCTCTGCCCACACGACGCTTTCTCCTTCGGCGGGTCCCGGTTGACCGGAACCACTCTTCGGAGTGTTGCAGACCGCCGGTCCCTTGTGCCTGAGAGTTTACCGGGGCGGTTGCTCCTTCGGCGGCACACCCTTTCCGATTGAGTGTACGCTCTCCCGGACGGCCTGTTTCCTATAGGAAACCTCTATACCGCCCAAAAGTTTCCGTCCAATGAATTTCAATCAACATCGACGTGAGCCGCGCTCTATCGCCGATCTGCCACAGCTATGGGGCGGGGTGATGAAAAGATGACCGGTTCGGGAATGCAGCCTGTCCGGTCAGACCAGCAGGCGTTCCTCTTGCTCCGCACTCATCCCGCCCTTCAGATCCACTTCTCGGCGGCCCAGGTCCCAGTCCAGCAAGGGCGCAAGGGTCTCCTTCAGCGGTCTGCATATCAGCCCCGCGGCTGTCGCCTTCGCGGTGCTCACCTCAAGGAAATAGCGAAAATCCGAAAGAGGCGGCGCCATCATCGGAATATCGACCCACGGCGCGACATCCGATCTTGCGATCTTCTCCTCATCGACCCAGACGAACGCCGCCTCCGATTGCGACAGATCGCGGATCGCATGAAGAACCTCCGAGAAGGGCACGGGCGCACCCGTCACGTTCCAGATCCCCGCAAGACCGTCCGATGCACACAGAACGGCAAACTCAGCGGCATCCCTCACGTCAATCAGCTGAACCGGCCTGTCCTCCGGCGCAGGCGCAGGGATCGTCCGCCGCTCCCCACGCGCCGTATCGATGCGCCGCACCCACCAGGTCAGTCGATCGGTATAATCCCCGGCGCCCACCAGAAGCCCGACCCGCAAGGATGTGGCCCGGTCCCCCAGAACATCCTCCGCCGCAACCTCGCAGGCCCGCTTGAGCGGCCCATAGGACGCCCCATAGGCAAAGGCCGAGGCCCTGCGTTCCGGCGGAAGGCCGGCCGCCACCTCAAGATCATCCTCCGTCGCGCCCGGCACATCCGCCGTCTCGTCCAGCCCCTTCGTGCGAAACGTCCCATAGGCCGAAATCGACGAAATCAGCACATACCGTCCCACCCCATCTCCCAAAGCGGGCAAAAGCGATGTCAGCGCATCGGGCGAATAGGCACAGGAATCGAAGACCCAGTCGAAGGCATACCCGCCCAGCGCGTCCAGCGGTCCATACCGGTCGGCCTGAATGATCTCGGCGGACGCCCGGCTCACGCGATCCGTTTCTCCGCGCGAAAGAATGGCGACGGAATGCCCGGCATCGATCAACGCATCCGCAATCGCCCCGCCAAGAAACCCCGTCCCTCCGACCACCAGACAGCGCATGTTCCAAGGCCTCACCCAATTGGTAAGTCACCACTTACCAATTCAGGCCAGAGCGGTCAATGCAACCCGACCGGCTTCAGAACAACCCGCCCGATTGCTTGAGCGACCGCAGGAACAGCCCCACGCCGCCCACCAGCAGCACGATGATGACCAGCAAATCGAACGCACTCATCCGGGCCAGCTGAAACGTGGTGTTGGCAATCACCCCGACCACCAGCGCCACGACCGACCCGACCGCCAGCCCCCAGCCGATCCAGTTGCGTGAATTGTAGAACACCATCCCCACACCGAACGCGAAGGGGATCAGAATCATCCCCGTCGTCACCGGAAACCCGCCGAGCGAAAACGCCACCATCCCGAACCCGAAGACCGGCCGCACCACGATCCCGTTCAGCAGGAGATACCCGCCCGCGACCATCATCAACAAGCCCAGCAGGAACGTCCCCGTCCCGCCATCGGTCCCACCTGCCCCGCGTCGCGCCATACCCGTCCTCACAATGCCTCAAGCGTACCTATCGCCGCTCAGCCGCCCTTTCCAGACGTCCCCCCTTCATCTGGCCACAAATACTCAAAGCCACCCCGCGCCGAGGCCCAAATGCGGCCGGGCGGGTGGGCGCTCGTGCCGCAGGCACGGCGGGCACCCGGGCCGCCGCTCACACCTGCGACGGCAGCCAGAGCACGATCGCCGGGAACGCCACCAGCAGCGCGATGGTAATCGCATCGGCGATGAAGAACGGTGTCACCCCACGGAACACGTCGCCCACGCTGATATCGTCCCGCACGCCGGCCACCACGAAACAGTTCAGCCCGATCGGTGGCGTGATCAGACAGAACTCCGCCATCTTCACCACCAGGATCCCGAACCAGATCGCGCACATCGGCCCCGACATGCCAAACGCCGCCTCCTCGGCCGACACGTTGATCCCGCCGTTCAGCGCCATCACCGCCGGGAACACCACCGGCAGCGTCAACAGCAGCATCCCGATCGCATCCATGAACATGCCCAGCACGGCGTAGGCCAGCAGGATCATGATCAGCGTCAGCATCGGCGGCTGCGCGAGCGAGGTGATCCAGTCCGAAAACGCCCCCGGCAGATCGGCGAAACCCAGGAACCGCACATAGATCAGCACCCCCCAGATGATCGCAAAGATCATCGCGCTCAGCTTCGCCGTCTCCACAAGGGCCGACCGCAATTCCGGCCATTTCATCCCCTTGGCCAGCGCCATCAGCAGCACCACGAACGCCCCCAGCGCGCCGCCCTCCGTCGGCGTGCCCCAGGCGTCGCCGCCGATCAGCGTCGGAATCTCGGCCCCGAAGATCCGCACCGTCTCGGGGATCGGGTTGTAGACAAAGAAGAGGATGATGATGACGACGAAGAAGATCGGAAAGGCCGGCCCCAGCGACACGAACCGCTCCCGCCAGGTGAACCCGCCCACCGGTGGGCCGAATTTCGGCAAGGCCAGCGCCAGCCCCACGATCAGCAGGCCATAGACCAGGGCCGAGAACATGCCGGGGATGAAGCCCGCCAGCAGCAGCTTGCCCACATCCTGCTCCACGATGATCGCGTAGATGACCAGGATCGCCGACGGCGGGATGAGAGAGGCCAGCGTGCCCCCCGCCGCCACGACCCCCGCCGCGAACCGCTTGTCATAGCCGACTTTCAGCATCTCGGGGATCGCGATCCGCGCAAACACCGCCGCCGTCGCCACCGAAGCGCCCGACACCGCGGCGAACCCCGCCGTCGCGAACACCGTCGACACGCCCAGCCCCCCCGGCAGCCACCCGACCCACCGCTTCGCCGCCTCGAACAACGCCCGCGTCAGCCCCGCGTAATAGGCGAGATAGCCAATCAGGATGAAGGTCGGGATCAGGCTCAGCGCCTGGCTCGCCACCTTGGAATGGGGCACCTGTCCCGCCGTCTTGGCCGCAACCTCCACCGCCCAGAACAGCTCGTCCCCGGCATAGCCCTTGCGCGCCCAGAAGATCCAGACAAGCCCGATCAGCCCCGCCAGCGCCGCGGCGAACGCCACCCGCATCCCCAGAACGACCAGCACCAGCAGCCCGCCGGTCACCCACAGCCCGATTTCAAGCGGATCCATCAATCGTTCCCCGAAACCGTGGCCGCTTCCCGTGCGGCGACCTCCGCCGCGCTCTCGACCAGCGGCACCGCGACGGGCTCCACCAGCCCCAGCACGAAGGCCCGCGCATAGCCCCAGAGCTGGATCACCAGCCGCAAGCACAACACGCCGAACGCCACCGGCGCCAGCAGCTTCGCCGGCCAGATCGGCAGGCCGATATCCATCGTGCTGTCCCGGCTCCACATCGGCGCGCCAAAATCGAACGACCGGTCGAAATGCGCCCACGACCCCCAGACCAGCAGCACCATCACCACAAGGATCAGGAACGTCGTCAGAAACTCCGCCGCCCAAAGCAGCCGCCCGCTGAAAGCGCCGATCACGATATCCATCCGGATATGCCCGCCCAGCCGCTGGGTGTAGGCGACGCCCATGAAGGCGATCAGCGGCATCGCCTGCTCGATCCAGTCGACATAGCCCGGCACCGGCGCGTTCAGGAAATTCCGCCCGCCGACCGACGCGACGGCCAGGAACATCAGCCCCGCCACGGCAAGCCCGCTGATCAGCGCCAGCCACCCTTCGATCCGGAAGAGACCCCGATCGATGCGGCTCAGAACGCTGTCGTCCTCCAGGACCGAGGCCGCTCCCGCCATCGATGTCTCCCCGCGATTTGCAAAAGGGGCAGGGTGCGCCTCAGCGCACCCCTTCCGGTGTCAGCTTCCGTTCACCATCCCGGTGACGAGGTCGAAAAGCTCCTGCGCCGGCAGACCCGCCGCCTCGTTCTCCGAAATCCACGTCTCCGCCGCGGGCGCGGCCGCAGCCTCCCGGAACGCCGAGATCTCGTCGTCCGAGAACGAAACCTGCTCGATCCCCTTCTCTTCCAGAAGCGGCCCCCAGGCGGCCATCGTCTCGTTGTTGTAATAGTCGATATAGTGGTCGAGCGCTTCTTCCACCGATCCCAGCAGCGCCTCGCGGTGGTCGTCCGACAGGCCCTCCAGAGCATCCGTGTTCACCACGACCGGGCAGTTGACCGTGCCGGGGTTCAGGTTCGTCGTCCAGTACGTCGCGTTCTCGACCGTGCCGAAAGACATATGCGCATGCGGCGCGAAGCTGACCGAGTCGACGACGCCCGAATCCAGCGCCTGCCGGACCTCCGTCGCGCTCATCGAGGTCGGAACAGCCCCGATCGCCTCCATCGCCGCGCCGATGCCGCCGGTCGCCCGCACGCTCAGCCCCTCGAAATCGGCGAGCGTTGCCGGTGCATCGCCCACGCCGACGAAATTGTATTGCGGCAGCGGCGACGGCATCAGCAGCGTCGCGTTCCACTGCGCCATCTCCTCGGCGACGGCGGGATGCTGATAGACCGCCATGGAGATCTCGCGCTCCTGCTCCAACGTCGTGACGCCCAGGAACGGCAACTCCAGTACCGTGATCGCCCGGTTCTTGTCCGGATGATAGCCCGCACAGAACTGCGCCATCTCGAACGCCCCGATCGAGATCCCGTCAAGGTTCTCGCGGTTGTTCGAGAGCCCCCCGTACGAGATGTTCAGCGTAAACTCCCCGCCCGTCTTCTCCTCGACCAGCTCAGCCAGCCTCTCCACGTGTTCGGTAAAGGCCCGCCGCTGCCCCCAGAGTGAGACGTTCCACGTCTCGGCGAAGGTTTCTCCGGCAAAGGCAAAGGTCAGCGCCACCGTCGCGGCGCCCAGCTTCCAATTGGTCATGTCATCCTCCCTGACGCGGGCATCTTCGGCCCATCTGCCGTGCAGCTTAACGAGCGATGACGCAGAGGCAAGAGAACTGCCTTCCGCGAATACCCATTCGTCCAGAAACCCACCCGCCCGGAATCAAGCGGCACCGCCGCGCCGGGCGAGCGCCTGACCGTCCCGCGGTCTGGCGCTCGTCCGGCGCTCTATCCAATCTCAACTGTTTCATAGGCGTAGGGTGGGTGAACCCGCGCCCCGCTCAAATCACCCGCCCTGCGCCGCCACCATCTCGGCCACAACCGCCTCTGCAACCTGAAACCCGCCCTCCATCCCGTCCTGCCGCAACCGCACCCCCGCCAAAAGTTCCAGCGTATCCGCCGCCACGCTGCCGCCTTCCTCCACCAAAATCTCCCGGATGATCCGCTTGGCGACCGCCCGGTCGGCATCGCTCACCACCGCCTGCGCCGCCTCCGGCTCTCCCTCCAGATCGCCGCCCATCATCAGCGACCCGACCCAGTTCGAGACCGGCCAAAGCCCCTCGCGCCTCAGCGCCCAGATCCGCTGCCGCCCCTCCCGCTGGCTCTCCGCCAGACCCGCGCCCAGCAGAACCTTAAGATGCTGTGACACTGTCGGCTGGCTCACCCCCAGCCGCAACGCCAGCGCCCCCACGGCGATCGGCCCGCCCGCGAGAGCCTCGATCATCCGCCGCCGCGTCGGATCGCCCAACGCCCGAAACACCGCCCCCGGATCGTCCATGACACCTCCCATAAGCCACCGCCTATAGGTCACCAGAACCCATAGGCGCGGGCCGATGGATCGCCCACCCCGGTTAACCAAAGGCTACCCGACCGCGCGCAGGTATCTCCGCAGCTCCCGCTTCATGAAGCCGATGGCCTCGGGATGATCGAGGTAATCCTCCACGCTCATCAGCTCCAGCCGCTGCCCTTCGTCCCCCAGCCGCATCCCCGCCGCCCGGTCCGGCTCCAGATGGGCCGCGAAGAAGAACAGCCGGTTTCCCTTTGATGTCCGGTAATCCGCTTTACCCACAAGGTCTTGCGGCTCCAGCACCAGCGCCGTCTCCTCCCGCGTCTCGCGGATGGCCGTCTCCTCCGGCGTCTCGTCGCCCTCCCGTCCGCCACCGGGAAAATCCCACATCGCGGGGAACGGAATGTCGTCCCGGTCGTCGCGCAGCATCACCACCAGATGCGCGCCGACGAACACCGCAACCTTCGCGCCATGGAACTCCGCAACGCCTTCGTTCACCCTTCACCCCCTCCGACAAGAGTCCGACCGAAATCCGACGGAATGCCGACAGCGTTTATTCCAAGACCGCAAAGCTTTACATAGCCCCCATGCCCGCCCTCTGCCGAGATTGCCTCAAGACCTTTGAGACAGGCCCCCGCTGCCCGGTCTGCCGGTCTCCGCGCACTCTCAACCACCCGGAATTGTTCGATCTTTCCATTGCCCATATGGATTGCGACGCCTTCTTCGCCAGCGTCGAAAAACGCGACAATCCGGATCTCGCCGACAAGCCCGTCATCATCGGCGGCGGCCAGCGCGGCGTCGTCTCAACCGCTTGTTATGTCGCAAGAATTCGCGGCGTGAAGTCCGCCATGCCGATGTTCAAGGCGCTGAAACTCTGCCCCGAAGCGGTCATCGTCCGCCCCCGGTTCGACGCCTATGTCGAGGCGTCAAAAGCCATCCGCCAGATGATGGAGGATCTCACCCCCGCCGTCGAACCGCTCTCGCTCGACGAGGCGTTCATGGACCTCTCCGGCACCGCCAAACTGCACGGCGCCCCACCGGCCAAGCTCTTGGCGGGCCTGGTAAAAAGGATGAAATCCGAACTCGGCCTCACCGGCTCCATCGGGCTGTCGCACAACAAGTTTCTGGCCAAGGTCGCCTCCGATCTCGACAAGCCTCATGGCTTTGCGATCATTGGACAAAACGAAACCGAGGCCTTCCTCCGCCCCAAATCCGTCCGCCTGATCTGGGGCATCGGCCCGGCCGCGCAGGAGACACTGGAAAAGGCCGGCATCCGCACCTTCGACGACCTCCACCGCTGGGACATCAAGGATCTGCACGCCCGCTTCGGATCCATGGGCGACCGCCTCTGGCACCTCGCCCGCGGCCAGGATTACCGCGCCGTCTCGGCCAACCGGCCGGTCAAGGGGATCTCGAACGAAACCACCTTCCGCGAGGATACGAACGATCCCGGCATCCTCGACGGCCACATCTGGCGGATGTCCGAAAAGGTCGCCTCCCGCGCCAAGGCGAAAGACATCGCGGGCCGCGTCGTGACGCTCAAACTCAAGAAATCCAACCACAAATTGCTGACCCGCCGCCTCTCGCTCCGCCAGCCCACGCAGCTGGCCGACACGATCTACCGCACCGCCCGCAGCCTCTTCGACCAGACCCCCGACGAAGGCCCCTACCGCCTTCTCGGTGTCGGCATTTCGGACCTGACCACCGCCGATGGCGCCGACCTGAGCGGAGACCTCCTCGACCCCCAGGCCGAGGCCCGTACCAGGGCCGAGCGGGCGACCGACGCGATCCGCGACCGCTTCGGCACCGATGCCATCGTCAAGGGCCGCAGCCTGCGCTGACCCGCGCAACGTCCCGCACTTCAACGGATCGTTCAGCCGCAGAGTGTAATCCCCTCCGCGACACGAAAACCGGAGGATTGCGAAAACTACTCCGCCGCGACCCGCTGCTCTGGCCGCCCGATATCTGCGATGTCCGAAACGATCCGCGTCATCAGCGCCTGGAACCCCTCGAAATCCGCGTTCGGCGTGATCGTCCGCTCATCCATATAGAGCGCCCGGTCGATCTCGATCTGAACCGCGTATTGCTGGCGTGACGGCCGCCCGTAGGTCTGAACGATATAGGCGCCGGCAAAGGGCATGTTCCGCACGACCCTGAGTCCCGCGTCCTGAAACGCCAGTTCGATTCGCGTCAGGACTGCCTCGCTCGCCGCCGCCCCGAACCGATCGCCAAGGACAACTTCGGGCCGCGGCATGCCGGGGGGCGAGATCCCGTCGAGCGCCTCGTGCGGCATCGAGTGGCAATCGACGAGAATCGCCTCGCCGAACAGCGCGCGGCTCTCGTCCAGAAGGGTCTGAAGGCCGCGATGATAGGGATGCCAGACGGTATCCAGCCGCGCCTGCGCGTCTTCCCGAGAGATCTTTCCCCGATAGATCGGCCGCCCATTCGCCACAACGCGCGGGATAACCCCCAGGCCGCTGGCGATCCGCGGGTTGTGGCCCGACCGCCGAACGCCTTGGATCAGCGCCGGGTCCAGCTCGTCCGGCGCCCGGTTCAGATCAACATAAGCTCTTGGCGCAGAAGCATAAATCAGCGGCGCGCCGACATCCTGCGCGGCCCCGAACAGCTCATCGACAAACGCGTCTTCCGATGACCGGATCTCGGTTTCGTCCAGAACGGCCCGGTCCAGAAACGCCTCGGGATAGGCCCGCCCGCTATGGGGAGAAGAGAACACGACGCTCGTGGACCGCATCCGCGGACGCTTGATCCTGCACGCCAATCGGGTCATTCGCTCTCCTTCGCCTGCCGATAAACTAGACCGAAAGGGACATTGTTCAAAAGCCCTTGCAGCACATCGCCCCCGCGTCTATAGACCGCCGGACCGGCGCGGCGACCTTTCCGCGTCCCTTTTCTTTGGGGCGACGGGTTGTGTGCCGGACAAGGGCGATTAGCTCAGCGGTAGAGCACTTCGTTGACATCGAAGGGGTCACTGGTTCGATCCCAGTATCGCCCACCATGGATCACCGTCCCGCAAGGGACCCCGAGGACCGAGCGGCCCAGCGCCGCGAGAAGAAGGAGAGGACCGATGAAGGTCAGGAACTCGCTGCGCTCGCTCAAGAGCCGCCATCGCGATTGCCGCGTCGTGCGCCGGAAGGGCCGCGTCTACGTCATCAACAAGACCCAGCGCCGCTTCAAGGCCCGTCAGGGCTAAGTCTAAGCGCGACCAAGGTTTTCCAAGGGCTGCCCATCCGGCGGCCCTTTTCATTTGTACCGGTCGCGGGATGGCGGGCGGGGCGATGCCGGAGGCGAGCGCCGTACCGTCATCCCACCACCCCCTTGGCGGCCCAGGACCGCAGGTCCATACTGGGCAAAGCAGGGAGGATGGCACATGCAGATCACCGTCAACGGCACGTCCCACGAGGTCGATGTCGACCCGCAGATGCCGCTCCTCTGGGTCCTGCGTGACACGCTCGGCATCACCGGCCCGAAATACGGCTGCGGCGTCGCCTATTGCGGCGCCTGCACCGTCCATATCGATGGCGAGGCGGTCCGCGCCTGCTCCCTTCCGGTCGACAGCGTCTGGGGCGAGATCACGACGATCGAAGGTCTCGGCCAGCCCGGCAACCTCCACCCCGTTCAAGAGGCTTGGGAGGCACATCAGGTCGCCCAATGCGGCTATTGTCAGTCCGGCCAGATCATGACCGCCGCGGCCTTCCTCAACGAACTTCCGGACCCCACCGATGAAGACATCGACCAGGCGATGGGCAATAACCTCTGCCGCTGCGGCACCTATCCCCGCATCCGCGCGGCCGTGAAGGACGCCGCCAACCGGCTGAAGGAGGCGTAAGATGGGCGCCGGCAAGATCCTCCGCCGCACCTTCCTGATCGGCACCGCCGCGATTGCAGGCGGCGTCGCCTTCGGCGTCTGGCGCTACCGCACACCTTACGGCAACCCGCTGGAAAACGGGCTGGCCGAAGGCGAGGCCACCCTGACCCCCTACATCAAGATCGCGCAGGACGGCATCACGATCATCACCCCCCGCAGCGAGGTGGGCCAAGGCACCACCACGACGCTCGCCGCCCTCGTTGCCGAAGAACTCGACGTCGACCTGACGGCGATCAAGACCGACCACGGCCCGCCCAGTTCCGCCTATTACAACGGCGTCGTCTCCGCCGAGGGCTTCCCCATCGCGGCCACCGACACCGGCTTCCTCGCCCGCAACGGCCGGGCCATGGGCGATGTGGCAGGCAAGTTCCTGGGCCTCCATATCACCGGCGGGTCGACCTCCGTCCCCGACGGCTTCGACAAGATGCGCACCGCAGGCGCCGTTGCCCGGCTCGTCCTGATCCAGGCCGCGGCGGATCGCCTTGGCGTCTTGGCAGGCTCCCTCTCGACCGAAAACGGCGCGGTGATCGGTGCAGGTGATGTCCGCATCCCGTACGAGGATCTGGCCATCGACGCCGCCGCCATCGACCCGCCCCGCCATGTGGAGCTGAAAGACCCGTCGAACTGGCGCTACCTCGGCAAGAGCCAGCCGCGCCTCGACATGCTGGGCAAGGTCACCGGTACGGCGAGCTACGGCATCGACCTGCGCCTGCCCGACATGCTCTACGGCACCGTCAGGTCCAATCCCGCCCAAGGCGCGGGCGCCTTCGACGTCGATGCCAGCAGCGCCGAAGCGATGCCGGGCGTCGTCAAGGTGATCCGCACCCAACATGGCGCCGGCGTCCTCGCTGACAATACTTGGACCGCCTTCCGCGCCGCTGAGGAGATCACATTCGACTGGGCGCCCTCCCCCTATCCTGAAACCTCGGAAGAGATGGCGGCGGCCCTCGAAGACAGCCTGGACGACAGCGCCCGCGACAGCCGCTTCCGCAACGATGGCGACGCCGACGCGCCGACGGACAACGCCGAGGTGATCGAGGCCGACTACGTGATCCCCTTCCTCGCCCACGCGCCGCTGGAGCCGATGAACGCGACCGCCTGGTTTCACGACGGCAGGCTCGAGATCTGGGCCGGAACGCAGGTCCCGACCTATGTGGTTCAGGCCGCCGCCGACCTGACCGGCCTCCCGGAAGGGGCGATCACCCTTCACACCGTCACCTCCGGTGGGTCCTTCGGGCGCAGGCTGGAATTCGACTTCATCCTGCAGGCCATCGAACTGGCGAGGGAGGCCGATGGCCGCCCGGTCAAGATGACCTGGAGCCGGGAAGAGGATTTCGCCCACGATTTCCCCCGCCCGATGGGCCTGGCCAGGATGCGCGGCGTCATCCGCGACGGCCAGATCGATACTTTCGACGGCCGCTTCGCCTATCCGTCCGTGGTTTCCTCGCAAACCTCGCGCCTGGGCATCACGGTTCCCGGCCCCGACACGACCATCGTCGCGGGCGGTTGGGACCAGCCCTTCTCGATCCGGAACTACCGCCTCGCCGGTCATCGCGCCCCCGAGATGGCCCCGGTCTCCTCCTGGCGGTCCGTCGGCGCGTCAGGGAACGGGTTCTTCCACGATTGCTTCCTCGACGAGCTGATCCATGCCGCAGGCCTCGACCCGATGGAAGAACGGATCCGCCTCTGCTGGCACGACCCTTCGCGCAAGGTGCTGGAAGCCGTCGCCGAAATGTCGAGCTGGGGCAGCCCGTTACCCGAAGGCTCCGGCCGCGGCGTCGCCTTCTGCCTCTCCTTCGGCGTGCCCTGCGCCGAAGTGGTCGAGGTCAGCCAGACCGACCGAGGCCTCCAGATCAACCGCGCCTTTGCCGCCGCGGATGTTGGCACCGCGCTCGACCCCGGCAACCTCGATGCGCAGCTGTCGGGCGGCATGGTCTTCGGCCTCGGCCATGCAATGAATTGCGAGTTGACCTACACCGCAGGCGGCGCCCCCGATCAGACGAACTTCCCGGATTACCCGGCGATGCGCTTCGATCAATGCCCGGTCATCGAGACCCGCATCCTCGAAAACGGCGACGCCATCCGTGGCATCGGCGAACCGGGCGTGCCCCCCGCCGCTCCAGCTCTCGCCAACGCGATCTTTGCTGCGACGGGTCAGCGGCTGAGAGAGATGCCTTTCAATCGCTTCGTCGATTTCGCCTGAACGCCCTCAGCGCGAGATGAAACTGTCGGCAAGCAGGCGCACTACCGTCGGTTCGTTCATGTAGCCGGTCGCGGGCAGCCCGCGCGACTGCTGATAGCGCCGCAAGGCCCGCCGGGTCTCCTGGGTGAACTGCCCATCCACTCGGCCGGGATCGAGGCCCAGATCGTCCAGCTTCGCCTCGACCAGCCGCGCGGTGATGACATTCAGGCCCAAGGCCCGCTCTTCGGCTGCCGCCCGTTGCTGGGCGGCATTGTCTTCATCGTTGCGCTGCAAGGCATTGATGCGATCCTGCGCCTGACCACGGAAGCGGCCGTTGGGGTAGCGCTCAAGATACTCCCGGTATCCAGCAACGCTATCGACGTCACGATACTGGTCCCAGACCTGCCGCTCCTGCGCTTCCGCTTCCTCGCGGGCGGTTGCCTCGATCCGGCCCAGCCGGTCCCGCGCCTGGTCTGCGAACAGACCGTCCGGATAGCGCTCCAAATACTGCCGCAGGCCGCTCTCGCTCCCATCCGCGCCCGTCCTTACCCAATAGTCGCGATCCTCCCGCTCGATTCGCTGACGCTCCCGCTCCGCCTCGGCCTCCAGCAGATCGCTGCGCACCTGGGCCTGACGCCGCAGGAGAGAGATCTGCTCTTCGTTCACATACGAGGTTGAGACGAACCCGTTTTGCTCCTGCCAGCTTGATATCGCGGCGCGTGTCCCGGGTCCGAAGATCCCGTCGATCCCGCGGGTGTTGTAATCGAGGATGACAAGATCCCGCTGAATCTGCCGCCGCTGATCCCGGTTCAGCGCCAACGCCTCCTCATCCAGACGCGCCCGGCGGTCGGGTTCGGAGAGTATCCGGTCGATCTCGATCCGCGCCTGGGTCGCGTAGCGGCCGCGGGGATACGCTTCGAGGTAGTCGCGGTAGGCCCCGACACTGTCCTCGTCGCGCGCGCGCTCCCACAAGAGACGCTCCCGAACCTCAGGGTCGATATCCCTGTCTTCCGGCGGGATGATCCTCGGTTCGTCCTCCTTCGGGACGAGGATGAAAGCCTCGGGCGCGTCCCCGAGAAACGTAATATCCCGGTCCCGCTTGACGGCTGCAACCAGATCCTCCCCCGGGCGCGCCGCACGCAAACGAAGGAAGTTGCCGATATCGGTCGGCTCGCCCGTAATGGCCGTAACGCCGTCTGGCACGTCGATCGGCCCCAGGCCCTGGTCAATGTCGCCCGGCAGGCGATGGCGTGTCCCGGACAGCCCAAGAGCCAGGAGCGCGGGCCCATCGGCCTCACCAAGAAGGCGCAGAATGCTTTCGATCGAGAGCGCGTTGCGCCCAAGGTCAAGGTAGTGTGCGGGCATCTCGGCCTCCTGACCGACATACCAGGTGCGATCCCGATCCGTCACGAACTGACCCGCCAAGGCGACAACGACCCGCCCGCCATCCTGGACCTCTTCGACAAAGGCCGCGATCGCCTCTTCCAGCTCGGATAATGGAACATTCTGTCCGTCGAAAACCCGAAAACCCGCATCCTCGAAGGTGCCGACTGCGCGCGTCACCCGGTCGCTGCCGCGCATCCGCGGGAAATTGTCGTAGTTGACCGTCCCGATCATCAATGCCGCATCATCGGCAAGCGCAGGAAGCGCGCTACCGGCCATCAGAGCCGCTGTAACAAGGGAGAGCGGCTTGAACTTTTCAAACATCATGTTTCGTAAACCCGTTTGTCCTCGATGACGATCCCGTCGCGAGGCAGCCCCCCAGGCTCCACGATCTCGATCTTACCTTGAAGTTTCAGGACATCCCGAACGGCCTGCTCTGCCGTCGCCATGTCAATCTGCCGGCCCTCGATGTGGACGGTCATCATGTCCGCATCCCCGGCCCGGTCTGCCACAACGCGCGCGCGCTCCACCCCATCAAGGCGGCCGACAAGGTCCGCCACCTGTTCCGGGCGCACGAACATGCCCTTGATTTTCGTCGTCTGGTCGGCCCGGCCCATCCAACCCTTTATGCGCATATTGGTCCGCCCGCAGGGGCTTTCGCCCTCGAGCACGGCGCTCAGATCCCCTGTCGCAAAACGGATCAGCGGATAATCGGTGTTGAAGGTCGTCACGACGACCTCGCCAACCTCGCCGTCCGCAACTGGCGTGCCCGTACCGGGCGTGACGATCTCAACCAGCACGCCTTCATCGACGATCAGCCCCTCGCCGGCCTGTGTCTCATAGGCGATATGGCCCAGATCGGCGGTGGCGTAGCATTGCAGGCAGGTAATGCCGCGCTCCGCATAGAAGTCCCGAAGGGACGGAAACAGCGCGCCACCCGAAACCGCCGCCTTGCGGATCTTCAGGCCCAAACCGTCCTCATCCGCTTGGGTCAGGATCACCTTGAGGTAGTCGGGCGTCCCCGCATAGGCAGTGACCCCCACATCATGCGCGGCGCGGGCCTGCAGCGCGGTCTGCCCCGTCCCGGCCGGCAGGACCGTCGCACCGACAGCCCGCGCGCCGCTTTCGAACATCAGTCCCGCTGGCGTCAGGTGATAGGAAAAACAATTCTGAACGATATCATCCGCGCCGATCCCGCAGGCATGGAGGAACCGGCCAAAGCGCCACCAATCCTGACTGACCTGCCCGGGTTCATAGATCGGCCCGGGCGACTGGAAGACGTGAGCGAAACCCGACAATCCGTCGGCCGTGAACCCGCCAAGCGGTTTGCCCGCGCCTTGAGCCGTCGCAAGATCAGACTTTCGCAGAACCGGCAGCCGCACCAATGCTTCGCGCGTCGTGATCTGTCCGGCATCGATATCTGCAAACGCCCCGGCATACCCGGCCAGACCCTTCGCGCGCGCGATCTGACCTGGCAATTGTGCGTCGATCCATGCCTCGCGCGCGGCCCGATCCCGCGTTTCGAAAGCGTCATAAAACTGGCTCATCACACCCATCTTTCCGGAGGCAGGATCCACTGTTGGCGCCTCGCTATCCGTTATCCAATATCAGTCCGATCCCAATAGCCGGAACGAAGCCACAGGTTCATAAACTCAGGCTACATATCCCGAAGGGAAAAGCCTGGCCGCGACGCTGGGTTCCGAACGCTCAGCTCAGCCAGCGTTTGCGCCGACGATAGCTGCGGACGTCCCGGAAGGACTTCCGTCCCTCGTCACCCATGCCGAGGTAGAATTCCTTCACGTCCGGGTTTTCGCGCAAATCCGCAGCGGGTCCGTCCATCACGACCCGGCCGCTTTCCAAGATGTAGCCGTAATGGGCAAAGCGGAGCGCCACGTTTGTATTCTGCTCAGCCAGAAGGAACGAGACGCCTTCGTTGTCGTTCAGGCTTTTGACGATCCCGAAGATTTCTTCGACCAGCTGCGGGGCAAGCCCCATCGACGGCTCATCCAGCAGGATCGTCTCGGGTCGGGACATCAGCGCGCGACCGATGGCGCACATCTGCTGCTCACCGCCGGACGTATATCCCGCCTGACTGGATCGCCGCTCCTTCAGCCGCGGGAAGTAGCCATAGACCATGTCGAGGTCGCGCTTGACCGCCGCTGCCCCGTCCTTGCGGGTATAGGCGCCGGTCAGCAGGTTTTCCTCGATCGTCAGATGCTCGAAGCAATGGCGCCCCTCCATCACCTGCACAACCCCCCGCTCGACCAGATCGGAGGGAGAAAGGTCCTGCACCCGTTCCCCGCGATAAAGGATCGACCCCTTGGTGACTTCGCCGCGTTCGGAATGCAGCAGGTTTGAAACGGCTTTCAGCGTTGTGGTCTTTCCGGCCCCGTTGCCGCCGAGGAGCGCTGTAATCCCGCCCTGCTTCACGGTCAGCGAAACGCCTTTCAGGACGAGGATGACGTGATTATAGATCACCTCGATATTGTTGACCTCCAGCAAGGCATCGCGGTTATCTACCTCCCGCCCTTCTGCTGCCGAAATCTGATCCAACATGCGTGCCTCCCGGTCATGTGGGCCCGCCGGTCCTGTCGAACCGGCGGGCGCCTATCTCATTCGCAGCCTGGCGTGATGCCGTTTTCTTCCGCGAAGGACATTGAATCTGCTTCGACCAGCGGCGCGATGACCTCTTCGTCAGGCTCAATGAAATCGGTCAGCACGACCCAGTTTTCCGCATCTGCATCCCACTGCTGGACGAGACCTTTGCCGGAACCGCCATGATCCTGGCAAGACACCGAGAATTCAGGCCCAATCCCCGGCATCCCAAGCTCTTCCATCCGCGCGTTCGTAATGGCGAGCGCTTCCATCCCGTCGCGCATCATCGCGGGCGTGATGTCTGCCTCTCCATGCATGTCCTGCGCGGTTCGGATCGCCTCGGCAGCCAGCATCGCGGCATACATCCCCCGGGTGTAGAGTACGGAGCCGAGGTTGGAGCCATCGCCAGCTGCAAGCCCTGCGTCGATCACATGTTCTTGGATCTCCGCAAAGACGGGCATGTCTTCAACAGCGTTCATGTTGAGGGACTTGTAACCATCAGCCGCGGCACCGGCAGGGCGCACATCATGTTCGGCCCCAGCCCACCAGTTTCCGATGAAGTTTTCCATCGGGAAGCGGATATTGGCAGCTTCCTGGATGGCGACCTGGTTCATCACGCCCCAGCCCCACATCAGCACGTAGTCAGGGCGCTCCCGCCGGATCTGGAGCCATTGCGATTTCTGCTCCTGCCCTGGATGGTCGACGGCGAGCTGGGTGAACTCGAACCCATGCTTGGCCGACAGCTCTTCGAGCGTTCGGATCGGTTCCTTTCCGTAAGCCGAGTTATGGTAAACGAGCGCGATCGTCTGACCTTCAAGCGACCCACCATTCTCTTCCAGAAGGTAGTTCACCGCAACAGACGCAGCGTCCCAGTAATTGGCCGGGTAGTTGAAGACGTTCCGGAACACCTCGCCATTGGCCGCCGAGGTCCGGCCATAACCCATCGTGTGAAGCGGGATGCCGTCTGCCTGAGCCTTGGGGATCAGCTGGTAGGTGATCCCGGTCGACAGGGGCTGATAGACAAGCGCCCCCTCACCCTTGGTCGACTCGTAGCATTCGACGCCCTTCTCGGTGTTATAGCCCGTCTCGCACTCGATCACCCGGACCGGTACATCCCCAATCCCGCCATCCCGCTGGTTCAGCAGCGTGAAGTAGTCCTGGTAGCCATCAGAAAAGGGAATACCCCCCGCCGCGTAAGGCCCTGTGCGATAGCTCAGATCCGGAATCACCAGATCAGCTGCTACGGGTCCCGCTAAGAGCGTCCCCGCAAGAAATGCCGCCGTCAGTCTTTTCATCGGTCCATACCTCCCTTTCCCGATGCGCCCGCCGTCGGCGGGGCGTCTATCCCTTGGGTGCCCCCGCAGGACATTCGATACCCCGCCCTCAGTAAGGGAAGGGCCACAACCTCAACTTCTCCTTCGCTAACCGCCAGAGCTGCGCCAACCCGTGCGGCTCCGCGATCAGGAAGATCATGATCAGTCCACCCACAATCACCAGCTGGAAATGCGCGACGGTATCGGTGGGAAAGCCCAGCCAGTCGACACCGATCACCTTCAGCGCCACCGGCAGCAGCACCATGAAAGCGGCCCCGGCAAAAGAGCCGAAGATCGATCCCAGCCCGCCGATGATGATCATGAAGAGAACCAGAAACGATGTCTGGATCCCGAAGGCATCCCCAGGTTCCACCGATCCTCGGAGAACCGCGAAGAACAGCGCCCCCGCGATCCCGACAAAGAAGGACGAGACGCCGAAGGCGGACAGCTTCGCTCTGAGCGGGTTCACCCCGATGATCTCGGCTGCGATGTCCATGTCCCGGATCGCCATCCAAGTCCGCCCCAACATCCCGCGGGTCAGGTTACGCGCCACGATAGCCGAAAGGGTCAGGAAGCTCAGGCAGACCAAGTAGAGCACCCACGGCTCGGTCTCCGCCCCCGTCACCTGGATCCCGGCGAACGAACGGTCCGGCACGGTGATCTGCCCAGACGCCGAATAGTTGTAGAACCACGGCACCCGGTTGAAGAGCCAGATGAGGAAGAACTGCGCCGCCAGCGTCGCAACGGCAAGGTAGAACCCCTTGATCCTCAAGGATGGTAACCCGAAGAGGATGCCGACCGCGGCCGTCACACCGCCGGCCAGGATAATATGAATGATAATTGAAACATCGGGAAACGCTGTCATCAGCTTGTAGGCGGCATAGGCGCCCACGGCCATGAACGCCCCGGTCCCAAGCGAGACCTGCCCGCAGAACCCCGTCAGGATGTTCAGACCAATCGCCGCAATCGCGAAGACGAAAAAGGGTCCGAAGATCGACTTCGCCCAGTAATCATCGACAAAGAACGGGATGACCAGGAAGGCAACGGCAAGCACCACCCAGTATCGGTACCGGTCGAACGCAATCGGAAATGTCTGATTGTCCGCCGCATAGGATGTCTTGAAATCGCCCGCTTCACGATAGAGCATCGCATCCTCCGCCTTTCTGTCTCACGGCCACCGTCCGCTCTGATCTCATCGCTGCCTCCCAATCCGCGCGGCAGCGAGAAAACACACCATGGCCACCGCGA
Organism: Aestuariibius violaceus; assembly: GCF_040779325.2. Taxonomy (NCBI): domain Bacteria; kingdom Pseudomonadati; phylum Pseudomonadota; class Alphaproteobacteria; order Rhodobacterales; family Paracoccaceae; genus Aestuariibius; species Aestuariibius violaceus. The sequence goes on from NZ_JBFONT020000001.1 coordinate 416,396, forward strand.
CAAAACCGGTGACGCTCCGCCAGATCAGCTCCCGCCCAGATGGCGCAACCTCTCGCCAGACCCAAGACGATCCGCCGAGCAACAGCACGACAAGGACAACGATCAACAGCAGCCCAGAAAGGCTCAGAAGACGCGACAGCATGTGCCTCCCCCATCCTCATCTCGCCCGAAATACTTCCGCCGGAGGCACAGCGCGGCCGGGCGGGCGGGTGCCGTGGCGCGCAGCGACACGCAAGCGCTCGCAACTGCCGCATCACACCCGTTCAATGATTCGCTCCCCGAACAGCCCCTGCGGCCGGAACACCAGAAAAATCAGCGCAAGCACATAGGCGAACCAGTTCTCGGTCGCGCCGCCCAGATAGGGCGCCCCGATCAGGAACTCGAACAGCTTCTCACCAACCCCGATAATCAACCCGCCGACGATCGCGCCGGGGATCGAGGTGAAGCCGCCCAGCATCAGGACAGGCAGCGCCTTCAGGGCGATCAGCGACAGCGAGAACTGCACCCCTGATTTGGCCCCCCACATGATCCCGGCCACAAGCGCCACGAACCCTGCAATCGACCAGACGAGAATCCAGATGTAGTTGAGCGAGATGCCAACGGACAAAGCCGCCTGATGGTCGTCCGCCACAGCCCGTAAGGCGCGCCCCTGCTTGGTATACTGGGAAAAGGCGACGAGTGCCGCGACCAGAACGATGGCGACAATGGCCGCCACGATATCCAGCTTATCGATGAAGAAGCCGAAGAAATCGTCCGATCCAAGCCCAGCCGTCATATCCTCGATCCAGAACGATCCACCCTGCGGAATCCCGACGTCGAGCGTCTTGATCTCGGATCCCCACATCAGGTCGCCGACCCCTTCCAGGAAATACGCCAGCCCAATCGTCGCCATGAACAGAATGATCGGCTCCTGCCCGACGAGATGCCGGAAGATGAAGCGCTGCACGGCGATCGCGAACAGCACCATGACACCAACGGTCAGAAGGATCGCCAGAAGCGCCGGAACCTCCCACCCGAAATAGTGCAGATCGGTCCCGAATATCGCATTGATGAGATGCGCGAACGGGATCTGCCCATTCATGATCCCGACAAGCGTCAAGGCCGCGAAGAGGGCCATTACACCTTGGGCATAGTTGAATATGCCGGACGCCTTGTAGATCAGCACGAATCCCAGCGCGACCAGCGCATAGAGAACGCCAGCCATCAGCCCGTTCAGAACGACCTCGATGCCGTAATAGAACTGATCCATCAGCGCGCCCTCCTTACTTGTTCAGGCCGTGCAGGGATCTTCGTCGGAGTGTTGATCATCCGAGATCCCTTTCGCTAACGCGGTAGGTAGTGAACTCCTGGCCCACGAAATGAGTGACCCGCAGCTCGATCAACGTGCCCGCGCTGCTGACGCCCCCGAAATACCGGGTGAGCAACGCCTCCCGATCCTGACGACGGCCCGGCAGGAGCGGCGCATCTTCCGCAGCGAAAAGCGTGCTGAGAAACAGGTCCATCTCCTCCGGCGTCTGAGATCGCATATTGAGCCCACACGCCGCATCCCTCACGGGCAGGACAAAGGTGTTCCTGTCGGAAAATCCGCGATAGGCCTGACCGCCTTGCCCCAGCAGGTGCTGACGCTCGGCAGGGCCGCGTAGGCGGGACAAACCGTTCTTGCGCGGCGCGTCTCCCTCTATCAACGCCATCACACAGCGGTCCATCAGCATGCGGGATGCTTCGGCGCGGGCAACATCTTGCGCCGCGGCGGCGCCAGAACTTGCAACCGAAAACGCCAATGCGGACGCAACGGCCCAGCCGCGGTGATAGAGCTGTCGAATGACCGCCCCGGGCCTAATCATGGGCCACCCCGAGATAGGCATCGATGACATCGGGATTGTTGCGCACCTCGTCGGGCGTCCCGTCCCCGATCTTGCGCCCGTAATCCATGACGACGACGCGGTCCGACAAATCCATAACCACGCCCATATCGTGCTCGATCAGGGCGATCGTCGTGCCGAACTCATCATTCACGTCGAGGATGAAGCGGCTCATATCCTCTTTCTCTTCGACGTTCATGCCCGCCATTGGTTCGTCGAGCAGAAGAAGCTCTGGTCCCGCCGCCAACGCACGAGCCAGTTCGACCCGTTTCTTAAGCCCATAAGGCAACCGCCCCACCGGCGTCTTGCGGATCGACTGGATCTCCAAGAAGTCGATGATTTTCTCGACGGCCTCGCGGTTCTCGACCTCTTCCCGCTCCGCCCGGCCTTTCCAAAGCGCCTGCGACCAAAGGCCAGCCTTCATGTGCCTCAACCGCCCGGTCATGACGTTGTCCAGCACGCTCATCCCATTAAACAAAGCGATGTTCTGGAACGTCCGTGCCACGCCCTGTCGTGCGACCTGATAGGGCTTCATCGGCGGGCGCTTCTCGCCGCGGAACCAGACCTCTCCCTCCTGGGGATTGTAGAAGCCGGAAATCACGTTCAGCATCGACGACTTACCTGCGCCGTTGGGCCCGATAATCGCCCGTATCTCTCCCTGACGGATGTCGAAGGAGATATCCTTAATCGCCTCCACCCCGCCGAAGCGCAGGGTGATGTTGCGCATCTCCATCATGACGCCGCCGATGGTGCGCCCGTCAGGAGTGACGTAAGGTTCGACGCTGTCCTTCATGGCGCAGCGCCCGCGGGATGGTGGGCGGGGCGATCCGCGCAGCGGGAGCGTCCGACCATCATTCCGCGGCCTCCAGCACCTTTGTCTTCACCGGAACGACTGCGGCATCGCGGATTTCCAGCGTCGCCTTGATCTTCCCCTTGCGCCCGTCCTCGTAAGTCACTTCCGTCTCGGTGTAGATCTCATCCTTCCCGCCGTAGAGCGCGTCGATCAGGTCAGCGAATTTCTCACCAATGATTTTCCGACGGACTTTCCGGGTCCGCGTCAACTCTCCATCATCCGCGTCGAGCTCCTTATGCAGGACGAGGAACCGATGCACCTGGCAGCCAGACAGCATCTCGTCCTCGGCGACTGACCGGTTCACCTCTTCTACATGTCCCTGGATGATCTCCAGCACCTTGGGATGCTGCGACAATTCCTGATAGCTCGCATAGGCGATATTGTTCCGCTCAGCCCAATTCCCGACGGCCGTCAGGTCGATATTGATGAAGGCGCAGCACATGTCGCGCCCTGCCCCGAACACCACCGCCTCAAGGATATTGGGGAAGAATTTCAGCTTGTTCTCCATGTATTTCGGCGCAAAGAGCGATCCGCCCGCCATCTTCCCCACATCCTTCGCGCGGTCGATGATCCGCAGATGGCCGCTTTCCTCCTCGATGAACCCGGCATCGCCCGTCGCGACCCAGCCCTCGGGATCCTTCGTATCCGCCGTGCTGTCAGGGTTCTTGAAATACTCCACAAAGACGCCGGGCGAACGGTAGAAGACCTCCCCATTCTCGTCGATACGAAGCTCGACGCCCGGAGACGGAACGCCGACCGTATCCGACCGCACTTCCCCGTCCGGCTGCTGGGTAATGAAGACCGACGCCTCAGTCTGCCCGTAGAGCTGTTTCAGGTTGATTCCCAGCGCGCGGTAGAAATCAAAAATCTCCGGCCCGATCGCCTCTCCCGCAGTATAGCCCACGCGGATCCGGCTGAGCCCGAGCGTGTTCTTGAGCGGCCCATAAACCAGCAGATTGCCCAAGCTGTAGAGCAACCGGTCCCCGGTGCCGACCTTCCGCCCGTCCAGAATGGCAGGCCCCACCCGGCGGGCGACCTTCATGAAATAGTCGAACATCCTTCGCTTGAGACGCCCCGCATCCTCCATCCGGATCATGACAGTCGTCAGCTGCGTCTCAAAAATCCGCGGCGGCGCGAAGTAGTATGTCGGCCCGATCTCCCGCAGATCGGTCATCATCGTACTCTCGCTCTCCGGGCAGTTCACGCAGAAGCCGGTCCAATAGGCCTGCCCGATTGAGAAGATGAAATCCCCGACCCAGGCCATCGGCAGATAGGCCAGGATCTCGTCTCCCGGCTTTAGATGGTCAAACTCCGAGGAAGCCTTCGATGTCTCGATAATGTTGCGGTTTGACAGAACGACACCTTTCGGCCGCCCCGTCGTGCCCGAGGTATAGAGCATGACGCAGGTGTCATCGTAGGCGAGCGCCTCGCGTCGCTGCCTCAACTGAGTACGGGCGGCGTCATCCGCAGCCCGCCCGGATTTCTGGACGTCAACGTAAGATGAGAGATGTGTGTGATCGTATTTTCGCAAGCCCCGCGGGTCGAGGTAAATGATCTTCTCCAGACCATGCTCTTCGTTCTGAACGTCGATGATCTTATCGACTTGCTCTTGATCGCCGCAAATGACGTAGGTCGCCCCGCAATGGTCGAGCGCGTAGGCGACCTCTTCCGCAGCCGCGTCCTGATAAAGCGGGACAGGAACAGCCCCGTTCATCTGAACAGCAACCATGGCCCAGTAGAGATACGGGCGGTTTCGCCCAAGGATTGCGACGTAGTCGCCAGGCGCCACGCCAAGTTCGGCAAGCCCCAAAGCGAACGCTTCGATCTCGTCCGCGGCCTCTGCCCAGGTCCAGGATTGCCAGATCCCGAACTCTTTCTCCCTGTAGGCGGCCTTGCTGCCATGCTGGGCGACATTCCGGGCCAACAGCCCAGGAATAGACACCGGATGCCCGTCAGGCGCTTTCGCGTCGTTCACCAGAGATGTCCTCCCCGTCAGTCTTGATGCCGACGATTCCGGGATCCCCTCCCGGTTCTCATAACTTTGAAGAAACGGAACGTCCGGTCAACGAGTTTTTTGAACAAGCGTTCAATTTATTGCGGCAAGCAGGCCTGCAGCGTAAATTCCTTACTCTGCAGCGACCTTTCGGGACGCTTCCACACGGACAGCCGAAAACTTGAACTCCGGGATCTTGCCGTACGGGTCGAGCGCGGGGTTGGTCAGCAAGTTCGCTGCAGCCTCGACATAGGCGAACGGCAGAAACACCGTGTCTTCCGCCACGGCCCGGTCGGCGCGCGCCATAACGTCCACCGTTCCGCGCCGGGTCGAAAGCCGCACCATCTCGCCAGCGGCAACACCGAGCCGGTGAAGCGTCCGTGGATGAAGCGCGCAATTCGCCTCCGGCTCCAACGCATCCAGCGCCGAAGATCGCCGGGTCATCGCGCCGGTATGCCAGTGCTCAAGCTGCCGCCCGGTGATGAGGACCATCGGATACTCCGCATCCGGCACCTCGTCCGGCGGCAAGATCGAGGCCGGTGTGAACCGCGCCCGCCCCTCGGGCCGTGGGAACGCGTCAGAGAAAACGATCGCTGCGCCAGGATCCTCCGGGCCGCTTGACGGATAGGTTACGGCCTCGCCCTCAAGCCGCTCCCAGGTGATGTTATCGAGGCTGGCCATGCCTTTCTTCATCTCGGTAAAAACCTCGCGCGGGTGCTCATAAGACCACCCCAGGCCCAGCCGTCGAGCAATCTGGGTCGTGATCCACCAATCCTCGCGCGCCTCTCCGGGGGCTGGAACTGCGGGCCGCCCCATCTGCACCTGCCGGTTGGTATTTGTCACAGTCCCAGTCTTCTCGGGCCACGCGGCCGCGGGCAGGATCACATCGGCGAACATCGCCGTCTCGGTCAGGAAGATGTCCTGCACAACCAGATGGTCGAGCTTGCCCAGCGCGTCCCGCGCGTGATCCACATCCGGATCGCTCATCGCCGGGTTCTCGCCCAGGATGTACATCGCCCGGATATCGCTCGCATGAATCGCGTCCATGATCTCGACGACTGTCAGCCCCTTCTCGGCGCCGATCCCGCCGGTCCCCCAGATCTCCTCGAAGGCCGAGCGGACGCCGTCGTCTGTCACACTCCGGTAATCCGGCAGGAACATCGGGATCAGCCCGGCGTCAGAGGCACCCTGCACGTTGTTCTGCCCCCGCAGCGGATGCAGCCCGGTTCCCGGCCGCCCCACATGCCCGCACATCAGCGCCAGCGAGATCAGGCAGCGCGAGTTGTCCGTCCCGTGGACATGCTGGCTGACGCCCATGCCCCAGAAGATCATGCCAGCCTTGGCGCCTGCCCAGACACGCGCCACGTCGCGGAGCATCTCCGCCGGGATCCCGCAATGCTCCGCCATCTTCTCCGGCGGGAAATCCTCGAGATGCGCCTTCATCGCGTCCCAATTCTCAGTCATCGCGGCGATGTACTGCCGGTCGTAGAGCTCTTCATCAACGATCACGTGCATGATCGCGTTCAGCATCGCGACATCGCCGCCTGGCTTGAACTGAAGCATGTGCGAGGCGTGGCGCTTGAGCCCTTGGGCCCGCGGGTCCATGACGATCAGCTGCCCACCGCGCTTGGCGAACTGCTTGAAATAGGTCGCAGCAACCGGATGGTTCTCGGTCGGGTTGGCGCCGATGACCATGGCGACGTCGGCATTTTCGATCTCGTTGAACGTCGCGGTGACGGCGCCCGAGCCGATGTTCTCAAGCAGAGCCGCGACCGAGGAGGCATGGCAAAGCCGCGTGCAGTGATCGACATTGTTGTGCCCGAAGCCCTGCCGGATCAGCTTCTGGAAGAGATAAGCCTCTTCGTTCGAACACTTGGCTGATCCAAAGCCCGCCGCCTCGCGCCCACGGCCCTTCAGGCCATTGGCCGCGGCGTCCAAAGCCTCATCCCAACTGGCCTCCCGGAAATGCGTAGACCAGTCACCAGGATCGACATTCATCCCCTTTGGCGCACCCCCTTTCCGGATCAGCGGTACCGTCAGGCGATGCGGATGGTGGATGTAGTCGAAGCCGAACCGCCCCTTGACGCAAAGCCGGTTCTCGTTCGCAGGCCCCTCCGCGCCTTCGACCCAAGCGATCTTGTCGTCCTTGACCTTGAAGGTCAGCTGGCATCCCACACCGCAATAGGGGCAGACGGAGTCCACTTCCCGATCCACATCCGCGCTGTCCGGGATCGCACCGCGAGGCATCAGGGCGCCCGTTGGGCAGGCCGAGACGCACTCCCCACAGGCAACGCAAGTGCTCGCCCCCATGGGATCATCCTGATCGAAAACCGGAAAGGCCTGATGCCCCCGCCCGGCCATCCCGATCACGTCGTTGACTTGAACCTCCCGGCACGCCCGCACGCAAAGGCCGCACTGGATGCACGCATCGAGGTTGACCGCCATCGCAACGTGGCTGTCATCCAGCAGCGGCACCGCCTCCGGTTCCATTGCCGGAAACCGGCTTTCTTCCACGCCCTGCGCCACAGCCATATCGTGCAGGTGCGACGACCGGTCATGCGCTTCCCGCGGCTGATCAGCCGCGAGCAGTTCCATCACCATCCGACGCGCCGCGACCTCCCGCGCGCCATCAGTCGTGACGACCATCCCCTCGCTTGGCGTCCGGATGCAGGAGGCGACCAGAACCCGCTCCCCTTCAACGCCAACCATGCAGGCCCGGCAATTGCCGTCGGGGCGGTACCCCGGCGCATCGCGATGGCAGAGATGCGGGATCAGCGTCCCCTTCCGCTTGGCGACCTGCCAGATCGTCTCGCCCGGCGCGGCCTCGGCGGGCTGGCCATCAAGCGTGAAGCGGATTGTGTCGGCCATCATCTCTCCTGCGGCAGAACTCAGAGCGACCAGATCACCCTTGGCGGCATTCTGAAACCGCCCCCGCGACGCGCCATCGACAAAACGCGGCACAGCTTCCCTTATCGTGCCGCAAGGCATAGGCCGGGGAAAGCCCGAACGACAGGAGCGCGACAATGACCCACTTCTGGCTTCGCGCCGAACAGCGCGCCAACGAAGAGCGCACGCCGCTGATGCCGGAGGGTGCGGCGAAGCTCTTGGCTGCCGGACATTCCGTGATTGTGGAGCGGAGCCCTCACCGGATCGTCCCCGATTCCGACTACGGCGCAGCGGGGTGTACGATTGCCCCTCAAGATAGTTGGCCGGAAGCGCCCGTCGATGCGGTCATTCTCGGCCTGAAGGAGCTTGACCCGCACGGCCCAGACCTGCGCCATCGTCACATCATGTTCGGCCACGCCTATAAAGGTCAGCCAGACGGGCCGCAGCTGCTCGCCCGGTTCAAGCGCGGCGGCGGCACGCTGTTGGATCTCGAATACCTCACCGACGACCATGGCCGCCGTCTGGCCGCATTCGGCTATTGGGCAGGTTATGTCGGTGCTGCGGTCTCGCTCATCGCCTGGACAGCCCAACAAACCGGCAAACCGATGTCGTCGCTTTCGACCTGGGACGGCGCGAACCCACTGCTTGCGGACCTTCAGACACGGATGATCGATCTTGGCGGCACACGTCCCACCGCCATTGTCATCGGCGCAAAGGGCCGGGTGGGCACTGGCGCGCGCGATCTCTGCACCGCCCTCGGCGTCGCCGTGACCGCTTGGGATATGGAAGAGACTGCAACAGGCGGGCCGTTCCCGGAAATACTCGCCCACGATATCTTCTTGAACTGCGTACTGGCTGGCCCGAATACGCCAGTTTTCGTCAGTCAATCGGCGCTGACCGCGCAGCGCCGCCTCAGCGTGATCGGCGATATCGCTTGCGATCCGGGAAGTGACTACAATCCTGTCCCGCTCTACGACCGCGCCACGAACTGGAAAAATCCGACAATCCGTGTCCACGATGCCCCTCCGCTCGACATCATGGCTGTCGACAACCTTCCGTCCCTGCTCCCGCGAGACTCATCCGAGGACTTCGCTGAGCAACTCCTGCCGCTGCTTCTGGATTTCGAAACACATCCTGCCTGGCCCCACGCGGCAACGCTCTACGAAGAGCACGCCACTAAGGCCGGATAATCTCGTCTTCCTCGGCCCCTGCCGAGATCCCGAGCGCGTCCAGCCCGTTTTCCAGGTGATCCGCCAGATGCGGCGTGCCTTTCAGGTAATCGACCGTCGGCGTGCTTGCTTCCTGCACCGCCATTTTCTTGGCTTCTTCCAACTCGTCCGCGTCATAACTTTCCCGCCCGATCCACATGACAGCGACAAGGCTGGCTTGTTCTTCTTCCGTCAGCCCACCGACGAAGGCATTGAACTCGGGCTCGGCCCGATCAAGCTCTCGGGCCAGGATGATGACCTCGGCGATCTTGTCGACGGTGATGTCCAGCTCAGGGTCCAAAGCGGTGCCTCCTTCAATGCTCGAAACGCATTCTACCACGAAAGAAACACCGGCGCTTGATCCAGAGCAAACTCAGTCGCGCGGCGGGAACATGCGGTAGTAGAGCCAGTCTGGCAGAAACTGACCACCCCGGAAAAGAAGCGAGAAGAGAAACGGGAAGCTCTTCTTGAACGCTTCCTCATCGCCCATAAATTCGAACATCTCGCGGGCAGCCTCTTCCGGCTCCATGATGAAGGGCATGGAGAAATCGTTCTGCTCGGTCAGGCGCGTCTTGATGAAGCCCGGATTGGCGACCTGCACTTGGATATCCGTGTTGCGCAGGTCCGCATACATCGACTCAGCCAAAGCCATGAGACCGGCCTTCGAGGCAGAGTAGCCGATCGCGCCCGGAAGCCCTCGAAAGCCCGACAACGACCCGGTCAGAACGATGTGCCCCGTGCCGCGGTTCATCATCGGATGGATCACCGCGCCAACGCAGCGCGACGCGCCGAGATAGTTCACCTCGGCCATCAGCTCTGCCTTTTCGTTGTCCCATTCCCCCGCCTTCATCGGCCAGTAAGCGCCGGCGAGGTAGACCATCCCGTCGAGATCACCGATCCGGCCCGCGACCTCTTCCACCTGCGCGCGATCGCTCACGTCGACCACTTCGTAGGATGCCTTCCCCGGCAGTTCCTCGACCAGTTCCTTCAGGCGATCCTCGGACCGGGCAGAGACGATCACCTCCGTCCCCGCGCGGCTCAGACAAAAGGCAAGCTCCCGACCTAACCCCTCACTCGCGCCGATCAACCAATACCGCTTGCCTTGCCAGTTCCGCACCGAGACATCCCTTCATCTTCAGGCGGCCTCCTGCCGGGGCCGCATCGTCGCGACCAACTCGGCCACCTTGATTCCAAACTTCCTGAACTGGCTGCGATTCATGATCGTGCCGTTCTCCGTCAGATACATCCAGTCGGTTGTATCAAGCACGTGACCCCCCGCATCCTCATCAAGCTTGATGCGGTAGTTGAGAAGAACGGCACACCCTTTCTGCATCCCGGTTCCGGTTCCGACCACATCCGGTGCGGTGGCCTTGATCGCCCCGTCGTTGCCGAGCGTCAGGGTCCACTCGCGTTCCTGACGAGACCCAGAATCATAACGGAAGCTCTCGGTCATGGTTCCGACATTGCCCTGCCAGCTTGCGTCGAAATCGGCGACGAAGCGCGAGGTGACGCGCCCGAACGGTCCGTAGATCACGCCCTCGCACTGGATCGGCCCATTCAGACGCTCGCGGATGTCGAAATAGGGCTCGTTGCCCGCATAGTCTTCAGGCGTCTGCGCCCAGAACGACGCATAGCGCCCCTTGGCAAAAACAGCGGCGATCATCAGGGCGATCCCGATCAGAACGGCAGCCAGCATCATGTCTCGACCTCCTCAAAGCTCATAAGCGCAAGCAACGCGATTGCCACGAACTTCAGGGCAATCGGCACCGCCGCATACAGCACGGTCAACATAACCAATGCACTCTGAGGGTTATTCGCGCCGGTCTGGAAACCGGACCATTCTAGAAGGGGTAAAAGTGTCGCAGCCGCGAAAGCGAGTGTGAATTTAGACACAAGTGACCACAGCCCGAAGCCCTGTCCGCCATTGGGAGAAATCTTTGCCATTCGTTTGGCGAACATTGCGGGCAACAGAACCAGGTCGGCGCCGATGGTCGCGCCGGAAATCACACAGATGACGGCGAAGAGCGGCGCATCACCCGCGCCGAGAAAGAGCGTCGCCGTAAACGACACGGCCGCAATCATCATTGCCGACAGCAACACGCGCTTTTCGCCGTAGCGCCGGGCCAGGGCGCTCCATCCCGGTGCGGAAGCGGCGGCGGCAAAGAAGAAGATCACCAGAAGCGGTCCTTCCCAGCCGGGTGCCTGCAGCCTGCTTTCGACATAGAAGAGGAAGACCGTGGAGGCGACGGCAAGCGGTGTCGCGTTGACTAGCGCAAGGAGCAGCAGGCGCTTTGCGATCGGGTCGCGCAGGATCTCACTGATCGGGCTTGCGTTAACCGATGGGGGTGGACGCCATTCGGGCCACATGCTGACGGCAGCCAATCCGACGACGGCCGCGAAGGAAAACGCGAAGACCGAATAGGGCGCGCCAACCGCTCCGGTCAGCAGCGTCGGCGCGACCGCGGCGGCGCAGACGCCCAGAAGCGCGCCCGTTTCCCGCCATGCTGCAAGCCGGATGTGGCCGTTCTGACCGGGGCCCGCCTTGGCGACGCCCTGGGCATAGAAGCTGATATTGAGGAAGCTGAATGCGGAAAAGAGCCCTGTAATCGTCAGTCCGAACCACCAGACCGGCGGGATGGGCGGCGCGATTGCAAAAAGGCCGACCATGGACGCGGCGAGGATCGTCGCCCCAAGCGTCAGCACCAAAGCGCGCCCTCGCTGCAGACGTTCGCTGATCCAGCCGAGGAAGGGATCCTGCACCACGTCCAGCAGGCGCAGGCCAAACAGGACCGCCCCGAGAAGCGTCAGGCTCACGCCATAGGTGTCGGCATAGTAGCGCGGCGCGTAGATATAAATCGGCAAAGCGGCGCCCGAGAGGATCGCCGCAAAGAGCGTATAGGCCGGAAGCCGCTCCGCCAAAGCTGCTCTCACCTTGAGATCTCCTCCAGCGGCGGCTCCGGCCTGGGCCGGTAGCGCGCGCCTTTCCACCAAAGCTTGAGCGCTTGCCAATGGATGAGTGCCAGAACCCGCCGGGACCCAAACGGCCGCCGCAGACAGGCGGCCAGGATCGAGCGGTTCGTCAGAGGCCGCCTGTCACCCGTGAGGGTCGCAACGACACCATCGTCCCCCCGCCGATGTTCGATCAGAATATCGACATGGTGGTCAGAGATATCGAATCGAAACCGATACCTTCCCGCGATCTTCTGGAAGGGCGAGACGTGGAAAACTTTCTGCGCCTCCAGCGTATCGCGCGGGCCAATCTGCGCGAGATCGTCGCGGTGGCACAGATAGGAATGCCGGTCCCCGAATGTATTGGTCACTTCGGCGATCACCGTCTTCAGCGCCCCGTCCTCGTCGCGGCAGAGCCAGAAGCTCACCGGATTGAAGACATGGCCGAGGATACGTGGCTGTGCCAGCAGCTCGATCCGCACGGGCGCTGGCAGGCCGTTCTCCGCCAACACCTCCCGAACCCACTGCGCGCCTCGGCCCGCGCCCGGTGCTCCGCCATGATCGCGATCTCTCAGGACGGCAAGCCCCCGGCCATTGCGTGCGAAAAGCGACGGCCCGCCGTCGCTGCCCTCCGCATCCAAAAGCACATAGTCGATGGAATAGCGAAACGCGTTTCGGACGGCGCCGCGTCGCCCGTGAAACGTTTCTCCCGCGATGTGGTCGATACTCACTCTGCTGCGACCGCTGCCGCCTCCCGCGCGCGAATCGCTTCCACGACGTCGATCGCGCTCGACAGGCCGTCCTCGTGAAATCCGTTCTTCATCCACGCCCCGCAGAACCACGTCCGCTTCTCTCCATTCCGTTCGGCAATGCGCCCCTGCGCCGCTAGCGCGGGAAGATCGTAGACCGGATGCCGCAGGATCGTTTCGTCATGGGTCAATTCCTCGCGGATCGGCTGTTGCGAATTGAGCGTCACGAAGAAATCCCGCTCCTTCGGCAAAGGCTGCAACGAGTTCATCCAGTAGGTCAGATCGATCGATTCGTCCGATCGCGATGTTTCGACATAGGTCCAGGAGGACCAGACCTTCTTGAGGCCGGGCATCACGGACGCATCGGAATGAAGCACCACATGATTGGGCTGATAACGGATATCGCCGAGCGAGGCCTGCTCATGTTCCGACGGATCCTCGATCATCCGCAGCGCATCGTCGGAATGGACCGCGAAGACGACATCGTCGAACTGCTCCCACTCAGCGCCCTGCGCCTTGACCAGAACGCCACCGGTCTCGCGCTTCACCGCCTGCACCGGCGCCGCGATCCGAAGGTCGACGCCTTGCCGGGTCAATTCGGTCTCGAGCCGGCGCACATATTCGACCGACCCGCCTTTCACGGTATACCACTGATGCTGCCCGGACGTGGCGAGCAGAGCGTGGTTCTCCATGAACCGCAGCATCGCGTGGGCCGGGAAATCAAGGATCTTGTCCAGCGGTGTCGACCAGATCGCCCCCGTGAGCGGCAGAAGATACCGGTCGCGGAAGTAATCGCCCGTCCGCAGCTTCTGCAGAAGGTTTCGGATCGTCAGTTCCGCATCCGCCGAGGCTGCCAGCGCATTCCGGTTAAAACGAAGGATATCGCGGATCATCCGCCAGAACCGCGGATCAAACGCGTTCTTCTTCTGCGCGAAGACCGCCCCAACGTCTTTCAGGCCGAATTGAAGACGCCCGCCCTCGAACGATGCACCAAAGCTCATATCGCTCTCGGCAATCGGCACGCCGAAATGGTCGAACAGCGCCGCGAGATGCGGATAGTTCGGATAGTTGAACACGATGAAACCGGTATCGACGGCAGTTTCGTCCACCACCTTGGTGCGGGCATGTCCGCCCAGGCGCTGCCGCCCCTCGAACAGGACAACCTCCCTGTCGGCGCCCAGAAAATGGGCGGCGCCCATTCCCGAAATGCCGCCCCCGATCACAGCCACGCGGCCTCGTTTCGTCATATGTCTCAATCCGTTCGTCGCATTCCTTGTCCCTTCAGGGACATAGAGGAGGCGCTCGTCTCGAAAAGACCGAATATTTCTGATCCGCTTCGGGCGGCTCCCCGTAGCTCTCACATGCTTGTTGTCAGTCAGCCGCGTCCTAAAGGTGATGCAGAGGGTTTGCCTCCGGCTTATGCTGGGCTGCGACCGATCAGAGAACCGACTGGCCCAAAGCGGATGACGACCGAGCAGAACGAGCGCCTCATCTGGGTCGCGCATGTTACGCGCATTCGAGACCACAAAGACGAGGCGGCCTTTGCAGAGCTGTTTGCGCATTTCGCCCCCCGGGTGAAGGCGTTTTTGATGAAGTCGGGGGCCGATGCCGGCCTCGCCGAGGATGTGGCGCAGGATGTGATGGTAACGTTGTGGAAGAAGGCACATCTGTTCGATCCAGGCCGGGCGAGCGTTTCCACCTGGATCTTCACGGTCGCCCGAAACCGCAGGATCGATGCGCTCCGCCGCGAAAAGCGTCCTGAACCCGAAGACCTTGGCTGGGGGCCGGAGGCGGAGCCGGATCAGGAAGACATCGTGACGTTCCAGCAGGAATCCGACGCGCTGGCAGGAGCTATCGCCGCCCTGCCCGCCAAGCAGAGAGACCTGATCGAGCGGGCCTATTACGGCGACCTCAGCCATTCCGAAATCGCCGCCGAGACGGGGCTCCCCCTCGGCACAATCAAATCCAGAATCCGCTTGGCGCTTGACCGCCTGCGCCATGCAATGAAGTGAAAAAGACGATGAGCAGCATCAAACATCACCTGAACGACGCCCTTTTGATGGGCTATTCCGCGGGCACCCTTCCCGAAGCCTTCAACGTGGTCATCGCAACCCACGTTTCGCTCTGCGACGAATGCCGGGCACGGCTTGAAGCGTTCGACGCTCTGGGCGGGACGCTTCTCGACGATGTCGATGAAGCGCCGATGGATGAAAGGTCCTTCGCGTCTTGCATGACCCGGATCGCCAATGCCGACCGGGTGCCGGTACCGGCCGCTCCGGTCACCGATCTTCCCGCTCCGCTCGCCGCCTATGTGGGTGGCTGCCTGGATGCCGTTAGCTGGCGGCGGATCGGCGGCGGTGTCTCGCAAGCCATTCTAAAGACATCGAAATCCGCAACCGTCCGGATGCTGCGGATCCCCGGTGGTGTCGAAATGCCCGATCACGGACACCGGGGCACGGAACTCACCCTTGTGCTGCGCGGCGCCTTCCGGGATGAGCAGGATCGCTTCGGTCCGGGCGATATCGAGATCGCGAACGAGGATCACGTCCACCACCCGGTTGCGGAACCGGGAGAGGATTGTATCTGCCTCGCCGCCTCGGATGCGCCGCTGCGGTTCAACACGCTCCTGCCGCGGATCGCCCAACCCTTCTTCCGGATCTAGGCGATCACCCCGTCGGGGCCATCTCATCAAGCCGCGGCGGATCTGTCGGACCATCCCAGGCGATCGGGATGCCTCTCACGCCGTCTTTCACGATGAACCCGTGGCCGCCGGGGGACAGATAATAAACCTCGTCGGACCGGATCCCCCGAATAACGAGGTAATCCCGGGTCTGAGAGACCCGAAGCGCCCGCCCGTCGATATCGTTCAGGCAGATATACTGACCACGGCACGGCACCAGCGTCACCGTCTCCATGAACCCGTTCCCCCTCGGCGCGATGATATAGACCGCCCCATCGGCGAACGGCCGTTCACCCAGTTCGTAGGGGGCATAGACTGCCCGCCCGGCAGAATCGGTCTGGGCACAGGCGGCGGCGAGACAGCAGGTCAGGGCGGCAAGGGCGGGGCGCAGCATCATCGTCTCTCCTGAGCAAACTCGCGGGCAAGCTAGAGGGCGCCGTCCCGCCTGACAACCTCGAAGTGAACCGAACGGTTCATCCCCGCCACATTCCCTACCCCAACGTGACCCCCTCGAACGCCCATTCACGGCCCGGCAACGCGAATCGGCAGGCAAATTGGGTTAATTCGCGGAGAGTCAGAGGAAATCGGCGTGTCGGCATCCGGTCGGCATGTCGTCAGCATCCCGTCGGACATCGGAGCAGCGAAAGGCGCAGTAACGGAGCGTTCTGCTGCAGTGCAGCGCAACGCCGGAAACAATTCTGCCCGATCCCCGAATTGTCCTCATCTTGCCAGCAAATACCTCAGGGGGATGAAAGGGGGGCCGCGCCCCCCTTTCGCCTGCGTGGCGAACGCAAAGGTATCATGTGCGCGCATCGCGCGCTCCGGCAGATCAGCGCCGCCTCAGCGCGGAACGCTGGCGAGCGGTACCGGCTGGGGGTCTTCGCCCAATTCCTCGAACTCGAAACTGTCCAGCCTGTCGGCCCGCTTGCCCGCGCGGGAGGCCGCTGTCGCGATGCCAGACGCATCCTCCCCCGCCTGGCGCAGGTGAGTCTCCAGCTTGCCCGCCTTCTCGCCGATGATCTCCACATCCCGGTGGAGCTGCCGCAAAGCCTTGCGGATCGCGCCCGCCTGTTCGCGCATCCGGGCATCTTTCAGGATCGCCCGCATCGTGTTGAGCGTCGCCATGCAGGTAGTGGGGGACACGATCCAGACCCGCGCCGCAAAACCTTCGCGCACGATTTCGGGCAGCCGGGCGTGCAGCTCGGCATAGACCGCCTCGGACGGCAGGAACATCAGCGCCCCATCCGCCGTCTCACCATCGATCAGGTATTTCTCCGAGATCGCCTTGATGTGGACGCGCACCGCCTGGGCAAAGACCTTGAGCGCGCGGGCCTGATCCTCTTTCCCCTCTGCCGCCACCAACCGCTCGTAATCCTCGAGCGGGAACTTCGCATCGATCACGATGGGGCCCGGCGGGTTCGGCAGGTGGATCAGGCAGTCCGGGCGGCTGCCGTTCGAGAGCGTCGGTTGAAGCGCGTAAGCGTCAGCGGGCAGCGCCTTTGAGACGATGTCGTTCAGCTGGATCTCTCCGAACGCGCCGCGGGTCTGCTTGTTCGACAGGATGTCCTGCAGCGACAGGACGTCGCCCGACAGCTTCTCGATATTGCCCTGGGCCTTGTCGATGACGGCCAAACGCTCCTGCAGCTGGGTCAGGCTTTCGGCGGTCTTGGTCGATGAGCCATGCAGCACCTCTTTCATCCGCTCCTGCATGTCCGACAGCGCCCGGGCCTGCTTCATCGCATTGGCGTGCAGTTGGTCGTTCATCTGCGCCTGCACCGCCGCCAGCCGCTCCTCCATCGTCTGCACGACGCGAAGCTGGGAGGCCGCCTGGGTTTCGCCCACTGCCTGCAGGCTGCCCGCCAGCGTGTGCTGCCCTTGACCCAGCGCCTGCACGTCCTGGTTCAGGCGACCCACCTGCCGCATCATATCGGTCGCCGCTTCCGCCGTGCGGCCAGCCCGGCGGACGGCGGCGATCAGCAGGCCGAGGACCAGCAGAACCACCGCGCAAGCGGCGAGCGTAGCGAGGACCGCCGGGTCGTCAAAGGCGTAGGTCTGGCCCGCAATCTCGATCATGACCGCCCGAAGAGCCGTTCGATATCGGCGAGTTTGAGCTCCACATAGGTGGGCCGCCCGTGGTTGCATTGGCCGGAGAGCGGCGTCGCCTCCATCTCGCGCAGCAGCGCGTTCATCTCTTCCGCGCGCATCCGGCGGCCGGAGCGGACGGAACCGTGGCAGGCCATGCGGCTGAGGACGGCATCGATGCGCGCTTCGACCAGTTGGCTGCCGCCGGTATCGGCGATCTCGTCGAGGATGTCGCGCAGAAGGGGGGCGGCGGTGACCTCCCCCAGGATGGCCGGTGTGGCGCGGACGGCAACGGCGCCGCCGCCGAAGGGTTCGATGGTCAGGCCAAGCGCGGAGAGGTCGTCTGCCAGCGCGAGCAGCGTTGCGGCGTCGCCTTCGGGCAGG
The DNA here is from genome assembly GCF_040779325.2 of Aestuariibius violaceus. Lineage (NCBI taxonomy): Bacteria > Pseudomonadati > Pseudomonadota > Alphaproteobacteria > Rhodobacterales > Paracoccaceae > Aestuariibius > Aestuariibius violaceus. The sequence goes on from NZ_JBFONT020000001.1 coordinate 434,042, forward strand.
TCGACGATTTCGGGGATCAGGAGCTGCTGGGCGGCGATGCCGTTTTCCGCCCGCTGGCGCTTGAGGCGTTCATAGACGAGCCGTTCATGGGCGGCGTGCTGGTCGACGATGACCATGCCGTCCGCCGTCTGGGCGATGATGTAGTTTTCATGCACCTGCCCCCGTGCGGCGCCGAGGGGGTTTTCTTCGAGGGGCCCCTCATCGGTCCCTTGCGGGGCCTCTTCGGTGGGGCGGGCGAAGACGGCCGCGGTTTCGGCAAAGCCGGGTTGCGGGGCGGGACGGGGCGCAGGCCTATCCATCTGGTAGATGCGGGCGGGGGTGGGCTCCGGGGTCGCCGCGCCGAGGAGGCCGGTGCCGGTCGTGGTCGCGCTTCGGTGCCCTTCGCTTGCGAGCGCATGGCGCAGGGCGGAGACGATCAGGCCACGGACGAGGCCGGGGTCGCGGAACCGCACCTCGGCCTTGGCCGGGTGGACGTTGACGTCGACCAGGTGCGGGTCGCAGCTGACGAAGAGCGCCGCGGCCGGGTGCCGGTCGCGCGGCAGGACGTCGGAATAGGCGGCACGCAAGGCGCCGAGCAGCATTCGATCCTTCACCGGGCGGCCATTGACGAAGAGGAACTGCGCCACTGCCGCCCCGCGGGAGAAGGTGGGCAGCGCGGCGTAGCCGGTCAGCGTGACCCCCTCGCGGGTCGCCTCGATCGGGATCGCGTTCTCGATGAAGGCGGGGCCGAGGATCGTGCGCAGGCGCGCGGCGAGACTGTCCCAGAGATCGCCGGTCTGCGCGTCGGCGCGCAGGATCGTCCGGGCACCGCCGCCCGAGACGTCGCGCAGGGTGAAGCCGGTCGCGGGTTCGGCCATGGCGATGCGGCGCATGACGTCGCCGATCGCCTGCGCCTCGGCCCGGTCGGAGCGCAGGAACTTGAGCCGGGCGGGGGTGGCGTGGAAGAGATCGCGCAGCTCGACCACCGTGCCGGGGCCGAGCGCGGTGGGAGTGACGGGGCCGGGCCGGCTTTGCTCGACCGTGATGGCGTGCGCGTCCTCGCCCGCCGGGCGGCTGGTGATGCGCAGGCGGCCGACGGCGCCGAGCGACGGCAGCGCCTCGCCCCGGAAGCCGAAGGTGTGGATGTCGAGCAGGTCGTCGCCGGGCAGCTTGGAGGTGGCATGTCGGGAGAGGGCGAGCGGCAGGTCGGCCGCATTCATGCCGCAGCCGTCATCGGTCACGCGGATCAGGGACTTGCCGCCATCCGCATAGGCCACATCGATTCGCGCGGCCCCGGCATCCACGGCGTTTTCCACAAGCTCTTTCACAGCCGAAGCGGGTCTCTCCACGACCTCTCCGGCAGCGATTCGGTTGATCGCGGCGCTGTCGAGTTGCCGGATGACGGGTCGAAATGCGCTTATCTTGGGGTCAGCGAGGGCCATGCCACTAGAGGTAGCATGGCTTAGAACGATTCGGGAACGGGAAAATGGCTAAGGGAGAGTGCAGGATTTCCTTGGGAGGGAATCGTTTTCCAACGGATCCACAGGGGCCGGTTTTGGTCCGGCAGGCTGCCCAACGAAAGGACCTTGGAGAGGTGCAATCGGACAGGAAGAGGCCCCGGCGCGGGGTGGCCGGGGCGCGATCCGCGACGGGCCGCCTCAGTTCGTCGTCTCGACCTCTTCCGGCTGGCCGACCACGGTGAAGTGGAGCGCGTCGGGATCGAGGAGTTCGCCCGCGACCCGGTTGATGTCCTGCAGCGTGACCGCCATCACCTGATCGTTGCGGGTGTTGACGTAGTCGATTGGCAGGCCCTGCATCTGCATGCCCACGAGGATGCTCGCGATCGGACCGTTGCCGTCGAAGCGCAGGGGATAGGCGCCGGTCAGGTAGGTCTTGGCGGTCTGCAGTTCGTCGGGCGTCACGCCTTCTTCGGCCATGCGGCGCCATTCGTCGCGGATCACTTCGATCGTTTCTGCCACACGGTCGTTCGAGGTGGCCACCGAGCCGAGATAGAGCGCGGCGTGGTCCTTGGGGACGAGATAGCTGTAGATGCCGTAGGTCAGGCCGCGGTTCACGCGAACCTCCTGCATCAGGCGGGTTTCGAAATTGGTGCCGCCGAGGATGGTGTTGAGGATGAAGGCGGCGAAGAAATCGTCGTCGTCACGCTCCATCCCTTCGTGGCCGAAGATGATGCTGGATTGCGGCGTGTCGAAGGGCACGACCGTCACCCCGCCTTCGATGCCGACCGGCACAGGCTCGGGCATCGGCGCACCGGCCTCCGGCAGGTCGCCCAGGAGGTCGTCGATCAGCGCACCCAGCTCTTCGGGCGTGATGTCGCCGACGGCGGAGACATAGACCCGGTCGCGGGCCAGCACGTTACTGTGTGCGGCGATAAGATCGTCGCGGGTGAGCGTCGCCACGCTTTCCAGCGTGCCACTTTCGTTGGTGCCGTAGGGATGATCGCCGAAGGCTTCGAACGCGAAGGTTTCCTGCGCGATGTCGTCGGGATCCTTATCCTCGGCGCGCAGACCCGCGATCACCTGAGCCCGCACCCGTTCGATTGCGTCCTCATCGAAGCGCGGCTCGGTCAGGGCGAGCTTGAGGAGCGCGATCGCGTCGTCCCGGTTCTCTGTCAGGAAGCGCGCCCCGATCGAGACGGCGTCGTCATAGGCGTCGAACTCGAAGCTGGCGGCGAGGGATTCGCGGGTCGCCTGGAATTCCTGCGCGGTGAGGTCGCCCGCGCCTTCCTCGATCAGGCCGGTCATCAGGTTGATCGCGCCGCGCTTGCCCTCTTCATCCAGCGAGGTACCGCCGCGGAAGCGCAGTTCGAGCGCGGTGAAGGGGATCGAGTCTTCTTCGACCAGCCAGGCGGTGATGCCGCCGGGGGAGGTAATTTCCTGAATATCGACCTCGGCCCGGAGGGGACCGGCCGCGAGGACGAGAAGGACGGAGAGGATGCGGATCACTGGATCACCTCCTGATCGGTTTCGGGCGCACGAAGCCAGCCGGTGACGGAGGCTTCGGGACGGAAGAGGGCGCTGGCCGCTGCGATGACATCGTCTTCGGTGACGGCCTGCAGGATATCGGGCCAGGCCTGCACATCCTCGACCGTCAGGCCCGAGGTCAGGGCCGCACCATAACGGCGGGCGGCGGACTGGACACTGTCGCGTTCATAGATCTGGCCCGCGCGCAGCTGCATCTTGATCCGCTCGAGCTGTTCGGAATTGACCCCGTCCTCGAGGAATTCGGCGAGCGCTTCGTCAAGCTTCGCCTCGGCCTCGTCCAGGGCCACCCCTTCGGAAGGGACGACGACCATGCCGAAGGTGCTGTCGTCGAGCGAGACGCCGCTGTAATAGGCCGTCGTGTAGACCGCGATCTGCTCCTCGAACTGCAGCTTGTCGTTCAGGACGGAGGTGAAGTTGGACCCACCGAGCAGTTCGGCGAGGACAGTGAGCGCCGCGGCCGCCTCCTGATCGCCGGGGTCGCGTTCGGGGGCGAGGTAGGTGCGGGCGAGATAGGGTTGGGCGACGCGCGGATCCTCGAAGATCACGCGGCGTTCGGCGCGCTGGGGCGGCTCTTCGGGGCGGAAGCGTTCGGGGATGTCGGGATTGGCGGGGATCACGCCGTAGTAGGTTTCGGCCAGGCGCTGAACCTCGGCCGGGTCGACGTCGCCCGCGACGATCAGGACGGCATTGTTGGGCGCATAGAACGTGTCGTAGAAGGTCTGCGCATCGTCCATGTCGAGCGCTTCCATCTCGTGCCGCCAGCCGATCACCGGCAGGCCGTAGCGATGGTTGAGGTATTGCGCCGCGCGCAGCTGCTCCTGAAAGAGGGCGCCGGGAGAGGTTTCGGTGCGTTGATTGCGTTCCTCGAGGATGACGTCGCGTTCGGTCGCGATGTCGTCCTCGACCAGGAGCAGGTTCTCCATCCGGTCGGCTTCCATCGACATCACGAGCTCAAGCCGGTCGGCGGCGATGCGCTGGAAATAGGCTGTGTAATCGTAGCTGGTGAAGGCGTTGTCGGAGCCGCCATTGGCGGCGACGGTCGCGGAGAGTTCACCGGGGCCGAGGTTCTCGGTCTGCTTGAAGAGCAGGTGTTCGAGGAAGTGGGCGACGCCGGAGGAGCCGGGCGGTTCGTCGGCGGAACCGGAGCGGTACCAGACCATGTGGACGACGGCGGGCGCCCGGTGGTCTTCGATGACGACGGCCTCCATCCCGTTGTCGAGGGTGAAGGCGGTGACGAGGTCTTCGGCCTGGGCCAAAGCGGGCAGTGTCGTCAGCAGGGCAGCGAACAGGCGCAGCATGGCATCTCCTGATATCTCGGTGATGCTGCAATAGGTGTGATATCCGCGCCCGGGGTCAAGCGGGCCCAACGGGGACGTGAGGTGAGGCTGTGCCGAAAGAACTCTGGACGCGACGGCAGCGTCGTTTCATACGTTTTCCGGTCTTTTTCGGCACTGTTGGCGGACATCATGTACTGGATTGCCCTTCTTCTCACGGTCCTAGCCGTTCTTTCGCCTTTCGCCGCCCAAGCGACACCGACCCAGATGATGTTACTGAACCTCGACTGCCAGAACGGTGACGAGGACGCCTGCGATGCGTTGCTGCTATCAGGACAGACCTTTGGCGGCTATTTCACTGCGCCCCACGAGCCGCAATCGGTCGCGGATCATCTTACGGCCCTGCGTCCGGACTGCGACGCTGGCAACATGAAGGCATGTGGTATCCTGGGCGATCTGGTTCTGCTTCAGAACCCAATGGACAATCCCGAGGGATATGCGCTGTTGGCGAGGGCCTGCGATGGCGGGGAGGCGCTGGCTTGCGCGCGATTGGCATACCTGACGCAACTATTGCCCTACTCTGTCGGGCCCAACTACATCTCGTTCTACGAAGAGCAGGCAGAGGTTTGCGCGACGGGCAATCCATCGGCCTGCACAACACAGGCGCGGCTGAATGCCCTGCTGCCCGACGTTTTGCCTGATGAAGAGATCTGGCGCGGACAGCTTGAAACCGCCTGCGATGCCGATCTCGGACGGGCATGCGTGATCCTGTCCTACATGCTGAGCGAGGACGGATTGTGGGAATACAAGCAGCTTGACCCCGGCCTTGAAGCCTCAAGTCGGAGCAACGCGCGGCGGGCGCTGAGCTACGCGCGGAAGGCCTGCGATCTTGGCAATCCCGTCGGATGCTGGAATGCCGGTTTGGCCTACGACGACGGCAACGGGGCCCGCACAGACTGGGAGCGGGCGCAGCATCACTACGTTCTGGCCTGCCAGGGCGGCTACGATCCCGGATGCGAAGAGATCAACTATGAAAGCTTCTGGAGGGCGTCCGATCCATTGCGTACCTTGGAGAGCGCCTGCGGTCGCGGGGATTTCAGCGCCTGCCATCTGGCATCAGAAAAACGACACGCACCAATCAGCATCACGGATATGAGCGATGCCGACAGAGAGCGGATGACGCGGTATTCGTCAGAGATGACCGAGATCTGCGAGATGGGGTCGCTGCGGGCCTGTTCCGTTGCGGGATCGCTCTTCCGAGGCCTGGGACGGCTGGAGGAGGCCGAGCGATACGCGGCGGCGGCCTGCGCGCTTGGCGATCAGCACGGCTGCCTTGCGGCCGGAAATATCTGGAAGCTGGATCGGACCGATCCAGGGCACCACGAACAGGCAATCGGATACTATCAGATGGCCTGCGACCTGGAGAATTGGGCCGCCTGTAACAACCTGGGCGACTCCTACAGGCGCGGTCTGGGGGTAGAGGCAAACACCGGGCGGGCCACCCGGCTTTTTACGCTGGCCTGCACAAACGGCCTTGCGCTTGGGTGCCGGAACGCGGCCAACCTGATCGGAGAAACCGATATCGATAAGGCTCTGCCCTTCCGTGAACGGGCCTGCGAACTGCACCCGCCCTATTGTTCCGAGTGGGATTGACTAGCGCCCGAACAGGCCCCGCACGGTGCCGTCCTGGCCGCCTTCCGGCGAGGGCGGGGCGGAGGGGACGAGGATGCCGGCGCGGCGGAAGCGTTCGAGCTCGGCATAGGCGTCGAGCGTGAAGGTTTCGTAGAGCGTGTAGTAGCGGTTGCGCGACAGGAGGCGGAGGCCGGGACGGCGGGTGCGGAAGTCGGCATCGGCCTGGGCAAGCTCGGCGCGGATGTTGGGGTTGACGCCGAAACGGCCGGTGCCTGAGATCAGCGCGGCGTCGGCAGACGGGATCGGGGCGCCACGGCCTGCATTCGGCACGCCGCCAAGCGCAGCGACGGCATCGGCGCGCGGCGTCGGGTCGGTGCGGTTGGGCGCGCCGGGGCGCGGTGGCGGCAGGGCGGCAAGCTGGTCCGGGATGACGAGCGGCTTCGACGGCAGAACCGCGAATTCATCGGGGCCTTCGGTGCGGGTATAGGCCTCGTGCAGGCCGCGATTGCCCCCGCCGCAGGCGGCGAGGGTGGCGATCAGGCCCGCGAGGACCGTGAAGCGGAATGGGCGCATCGTCATCATCGGCCACCTTCTAGCAACGCGCGCGCCCGGCGTCACGCATCGTTCTCGCCCTTGGCGGGCTTCTTTTTCGTATCGTCGCCCGCCAGGAAGGCGATCCCGATGGCGCCCGCGAAGATCGCGATATCGGCGACATTGAAGACGAACGGGTTGTTGATGCCGCAGCAGGACATATTCAGGAAGTCGAGCACGTAACCGTAGAGCACCCGGTCGAGCACGTTGCCGAGCGCACCGCCGACGAGCAGCCCGGCGCTGATCCGGATGAGCAGCGGTTGCGGCCGGCGGATCAGCCAGATCGTGACGGCGACGCAGATGATCACCGCGACCGCGATCAGGAACCATGGGCCCAGGCCGTCGCCCAGGCCGAAATTGATTCCCCTGTTTTCGCCGTACCGGAAGGTCAGCAGCGGCGGCAGGACCGGGATCGTGTTGACCAGCGGCAGGTTCATCAGGTGGATGACGTAATACTTGCTCGCCTGGTCGGCGATGAAAGCAAGCACGGCGCTGAGGAGGAAGGGGCGCATCATCTCTCAGTGCCGGAAGTGGCGCATGCCGGTGAAAACCATGGCAAGCCCGGCCTCGTCAGCGGCGGCGATGACCTCGTCGTCGCGCATGGAGCCGCCGGGCTGGATGATCGCGGTCGCCCCGGCCTCGGCCGCGGTCAGAAGGCCGTCGGCGAAGGGAAAGAACGCGTCTGAGGCGAGGACGGCGCCTTTGGCAGGACTGTCCGCGAGGCCCAGCGCCTCGGCCATGTCGGCGGCCTTGCGGGCGGCGATGCGGGAGCTGTCGACGCGGCTCATCTGGCCCGCGCCGATGCCGACGGTCGCGCCGCCCTTGGCGTAGACGATGGCGTTCGACTTGACGTGCTTGGCGACGCGCCACGCGAAGAGCAGATCGGCGAGCTCGGCTTCAGTCGGTGCGCGTTTGGTGACCGTCTTGAGGTCGGCCTGGGTGATCCGCCCGGTATCGCGGTCCTGGACGAGGAAGCCGCCCGCGACCGGTTTGACGAGCCGCCCGGGCGCGGCGGGGTCGGCCATGGCGCCGGTCGTCAGCAGGCGGAGGTTCTTCTTGGCGGCAAAGATCTCGGCCGTGCCGGGGGTCAGATCGGGGGCCACGACGACCTCGGTAAAGATCTCGGTCATTGCCTGCGCCGTCTCGGGGTCGAGCGGGCGGTTGACGGCGATGATGCCGCCGAAGGCGCTGGTGCGGTCGCAGTCGAAGGCCGCGCGGTAGGCCTCAAAGATCGTCTCGCCCGTCGCGACGCCGCAGGGGTTCGCGTGCTTGATGATGGCGCAGGCCGGGGTGTCGAATTCCGAGACCAGCTCGAACGCGGCATCGGTATCGGCCACGTTGTTGTAGCTCAGCGCCTTGCCCTGGTGCTGGCGGGCCGTGGCGACGCCGGGGCGGGCAGCGCCGTCGGTGTAGAAGGCGGCCTTCTGGTGCGGGTTCTCGCCATAGCGCATTTCGGCCGACAGCGTTCCGGCGAAGGCGCGGCGGCGCGGCGCCTCATCGCCCAGCGCGTCGGCCATCCAGGCAGAAATCGCGGCGTCATAGGCCGCCGTGCGGGCATAGGCATTGGCGGCGAGGCGGCGGCGGAAGGCCTGCGTGGTGCCGCCATTTTCGCGCAGTTCGGTCAGCAGCGCCTCGTAATCCTCGACATCGGTGACGACGGCGACGTGATCGTGGTTCTTGGACGCCGCGCGGATCATCGCGGGGCCGCCGATATCGATATTCTCGATGCACTCGTCCCAATCGGCGCCCGAGGCCACCGTCTGCTCAAACGGGTAGAGGTTTACGACAAGCAGATCGATCGGCGCGATGCCGTGATCCTCCATCGCCTTCTGGTGGTCGGCGTTGTCGCGCAAGGCCAGAAGCCCGCCATGCACCCCGGGATGCAGCGTCTTGACCCGGCCATCCATCATCTCGGGGAAGCCCGTCAGATCGGACACGTCCCGCACGTCCAGCCCTGCGTCCCGCAACGCGGCGGCCGTCCCGCCGGTCGAGACCAGCTCGACCCCATGCTCGGCCAACGCCCGGCCAAGACCTTTGAGGCCCGTCTTGTCGGACACCGACAGCAGCGCGCGGCGGATTGGGGTCGTGTCACTCATGATCTTCGTCGTCCTCCGCCTCGATGGCCAGATCCCGGATCGCATCCGGCGTCTGCTGCGCCTTGGCAAGCGACCACCGGACGCGGGTCGCATAGGACATCGCGCGGCCGGACAAAACCACCTGTTGCGCAGAACGCGGCTTCAGGCGGGTTTTTTGCAGATAGGCGGAGGGTTCGATGGTCAGATCGGTGAAGCCATCGGCGCGGAGGATCCAGACCTCACCGCTTTTCAGCGCGATCGAGGCGCTGGCCCCGCCGGGGTCGGCGGCGACGCGGGCATCGGGGTGGAGGTGGAAGCGGATGGTGAAGGCGATGCCGTTGAGGTCTTGGCCGGCGATCACCCGTTCAAAGCGTTTCTCGTCGGCCGGATCGAGGGTGGTCAGCAGGTCTTCGCCCGCCAGGCCGCGGCCGTCGATGGTCAGCTCCAACGTGCGGGCGTGGATCAGTCCGTGGCTTGCGCGATAGCCGTCATGGGCGACCTCGAACCGGTGACCGTCGCGGATGCGGGCGCGGTCGGTCGGCACGTCGCGCGGGCCGTCGACCATCAGCTCGGCCCCGCCGCGGCGGGCAAGACGGCCGGAGGAGAGACCTTCGAGACAGAGCGTCGAATGCGACGGCGTGGCGCGCCCGGCCCGATGCCAGGTGGCGCCGAAGGTGCGCCCGGGGCCGCAATTGACGATCAGCGGACGACGACCCGACATGACCTCGATCGCGCAGCTGGAGGCGTGGGCGTCGGGGGAAACCGCGCCCATCGGCGGTGGGGCGGCATCGACGATGACATGGGTGCGGCCCGCGCTCAGGTGACCATAGCCCATATGAAGCCCCTCGCCCGGCCGGGTGCGGATGCCGGACGCGGCCAGCACCTCGTCCAGCCGTCCTTCGGGGCCCGCATCGCCGCCGTGGAACCGGGCGAGGCTGCCGTCAGGATGGCGCAGCGCGCGGAGCGTCGGCGCGATACGTTCGAGGGCCGCCTGGTGTTCCGGGCCCGGCTTGGCCTCGCAATCGGCCAGCGCGGCGGCGGCCCAGCTGAGCAGGCTGAAGACGTCGAGCAACTCTTCGGGATTGCGGGAGGGCAGGCCGCCTTCGCTGTCGATCCGGGCGGCGCATTCCCGGTCGAGACCGGCGGAGGCGGCGGCGCGGTGCCGGTCCATCCCGTCGAGGGAGAGTGAGGCGTAGAGCAGGCCCGTCAGCGCTTCGAACCGGGGCAGGCCCGGCGGGGCGGCACGCCAGCGGCGGGCGACGAAGGCCGTCTGGCGGGACAGGGTGGCGAAAAGCGCGTCGGATCCCTCCTTGGTCTGCTTCCGCAAGAGGAGCGGCGCGTGCTGGGTCAGCCGGATCAGCCGCCGCCCCGCCAAAGCAGGCGTCCAGCCGGGGCCGGTGCCGTTGCCGAAGCGCTCGGCCCAGTCGGCGGTCCAGGCCTGCGCCGTCTTGCGCGCGGGCGCATCGCCCAGGGCCGCGAGATCGTCGAGCCAGAAGAAGCTGTGCAACGCATCCTCGAAGGCGTCGGTGGGGGGCGTGATGTTCCAGGGCGATTGGGCTCCGAGTTCCACCAGGTGGCCCGCATAGAGGACATTGCCCGCCACGAACTGCCGCCCTCGTGCGACGTCGCCGATGGCCCGCGGCTCGGGCTGGGAGACGAAGCGCCGGGCTGTGTGCGACAGGCCGGACAGCCGGGCATTGGCCCGGTTGAGCCACTTGTCCTGCCGCGCCCGCCAGCCGTTGCGATGGGGAGCTGCCACTGTCGCGCCTCGCCCGGGCGGCGTGGTCGCCGCCTCGTCCTTGGTGTTGTTGCGATGGATGATAGCCGTGGGGCGCGCTGCTGTCACCGGAAGATGCCTAATCGGTGCGGCGCAGGCAGGCGATGTAGAACCCGTCCCAGCCGCCTTCCATCGGAGCGCGGTCAGGGCGCAGGCGCAGGCCGCCTTCCTCGGTGATCCAGTTGGGGTAGATGCCGGGAAGCGTCAGGGCGTCGCGGTCGGCCCTCAGGGCCGGGTGGCGGGCCAGCGCCTCTTCGATCTGGACCTCGCCCTCGTCGGGCAGGAGAGAGCAGGTGCAGAAGACCAGCCGCCCGCCGGGATCCAGCAGGGTGACGGCGTGGTCGATAAGCTGCGCTTGCAGCGCGATGAGGCCCGCGAAATCGGAACCGTCCTTGGCATAGGGCAGGTCGGGATGGCGCCGGATCGTGCCGGTCGCCGAACAGGGCGCGTCGAGGAGGATCGCCGGGGCGGTTTCCGTGACCTCCAGCGCGTCGGCGGTCAGGATGCGGGCGGAGAGGCCGGTACGGGCCAGGTTTTCGGTCAGCCGGGTCAGGCGGTCGGCGGATTTGTCGACGGCCAGCACATCGGCCCCCGCGGCGGCGAGTTGCAGCGTCTTGCCCCCCGGCGCGGCGCACAGGTCGATGACCTTCTCGCCCGTCGCGGGGGCGAGGATGCGAGCCGGCAGCGCAGCGGCGGCATCTTGCACCCACCACTCGCCCTCGACAAAGCCGGGAAGCGTGCTGACCTGCCCGGGGTCGGTCAGGCGGACGGAGCCGGTGGGCAGGAGCGTTCCGCCGAGTTTCTGGGCCAGCAGTGCCGGATCACCCTTGGCGGTCAGGTCGAGCGGCGCGCCAGCGGCGTGGGCCGCCTCCATCGCTGCGACGCCGCGCTTGCCATAGGCGGCGACCAGCGGGTCGCGCAGCCAGCGGGGCAGGCGGGCGGGGGGCCGCGTTCGCCATGCCTCCGGATCGGCCTTGCGCAGCACGGCATTGACCAGCCCCTTGGCGGGCCGGGTGCGGCGGCCCCGGTTCGCGATCTCGACGCAGGCATCGACGACAGCGTGGGAGGCGGCACCCTCTTCGCAGATTTCGACAAGGCCGAGGCGCAGGATGTTGCGAATCTCGGGCGGCGGGGCCTTGCGCAGGAACGGTTTCAGCGCCCGGTCGGCCTTTTCCAGATGGCGAAGCGTGGCGGTGGCCAGCCGCTGAGCCCGCGCCCGGTCCTCCGGCGGGAGCGCGGCAAGTGCCCCGGCACCGATCAGTTCGGAAAGAAGGCGCCCATCCGCGGTCACGCCGTTCAGAAGCCGCATCGCAGCGGAACGGGCAGCGAGCCCCGGTTTTTGCGGTTTGCCGGTCATCGGCGCCTTCTAGGGACCCAGGCGAGCAAGGGAAAGGGCGGTCAAACCGCCGCTTTGCTGCCCGCCGCCACTTGGCCTATATGGATAACGACAGGAGTGACCGATGACCGAAACCGACCGCAAGGACCTGCCCCCCGCCGCACAACGCGCCTTGGCCGAAGCCGAGGAACGCCGGCGCAAGCAGGCCGCGCTTGAGCTGCCGCCAGAACTTGGCGGGCGCGACGGACCGGAACCCGTTCGTTACGGAGATTGGGAGCGCAAGGGGATCGCCGTCGACTTCTGACCGGCGCGCCGCGTTACTCGATCCGGTAGGCCGCTGTCTGGCCAGCGCCGCTGCGCGCGGTCAGCAGGACTGTCCCGCCCTCGACCGCGACAGACTGGCAGTCCTGCTGCAGCAGGCGGCCACCCCAGCGCAGGTTCCAGCAGAGCATGCCGTCCTGCCAGTCCCAGTTGCCGGTCAGCTCGCGCCCGGAGGCGGTGCCGCTGACGCTGCCATCGGACCGGACGGTAAAGCGCTGCAGCTGACGCGACAGCGTACGGTCGCCCACGGCGCTCACAAACGCTGCGCGGTCGGATATGATCTGTTCGGCCATCGCGGGTGCCGCCATGGCCATCGTGAGGAGTCCAGCAAGGACAGACCGTATCATGGTCATCTCCAATCATTCGCAAAAGGTAATATAGTTTGCTTCAATGAGGTTTCCGATAGAGCCTCTGCAGAAATTAATCAACAAAAATGCACGCTTGCCTATCGCATCAGCGCAGACCCAGCACATCGATCATATCATACTCGCCCGGCGGCTGGGTTTGCCCCCAAAGCGCGGCCTTGACGGCACCACGGGCGAAAATACCCCGGTCATCGGCCTTGTGGCGCAGGATGACGCGCTCTCCGGGACCTGCGAAGACGACGTCGTGTTCGCCGATGATGTCGCCGCCGCGGATGGCGGAAAACCCGATGGCTCCACGCCGCCGCGCCCCGGTCATCCCGTCGCGCCCCCGGTCGGATACGTCATGCAGCGCCACGCCGCGCCCCGCCGCCGCGGCCTCGCCCAGCATCAGCGCGGTGCCGGAGGGCGCGTCGACCTTGCGGTTGTGATGCGCCTCGACCACCTCGATATCGTAGTCCTCGTCCAGCGCCGCGGCGACCTGACGGACCAGTTGCGTGAGCAGATTAACCCCGAGCGACATGTTCCCCGCCCGCACGATCGGCGCGTGCCGCGCGGCGGCAGAGAGCTTTTGCAGGTCCTCCGGTGCGAACCCCGTCGTCCCGATTACATGGACGGCACGCGCCTGGGCGGCGAGCCCCGCATAATCCACCGTCGCCTCGGGCGTGGTGAAGTCGATCACCGCCTGCGCCGTAGCGAAGGCCTCGACCGCATCGTCGGTGACAGTCACGCCCAGATCCGCGCCGCCCATCGCCGCGCCCGCGTCACGGCCGACCCAGTCGTGCCCCGGCCGGACCAGCACCGCAGACAGGGCCACTCCCTCGGCTGCCGCAACCTCCCGGATCAGCATCCGGCCCATCCGGCCCGCGCCGCCAGCCACCACGATATTGACCATCACCGGGCCCTCCTTTCCGGCGGCTTTAGACCGGCGGGCGGGCGAAGGCCAAGCCCCGGCTTGGCAATCCGGCCCGAATGGGTCTAGACCGGGGCCGTGGCACGACACCGGCATCACGAGGGCGCAGGCCCTTCCCAACGGCAGCTTCGCGTGGGCGAACTGATCCGGCGGACCCTGTCCGACGTCCTGAACCGCGGCGATATCCACGACCCCGAGCTGAACGCAATGTCGATCACCGTGGGCGAGGTCCAGACGTCGCCCGACCTGAAGGTGGCGGTGGCCTATGTCCTGCCCCTCGGCGGTCAGGGCCGGGAGGAAGCGCTGGAGGCGCTGCGGCGGAACAAGCACGAGCTGCGGCGCGCCGTGTCGAAAGCGGTGACGCTGAAATACTCGCCCGAACTGCGGTTCCGCATCGACGAAACCTTCGACCGCCTCGACGACACGCGCCGCCTGTTCTCGGAAGAAAAAGTGCGCCGCGACGTGGAGGCGCCGGACGAATGATCCGCCTGGCCGTGGTGCTCTGCTGCCTGGCCCTGCCGGCGGCGGCGGTCGACTGCCGCGATACGACGTTCGAAGGCGTCTCGATGACGCTCTGCGAGGTTGATCCGGCGGCGGACCGCCTGCAGCTTTTCCTCTATGACGGCGAGGGCCAGCCGTTTGGCCATTTCGGCACCCTGGCCGAAGCGCTGGCGCAAGAGATCCCGTTTGCGATGAATGCCGGCATGTATCACGCCGACCGCGCCCCCGTGGGCCACTATGTCGAAGATGGCGAAGAGGTGATGCGGGTCATCACCACGGACGGCCCCGGCAATTTCGGCCTTCTGCCGAACGGCATCCTCTGCCTGTCGGGCGGCGCGGCCCGCGTCTACGAGACCGCGCGCTACGTGACAGAGGCGCCCGCCTGCCACAGCGCCACCCAGTCGGGGCCTATGCTGGTGATCGACGGCGCCCTGCATCCGCGTTTCCTGCCGGCCTCCGACAGCCTCTATATCCGCAACGGTGTCGGCACGACCGAAAACGGCGATCGGGCCGTCTTCGTGATCTCCAACGATCCGGTCAACTTCCACACCTTCGGCCGCTTCTTCCGTGACGTGCTAGAGCTGCCCCAGGCGCTCTATTTCGATGGCAACATCTCGCGGCTCCACGCGCCGCAGCTGGAGCGGTCGGATTTCGGCCGCCCGATGGGACCGATCATCGCCGTCACCGATTGACGGCGCGCCCCGTCAGAGGCTAAGCCGCGCCCCTCACCGAAGGAGGCAAGGATGGCCAAGCGCCGCAAGGGACGCGACATTTCCGGCTGGCTGATCGTGGACAAGCCCGCGGGGCCGACCTCGACGGCCGTCGTCAACAAGGTGCGCTGGGCGTTTGACGCGAAGAAGGCAGGCCATGCGGGCACGCTCGACCCGGCGGCGACGGGGCTGCTGGCCGTGGCGCTGGGGGAGGCGACCAAGACGATCCCCTATGTCACCGATGCCGACAAGGCCTACCGATTCACGATCCGCTGGGGCGCCGCCACCAATACCGACGATGCCGAGGGAGAGGTCATCGCCACCGCCGACACACGCCCGACCGACGATCAGATCCGCGCGGCCCTTCCATCCTTCACCGGCGACATCCTGCAGGTGCCGCCGAAATTCTCCGCCGTGAAGATCGACGGCGAGCGCGCCTATGCGCTGGCCCGCGACGACGAAAAGTTCGAGATCGCTGCCCGCCCGCTCCACGTCGCCGCTCTCCAGCTGATCGACCGCCCCGATCCCGACCACGCCGTGCTCGAGATGACCTGCGGCAAGGGCGGCTATGTCCGCTCCATCGCCCGCGATCTGGGAGAAACCCTCGGCTGCCTCGGCCACGTCACAGAGCTCCGCCGCCTCTGGTCCGGCCCCTTCGACCTTGAGGACGCAGTCCCTTTCACCACCATCGAGGACGAGGCCCGCACAGAGGCCCTCGATTCCCGCCTCCTCCCGGTCGCGACCGCGCTCGCCGACCTGCCCGAACTCCCCTGTTCCGAGCTCGCCGCTGCCCGCCTGCGCAACGGCAACCCGGCCGAGGTCCTCTCCTCCACCGCAGAGTTCGGCGACACCGCCTGGGCCTCCCACAAGGGCACGCCCATCGCCATCGGCACCTATCGCGCCGGCAGCCTCCACCCCGCCCGCGTCCTCAATCTCTGACCTGCCCGCTTCATCTGGCCCTAAATACTCAAATCCGACGGCGCCGCCGTCCCAGACCCCAGACCAAAGGGGCTCACCGCTCCACCCGTCCCAAAAAGGACTTGCCGCGCCAGCGGCGCCGTTTGACAACACCCCCATGATCACCCGCACCCACGTCAAGGACGACGCCCCGTCGGAGGCCACCTATTCCCCCTGCGAACGCTACCGCTACGCGCTCACCCGCATCTGGGACCCGGGCGGCACCAAGGTGCTCTTCGTCATGTTGAACCCCTCGACCGCGACCGAAGTCCAGAATGACCCCACGGTCGAGCGCTGCGAGCGTCGGGCCAGAGCCCTCGGCTTCGGCGCCTTCCGGGTCTGCAACATCTTCGCCTGGCGCAGCACCGATCCCAAGGCGCTCTACCGGACGGAGGATCCCGTCGGTCCCCTCAACGACACTGCCATCCTCGACGGCGCCGCCTGGGCCGACAGCATCGTCGCCGCCTGGGGCACCCATGGTGCCCACCTGAACCGCGGCCCGCAGGTCGAAACGCTCCTCCGCGCCGCGGGCCACACCCTCACCCATCTCGGCCTCAGCAAGGCAGGCCATCCCAAGCACCCGCTTTACATCTCCTACGCCCAGCAGCCCGAGCCTTGGCTCCCATGATCGACGGCTTCACCGAAACCCGCATCGACACCGGCGACGTCACGCTTTCGGTTCACCGTGCGGGGCAGGGCCATCCCCTCATCCTCCTCCACGGCTACCCGCAAAACCACCATTGCTGGGCCAGGGTCGCGCCCGCCTTCGCCGAGCATTTCGATACCATCATCCCCGATCTCCGCGGCTATGGCGCCTCCGATGCCCCACCGGACGATCCCGATCACACCGTCTATTTCAAAAGACGAATGGCCGAGGACATCATCGGCCTGATGGACACGCTGAACCTCGACCGCGCCCATATCCTCGGCCACGACCGTGGCGCGCGCGTCACCTACCGCCTCGCCCTCGACCACCCCCGCCGGATCGCCCACATGGGCATCATCGAGATCGTGCCCACCGGCGACTTCTGGGCCGCCTGGAATGCGGACCTCGCCATGGCCGCCTATCACTGGACCTTCCTCGCCCAGCCGCATCCGCTCCCTGAAACGCTGATCGCCGCCGACCCGGAAGGCTATATCGACCACACGCTGAAAAGCTGGACGCTTGCCAAGGACCTCTCCGCGTTCCGGCCCGAGGCGCTGGCCAGCTACCGCGCCCAGGCGGCCGATCCGGCCCGGCTCCACGCCATGTGCGCCGATTACCGCGCCGGCGCCACGACCGACCGCCGCATCGACGAGGCCGAGACGGCCCAGATCGCCGCCCCCACCATGTTCCTCTATGCCGAGGCGGGCTTCCCCGCCCGCTCCGGTGACCCCGCGGCGCTCTGGTCCCGCTGGTGCGCAGACCTGCAGACCGCCTCCTGCCGCTCGGGCCATTTCGCGATGGAGGAGAACCCGGAGGCCGTGACCCGCACCTTCCTCCCTTTCTTCCGCGCCCGTTAACCTTCCTGAACGAATTCAGACCGATAGCGGACATGTTCGTGTTATGTTCGTGCTCCAGACAATGATGGAGCGGTGTCATGCTTGCCATGCTGCTAGGCGTCACCGGCGCGCTGGTCGCCGGTGTGTTCATATCCGACAACTTCTCTTCCGACAGCGAAGAGGAGGCAGCGGATACGCAGCCTGAGGACAAGGCGCAGACGGACGATGAGCACGCGCCGGTCCAGATCATTGACGTCGCCGACGAGGAGGTGCCGGACGACGACCCCGCCATCACGGAGCTGACAGAGGAGCGCGACATCCATTTCGGCGAGGATCACGGCGAGATCATCCATGGCCTCGGCGGCGACGATCATATCGAAGGCGAAGGTGGCGACGACCGGATCCTTGGCGGGATGGGTGACGACGCGCTCCACGGCAAAGACGGCGACGACGTGCTGGTGGGCGGCGACGGCGACGACGCCCTCTTCGGCCATAACGACGACGACACGATCAGCGGCGAAGCAGGCAATGACCGGCTGACCGGCGGCGGCGGCAACGACACGCTGGACGGCGGTACGGGCCACGACCGGTTGGAAGGCAAGGGCGGGAATGACCGGCTGACCGGCGGCGCTGGCCTGGATACCCTCTTCGGCGGGACCGGCGCGGACATCCTGGATGGCCGCGATGGGGAGGATGACTTCCTCAATGGCGGCGATGGCGACGACACCTTGATCGGCGACGCTGGCGACATGCTCCATGGCGGCGCCGGTGCGGATACCTTCGTTCTGGCAGGCGACGAGGCGGATTTGCCCGACACCCCGGCACCCACGACGATCTCCGACTACGATGGGGAGATCGACCGGATCGTGATCATGCTCGATCCCGGCAGCGTACCGCCGGTGGTGGAACTGCACCCCTCCGAGACGGGAACCGACCTGCATCTTGACGGCCAACTCGCGGCCCGCATCGTCGATGCCATCGCCATGGATCCCGACGAGATCGAGTTCGTCACGTCGGAAACCCTGCCCGCCGCCTGATCCCCCTTCCCATCGGTTGGGAATCCTCCTATATGCGCGCTTCGCACACCGCCCCGGCCCTCCGGGGCGTTCTCCATGGGCCCTGCTGGACGACATCCCGGCTTGCGCCATAACCCTGAACCCAAAGGAGCCCCCGATGTCGATTACTGCTGAAGAAAAAGAACGCGTCATGAAGGAATACGCGACCAAGGACGGTGACACCGGGTCGCCCGAAGTCCAGGTCGCCATCCTGTCGTCGCGCATCGCGACGCTGACCGAGCACTTCAAGATCCACAAGAAAGACAACCACGGCCGCCGCGGCCTGCTCAAGATGGTTGCTCAGCGCCGCAAGCTGCTGGACTACGTCAAGGACAAGGACGAAGCCCGCTACCAGGACCTGATCAAACGTCTCGGCCTGCGTCGCTGACGTCCGCCGAACCCGGTCTCCGGTGACAGGAAGGCGATACTTCCAGATCTATGGGGTGATCCTCGTTCTCGCGGGGGTCGCCTATTTCTTTCAGAAGGCGCTCGCCGCCACCGGCGGTACCTTCTTCTACACGCTCGACGATCCCTACATTCACCTGTCGCTCGCCGAAAACATCCGCGCGGGCCATTACGGGATCAATGTGGGTGAGGTCGCCTCGCCCTCCTCTTCGATCCTCTATCCGTTCCTCTTGGCCGGCCTGATGTTCCTCGGCGCGGGCAGCTGGGGGCCGCTGATCCTGAACCTTATCGGCGCAGCGGGTCTGGCCTGGGTCTTCGCGGGCCTCCTCTTCGACGCCTTCGCGGACGAGGGGGGGCAACTGACACGGCCGGACCCGATCGTCCTTCTTCCGTTCTCGTTTCTCGCGATCCACGCCTTCGGCCTGCCGCTCAACGGGATGGAGCACACTTTGCACGTCTGGGTGAGCCTGGCCATCGTCGCGGGTCTTCTGGCGCTGGACCGGCGGGACGGCGTGCCACTGGCCCTTGTCGTTGCGATCATCGCGGCGCCCCTTCTACGCTTCGAAGGCGCGGCCCTGGCCTTTGCCGCGATCGCCGTTCTCACCTGGCAGCGGCGATTTTCCGCGGCCGCGACAGCTGCTGTAGTGGTTATCGTATGCATCGCGAGCTATGTGGTGTCGATGTGGGCACTCGGCCTACCACCGTTGCCAAGCAGCGTGCTGACTAAGCATGAGACTGCTGCTGCTATACTCGGTGACGGATCAGTAAGTCCATTGCTACCGCTTTTTCTTCAGTTGTTCGTTGATCTGCAGGAACCTCAACCCACCCATCTATTGATTGCTATTTGTCTACTCGTCCTTGCAATCACCAGAACAAAAAAACACTCAAAAACTGAACGCGGCACCACTTTTGCGATTTCTATAGCTGCGGCGGCTCACTTTCTATTCGGTGATTATGGCTGGCGCGGGCGGTATGAGATCTACATTTTTGCCAGCTTGATCTCAATACTTTTCATTCTCTACAGGGACTTCTTTAAGCAAAATACGAGATTTCCTATATTGAAAACCACCGCAACCTGTTTGATAATTCTAACAGTTGGGTTTAGCAATATAATATATCTTTTCCAAACACCAGCAGCATCGCATAACATTTTTAATCAGCAGTATCAGATGCATCGATTTTCGACCGAATTCTATGATCGCCCAGTCGCCGCGAACGATATCGGATACCTATCTTATCAGAATGACGTCTATCTTCTAGACCTTTGGGGTCTGGGCTCTGAGCAAGCTCGTCAAATGCGCGCTGATGGAGATATGACTAGTGAGGAAATTGGTCAGATCACTATTAAGAATGGCATCGCTTATGCCATGGTCTATGAGGAATGGTTTTCTGGATCACTTCCAGAGAGTTGGTGTCGATTAGCAATTCTTGAGACTTCAAGAGTATCGGTCGCGATTGGAAGCGTTGTGTTTTATCTTATTGATATGACCGAAGAACAAGCGTTTCGCACAGCCCTCACCGAGTTCGAACCGACCCTTCCTGCCGCCGCCAACCTGACGATCTATCCGTCCTGCGACTCCTAATCGTGCACTAGGGAGTATATCAAGCTGAGGCAAGCAGGCTCTCAGCTTTCCGCCCTTGCACCCCCCAGCCGCCCCGGCGATGGTCGACGCGAAGGAGGGCCCCAGATGTTCGCTGCCACAAAGCTCATCATCATCACCGAGCGTATCCTGCTCGACAAGATCACCGCGCTGGTCGAGGAGATGGGGGCGACCGGCTATACCTATTCCGCCGTCGGCGGAAAGGGCAGCCGCGGCAAGCGGACCCAGTCGCGGGCCCATGTGTCGGGATTGCAGGCCAACGTGAAGATCGAGGTCGTCGTCTCGGGTCATGATGTGGCCGAAAAGATCGCCGAAGCGCTCGCCGCGCGGTTCTTCGAGCATTATTCCGGTATCGTCTATGTGGAGGCTGTCGAGATCCTCCGACCCGCCAAGTTCAGGGTAGAGTAAAGACGACCTCCGCCAGCGCGATGAACAGCGGGATACACACCCCAATGGCGATCGGTGTGCCGACGCTGGTCGACGCCCCGATATAGGCCGAGGGATTGGCCTCAGGGATGCCCGCACGCAGCGTTGGCGGGCCCGAGATGTCGGACGACGATGCGGCGAGCAGCGCCAGCAACACCACGCCGCCGGGGCTGAACCCGGTCGCCTGATGCAACAGATAACCGACCCCGAACGCGATCAGGCCGTGGGTGATCGGCGCGATGAACGCGTAGACGGCGTACCAATGGGCGACGCGCCGCAGCTCTGACAGGCGCTGCCACGCCTCGATTCCCATCACCAGCATCAGGACGGACAGTAAGCCCCGGAAGAGCGGATCGTAGAACGTCTCGAACACCCGTTCGGGCCGGGTCAGCAGGCCCAGGAGCAGCCCCAGAAGCAGCGCCGACAGGGCCGACCCGCGCAGGCTGTCCTTGACGATGAACCACGGCGTGACGGTGTTGCCGTCGGACTTCGCCTTGCCCATCCCGGCCAGCACGATGGCGAGGATCAGCGCGGGGATGTCCATGAAGGGATAAAGCGCGGGCACCCACGCCTCATACGCGATCCCGTCCGCCTCAAGCGCGACCATCGCCGCACCGAGGGTCGAAGCGCTGACCGCGCCGAACAGACCCGCCGTGGCGATCGCATCGGCCCGCGCGATCTTGGGCAACCGGGCGAGGGTTATCAGCCCCAGCAGCACGATCCCCACACCGATCCCCATCGCGGCAAGCGCGGGCAGGATCATATCCGCCGGGTCGCTTTCGCGGATCGTCATCCCGCCGTTCAGCCCGATCCGCATCAGCAGCATGAAGACCGCAAACTGATAGACAGCGTCGGGGATCGTCAGCCGTGATCCCATCGCCGCGATCAGCATCCCGCCGATGAGAAACGCGAGGGAAGGCGACTGGAACTGACCAAGGACACGCAACAGGAATTCGGCGATCAGATCCATGGTCTTCCTTTCAGCCTCACCGGATTGTCGTCGCGCCACCGTCCTTCAAAGCCCGGTCGGCCACAAGCCCGCTGTCGCCGATCAGCGCGGAGCCGGTTTCCTTTCGCCGGGGTCTTGGGCATCTAGGCAGCCATGAGCGCCTATAGCCGCCCCTTCGTCCTCTCCCTCGTCGTGGTTGGCATCTTGGTCATGGCGCAGACGATCCTGTCCTTCACCCTGCCGCTCTTGGCGTTCGACCTGAACGAGGCGGGCACCGATCTGTCGCTGATCCGTGGCGCGGCGTTCATCCCGAACATCCTCTTCGCCGTCTTCATCGGCGTCATCAACGACCGGATCCGCAAGCGCGTCAGCTTCAGGGCCTACACGGCGCTTCTGCTCCTCTCGCTGCTGGCCCTTTGGGTGGGCGTGCGGACAGACCACATCTCTGTCCCTGCGCTGATGGTCTTCATGATCGTGTTCAACGGCGTCGGCTATGCGCTGGGCAACGCGCACATGACGCTGATCCGCCTGACCGTGAGCCATGACCGGCTGTCGGATGCGACCGCGCTGGTCAGCGGCGTGCATGCCACGATCACGACCGTCGGCCCGGCGATCGGCGGCCTGGCCCTGCTCTGGCTGGGGCACGAGGGGGTGATCGGCGGGCTTTGCCTTCTGATGGCGCTCGCCTGCTTCGGCGCCGCCGCCGTCGCGCCCGAGGAAACTCTGCCGCAGCCTGCCCGGTTCTGGCCGTCGCTCGCCGAAGGCTGGCAGGTCTTCCGCGCGAACCGGGAGCTTGTGATGATGACCATCGTCGTCGTCATGACCAACGCCGCCGACGGGGCGTTTGCCGTCGCGCTCCTCCTCAAGCTGAAGGCGGACCTTCTGATCGACCCGTTCCGCATCGGCATCGTCCTTGCCTGCGCCGGGGCCGGGTCGGTCGTCGCGTCCCTCTACGCGGCAAAGATCCGCAGAAAGCTGGGCTATCGCACCGCATTCTTCTGGCCGATCTGGATGCTGGCGTTGACCTATCTTGCGGTCGCGGGAACCGATGCCTACCTGCTCCTCTGCCTGCTCAGCTTTGTCGAAGGAGCGCTCGCGCTTTTCTTCAACGTGGGCATCTGGTCCTACCGGCAGGAAACGGTCGAGGCCGCGCATATGGGCCGGGTCGCGGGCATCACCGGGGCGATCTTCAAGATCGGGATGCCGCCGGTCATCATCCTGGCCGGCATCCTCTCCGACACCGGCTGGCTGATCGCCGCCTTCGCGCTGGCCGCCGCCATCAACGCCGCCGCCGCGCTCTTCCTTGCCTATGTGGCGGGGTGGGGCTGGCCGCGGCGCCTGAAACCCGCCTGACCCCGCGACCCTTTGCCGGTTCCCATGGCAGGCAAAGTCATGTATGCGCGCAGAATCTGAGACGTGACGCCATGGCCCCGGCGTGAACGCAAAGGATAGGGGCCGGCGGCAATGGGGCCGCCATGCAAAACGGAAGACCCGGGACCGCCCGGGAGTGCTTCCGAGATAGGAAACGATACATGTTCAACGAAGTTAAGAAATCCATCCAGTGGGGCGAGGAAACGCTGACACTGGAAACCGGCAAGGTTGCCCGTCAGGCTGACGGATCGGTCATCGCCACCTATGGCGAAACCTCCGTCATGGCCAACGTGACCTTCGCCAAGGAGATGAAGCCGGGGCAGGACTTTTTCCCGCTGACCGTGCACTACAACGAGAAATACTATGCCGCCGGTAAGATCCCGGGCGGCTTCTTCAAGCGCGAGGCGCGGCCGACCGAAAAGGAAACGCTGACCTCCCGCCTGATCGACCGGCCGATCCGTCCGCTCTTCGTCGACGGGTTCAAGAACGAGGTGCTGGTGATCTGCACCGTTCTGTCCCACGACCTCGTCAACGATCCCGATATCGTGGCGATGATCGCGGCCTCTGCCGCGCTGACGATCTCTGGCGCGCCCTTCATGGGCCCGATCGCCGGGTGCCGCGTGGGCTACGAGGATGGCGACTACATCCTGAACCCAGAGCTTGACGATATGTCCCAGCTCCGCACCAAACCGGACCAACGGCTCGACCTCGTCGTGGCGGGGACCAAGGACGCGGTCATGATGGTCGAATCCGAGGCCTATGAGCTGACCGAGGAAGAGATGCTCGGCGCCGTCACCTTCGCGCACGAACAGATCCAGCCGGTGATCGACCTGATCATCGACCTGGCCGAAGACGCCGCGAACGAACCGTTCGACTTCCAGGCGCCCGACTATTCCGACCTCTACGCCGCGATCAAGGCGGCGGGCGAAGACAAGGTCCGCGCCGCCTACACGATCCAGGACAAGCAGGAACGTGTGGCCGCCCAAAACGCCGCCCGCGACCACATCATCGAAAGCCTGACTGAAGAGCAGCGCGAAGACCCCAACCTCGTCTCCGCGATCAAAAAGCTCGAGGCGTCGGTCCTGCGCGGTGATGTCGTCAAGACCGGCAAGCGCCTGGATGGACGTGCACTGGATCAGGTCCGGCCCATCGTCGCCGAAACCGGCCTGCTGCCGCGGACCCACGGCTCGGCGCTTTTTACCCGCGGCGAGACGCAGGGCCTTGTCGTCACGACGCTCGGCACCGGCGACGACGAGCAGATGATCGACGCGCTGGAAGGGACCTACCGGTCGAACTTCCTGCTGCACTACAACTTCCCGCCTTACTCGGTCGGCGAAGTCGGCCGCTTCGGCCCTCCGGGACGGCGCGAGATCGGCCACGGCAAGCTCGCCTGGCGCGCGCTGCAGGCTGTCCTGCCCGCCCAGACCGACTTCCCCTACACCATCCGAATCGTCTCCGAGATCACGGAATCGAACGGCTCCTCCTCAATGGCCTCCGTCTGTGGCGGGTCGCTGTCGATGATGGATGCGGGCGTCCCGCTGAAATCGGCCGTCGCCGGTGTCGCGATGGGCCTGATCCTCGAAGATGACGGCTCCTACGCGGTCCTGACCGACATCCTCGGCGACGAGGATCACCTCGGCGACATGGACTTCAAGGTCGCGGGCACCGAAAACGGCATCACCTCGCTCCAGATGGACATCAAGGTCGCCGGGATCACGCCCGAGATCATGGAAAAGGCGCTGGCCCAGGCCAAGGAAGGCCGGATGCACATCCTCGGCGAGATGAACAAGGCGCTGAGCGAGACCAAGGGCTTCTCCGAACACGCCCCCCGGATCGAGACGATGCAGGTCCCGACCGACAAGATCCGCGAAGTCATCGGATCGGGCGGCAAGGTCATCCGCGAAATCGTGGAGACGTCGGGTGCCAAGGTCGACATTAACGACGACGGCATCATCAAGATCGCCTCGTCCGATGCCGAGGCCATCAAGAAGGCACACGACATGATCTATTCGATCGTGGCCGAGCCGGAAGAGGGTCAGGTCTACAAGGGCACGGTCGTCAAGATCGTCGATTTCGGCGCCTTCGTGAACTTCTTCGGAAAGCGCGACGGCCTGGTCCATGTCAGCCAGATCGAGAACCGCCGCCTGAACCATCCGTCGGATGTTCTGAAGGAAGGCCAGGAGGTCTACGTCAAGCTCCTCGGCTTCGACGACCGTGGCAAGGTTCGCCTGTCGATGAAGGTCGTCGATCAGGAGACCGGCGAGGAAGCGAAGAAAGAGGAAGAGACGGCCGAGTAAGGACGCTTTTCACTATTCGTTTCGGAAGGCCCCGTCATTCGGCGGGGCCTTTTTTGTCTCCAGCAGACGATCATCTCACTGGAGACAAGCCATCTTGATGCGAGCCGGCCCGCATCAAAGCGGTTTGTCGCTACAGATCTGCACTTCACTCGCAACAAACTTGTTTGTTGTGAACCCGCTTGATACAAGGTTGTTTATGTCACACGAGCAGATAATTACTATCAACAACACAACATATGACTGCAGCAATGCAGCCACCTACCACTACGGGGCATTTCCGCCGTCAGATATTCCTCTCGATACCATTCTTCCGCCCCTCACAGCCGCGCTGCAACAGCTCACGCGATACGACGAAAAGCTCCAATACATTCCTAACTCCGAACTGCTGCTCGCGCCCCTCCGCCAGCGCGACGCGGTCGTCTCGTCCCGGATGGAAGGCACGATCTCTACGCTGGAAGAGGTTCTGCGCCTCGAAGCCAGCGAAAGCGCCCGGCGGACCGAAGGCACCGCCCGTGACGACACGTTGGAGGTCGCACTTTATGCGCGCGCGCTGCGCCAGGCCGAAGGCGCCATTTCGGAGGGGTACCACCTGTCTGAACACCTGATCCGTTCTGCCCACCGAACCATGCTCAGCTACGGCCGCGGTGCCGAAAAGCATCCTGGCGACTACAAGACCCAGCAGAACTACATCGGCGACCGGCGCCAGAAGCGGGTCGATTTCATACCGATTTCGCCCGCACATCTCGGCACGGGGATGGCCGCGTTGACCTCCTTCATCCGCGACGATACCCGCCATCCTCTTCTGAAAACCGCCATCGCCCATGCTGAGTTCGAGGCGCTGCACCCATTCGAGGACGGCAACGGGCGGATCGGGCGGATGCTGATCCCGCTGATGCTGTGGGAAGGCGGCGTCCTCAGTGCACCGCATTTCTTCGTCAGCGACTACTTCGAACGCGAGAAGGACAGCTACATCGACCGGTTGCGCGAGGTCTCTGCCTCCGGCGACTGGGCAGGCTGGTGCGTCTTCTTCCTGACGGCGCTCGAGGCGCAGGCGCAGACGAATATCGACGTGGTCCTGCAGGTGCAGGCCCACTACGAAGAAATGAAGCAGAGGTTTCGCGACGCTCTGCGGTCGCAATACTACAGCGCCGCGCTCGACTACATGTTCGCGAACCCGGTCTTCTGGAACAACCACTTCGTGGAAAGCGCAGACGGCCCGGCCTCGACGCTCAGGAATTTCACGCCGCGCCTGGTGGAGGACGGGCTTCTCACGACGCTGGTCAAACCCTCGGGCCGGGCGCCGGGGCTTTATGCGCTGTCGTCCCTCCTTGAGATCCTCGACGCCGATTGACGTAAGGGCGCAACAGACCGCGCACCGCGGAAACGGGCAGGATTTCGCTGAAATCTTCCGTGTGTTAACCTGAACGTCAGAAAAACCCGGCCATCAATGAGCCAGGATAAGTACGTTATTGAGGCAACCATGATCGACCGTCGCAGCGTCCTTGCAGGCGCGTCTGCACTGCTTTGCGCCCCCTCCATCGTCACCGCCAATCCGGCCCCCGCCAACCGTCTGCCCCGCCGCTTTCGCATGCGCGAAGTCGACGTGAACCCGGCCCTTCCGGCGGGCGTCCTGATCGTCAAACAATCAGAGTTTCACCTCTACTGGACGCTCGGCGACGGCCGCGCCTTGCGCTACGGCATCGCGCTGGGGGCCGAGGGGCGCAATTTCTTCGGCGATGCCGTGATCGCGCGCAAGGCGGAATGGCCCAGCTGGAGGCCGACCCAGAACATGATCCGGCTCGAACCCAACCTTTACGGCCCTTACAGGGACGGCCTGCCCGGTGGCCATCCGATGAACCCGATGGGCTCGGCCGCGCTCTATATGTACGTGAACGGGCGGGATACCTTCTACCGCGTCCACGGCACGCCCTTCCCGCAAATGATCGGCCAAGGCTGGTCGTCGGGCTGCGTCAAACTTCGCAATGACGACATGGACGATCTTTACCGGCGTGTCCCGGTGGGCACGCGGATCAGCATCCAGGTCTGAAGGCAACTTAAACGACTGGTTCGGCGTTCTGGCAGCGATAGAATGGAATCGCTGCCAGGCTAAAGGACGAACCGATGCTGTCTCGCCGTACCTTCCTGACCGGGGCCGCTGCGGCGGCCTCCACCTTTGTCATCCCGCGCGCGGCCGAGGCGGCGTGGCAACTGCCCGAGCTCTACCGGGCCCAGATCGTGCCCGTCCGCTCCAATTTCGGGCTGCGCCCGGGCGAAATCCACATCGTCCAGAGCGACTTCTTCCTCTACTACATCCTGCCGGGCGACCGCGCCGTCCGCTACGGCATCGCGGTGGGTGAGGACGGTCGCCAGTTCCGCGGCAGCGCCTATGTCGGCCGTAAGGTAGAATGGCCCAGCTGGACGCCGACCGCCAACATGATCGCCCGCGAACCCGAAAAATACGCACAGTTTGCCGCCGGAATGCCCGGCGGCCCGGCCAACCCGCTGGGCGCCCGCGCGCTCTACCTCTACCGGAACGGTCGCGACACGCTCTACCGCATCCACGGAACCCCCGAACCCTGGAGCATCGGTCACGCCGTTTCCTCCGGGTGCATCCGCATGGTCAACAGTCACGCCGCCGACCTCTACAAGCGGGCACCCATCGGCACGCGGGTCTTCACTTCCCGGAGCTGAGGACCGGGCTACCTGTTTCCTACGCAAAAGGGGAGACAGGGCACATGCAGCGCAAGAAAGCCTCCGACTTCGATCAGCGAATCCTCGAAATCTTCGACGGCTACGTCCATGGCAGGATCTCGAAACGCGAATTCATGTCATCCGCAGGAAGATACGCCGCTGCTGGCGTGACCGGTGCGATGCTGCTGGAACAGCTCTCGCCCAACTACGCGCTCGCCCAGCAGGTCGCGCCCGACGATCCGGCAATCGACACAGAGAGTGCCGAATATGAAAGCCCCGAGGGACACGGCACGATCCGCGGCCTCATGGCCCGCCCCGCCGGCGCCTCCGGCCCCTTGCCCGCCGTCCTCGTCATCCACGAGAACCGCGGCCTGAACCCGTATATCGAGGATGTCGTCCGCCGCACCGCCAAGGCGGGCTACCTCGCCTTCGGGCCGGACGGGCTCACCCCGCTCGGCGGTTATCCCGGCACGGATGAGGAGGGGCGCGAGATGCAGCGCCAGCTCGACAGCGCAATGCTGATGGAGGATTTCTTCGCCGCTTACGAATTCCTGCGCGATCACGACGACAGCACCGGCCGGGTCGGCTGCGTCGGGTTCTGCTATGGCGGCGGCGTCTGCAACGCGCTGGCCGTCGCCTATCCCGAACTGGGCGCGTCGGTTCCCTTCTACGGCCGCCAGCCCGCGGCAGAGGATGTGCCGCAGATCGAGGCCCCGCTGATGATCCACTATGCAGGCCTCGACGACCGCATCAACGAAGGGTGGCAGGCCTATTCCGACGCCCTGCGCGCCAATCACAAGGAATTCAGCGTCCACTTCTATCCGGACGTGAACCACGGTTTCCACAACGACACGACGCCGCGCTACGACGAAGCGGCGGCGATGCTGGCCTGGGACCGCACGCTCGCCTTCTTCGAGGATCACCTGCAGTGAAAACGGGCCCCGCAGGGCCCGCCTTCCTCAAAGCTTGGTCGTGCGCAGATAGGGCAGCTTCGTCTCGAACGCGCCGAACTTGGCCTTGGCGTCTTCGTCGCTGACCGTCGCCGGGATGATCACATCCTGCCCGACCTCCCAGTTGGCGGGCGTCGCCACACCTTCGCGGCTGCTGGTCTGCAGCCCGTCGAGCGCGCGCAGCACCTCGGCAAAGTTGCGCCCCACGGTCATCGGATAGGTCATCGTCAGCTTCAGCTGCTTGTCCGGCCCGATGATGTAGACCGCCCGCACCGTCGCGCTGTCCGCAGGCGTCCGGCCATCGGGCAGCACGTATTCGGCGGGCAGCATGTCAAACATCTTGGACACTTCCAGCTTGTCGTCGGCAATGATCGGAAAGCCCGGCTCGGCCCCGCCATAGGTCTTGATGTCTTCCTTCCAGCGCGTGTGATCCTCGGCGCTGTCCACGCTGATGCCGATGACCTTTGTCCCGCGCTTCTCCCACTCGTCCTTCAGCTGCGCGACCGCACCGAACTCGGTCGTGCAGACGGGGGTAAAGTCCTTGGGATGCGAAAACAGGATCGCCCAGCTGTCGCCGATCCAATCGTGGAACCGGATCTCGCCCTGATCGGTCATCGCGGTGAAATCGGGAACGGTATCGTTGATGCGCAGCGCCATAGCCCTTGCTCCTTCTGGCTGAGTCCCGCTCTACATACGCCTCGCGCGGGCCCTGTTCCACACCCCGCCCGCGGGTCGGATCGCCAGAAGGGCCGCCAACAGGGCCACGACGGCCAGCATCACCGCGAACAGGCCAAAGACCGCCGGCAGCCCGCCCGCCACCGGCACCAGCGACTGGCTGAGGATGGGCGAGACAAACTGCCCCGAAAAGACCGACGCCGTCAGCCCGCCCGACAGCCGCCCGCGGATATGCTCCGGCGCCGCGCCCAGAAGCGTCGTCGTCAGCGTCGGAAAGATCAGGCCCATCCCGATGCCGATGCCGATCATCGCCGCCATGACCATCCCGTAGGACGTACTGACCCAGATCACGGCGTAGGACACAGCCATCAGCCCAAAGCTCACCCCCATGAACCCCGCAAACGGCAACCGCCCGGCGAAGCGGCCATAGGCGAGCGATGCGACTGAACTGAAGAGCATCGCCATCCCGATCGCCAGCCCAGCCCGGCTTGCCTCCGGGATGCCCAGCGCCGTCTGCAGCAGGAACGGCAGCTGCGTCGGCACCATGTAGAAGGCGACCATGGCGAAGAAGGCCGCGCCGTAGATCACCGGCACGATCAGCGGAATGCGCCCGGACCCGTCGGTAGGGGCCGAAAGTCGTTCCCGCACCGGCTCCGTCAGGAAGGCCAGCACCATGGGGATCATGATCAGCGAGGCGCCATAGATCGCAAACGGTGCCCGCCAGTCGAGATCGGCCAGAAATCCGCCGCTCGACACGAAGACCAGCCCGCCCAGGCCCATGAACGCCGCCTGCTGCCCGAGATACCGCGCCCGCTCTGCCCCCGCGAAGTAGTCTCCGGCCAGCGTCGTCACCGTCGGCATCATCAGCCCGACCGAGATGCCGAGGAAGGCCCGCCCGACCAAAAGCGCCGGGATGCTGTCGAGGATCAGCCCCGACATGCCCGACAGCGCGAATAGGACCGCCCCCGTCAGCAGAACCCTGAGCCGTCCGAACCGGTCGATCACCCAGCCCGAAAGCGGCGCGGTGATCGCGATGAAAAGCGCAGGCAAAGTCAGGAGCAGGCGCGCCAGAACCTCGATATTCTCGACATCCGCGAACTGATCCCGAATGGCGGGCAGAGACGGAGAAATCGTTGCCGCCGACATCACCGTCAGAGAGGCGCCGAACAGCAGCGTGAGTTTCAGCCCGGCGGCGCGCATGTCCATCTCCGTCAAGTGCGATTGTCTGGATGTAGGGCGCCCCGCAGGGCCTGACATCACGCCTCAGCACATAGCGGGATCTGCGATGGCGGGTAGCTCCGCGCTCAGACGACGGCCTGTTCCGCCGCGTCGAAGAAATGCGTGTCGGCGGGCGCGAACCCCATCCCGATCCGCTGCCCGGGCGACAGGTCCGTATCCCCCAGCAGCCGCACCGTCACCTGCCCCAGAGGCCCCGCATCGGCAATCACGAAGGTATCGGCGCCCAGATATTCCAGCACGTCAATCGTCGCGTCGCATTGCCCCTGCCCCTCGGGCAGCACCTCGATATGCTCGGGCCGGATGCCGACCCGCACCGCCTCGTGGTCGCCGGGAAACGGCCCCGTGCGCCCGCCGTCGAGCGAGAACTCCCCGCCCGAGGTCCGGCACGGCATCACGTTCATTTTCGGGCTGCCGATGAACTGCGCGACGAACAGGTTCGCCGGGTTCTCATACAGGTCCCGCGGCGTGCCCACCTGCGCAATCCGCCCCGCCTCAAGCACGACGATCCGGTCGGCCAGCGTCATCGCCTCCACCTGGTCATGCGTCACATAGATCATCGTGGCCTGCAGCGTCTGGTGCAGCTTGGCGATCTCGTAGCGCATCTCGACCCGCAGCGCCGCGTCGAGGTTCGACAACGGCTCATCGAACAGGAACGCCGTCGGATCGCGCACGATCGACCGCCCGATCGCCACCCGCTGCCGCTGACCGCCCGACAGGGCCTTGGGCCGCCGGTCGAGCAGCGCATCCAGCTTCAGGATCCGCGCGGCCTCGTCCACCTTGGCGTCGATCTCGGCCTTCGGCGCACCGGCGGTCTTCAGCGAGAACCCCATATTGTCGCGCACCGACATATGGGGGTAGAGCGCGTAGCTCTGAAACACCATCGTCAGCCCGCGCTTGGACGGCGGGTCGGGCGTCACGTCGCGCCCGTCGATCAGCATCCGCCCGCGCGAGGTCTCTTCCAGCCCGCCGATCATGCGCAGAAGTGTCGACTTCCCGCAGCCCGACGGCCCGACGAACACGACGAATTCCCCATCTGCAATCTCCAGGTCGACCCCCTTGATCACCTGCACATCGCCAAACCATTTCTCGACACTGTCGAGCGTGATCGCGCCCATCACTCCCTCCCTGCCCAGGCCAGCCAGATCGCCGCCGTCCACGTGAACCGCCCGCCGCCCGCCGGCGCCCCGTTAAGCGGGTCGAAATATTCGGCAAAGCCGTGGTCCTCGATCAGGGCGCGGGTGGTCGCCTTGACCCGCCGCGCCTGCTCCTCGTGCCCGCATTGCGACAGGCCCAGGCCGATCAGCGTGTTCATGATTCCCCAGATGGGCCCGCGCCAATACCGCTTGGAATCGAACTTCGCTCCGTCCGGATCGTAGCTTGCCACGCCGTAGCGCGCCTTGCTCATCACCCGGTCAAGCTGGCGCAGCATCTCGGGCCGGTCGACACCGCCATACCAGCACAGGAACGACGCGTTCGACAGGCTCTCGCCCCAGCCGCCATGCACCGCGTCGCGCGAATCGTAGCAGCCAAGCTCCTCGTTCCAGAGCGTCTCTGCCCCATCTTCCAGAACCCTGGTCCAGTCCGCGATCTCGTCGGTCGGATGCCCGACCTCCGCCGCCAGCGCTTCCAGATCGCGATTGGCGCGCAGCAGGATGAAGGTCATCCCCGGATCGGCGACGCGGAACGGCGGATCCTCGGCCATCTTCGCATCGTCCCAACCCAGCCTCCGCCCCCGCTGGACCAGCCAGATATAGCGGTCGTAATCTTCCTTGGTGGGCCGCATGGAGGCATCCACATGCGCCGTGTCCCGCCGCTGGTATTCGCCCACGCCGACGGGATCGATCCGCGCCATCGCGTTGTCCCAATCAGGCGCGTTGTCCCGTCCCGCCTCCCACGGATGGGTGATGAAGACGGCGCCCCGATCGGTGCGCCACGCCATGAACCAGCGATGCCAGTCGGCAAGTTGGGGGACCAGCCGCTCGATATGGGCGCGCCCGGCCTCGGGGTCCTGTTCCCAGATCTTGCGGATGAAGGTCGCGGCGACGGGTGGCTGGCTGATGCCGGAGGACGGCACCGGCCCGTCGCAGCCCCAGACATCGGGGCCGGGAAAGTATCCCGGATCGGGCCGGTGAAACAGGATGTGCGGCACCATCCCCGACGGCCACTGGCCGGTGAACAGCGTCTCGACCTCCTCCCACGCACGCGGGATGTCGAAGGTCGAAAAGCCCCAGGCGGCGAACATGCTGTCCCAGTTCCACTGGTAGGGATAAAGCCCTGCGGTCGGCACCGTGTAGCCGCCCTTGTCATTGCCATGGAGGATCGCCTTCGCGGCGGAATCGAGCGGTTCAGACATGGTTGGTCATCCAGCTTTGGTACTTTGCGGAAAGGGCAGCGCCCGACCCGCGCCCCACGGGGCGGGCGCTGCCCGGCGGTGCCGCCGGGCGGGGCAGCTGCATTGTGCCACTAAGGAACGTCATCCCTTCACCGACCCCGCCGTCAGCCCCTTGGTCATGAACCGCTCCAGCCCCAAAAACAGCACCATCACCGGCACCGTCGCGATCACCGCGCCCGCCATCAGGTGCTGGCGCGGCACCTCGGACGAATTCAGCATCGCCACCCCGCGGGTCAGCGTGAATTTCGACGGATCGTCGAGCAGCATGAAGGCCAGCAGGAACTCGTTCCACGCGATCATGAACACGTAAAGCGACACCGACGCCATCGCGGGCAGCGACAGCGGCAAGGTGATCTTCCAGATCACCGCCAGCCGGGACAGGCCGTCCATAAGGCCCGCCTCTTCGATCTCCGCTGGCAGTCCGCGGAAGTAGCCCTGCAGCATGTACAAAGCGACCGGGATCGTCGTGACGGGATAGATCATCACGATCCCGATGATCGAATTCCGCAGCCCCGTCATCGAAAACGCGATGTAGATGGGCAGGGCCAGCACGATCATCGGCACCATATAGATCAGCAGGATCGAGCGGGAAAACGCCGTCCGCCCCCTGAACCGCAGACGCGCCACCGCATAGGCCCCCGGCACGCTGAAGAGCAGCGTCAGCACCACCGTCGCCACCGAGACGACGAAGCTCGTCATCAGGTAGCTTCCGAAGTTGAAATCGGTGAAGAGCTCGGAATAGCTGCGGAACAGCGCCCAGCCCTGGCTCAGGTCGATCGTGAAGTCGAGCGGGTTCTGAAGCAGCTGTTGCTGGTTCTTCAGGCTCGTCATCACCATCACGTAGAAGGGGATCGCGACGATGGCGGTGAAGAAGATGTAGCCGAACCCGGTCAAAAACCGGATCACCGCCTCTTCGAATTCGTGCCGCGTCGCCGCGCCGAAGGGCATGTCGCGCAGGATCCGCTCCAGCGGCCAGGCGGTCGCCACGCCAAAGATCACCCAGGCCGCGATAACGGTCGTGAGCCCCGTCCCCTCGGCGCCCACGATCGCGGGCTGCAGCAGCCAGAACACCCCGATCAGCAGCACCGCCAGCACAACCCCCGGCACGATCCGCGCCACAGCGCTCCGCCCCCCGTCGGGCAACCAGACAAAGCCCAGCCACGCGCCGAAGGCCAAAGACGGCAGCACCTTCGGCGCCACGCCTTCGCCCGTGGCAAAGGACACGACCGTGCAGGTGACCACCGCCATCGTCAGCGCCCAAAGCGCCCCGATCAGCGGCCCCGCGACATAGCCGAACTGCAGAAACGTCGCCCAGCCCCCGTGCCGTTCGGCCGCCGAAACCGGCCCGACCGCCTCCGGCGCGCTCATAGCCCTTCCTCCCGGCTGACGTATTTGAAGAAGGCGAACGAGAACGCCAGCAGGCAGCAGAAGATGACCACCGCCACGGCCGCCCCCGCCCCGATATTCGACACCGCAAAGGCCTGCTCATAGACGTTCACGGTCAGCGTCCGCGTGCCCGCATTGCCACCGGTCAGCAGGAAGATGTCGTCGAACTTGTTAAAGGTCCAGATGAAGCGCAGCAGGAACAGGACGCTCAGGATCCCCAGAAGCTGCGGCAGCGACAGATACCAGAACTTCTGGAACGGGCTGGCCCCGTCCATATCCGCCGCCTCGTACATATCGGTGTCGATCGACTGCATCCGCGCGAGGATGAACAGGAACGACAGCGGGAAATAGCGCCAGATCTCAAACACCGTGACCATGATCAGCGCCAGCGGCCGCTCGCCAAAGAAATTGATCGCGCCGTCCGTTACGCCCATCTGGATCAGCAGCGCATTGGCCGAGCCCGAAAACGGATCGAACAGCGTCACCCAGGTGAAGGCCACCGCGATCACGGGCGCCACATAGGGGAAGAGGTAAAGCCCCCGCAAAATCCCCTGCCCCTTGAACGACTTGTTCAGAAGCATCGCGGCGAACAGCCCCATGACCAGCGCACCGATCGTGCCGAAGACGGTGTAGAAGATCGTGACCCACATCACCTCGACGAACTCGTCGCTGTCGAAGACGCGGGCGAAATTCTCCAGCGTGAACTCGCTGCTCGTCAGCACGTTCTCGCTCCGCCCGGTCATTTCGGGCGGCGTGTCGTCGGGGTCGATCCCGGCATCCAGGAAGGCCTGCGTGACCGTCACCGGGATCTCGACCTCGTCCCGCTGGCCGCCTTCCAGATCGCCGAAGTCGCAGGTCAGCCGCCGCCCGTCCAACTGGCACGGCGCGGGAACCTCCCCGATCTCCAGCCCCTCGGGGATCACATCGGTCAGCGTCACGCCCAGGATCGGGCTGTCCTGGCTGGAATTGCGCAGCCGGTACTGGATCTCGCCCGCATCGCCGGGCGCCTCTGGCCGCCCCCGCAGCGCCTCCCGCACGACCGGCGCGGGCGCCCGCAGATCGGCCAGGCCCACCGGTTTGAAGCTGATCCAGAAGATCGACAGAAGCGGCAGGATCACGA
Organism: Aestuariibius violaceus; assembly: GCF_040779325.2. NCBI lineage: Bacteria > Pseudomonadati > Pseudomonadota > Alphaproteobacteria > Rhodobacterales > Paracoccaceae > Aestuariibius > Aestuariibius violaceus. The sequence continues at coordinate 469,514 of NZ_JBFONT020000001.1, forward strand.
CCAGCGACACGATCGCGATCGTCGGAAACAGCATGCCCCAGGCGAGCCGCGCCTCACGCCGCGCCAAGGGCCCTGTGCCTTTAGGTGGATCCACCGATGTCATCGCCAGCCTCCCCGGCTAGGTCATCGGGCGGCGGCCTCCCGTCCGCCGCCCGGGAAACAAGGGCCTACTCGATCGCGGCAAGCTCCTCGTTCATCTCGGTCACCGCATCCTCGGCGCTGATCTGGCCGTCGATGAACTCCCGCACGACGCGGTTGATGACCTGGCTGTTGACGATCTTCGAGGCGAGCGCGAGTTGCCCGTCCTCGACACCCCAGCGCTGGGCCACGTTCAGCCCGCCGACGATCTCGTCGATCATCGCAGCCTCATAGAGGTCGCCCAGCGGCGCCTTGCGGTCGACACCCACGGGCAACTCCGCCCAGGCATTCACGAAGGCTTCCGGATCGTCCGCATTGCCGCGCCGGACCGGGAACTTGCCCTCAGGCGCGATGGCCAACGTCGAGGTATAGCCCTCGTCCATCGAGAAGCGCACGAAATCCTGCGCCGCCTCGATATCCGCATCCGCCGTGATCCCGAAATACCGGATGTCGGCCCAAGCCGCGCCGTCCGGGTTCGACGGCCCGGCAAAGTTCGTGACGATCCCGGTGCGCGAGGCCAGCTCGGGTGAGGTCGGATCGTCATTGATCGTCGGTGGCGCGCTGTCGCGCAGACCGGCAAGTTCATCCAGGATGAAGGGCGACCAGATGATCATCGCCGCGTCGCCCGCGAAATAAAGCGTCCGCGACTGGTCCCAGTACAGCTCGCCCGGCGGGCTGGCCTCGGCGATCGCCTTGTAGAATTCCAGCACCTCGACGGTCGGGCCCGTCTCGAACCCGGTGAAGCCGTCCGCGCCCACCGGCGTCGCGCCGTTGGCAAGGAAGACATGTTCCAGCACCTGGCTCATGAAGTTCTCGTCCACCTTGGTCGCGGCGACGAAGCCGAACATCTCGGGCGGGTTGTGCAGTGCCTCGACCGCGGCCAGGACGTTCTCGAAGGTCGTGGGCGGCTCCAGCCCGTTCTCCTCGAAGAGGTCCTTGCGATAGACGATCATCTGCGTCCAGCCGTCGACCGGCACGCTGGCATAGCCATCCTCGGTCGCCGCCATGGCCAGCGCCCCCGGGGCAAAGGTGTCCGCACCCAGATCCTCGATCACCTCCGTCGCCAACTCCGCGTCGAGGATGCCGGCCTCGACCCAGGGCAGCGCATATTGCAGCGGGTGGTAGATCACGTCGGGCAGATCGCCCGCGGCGAAGGCCGCCGTCGCCCGCGTGCCCAGCTCGCTTTCCGTCACCGGGATGACCTCGACGGCGATCCCCGTCTCGGCCTCGAACGCGCCCGCCATCTCCTGCTGGCGCGCCAGCCGCTCGGGCTGCTCTTCCGTCGTCCAGAACCTGATATCGGCCATCGCCGCCGTCGCGCCGAAGACCAGCGCCATCGCTGTCGCCGCCATCAATCCGCCAGTCTGCTTGATCATGTGCAAGGTCATACGGGTCCTCCCTGTTCCTCTCGAACAGATGTGCGGATTTGACCTTTCATCCGCATATCCGGGGAGGCCGCCATGGCGGAACCGTGCAGCAACGCCAGCTTGTCCCGCAGGCTGTTACCGCTATCACATCGAACTCCTCCCGATCCTTAGGATTGCCCCAAGGACCAAAAAGAGCAACGGATTTCTGGCGCAGCGTCAGCGGTGCCCAGTCTCAGCCCGCTTTCCGGGCCTTCTGGGGCGCGGCCTGCCGGGCCGGTGGAACCGGGTCGCCTGACCAGGGCCCGGCCAGCATCAGCACCGACACGCCAAGCTCTGTCCGGCGTTTGACTTCCAGCTTCGAGTAGATGCGCCGCAGATGCGTCGCCACCGTCCAGTGGCTGATATCCAACGCTCGCGCGATCTCCTTGTTGGTCAGCCCGTTCGCCACAAGCCGGGCGATCTCGAGCTCCCTCGGGGTCAGCCTGTCGCGTAAGTCACCCTCCGAACAGCTTCCGGGGCCCGGAGGGCAGCCCCCTGAACGCGGCAAAATCATGCCAGTACTCCATCAATACACTCGCACCAAACTCTGTGCCCAACGGCATCCGGGCGGGGGCGCATCAGCGCCGCGCCCCGACCCGCAGCGGAACGACCTTGGCAGAGGAACGGAGGCCCGAGGACTTCTGCAGGCCGAGTGATTCCGCGCTCGTCAGCCAGTCGTCACACTGATCTACAATATCCTCCAAATAGGTCTCGAAATCCACGCGTATGTTCGACAGAAGGTAGGGCTCCGCCAGCCATCTCAAGACATCGCGGCCCGCCACCGCCATCCGCGACCGCTGCGACGCCACCGGCGCCTCGTCGAGATACCGCGACTGGATTTCCTCCAGCGTGTCCCAAGCCGTTGGCGATCCAAAGAGATTCTTCACATCGTCGCTGTCGAGGATGGCGAACGCCGCCTCCAGAAGCCCCATCACCTCGGTCCGCATCACCGCGACATGGCCGTAAGAGACGTGCCGCAGGTTCGACCGCAGGTCGAGCCCCGCTCGGCGGACAACCGCCATCGAGCCAAAGCTCTCGCGGCTGCCATCGGGCCGGATGACGTCGCTGACCCGCTTGTCCTGGAAGAACTGGCTGACCCTCAGGTTGAAGCTGGTGAAGAGCTTGTGGAACGGCGTGTTCGGCCGTGATCCCTTCGGCGGCGTCGCATCGGTGTAGTTGAACACCTTCCGGTAGGCCGCCCGCCGCTCGCGCAGGGTGTAGCGCAGCGTCGAATGCCGGTCGAACCGGAACAGCCGCACCGCGCCCTCCCCATCGCTCAGGCGGACGGAGCCCGCCCGGAACAGCTCCTGCAGCTTCAGCACCGCCCGGAAGACCGAACTCTGCTCCATCTGGAAGAGGTAGTAGAGGTCCGCCGTCGCCAGCAGCCGCTCGCGGCTGACCTGGTCGTCATAGACCGGCACCGACGGGATATAGCGGGTGTCCTCGAAATGATCCGGCGCATCCTCCCCAAGCCCGACGAGCTTGGTCAGCCCCTGATCCACCGGCGCCTCCTTGTCACGCTCGGCCTCGTCGATCAGCGAAGCCAGGTCGCGGAACCGCTGGTTCAGCGCCTCGGCCAGCTTCGGATCCTTGAGAAGAGCCGCCCGCGCATCGGCCACGAAACTCTCCTTGGTCGCGGCGAGCTTCCCGAGAAGCGCCTCGATCTCCGCCACTGTGCGATAGTCGTCGGACATGTGTCAGTCTCCTTGAACTGTACGTCCCGTCCGTCCGGACAGGTCGAGGATGGCTTCGAGCTGGGTCACGATCTGGTCCAGCTGCCGTCTGATCTCGCGGATCTCGCGACGCCCGAGCGAAAACTCGTTTGACGGGATCGTGGCGAACGCCTCGTCGCGGATCGCACTGATCGCATCCAGCTGGCTGCGGCGTGCCGCATACATCCGGCCGATATCCGACCGGTTGAGATCGGGCCGCGTCAGCGTCGTCCGGTCCGAGATGCAGGACGCCTCGATCCAGGACAGAAGCCGCCCAAGGTCGATCCCGTTGGGATAATCCTCTCCCGGATTGAGGAAGACGGTCGCGCTGTCCGGACCGGACAGCCCGGCCGCATCCAGCGCCGGGCGGATCCGCACGAGGTTCGAGGCGAGCGCATCGTTGAGCGCCCGGATCTGACCGATCATCCCGCTCAGCCCGCTATCGCCGGACATCAGCTCCTGCACCTGCTGCAGAAACCCGATCGCGATGACGAGCGCGGCATCGTTCGCCTCCGGCACGAGGATAGAGATGTCCTGGCTCCTCAGCCGCTTCGGCGGCTCCCGCATATCTCGAAGATCATCGACCGCCTCGTCCGCCGGCTTTGCCAGGAAAGACTGCTCGTACCAGATGGCCAGCTGGTTCTCGCCGCTGCTGACGAAAACGGCATCGATCCTGTCGATCAGATAGTAGAGATGCCTGAACTCGTCCTTCACGTCATAAAGGATCGCCAGTCGGATCACGTCAAAGACCATCTGGCGGATCAGCATATCGACCCGGGGCAGATACACCCCCGTCGCCGCTCCCGCCTCGCCGATCAGTTCGTCATAGGCGCGTTCCACCGCAAGGCGCAGATCGTCGGCCTCGTCCTGTTCGGGCAGGGCCGTCTCGTTCTCCATGCTGCGCACGGCACTCAGGAACGGCCCGCGCAGGTCGCGCAGCGTCTGCTGGATAATCCGCTGGCTGCCCAACGCCACGCTGCTTCCGCCCAGGAAACTCCCCTGCGCCCTCACCGGGTTGAACCGGAACCGTGTCTCTCCGCCCTCGATCTCGGAAATGACACTGCGGTTCAGTCCGGTTTCCAGCTTGGTCAGTAAGTCGTCGGGTTCCAGCGACCGGGCGCTGTCGCTCGCCAGATCCGGTACGCCCAGAACGACAGAGAGCCGTTGTCCAAGCGCCCTATCAAAGGCCGAAAAGGCACCGGTCGCGCTGCTTTCGAAACCGGTCCCGGTCCCGGTCCCGCCGATGCTGCCCTGCAGGCGCGAGACGCTGTCGACCAGGTCCTGCAGGGTGCCGTTGTCATTGCTGTCTTGGGGCATTGGGGGCTCCTTGGGGTTGGACATCTCCGCCGTGGCAGAGACCGTGTGGGGTTCAGGGGGCGCAGGCCCGCTGTCTGGCGGCTCGTCGAGCCGTAGGATGGTGGCTTCGATCTCGCGCTTCAGCGCCGGATGTGCCGCCATGATCCGCCTCTGCGCGGCGCGGAACCGGTCGGCCTCGGCGGCGGTCAGATCACCACTCGCCACCGCCTCCTCGAGGCCCGACAGCACCTCGGCGGCGTGCATCTCGTCGGGATCGAAGATCCGCGCCTCCTCGCTCGGCACCGAACTGCGCCGCGCCAACGCCCGCTTCCGCGCCAGGTCGAGCGGCAGGGCCCGCGCCTTCTCGGCAGGCATATCGGCCAGGTAATCCAGCTCCTTGACGAGCGTCCGCACGTCGTCCTCTTCCCGGCGCAGGACCTTGGCCAGATAGGGCCCGTCCTCCGGGTCGCCGGACTGTTCGAACAGCGCCCGCGTCAGATCCGCGAAGTCCCGGATCGCGTCGCGCGCCGCCTTCGCGGCCGCCGTCAGGTCGGTAATGTCGATCTCGCGCACCATGGCTATTTCCCCGTCAGCGCCGTGTAGAAGTTCCGAACGATCGTCTCGGGCGGCGCCAGCTTCCGGTCGAGCGCCTCTCGCGCCGCCCCGATGAAGAACCGCGCCGGCGCGATCCCGGGGTTCGTCCCCTGCGCCAGTCGCTCCGCCGCCTCGCGCTGGATCGCCAGATCCTCCGGCCGGAAGCGGACGACCTGCACCAGGCTCTTGCCGCCATAGGCGCGCATCGGCTTCTGCGTCAGTTCCGCCACCACCGCCCGGTTTGCCGCCGCAAACGTCCGGTGGATGTCAGCCGGCAGCCGCCGCACGATCCCCGGCCCGTAGATCCGCCGCCATCCGTCATCCAGCGCATCGGCCTGCGCCGCGAACCCCGTGCGCCGCAAAAGCTCGGTCGAGATGAAGGGCCGCAGATACGACGTCGGATGCACTGCCCCGTCGCGGAACGCGACGGCCCGCGACGGCGACTTGCCCACCACATCCATCAGGCTTTCCACATAGGCCGGCCCGATCAGCAGGATCCCGATCAGATCGGCATAGATTTCCTTGTGCCAGCGCGCCCAGGTCGCCTGCACCCGCCCAGGCATCCCTAGCCGCGCCAGCCGGTCACGCAACAGACGCGGTGTGACACTCCACAGCCCCAGATCGGCGTGGATGTTGTGCCCGATCTCGTGCGGCACAGCCCCCAGCGACCAGGGGTTCATCATCCGGTGAAACGGCAGCCGGACCAGCGGAAACGGATTGGCCCGCCGCGCCAGCTTCGGCACCCGCACGCCGCGTCGGTAGGTGGCTGGCCCGCTTGCCGGTTCGGTGAACGCCATCGGCGGCGGCGTGGGCAGCGACCGCGGACGGCCCAGGCCCATATAGCAGCTCTGATAGCAATCGAGCGCGATGCGATCCATCGCCGCCAACTCGTTGGCGAAGACGCCTTTGCGCTGGGCGAAGATCGCGTCGTAGAAATACCAGATCCCCTCGGTCTGCCGCGTGCCGGACGCAACGCGGTCCTTCAGGGTGACAAATGGCATCAACCGCGCGGGCCGCGGATCGGCAAGCGCCGTCTTCGCCGCCGCCTCCAGCCGCTCGATCCGGCGCTGTTGCTTGGCCCGTTCGCGCGCAACCAGGGCATTCGCGGCCCGGATATTCGCCTCGCGCGGGCGCGCCAGCCCATCGCCGAACCATTCCCGCTTGAAGGGGCGCAGCCGCTCCAGATGCCGCCGCGCATTGACGACCTGCGAGCGGACCCAGCGGCGCGAGACCTCGGGCGAGGCCGTCAGCGGCGCGGGCCGGACCGCCGGGCGCGGCGCCGGGGCGACGGTCACCACAGGCCGGACGATCCGCACCCGCCGCGCGGCCAGGGGTCGCCGCACCCGAACCGCCCGGTGGCGGCGCGGTGGGAGGAACCCGCGCCGCCGTTGCCGGGGCGCAGCGGGCCGGACCCGCCGCACCACGCGCTTGGGCGCAGGCGCACGGCGGACCCGGCGGCGTATGCTGCGCCGGCGCGCCATCAGTAATAGGCCCGGCGGGAGGAGGGCCGGCGCCGCGGCGCCCGGCGCATCTGCGGGCGGGCATATCCGCGGCGCGCGCGATGGCGGTTGGCCCGCATCCGCGCCCGCTGCAGCCCGGCCTGGCGATAGCGGCTCGACCGCGCAAGCCGGCCCAGGATCGCCCGGAAGATCCGGATCGCGAGAGGTAGCGTCACCCGCTTCCGCGCAGCGGCCATCCGCATCAGGATCACCGCCGTCCGGCGCATCGCCAGCGGCGCCAGACGGGCCACCGGCCGAAGCCGCGGATCCCGCCGGGCGCGCAACATCAGCATCCGCATCTCACGGGCCAGCCGCGCCATGATCGGCCGCAGCGCGCGCGAGCCCCGCATGACGCCAAAGCTCCGCGCAACCATCTCATCGGCGGCCAAAGCCGCATCCGTGGCATCGCCTTCTTCGTCAAGCGCGTCCTCGACCAGCGCCTCCATAAGGTCGATCTGGTCGGCCTCGTATTCGGGCTCGAAAGGATCAGCGTCTTCGCTGATGAGCGTATTCGCGGCAATCCGAAGGCCGCCCAATCCACCGCGAATAGCGGCGTCTACAAGGCGTGCTCCTCCAGTAAACTTGCCTGAATCGTCCTGATATTTGCGTTCCTTCGCCCATTTCTTGAAGCGATTGGACTTGACCAGCTTACGATAGCCAGCGTCCGCGGCTCCGCTCAGACCTGAGACGATCGCCCCAAACCACTCGTCCTCGTCATCTTCCCAATCCTCGTCGTCCTCCCAATCCTCATCATCGCTAAACGGATCGTCGTCTTCGAAATCGAGGATCTCACCGTCGAGCCCCTCGTAGCTCATCTCGTCGTCATCCAGCAGGTCCAGCATCGCTCACAGCTCCTCGATCGCGGGGGAAAGGGGCGGGGCGGCCAGGCGCCGCCCCGGCAACGGCTCAATAGAAGCGCTCGGCGCGCATCACGGCCTTCTTGTTCAGCGACCGGCGCTTGGTCTCGTTCTTGGCCAGCGCCTTGGCGATTTGCTTGGGCGATTTCAGAACCTTCATCGCCTGCTTCGCCATCACCCGCTTGGCCGTCGCCGGCGTCACGGTCTTGCCCTTCGCGGCCTTCTTGGTCAGCGTCGCGATGGTCCGCTTCTGGATCGTCGGCAGCGTCTTCTTCAGCACGTTGGCATTCGGTGCCTTCGTCATCACCTGCGCCACGTTAGACGAGGCCGCACTGACGACCGGCATCACCTTCTTGACCTTCGGCGGCGCCTTCGACGCAAGCGTTGCGGCAGAGGCGGCGGCCAGCGCCCCGGCCTCGGCCGGCTTCTTCGTCTTCGACGCGACATGGGCCATGTTCTCGGCCGCTTCCTCGTCCTCGGCATCGGGCGGGAAATCGGCGATGGCATCCATCTCGTCTTCGCTGTCGATCTCGTCCTCGGCCTCCTCGTAGCCGTAGAAGTCTTCCTCGTCCTCCAGGTTGCCGACAAAGCTGCCCAGCTTGCCGCCAACGGCCGCCCCCGCCGGACCGCCCAGCGCCATCCCGATGGCGCGGCCCGCCCAGGGGGCCAGCTTCTTGGCGATCGGGGCGACCTTCTTGGCCACGCGCTTGATCTTGCGCCACGCCTTCTTGAGAAAGCCGAACTCGTCGATGCCGTCTATCGCATCGCTCAGTTCGAAATCTTCCCCGTCGCCGTCCCAATCGTCCTCGTAATCCTCCATCAGGAGGTCGTCGGACTCTCCGAACTCATCCTCGGGATCGTAGTCGAACCCTTCAGCGGCGAACTCGTCCTCCTCGAAGTCGTCGTAGTCGAAACCATCTTTCATCGCAGCTCTCCTGCTTGCTGTGGCGGAGGACCGGCGCCGCCGCACATTCATGACAGGATGGTCTCAAACGGGATCGCGCCCCGATAGTCGCACAGGCGCACTACCCAGGGTGAGCGTCCCTCACCACTGAGGGTTGACAGGCGTTGACGCGGCGGCAGCTTGGAGAGCGAAAATCGGGCTCTCCGCAGTATCGACAATCACCGGCTGAGGCCCCGGATTGTCTCCATACGTTGCGCCGGAAATCTCGCCGCACGCTCGGTTAATCCGGGCATTTCAGGCGCTTGCCCTCCGACGAGATGCCGACAAACCTCCGACGTAGTGCCGACATGCCGATTTTCGCCCCGGACCTCATGTTAACAAAGCGATTCCCGAACGAATCGGCCTGAGCGGCGCCGACGGCCAGAATGCCGCGTTGACCTACCAGAGTATTTCACTCAACTATTAAGGTGTTGCGTCCTGGCGAGAAAGCGAAATGAGCAAGATCCCAAGCCCCTGCATCGACGTCTGCAAGTTCAAGCGCGCCGGTCACTGCATCGGCTGTTCGATGACGAAGGACCAGAAATCGATGTTCAAGGCGCTGAAAAAGGACAAGCACCGCGAGGCTTTCCTCGAGATGCTCGTCCTGCAGCAGGCCGCCATGGGCAAATACAAAGCCTGGGCGCCCGCCTATCTGCGGAAATGTGCGAAAAAGGGCAAGAAAATCCGGCCCTTACAGAACGACCTCGCCGCCTAGGGTCGCGACCCTAGCCGAGATGCGCCCGCAGCATCCAGGCGAACTTCTCGTGCAGGCGCCCCCGCTCGATGCACAGGTCTTCGGTCAGCGTGTCGCCATGCTTGGCGGCCAGTTCGCCTGATCCGGCCAGCGTCAGGGCGAGCGTTTCCTCGGCCTCCATCAGCTTCGCGATCATTTCCTTGTCGGTGGCATGCCCGTCATGCTCGGTCACTTTCGACCGGTCGAGCATTCCTGCCAGCGTGCCTTCGGCGTGGCCCTGCAACGCGCGCACCCGCTCGGCCAGATCATCCTCGGCAACGAAGTGATCCTCATAAATCGTCTGGAACAGCTCATGCAACGGGCCAAAGGCCATGCCCTTGACGTTCCAGTGAAAATTCTGCGCCAGCATCGTCGTCACCTTGGTTTCGGCGACGCATTGGTTCAGCGCCTCGCAAATTGCCTCTTTCGCATCTTTTTCCAGCGCAACGGCGGTCTGTGTCATGATATGCCCTCTCCTTCTATAGGTCCTGCTGGCTGGCTAAAGCTGGCTTGCGAGACAGAGATAAGTCATTCGCCGCAGAAGCCAAAGCCTTTTTTAGAATTATTCTAATCTGCGGTCCCGGCGATCGCCCGAACCAGCGAAGCCACGTTCCGCCACGCGGTTTTCGGCAGGCGGGAGCGCAGCAGAAAACTCAGGCTGTCGTCGTCGCCATCCCGCGCCGCAAGGACCATCCGGGAAATCCAGGCCTCATCAAACGACATCTGCGCGACACCGGGCCTGTAGGTGACCGGCGCCTTGCCCAAGGCCTGCGCCAGCCCGCGCATCAACGTCTCGACATAGGCCGTCCGGGCAACCTCGGGCTGCGTTGACAGCACGGCACAGGCGCGAAACAGATCGGTCCGCGCCGCCGACCGGCAATCCAGCGCAACCTGCCGGATTTCATCAAGAAAAACAGGGGGAACCAGGGATGGCCCCCGGGCCTCCTCGGACGGAAACGCGGTAAGATAACTGACGGCGCCCATATCCTGCTCTCCTTCCCGCCCGCTTGCGGCGAGTCGCCTTCCTCTAAATCCGATCATATTACTAAGAGATAGGCAAAGGCGACCTTAGTGTCACCTGCGGCACCCTTTTCTTTCGTGCGGCAAAGACGATACACCCGACCGAGCCCCGATCAGAGCGTGATGACAGCAGACCTTTCCCCCCGCAGCACCGTGCCCCAGCCAGGCCGACGCCGCCGCATCCCGTTCCGCGCGCTGACGGCCGCGGCGACCGCCATCGCTTTGCTGTGCCTTCTGCCCGGGATCGCCGTTCTGATCGCGGCACTATCGGGCTCTGCCGAGACCCTGTCTCACCTCGCCGACACGGTCTTACCCCGCTACATCCGATCCACGCTCGCCCTTGTTTTCCTGGTCGGAACGGGTGCGATCGTCATCGGCGTCTCAACTGCCTGGCTGGTTGTCTCGTCCGAGTTTCCGGGCCGCAAGATCCTCGAAATCGCGCTCGTCCTGCCCTTCGCCTTCCCGGCTTATGTGCTGGCCTATGCCTACACCCACGTCCTCGACCATCCCGGCATCGTTCAGACCCTGCTCAGGGATCTGACCGGCTGGGGCCCGCGAGACTATTGGTTCCCCGAGATCCGGTCGCTCGGCGGCGCGGCCTTCGTTCTGACGCTCGTCCTCTATCCGTATGTCTATCTCCTCGCCCGGGCTGCGTTTCTCACCCAAAGCGCCACCACCTACACCGCCGCCCGCGCCCTGGGCCGAACCCCGCTTTTGGCCTTCCTCACCGTCTCTCTTCCCCTTGCCCGGCCCGCCATCGCGTCGGGCGCGATGCTGGTGGCGATGGAGACGATCGCCGATTTCGGCACCGTCGCCTATTTCGGTGTCCAGACCTTCTCGACCGGCATCTACACAAGCTGGTTTACCATGGCCGACCGCGCCGCCGCGGCCCAACTTTCCTTGGGCCTTCTGGCCTTCGCGCTCCTCCTCGTCCTGATCGAGCGGGTCAGCCGCGGCGACGGCCGCACCCACGCCAATCGCGCCCAACCCGCAGCTCGGAGAGAGTTGAAAGGGACAGCCCGCTATACCGCCACCGCGATCTGCACGTTCCCAGTGCTATTCGGAGCCTTGATCCCAGCCATTGCCCTGACCGTCATGGCCATCGGATCCGGTCAGGACCTGCTGAGCGACCGCTATCTCGGCTTCATCCGCAACTCGATCACGCTGGCTCTGATAGCCGCAGTCCTGACGATCGGCGCTGCGATCATCCTCGGCACGCTGCACCGCTTCCGGCCCGGCAGGCTGTCGCTCGGCGCGCTCCACGTCGCAAGGCTGGGCTATGCCGTTCCGGGGGGCGTCATTGCCGTCGGCCTGCTCGTCCCCTTCGCCATGCTGGACAATGGCCTCGATGCCTGGATGCGCCAGACCTTCGATGTCTCGACCGGCCTCGTTCTAACAGGCTCCATCGCCGCGCTCCTGATGGCCTACATGATCCGCTTCCTCGCCGCCGCCATCGGCGCCTACGAGGGCGGCATCGCCAATGTCAGCCCGAACGTGGACGCCGCCGCGCGCGTCCTTGGGTCGGGCGTCTGGGGCACGATGCGCCGGGTCCACGTTCCCATTCTCAGGCCCAGCCTGCTGACCGGTGCGCTCATCGTTTTTGTCGACGTGATGAAAGAGCTTCCGGCAACGCTCATCATGCGCCCCTTCAACTACGACACGCTGGCCGTTCAGGCCTACCGGCTGGCCTCGGACGAGCGGCTTGAAGGCGCGGCCGTGCCCAGCCTCGTTATCGCGGCGATCGGGCTGGTGCCGGTGATCCTGCTCTGCCGGCGGGTCGCGGCCCAGCGCGCCTGAGCTTGGTGAAGCTGTCCCATCTGACTGATAAGTCTGGGAAAGCAGACTTGTAACGGAAGCGTGAGCTTCCCATATAGAAAGTATACCAAAGAATACTGTTGAGGATGGAGGCCGATGTTCGACCTTCTTTTGACGGCGCCGTTCGTGCCGTTCACACTTGCGCTCGCCCTGTTGATGGGGCTTCTCGCGATGGAACTCGTGTTTGGCCTGGTCGGCGGGTCGATCCTTGGAGCCGACGCCGATATGGCCGATTTCGATGCCGATCTGGACCTCGATATCGAGCTGGACGTGGAGGTCGGCGAACTCGACCTGGCAGAGCTCGACGGGATCGAGGCGCCCGAAGCTGCAGCCGAGGCATCGACAAGCCCCATGGCCTGGCTGGGCCTCGGCAAGGTGCCGATCGTGATCTGGTTCGCCGCCCTGCTTCTGGGCTTCGGCATCACCGGGCTGGCTGGGCAATCCGTACTCTCGGGCATTCTCGGCACCCCGCTGAATGCCTGGATCGCGGCACTGCCCGCCGGGGCGGCAGGCCTCTGGTTCGCCCGCGGCTTCAGCGGCACGCTCGCCCGGCTCGTTCCCAAGACCGAAACGTCCGCCATGTCCGAGCGTAGCCTCGGGCGGCGGATGGGCGTGGTGACGCAAGGCACCGCGCGGCGCGGGTCGGGCGCCGAGGTGCGCGTCACCGACCGGCACGGCAATCTGCATCACCTGCGCGCCGAACCGCTCGACGATGCAGAGACCATTCCACAGGGCGCGCGGGTCCTCGTGCTGCGCAACCGCGGGGGAGAGGGGTATCGGCTGGTCCGGCTCGACTCCCCCTGATTTCAACAAAGTCACTGGAAGGAGATGAATATGGATTTGACTATGCTCTTGGTTACCGTCGGTGCGGTCCTCGGGTTCCTGCTGCTCGGAGGCCTCGTCATGGCGCGGCTCTACCGGCGGGCCACCCGCGAGATCAGCCTCGTCAAGACAGGCTCGGGCGGCAAAAAAGTCATTATGGATGGCGGGACGGTTGTGATCCCGCTCCTGCACGAGATCAGCCCGGTCAACATGAAGACCCTGCGGCTGGAAGTGCAACGCAACGGCGACGGCGCACTCATCACCAAGGACCGGATGCGCGTCGATGTGGGCGTCGAGTTCTACGTATCCGTGAACGCGACTGAAGAGGGGATCAGCCGCGCGGCCCAGACGCTGGGCGACCGGACCTTCTATGTCGACCAGTTGCGCGAGATGATCGAAGGCAAGCTCGTTGACGGCCTGCGCGCCGTGGCGGCCCAGATGACGATGGACGAACTACACGAGAACCGGTCGGACTTTGTCCAAGAAGTGCAGAACGCCGTTTCCGCCGACCTTCTGAAGAACGGGCTCGAGCTGGAATCGGTCTCGCTGACCGCGCTCGACCAGACGCCGTTCGAAGCCCTGGACGAGAACAACGCCTTCAACGCCGTCGGGATGCGCAAGCTGGCCGAGGTCATTGCAACCTCGAAGAAAGAGCGCGCGCAGATTGATGCGGAGGCGAGCGTTGCTGTGCGCCGCGCGGCGATGGAAGCCGAACGTCAGCGGCTCGAGATCGAGCGGGACGAGCAAGAGGCAGCGATCGCACAGGCCCAGCAGGTCGCGACCTTGCGCGCGGCGCAAGAGGCCGAGATCGCGCGCCAGCAGGAAGAGGCCGAGAAAGAGAAGGAAAGCGCCCGCATCGCCCGGGAGCAGACGATCCGCGCCGCCGATATCGCGCGCGAGCGGACTATCCGCGAGGCAGAGATCACCCGCGATCGCGAGCTTGAGGTCGCCGATCAGGACCGCCAGATCGCCATCGCCGAAAAGTCGGAGGAAGAAAGCCGCGCCCGCGCCTCTGCCGACACGGCCCGCGCCGAAGCGATCAAGGCATCTGAAGCGATCGAAACCGCCCGCTCTGTCGCCGCCGCCGAGCGGGAGAAGCAGATCGCGCTGATCGCGGCCGCCCAGGAGGCCGAGCGTGAGGCGACCAAGATCCGCCTCGCCGCGCAGGCCGAAAAGGACGCCGCCGAAGACCGCGCGATGGCCCGCCGGGAAGAGGCGCAGGCCGATGCCGATGCGATCTCCATCCGGGCGGAAGCCAAGAAGAGCGATCTTCTGGCCGAAGCCGAAGGCCGCCGCGCCATCGTCGATGCCGAGAACGCGACCGATGCGGCAATCATCGGCATGAAGGTCGACATGGCCCGGCTGGAAGCTCTGCCGCGGGTGATCGCCGAGATGGTCAAGCCGGCGGAGAAGATCGACTCGATCAAGATCCACCAGGTCACCGGCATGAATGGTGCTGGCGGGGCTTCGGGTGGGGTCGGCGCAAGTGACAAGGCGCCGGTCAATCAGGCGCTCGACTCGATCCTCGGCATGGCCATCCAACTGCCCGCGATGAAGAAGCTGGGCGAAGAGCTGGGCGTGTCGATGGAGGACGGGCTGGCCGGAGTTGCGGCAAGCGCGATCGCCAATGTCGACGAACCTGGCAAGGAAGACGAGGCGCCGAAGCACCCCCCGATGATCGACGCGGCGGAATAATCTCTGCCACCAGACGAAGTACGGCGCCCCATCGGGGCGCCGTTTTGCTTTCGGAAGGGACGATTACTCCCAACCAACCTCGTTGAAGATCCGCTGCGCGGCCGGCACGTTCTTCGCCACGGCACTCAGATCCACATCGTCGGGCTTGAAGAACCCGAGCTGCGCGACCGACGGGCTGAGCGCAACGCCCGGTACCGCAGGATATTCGTCATTCCCGGCTGAGAAGTATTCCTGCGCCTGATCCGAGGCGAGATATTCCAGGAACCGCACCGCATTCTCGAGATTCGGCGCATTGGCTGCAACGCCGCCACCCGAGAGATTCATATGGGCGCCGATATCGTTCTGGTTCGGGAAGACCCAGCCGATCTGCTCCAGGCTGTCCGAGACGCCTTCAACATCGGTGCGGATCGCGCGGCCGAAGTAATAGGTGTTCGACATGGCGATATCGCACTCGCCCGACACGATGCCGCGCAGCTGGTCGGTATCGCCGCCCTGCGGATCGCGGGCGAAGTTTTCGCGCACCGCCGCGGCCCAATCCTGCGCCTCGTCCTCGCCCAGATGCTCGATCAGCGCGGCGAGGATCGTTTGCGAATAGACGTTCGTGCCCGAGCGGATGCAGACCATCCCCTCGTATTCGTCATTCGCAAGCTCCTGATAGGTCTGCGGCGGGTTCGTCACGTCTTCCCGGTCATAGAACAGGATCCGCGCACGTTGCGAGAAGCCGAACCACTGGTTGTCGGCGTCCTGAAGGTAGTCGGGGATCCGCGCCTCCAGCACCTCGGACTCGACCGATTGAAGAAGTCCCGCATCCTTCGCCCGCTCCAGCCGCGACGTGTCGACCGTCAGCAGGATATCGGCCGGAGAGTTCGCGCCCTCGGCCCCCATTCGCGCGATCAGTTCATCGGCATTCCCTTCGATCCGGTTGATCGTGATGCCCGTCATATCCTCGAAATCGGAATAGAGACGCTCATCGGTGTCGTAATGGCGTGAGGAATAAAGGTTCAGCTCCCCCTCTGCAGTGACGGGCAGCGCGGCACTCGCAAAAAGCACGGCGCCCACCGTCAAAGTGAGCGGCTTCGAGATAGCTGACATGGAGGGTCTCCCTGTTGGATTAATTCTTACGGTTTTTATCAGTTATCCCATCCGGCGGTAGAGGCAAGCCTGAATCTTGCTTTCGCGCCACACGCCAAGCGCCGCCAATTCCCGGTTGCATCGGGCGATCTGGCTTCTCTGCTACCGGGCCGGGATGTCTCAAAACCTTCGCAAAAGCGTCATCCGCCCATTGCGACGAAGGGTCGAGAACGATGCGATCTGAAGACCGAGGAGCTTTTCATGTCGATCCGCCACCTGATCCTTGCCGCCTGTATCCTTCCCCTGCCTGCGCTCGCCCAAGATGTCGTCCTCGCCGTCACTGACGTCGAAGGCCTTGAGCAACTGCAGCAGGAATTCGGCGCCGTGGAAACCGCGCTAGAAGCATCGACCGGGCTTGAGGTGGACCTGTTCCCCGTCTCCTCCCGCACTGCCGCGGTCGAAGCGATGCGTGCCGGGCAGGTCAACTTTGTCCTGACCGGGCCTGCCGAATACGTCGTGATGAAAGAGATCCTGGATCCTCAGATCGTCGTCGCCTGGCAGCGGCCCGACTACTACGCACAGATCGTAACGCTCGCGGATAGCGAGGTTGGCAGCGCCGCCGATCTGGAAGGTGGAACTGTTTCCTTCGGTTCCGTCGGCTCGACATCGCAGCACCTTGGACCGGCCCAGGCGCTCTCTGATCTCGGCCTGTCCTACGGAAGCGATTACGACGCTCAGATCATCCGCCGCAACGTCGCGGTCGAGGCGCTGATCCGCGGTGATATTGACGCAGTCGGCATGAACCGCGGCCACTTGGAAGGCGTCCGCGAGGCCTATCCCGATGTCGCCTTCAAGGTCGTCGCCCGTGGCCCCGACCTGCCGAATGATATCCTGGTGGCGGCATCAGACGTTGACGTGGAGGTTTTCGAGGCCGTTCGAGCGGCCTTCCTCGACGATGGTGAGGCCATCATGCGCGCCGTTCTGGAAGGTGAAGACAACGACAAATACGAAGGCGGCTTCTTCCTCGGCTCGATCGACGATTCCGATTACGATTACGTGCGCGCCATGTACCGCACGATCGGGGTGGACAGCTTCGGCGCCTTCGTCGGCGACTGACATGGCGCTCGACGCAGTAAGAGCTGCGGCAGACCCCGTGCTGACCGCGCGGGGCCTATGCGTTTCCTTCGGTGCGGCAAAGATTTTGCGCGACATCTCATTGGACCTAAACAATGGCGAGCGGGTCGCCCTCATCGGCCCGAACGGCGCGGGCAAGTCCACGCTTCTGCGGGCCCTGGTGGGCCTTGTTCCATCGACCGGCCGGATCGACGCATTCGGTCGGCCCTGCGAGATTCGGACGCTCCGGCAGGAGGTCGGTTTCGTCTTCCAGCATCATGCCCTGGTCCGCCGTCTCACAGCGTTGTCAAATGTCGTCCATGGCCTGATGCACCGCCCGGGTGGCTGGCGCGCCTGGCATCAGGCGGTCGCGCCGGCTGCATTCCGGGAAGCCGCGATGGAGGCCCTCGCGCTCGTCGATCTAACCGAGAAAGCGCCGGTCCGCGTCGACAACCTGTCCGGCGGCCAGGCCCAGCGTGTCGCCATCGCTCGCGCTCTCGTCCGGGGCCCACGCCTCCTGATCGCCGACGAGCCTGCGGCAAGTCTCGATCCGGCGGCGGGCCATGACGTGATGGCACGGCTGGCGGATACGAGCGGCAATCGCACTCTCCTTTTCACGTCTCACGACCTTGACCACGCCCGCACCTACGCCACGCGGATCGTGGCCCTGGTTGCGGGCCGCGTCGTGTTCGACCGGCCCGCCTCGCAACTCGACCTGTCTGATCTGCGCGGCCTCTTCCCGGACCGCGCGGCATGACCATCGCCCCCGGCCGGTTCGACAGGTTGTCGGCTGTCCACTTCGCTCTCATCGTTGGCGGGGCGGCGGCCGTCATCGCGTTTATCGCTCCGGTCACCCCCTCTCCCGAGCGGCTGGCCGAAGGTACGCCACGGCTCTTTGGCCTTCTAGGCCGGATGTGGCCGCCCGACATGGAGCCCGATTTCCTTGTGAGGATGGGATGGCGGCTTCTTGAAACGCTGCAAATCGCTTTGGCGGGAACGCTCATCGGCGTCGTCTTGTCGCTTCCCATCGCCTGGCTCGCCTCGCGGCGGCTAACCCCCGTTCCTGCGGCGGCTTTCCTCTTCAAGGCGCTGATCTCGCTCTTCCGGACAGTGCCCGATCTTGTCTGGGCGCTCATCTTCGTTGTCACCGTGGGCCTCGGCGCGGTTGCCGGGACCATGACCATCCTCGTCGATACGATCGGATTTTGTGGCCGCTTCTTCGCCGAGGCGATGGAAGACGCAGAAGAAGACCCGCAGGAGGCCCTGCAAGCCCTCGGCGCACCGCGCGCAGGCGTCCTCCTCGCTGCGGTCATCCCGGACGCCCTGCCGTCGATGACCGGCACCGCTTTGTTCGCCTTGGAGAAAGCAATCCGATCGTCGGTCGTCCTCGGCCTCGTGGGGGCGGGTGGAGTCGGTCAGGAGTTGAAGTCGGCCTTTGATCTGTTCCAGTACCAGAAGGCCGCCACGATCATGATCGCGATCTTCATCATCGTGCTGGCGATGGAGTGGATCACCGACCGCCTGCGCAGGAGATTGCAATGAAGGATACAAGCGCCCCCAGCCTCGCGATCACCGGAGCGAGTGTCATCCTGCCCGAAGAGATCGTCGAAACCGACGTGGTGATCGCAGATGGTGTTATCCAGAGCATCGGGCGGGAGGAAGCTGCCGACAATACACTCGATGCGCGTGGCCTGATCCTCGCCCCTGCAATCATCGACGTGCATGGCGATGCGTTCGAGCGTCAGATCATGCCGCGGGCTGGCGTGTTTGCTCCGCTCGACATCGCGCTTCTCGACACCGATCGTCAGCTTGCCGCGAACGGTATTGCCACCGCCTATCACGCACTCACGCTCAGCTGGGAGCCGGGGTTGCGCTCTGTTGACAGGGCAGCCGAAGTCATCCGCGGCCTCACGGCGCTCGCCCCCCGTTTCATGGTCGAAAATCGCATTCAGCTCAGGTGGGAGACATTCGCCTTCGAAGCGCTCGATCTGATCGAGGAAGCGCTGGCAGGCCCCCTCCTGCCCTCCATCGCCTTCAACGACCACACATCGATGACGATGCGCGCCTTTGACGTCGCCATCCAGGACCGCGAATTTGAGTTGTCCCCGGATTTCACGATCGCTGCTCTGGACGATGCGCGGATGGTCCAGCGCACGACGAAGAAGGCAGAGCGCGCCAATATGTCGGATGACGAGTATCGCGCCTTGCTCGGCCAGATTTGGGGCCGCCGCGGCGAAGTCGATGCCACCATCAGCAAAGTTGCCGGGATGGGCCGCAAGGCGGGGGCGCCAATGCTCAGCCACGACGATACCCGTACCGAGACGCGGGAATACTACCGCGCGCTCGGTGTTGACGTCGCTGAGTTTCCAATGGTGACGGAGGCGGCGACTGCCGCCAAGGATGCAGACGAGCCCATCATCTTCGGCGCGCCGAACGCAATGCGCGGCGGATCCCATATCGGATCCTTGGCCGCCGCCGATATGGTCGAGGCCGGCATGTGCGACGCGCTCGCTTCGGATTACTTCTATCCGTCGCTCCTTGGCGCCATCGCACGTCTGGATGCAGAGCGTCGCGCGGAACGCCCGGCCCTCTGGTCCCTCGTCTCCTCGGGGCCGGCCCGGGCGATGCGCCTCAACGATCGCGGATCAATCTCGCCGGACAAGCGTGCGGATCTGACCCTCCTCGACTGGCCCGATGGCGCGACACCTGCGGTTCGCCAGACGATCGTTGCAGGCCGGACGGCCTTTGCCGGAACGCCTCTTGGTGCTGTCGGATAAACCCAAGTTCAGATCGATTCACGGGACAATCGCCTCAGATTGCCGCTAGGGATTGAGCAAAGAAACCCCTCCAGGCCTCCAACACCGCATCCGGACACTCCTCAGCCAGATAGTGCCCGCCCGTCACGGCAAAGCCCTCGACCTGCTCCGCTCGCTCCCGCCACAAGGCGAGGCAATCGAAATGCGCCTCGATCGCCCCATGCGCGCCCCAAAGTGCGAGAACCGGCATCTGCAGCTTCCCCGTGTCGGCATCGTCATGGGCGATGTCCACACCGTAGGCTGCCCGATAATCCTCGCAAGAGGCATGGATCGTCTCCGGTCGCTCGAATGCGTCCAGATATTCCTCGAGAGCCTGCCGGACAAAGGGCGACGCTCCTGCAGATCCGGAACAGCACTTCCTGACCAGAAACGCACGCGGATCGTGACCGATCATCCGCTCCGGAAACGGCGCCTTCTGGATCAACCAGTACCAATGCCAGTAGGTGGCCGCAAAGGCACTGTCGGCTTCCCGATACATTTCACGCGTGGGCGCGATATCGAGGGTCGCCAGCGCAATCGCCCGCTCCGGATGATCGGCACAGAGCCGATGCGCCACCCGCGCACCGCGATCATGCGCACCGATCAGGAACCGCTCGTGCCCAAGGCTATCCATCAATGCGATCAGATCGCCCGCCATAGAGCGCTTTGAATAGGGCAGGTGCCGATCATCCGACGACGGTTTGGCCGACCGGCCATACCCCCGCAGATCGGCACAGATAACGGTATGAGATCGGGCAAGCTCCGGCGCCACCTTATGCCACATCGCCGACGTCTGCGGGTAGCCATGGAGCAGCAACAATGCTGGACCATTCCCACCGATCCGACAAAAGACATGACCGTCCGGGACCCGGACAATGTGCTCCTCGAACCCGCCGAAAAAGCTGTCGGCGACAGGCGCAGCGTTGAGAATGGTTTCAGGATCGAGCATCTTCAGCCAAGTCAGGTATCGTCCTGACCTCACTGGCATTCCTCAACCGATGCCGTAAGCAAAAAATGTTCCAGAAGAATTCAGGCACTACGCATCTCGATCACGATCCATGTGATCTGAAACGCGCCGTGCGATCGGACCCAAGAGGACCTGAAGGAGTGAGGTGGTGAGCCGACAGGGGCTCGAACCCTGGACCTACTGATTAAAAGTCAGTTGCTCTACCAACTGAGCTATCGGCTCACTGCGGCGCTACCTAGAAACCTGGCGTTCCGTGGTCAACCCATAATTCGCCCCTACTGGACCCGCTATGACCCAGCGTTTAAGGGACATGCCATGGTCGCAGATTCCGAAACCGGCCTGCCTTTCATGAAGATGCACGGGGCGGGCAACGACTTTGTCGTGATCGACGCCCGCCTTGGCGGTGAAGGCGTCTCTTCCGATCTGTGCCGCGCGATGGCCGACCGCCATTTTGGCGTGGGATTCGATCAGCTCGCGATCATCGAGCCTTCCGTGAATGCCGAGCTCAAGCTGGCCTTCCTCAACGCCGATGGTTCCGCCTCCGCGGCCTGCGGCAATGCGACCCGCTGCATCGCACGGCATGTCATGGATGCGACCGAGCAAGACACACTTGCCATCCGAACAGGGCGTGGTGCGCTTGCGGCGCAACGCCGGGAGGGCACCGTCTGGATCAACATGGGCCAGCCCATGACCGCTTGGCGCGACATCCCGATCGCGAAAGAGGCCGACACTCTTCATCTACCGCTCCCGGGCGATCCGGTCGCCACATCGATGGGCAATCCTCATTGTACGTTCTTCGTCGATGACGCAGAGGCGGCCCCAATCGGTGTGACAGGCCCCGAGATCGAACGCGATCCTCTTTTCCCGGAACGGACCAATGTTCAGATGGTCAGCCTTACCGGCCCTGACCGGCTGCGGGTGCGTGTCTGGGAACGGGGCACCGGTCTCACACTGGCCTCCGGCTCGTCCTCCTGTGCTGTAACGGTTGCCGCGCATCGCCGCGGGCTGACCGACAGAGCGGTACAGGTCGATCTTGATGGCGGCACGCTCCACGTTGATTGGCGCGAGGATGGGGTCTGGATGACCGGCCCAACGGCGCATGTCTTCACAGGCACGTGGCACGGCGCAGTGCTCGAGGACGGTCAGTGGAGGCTGCCATGACCGCACCTCGGTTCACCACTTTCGGCTGCCGCCTCAACGCCTACGAGACAGAGGCGATGGCCGATCTCGCCGTGCAGGCCGGCCTGGAAGACGTCCACATCGTCAACACCTGCGCCGTCACGGCAGAGGCCGTTCGGAAGGCCCGCCAGGAAATCCGCCGCATCCGGCGGGAGGCTCCAGGCGCCCGCATCGTCGTCACGGGCTGCGCCGCCCAGACGGAACCGGAAACCTTTGCGGCGATGGAGGAAGTCGACCACATCGTCGGCAACACCGAAAAGATGCAGGCCAAGACCTGGGCCGATCTCGATCAGACCGAGCGTGTTCAAGTTAACGACATCATGTCGGTGACGGAAACGGCCGGTCATCTGATCGACGGTTTCGGCACCCGTTCCCGCGCCTATGTCCAGGTCCAGAACGGCTGTGACCACCGGTGCACGTTCTGTATTATTCCCTATGGCCGCGGCAATTCCCGCTCTGTTCCGGCGGGCGTCGTGGTCGACCAGATCAAGCGCCTCGTGGACCGGGGCTACAACGAGGTCGTGCTGACAGGCGTCGACCTCACCTCATGGGGTGCCGACTTGCCGGGCCAGCCACCTCTCGGCGATCTCGTGCGACGCATCTTGAAGCTGGTCCCAGACCTACCGCGCCTGCGCATCTCCTCCATCGATTCGATCGAGGCAGACCCGGCGCTGATGGAGGCCGTCGCAACCGAACCCCGCCTGATGCCGCATCTGCACCTCTCGCTTCAGCACGGGGACGACCTGATCCTCAAACGCATGAAGCGCCGCCATTTGCGCGACGACGCGATCCGCTTTTGCGAAGAGGCACGGCGGTTTCGCCCGGATATGACCTTCGGCGCGGATATCATCGCCGGTTTCCCGACCGAGACGGACGCGGCGTTCGAGAACTCGCTTAGGCTGGTCGAGGAGTGTGACCTCACCTGGCTCCACGTCTTTCCCTATTCGCCGCGCCGCGGCACACCCGCCGCGCGGATGCCGCAGGTGGATGGGCGCCGGATCAAGGACCGGGCCGCGCGCCTTCGGGCGGCTGGCGACGCGGCCGTCCAGCGGCACCTCATCGCGCAGGCAGGCCAAATCCATCGCATCCTCACCGAGAACGCGCGCATGGGCCGAACCGAGCAATTCACCGAGGTCGCGTTTGCCTCCGACCAACCGGCGGGCCAAATCATCACCGCCCGGATCGCAGGCCACGACCGCAATCGCCTCACCGCTTGACCTTCCCCAAAGCCGGTCCTCATCTTGCCCGCAGATACCTCCGCCGGAGGCGTCCACCGCCTCCGCCAGCACAAAGACCCGACCCATGCACCCCAATCCCGCCTTCCGCAAAGCCGAGACCGGCCAGAACTTGGCCTTCGCCCGCAGCCGCGCCTTCGGCACCCTTGCGATCAACGCCGAGGGCGGACCGCTGATCTCCCACGTTCCGTTCCTGATCGCTCCGGACGGCCGGTCGGCGGACCTGCACCTCGTCCGCTCCAACCCGATCCTCCGCCAGCTTGCCGCGCCCCAACCTGCCGTCATCGCTGTGACAGGACCGGATGGATACATCTCTCCCGACTGGTACGGCGTGGACGACCAGGTACCGACCTGGAACTACATTGCAGTCCATCTTCGCGGTCAGCTTTCGACACTCGATGCCGGCGACATGCGCGACATGCTCGACCGTCAGTCCGCCGCCTACGAAGACCGGCTACCCAAGCATCCCTGGACCACCGGCAAGATGACGCCGGACGTCCTGAACCGGATGATGCGCCAGATCGTACCCTGCCGGATGGCGATCGAGAAGATCGACGGCACCTGGAAGCTGGGCCAGAACAAACCGGACGAGGTTCGGGGCGCCGCGGCAGGCCACCTGACCGACAGCAGCATCGGATCGGAGCTCGATGCCCTGGCCGGACTCATGAGGGACCCGCCCGCATAGACAGCCCCAGCGGCTTTCCCTAGCGTCGCGGCAGCTGAGGGAGGATTCGATGCAGCTCTTGACCGCCGACGCGTCACCGTTTGCCCGCAAAGTCCGCGTTCTGATCCGGGAGGCCAACCTCCTCGATGCGGTCGAGGAGGTGCCGGTCATGACCGGGCCAACCGCGCCAGACCCGACGGTCGTCGCGGCCAACCCTCTGGGAAAGATCCCGACGCTCCTGCGGTCGGACGGGCCCGCAATCTATGACAGCCGGGTCATTACCCGTTTTCTCAACGACCATGCGGCCACGGGTTTCTATCCGGCGAATCGCCTCTGGGATGTCCTGACGCTCGAAGCGACGGCGGATGCGATGATGGAGGCAAGCGTCCTGCGCGTCTATGAAGGCCGTGTCCGCCCTGAAGGGATGCGGTCTGAGGATTGGCTTGAGGCGCAAAAGGGCAAAGCCGACCGTGCACTATCGGTCATCGAGGCGCGCTGGATGTCCTTGATGGAAGGTCCCTTGCATATGGGCCAGATCGCGGTCGGATGCGCGCTCGGTTATCTCGACCTGCGCTTCCCCGATGAAGACTGGCGGGGGTCGAACCCGACCCTTGCCGCCTGGGCCGCAAGCTTTGCGGAGCGCGAAGCGATGGACGCGACCCAGCCATCGTGAGTCGCACCGAGCCCGCCCCGACAAGCGAGGGCAAAGTCAGAAGCTGTAGCTGATCCCGAAATTCAGCGCGTTGGTCACGATATCGGTCTCAAGCGTTCCGCCACCGTCCAGATCCGCCTCGTTTGACGAATAGGTCGCTTTGTACTCGCCGAAGACGCCCCAGGTTTCGTTGATGTCGTAGGAGACGCCCGCCAGAACCATCGCCGCGGGGCCTGTCAGCTGATACTCGAATGTATCGTTCTCGCCGTCCTCGGCGTCCACATGCGGCACTGCCACACCCAGACCGCCACCGATGTAAGGCGTGAACGGTCCCCACGCATCGGGAAAACGGCGAAAGACGTTTGCCGTGATGATGTTCAGGCCGTCCGTCAGCTCCAGCGTCTCGAACCCGGCGTCGCGAAGGTCGTCTTCGTCGCCATAGACCTTCGTATGGTTAAGCTCGACACCGAAACCCAACGTGTCGCTCGTCCACCACATTGCGCGGATGCCGTAATAGGGCGGCGCCTCGAACGGCTTTCCTTCCCATTCGATCAGCTGGTCGAACTCGCCATTCGCGTTCTCGCCCTCGATCCGGCTATGTGGCGCGCTTTGCGTCCCGAGATAGACGCTCAACTCGAACTCGGCAGAGGCCGGCAGGGCCACGAGACATGAGAGGGCGATGAGGGGCGCGCGCATGGCGTTTCTCCGAATCTGAGCATATCTTTTTGATGTAGGCAGAAGGATCTCCACCGGCAACCTGCACCACACTCGTTTTGCAATCAGCGCTCAGCTTCGGCGGCTGCGCGCCATTGTCGTCTGGACCTTACAAGGCCACCGTTCTAAATAGCCGCTCAAATCGCGTCGTGCGCGACTCTTTGCCCATGACGCCTGCCCGACGAGTGTAGGAGCAAATACCGCCCATGTCACATACCGACGACACGCAGGCCACGCGCCGCGACTTTATCTATTACGCCACGGCTGGCGCTGGGGCAGTTGTTACGGGCGCTGCCGTCTGGCCGCTGATCAACCAGATGAACCCATCGGCCGATGTGCTCGCGCAGGCATCGATTCCCGTCGATGTGTCGGGCGTCGCGCCTGGCACGCAGATCACGGTCCTCTGGCAGGGTAAGCCCGTCTTCATCCGCCTCCGCTCAGAGGAAGAGATCGCGGCCGCTGATGACGTCGACGTCTCAAGCCTGCCCGACCCCGATGCGCGTAACGACAATCTTGAGGCGGGCACCCCTGCGACGACCGAAAACCGGGTCATCGGCGAAAACGGTGAGTGGCTCGTGATGATGGGTGTCTGCACCCACCTCGGCTGTGTCCCGCTCGACAATGCCGGCGATTTCGGCGGCTGGTTCTGCCCATGCCACGGATCGCACTACGACTTGGCAGGCCGGATTCGCCGCGGGCCCGCACCCGAAAACCTCCCTGTTCCCGTCGCGACGATACTCGACGAGTCAACGATTCAACTCGGTTAAAGGAGACGATCCAATGGCCGGAATTCCACACGATCACTACGAACCCAAGACACGCGGCGAAAAGTGGGTTGAGTCCCGCCTGCCCATCATCGGGCTGATCTACAACACCCTGATGATCCCGACCCCCAAGAACCTCAACTGGATGTGGATCTGGGGCATCGTCCTGACGTTTGCGCTGGTTCTGCAGATCGTCACCGGGATTGTGCTGGTGATGCACTACGTGCCGCATGTCGACATGGCGTTCGCCTCGGTCGAGCATATCATGCGCGACGTGCAGGGCGGTCACATGATCCGCTACTTCCACATGAACGGCGCATCGCTGTTCTTCGTAGCGGTCTACGCCCATATCTTCCGGTCGCTCTACTACGGCTCCTACAAGGCCCCGCGTGAGGTGACGTGGATCATCGGCAACCTGATGTTCCTTCTCATGATGGCCTCCGCCTTCATGGGCTACGTTCTGCCATGGGGTCAGATGTCGTTCCACGGCACCGCGGTGATCACCGGCCTCTTCGGCGCGATCCCCTTTGTGGGCGAGGCCGTTCAGACCTGGCTCCTCGGCGCATCGTCGGTCGGCCAGCCTGCGCTCAACCGCTTCTTCTCGTTGCACTACCTGCTGCCGATGTTGCTGCTCGGTCTGACGATCGTCCACATCTGGGCCTTCCACTCGACCGGCAACAACAACCCGACCGGTGTCGAAGTGCGCCGCACGTCGAAAGAAGAGGCAGAGCGCGATACGCTGCCGTTTTGGCCCTATTTCGTCATCAAGGACCTCTTCGCACTTGCGGTTATCATGGCCGTGTTCATGGCGATCGTCGGGTTCATGCCGAACTACCTTGGCCACCCCGACAACTATGTGGAGGCCAACCCGCTGGTCACGCCGTCACATATCGTACCCGAATGGTACTTCCTGCCCTTCTACGCGATCCTGCGGGCCTTCACGCCGGACGTCTGGCTGGTGATGTTCGTCGACTGGATCACGTTCGGCGTCGTCGACGCGGCCTTCTTCGGCGTGCTCGCGATGTTCGGCTCGCTGGTCGTGCTCGCGCTCGCACCGTGGCTCGACACCTCGTCGGTCCGCTCGGGCCGCTACCGACCGATGTTCAAGTGGTGGTTCGCCTTGCTGGTCGTCGACTTCTTCGTCCTGATGTGGGCGGGCGCCATGCCGGCCGAAGGCATCTACCCGATCATTGCCCTTGTCGGCGCCGCTTACTGGTTCGCCTACTTCCTGATCATCCTTCCGCTGCTTGGCGTTATCGAGAAACCGATCGCTCAGCCGCGCACCATCGAGGATGACTTCCGGGCACATTACGGGCCGGGCGACAAAGCCGCCGCTCAGCCAACCCCCGCCGAATAAGAGAGGACGATCATGATCCGCACGACACTTACCGCGGCGCTGCTCGCCCTTGGCCTGACCGGCGCCGTTCAGGCGGCCGGTAGTGACGGGGAAGTCATCAATTACGAGTTCCCCTTCGAAGGGCCCTTTGGCAGCTACGACCAGATGCAGCTCCAACGCGGCCTGCAGGTCTACACAGAGGTCTGCGCTGCTTGCCACGGCCTGAGATACGTGGCCTTCCGGAACCTTCACGACGAAGGCGGGCCGGGACTTCCCGAAGACCAGGTCGCGGCCTACGCCGATTTCTACGAGGTCTGGGACCCGGCGCTCTTCGACGGCGAAGGGGATTTCCGCCCCGCAACGCCGAACGACCGGTTCCCGGAATCGGCCCTTTCCAACGCGCCCGACCTCAGCCTGATGGCCAAGGCCCGCGCCGGTTTCCACGGCCCCTACGGCACCGGGATAAACCAGTTCTTCAAGGGGATGGGGGGCCCGGAATACATCGCCTCGCTCCTCACCGGCTATACCGGCGAAGACAAGGAAGAAGCTGGCGTGATCCTCTACGAGAACACCGCCTTTCCGGGCGGCTGGATCTCGATGGCGCCCCCGCTTTATGGCGATGATGTCGTCTATGAGGATGGCTCGCCCGCGGACCTCGAATCGGTTTCGAAAGACGTGGCTGCCTTCCTGATGTGGACGGCAGAGCCCAAGCTCAATCAGCGCAAGCAGGCTGGCCTGACAGGCGTCATCTTCCTGTCGATCCTCTCGGTCCTGCTCTACCTGACCAACAAGCGTCTCTGGGCGCCCGTCAAGGCGCGCACCAAGAACGGAGAGTGATCCGGCCATTCATAACGTGACAAGGCGCGCCGAACGGCGCGCCTTTTGCGTCCAAGGGTACGCATCCGAAGCTAACCCGACCTCCTCATCGCCTCCCCAGATACGCCGCCAGCTTAGGCGGCGGATCCTCCAGCAACTGCGGCGTTGGCACCGGCGGCGCCGCAACGCCATCGGCGACGAAAACCGCCTCCTCTGACAGCCTCACGGCATCGCGAGGGTCGTGCGTCACCATGAGCACTGTCGCGCCTGTTTCTTCGGCGAGCTCCGCAACCAGATCCAACATCTCATCCTTCAGCGCTGGGCCGAGCGCCGCAAAGGGCTCGTCCAGCAAAAGAAGCGGCCGCCGCATGACAAGCACCCGCGCCAGGGCGGCCCGGCTTTGCTGCCCGCCAGAAAGCGACCCCGGCTTGCGTGATCCAAAGCGACCCAGCCCCACACGATCAAGCGCCGCATCGGCAGCCGCCTTGTCATCAGGCGCCAAACGCAAATCCGGGCGCAGCCCAAGCCCGACATTCTGCCCCAAGGTGAGGTGTGTAAAAAGATTGTTGTCCTGAAACAGCATCGCCACAGGCCGCTTGGCAGGTGGCAAACCATCAATCCGCTCTCCCTGCCAAAGTATGGCGCCCTCGTGCTGGACGAAACCGGCGATGGCGCCAAGCAGTGTTGACTTTCCCGCACCGGATGGCCCGATCACCGCCACGCGACGGCCCGCCTGAATGTCTAGCGATGCCGTCAGGCGGAACGACGGGAATGCGATCTCAACCGCGTCAAACGTCAGCATCAAGGCGTCCACCCCGATCGAACAACCAGAAAAGCGCGACGCTCAGTGTAAGAAGGAGCAGGGCCGCGCCCCCCGCAGCCTCTGTCCGGTAGCTGCCCATGAGCTGGTAAACCGTGAGCGGCAGTGTTGCATTCTCCGTCCCTGCGAAAAGCGCGATCACTCCCAGATCCCCCATCGACAACGCCGCCGCCAATCCTGCGCAAAAGCCCAGCGGGCGCCGCAGCCGCGGAAAGGTCAGCCACCTTAGCCGCGCCCAACCCGTCATCCCCAGGGCATCGGCCAGCGGCCCATAGCCTTTTTCGATGTCACGATAAGCCGGTGCAAGAAGCCGGACCGCAAAGGGCAGAACCATCATCGCGTTGACGATAGTCGTCAGTGGCAGCGCTAGGGCGCTCGGCGTCGCAAGCGGCGCCAGCCAAAGGAAAAGCCCGGCCCCGACGACCAGGCCCGACACGGCAAGCGGCAAGGCACCCAACGCCTCGACCCAGCGCGCCCCCCGCGCCCAGACAATCAACGCGACGGCAACGCCCAGCGCCAAGGCCGTCGCCGCCAGCGCGACAATGACAGAGCGCAGGGCGGCCTCCCACACGCGGCCGGGCAGCTCGGCCAGGCCCGGCACACCCGTCGCAACGATGGCAAGAAGTGGCGCACCAAGAAAGATCGCAGCGAACACGATCCAGGCATAGTCCCACCAGCGTGCATCCCGTCGCAAAACGTCCCGGCCGCGCCCGATCCCCACGCCATCCCCCAAAGGAACCCGGCCCGCAACGATCAGGGCCGCAATGCACAGCGCGATCTGCACCAGCGCCAAAAGCGAAACCCGCCCGAGATCGAATTCGAACCGGAACGCCTGATAAATCGCGAGCTCGACAGTCGTGGCTCTCGGTCCGCCCCCCAACGTCAGCGCAACGGCAAAGGTCGTGAGGCAAATCAGAAAGATCACAACGGCCGCGCCGGGCACGACCCTGACAAGCATGGGCCGTTCGAGAAGCTGCCAGACCGATCCCCCCAGGCTTTCCACCAGCCGAAAGCGCTCCGCCGGGATCGCCTGCCACCCCTGCAACAGAAACCGGACGGCAAGCGGCAGGTTGAAAAAGACATGCGCCAGGATCACGCCGTGCCATCCGTAGATGCCGATCTCCACACCGAAGAGGCCCAAACCGTCATTGAGCCATCCCTGTCGTCCAAAGACAGCAAGAAGCCCCAGAATCGCGACGATCGTCGGCAAAATGAACGGCGCGCCCAGAAGCGCGATGTACAGCCCGCGGCCGGGGAAGGTCTGCCGTGACAACGCCCGCGCGACCGGCACCGCCAGCCCAACCGAAACCGCGGCGGAAACCACAGCCTGCCAGACCGTGAACCGCACGGCGAGCCAGTCGGCACGGACAAGGCCGCCGTCCCAGTCCGCCCGCCAGACGACAGCGGCGAGCGGCCCGAAAACAAGCGCGATGACAAGCGCCGCCGCGCCCCAGCCGAAAAGGCGCGTCACCGCGTCAGCGCCGACCGCCAGGTTTCGATCACCTCATCCCGCAGGGCTGCGGCTTCTTCTTCGGTGTAGAACAGCGCGGTCTCCGGCTCTGGCAAGTTGCGGAACACTTCCGGCCAGTCGTCCTTCGGCAGCTTCGCGGGGTAGGACCAGTTGCCTTCCGGAATGATCTCCTGAAAGGCCGGGCTCAGAACGAATTCCAGGAAGGCATCAGCCAATTCCGGCTGGTCGGTACCAGCCACCTTGGCCACAAGTTCGGCCATGAAGTAGTGCCCCTCGTCGAAGATCGCGGCGACCTTGGTATCGTCCCCCTCCTCCGAGATGTGGTAGGCGGGCGAGGTGGTGTAGCTCATCACCATGTCGGCCTCGCCACTGGTGAACAGCCCATAGCTCTCCGACCAGCCCTTCGTCACGGTCAGGATGTTCGGTTCCAACGCCGCCCAAGCGTCGGCCGCCTCGTCGCCGAACACCGCGTTGACCCAATAGGCCAGGGCAAGACCCGAAATCGAAGAGCGTGGATCCTGGATCACGATCCGCAGATCCTCCACCTCCAGCAGCTCTGCAAAACTCTCCGGCGGATCGCTGACGACATCGGTATCGTAAACGAACGCCGTGTACCCCCAGTTGAATGGAAAAAAGACCTCATCGGTCCACTCGATGGGCAGGCTCATATCGCTGGTATCCAGACCATGCGGTGCAAAGATCCCAAGCTCCCGCGCTTGCGCGGCCACATCGGTATTCAGCCCCATCACCACGTCTGCCGCGGTCCGTCCGCCTTCCAGACGCAGCCGGGTCAGCACCTCGGCGGCGACGAACTCGACCTCGCCGCAGCCGCAGGTTTCTTCGAACGCCGCCTTGATCGCCGGGGTCGGGCCCCATTCTGTACCGAAATACTCCGGCACATACACCGTCAGCGGCTCCGCCGCCGCAGCACTCGCACAAAAGACAAAAGGTAAAGCCAGACGCATATCTTCCTCCATAACGCCCGGACGAAAGGGGGCATGTGGGATATGCCTCTCACCTTCCCTCCGCCGGTCCTAGCCGGTTCAGGTTCAACGGGTTCACGTGTCGCATCTCAGCCCGTCCGGGCACCCCGAGGTAAGCCGATACCTAATCCGCCCCCTTGCCGCCCGCAACCCCGGCGCTTACGAGAAGATCCATGTCCTACAACACCTTCGGTCACCTCTTCCGCGTCACCACCTGGGGCGAAAGCCACGGTCCCGCCCTCGGCGCCACCGTCGATGGCTGCCCGCCTGGCATCCCCCTGACCGAAGACGACATCCAGCCCTGGCTCGACCGCCGCAAACCCGGTCAGTCCCGCCATACCACCCAGCGGCGCGAGGCCGATCAGGTGCGCATCCTCTCCGGCACCTTCGAGGGGCGCACAACCGGCACCCCGATCCAGCTGATGATCGAGAACACCGACCAGCGCTCCAAGGATTACGGAGAGATCGCGACGACCTTCCGGCCCGGCCATGCTGACATCACGTACCACCTGAAATATGGCCTGCGCGATTACCGCGGCGGCGGCCGCTCCTCCGCCCGGGAAACCGCTGCCCGTGTCGCTGCCGGCGGCGTCGCCCGCGCTGTCCTTGCCTCGCTCGTGCCCGATCTCACGATCCGCGCCTACCTCACCCGGATCGGACAGAAGACCATCAACACCATCAATTTCGGCGAGATCGACCAGAATCCCCTCTTCTGCCCCGACGCAAAGGCAGCACAGGAATGGGAGCGCTACCTGGACGAAATCCGCAAATCAAAGGATTCCGTCGGCGCCGAGATCGAACTGACCGCCACCGGCACGCCACCCGGCCTCGGCGCCCCGGTCTATGCCAAACTCGACACCGACCTCGCCGCCGCGATGATGTCGATCAACGCCGTCAAAGGCGTCGAGATCGGTGAAGGCATGGCCGCCGCCCGCCTCAAGGGGTCTGAAAACGCCGACGAGATCCGGATGAGCCAAGGCGGCCCGATCTACAACTCCAACCACGCAGGCGGCATCCTCGGAGGCATCTCTACCGGCCAACCCATTGTCCTGCGTTTCGCAGTCAAACCCACCTCGTCCATCCTCACGCCCCGCAAGACGATCACCGAGACAGGCAAAGAGACCGAGATCATAACCAAAGGCCGTCATGACCCCTGCGTCGGCATCCGTGCCGTTCCAGTGGCCGAGGCGATGGCGGCTTGCGTCCTGCTTGACCATCTTCTTCTCGACCGTGGCCAGACGGGTGGCGAGCGCGGCAAGATCGCCCCTTAACCAAGGCTGCGGTTAACCTTAACGCCCGTGCGATAGAGAGGCTCAACCGATCTTTGCCTCCACAAATATCCCCGCCGGAGGCTCCCGCCGGCGCCACAATCCCTTTGGCCAAAGAAAAAGGGCCGCCCTTGGCGACCCTCCTAACGCACTAAAACCGGAAATCAGCTGTTGACGCTGTCCTTCAGCGCCTTCGCGATCGTCATCTTCACGACCTTGTCGGCGTCCTTTTTGATCTGCTCGCCCGTCGCGGGGTTGCGGACCATGCGCTCGGGGCGCTCACGGCAATAGATCTTGCCAACGCCGGGCAGGGTGACGGCACCGCCGCCGGACACTTCCTTGGTGATGATGTCGGTGATCGCGTCGAGCGCAGCGCCCGCGGATTTCTTGTCCGTTTCCATCTCTTCTGCCAGAGCGGCGACGAGTTGGGTCTTGGTCATCGGTTTGGCTGCCATTTACATGGTCTCCCTTTGGTACTGCCCTGCTGGGCCTCGGATGGCCTTTTCTAAGGGTATCTAGAGGCGCCACACAACAAGTAGTAAGGGCGAACAGGGGAGAAGACCCTATATATTAAGGGGCTTCTGAGGCTTTTCGGCCACTCAGAGGAAGGCCGTCTCCTCGAAAGAGCGTAGTTTCCGGCTGTGGATGCGCTCCAGAGGCATCTCGCGCAAGAGTTCCATCGCCCGGATCCCGATCAGAAGATGCCGCGCGACCTGCGTCTTATAGAAGTCCGAGGCCATGCCGGGCAGCTTAAGCTCTCCATGAAGGGGCTTGTCAGACACGCAAAGAAGCGTGCCGTAGGGAACCCGGAACCGGAACCCGTTCGCGGCAATGGTCGCGCTTTCCATATCCAGCGCAACCGCCCGGCTCTGCGACAGCCGCTGGACCGGCCCGCGCTGATCCCGAAGCTCCCAGTTCCGGTTGTCGACAGAGGCGACCGTGCCCGTCCGCATGATCCGCTTGAGTTCATAACCCTGCAGCTCGGTCGCTTCGGCAACGGCGCGCTCCAGCGCCACCTGAATCTCAGCCAGCGGCGGGATCGGCACCCAGACAGGCAAATCGTCGTCCAGCACCTTATCCTCGCGCAGATATGCGTGCGCCAAAACGAAGTCGCCAAGGCTTTGGGAATTTCGCAGCCCCGCGCAATGCCCCACCATGATCCAGGCATGGGGTCGCAGTACCGCGATATGGTCCGTCGCCGTCTTCGCATTGGACGGCCCGACCCCGATATTAACAAGCGTGATGCCTCCCTGACCTTCACGCTTGAGGTGATAGGCCGGCATCTGGGGCATCTTTGCAAGCGGCGCAATCGACGCCTCGGAATCTGTGATCTCCGTATTCCCGGTCGAGACGAAGCTCGTATAGCCGCTCTCAGGATCGGCCAGCATCCGGCGCGCATAGCTTTCGAACTCATCGACATAGAACTGATAGTTCGTGAAGAGGACATGGTTCTGAAAGTGCTCAGGCGCAGTCGCGGTGTAATGGGCAAGTCGCGCGAGAGAGTAATCGATCCGCTGCGCCGTGAACGGGGCCAGCGGTCCGGATCCATCCTCGTTCAGGTAGCCCATCCCGTTGACGATATCGTCGTTCGTCGTCGTCAGGTCCGGCACGTCGAAGACGTCTCGCAACGGAAAGTCCAGCGCCCCTTCCTGCGGGATCGTGACACCCGCATCATTTGTCACTGCGAAATGAACCGGGATTGGCGTCAGTGAGGGGCCGATCTCAACCGGGACACTGTGGTTTTCGATCAGCAATCTGATCTGCTGGGTCAGGTAATTCCGGAAAAGGTCGGGACGCGTCACGGTCGTCGCATAGGTGCCGGGCTCCGCGACATGGCCGAAACTCAACCGGCTATCCGTCTTGGCGAATGTCGTCGTCGTCAGCCGTATCTCCGGATAAAAGGCGCGATACCGGCGGTCCGGCTCCCCATGGGTAATGGTGGCAACGAACCGGTCGCGGACAAAGGCGGTGGCATCTTCATAAAGCCGAAGCAGGTGGTCGACCGCCTCTGCCGCATCGGTAAAGGGCAGGTGATCCCCCTGGTCCGGAGTTTCGATCGGCAGGTTCGGCCCCACATCCTTCATCGCATTGTCCATCATGGCCCCGTTGGGCCAGCGCATATCACTGCCGCCCATCACGTCCAATCCCGGATCGCTGTGCTGGGCGGCCCGGCCCTCTCAAGAGATTTTCTGCACTGCGGCGCTGACAGGAGTCCGACAAAAGTCCGACAGTGTGCAGCACCCCTATTCCAGCACATCCGTCAACTCGAACCGCGTCACGTCGACAAGACCCAGATCGCTGATCCTGAGTTCAGGAATAACCACCAGCGCCAGCAAGGAATGCTGCATGAATGCGTTGTTGAGTGTGCACCCACAGGCCTGCATCACGCTCACCATCCGATCCACTGCTGCCGCAACTTCTTTGGCGGGCCGATCCGACATCAGCCCCGCCACAGGCAGCTCAACCAAGGCCAATTCTTCACCGTCTTTCCAGACACTTACGCCACCTCCGACCTCACCCAGACGGTTTGATGCGGCGGCCATCAAGGCAGGATCCGTCCCCACCACGATCATATGATGGCTGTCATGAGCGACGGTAGAGGCGATCGCCATCCGTCCCTCATAGCCGAAGCCGGACACGAATCCATTGACCACACCGCCTGTCCCGCGGTGCCGCTCCACCAAGGCGATCCGGCAGACATCTCCCTCAGGCAGAACAACGCCATCGGCAACCGGCAAATCAGCTGTCAGAGCCTTTGTAGGCGCTTGATTTTCAACGACTCCGATCACTTTCGCAGTCACACGATTGGCCCCCTCAGGAGCCGGTATGCCGAAATCCTCAGCAACCAGACTTCGCCCCAGATGCACCGTCGTTCGGGCATGGTCGGGCCAATCCAGATGCGGACAATCAACCAAACATTCCCCACCCTCAGCCACCAACACACCCCGCGCCCAGACTTTTTCAATCGGCAACTCGCTCAAATCGCCGGTCAGGATCACATCCGCCCGTCGCCCAGGCGCGATACTCCCAAGCTCACGCTCAAGCCCGAAATGGCTCGCCGTATTCACCGTCGCCATCTGGAGCGCGATCAGCGGATCGCACCCGCAGGCTATCGCATGCCGCACGACCCGATCCATGTGACCATCGTCGACAAGCGTCTTGGCAAAGCAATCATCGGTGCAAAGTACCATGTTTCGCGGATCAAGTCCGCGCTCAGTCACTGCGGTGATTTGGCTTTCAACATCATACCAAGCCGAACCGAGGCGCAGCATTGCCCGCATTCCGGCCCGCATCCGGGCTATGGCATCCTCTTCGCGCGTTCCCTCATGATCATCAGCCGGTCCCCCAGCCGCGTAAGCATGAAATGACGGACCTAGATCAGGCGACGCATAATGCCCGCCGACCGTCTTTCCCGCCTGCTGAGTCGCTGCGATCTCTGCCAGCATCTTGTCGTTGCCAGCGATCACGCCCGGAAAATTCATCATTTCGCCCAAGCCAATGATGCCGGGCCAGGCCATCGCTTCAGCGACATCATCCGGCCCAATCTCTCGCCCCGTCGTCTCAAGGCCGGGCGCCGAAGGTGCGCAGGACGGCATCTGCATGTAAATCGAAACGGCCTGCATCAAAGCCTCGTCATGCATCAACCGGACACCGTTTAGCCCCAAGACATTCGCAATCTCATGGGGGTCGGCAAACATCGTCGTGGTCCCATGCGGGATCACAGCACGCGCGAACTCCGCTGGTGTCAGCATGCCTGACTCGATGTGCATATGGCCGTCGCAAAGGCCCGGGATCAGATATCTCCCTTGGGCATCGACGATCTCGGTTCCTTCCCCAGTGCAATGCGAAGCATCGGGTCCGACATAGGCAAAGCGCCCGTCAACGATCGCGATTTCCCAATCGAGGATCTCGCGGGTCTGAACAATCACGACGCGTCCACCGCGGAAGACCAGATCGGCTGCTGCCCGTCCGGCAGCAACAGCGATCAACTGGGCGGCCGAGTCCTGCCAGCTCTTCATCTTGTGTGTCATTGCAGCAGCATCCTCTCAGGCCAACGGGTTTGCAACGTATCATCTGCCCGTTCTCAATCACGCTCTGCCGCAGGCGGACTTCGCTCACTCGCTGACAAAAAGTGCCGCAGTGATGCGTCTGGAAAGACTTTGTTAAGAATTGAAGGGCATACCTTCCCAAGTCGGGTCTCCACACCCGCGCCATCCAGAGGATCCTGCCTGCGGTTCTCCCTCACGGAACCGCAGGCACAGCGGCCGCCCCGCCCGAACCACCACGGGCGGAGCGGCCCTTGTTCTATGGCCTGGCTGCGCCATAGTCTCGCAAATGAACTCTACTTTGTTATCTTTCGGCCATGGCTACTCAGCGCGGGCACTCGATCGCCTACTGATCCCGCAGGGCTGGACCGTCATTGGAACCACACGGTCTCCTGACAAGGCACAGAACCTAACAGACCGTGGTGTCGAGCCACTGATCTGGCCGGGAAACAGCCCAGTCTCTGCGCTGGAACGCGCAACCCATCTCCTGATCTCAGCTGGCCCTGATGAAAAAGGCGATCCGATCCTGCAGGAGTTGCGGGCCGAAATCGCAGGTAGGGCGTCCCACTTTCAATGGGTCGGCTACTTGTCGACGACAGGGGTCTATGGCGACCATGAAGGTGACTGGATCGACGAAATGACCCCTCTCTCTCCCGCCACAGAGCGGGGTAAAAGGCGCGTAGCGGCAGAAGCAGCTTGGGCGTCGATCCCCAAACTGCCGCTTCACATCTTCCGCTTGGCCGGGATCTACGGCCCGGGCCGCGGACCCTTCGCGAAAGTGCGCAGCGGAACAGCACGCCGGATCATCAAGAAGGGCCAGGTGTTTTCGCGCATTCATGTAGATGACATCGCCCAGATCCTTGCTGCCTCGATCGCCGACCCAGATCCCGGGGCGATCTATAACGTCTGCGATGATGATCCTGCACCACCGCAGGACGTGATCGCCCATGCGGCCGAGCTTCTGGGGCAACCCGTTCCACCTGCCATCCCGTTCGAGGACGCTGCTCTCAGCCCCATGGCAAGAAGCTTTTATGCAGAATCTAAGAAAGTCCGGAACGACCGGATCAAGACCGATCTTGGCATCAAGCTTCTCTACCCGAGCTATCGTGATGGGTTACCCGCGCTGCTTGCCCACGACCAAGAAGACGCCTGATCACCAACGCAAGGCCGGTGAAGACAAAGAAGAGCAAGAGCGCGGCCCCGAGATTACTGGCGTAGAAGACTATCCGATCGCCGAGATCGAGGTCGTTCAGAAACGGATAGGGCAGGCCGCTTGTAACCTCCCCACTCGGACGATCGTGCAGCCTTTGCACAATCAGTTCGGCCCATAGAACATATCCGCCAACGATGCCAAGGAGCCATATCAGGCCGTATCTGATTGTCCGGAAGCTTCGATGCAGGAAGAGGGCATCTATGACTTGAAGCGCGGGTCCGAGCCCGTGAAGATAAAGGTCGAGATGCCAAGCCGCGCGTATCCCATTCGCAGTAACCGATGTGGGATCATCGAAGTAAAGGCGCCAGTAAAGGATCACGACCATCGCGTTGATCACAGAGGTTGCGGCAACTGCACCACCCCACCGCCGCTCACTTCGGTTCTCCATGATGGCAATCATTCTGCTCGCACAGAAGAATGACAGGATGAGCGCCCAGAAGGTCAGATAGCGGAACGGGCCGACACCGCTGTTGTAGTCGGAAAACAGGATCAGACGGACTACATATCCGGCAGCCAGAAGAAACACGATCCAGCGATAGGTCAGAAGCGCAGCGCCCATGGCCCAAACCCTTCACTTGTAGAAAGGGATCCGTCCAGCCGAACCTTGCGTCTCGGCTTGCCGCACCACCAGATCTCCCCCATATCGCGTTGAAACCTAAGGACCGCAGCCGATGTCTCACCGCGACCGCCTCGCAGCCTTTCTTGATCGTGCCGATGTGCGAAATACGATCATCGGCATCATCCTTTTCAACTCGGTCCTCTTGGGTCTCGAGACCTCGGATACGGTGATGGGCGCGGCCGGGCCGCTTATCATGATGCTCGATCGGATCTGCCTCGCGATCTTCACGCTCGAGATTTTGGCAAAGATGTATGCCCGAGGGATTATCACCTTTTTCCGATCCGCATGGAACGTGTTCGACTTTTTCATCGTCGGCATCGCGCTGCTGCCCTTCGCGGAGAATGTTTCGATCCTGCGAGCCCTTCGCGTACTGCGGATCCTGCGCATTATTTCGGCCGCACCGCGCCTGCGCCGGGTCATCGAAGGGTTTCTCTCGGCGCTTCCCGGCATGGCGTCAGTCTTTCTGCTGATGGGAATGATCTTCTATATCGCTGCCGTGATGTCGACAAAGCTGTACGGCGATACCTTCCCGGACTGGTTTGGAACGCTCGGCCTTTCCGCCTATTCGCTCTTCCAGATCATGACGCTCGAAAGCTGGTCGATGGGGATCGTACGCCCGGTGATGGAGGTTCATCCCGGCGCTTGGGCTTTCTTCGTACCCTTTATCATGGTCACGACCTTCGCCGTCGTGAACCTGATCGTGGGTCTCATCGTGAACTCGATGCAGGATGCCCATCACGCCGAGGATACGGTTAAGACCGATGCCTATCGTGATGAGGTGCTTGCCAGACTCGAAGCAATCGAACGGCGCCTCGCAGACGGAAGACAGAACGAGGTCTAGTGGCCGGTCAAGCCCGCTTCTCCAGCGCGATCACGCCCAAGACATCAAGCACCTTTCGTTCGATATCTTCAGAATTCAGTCCGGCTTTCTCGTACATCTCACGCGGACCGGCTTGATCGATGAAGTCATCAGGCAAGACCATCGACCGGAACATCAGGCCGCGATCGAAAACGCCTTCTTCGGCAAGAAGATGCGCGACGTGACTGCCGAACCCACCAACCGATCCTTCTTCGATTGTGATGAGGGCCTCATGGTTTTCCGCCAAACCAACGATCAGTTCCTTATCGAGAGGTTTGGCGAAACGCGCATCTGCGATGGTCGGCGTGATGCCCTTCTGCAAAAGCGCCTCGCAAGCTTCGTTGATCTCCTTCAGGCGGGCACCGAAGTTGAGCAAGGCAACGCGCGAACCTTCGCGAATGATCCGCCCTTTCCCGATCTCCAAAGGCTCAGGCTTCTCCGGTATCTCTACACCGATACCTTCGCCGCGAGGGAACCGGAATGCTATGGGGCCGTCCTCGTAGTTCGACGCGGTCGCCACCATCCTGGCAAGCTCCGCCTCGTCCGCAGCGGCCATGACGACAAAACCTGGCAAGCACGACAGATAAGCCGTGTCGAAAGCGCCAGCATGGGTCGCGCCGTCGGCTCCGACAAGACCGGCACGGTCGATCGGAAAGCGCACGGGAAGACGTTGCAGGGCGACATCGTGAACGACCTGATCATATCCACGTTGAAGGAACGTTGAATAAATCGCGCAGAATGGCTTCATCCCGCCAGCAGCAAGACCGGCCGAGAAGGTTACGGCGTGCTGCTCCGCAATACCCACGTCGAAACAGCGCGATCCAAAACGGTCCATGAACTTGTTGAGCCCAGTCCCGTCCGGCATCGCTGCGGTGACAGCGCAGATCTTAGCGTCTTCCGCGGCGAGGTCGATCAGCGTGTTCGCAAAAACGGAGGTATAGGACGGGGCGTTCGACTTCGCCTTCTTTTGCTCGCCCGTCACGACGTCGAACTTGCTGACTCCATGACCGCGATCCCGAGCGTCCTCGGCCGGCTTGAAGCCCTTGCCTTTCTGCGTGATGGCATGGATCAGAATCGGGCCGTCGGCGCGGACCTTGACGGTGCGCAAAACGGCTAAGAGCTGATCCATGTCATGCCCGTCGATGGGGCCAAGATAGGAAAAGCCGAGTTCCTCGAAGAGAGTCCCACCGAAGGCGAAGCCCTTGACCATCTCCTTGGCGCGCTTCGCGCCTTCTTGAAAAGGTTGGGGCAGAAATGAGATCGCTCCCTTTGCCGCCGCCTTCAGTTCCTGGAAGGGCGCCCCGGCATAGAGGCGTGAGAGATAGGATGACATCGCTCCGACCGGAGGGGCGATGCTCATCTCGTTGTCGTTCAGGATGACAATCAGACGCTTGCCAAGGTGTCCGGCGTTGTTCATCGCCTCGTAGGCCATGCCAGCGCTCATCGCGCCGTCGCCGATCACCGCGACGCAATCGCCGATACCATGCTCGATCCGCCCTCCGAGATCCCGCGCTACCGCAAAGCCAAGCGCGGCACTGATCGATGTCGAACTATGCGCTGCGCCGAACGGATCGTACGGGCTTTCCGTCCGCTTCGTGAAACCGCTTAGCCCGTCTTTCTGGCGAAGCGTCCTGATCCGGTCCCGACGCCCCGTCAGGATCTTGTGGGGGTAGCACTGATGCGACACGTCCCAGATGATCTTGTCCCGCGGAGCATCGAAGACCGCATGAAGCGCGACGGTCAATTCAACAACGCCAAGCCCCGCGCCGAGATGGCCACCCGTCACACTTACGGCGCTGATCGTCTCGACTCGAAGTTCCTGCGCGAGCTGCTTCAACTCGCTGTCATTGAGCCCCTTCATGTCCGCAGGAACATGGACGCGATCAAGAAGCGGAGTGGCGGGGCGCTCTGACATGGCGGCTATCCTATCTGTCACGCTCGACCGCGAACCGGGCGAGCTCACGCAGAAGATCTGCATTTTCGTCGTAAGAGTGTAGCGCATCAATGGCGGTGTCGACTAGCTCGGTCGCGCGGCGCTTTGCCCCATCCAGACCAAGAAGCGAAACGAATGTCGCTTTCCCCCGCCCTTCGTCCTTTCCGACCGCCTTGCCTGTCGCGGATGGATCGCCTTCGATATCGAGCACATCATCAGCGATCTGAAAAGCGAGACCCAGTGCATCTCCGTAGGTCTTCAGAGGAGCTATGTCTGACGACATCAAGACGGGGCCAGCAGTGGCCGACCACGTTATCAGCGCGCCGGTCTTTCCCGCCTGCAGCTTTGTGATCTCATCGATCGACATTGGCTCGGCACGCTTCTCCGCGACAATGTCCATCTCCTGACCTCCGACCATGCCGTGGATCCCGGACGCCCTTGCAAGGCTGCCGATGAGGTCGGTTTTCTGATCCGCAATCAGGTCATCTGCATCTGCGATGAGTTGGTAGGCAATCGTCTGCAATCCGTCTCCCGCAAGAACGGCGATAGCCTCGTCCCATTTGCGGTGAACCGTGAGCTGCCCTCGCCTCATGTCGTCATCGTCCATGCACGGCAGATCATCGTGCACCAAGCTATAGGCATGGATCGCCTCGATGGCCCCTGCAACCGGCGCGATGGCATCGTTTGAGATCCCGTGCAGTCTTGCGCCTTCAGATACAAGGAAGGCGCGAAACCCCTTACCTCCGGCCGTGGAATAGCGCATGGCCTCCGCAACCTCTCCGTCGATATCGGCAAGCGCTATTCCGATAGCCCGCCGTGCCATGGCGCCAGCATCCGCCATGGCACTACTCAGATCCCTTCGCATCAATCCCCTACTGGCCGTCGAGCGGCGCGGTTCCGCTGGGCTGCCCTGCATCATTCAGTGTTATCTTGGCGACCTTCTCTTCTGCTTCCTTCAGCTTAGCCTCGCAGCGTGCCTTCAGCGCAGCCCCCCGCTCATAGAGCGCTATGGAGTCGTTCAGCGGAACGTCGCCCCGCTCGAGCTTACCGACAACCTCCTCCAGAGCCCGCATGGCTTCTTCGAAGGTCATCTCTTCAACGTTTTGGTCGCTCATCTCCCACGCTCCTCCAAGACTTCGACATGCGCTCTCACCGATGCGGCGAGAGCATCCAGATCATATCCGCCTTCCAAGGAGGAAACTACGCGGCCGCCACAAAGCTTCTCGGCAAGATCGCAGATGACGCCGGTGATCCACCGGAAATCTTCGGTATCTAGATCCGTTTCGGCAAGCGGATCATTTTGATGCGCGTCAAACCCAGCGGAGACAAGAATAAGGTCCGGTGAAAATGCCTCGACCCGCGGGACGACATGATTTGATACGATCGCGCGAAAGTCGCCGCTAGAGCATCCCCGGCGAAGCGGAAGGTTCAAGACCGTGCCATGCGGCCCGTCATCCGCAGCTTCGCCGGTTCCCGGGAAGAGCGGCACCTGGTGCGTGGAACAGAACAGGATGCGCGGATCGTCTTCCAGCAACGCTTGGGTTCCGTTACCATGATGAACATCAAAGTCGATCACCGCGACACGGTTCGCACCATGATGATCAAGGGCGTGCTTGGACGCGATGGCGACCGATCCCAAAAGGCAAAAGCCCATCGCCGTTGCCTGCTCCGCATGGTGTCCGGGCGGGCGGACGGCACAAAACGCATTGGCGACCTCCCCGCCCATGACCATATCGACGCCCTTCACAACCGCACCCGCGGCACGCCACCCAGCCTCCAAAGACTGAGGAGAGAGGAACGTGTCTGGGTCGAGTGCAACCAAACCGTTCTCTGGAACCGACCCGGCCAGATGGTCGAGGTAGCTCTTTGGGTGAGCCCGCAATACGTCGTCTTCCGCCGCAAATGGGGCGTCAACTCGCACAAGATCCATCAGCTCCAGCGCAGCCAGAACAGTTTCCAGACGAGCAACCCGTTCGGGATGTCCTGGCGGGGTCACATGGCCAAGGCAGGCCTTGTGCGAAATCAGCGCTGTGGCCACAAACCGTCCTCGCTCATTATGTTATGATATTGACCCGTCTCAGTCGGGTGCGAGCATATAGCCCGCCCCACGCACAGTCTGAAGATAGCGCGGTTGCTTCGGGTCCGCCTCGATCTTGCGTCGCAAACGGGTGATCTGCACATCAACAGCCCGCTCTTGTGCCTGACCATCATCACGCCCCAGCTCCTCGACCAGGCGCGTTCGGCTAAGCGGCTCGCCGGGACTTCCGGAAAAGATGCGCATAAGCTGGCTTTCCGTAGCCGTCAGCCGGACTGGATCGCTGCCTTGCCACATCTCCCCGCGCTCGATGTCATAGCGGATCTGGCCCAGGTGGATCACCTTCGGCACGCTTTGCTCAGGCTCTGTCGCCGGGACACGGCGCAGGATCGCGTTGATCCGAAGCAACAGCTCCTTCGGCTCGAAAGGCTTTGCCAGATAATCGTCTGCACCTGCCTCCAACCCGCTGATCCGCTCCTCCGTCTCTCCCTTCGCGGTCAGAAGAAGGATGGGCGTCTGCATCGTCTCACGTAGTGACCGGCAGAGCGTCAGGCCATCTTCACCGGGCATCATGACATCAAGAACGATCAGATCGAATTCCAAACCCGAAAGCACGCGGCGCGCATGCGCGGCATCTCGTGCTGACGTGACCAAAAAGCTATTGCGCATGAGGAATTTCTGAAGAAGCCCCCTGATACGCTCGTCGTCGTCGACGATTAGCAGATGCGCCTCTTCCATAACTCACTCCTCCTCACTCAAGGCATCATAACGATGCTTGAGATCCTGATCCATCATCGCCTCAAGAACGCGACGAAAGCCAGCAACCGCCTCAGGTCCCGCCGCGCGGTATGCACTTCTCATGCGGTTTCTTTGCGCGTCACTTAACTCCTGCTCAAGGAGTTGGCCGGCCTCCGTAAGGTAAAGGTGCCGCTCGCGCTTATCGCGTCGCCCGATCCGGCTGTCGACGAGACCATCGGCGACAAGCGTTCTCAAGACCCGGTTAAGCGACTGCTTCGTTACGCCGAGAATGCCAAGGAGGTTATTGACCGTCGTCCCGGGCGAGCGGTGGATGAAGTGAAGCGCACGATGATGGGCCCGCCCATAAGACTTCTCCGCGAGGATCCGGTCCGGGTCTGCGGTGAACCCGCGATAGGCAAAGAACATCGCTTCAATACCCTGCCGCAACTGCTCGTCCGTCAGAAACAGAAGGTTCGGACTGTTAGGAGAACTGCCGTGGTCCCTCATCACTCATTTCCTGTTCACCGTTTGCCAGAGAATACGTCAGCCTTATTGACATTCCAAGAGCGCGCTGATAGCCG
Source organism: Aestuariibius violaceus (assembly GCF_040779325.2). Taxonomy (NCBI): domain Bacteria; kingdom Pseudomonadati; phylum Pseudomonadota; class Alphaproteobacteria; order Rhodobacterales; family Paracoccaceae; genus Aestuariibius; species Aestuariibius violaceus. The sequence goes on from NZ_JBFONT020000001.1 coordinate 513,916, forward strand.
AAAGCACATTTTGCGCAATTTTGTGTCCGATACGGACCTTCCAGCGCAATGTCAGACAATGGAGAGCTTCGATGACAGCCTACAATGATCGCGACGGGAAGATATGGCTCGACGGTGATCTGGTCGATTGGAGACAGGCAAACGTCCATATTCTGACCCACGCAATGCATTATGCCTCGTCGGTGTTTGAAGGCGAGCGCGCCTATGGCGGCAAGATCTTCGAAAGCCGCAAGCATAGCGAACGTCTTCACGCCTCGGCCCGGATGATCGATTTCGAGATCCCTTGGACGGTCGATGAAATAGAAGCTGCAAAGCAGGCAGTGCTCGCGGCTAACAATCTGACTGATGCCTATGTCAGGGCAATCGCCTGGCGCGGCGCCGGAGAGGATATGGGCGTTGCTTCGGCGCGGAACCCGGTTCGCCTTGCCATCGCGGCTTGGGAATGGGGCGCCTATTATGGCGACGCCAAGCTCAAGGGCGCTAAGCTCGACATCTCGAAATGGAAGCGCCCGTCGCCCGAGACGATCCCCAGTCACGCGAAGGCGGCCGGGCTTTATATGATCTGCACGATGTCCAAGCACACAGCAGAAGCAAAGGGATGTTCGGACGCGATGATGTTCGACTACCGCGGCTATGTGGCCGAGGCGACAGGTGCGAACATCTTCTTCGTCCGCGACGGCGAGGTGCACACCCCAAAGCCCGACTGCTTCCTAAACGGGATCACCCGGCAAACGGTCATCGGCATGCTGGAGGAGCGGCAGGTCAAGGTGCACGAGCGCCATATTCTGCCCGAAGAACTGGAAGGCTTCCAGCAGTGCTGGCTGACGGGAACGGCCGCAGAGGTGACACCGGTGGGCCAGATCGGTGATTACGCCTTTGAAGTCGGTCAGCTTACGAAGGATATCTCGGAAGGCTACGAAAAGCTCGTCAGAAGCTGAGGGCTCGGTCTTGGCCACCTGAGGTGGTCAAGACGGTCACGTCATACGGGCGCAATTCGAAACCTGCAGCCAGTTTCAGTTTGGCTGTGTTTCGAACATCCTGCCTCCTCGAGACGTCCCCCCCAGTCCGCGCGGATCCTCAACCTCTCGCACGCCACAAATTTCGGACACATCTCCGGTTAGGAGCGGAGAGCCGTCAGCGCCCTCGAGCAGGGCATCGCCAAGACTGGCCCCCGCAAAGAGAATAAAGACCCCCGTGAGCGCCTACTTCAAGGACGTCAAAGAGACGCCCGCGCATGGGCAAAGTATGGATCACTCACGGCCACACAGTCATCAATCAACCAATTATATCTCAACAAAGAATCCCGATAGATACAGGCGCCCACTCGACTGGGCAGCCTGCCATCGCGCAACCAAACTCCGGCTCGGTCGAACTCTCGACAGCGTATCAGCGCCACTCAGTCTTAGTTAACGGCAACGGCACATTAATCGGCATGCCGGTTTCCCGAGCGACGACAAATTGAGCTTCTAGCCAAAATGGCGGAATCGTGCCGCCATCGGGACAGGTGCATTTGCTAGGTCGGATCAAAGCGGCTAGCGATGGCGCAAGACACATCCAAGAAATGGGACGTCATCCGGGCGATCCCGTCATCTTAACCCATATATGGTGGGACCGACCGATGAGTGATGTGAACATTTACGCGAATCGTGACGCTCAACCCGAAATTCTTGCCGAGCGGATCGAACCAGGTGTTGGTTTCTACGCGGCTTATGGAAAGCGGCTGCTCGATATTCTTCTGGCCGTGATCTTGCTGCCCGTCTTCTTGCTGCCGATCGCGATCGCATGCTGGATTGTAAGCAGAGATGGTGGTCCAGCCCTCTTCGGCCACGTTCGTGTCGGGCAGTCGGGTCGCAAGTTTCGCTGCTGGAAGATCAGATCGATGGTCGTCGACGCGGACAGGCGTCTTGAAGAGCATCTTCGCGAAAACCCGGAAGCCGCGGAAGAGTGGGCTAGGGATTTCAAACTGCTTAACGATCCGCGGATCACGCCGCTTGGGAATTTCCTGCGCAAAAGCAGCTTGGATGAGCTGCCCCAGATCTGGAACGTTATCACCGGCGAGATGAGCTTTGTCGGCCCACGGCCCATTGTCGAAGCAGAGCTCGAGAAATACGGCAACCAAAGGGACGCCTATCTTGCAGCAGTGCCGGGCGTGACGGGCCTGTGGCAGGTGTCTGGCAGAAACGATATCTCGTACGAGACTCGGGTCGCGCTTGACATGGAATACCTGCAAAATCGCAGTTTCCTGAATGATCTCAAGATCATGGCCTCGACGGCCTCGGCCATGATCCGGCAATCCGGTCGATAACGGAAAAGACTTGTCGCGCCGACCGATCCGGCGCGGCAAGACCTCCGACTTCTCGCGCTGCTCCTTCGTGCCTCATGTCAGGAAAAGCGAAGCAGTATCTAAGTGGACCTCTTCGACTGCTTCAAACTCTACGCTCTCACAGTCGAGACGCTTGAGCGGAGCCTCTCGTGGCTCGGCAAGATGGCGCTCCGGATCGAAGGAGACTTCGGAGGACGGTCCCGGTCCGCTCTCTTATCTGCACCGCTGTACAAGCTGACGGAGCAACTCCGTACACTCATTCGACCCCTCTTAGCCACGTCGCAATCAGTTCCGAATGCCCCTCTTTCAGTCGCTCGACTGGAAAGTGTTCATCGAGATCGTCAAAAGTCGCGAACATCTCGCGGGATAATGACAGGGTGACGATCGGGCCGAAAACGATATGGAAAAAGACCTCACGATCCAGATGACGCAGCTGCCCAGTGTCTGTACCCTCATCGAGAATGCGGCCCAATAGAGCCTGCTGGGGGATGAGATAGTCTTGGTGGAAAGCCTGCGCCACGCTGGGAAATGTGCGGGAAACTTCAGCGATCAATGGCGACATACGACCAACCGGCGAAGCGACGATGCTGTCGTAAAGCGTAGAAATCGCACGCTCCAGTTTCTCAATCGGTTTGAGTTCACTGGTCTCGACGAGGGCCTCGAGATCATCGAGAGCCGACGCATAGCCGCGCGTGATGCAAGCGGCGAAGAGATCGTCCTTTCCCGGAAAGTGATGGTAAAGGCTCGCCTTTGTGACTCCGCAGGCATTCGCGACCGCGCTCATCGAGGTACCTGCGAAGCCGTTCTCTAGAAACAGGGACGTGGCGATCTCGACGATCTCGATCCGCCGCGCCGTACTCGTACTTTCTTTCGTTCCCGGCATTGACCTATCCGTCCCTACATCTATCTGCCCAACCGAATGGTCGGTTGACTGCTCTCGGGTCAGATAAGGTTTGAGGATGAACATGCAACAATGGGTCGTCTCCGTCGGAGGTCTTCTAGCTGCTTTGGCTTCCGGACTGGCCGTATCGGCAAATGAGCAGGAGGTTGCCGCGCCAATCTATGTTCGAACCGAATTGGTGAGCGCTCCAGGCGAAAGCGTTGAACGCCAGTTCTTCGGTCGGGTCGCAGCGCAGGACACTGTGTCGCTTGCGTTCGAGGTCGGTGGAGAGCTCACCAAGCTCAACGCGCTTGAGGGAACGTCGGTCTCAGCAGGAACGATCCTGGCCGAACTAGACGTCGACCCATTCGAGCGGGCAGTGGAGCGAGCCGAACTTCAACTTGCACAGGCAACTCGCGACGTGGAGCGGACCCTCATACTCGCTGAGCGAAATGTGGCCTCAGAAGTTGGCGCCGAGAACGCAGAAACGGCCCGAGACTTGGCAGAGGTCGCCTTGCGCGATGCGCGGGCCGCCTTGGCAGATGCACGTATCGTCGCGCCTTTCGACGGTTTGATCGCAGACCGTATTGCAAGTGCCTACACAATCGTCGAGCCGGGCCAGCCGATCCTACGCCTGCACGACATGTCCGAGATCCGCGTCGAGTTCGATCTTCCCGAACGGTTGCTGCGACAGGTCGGTGACCCTGAGCGCGTCAGCTTTGTCGGCCTGCGCCCAGGCGATGATGCCGAGCTTTCCCTGGAATTTCGAGAGTTCCGGGTCGAGACAGGCCCGATCGGGCAAAGCTATACGTTGTCACTGGCCATTACGGGCGACAACCTCCCCAGGCTCCTTCCGGGCCAGACGATGATCGTTCGCGCCGCTGTGCCCAATCCAGATCCGCGTCCCGCTCTACCTGCGAGTGCAATTGCAACGTCACCCGATGGACGCCAGATCGTCGTGGCGGTCGAGGCAGACGGCAACGGTCTGGTTGCCCGCCATATCGAAGTCGACGTCGAAGCGCCGCGCGGCAGCGTGTTGCTTGTCGCCGGGCTTGAGCCCGACACCGAGATCGTCGCGGTCGGCGCTCATGCAGTTCCAGATGGAGCGCGCTTGGTGCGCTACCCCGGGCTTGTTCAAGGGACGGAGTAAGCCATGCAGATCGCCCGTCTCTCTATCGAAAAGCCGCTCTATACATGGCTTCTGATCCTGTTTTGCATCTTCGGCGGTGCTGCCGGATACCTGAGCGTGGGCAAACTGGAAGACCCAGTTTTCACACTCAAATCTGCTTTGGTCATTACCCCCTATCCCGGCGCAACCGCCGATGAGGTCGCGATTGAGGTCTCCGAAGTTCTGGAAGCTGAATTGCAGCAAATGGACGAGGTCGACACCATCACGTCGTCCAATCGGCCCGGGATCTCGGTCATCGAGATTGAGGTACGCGATACATTCGACGGCACCGAACTGCCACAGATCTGGGACGACATGCGTGATCGGGTCGCCGACGCCCTACCGGACCTGCCGCCAGGCGCTTTGCCGCCGACGGTGAACGACAGCTTCGGGGATGTGTATGGTCTGCTCTACGCGGTGAGCGCCACGGGTTACTCGGATGCGGATATCTGGGACATCGCGACGTTCCTTCGGCGAGAGCTGCTCACAGTGCCTGGGGTAGCTAATGCAGAGGCGCTCGGCCTGCCCGAGGAAGCAATCTTCGTTGAACCTTCTAGTGCCACCCTGACCGAGTTGGGCATACCGCCCAGCGCGCTTCTGGGTGCCGTTTCATCTGCCGACGATGTCAGTCCAACCGGAGCGTTGGATGTCGGCCGCATAGATTTACGCACGGAAGCACCCGCCACCGATGATAGCGTGACAGAGATCGGCGCACTAACCTTCGGATTTGCGGGCGAGGTGCTAAATCTCCTCGATGTGGCCGAAGTGAGCCGTGGCCGCGTCGACCATCCCAGTCAGATCATAAGGCACAATGGGACCGAAGCGTTTACACTCGGCGTCGCCGGTTTGACCTCTGAAAACATCGTAACGGTCGGAGCTGCTATCGAAGCCCGCTTGGCCGAAGTCGCGCCGCTTTTGCCCGCCGGTGTTACCGTCGAGCCGGTCTATGAACAGCACCGGGTCGTGGCAGAGGCAAACGATGCCTTTCTCGTAAGCCTTGCCATGTCAGTCAGCGTGGTGATTGGCGTCCTTGCTCTTTTCATGGGCTGGCGCGCGGCGATCGTTGTTGGCGGATCGCTGCTTTTGACGGTCAGCTTCACGTTCTTCTTCATGAACATCTTCGATATCAAGGTCGAGCGGATCAGCCTCGGCGCGCTCATCATTGCCATGGGGATGCTCGTGGACAACGCCATCGTGGTGGCCGAGGGCATGCAGGTTCAGATGCGCCGCGGGCGCAGCGCCAAAGACGCAGCCGCCGAGGTTGCCCGGCGCACGCAAGTGCCGCTACTTGGCGCTACGGTGATAGGGATTCTGGCCTTTGCAGGGATCGGCCTGAGCCCCGACAGCTCCGGCGAGTTTCTGTTCACACTCTTTGCCGTGATCGGCATCTCGCTTCTGTTGTCATGGCTCTTGGCCGTCACAGTGACACCGCTGCTGGCGAGCTACTTCTTCCGAACCCAACCTCAAACCGGTGTCAAAGACCCCTATGACACTCTGTTTTTCCGCGCCTACGGCAAGCTTGTTCGCGGGGCGCTTCGCTTGCGGGTGCTGGTCGTCATCGGGCTGGTCGGCGCCTTCATGGCTGGCGGCAGTGCGATGGGGCTGGTGAAGCAGCAGTTCTTTCCGCCAGCTACAACGCCGCTGGTCTACCTCAATTACATGGCCGCCCAGGGAACCACCATCAACGCAGCGGCGGATGATCTAGCCCTGCTGGAGACGTGGTTGCTTGACCGAGAGGATGTCGAGGCTGTCACGACAACCGTCGGCGGAGCTATGACCCGATTCCTGCTGACCTATACGCCAGAGGATCCCAACCCCGCCTATGGGCAGATCATTGTTCGTGTCGCCGATCACACTCAGATCCCGGTGCTTCGAGATGAGCTTGCGACATATGCCGTCGAAACAGTTCCCTGGGCAGAGACACGCGTTCAACAGATCATCTACGGTCCGCCTGTGGGAGCAGATGTGGAAGTCCGGCTAAGCGGGCCAGATAGCGACGTGCTGCGCCAGCTCGCAGCCCAGGCTCAGACGATTTTCGAGACCGAAACCGATCTTCTCATGGTCGAGCGGACTGATTGGCGCGAGCCCGAACTGGTCACCCGACCGATCTTCGCCTCTGACCGCGCTCAGGCACTCGGCATCACACGGGCCGACGTGGCGCAAGCCATTGCGCTGGCCAGCGATGGTGTCCAAGCGGGTATCCTGAGAGAGACGGACAGGCTCATTCCGATCGTCATCCGCACGCCGCGTGAGGAACAGATCGCCGGGGCAGAACTGTACGATCAGCCGATCTATGCCCCCTCGACCGAGCGGTTCTACAGCCTCAGCCAAGTCGTCGACGGGTTCAACGTCATTGCCCGCGACACGCTCATCCAACGCCGTGACCGCGTTCCAACCATCAGCGTCCAGGCCTTTACCGTGCCCGACGTGTTGCCGCCACAGGCCTTTGTCGAGGTGCGCAGCGCCATCGAAGCGATGGAGCTTCCGCCAGGCTATCGGATGGAGTGGGGCGGCGAGTTTGAAAGCGCCTCGACCGCTCAGGCAAGCTTGGGGCGGCAGATGCCGCTTGCCTTTGGATCGATGTTCCTGATCACACTGCTCCTCTTTGGCAAGCTGCGCCAAACGCTCGTGATCTGGACTGTCGTCCCCATGGCCGTGACCGGCGTGGGTCTTGGCCTTCTCTACACCGGGCTGCCTTTCAGCTTTACGGCTCTTCTCGGCCTGCTGAGCCTGTCCGGTATGCTTATCAAGAACGCCATCGTTCTTGTCGAGGAAATCGACGCCCAGAAGCAGGAAGAAGGGCTCTCGCAAACCGACGCGATCGTGACCGCCTCGGTCAGCCGTCTGCGCCCGGTGATCCTGGCTGCTGGAACGACCATCCTGGGCATGGTGCCGCTTCTGTCGGACGCATTCTTCGCATCCATGGCGGTGACGATCATGGCCGGGCTCGGCTTCGCCTCCATCCTGACACTCATCGGCGTACCGGCCATCTATCACACCTATCTCCGAAAAGAACGGCGGGCCGAAATGAAAGCCAAGACGGAAGCCGCAACTCAGCATCATCATGAGCGGGAGACTTCAGCAGAATCCCCGGACCAACTCAAGGTTGCCGCGGAATAGGAGGCGCAGGTGATGATCAAAGCTGTGTTGTTCGGATCGCTCGGCTCCATGACTGACCTGACGGATCTGGAGCGTCAGGCCTTCAATCGAGCATTCGCGGATCACGGATTGGCCCTGCGTTGGTCTCGTGACCAATACCATGCAGCGATCAGGCGGTACGGTCGTTTCTCCGGGCTCGACAGTCTTATCCCCCGGCTCGGCCAATGCGATCCAGCGACGGTCTATTCCGATGTCGAGATGCATTTCCGAGATCTAATCGACGAGACCGAGATCACGCCCGACCCATGGTTTGTCGAAGCTGCCGCGATGTTGCAGCGTAAGGCGGTTAAACTCGCCCTTGTTACAGGGGCCTCGCGTCAAACGACGCTGCGGGTCCTTGCAAGCCTTTTCCCGTCATGCGCATCGCGCGTCTTTGACATCATCACAGCGGCTGAAGATGACGCAGGGCAGAAGCCTTCGCCCCATATCTATCGGTTTGCGCTGGACGAGCTACACGTTGGGGCGAAGAATGCCATCGCTCTTGAAACCACGCGTGATGGTTTGAGGGCTGCAAAAGCCGCAGGGCTCTACACGATTTCGCTTCCGACCGGTGTCGTGGCTCCTTCCGAGCTGACACAGGCGGATGACCAACGGGCCAGAAAGCTCGACTTAAACATCTCCGAGTTCCATTTCCGCCAGTTCCAGTACCGACCTCAAGCATCCGCAAGAGTGTGAGGTGTCAATTCGAATGGCGACCCCGACAGGATTCGAACCTGTGACCTACCGCTTAGGAGGCGGTCGCTCTATCCTGCTGAGCTACGGGGCCGTTCTCTCCTTTTGTCTCTCCTGATTGCACGAGGCAAGTCTTGGCCTTCGCTTGAGGCGCCGCTAAGGACTTGTCTCCATGACGATGTGTGAAAATAGACAATGCGCAAACGAAGCCTGACGCTCCGTGACGTGTCCGAAGCCTCCGGCGTCTCAGAGATGACGGTGAGCCGCGTCCTCCGCGGCAAGGGCGATGTATCCGAGGCAACCCGGCTCAAGGTTCGCGAGGCAGCGAAACGGCTCGGCTACGTGCCCAATCAGATCGCAGGCGCACTCGCGTCGCAACGCGTCAACCTCATCGCGGTCATCATCCCGTCTCTCGCCAACATGGTATTCCCCGAAGTCCTGCGCGGGATCTCCAAAGCGCTTGAAGAGACCTCTTATCAACCCGTCATCGGCGTTACCGACTATCTCCCCGAGAAAGAGGAGAAGGTTCTTTACGAGATGCTCTCCTGGCGCCCCGCCGGGATCATCATCGCAGGCCTCGAACACTCGGAAGGTTCTCGAGCCATGCTGCGCGCCTCGGGTGTGCCCGTTGTTGAGATTATGGATGTCGACGGGGAAGCCATCGATGCCTGCGTTGGCATCTCGCATCGCCGCGCCGGTCGCCTGATGGCCGAACGGATCCTCGATGCAGGATACCGGAAAATCGGTTTCCTCGGCACCAAGATGCCGCTCGACCATCGGGCGCGGAAACGGTTCGAGGGCTTCACCGAGCGGCTTGCCAAAGGCGGTGTCGAGGTCGCGGATCAGGAATTCTATTCCGGAGGATCCGCATTGGCAAAGGGCAGGGAGATGACGGCGACGATCCTCTCGCGCTCACCCAAGCTGGATTTTCTCTACTACTCCAACGACATGATCGGGGCAGGGGGCCTGCTCTACCTTCTAGAGAGCGGGCGCCGGATACCAGACGATATCGGCCTCGCTGGTTTCAATGGAGTGGAACTGCTCGATGGTCTTCCGATCAGGCTGGCGACGATGGACGCTTGCCGCCGAGAGATCGGAGAGAAAGCAGCCGAGATCGTACTTGCCCAGTACAGCGGTGAAGTGTCCGAAGGCGAGATCCTGATCGAGCTTCAGCCAAGACTAGCCCCCGGCGATACTTTGAGAGACTGAGCTATCTCAAGCATCAGGGTCGCCAATCCAGAGAGCCGATCGGTTCGAAGACGGGATAGCTCCGTTGGGCAAATGGATCAGCCGGCAGATTTCCCCAAAGACGCCCACGCTTTTCTGGCGCCGAGGCTCAGAACAGATCCCAGGCGAGTAAAACTCTCCTCGATCCCGTCCGGTTCGTCTTCGGCCAGAAACGCGTCGATAAGGGGGAAGCTCGCGATCGCCTCATCGATCACGGCATCCGTCCCGGTCGTATAAAGCCCAGCCTGAACCATCATCTCGGACTTTTCATACAGCGCCAGCCTGCGCCGCGCCTCCATCAAGCGCGCGTTCTCGTCATCGCTCGCGGCCCCCGGAAGCGCGCGAGAGACAGAGCGCGACAGATCGACCGCCGGAAATCGCCCGCGCTCCGCAATCGACCGATCCAGAACGACGTGCCCGTCGAGCACCCCGCGCAGCATATCGGCGACCGGCTCCTCCATATCCGATCCAGCGACAAGCACGCTGAAGACCGCCGTGATATCCCCCGACGCGCCGGCTCCGGTTCCAGCACGTTCGCAAAGGGACGTAAGCGTATGCGCCGTCGACGGGGGAAACCCGCGAAGTGCGGCGCTCTCACCCGCGGCGGTCGCGATCTCCCGATGCGCCTCCGCGAGCCGAGTGATCGAGTCGACGATCAGAAGGACATTGTTCCCCTGATCCCGAAAGTACTCTGCAACCGCCATCGCCGAGAACGCACACCGCCGACGCTCCTGCGCGGGGCGGTCGGACGTCGCCGCAACAATGACAGTTCGCGCAAGTCCCTCTGCACCGAGAACCTCCTCAGCAAAATGCCGCACCTCGCGCCCGCGCTCGCCGATCAGCCCGACGACGACTACGTCAGCCGAAACACCGCGGCAGAACTGTCCAAGAAGCGTCGACTTGCCCACGCCAGACCCGGCAAAAAGCCCAACGCGCTGACCTCGCACAAGGGGAAGGAAGGTATTGAACGCCCGCAACCCCGTCGACAGGCGGTCGCCAAAGGCCCGCCGGGCAACAGGCGGAGGAGGCGGTCCCTCGATCGCAAGGGGCACCGCCCCCGGGGCCAGCGGCTTCCCATCTAGCGGCGCACCAAACGGATCGACAACCCGGCCCAGCCAAGCGGCGCTCGGCGCGATGCCCGCCCGCCCCTCAAGCAACATCCTCTGACCCGTCCGCAGCCCTGTGGACGGCCCGTCGGGCAAAGCGATGGTACGATCACCGGAGATGCGGACAATCTGTGCAAAGAAGCCGTCCGAAAGTGGTGAAAGCAGCCGCAGCCGATCGCCGATACGCCCGACGCTCCCAATACCCTCAAGAGTGATCGTCGCCGGGTCGATCGCCACGATGCGCCCGACCGGCTGCGGGCGGGCTCCCGGACCCAGTCGATCCTGCATCTCTTTGAATACCGCCTTGGCCATCAATTTCTCCGCTCTTCGTTAACAACGGTTTCTTAGGGAATCGGGGTTAAGCCTTGGTTGAAAGCCGAGGGGTAACCCCGATGTACGAAGATCTTTCCGTGTTTCGCATCGCATTCGATGCCGCCCGACACGCCGGCCAGCGTCAGGCCGTCGTGGCCCGCAACGTGGCCAACGCGGACACACCCGGATACCGCAGCCAGGACATCGAACCGTTCTCGCTCTCGGCCACGAAAGACAGCTTCGCGCCGAAATCGACCCGTCAGGGTCATCTCAGCGCGACCGAACCCGCGCGCCTCTGGTCCGTCTCAAACGTGGCCGAACCGGGGTCAATGTCGCCGAATGGAAATGACGTTTCCCTCGAAACGGAAATGCTGCGGGCAATCGACGCCGACCGCCAGCACAACCGGGCATTGGCGGTCTACAGGCACGCGATGACCGTCCTGCGGACGAGCCTCGGCAGATAGAGGTCAGATCGATGAACGAATTCAGTGACGCTCTCGGGATATCGGCCAGCGGCTTGCGCGCGCAGGCGACGCGGCTGCGCTACACGTCCGAAAACATCGCCAATACTGACACCCCGGGCTACCGCCGAAAGATTACGAGCTTCGAGGCTCATGTTGAAAAAGGGCGTCCGGACGGGACGGTGTCCTCCGGACCGATGCGGCTCGATCCGTCCGCCCTTGCCCGAATTCACGACCCCGCCCATCCGATGGCCGACGAGGCGGGATACTACGATGGATCAAACGTCAATCTCTTGATCGAAATCGCCGACGCCCGTGAGGCGCAACGCAGCTACGAGGCCAATCTCAAGATCTTCGATCAGACCCGCCAGATGTCCTCGGCCCTAATGGACCTCCTCAGACGGTAAGGAACCTGCCCCATGGAACTGACCAGCGCGCTTGCCGCCCGCTCCTACCTCGACACACGTCCCGCCACGGCGCCCGAACCGGGCGGGCTGGCCTCCGCCGCACAAAGCTTCGCCGCCACCCTTCAGGAGAGCGAGGCAACAGCCACAGCGGCCCTGACATCCGGCGCTGACCCGCATTCGCTCGTCCAGGCCCTCGCCCAGACGGAGCTGGCGATCGAAACGGCAGTCACGATCCGCGATCGGGTCGTCGAAGCCTATCAGGAAATTCTGCGGATGCCGGTCTGATCCAGATGACAGAGCCGCTTTTTTACGACGTGCTGAGGCAAGGCCTTTGGATCTCGGCCATCATCTCTCTGCCGATCCTGAGCGTCGCGCTTATCGCGGGCGTCACTGTGGGACTCTTTCAGGCGCTGACCTCGGTCCAGGAGATGACGCTGACCTTCGTGCCGAAGCTCGGCGCGATCGTCGCCGTCTTCTGGGTCACGATGAACTTCATGACCGAAACGCTGGTGGCCTTCTTCACCGATCGGCTCGTGCCCCTCATCGCGGGAGGATGAAAGATGGATAACGCCGGATATGCCGCCCTGACCCGCCAGAGCGGGCTGATGAACGAGATGCGGCTGATCGCAAACAACATCGCCAACACCTCGACGACCGGCTACCGTCAAGAGGGGATCATCTTCTCCGAATACGTCGCCGATATCGGTGAGGCGCCATCGCTTTCCATGGCAACGGGCCGCGTCAAGATGACGTCGCAAAGCCAGGGCGCCCTGACCCAGACAGGAAACCCCTTCGATCTGGCGATCGAAGGGGACGGCTACTTTCAGATCGAAACCACTGAGGGACTTCGCCTGACCCGCGCTGGGCACTTCACCCCGAATGCAGAGGGCGATCTAGTGACCCCCGACGGTCATCGCGTTCTTGACGCTGGCGGGGCGCCCGTCTTCGTTCCGACGGATCTCGGCACGGTGGGCATCGCGGCGGACGGTACCGTCAGCGCCGGCGGCACGCCTCTAGCCCAGATCGGAGTGGTCCAGCCCTCTGATCCCACTGCCCTGATGCGCGAGCAAGGAACCCTCTTCGTGCCCGAAGGCGAGGTCCTCCCCGTCGAAAATGGCCGCATCCTTCAAGGATTTCTGGAGGAATCAAATGTGTCCCCCGTCCTGCAAATCTCTCGGATGATCGAGGTTCAACGGGCCTACGAACTTGGCCAGTCCTTCCTCGAAAACGAAGACGAGCGGATGCGCTCCGTCTTCCGTCTGCTCGGCCGTTAAGGAGAAGATCGCGATGCGCGCACTCAAGATCGCAGCCACCGGCATGACCGCACAGCAGATGCGGGTCGAAGTCATATCGAACAATCTCGCGAATATGAGCACGACGGGCTACAACGCCCGTCGCGCGGAATTCGCCGACCTCCATTACCAGCAGATCTCCCGCCCCGGAACGATCAACGCCACCGACGGGACGGTCCTGCCCACGGGTGTCCAGGCGGGTCTGGGCGTGCGAACCGCGTCGGTTTCGATGATCCTCTCCCAAGGATCACTGTCCGCGACCAACGGCGATCTCGACCTCGCAATCGAAGGCGAAGGCTATCTCGAGGTCACTCTGCCTGACGGGCGCCAGGCCTATACCCGCGACGGGGGCCTCAAGCGCACGGGCGATGGCCTGATCGTGACGTCCGACGGCTTTCCGGTCGCGCCGGAAATCACCATCCCGCGGGATGCACGCTCGATCTCGATCAACGCCGAAGGAGAGGTCTACGCCTATTTCAACGACCGGGTCGAACCAGAGCTTCTCGGTCAGTTCACACTGGCCGGCTTCACCAACCCACGTGGCCTTGAAGCGATCGGTAGCAACCTTTTTCTCGAAACCAGTGCATCGGGCCCCGCAGCGATTGCCGAACCAGGCCGGGACGGACTTGGTGTCGTGCGCCAAGGATATCTCGAAGACAGCTCGGTTGATTCGGTGAAAGAAATCACGGATCTGATCGAAGCCCAGCGCGGGTACGAGATGAACTCCAAGGTCATCAGCGCCGCCGATCAGATGCTTGGCGCCACGGTCCAGATCAGATGATCCGCACCGCCTTCGTTCTATTCCTACTCGGCGGTCCGGCTGTTGCCGACACGATCGTCGCGACCCGCACGATCCGTCCGCAAAGCATCATCACCTCAGGCGATATCGAACGCCGCGATGGCGTCGTCTCCGGCGCAATCGACAACGTTGATCTCGTCGTCGGAATGGAGGCACGGTCAGCTCTCTACCCGGGCCGTCCCATCCTCTTCGCGCAAATCGGCCCGCCCGCCATCGTCGAGCGCAATCAGATCCTGACGCTCGTTTTCCAGGAGGGCGCGCTGACGATTTCGACGGAGGGCCGGGCATTGGGCCGAGGTGCTGCGGGAGAGAAGATCCGCGTGATGAACCTCGCCTCCCGAAACACCGTCACGGCACTGATCGGACAGGATGGAACCGCCTATGTCTCAAACTAGAACCGTCATCATCCTTGCCGGGCTATGCCTTGCCGCATTGGCGGGATGCGCCCGCGTGAAGGATATCGGTCAGGCGCCTGACCTGACCCCGGCCACCGCAACGCCGGAACATGCGGCAATGCTGACGCCCAGCCTGCCTTTCGACCTCGTCCCGGACACGCCGACCGACAACGCCTCGCTCTGGGAAAGTGGCCCCCGGTCGCTTCTCGGCGACCGCCGCGCCATGACCCGTGGCGACATCCTGACCGTCGTTGTGGAAATCGACGACAAGGCCGAGATCTCAAACTCGACCGAACGGTCGCGCGGTGCATCTGAGGATCTGTCCGTTCCCTCGCTCCTCGGGATTCCACAACGGGTCGACCCGCGGCTTCCGGAAGGTGCGTCGCTCGCAGATGCCGTGCAGCTCGACTCCTCCAGCAACTCCAGTGGGGACGGTTCGGTGCGTCGCAACGAAAAACTCACGCTGCGGATCGCCGCGACGATCACCGACGTGATGCCGAACGGCGTCCTCGCTATATCGGGCAGTCAGGAGGTGCGCGTGAACTTCGAGGTGCGCGAGCTTCTCGTCAGCGGATTCGTCCGACCGGAGGACATTACCCGCCAGAACGAGATCACCTATGACAAGATCGCGTCGGCCCGTGTGTCCTACGGCGGACGCGGCCAGATTACTGACGTACAGCAGCCCCGCTACGGCCAGCAGATCACCGATATCCTCCTGCCGTTCTGATCCACCATGCGCCTGATTGCCCCCCTTGTTCTTTTCCTTCTTCTGACTGGCGCGGGCGTCGGTGCGGGCCTTGCCTTGCGGCCGGCACCCGACCCCGAAGCGGAGAAGGAGGGGGAAATGAAAGAGGTTGAGGAGGAGAAAGGCCCATCGGCCTTCGCCCGGCTCGGCAATCAGTTCGTTGTGCCCGTCCTGGACAACGGCGAAGTCAGCGATCTGGTCGTCATCACCCTAAGCGTCGAAGTTACGGAGGGCTCCGAAGATCTCGTCTATACGCGAGAGCCCAAGCTCCGCGATGCGTTTCTGAGGGTTCTCTTCGAACACGCCAATGCGGGCGGGTTTGGCGGTGATTTCACCGAAACGCAGCTTCTGGATGTTTTGCGGGAACATCTTCGGGTCGCCGCTATCGCAGTCGTCGGCGACACTGTCATCGACGTCCTGATAATCGAAGTCGTTCGGCAGGAAGTCTGACCCCGATCTCAACAATTCTCACCGCTTCCCGGTAAGCTGACGCAGCACATCATATCGGCCGAATGTCCGCTTCATGCGATCGCGCTGATCAGCGCTCTCCGCCCGAATCCGTGCCAGATCGCGAAGCAGCTTGTCCCTCTCCGCATTGCCCCATCGGCGCCACGCGATCTCCGCGCTGGCGAGAATCGCGGGATCGCCTTCGGCCGCCTCGGGATCGAAACGTCGCTTCAGAAGGGTATCGAGACGGCTGATCGCAGCTTCGATGGCGCGCTGACGCTCCAGTACCTCCCGAAAGCGGGCCTGTTCAGCCTGCCACATCGCCTCGCTGACCTCTGAGAGCCCGGCGAGGCGGGCGGGCGCGGGCCGTTTCATTTCAGCTTCTTCTTGCTTAGCCGGTCGGCAAACCGGATCGCCGCCGCCACAGCCCTGTAGTGATCCGGGTGGATCTGATCTCCCACCTCGACGCTTGCGTGAAGTGCACGGGCGGTCGGCGGATCACTATGGATCGGCACTCCGGCCTCTGCAGCGATCTGGCGGATCTGCAGCGCGATCTCATCAACACCTTTGGCCAGGCAAACCGGCGCGCTGCCAGGGTTGCGGTCCCATCCCAGGGCGACGGCAAAATGCGTCGGGTTCACAACGATGACATCGGCTTTCGGCACCTCCGCCCGAATGTTCCGTGCCGCGATCTCCTGCGCCTTCTGGCGGCGTTTCTGCTTCATCGCGGGATCACCCTCGGTCGTCTTGAACTCGTCCATCAACTCCTTCCGCGTCATCCGGTGCTTGCGCAGATGCTCCGCCCGCTGAAACAGCAGATCAAGAGCGCCAAAAACGGCCGCAATCACAAGAACCACGACCAGAAACCGGATCAGCATCGTCCCGAGAAACGCGGCGGCGAGCGGCGGATCGAGTGTCGCAACCGACAGAAGCTCGGCCCTGTACCGAATGAACACGGCAGCCAGGACACCTGATATGAGAACAAGTTTCAGAAAGCTCTTCAAAAACTCGAAAAGACCGGACCGCCCGAACTTGTTCTTCGCATTCTGGATCGGAGAGATCCGCGACAGCTTGGGCGTGAGCTTCGTCGGTGCAAAGATCAGCGCGCGCTGCCCGATCACACAAAGCAGCGCGCAAATCGCCGGGATCAAAACCCATGGCGCCGTGCCGATAAAGGCAGCCCAGATCAGCCCGCCCGCGATCGCTGTGCCTGCGCCATCGAAGAACAGCCGCGGCAACGCATCCGCCTGATCGAGCGGAATGGCGAGCGCGGTGCCCAGCTGTATTGTCGCACCGCCGCCCATCGCAAGGGCCGCGAGCAAAAGCCCGCCATAGGCGGCAGCCGTGATCAGATCATTCGATCGCGGCACTTCCCCCTTCCTGCGCGCATCGTCGAGCTTCTTCTGGGACGGTTCGTGTTCCTTTTCGCCCTCGTCCTGACCACTCATCGCGGCATCGCCCCAGGCTCCGAAAGAAACCGCATCAGCGCGTCACTCCACAAGGCCAGTCCGAACGGCAGCGTCAAGAAGAGGAGAAAGAGCCCGCCAGCGGTGATTGCCGGGGCGCCCACAAACGTCACCATCAGCTGTGGCATCGCGCGATTGATGACGCCAAGCGCCACGTTGTAGAGCGTCGACACAATAAGGAACGGCGCGGCGAGCGAGAAGGCGAGCGCGAAGCTTTCCGCCACATGGGCGACGCCCACTAACGAGACAGTTCGCGGGTCGGGAAGCTGCCCGGCGGGCATCAGGTCATAGGTGCTGATCATAGTCGTCGCCAACGCGACATGCAGATCCATAATGGCCGCCAGAGCCAGGCCCGCGACGACCATCACGCTGGAGATCGCGGGCTGGGGCTCCATCCCCGCGGATCCGCCGAAGATCTGCGACAGCGATGTCGACTGGGCCGCGATCGCTCCAGCCATGGCAAGCGCATGAACGAACAGGCGGATCAGGATACCCCAGAAGAGGCCGATGACGACCTCTGCGCCCAAAGCCGCGGCCGCCCCCGCTACAAGCGGGGGGGGTTGGGACACGACCGCCGGCGCTACGACCAAAGTGAAAGCGAGTGTTAGCACCAGGCGGACCCGAACAGGCACAGACCGTTCGCCGAAGACCGGGAGCATCGCCATCATCGCCCCAATCCGCAGAAAGACGGCGAAGCCCGCCACGATCATGGCGCGGATATCCTCGATCAGCGGCGTCAGATCTGCGATCACGCAGGTACCAGACCGACGAGCGACGGACGGGCATCGACCCCGATTTCCTCGAACGAGAGAACGGGATTGGGGATGCCCTTTGCCGTCATGACGGCACGCAGGAACCGTCGGCGGCGGCTGGAGGTCACGATGGCAGGGAAAATCCCTGCCTCCGACGCCTCGGCGATCCGCTCCGCAATCGCACTGGCCAGACGGTTGAAGTCATCGGGTGGCAGGGCGATATCGGTGGCGCCGCGATCGCTCGTGACCTGATAGGTGGCGAACGTGTCTTCCCATTCGGGCGCCAGCTGAACCAGCGGGATTGTCCCATCGGCCCGGCGCATCTCGGCGACAAGCTGAAACCCCATCCGTTGCCGCACATGTTCGGCAACGCCCTCGGCCGAGCTGTGCAGAAGCCGCCCCTCCGCCGCCGCCTCTATGATGAGAGGGAGGTTGCGGATCGACACCTTCTCTTCCAGCAGAAGACGCAGGACCGACAGCAGAATATCGACGCTCAGCCGGTCAGGGATCACCTCGTCAAGCATCCGCTGGTTGGCCTCTGCTCGCTCACCGTCGGTGAGGCGCGTCATCTCATCAAGCAGGCGGCGCAAGGATTTTAGCGTCAGAAGCCGGGCGAAGTTCTGCTTGATCACCTCAAGAAGGTGCGTCGCAAGGATTTCCGGTGGCAGAACCGTGGTGAGCCCGGCAATCTCCACGATCTCCTGGTCATCCGCCGCGATCCATCGGGCAGGCGCCCCATAGACCGGCTCCTTCGTGTCCTCGCCCGGGGCGGGCACCTCTTCCGCTGCCGATGCCAGTGCCAGAACGCGGTCGGGTCGCAGCTCCGCTCGGGCCTGCTCCACCCCCTGAATGCGAATGATGTAATGGCGTGGTGGCAGCGACGGCTCATCCGTCAGCCGGATCTCAGGCAGAAGCATGCCGTATCGCGTCGCCACATGGGTGCGCATATTGGCGATCCGCGCGTCAAGCCCGGTCCCGGGGTCAAGTACCATGCTGACAAGGTCAGGCGCGAACTCCACATGGATATCGTCGATGTCGAGCACATCGGCCATCCGGGGTTTGGCCGCCGTCAGTTCCGCCTCGTCCTGCGCCTTAGGTTCGGCTTCGGCCGTGTCCCGCCGCGCAGCAAGGAATGCGCAAACGCCGAGGACGACAGCGCCCAGCAGAAACGGCCCGACGGGCAGGCCGGGCACAAAACCGAACAACGCCATCAAGACCGCCACCGTCGCAAGGGCGGCGGGATGACGGCCAAGCTGAGAGACGATGGCAAGATCCGTCGCACCGCTGGCCCCGCCGCGCGCAAGTAGCAGAGCCGACGCGATCGAGATGATCACGGCGGGGATCTGTGACACCAGGCCATCGCCGATGGTAAGGATCGTGTAGGTTTCGAACGCCCGGCCGATCGGCATCTGGTGGACCAGCGTGCCGATCAGAAGCCCGACAACAAGGTTGAGAAGCGTGATGAGGAGCCCCGCAATCGCGTCGCCCTTCACGAATTTCGATGCACCATCGAGCGAACCGAAGAAGGTCGTCTCGGCCAGTTCGCGCTCCCGACGCTCGCGGGCTTCCTCGTGGGTGATGGCACCGGCCGACATGTCGCTGTCGATGGCAAGCTGGCGCCCGGGCATGCCATCTAGGGCAAAGCGGGCGCCGACCTCGGCCATCCGCGTTGCACCCTTGTTGATCACGACGAAGTTCACGATCAGCAGGACGCCGAAGATCACGAGCCCCATGAAGACCGAACCGCTGATCACGAACATCGCGAACCCTTCGATCACATTGCCCGCCGCCTGGGTGCCCGTATGTCCCTCGCCGATGATGAGCTTCGTTGACGAGACGTTCAGCGACAGCCGAAGCATCAGCGAGGCAAGCAGAATTGTCGGAAAGGCCGAGAAATCGAGGGGCCGTTCGATAAAAAGCGTGACCGTGAAGATCAGGATCGCGAGGGCAAAGCTGGCCGCGAGCCCGATATCGAGAATCCATGCCGGCATCGGCAGGATCATCATGGCGATCACCGCCATAAGCGCGAGCGCCAGAAGCGTCGTCGGGCGGAACAAGGTTGCAGACCATGTCGGGGTCATCCGCGATCGCGCCCGATATGGAA
The DNA here is from genome assembly GCF_040779325.2 of Aestuariibius violaceus. Classification (NCBI taxonomy): domain Bacteria; kingdom Pseudomonadati; phylum Pseudomonadota; class Alphaproteobacteria; order Rhodobacterales; family Paracoccaceae; genus Aestuariibius; species Aestuariibius violaceus. The sequence continues at coordinate 533,631 of NZ_JBFONT020000001.1, forward strand.
TAGCGACCCGGGCGAGGCAGGGCGCCCGCCGCCCCTGAGCAGCGGAAAGGTGTTTGTGCGCTGGGGCCGGACCGGACTCGGCGGCGGCTCATCCACCCTCTGCGCAAGGCGGGCGTAGTGACTATCAAATCTGGCGCGATAGGCATTCGCGATGCGGTCGGTTCTCGAATGATAGGCGCCGGCCGCTTTCGACCAGCTGCCGGTCTCCACATAGAGGTCGCGCAGAAATCGGGCGGCATAGGCCGCATTCCTGGCAGGATCGAACATCTCGTCGATTGAGGTGAAATGGCGGCCGTGCCAGCGGTAGTTGATCTGGAAACAGCCGGTATCGAAGCTCTGTTGCCCTTCGGCGAGGGTGCGGTTGGCAAAGCTGGCCGCCTCTGCACGCGTCGAGAACCAGTGGCCGCGATCCCCCGTATTCACGGTCCAGGGCCACGGCGCGAACCGCCCGTCCTGGGTTCGTCCCGTCTCTGTCAGAGCGACGGCGAGCAAAACAGGCAAAGGCACATTCTCTGTCCGGGAGGCGGTTGCTGCGGCCACCTCGCAGACGCCGCTTGGCTCGAACGGGGCCGCACTTGCTGAAGTACCGGTGAAGAAACAGATGGCCTGAAACACCGCCAACCAAAGCAGGCAACTAAGGCTTCCCCTTGCAGGGCGTTTGGCCATTCTGACACCCGTTTTCTGCGACATGCGCCTCCCGGTCTAGCGGGTGGTGGTTTGCAAATGGTTAGCGCGACAGCGATCCTTCGCCGTCCAGCTCGGCCTCGTCGGCAAGAAGGGCGCCGATCGCGCCGCGCAGCTCGGTTGACCGATCGATCATCTCTCGCCGTTCCGCCAGCGGGCCGGCGGACGATGGTGGCATCGGCGCGTTGGACAGTATGACAACCGGCGTCTCTTCGATGACCCGAGCCTGCGGAAGCTCTTTCGATGCGGCCGCAAACGGCTCGGATCCTCGCAGGCTTTGAGCCATGTCGGGCAGGCGCATGTTATCCAGCCGGTCGGCAGCCGCCGTCTTGGCCGGAACGGACAGGGCCCGCGCATCGATCTCGGAGACCAGACGCAGGAAGGTGCCGTCAGACGCAACTTCTGTTGCCGCCAAGACCGCGCGAGAGGTCAGGTCCCGTCGCCGGTTGATGCCGGTCACGCGATCTTCCGCGGTATCGACTGCGGCGCGGTATTCCCGGCGAGAGATCCGTGCGTCGACAAGTGCCTCGGCCAGCGCAAGGCCGTCCGGCCCGCCCCGGTGTTCACGGTAGAGCGCTTCGGCCAGGGTCACGAGGTCTTCCGCCACCTCGCTTCCGCCCGAGATCTCAAGGGCGATAAGCGATGTCAGCGCCTCCGGCGTCACCCGTACGCTCGTATCCGCCAGGTCTTCCAATGCAGCGCGGCCGGCAGCTTCCTGACCCGAGGCGCTATCGATCCGCGCCTGAAGGATCGTCTCGTCATGCAGCACGGATTGGGAAAAGCGCAGAATGATATCGGCGAGTTCCGGGTCCCCGCCATCGAGTATGCGTTGGGCAAGCAATGCGCCGATCCGCGGCCGCAGACCCTCTGGGATCGCCAAAAGGCTGGCCTGGACCGCCTCGACATCGAACCCCGGCCGCCCCGGGGCCGTCGCTCCGGCGAGCACCGCCCAAACCGCCAGCGGACCATCGCATCCGGCAAAGCCATCCCGCGGCACCGTAAGGCGCTCTTCATCCAGGATTGCCGCGATCGCTTCAACCGCGCGCCAGCCATCCGCGCCATCGCCATAATCGCGCGCAACCGCTCGCGCCTCGTGGCCGAAACCGAAGGAGAGGTAGGCGCGCGCCAGATCCAGAGCGGCCCCTGTATCCAGCCTGTCGAACTCTCCAAACAACTTCGCGCGCTCGTTGGCGAGGCGTTCGTGAAGCGGGGCATCTGTTGTCCAGGCGGCAAGATCAAACAGAGCGGCATCAAAGCAGCCCGACTCGGCCGCCGCGTTGGGGCCGCGATGCGGCCGCGCCTTCTCGATAGCCGTCTGCGATCGAAGAAGGATATGGTCCGACCCAAGCCCGGATAGCGGATCCAGGGGATCGGGCGGAAGCTCTGCGACGAGCGCGGGATCGTCGTCCTGCGGAGGCTGCATGTCCTCCGGATTGGCGAGATCCAAGAGGCCTTCGGACGCGGCCCGGGACAAGCTGTCGAGCAACGCCTCCCGCGCCGCCGTCACCCGGTCCGGCGGAGGAGCCATCACCTCCGCCACATCACCCTCGGCAACATCACCCTCCGGAGAAGAAATGGAAGGGCGCTGGGGCAACGGCGTTAGCCGATCGTCACTGAGAAGAGGCAGCGCCACCGATCCCTCGGCAGTCCTAGCGGCCGGGGTCCCGGCCGGGCGCCGCCGCCCGGTTTCCCGGTCGCGAATGTCGACGACGAGCGAGCGCCCCTGAAACGTCTCTGCCTCTGCAGGACAGTCACAGGCCAGGACAAGCTCGATCCGGCCGTTGCCCGCATCGACCACGTCAGTCAGCCGTTCCCGCGGGATACGCTCGAACAAGCCGTCGAGGTCGAACACCGCACCCGAGCCATAGTCGAGCGCATAGCCCCTCTCCGTGGGTTCAAAAAGCCAATCGGTCCCGTCGGGAAGATCGAAGACCAGCCGGGTGAACCCGATATGTTCACCCGCGCGCGCATCAATCGTCTGCGCGGAAAGCGTCACACCCCAAAGCGACAGGCAAAGCACGAGGAAAACTCGTATCACGCGGCCTCCTTCCGCACGGATTTCAGCGCATCCTCAAGTTCGCCATAGCTCGGGCGCTTATGGCTTGGCGTGTTTTGGCGCCCGACTTCGATGCAGATATTCGTCGGATGCTCGTGCAGGTTGGCGATCAGCACCTCGCGGATCAGCTGATAGAAATGCGCGTCTTCCTCGACGATCATCTTCACCTTTGTCGCGAAAGGCCCGAAGAACCCGTAGGCGAGGAACACCCCCAGAAAGGTACCGACCAAGGCGCCGCCGATCATCTTGCCGAGGATTTCCGGCGGCTGGTCGATGGACCCCATAGTCTTGATCACGCCAAGCACGGCGGCGACGATCCCCAACGCGGGCAGCCCGTCAGCAATCGTCTGAAGCGCATGGCTGGAATGCAGCCGGTGATGCAGACCCGCTTCCAACCGGTTCTCGAGGATTTCCTCTACCTGGTGAGGATCGTCGTAGTTCATCGAGGCCGACCGCAAGGTGTCGCAGATCATCGCTACGGCCTCGTCGTCGGCCAGAATACGGGGATAGCGCCCGAAAACGTCGGACGTGTCGGGTGTCTCGATATGTTCTTCCAGCGCGATCGCATTGGACCGGGCCAGTCGGATCAGTTCGAAGAGAAGGCAAAGCAGATCCCGGTAATCCTCAGGCTTCCAACGCGGGCCCTTGAAGACCTTCAGGATGTCCTTGGCCGTGTGCTTGATCCCGGCCGCATCGTTGCTGAGGACAAAGGCCCCGGTCGCGGCCCCGCCGATCATGATCATCTCGAAGGGCAGGGATTTCAGGATGATCCCCAGCTTACCGCCGGCCAGCAGATAGCCGCCGAACACCATCACAAAGACGATCACGATGCCGATCATGCCGATCATGGCACAAGAACCCCCAAAGGCTGACTCGAAGCGAGCTTCGCAGACGGGCGTTAACAAACCCTCTCCAACGGCTATTCCGTTGGAACATTTGCGTTTCGCCCCGCCATGATGACGCTGATCGAATAGGCGCTTTGCGGCGTCAGGCGCGCCATGATCTCGGCCGCAGCCTCGGGGCGCATCCGTCCGAGAAATCCAGCCGAGAAATCGGGGGCCATCTCCTCGAAAAGCGCCGCCGCATCCTTTGGTTTCATGTTCTCGTAGACGCTTGTCAGCACCGTCAGATCGTCCTGCGCCGCGTCTTCGGCCAGCGCGATCATCGCGGCCAGCGAGGTTTCGGCCTCTTCCAGGCGCACGAGCTCTGCCGCAATCTCGTCGCGCGCCGTCTGCAGCTCCACCGCGCGCCGTTCGACCTCGGCTTCGCGGGCCGCCACGGCATCCTCTCGTGCACGCAGCTCCGCCAAGATCACCGTCAGCTCTCCGTCCGGATCGCAGACCATCGCCTCCCCCGGGGCGGGCGCGTCGAGGCCTTTCGCGATCGCTGCCCCCGTATCTCCGCCCAGGCGAACGACCGCCGACAGGGCAAGCAACAAGGCAAGCGTGCCCAGGGTTCCGTTCCGGCGGCTCACAGGGACCGCCGCCCGCGATCGGGTTTGTCGCGTGTGATGTCGGGCAGATCGTGCAAGGCGGCCAGCATCAGCTCAAGCCGCTGGGCCACGCCATCCGCCCGTTCGGTGAGTTCGGACAGGGTGGCAGAGGAGTCCTCCGCCGTCCTGCGCGCCTCGCCCAGGGTGCGGGTCATGTCGTCGACCTGCGCCGACAGGGCGGACACGGCGCCACCGACCCCGCCGCGCAGATCGTTGAACTTCGTCAATCGGCGCGACAGCACAAGGCAGTAGAACGCCGCGCCAAGCGATCCGGCGACGAGAAGGATATCGGCAATAACGGTCATGGCGGGCCCTCCTTAATCCAGCACGAATTCCGCGATCAGAACATCGCGGATCCGCCCTTCCCCGGCGACGACCCGCAGACGCCGCAGCATCTGGCCGCGCAGGGTGGTCAAGGCGGCCGGCTCCTGCAGCTCCGCGGGTTCGAGCGCCGACAGATAATCGTGCAGAACGTCGATCACGCGCGGCGACAGGGCCGCCACCTCTGCCTGATAATCGGGCGCAACCTCCAGATGGGCGCGGAACCGCAGATGCTTGTGCGGGCTCTGCGGCGGCAGCGAGATGATCAGCGGATCAAGCGCGACAAAGGCCGGCATATCGGGCATCGGCGCCCCGTGATCCTCGACCTTCTCCTCCATCTCCGGCCCCATCAGGAGGCCGGACCACGCCGCATAGAATCCCCCACCGGCCCCGGCGAGCCCGGCGACGACGCCCAGCACCAGCGGCATCTTGGATTTCTTCTGCGGCTCCGGCTCGGCGGCTTCGTCTGACATCCTGCACGTCCATTTTGTTCGGTCGCAGCAGTGATAGCCCGGTGAGAACTAACCGATTGTTAAGCCTGATGCGTCATTGACGAAAAAAATGCAGCCCCAGGAGACTGATCTGGTGCAGAACATCGCCGCCACATGGCAGGCCCTCGACCCACGCCGCCGGATCGTCGTCATCGTCGCGACGCTTGCCGTCTTCGCGATCGTCGTCATGCTGGGCCGCGGGGCGTCCCGACCGGATTTCGCTTTGCTTTATGCAGGTCTGGACGGCAGTTCCGCAGGTCAGATCATCACCGCGCTCGACCAGCGCGGGGTCACCTACGAAGTGCGGGGCGACAGTATCTTCGTCGACCAGACGCAGCGCGATTCGCTCCGCATGACACTCGCGGGCGAAGGGCTGCCCGCGAATTCAGCGCAAGGCTACGAACTTCTCGATTCCCTCTCCGGTTTCGGCACCACGTCACAGATGTTCGACGCCGCCTACTGGCGCGCGAAAGAGGGGGAGCTTGCGCGCACGATCGTGGCCAGCTCGATAGTCCAGACCGCCCGTGTCCATATCTCCAATCCGTCCCAGCGCCCCTTCGACCGGTCTTCGCGGCCGACCGCAGCCGTCACGGTCACGACCGCTGCGGGAACCATTGCCGCAGGGCAGGCGAACGCGCTGCGCTACCTCGTGGCCTCGGCCGTCTCCGGCCTCTCGCCCGAAGATGTCGCGGTCATCGACAGCGAAGGCGGCCTGATCGCGCGGGCCGACGAACCGGGCGGGGCGGGCAGCGGCGACCGCGCAGCCCGGTTGCGTGATCAGGTCACCCGCCTTCTCGAAGCGCGGGTCGGCTACGGCAATGCGGTCGTCGAAGTCAGCCTCGACACGGTGACCGAAACCGAATCGATCACCGAACGCATCGTCGACCCGGCAAGCCGCGTCGCGATCAGCACCGATACCGAGGAACGGGCCGCAACCGCCCAGAACTCGGGGGCCGGCAGCGTGACGGTCGCCTCCAACCTGCCCGACGGAGAGGCCGGAGGATCCGAACGCAGCTCAAGCAACAACGACACCGAAACCCGCGAGCGGGTGAATTTCGAGATCTCCGAAACCCAGCGTGAGGTCCTGCGCGTGCCCGGCGCGGTCAAGCGGTTGACCGTCGCCGTCCTCGTCAACGGTTTGCCGGATGCAAGCGGGGCAGACGGCACGCCCCGCCCAGATGCCGAGCTTGACGCGTTGCGGGAGCTTGTAGCCTCCGCTGTCGGCTACGACGAGGCGCGCGGCGACGTCATCACAATCAAATCGATGGCCTTCCAGCCCGTCGTTCCGCTTGGTTCTGAACCTGGCTCCGGCGGGCCGGGGCTTTTTGCGCAGCTCAACATCATGCAGTTGATCCAGCTCGGCGTCCTCGCTCTCGTGGCTCTGGTTCTCGGCCTCTTCGTGTTGCGCCCGATCCTTGCCGGCGGGAAGGCGCCACCGGAACTGCCGCCTCCAGCCCGACTGCCACGCACCAATCCCGGCACCGCACTGACCGGCGAGATCGATACCGCATCGGGTGAGAATGACGATCTCCGCATTGTCTCAGGCACCAAGACGCCTGCACCCCCCGCCTTGCCCCCCGCCGATCCGGTCGAACGCCTGAAGACAATGATCGGCGAACGGCAGGACGACACGGTCGAGGTCCTGCGCAACTGGATCGACACGGCCAAATCGGATGAAACCGCATGACCGCGCATCTGTCCATCTACGAAGATTTCGCAGACGATCACGGGACACCCGGATCCACCAGCACGCGCGAGGCCGACATCCACGCCGCCGCCTACGCCGAAGGGTTCGAGGAAGGTGCAGCCGCCGCCCGCGCCGCGATGGAAGAGGATCGCGCAGGCGACGCCGCTGCGCTGCTCCAGCACCTGCAGGAAATGGCGTTCGGATACCACGAAGCTGTCGACCACGTGCTGGCCGAGCTCTCGCCATTTCTCGTGACGCTGGTCAGCCACCTCCTGCCCGACTTCGCCGCCACAGCCCTCCATCCCCAGATCGCGGCCCTGCTGGGGGAGGAGGCGCAGCGCGCAGCCGCCTCTCCGCTGACCCTCCGCGTGTCCGAGGCGCAGCTGGCAGGCGTCAGGCAGCTCCTCACCGACCCGGTGCGCTGCCCGGTTGACCTCATCGCCGACCCCGATCTGACCACGGGCCAGGCCATCCTCAGCCGCGGCGCAACGGAGACACTCGTCGATCTCGACGCGCTCTGCGGCCGCCTGAGGGACACCGTGACTGGCCTTCTTCATGAACAGCAAAGGAAAGCCGCCAATGGCTGACAGCTCGCCCTTCTCCAATATTCCCGTCGAGGTCACGATCTCGGTCGGCCGCGCGCGCCCGCGCATCTCCGAGCTTCTGTCGCTCGGCGAAAACGCCGTTCTGCCCCTCGACCGCAAGATCGACGACCCGGTCGAGCTCTATGTCGGCGACCGCCTGATCGCCCGCGGCGAGCTGCAGGAACTCGACGGCGAAAATGCCGGTCAGCTCGCCGTCCGCCTCACCGACGTTGCAGATCTCGATGGCCCACTCACGTGACATTCGGCGCCACGCCGCGCCGCTCCTCGCCCTCCTCCTCCTTGTCGCCGCAGGCCCGGCCATGGCGCAGGAGGTCACGATCTCCCTCGGGGAAGACGGCTCGCTCGCCACCCGATCGATCCAGCTTCTCGTTCTGATCACCGTGCTCAGCCTCGTGCCGGGCCTCGCGATCATGATCACCTGCTTCCCGTTCCTGGTGACGGTCTTCGCGATCCTCCGCCAGGGCCTCGGCCTGCAGCAATCACCGCCCAACATGCTGCTCGTCAGCCTCGCCCTCTTCCTTACCTACTTCGTGATGGAACCCGTCTTTGTCGAGGCCTGGGCGATCGGCATACAGCCCCTCATCGACGGTCAGACGGATCTCGAAGCCGCGTTCTCGGACAGCATCGCCCCATTTCGGACCTTCATGGCCGCCCGCCTCGACCCGGACACCTTCGCCGCGATGAGCGACCTGCGGCCCGACATCACCGCAAGCGCCCCGGCCGAAGAGGCGAGCCTCTCGATCCTCATCCCCTCCTTCCTCCTCAGCGAAATCGCGCGCGCGTTCGAGGTCGGCTTCCTCATCTTCCTGCCGTTTCTGATCATCGATCTGGTCGTAGCCGCGATCCTGATGTCGATGGGGATGATGATGGTCCCGCCCGCCATCGTTTCGCTGCCCTTCAAACTCGCCTTCTTCGTCGTCGCCGACGGCTGGAGCCTTCTCGCCCAAAGCCTCGTCCGGAGCTATTTCTGAGACTCCATGTTCAGAACGTCGTCCCAGAGCGTCTCACGACGAGGCGCCCTGACCCAATTCACCGCCTCCCGGACTTGACGTGTGACGGCTTTTCCCCAATGCCATCGCAAACCGGTTAGACGACGACCGTCTCCTCCTGTTGGCAGGTTGGATGCCAGAGTAACCCGCTGGCGATCGGCAAGCGCCAAGAGGGGGTCCTCTGACAAGATCGCCTAAACATAAGGTATTGCTTGCGCCAGGATTCAGAAATGTCCGACGCTTGTGCGATCTGGGGCTTTCACTCCGCCGATTGACGACGACACAGCTGTTCGGCAACACCACGATCAGAAGCCATCGACGGCCGGTCCCTCATTGACCCCAAGGCGTCGCTTCGCTCCTCGAGCACTTCCACCCTGAGACCCGACCGGCGATCCTAGTTCAGCACGAAATCAGCATGGAGCGCCCCGGCGGCCTTCATCGCCTTCAAGATGTCGATCATATCCCGCGGCGCCACACCCAGCGCATTCAAACCGGCGATCACCTCCGACAGCGATGTCCCTTCGGGGATCTCGGCAAGCCCGGTGCCTGCATCCTCTTCGATTGCCGCGCGGCTCCGCGGTACGACGACGGTCTCGCCGGGTGAGAAGGGGTTGGGCTGCACCACCTCGGGCGCCTCCTCAATCCTCAGCGTCAGGCCGCTTTGGCTGACGGCAACGCGAGAGATGCGCACGTCGGACCCGATCACGATCGTGCCCGACTTCTGGTCAATCACGACGCGGGCCCGGCGCTCTGGTTCGATCAACAGGTTCTCGACACGCCCGATCGCGTGCGCGGGAGAGCGCATTCCCGTGCGGCTGATATCGAACGCCACCGTGCCAGGATCCAGCATTATCGCCACCTCCCGTCCGAACTCTCCGTTGATCGCCCGCTCGATCCGCGCCGCCGTCGTGAAATCGGCAGTCCTAAGCGCCAGACGGATCTCATCCAGCGAAGAGAGCGCAAAGTCGATCTCCCTCTCGATCCGCGCGCCACCGGGAATGACGCCCGCGGTCGGCACGCCTCGCACCACCCGCGCGCCGTCGCCCTCAGCCGAAGCGCCTCCGGCAATCACAGAGCCCTGGGCAACCGCGTAAATCTCACCATCCGCCGCGTTCAGCGGTGTCATGACCAACGTCCCGCCAAGAAGACTCTTTGCGTCACCGATGGCCGAGACCGTCACATCGATCTGGCTGCCAGCCCGCGCAAATGGCGGAAGTGTCGCCGTCACAAGGACGGCAGCCACATTCTTCGGGCGAAACTGCTCTCCGGTAACATTCACGCCCAGCCGCTCGAGCATGTTCGTCATGATCTCTTCGGTAAATGGTGCGTTCCGCAGGCCGTCGCCGGTTCCGTTCAGTCCGACAATCAGACCGTAGCCAACCAGATCGTTGCCACGAACCCCGTCGAATTCCACCAGATCCTTGAGCCGGACTGGATTGGCCACGGCCAATCCAGCAAGCAGGATGGCCATGATGGCAAAGAGCGCGCCCCGCAGCACAATCATCTCAGGTAACGCGTCAAGGTCAGATCGGACATGCGCGACGTCAGGATATAGCTCATCTCGAGTTGCTGCTGCACCTGTTCCAGCGCAGTGGCCGTCCGGTAGGGATCAGCGGCAAGAAGGTCGGTTTTGGCCATCTCCAGCGACGCGGTCTCGGCGCTGATACGGGTCATCACGGTATCAAGGCGGGCCTGTTCCCGCCCAACCTCAGCCTCGGCGGCAACGCTCGCATGTTCCGCATCCAGAAGGGCCTCGCCCGCCGCGACGAGAACCGCCTGACGTGCGGCCGGATCGGTGGTTGCTGGATGGTCGTCCGTGACGGCGGCCAAGGCGAGGGCCGAAAGTGCAGAGCGGACGGCCAGGTCATCGCCACGCCATCCTTGAGCGATCTCACCGTGATCTCCCAGTTTGACCGGCGCCAGATCCTGTGCGGCGCCCAGATACCCCACGGTGTCGAAGCCACCGCCAGGCGCGAACCAGTCCTCCACGGCCTGCTGCAGGTCGGCGGCTGACGTCGCCCCCGCGACATCAGTGGCAAGCGCAGCAAGCATCGCCTCTGCATCGAGCAGGGCTGTGCCGGTCGTTGCCGTTCCAGAAAAGGCGGACCGCCCGGCATGGCTGGCATTGATGGCCGAGACGACGCCCGCGAAATCGCGCTTTGCGTCCTGCGGAAACGCGTCGTATCGCCCGCTGAGATCAGTGGTCGACGTCTGGAGCAGCTCTCGTCCGAGATCGCCGGTCAGGTCACCGATCAGCGAGAACGTCTCTGAGGCGTGGGCAAGCCGGGTCGCCGTTTCACGGCCGCTTCGGTCGTAGGCGGCATTGCGGGTCAGCGTCGCTTCGAGATGGCCGATCTGCTGTAGGTCACCTCCTACTCGCGCAGCGGGATCGGCAACGCGACCGCTGGACAACTCGTTGGTCAGGCGTGTCATGTCCGTCTTGAGTTGCGCGGTCTGCCGCTGCATCGTGAAATGCCGTGAGAGGTCGCCGATTGTTTGCATGGTCACGTCCTAGAGTTCGATGAGCGTCTGGATCAGTTGATCGATGGTCTGGATGACGCGGGCATTGGCCGCGTAGGCCTGTTCAATCAGCAGAAGTCTTTGCATCTCCGCGTCCGTATCGACGCCGCCGGCCAGTTCCGCCTCCTTGAAGAGAGCCGCGCTCGACCCGGCAATGGTCATATCGGTCTCTGCATCGAGGCGCTGCGTGGCGACAGCTGACTGGAAGGCCGTGGCCGCATCATAGGCCGTTCCGACACCGCCATCCGCGCGGGTTCGCGGCTCAGACAATGCATCGATCAGATCGTTCAGCGCGCGGCCATCGCCTTCGGCGACAGGTCCGGCCGCGCCAAGCCCATCCCGCAGCAAGGTCGGATCGGTCGCCAGGGCGCTGTTGAGCGTCAAGCGCCCCGAAAGACCGGTGATGTCCACGGGATCGACCGCGTCGCCACCGTCAAGAAGGATATCATGTGTGCCGGCGGGATCCGGCGGGGTTGCAGCTGCCCCGGACAGGCGGTCAGCGAGGTCGGCGGCAGTCCTATCGAGGCTCTGCTGCAAGGCGGGGATCGTGGCGTCGCGCAAGTCGAATGCCGCTTCGAGCGATCCGCCGCGCAACAGGCTCGACCCGCCTGCAAAATCCTGTGCCCGCCCGTTCATCTGAACCTGGCCCAGCGTTCCGGTGGTGACGGAAAGGTCCGCCGTCATCGTTGCGACCGGCGAAAAGCTGAACTCGGCAGGCGGGCCGTCCAACAGCAGTGCGCCGGAGGTCGACATCAGCGCGACTCGTCCGTTTTCGCGCGGCAACTCGCGCACCGGGACGATCTGATTGACCTGATCGATCAGTATCTGCCGCTGATCCTCGAGCGCGCTGGAATCTCCGCCCGATGTGCGGACACGCACAATATCGGCATTGAGTCCTTCCAGCTTGGAAAGCGTGGTGTTGAGCTGATCAACCTCCCCCGCGACGGATTTCTCGGCGTCCAGGCGGATCTGCTGCAGGCCGTCATCCAGGCGGTGAAACTCCGAGACGACGCCGTCCAAAGCACTGACGACGGATGACAGGCGCAGGGTCGAGGACGGATCGCCCGCCGCATCGGTCAGCGCGGTCTCAAGTGCCGCGATCCGGTCGCTCAGACTGCCGCCGGAACCCGGTTGCCCTGCCAGCCCCTCGATGCGCGAAAGGGCGCCCGAGCGGGTTTCGGCGCCCGCCAGATCCGCATCGGCGAGGCGCCGGTCGGCGAGGATTGCCGTATCAACCTCGCGGCGGACGCCCACGACGCGCACGCCGGCACCAACGCCACCGATATCGTCGGCCGCCAGTTCCAGCGACCGGCGGCCATAGCCTTCGGTCGTCGCATTGGCGACATTGGCCGAGACGATCTCGGCCGCGCGCGAGGCGGCATTGAGGCCGCTTAGCGCGTTCGCCATGGATTGGGTGATACTCATCGCCGGGTCCTCCGCCTAGGGGTCAGCGTTTGATGTTGGTGGTTTCCTGCAGCATCTCGTCGACCGTCTGGATCACCTTGGCGTTCGAGGAATAGGCCCGCTGGGTCTGGATCAGGTTGGTCAGTTCCCCCGCGACATCCGTCGTCGATTCCTCACGCGCGTAGCTCACGATATCCCCGGTTGGGCCGTCGCCGGCATCCCAGAGAAAGATCGAACCGCTGTCTTCGGTCGTCGTATAGGTCTGCTGGTCCAGCGCCATCAGCCCGTTGGTGTTGGGCACGTCGACCAGCGGGATCTGATAGATCGTCCGGGTGATCCCATTGTCGAAATTGGCGTAGACGAACCCATTCGGATCGACCTCGATCGAGGTCATGTTCCCGACCGGCGACCCGTCCTTGATGATCGACACCGGGGCGAAGGCATCGGATAGCTGGGTCAGCCCGTCCGCATCGCCGATCCGCCCGATATCGATGGCGATCGGCCCGCCATTGACGGTCACCGTGATTTCTCCCGTCGCGGCATCGTAAGCACCGCCCGTCACCGCGGCGACGCCATCAAGGGTCCCGCCCTGCGCGCGGCTGTCATCGAAGGTCAGGGTGTATTCCCCTACGACACCCCCGCCGGAGGCGGAATCGCGCAGGATCATCGTCCATTGGTTCGAGGATCCGGTCGCCGGAACACTCGGGACGAATTCGACCTCGAGGCTCTCGGACGTGCCGAGGTTGTCGTAGTATTCGATCGCCAGCACTTCACTGTCGCCGGGTGCGCCCGCCTCCGTCTCGGTCGCGGGCAGGTTGATGCCCAGCGTCATCCGCGTCGTCGGTTCCCCCGCAAACTGGTTCACGGCGATCTGGATCGGCTCCAGCCCGACCTTGGTGTCGCGCGAGAAGTTGGGCACCGTCCCATCCGGCTCCGCCGGCCAGCCCAGCAGGACCAACCCGTCAGTCGTTTTCAGGTAGCCATCGGAATCCGTCCGGAACGACCCGGTGGTCGTCAGCAGAAGCGGCACATCGCCGTTCTGAACGCCCACGGCCACCTCCGTGGTGACCGGCAGCATGCCGCGGCCGCGCACGGCCAGATCGGTTGCGTTCGACGTCGTCACCAGCGATCCGCGTTCGTCGATCAGCCGGGTCGTCGTCGTCCGAACGCCGCCCGCCGAATAGGTGCCCTGGCCGCTTTCGATGACCATCGAGTGGAAATCCGCCGTCGCGCGCTTGTACCCATAGGTGGACGAATTCGCGATGTTGTCCGAGATCGTGGCGAGCCGGCTCGCATTCGAGGCAAGGCCCGACACGCCCGCATTGAGAGAGGAAGAAATCGTCATAAGCCGTTACCTTTCATCAACCATGGTCCGCCACGCGGATCCTGTTCAGCTAACCGCCCGCGCCTTAACGGCGCCCTAACGGCGGCCAACTTCATTTCGCCGATCGCATCAGAACAAGCTCCAGCCGGTTGTTGCGAAGCCCGAAGCGGTTGTGCGTGACCGGCTCCCGGTCCGCTTTTCCGGCAACCCGCCGGATGCGCGCAGAGGCGATCCCGTCGCCTTCGACCAGCAGCCGCATCGTCGTCGCCCGGTCGAGGGAGAGCGGCCAGATCTGGGGCCGGGCGATCACGATCGGTTCGGATGCCACATGCCCGGTGATCGAGACGTCATTGCGCACGAAGTTGAAGACCTCGGCGATCATCTCTGACAGATCGATCAGCAGCTGGGTGGGCTCGGCCGTGCCGGGCTGGAACAGGGGGGCTCCGGGAAGGGCGAACAGCTCTACGATCAGGCCCTCATCGGTCACTTTCGTGACGATATGGGCCAGCAATTCGTCCGCCACCCGGCTTTCGCCGCCACTGCCGTTCAGGATCTCCTCGATCATGGCGAATGCTGCCGCCTCGGCCGCGCCTTCATCCACCGCGCCATCCGTCGCCTTCTGGGCATCGCCATTGGCGGCCAGCTTGGTCTCGGTCATCACGCTGTCGCCCGAAAGCGCATCCGCCCCCCCGCCGGAAACCCGGTTGATCGGGATTGTCGGAGCGAAGTAATCGGCAATGCCTTTGCGCTGCTTTTCCGTCGTTGCGTTGAGCAGCCACATCAGCATGAAGAACGCCATCATCGCGGTCACGAAGTCCGCATAGGCCACCTTCCAGGCGCCGCCATGGTGGCCGTCAGCGGCAACCACCTTCTTCCGCTTGATGATGATCGGCCGCTGATTGTTGTCCGCCGTCGCTGTCACGTTGCCGCTCCTGACACCTCAGGCGATGCAATATCAGGCGGACGTGAACCGTCTCTTAACAGCTAAAATCCTCATCATCTGCCCTCCCTTGCATCGGCGCGCGGAAGGGTCATGCTAGCGGCCACAAATCCAAGGGGAGATTCACATGATGTACCGTACGATGACCTTGGCCACCGCCCTCGCCGCAACGACGGCCCTGGGCGCCTCGGCCGAAACCCTGCGCTGGGCGCGCGCCGGCGACAGCCTGACGCTCGATCCGCACGCCCAGAACGAAGGGCCGACGCATACACTGGCCCACCAGATCTACGAACCGCTCATCATCCGCGACCAGACCGGCGCCTTCGAACCGGCGCTCGCGACCGATTGGGCGGTGAGCGAAGACGACCCGAATGTCTGGGTCTTCAACCTGCGCCAGGGTGTCACCTTCCATGACGGCGCCGACTTCACCGCGGAAGACGTCGTCTTCTCGTTCGAGCGGGCGAAGACCGAGACGTCGGCGATGAAGGAACTGCTGACCTCCATCGTCGAGGTCCGCGCGGTGGATGACTACACGATCGAGATCGAAACCGCCGGCCCGAACCCGATCCTGCCCAACAACTTCACCAACCTGTTCATGATGGACCAGGGCTGGGCCGAGGCAAACGGCGTCACCGCCGTGCAGGACATCGCCAATGGCGAGACGACCTATGCCGCGACCAACGCCAACGGCACCGGCCCCTTTGTCCTGACAAGCCGCGAACCCGATGTCCGCACCATCCTCGACCAGAACGAGAATTACTGGGGCATAGACGACTTCCCGATGGAGATCACGCGGATCGACTACACCCCGATCCAGAACGCCGCGACCCGGGTCGCAGCCCTTCTGTCGGGTGAGGTCGACTTCATCCAGGATGTGCCGGTTCAGGACATCAGCCGCGTGAACGACGCGGATGGCCTCGTCGTCAAGACCGCGCCGCAGAACCGGACGATCTTCTTCGGCATGAACATGGGCGCCGAGGATATCGCGGCCGACGATGTGGACGGCGCCAACCCCTTCGGCGACGTCCGCGTGCGGCAGGCGATGAACATGGCGCTGAACCGTGACGCGATCCGCCAGGTGGTAATGCGTGACCAGTCCGCGCCCGCAGGCGTCATCATGCCGCCCTTCGTCAACGGCTGGACCGAAGCGCTCGACGAGGTGCCCGAGGGCGACATGGATGCGGCCCGCGCCCTGATGGAAGAGGCCGGCTACGGCGACGGCTTCTCGGTCACGCTCGATTGCCCGAACGACCGCTACATCAACGATGAAGGCATCTGCCAGGCGGCGGTCGGGATGTTGGGCCAGATCGGCATCACCGTGAACCTCGACGCCAAGCCCAAGGCGCAGCACTTCCCGCTGATCCAGAACGCCGAGACGGACTTCTACATGCTCGGCTGGGGGGTGCCGACCTACGATTCGGAATACATCTTCAACTTCCTCGTCCACACGCGGGGCGAAGAGCGCGGCAGCTGGAACCCGACCGGCTTCTCGGATCCTGAGATCGACGCAAAGATCGTCTCGCTTGCGTCCGAGACCGATCTCGACGCGCGCAACGCGACCATCGCCGAGATCTGGGACACGGTGCAGAGCGAGGTGCTCTACCTGCCGATCCACCACCAGGTGCTGAACTGGGGCATGACCAACCGCGTCGGCACCGAGGTGTCGCCGGAAGATGACCCGAAGTTCAAGCACTTCACGATGCAAAGCTCGTAAGAGCCTGACAAGCGGCCCCTCTTCGACGGGGAGGGGCCGCATCCTTCAGCTGCCCAAGATGCGCTGAATGATCTGACTTCCACGCCCAACAGATTGACCTCGGTTCCGACGCTCCAAAAGGCCCGGAATCAAGCCGAAGGCGCCGGGCCAGCGCCGGCCCGTCCCGCGGGCTGGCGCTTTGCCACCCGCGCGCTGAACTCAGAGGGAAGATGAACACGGCACCATAAAAGCGCGCCGCTCAACCGTTGCAGCGCCATCCCACGGGCCGACGCTGGCCCGGCTCCCGTTTCGCTCTTTTGGAAAGGGAGAGGCAACGAGACCCTACCTATGGCAAGGTGCCCGTCATTCGTCCAAGAGCTCTGCTGAGATCGCTCCACAGGCACCGGCAGATCCTCGCGCCATTCCAGCATCTCGGGCCCGCCATGCCCTGTCAGAACCACTCCGAACATGGTGTCCGCCGCGCCCATACCCTGTCCTCCAAACAGCTTTCCACACGACGGGTCTGAGCCACCCACCTCCCCGGCCAGGCCGCGACCGCCAAACGAAAAGGGGTGGCCCCCCAACCCACCCCCAAGCTATCACCGCCCCATGGAACTCTCACGCCGCACCCGCTACGTCGCCCTGATCGCCCTCGCCACGCTGGCTGTCGTCCTGATTGCGGATCGCCGAGGTGATACGCGGCAGGCTGTCGCAGACACCTGCCGGGCCTACAGCGCGGATGCAGAGGCCGCGATCGATGCCTGCACGACGATGCTTTCCTGGTCCCGGCTCGTCGATGACGCCCGTGCCCAGACCTATTCCCACCGCGCCGCAGCCCATCGCAGCACAGATGACTTCGATGCCGCCCTCGCAGACGCGCAAGCCGGCCTCAACCTCGCCCCCGACGACGCGCTCCTGCTGAACGAACGTGCCATCGCCAATTACGAGCTTGGGGATCTCGAAACCGCCCTCGCCGACAACGCCCGCGCCCTCGCGCTTGATCCGGACAGCGCCTGGATCCTCCGCTGGAAGGGCTACCTCCTCGACACCGACGGACGCGGGGACGATGCGCTCGAATTCCTCCTGCAAGCTCACGACCTCCGCCCGGCCGACAGCTGGACACAGAAGCGGATCGTCAGCCTGATGATCCAGGCCGATCGCTTTGCCGAGGCGGAGGACTTCGAGGCCAGCCTCCTCGCCGAAGACCCGGAAGCGACCTGGGCCTCCGCCCGCCTGGGAAACGCTTATTTCGATGCCGAGAACTACCCCAAGGCAGCCGCGTATCTCGTCAAGGCCGTCCGCAGGGATCCGACAGATGATGACCTGCGGGAACGCTTCTTCGGCGCCTGCATCGGCGCTCAGTCCGCGTGCCCGCCACTTTTCCCCGAAACGCGCAACGCACAGGCCGCGCCCGGTTGCCACGATGCGCTCACGCGCCTGCTTGACCTCTCCCCAGACCTCACCGTCGCGCAGGAGGGGGACGTTTCGGCGGCGGATGCGCTGCAAGACCCGCTCCGCGTCTGGCCTGTCGCGGCTGCGCTCTTCACCGCAGATATGATCGCCCTCATGAACGGCAGCCCCACCCGCCACCGGGCAGAGCGCTTGATCCTCACGGCAACGCTCTACGACTGCGCACAGATCTCCGAAGACCTGCCCGCTCTCGCTGCAGAATTCCGGAAGGTCGAAGCCGAATTCGACGCCACTTTCCACGAAAACGTCCGGGCCAACGTCCTCGACTTTGCCCATCACTACTTGCAGGCCGGGGCCTAGCGCGCCCTGCGCTGTGGCACCCCGGCGTCACTTCGCGGAAAGCGGCAATCCGCCTCTGAAAACCGGCCGACCCGATCCCCACATCGGATCTGACAAAGTCAGGAATCCGGACGATGGAGCAGCCACAGAACACCCCCCGCCCCCGCGTCGTCATCATCGGCGCCGGCTTCGCCGGTCTCTCCGCCGCCAAGGCGCTGCGCAAGGCCGATGTGGATATCGAGATCGTGGACCGCCGGAACTACCACCTCTTCCAGCCGCTGCTCTATCAGGTCGCCACCGCCGACCTCTCGCCCGCTGATATCGCCTGGCCGATCCGCAGCATCTTCTCGCGGCAGAAGAACGTCACCGTCACCCTCTCCGAGGTGCAGGATATCGACCTCGCAGCGCGCCGGATCGTCACCGACACCGGCACCATCCCCTACGATTTCCTCATCGTCGCCAGCGGCGCCCATAACTTCTATTTCGGCAACGACTGGGCCGATCGGGCGCCGGGCCTCAAGAACCTGCGCGACGCGACCAGCATCCGCCGCCGCATCCTCCTCGCCTTCGAACGGGCCGAGGTCGCGGCGACCCCCGAGGAACAGCGCCGCCAGCTCAACTTCGTCGTGGTCGGCGGTGGCCCGACGGGGGTCGAGATGGCCGGCGCCATCGCCGAACTGGCGCGCTTCACGCTGGCCCGCGATTTCCGCCGCATCCGCCCTGCCGATGCCCGCGTGATCCTGGTCGAGGCCGGCCCCCGCCTCCTCCCCGCTTTCCCGGAAGAGCTGTCGGACAAGGCCAGGACCTCCCTCGAAAAGCTCGGGGTCGAGGTCTGGTGCGATACGCGGGTCGAGGACATCTCGCCCGACGGCGTCGCCACATCGGCCGGCGCCATCCCCGCCGCCACCACGATCTGGGGCGCAGGCGTCAAGGTGAAGAACACCGCCAGCTGGCTCGACATCGAAACCGACCGCAGCGGCCGCATCGCCGTCGCCCCCGATCTGACCCTGCCGGACCATCCTGAGGTCTTCGTCACCGGCGACGCCGCCAAGGTCCCGTGGAAAGACGGCCAGGACGTCCCCGGCATCGCGCCGGCCGCCAAGCAGCAGGGCCGCCACGCCGCGCAAGTGATTGCAAACCGCCTCGCCGGGGAGACGACCAAACCCTTCCGCTACCGCCACGCCGGCAACCTCGCCACGATCGGCCGCCACGCCGCAGTGATCGACTTCGGCCGCTTCCGCCTCTCGGGCTTCCTCGCCTGGTGGCTCTGGGGCATCGCCCACATCTACTTCCTGATCGGTGTCCGCCAGCCGATCTTCGTGGGCCTCAGCTGGCTCTGGTCCTACATCACCTATTCCAAGGGCGCCCGCCTGATCACTGGCGACCGGCAGCCACCGGCGCCACCGGATACGCCGCCGATCCAGCTCCCCCAGCCGGAACAGGGCGCCCGCCCCCACTGAACGGGGCTTGCCTCCGCGACAGCGGCATGCCCCTCTCGGGGACATGAACCACGACGACCTCCGCCACTGGTCCAAGCGCGCCGCCGACTGGGCCCATGCCTATCACAGCACGCTTCGCGACCGCCCCGTCCGCCCGCGGGCAAGCTACGGCGCCACCGCCGCCCAGCTCCCCGATACGCCCCCCGAGGCGCCGG
This sequence comes from Aestuariibius violaceus, assembly GCF_040779325.2. Lineage (NCBI taxonomy): Bacteria > Pseudomonadati > Pseudomonadota > Alphaproteobacteria > Rhodobacterales > Paracoccaceae > Aestuariibius > Aestuariibius violaceus. The sequence continues at coordinate 553,240 of NZ_JBFONT020000001.1, forward strand.
AACCCATCAAGGACATCTTCGCCGATTTCAAAACCATCGTCCCCGGCGCCACCACCCACTGGCAGCACCCCCGCTTCTTCGCCTACTTCCCCGCCAACGCCTCGCCTGCGTCGATGCTGGCCGAACAGCTCGCCAATGCCATCGCCGCCCAGGGGATGCTCTGGCAAACCTCTCCCGCGGCGACAGAGATCGAGCAGGTGATGATCGGCTGGCTCCGCCAGGCCCTCGGCCTTGCCCCCCACTTCACCGGCACCATCCACGACAGCGCGACAACGGCGACCCTCTCCGCCGTCCTGACCATGCGCGACCGCGCCACCGGCTGGGACAGCGTGACCGAGGGCCTCTCAGGAGGCCCCCGCCTCCGCCTCTACGCCTCCGCCCAGACCCATTCCTCGGTCGACAAGGCCGCCCGCCTCTCCGGCATCGGGCAAGCCAACCTCGTCAAGATCCCGACCGACGCGCAGCACGCCATGGACCCCCAAGCACTCGACGCCGCCATCCGCGCCGACCTCGCCGCAGGCCACAAACCGGCGGGTGTCATCCTCTGCACCGGCGGCACCTCCATCGGCGCCTGCGATCCCATCGCCGCCTGCCTCACCGTGGCCAAAACCCACGACCTCTACACCCATGTCGACGCCGCCTGGGCAGGCTCCGCCATGATCTGCCCCGAATTCCGCGAGCTCTGGCAGGGCGTCGACCAGGCTGACAGCATCGTCTTCAACCCGCACAAATGGCTCGGCGCGCAATTCGACTGCGCCGTCCAGTTCCTCGCCGACCCGGCCCCGCAGATCCGCTCCCTCGGCCTGCGCCCCGATTACCTGCAGACCCTCGGTCAGGACGAGATCGTCAATTTCAACGAATGGACCGTCCCGCTCGGCCGCCGCTTCCGCGCGCTCAAGCTCTGGTTCACCCTCCGTGCCTACGGGCTCGAGGGCCTGCGCACCCGCATCCGCAACCATGTCGCCTGGGCCGCCGAGCTGGCCGAAGACATCGCCACGATCCCCGGCATCCAGATCACCACGCCCCCCGCCCTCTCCCTCTTCACCTTCCGCTACCGCGACGACGCGGCAACCGAAGCGCTCCTCACCCGCATCAATGACGACGGCCGCATCTACCTCACCCAGACCCGGCACGAGGGCCGCTTCGTCATCCGCGTCCAGGTCGGCCAGTTCGACTGCACCCGCGACGACGTCATGACAGTGGCCCAGGTCCTCCGCGACTTGACCGACGGCGTCTGACCAACCACTTCTCTCCGCCTGGCCTCTGCGCTTGACCCAAAACGCTCCCCGCCTTATCTCAGCCTCACCCGCCAGAGCGGGCAATGGAGAGTTTATGTCAGAGCTTGCGGGCAACCGCTAAGTTCCACCCGCTGGAACGACCAACCTAACGACCCCCCGCGCGTGACGCCGGGCGGGCTGTTTTGTCTGATCTATCTCCGGACCCACTTCCATGAATATCTCGAAACACGAGCAGCGTGTCCTGCACGTGCTCGCCCAAGGCGGCGCCATCCATTACGAGCGCGGCGCCAATGGCAAGGTATCTGACATCACCTGCATCAGCCGCGACGGTCACATCCTGACCGACTGCACATTCGCAGTCTTCGACCGGCTCAAGAAGCGCCGCTTCATCCGCTCCACGGGTGGTCAGCCCTACCGCGTGACCCAGCGCGGCCTCGGCGCCGTCCGCGCCCAACTCGACAACCGCTGAAGGACAAGACCCATGACGACGCACACCACGACCCGCCCGGCGCGGGCCTCCGACGTCCCCGCCTTGAGGCGGATCGTCGAAGAGATCGGCCTCTTCCCGTCCGAATTGCTGGCCGACATGATCGCGCCCTTCCTCGACGACCCAGCCAGAGACACCCTCTGGCTGGTGGCCGAGGCGGGTGGACGGCCCGCAGGCCTCTGCTACGCGGCCCATGAAACGATGACCGAGGGCACCTGGAACATGCGCGCCCTCGGCATCCGCCCCGGCGACCAGCGCAAAGGCGTCGGCGCAACCCTGACCGCCGCGCTGGAAAGCGCCCTGCGCGACCGGGGCCAGCGGATCCTGATCGTCGACACGTCCAGCACCGACGATTTCGCCATCGCCCGCGCCTTCTACGCCCGCCAGTCCTATCGGGAGGCCGCGCGCCTCCCCCACTTCTGGGCAGAAGGAGACGACAAGGTCACCTTCTGGAAGGACCTCTGCGCCGTCTAAACCGTCGCGCGGCCTCGGGGGGCCGGGCCGCGCCTCCCGTCGCCACATCAACAGAACTCGGCAATCTCCCGGTTTGTCGCAACTGTTGCGCTGCACTGCAGCAGGACGCTCCATTACCCCGCCAATCGCGCCCCAAATGTCCGACAGAAAGCCGACAGGATGCCGACCATATGCCGACACGCCGATCTCCCTGTTTTTCCTGAGATTAACCCCGATTCGCGTTGCCGCGCGGAAATCGCACCGTCCAGCCCGGCAATATCCGGTTAATCTCTGCCTTTCCGCACGATTTGATTTGACCTTGCCGCGCATCACATCCTCCATCGAAGAAAGACAAGTACCGGAGGCCCAAATGCGCCCAATCCTCACCCTCACCGCCATTCTCCTGGCCACCACCGCCTCCGCCGAGGAGTTCCGCTGGGCCGGCACCACCGACCCCCAGACGATGGACCCCCACGCCGTCAACGCCGCCCCCGTCCTGGGCTTTCTCAACAACGTCTACGAAGGCCTCGTCCGCCGCGGCAAGGACATGACGATCGAGCCCGCTCTGGCGACGGCGTGGGAGCCGATCGGCGACGGCGAAGGCTGGCGCTTCACCCTCCGCGAAGGCGTAAAATTCCATGGCGGAGAAGACTTTACCTCCGAAGACGTCGTCTTCTCATTCGAGCGTGCCAGCTCGGACGAGGCCGATACCTCCAGCTGGTTCGCCCCCGTCTCCCGCGTCGAGGCGCCGGACGACTACACCGTCGAGATCTACACCACCGCCCCCAACCCGATCTTCCCCGACAGCATCGCCAACTGGATGATCATGGACAGCGGCTGGGCCGAAGCGAACGAGACGACCCGCCCCAACAAGGAAGGTGAAACCTTCGCCACGCTCAACGCCAACGGCACCGGCGCCTTTCAGGTGACCGACCGCCAGCCGGGCCTGCAAACGACGCTAGAGCCCTTCGCGGATTGGTGGGGCGAGCCCGAACACAACATCACCAGCGCCACCTTCACCCCGATCCAGAACCCGGCCACCGCCGTGGCCGCCCTGCTCGCGGGCGATGTCGACTTCATCAACCCCGTCCCCATCCAGGATGCCGCCCGCCTCGAACAAGCCGACGGCGTCAACGTTATCAAGGGGATAGAGGCGCGTGTCATCATGCTGGGCTTCCCGCACGAAGCCCCCGTCCTGACCGGCGGCGACAACGAAGGCGACGCCAACCCCTTCACCAACGAACGGGTCCGCCAGGCCGTCGCCCATGCGATCAACGTCCCGGCGATCCTGCAGACGATCATGCGCGGCAACGCAGAACCGGCCTCCCAGCTCGTTTCGCCCGCCATGCGCGGCTATAGCGAGGCCCTCGCCGCGCGGCCCGAATACGACCAGGCAGCCGCCCGCGAACTCCTTGCAAATGCCGGATATCCCGATGGGTTTTCCTTCGCGCTCAAATGCCCGAACGACCGCTACCTGAATGACGAAGCCGTCTGCCAGGCGGTCACCGGGATGCTCGCCCAGGTGGGCCTCAACGCCCAGCTCGAGACGATGCCGGTCCGCAACTACTGGCCCGAGCTGCGCGAGGACAATTTCGACATGTACCTCCTCGGCTGGTCGCCCGGCACCTTCGACGCCGAACACCCGATCCGCTTCCTCGCCGCGACCCCCAACGAAGAGGCGCGCCTCGGCAGCTGGAATTTCGGTGACTTTTCAAATGATCGCGTTGATGAACTCCTTCCGCAGATCCAGTCCGAACTCGACGAGGCCACCCGCCAGGCCATGCTCGACGAGGTGACCGGCATCCTGCAGGAACAGACGGCTTATGTCCCGCTCTACGTCCAGCCACTGCTCTGGGGCGTCCGCGACGGGATCGAGATGACCCAGCGCCCCGACGATTTTTTCATCCTGCGCTGGGTGACGGTCGGCGGCTAGGTTACAGAATGTGATCCGGCGGGCGGCGGCCCGCTGACAATGCAGACGGGCGGCACGGAACCCTGTGCCGCCCGTTCTTGTTTCCTTCCCATATGGCGCAAACGCCTGAAAAACAAAGGAAACGCTATGACCCGCCGCACCCTGCGGTCGACGACCGCCCTGATCCTGTCCCTCACACTCGCCGCGCCCCTGCCGCTCGCCGCGCAAGACGCCGTGGTCGAAACCTGCCCAGAAGGTGCCGTCTCCGAGACCTGCCCGCCCGCCGCCGAGGCCGAAGGCACCGTCACCCAAGAGGGTTTGCCGCAGATCACCGACACGGCTCCGGAAGCCGGGGACACCACCACCGAAGAGGGCGGGGATGCGCTTCCCCAAGTCACCGAGACGACCCCCGATACCGGCGAGGACGCCACCGAAGAAGTGGATGACGGCCTGCCCCAGATCACGGACGCCGTGCCGGAAACCGAGGGCTCCGGCGAAGTGGAGACCACGGCCGACGGTGCAGAACCGGCCCCAGGCGGCACGCCCGCGGATCCTGAATCGGCGGACATGAACGCAGACCCGGCCCCCGGCGGCACCACTATCGACCCTGAATCGACAGCTGAGAGCGAGCTTCCCGCCGTCGAAGAAAGCGCACCCGCCGAGACGGCCGAAACTCCGCCTGTGGCCGATCCCGAGGTCATCCCGGCCCCCGACACCGCCGAAGGCGAAGAGGCCGAGCCTACCGAAGGCACGCCTGTCGAAACCGCCGAACCCGAGGTTTCGCCGACCGAGGAACCGCCAGCTGAGACCGCCGAGGAAACCGTGGTGGACCCTGCCGAAACCGACACGGCAGAGACCGCACCGGCAGAGGTTGAAGCGGAAGGCGAGGCCGACGTAGCCGTCGAAACCGAGGCGGCCCCCTCTGAGACCACGGAAGAGGACGGTATCGCCGTGATCGCCCCTCCGGCAGAGGGCGAACAGTCCGAAGCCGACGTCGCCGGAACCGAGCCGGAGGTCACCCAGGACGATACCGAAACCAGCACCGCCGCCGCCAACGAAACGCCCGAGGCCGCCGCGACCGCAGCCGTCGAAGGCGAAGCGGACGCCGAGGCAGAAGTCGTGACGGAAACGGTGACCGAGGAAACGTCGCGCTCTTCCGACGAGGAATTCACCACCTCCGCCAGCCGCAGCGCGGACGAGAACGATGACGACGACGGCCTCTCCGCCCTCGAAACCTTCGCGCTTGGCGCCGCCGGTCTTATCGTCCTCGACCAGATCATCGGTCGGAACGAACAGGTCGTCACCAATTCCGGCGACCGCGTCGTGGTCCAGCGCGACGACGGCGACTACTACGTCCTCAAGGATGACAACGCACTGCTTCGCCAGCCCGGTGCACAGATCTCCACACGCACCTTCGACGACGGCTCGACGCTCCAGCGCGTCCTCCGCGAGGACGGGTCAGAGGTCATCACGATCCGCGCCGCCAATGGCCAGGTCCTGCGCCGTTCGCGTATCCTGCCCGACGGCACCGAAGTGCTCCTCTTCGACGACACGGTCGAGGCCGCACCGGTCGAGGTCACCGAACTGCCCGAGCCGCAGCAGCGATCGATCTCACTCGACACCGCAACCGAGGACGAGCTGCGCGCCGCCCTCCGCCAGCGCGAACTCGATACGTTCGACCGCAGCTTCACGCTGCAGCAGATCCGCCAGATCCGCGCCGTGCGGGAGCTTGTGCCGGTGATCGAACTCGATGCCGTCACCTTCGATACAGGGTCGTCCGCAATCCGCGCCAGCCAGGCCGACGCGCTGATCGCGATCGGGCAGGCGATGCGCGACGTGATCGAGGAAAGCCCGAACGAGGTCTTCCTCGTCGAAGGCCACACCGACGCCGTCGGTTCCGCCAGCCTCAACCTTGCCCTGTCGGATCGCCGGGCGGAATCCGTGGCACTGGCGCTCGCCGAATATTTCGACGTGCCGCCGGAAAACCTCATCGTGCAGGGCTACGGAGAGGCCAATCTCAAGGTCGTCACGGAAGACGCCAACCGCGAGAACCGCCGCGCCACCGTGCGGCGGATCACCCCGCTTCTCGCGCGCCTGAACTGACCGGACGGCTCCGGGTGGTTCATTCCGCCCGGAGCCATTCGAACCGCAGGCCCGCTGCCGTCCGGTTCGCAAATCCCCGCCAATAGGTATGCTCTTCGGTCGGCGACCCGTCCTCATCCACCGACCACAGCCCATCCGCCGCCACCGGCACCAAGTCGAGATACCCAACCGCCTCCGCACGGCCCTTCAGATAGGTATCCAGCCACACCGTCACGAAATGCTGCGTGACGTTATTCATCCGCACCGTGTCCCAAACCGGGTCTGCATAATGCTCGAATGGCGCGAACCCCAGATCCTCGTTGAACGCATAGCTCTCGGGCGGCGCGGGATAAGGCGCGGCCGCGTTGTGGTTCGCATGTTCGAAGGTCAGCAGCGCCCGGTCCACGCCTGTCGCCTCGTCCCACATCAGCCGCACGCCCTCCTCGTAGCCGGACACGTCATCCACCGACCCGGCGATGAACAGCGCCGGCACTGACAGCCCCGCCATCCCCTCCGCATCCCACATCCCCCGCGCACGACCCCAGGGGCCGATGGCGATCACCGTCTTCACCCGTGGATCGAGCAGCGCGGCGTGGCTCTCGCTTCCCGCCAGATGCACACCAAGCAACCCGTGCGGCGCCCCGAAAGACAGATCGACCCCGGCCTGCGCGACACCGCCGCCCGCCGCGATCACCGCGCCGTAACCCCCCATCGAATATCCGACGATGGCGACCTGCTCTGCCTCGACCAACCCGTCCAAAAAGCCCGGGCCCGATCCCATCCGGGCGATCTCTTCCAGCACGAAAAGCTGATCGACCGGCCGGTGCACCAATGTCGATCCGAACGCCGCCTGATCGCCATACGTACTGTCCTGATGATCGATCGAGGCGACGACATACCCCTTCGTCGCCAGATTGTCGGCCAGATGGGACATCAGGAACCGGTTCCCCGGATAGCCGTGGCTGACGATGACCAACGGAAACGGCCCCGCCTCAGCCAGCGGCGGCGCGTCCCGCACGGCCCGCCCGGTCAACTCGACAACCGTCTCCCCGTCCCGCAGATACGCGTCCAACATCCGGTCCCCGTCGCTCTCCTCCGCCGGATACCAGATCTCGACGACCAGCCGCCGATCCGCCCGCGGCAATGGATCGGGCACAGGCGCGTCCCGCTCGATCGCCGTGACGTCGATCCGGTCCTCATGCACGAACTCGACCGTCCGCACGCCCGTGGCGAAGGGCCCCTGGGCGGCCATCTCCGGCGCATCGGGGCGCACCGTATCGATCGCCGTCTGTCCGCTTGCCGTCCCCGCCAGGAAACACACGATCAAGGTCAGTCGTCTCATCTCTGTCTCTCCCGGCAGCCGCAGCGCCCGCATTCATCCGCTGTTAATCTGGATGATACGCCCCGATCAGGTTGAAGCTCCATATGTCTCTCGAAGGGAACGACCCCAGCAGACAAAGGAGAGACGACATGAAATACTTCAAGCGCATCCGCTCAGACGTGCCCACCAAGCCCTTTCTCGATGAAATCGCAAGCGTCGGCGATGCCTGGGCCATCGCCACGGGCCGGCAGGACAAGATCCCGGTCCAGCGAGAGGCGCTGGCCATCCCGCTGCGCGGTCTGCGCAAGTCGATGATCCTGGGGCGCGAGCGGCGCGATGTCCACGAAAGCCGCTGGACGACCGGATCGGCCAAGTTCCCGAAGGCCCGCGCCTTCCTCGAAGAGGTTGCCGCCGAACTCGACGCCGATCTCAGCCGGGGCAAGATCGTCTGCCTGCCCGCCGGCAAGCGCGTCTATCCCCATATCGACCGCGGCGAATACTACCGCTTCCGGGGCCGCTACCACTTCGTCCTGAAATCCTCCGCCGGATCCTGGCTCAAGGCCGGGGACGAGGAAATCCGGATGCAGGAAGGCGAACTCTGGTGGTTCGACAACGACCAGATGCACGAAGCCTTCAACGATGGCGACGAGGATCGCATCCACATGATCTTCGATCTCCTCCCCGCCGAGATGCGGTCGAAGGCCAAGGAAGCGAAAGAGCGTGCACGCAAGGCCCACGAGCAACACGAGGCAGCCTGACCACAGGGGCTGCCCGGGCGGCCGCTCGTCCCTCCCTTCCAGAGCGGCCGCCTGATACCTGATCCTATCCCGCCTGCCAGCCCCGCACCGTGTCGCTGACGATCCGGGCCATCGGCGCGGCGGCCGCGACGTCTCGGGCCAGCCTGATCTGGCTCAGCATCCCCCAGAGCGACCCCAGCAGGAACTCCGCCCGCTCTTCCTGCCTGTCCACACCATCCGCCTCCAGTGACCGCGCGAAGGCATCCCGCCACATCGCGCGATAAGCGGCCACCTCCGCCGCGATCTCCTCGGGCATCTCCCCCAGTTCGAACACCGTGTTGACCATCAGACAGCCCGCCGCGCTCACGTCGCCCGCGTCGGATTGCGCCGTCGCCATCGCGTCGAAGAACCCGGCGATCGCCGCCAGCCCGGGCGTTGCAAACGCACCGTTTACGACTTCTTCAGCCTGTCCGCGATAAAGCTGCAGCACACGCACGAACAACCGGTCCTTTTCGCCGAACGTGTTGTGCATCGACCGGACGCCCACGCCCGTCTCCGCCTCCAGCGCGCGATAGGTCGTTGCGTCGTATCCGTCGCGCCAAAACACCATCATCGCGGCGCGCAAAACCTCAGTTTCGTCAAACCCGCGCGGTCGCGGCATCGTGAACTCCTTTTTGCATCATATGTTGCAAAACAATTTCCTGGCGGCTACGGATATTGCATCGCGCGATGCAATATAACTCGAAATGATCGAAAACCAAGGAGGCTCCCATGCCCACGATCCGCGTCACCGTCCCGAAATCCGCCTGGTCCATCGAAGAGAAGGCCAAGATCGTCTCAAACCTCACCACCTCCCTCGCCGACGTGGCCAAGACATCCGGCAAGGGCGACATCACCCAATACGTCAACGTCCATATCGAAGAAACGGCTGAGGGCGGCTACGCCATGGGCGGCCAGGTCGTCGGATGAGCATCGAGCTCTGGTCGCTCTTCGCCGTCTTCGGCGTCATGCTCTTTTCGGTTCTGGCGCAAGGGACTTACCTCGATCTGCGTGCCGGGATCCCCTATGTCCTTTCCAGCCGGGCCGAGCCGCCACCGAACCACGGCCCCCTCGGCGCCCGGCTTGACCGGAACGTCCGCAATCAGGTCGAGGGGCTGGCGCTGTTCCTGCCGCTCGTCCTGATCTCGGCGACCTCCGGGATCAGCAACGGCTGGACCGAGACTGCGGCGCTGACCTACGCTGGCTCCCGCGCGGCCTACGTCCCAAGCTATGCCTTCGACCTCGTCCCGGTCCGTACGCTGGTCTGGGCGGCGGGGCTGGCGAGCCTTTTCGCCTTTGCCTGGGGCCTGACCACGGGCGCGCTAAGCGCCTGAAATCCAGCCGGATCCGCCACGCGCGGGTCCGGCACCGAACCCCGGACGCTTGACCCGGAACCGTTCCCGCCGCACAACCGGCAAATGCTCGCCTACATCATCCGTCGCGTGTTTCAGTCGGTCCTCGTCCTCCTCGTCGTGGGGCTCGTGGCCTTCTCGCTGTTCCGGTTTGTCGGCGATCCGATCACCAACCTGCTGGGGCAGGAGGCGACGCTGGCCGATATCGAACGGCTGCGCGACCAGCTTGGCCTGAACGATCCGTTTCTTGTCCAATACGTCAATTTCCTTTGGGATGCAGCGCAGGGCAATTTCGGGATTTCCTACCGTCAGGGCCGCCCGGTGGCGGACATCATCGCCGAACGCGCCCCCGCCACGCTGGAGCTTGCTGCCCTCTCGGCCCTCTTCGCCATCGGCTTCGGCATTGCGCTCGGCGTCTATACGGCAATCCGCAAAAGCGGCGTCGCCGCCAACATCATCATGTCGACCTCGCTGATCGGCGTCTCGCTCCCCACCTTCCTGATCGGCATCCTCCTGATCTACGTCTTCTCGGTCGAGCTCGGCTGGCTTCCGTCCTTCGGTCGCGGCCAGGTGGTCGATCTCGGATGGTGGACAACCGGGCTCCTGACGCCATCGGGACGACAGGCCATCATCCTGCCAGCGATCACCCTCGGCCTCTACCAGATGACGCTCATCATGCGCCTCGTCCGATCCGAGATGCTTGAGGTTCTGCGCCAGGACTACATCCGCTTCGCCCGCGCTCGCGGCCTGCGCGAGCGGGCCGTCAACTTCCGCCATGCGCTGAAGAACACGCTCGTGCCCGTCATTACCGTCACCGGCCTCCAGCTCGGTGCGATCATCGCCTTCGCCATCATCACCGAAACGGTCTTCCAATGGCCCGGCGTCGGCCTGCTCTTCATCAACGCAATCCAGTTCGTCGATATTCCCGTCATGGCCGCCTACCTGATGCTGATCTCGGTGATGTTCGTCGGCATCAACCTGATCGTCGACCTCCTCTACTTCGCGGTCGATCCCCGCCTGCGGATCGAGGGGCGCCACTGATGACCGATGCCACCCACAAGACAGCCGACCTTCCCCAGCCCGAAGCGGCCAGGCGCCCCTCACGCCTGAAAAACGCGTGGGAGAGCGATCTCGCCTACAGCCTGCGCCACTCCCCGGTGGCCATCCTTTCACTCATCATCACGCTGATCCTGATCCTCGCGGCGGTCTTCGCTCCGCTGATCGCCACGACGAACCCCTACGACCCCGCCTCGCTCAACCTCATGAACGGCTTCACCCCACCGGGAGCGGCCAATGCCTTCACCGGTGAAAGCTTCCTGATGGGCACCGATGACCAGGGCCGCGACGTCTTCTCGACGATCCTCTACGGGATGCGCATCTCGCTCTTCGTGGGGGTCTCGGCGGTCCTCTTCGCCATGATCCTCGGCGTGACGCTCGGCCTTCTGGCGGGCTATGTCGGCGGCTGGACCGAGACGATCATCATGCGCATCGCCGACGTCCAGCTGACCTTCCCGTCAATCCTCGTCGCGATGCTGATCACCGGCGTCTCGCGCGGCGTGACCCCACCCGAATACCGGGACGAAGTCGCGATCCTCGTCCTAATCCTTGCCATCGGCCTGTCCGACTGGGTGCAATTCGCCCGCGTGGTCCGGGGGGCCACCCTGGTCGAGAAGAACAAGGAATACGTCCAGGCCGCCCGCCTCATCGGCCGCTCGGGCGGCGGCATCATGCTCCGCCATATCCTACCCAACGTCCTGTCCCCGGTCCTCGTAATCGCCACGATCTCGCTCGCGCTCGCCATCATCGCCGAAGCCACCCTCAGCTTCCTCGGCGTCGGCGCGCCCCCCACGCAACCCTCCCTCGGCACCCTCATCCGCATCGGCCAGGGCTTCCTGTTCTCTGGCGAATGGTGGATCCTCTTCTTCCCCGCCATGACCCTTCTTACGCTCGCGCTCGCCGTGAACCTGCTCGGAGACTGGCTCCGCGACGCCCTGAACCCGAGGCTGCGATGATGGCCTCGCGTCCTGTCTCGAATGTCCTTGGCGGGGCATCTCTTGCTTTGCTCACCGCCTGCGCCCCCACCCCCTCTGCCGAAGACACCCTCGACCTCGCCGCCCGCGCCAACGACATCGAGCTCACCCAGACCCTCGCAGGCCGCACCATCGTCTCGGAAAACACTCGCTACGAGATCGGAGAGGACGGGATCCTCAGCGGCACCTCCGACGGGCTGGCGGTCTTCGCCACCTGGACCATCGAGAACGGCGCCTGGTGCCGCAACGTGATCGAACCCGACCTGCTCGCGGGCCGCGAATGCCAGTCCCTCTTCCTCACTTCTGACACCATGACGGTCACCCGCGAAAACGGCCAGATCGTCACCTACAGTTTCGAATGACCCCAGCCAGCGCTCCGGCGCCTGCAAGGACCACCGCATGACCACCCCCGTCCTCTCCGTCCGCAACCTCACTGTCGAGATCCCGACCCGCGCGGGCCTCCTCAAACCCGTCGACGGCGTTTCCTACGACATCGCGGCGGGAGAGATCCTGGGCGTCGTCGGCGAATCCGGCGCGGGCAAGTCGATGACGGGTAACGCGGTGATCGGCCTCCTCGACCGGCCCGCGCGGATCGCCTCGGGCGAGATCCACGTGAACGGCAGGCGGATCGACGGCCTCTCCCGCAAGGACCTGCGCAAGATCCGCGGCAAAGAGATCGGCATGATCTTCCAGGATCCCCTGACCTCGCTCAACCCCCTGCTCACCATCGGCGACCAGCTGACCGAGACGATCCAGGAACACCTCAAAGTTTCGGACGGCGAGGCCAAGCTCCGCGCTATCCGTGCGCTGGACGAGGTCGGCATTCCCGCCGCGAAGGACCGGATCGACGCCTACCCCCATCAATTCTCAGGCGGGATGCGCCAGCGCGTTGTCATCGCGCTCGCCCTCTGCGCCGAACCCTCTCTGGTGATTGCGGACGAGCCGACCACGGCCCTAGACGTCTCCGTCCAGGCCCAGATCACGGCGCTCTTAAAACGCCTCTGCCGGGAGCGTGGGATGGCCGTCATGCTTGTCACCCACGACATGGGCGTCATCGCCGAAACCGCCGATCGCGTCGCGGTCATGTATGCCGGCCGCTTGGCCGAACTCGGCCCTGTTCGCGAGGTCATCACCCGGCCGATGCACCCCTACACCGAAGGTCTGATGCGGGCCACGCCCGATGCCTCCGAAGGCGCGACCCGCCTGCGCCAGATCCCCGGCGCCATGCCCCGCCTCGGCCGCCTGCCGACCGGCTGCGCCTTCCATCCGCGCTGCCCGAAGGTGCAGGACAAATGCCGCCAAGATCCGCCACCCACCCGTGATGCCACCGGCGGCCGCGCGGCCTGCTGGTTCCCTCTGACAGAGGAAGCCGTGCCCGCCTAAAGAGTTAACGTCGAGTGACGGGAACGTTCGTTCCCCTCCGACCAAATGCCGACTGGATACCGACCGGATGCCGCACGCCGAAAATGCACCCTCCCTCGTCTCGATCCGCCACCTGACGCGGATCTTCGATGTCTCCAAACCCTGGCTCAACCGGGTCGTCGAGCGCCTGCCCAAACGCAAGCTGACTGCCGTTTCCGACGTGTCGTTCGAGGTGCCGGAACGCACAACATATGCCCTTGTCGGGGAAAGCGGATCAGGCAAGTCCACCATCGGCAAGATGGTCGTCGGCCTCCTCCCGCCGTCTGACGGAGAGGTCGAGATCGAAGGCATCAACCTCGACACCGAAACCGATCCCGACAAGATCGAACAGGTCCGCTCCGACATCCAGATGATTTTTCAGGACCCCTATGCCTCGCTCAATCCGCGCTGGCGGGTGCGCGATATCATAACCGAACCGGTGCGCATAAAAGGCGGCGATACCAACGGCTTGGCCGAGAAGCTCTTGGAGCAGGTGGGCCTCTCCGCCGAAGACGCCATCAAGTACCCGCACGAGTTTTCCGGTGGCCAGCGACAGCGCATCTGCGTTGCCCGCGCGCTCGCCTCCGATCCCAAGCTGATCGTCGCGGACGAGCCGACCTCGGCCCTCGACGTCTCGGTCCAGGCGCAGGTCCTCAACCTGATGAGCGACCTCAAGGACGAATTCGGGCTGACCTACATCTTGATCTCCCACGACCTCACCGTCGTGCGCCACATGGCCGACCGGATCGGCGTTCTCTACCTCGGACGATTGGTCGAAGAGGCCGCCCCGGACGCACTCTTCACCGATCCGAAACACCCCTACACGAAGATGCTCATCGAAGCCGCCCCTCGCATGGACGGCTTCGGCCGCGAGATCACCCCGCCCGAAGGCGAAATCCCCGACCCGATCTCGCCGCCTTCGGGATGCGCCTACCACCCGCGTTGCCCAATCGCGATCGACCGGTGCTCGAAGGAACGCCCCAAGCTTGAGTGGAAGGGGGAAAGCCGTGTCGCCTGCTTTTTAGCCGAAGCGTGACGTTAACCTTTCGTTAACTGCTCTCGGCTGGTGCCGGTGGGAAATCGGTGACACAGTGCGGCTTGCGACAAAGCGGACCTGCCGAATGGAAGCGACGCCAGACCTCATTGCCTGCCCGACCTGCGATGCCCTGTGGCGCAAGACGATGCCGCAAGAGGGGGAGCGTGCCGTCTGCGGACGGTGTCATACGGTTCTTCTCGCGCCAAAGAGCAGCAATCTCAGTGTTGTTGCCGCACTGTCCCTGACGGTCGCGGTCTTGCTGATCGGAACGACATTTCTGCCCTTCCTGCGGATCTCCGTCCGCGGCCTGTCGAACGACAGCTCAATCCTTGACGCAGCCCTCGCCTTCTCGGCCGGCCTCACGACGCCCCTCGTTGTCGCCACGGCGGCGATGGTCGTCTTCCTGCCGCTCTGTCGTGTCCTTCTTCTTCTCTACGTCGTGGCCCCCATAGCCGCCGGCCGCAAACCGTTCCGCAGCGCGGGAACCGCATTCCGCTGGGCGGAAGACCTGAAGCCCTGGTCGATGGCCGAGATCTTCATCCTTGGATGCGCCGTCGCTCTGGTGAAGGTAACCGAACTTGCGCAGGTGGTGTTCGGTCCGGCCTTCTGGCTTTTCGTTATCCTCGTCATCGTCACCGTCTTTCAGGACGGCGTGCTAAACCGTTGGTCGATATGGCAGTCTCTCGAACGGAAATGATCGCGCTCACGGCGCGAGATGCCGGGCTGGTCGGCTGCCAGCGCTGCACCCGCGTCTGGCCGATGGGAACAAAGCGCTGCGGACGGTGCAATGCCCCCCTTACATCGCGCGACACCAAAAGCCTCAGCCGGGTCTGGGCGTGGTGGTGGGCCGGGGTGATCTGCTACATCCCCGCAAATACTTATCCGATGCTCGTCACGCAGACCCTGACAAACGAATACCAGAGCACGATCGTCGGCGGGGCGATCGACGTCGCCTTGAGCGGTGACATCCCCGTGGCGGCCATCATCCTCTTCGCCAGCGTGGTCATCCCAGTCGCCAAGTTCATCGCGATCGCCTTCCTGGCCATCAGCACACGGCGAGGCACGGCCGTGCCCGGCCACCAGCGTCATCTGCTTTATGAAGTCGTCGAGTTTATCGGGCGGTGGTCCATGATCGACGTGTTCGTGGTTGCGATCACGTCGGCGCTCGTGCAACTCAATGTCGTGGCATCCGTGACGCCCGGCCCCGCGGCCATTGCCTTTGCGCTCTCGGTGATCTTTACGATGTTGTCGGCCCAGAGCTTCGACAGCCGCATGATCTGGGATCAAATCGAAGAGGACGAGAGACGGTGACCGAGACGCCCCCAGAGGTCGAGATCGAACCGGTTCGCCAGAGCCTTTTTCAGCGCGTCTCGCTCGTTTGGCTGATCCCGCTTTTTGCTGTCGTCGTGGCCCTAGGCCTCGCCTATCAGAATTACGCCGAACAAGGGCCCTACATCGAGGTTTTCTTCCCCGAAGCCACCGGGATCACAGCAGGGGAAACGCAGCTACACTATCGTGACGTGACTGTCGGCCTCGTCGAGGATGTTGGGTTCTCAGAAGACATCACGCGGGTGCGTGTGGGCATCCGGCTCGACCCGGAAATCGCGGAGTTCGTGGACGACGACGCCCGGTTCTGGATCGTAACGCCAGAAGTCAGCGCACGCGGGGTGACCGGCCTCGAAACCGTTCTGTCAGGCGTCTATATCGAAGCGCTGTGGGATGATGAACCGGAAGGCCTGCTGACCGAGTTTACCGGCGACGCGCGGGCACCGCTCGTGCGCCCGGGGTCACAGGGGCTGAGGTTCCGGCTCAGCACGACTGCCGGCGAAGGGCTGCCAGAGGGGACGCCGATCCTTTACCGCGGCATCGAGGTTGGCCGGATCGGAACGCCTGTCATCTCCGACGACGGGCTTACCACGATCGCAGACGCCTTCATCGACGCACCGCATGATCGCTTGGTCAACACATCGACCCGCTTCTGGGACACGTCCGGTTTTACCTTCTCGCTCGGGCCCGACGGTGCAGAAATCGACTTTCAGTCAATAGCGGCCCTTCTGGGCGGCGGCGTCAGCTTTGACACCGTCGTCTCGGGCGGAGAGCCGGTGGAGGAAGGCGCAGTTTATCGCCTTTATCCCGACGAAAGCACGGCTCGCAGCAGTGTCTTCGCAGACCCCGACAGCGACGCCCAGGTTCAGATCATGGCGATCTTCGATCAGAACGCGAGTGGCCTGACCGTCGGCGCCCCCGTTCAGTTGAGCGGCATCAACGTGGGCGAAGTCATCGGTTTGACCGGCATCATCGACGAACGCTCCTTCGGCGACCTCGACGTGCGGCTTCTGGCGACGATGGCCCTTCGCCCCACCCGGCTGGGCTTTGACGATACGGTCGATGACGAGGCGGTCCTTGCCCTTCTGGAAGCCCAGATCGCTCAAGGCTTGCGGGCCCGTCTTGCCTCCGCCAGCATCCTGACCGGTGGCCTGAAAGTTGAGTTTGTCATCCGCCCTGATTCACCCCCAGCAGAGCTTGATCGCGCCGCCATTCCGTTCCCGCTCGTCCCTACTGTCGAGGCAGAAATCCGCGATGCGACGGCCACGGCGGAAGGCGTGCTGCAGCGTATCAACAACTTGCCCGTGGAAGAGGTGCTCGCCTCGGCCATCAACCTCATGGACAACGCAAGCGTTCTGATCGCGAGCGAAGAGATCCGGTCGATCCCCGTCGAGGTCAACGAACTGCTACGGGACACACGGGCACTGGTCGGCTCTGAGGCTGTTCAAGGACTTCCAGACCAGATCGGTGCGACGGCTGCTGCGATCACAGAAGCCAGCGAAGACCTGCGGCGCATCATCGCCCAGTTCGAAGAACAGCAAGGTGTCGAGAGACTGCTCGCAGCAGTCGACAGCGCCGCGGCCACCGCTGATGCCATTACCGCCCGGACGGAAGGGATCCCCGATCTGATCGATGCGGTCGCGGACTTGGCGGCCGATATCGACTCGCTCGACCTCGCCGGGCTCATCAACCGCACGAACGACGTGTTGACCTCAGCCAACACGCTTGTCTCGTCTGAAGAAGTTTCCGCAATCCCCGGCAACGTAAACGACATCCTCGACCAGATCGAAACGACGCTTCAGGAACTGCAAACCGAAGAACTTGCGGGTCGTCTTACGGCTGCAATCAACAGCGCCGCCAGCGCGGCTGAGCAAGCCGATGCGCTGATCGGTGAGATCTCGGAAAGCGGGACGATCGACAATACGAACCAGGCGCTGCAAGCGGCGACCGATGCGGCCAATGCCGTCACCAGCGCGACCAGCGGAGTACCAGCACTGATCGAAGAGATCACGGCGCTAGCAGATACCGTCGAAGGCCTCGATTTCGAGACTTTGCTCGCCGAAGCGACAGAGTTGGTATCCACGACGGAAACGCTCCTCGGCAACCCCGAAACCGTCGAACTCCCCGCCAACCTGAATGCGGCCCTTGAAGAAGTTGACGCGATCCTGTCCGGTTTCCGTGAAGAGCAAGGCGTGCAGACACTGATCGCGGCAATCGAAAGCGCGGGCGCCGCGGCGCAATCCGTCGAAACTTCGACAGAGCAGCTGCCCGTGCTGGTCGACAACCTGACCCAGCTATCCGAAAGGCTGCGCGATCTGCCCTTGGACCAGGCGATCGAGGAAGCAACAGCCTTTCTGGACAGCGCGGCAGATGTCCTCGGCACGGAAGACGCGGTCGCAATGCCGGGTGCGATCAATGACGTTCTGGGAGAGATCGAGTTGGTTTTGCAGGAGTTGCGGCAGGGCGATGTCGTGGCCAACGTCAACGCTGCCGTCGCCTCCGCATCCAGCGCGGCAAGATCAATCGAAGCCGCTGCCGACGACCTGCCAGCTCTATTGCGTAGGTTGGACGTCGTCCTGAACCAGACGGGATCGACCCTCGCGGCCTATGGCGACAACTCTCCCGCCAATTCAGAGCTTCGGGCCGCCCTGCGTGATATCCAGCAAGCTGCCGACGCGGTCGCGTCGCTCGCCCGAGCCATCGAACGGCGACCGAATTCCCTCCTCACAGGACGATAAGACATGCGAGTGGCCCTTCTGTTGACCATTGCGCTTGCCGGATGCGCTGGCGACCCCTCCCTTCGGTTCGCCGTGCCTCAGCCCGCAGCGGGGGACCCCATTCGGATCGCCGCGCGAACGGTCGAGATCCGCGAGGTCACCCTGCCGACTTACGCCGACAGCGAGGAGATCTTCGTCGAAAGCCCTGGTGGCTTCATCTCGTCGGATCCTTCGCTTCTCTGGGCCGACCAGCCAAGCCGCGCAATGACGCTCTCTCTCTCCCGGCTGATGGGCGAAATCACCGGTGCGCGTACGGCACCTGAACCTTGGCCTTTCGAAAGCATTCCCGACGCGCGGATCGAGGTTCGGGTGGACGAGATGGTCGCCGGTGCAGACGGGCTCTTCCGGTTTTCGGGCCAGTACTTCATCGGCAGCCCGACAGAACGCGTGGCGGAGCGGTCAGGCGTCTTCTCACTGACAGCGCCTTACCAATCCGATCTCGGCATCCCGTCCATCGCCAACGCGCGTGCCGTCGTGCTTCGCGATCTGGCCCGCTTGATCGCCGATCAGGGCTTCTGAGCTTAGCCGCCGGACAGAAAGTGTTCGGGATCAAATGACAGTGGTGGGCGCGGGGACATCGCGAACGCATCCATCACCGCAGCCGTGACCTTCTCGTTCATCGGAGCAATCAATCCCAGCGCCTTCGCGCGCTTGACCACATGACCATTCAGCCAATTGACCTCGGACGGACGACCAAGCGTGTAATCGTCCGCCATTGAGCTTCTCGCCTCAGGATCGATATTCACGAGGCTCGACGCGATTCTGAGAAACAGGCTATTCGGCAAGGACAAAATAGGCGGTATCAAGCGCGATGGCAGCTTTGCCACCCTTTCCAGTACGATGCCTTCGGCATGCGACACGGCAATGCCCTCCCTCATGCATGTCGCGAAGACCCGGCGCCAGCGCCTGTCCGAAAGCTCCTGCTTCAGCGCCTTTCCAGAGAGAGCGTTAAGCGGGTTGTTGAGGTTCATAAGCAGCTTTGCCCAAAGGATACCCTTCATATTGCTATGTGTTCTGACCTGTAGGCCTGCTCCTCTCAGCTGTTGCGCGGTGTCAGCCGCACGCTGGTCCAGAACAATTTCCCCGTCAGTCATCTGGACGATCTCTCCTGCGCGCGTCCGAACGAGATTGAAACCGAACATCCCCTCGCAAACGCGGTCTCCAAGATGCGCCCGAAGAACGTCGCCGTTCGTCACACCGTTCTGCAGATTGACAACCCGCGCGTCGGCTGGCGCCGTCTCGGCAATCCGCCGCGCCGCTGCCGCCGTATCCTTCGACTTGACCGCGACGATCACCAGATCGGCCTCGACAAGGTGTTCCGGATCCTCGAACACCTCAACCCGAACTGGGGGGCGTCCCATAGCGACAGCGCTCAGTCCATCCGGAAATGGCGGATCCTCCCCACGGCCAACAAACGCGACCCGCTCGCCATTTGCCGCCAGCATGGCACCAACAAAGCCGCCGACAGACCCCGGTCCAGCAACAACGATCATCCGGCTGATCGACCGACGGTTCGCCCCGAGAAGATGCAGCCACCCAAGAAAGTCCCCTCAAGGGCATTATAGCCATGGTAGCCGCCTCCGCCGAACCCGGCGGCCTCTCCTGCTGCAAAAAGCCCGCCGATGGCGCTTCCATCCTGGCCGATCACCTGGCCGCTCAAATCAGTGTGGATGCCACCCAGGGATTTGCGCGTCAGCACATGGAGCTTCACGGCAATCAGCGGTCCCTTGGATTTGTCGAGCAGGCGATGGGGCTTCGCAGTCCGGATCAACCGATCGCCGAGGTAATTCCGCGCGCCTCTGATAGCGACGACCTGGGCGTCTTTTGAGAAGGTGTTGGTGATCTGGGCATCTCGGGCCTCGACCTCTTCACGGATCTTCACCGCATCAAGCTTGCCTCTGCCGATCTTGTTCATTCCGGCGACCAGGGCATTGAGATCGGTTTCGACGACGAAGTCCTGCCCATGCTCCTTGAAGGCCTCAACCGGCGGGGTCGCACCCTTTCCAAGACGCGACTTCAGCACCGACAGGACGCTCTTCGATGTGAGGTCGGGATTCTGCTCTGATCCCGAAAGCGCAAACTCCTTCTCAATGATCGCTTGGGTCAGAATGAACCAGGAATGGTCGTGGCCCCGTTTGCAGATTTCCCGAAGCGTCGACAGCGTATCGAACCCGGGCAAGCAGGGGGCAGGCAAACGCTCGCCGTCTGCGTCCAGCCATAGGGAAGAGGGTCCCGGAAGAATCCGAATTCCGTGATGCGGCCAAATGGGATCCCAGTTTCGCACCCCTTCTGTATAGTGCCACATCCGGTCGGTATTGATCAGCTGCGCGCCTGCCCTCTCGGCGATGTCTATCATCCGTCCGTCGACATGTTCCGGCACGCCAGAGATCAGCGTTTTCGGCGGTTGGCCAAGCCGTTCGACAGGCCAATTGCGCCGCACCATCTCGAAGTTTCCGCCGATGCCACCCGATGTAACGACAACGCAATCCGCTTTGAACGAGAAGTCGCCAACCACATCCCGGTTTGTCGCGCCCCCTCGCGGCAAGCTATCCTCCCGAAGGACCTCGCCCGACACGCCCGCAACCTGGCCGTTCGAGATATCAAGGGTTGATACGCGATGGCGATACGCGATGGACACCGCACCAGACGCCTCGTGGTCCGTCAGCCGGGCGACGAATGGCTCCAGAACACCCGGCCCGGTCCCCCACGTGATATGAAACCGTGGCACCGAGTTACCGTGGCCCGTCGCAAAGCTGCCGCCACGCTCGGCCCATCCGACCACGGGAAACCACCGCATTCCAAGGGCATAAAGCCAGCGCCGCATCTCACCTGTCGCGAAGTCGAGATAGGCATCCGCCCAGACGCGCGGCCAATGATCCTCATCCCGATCAAACTGGGCGGATCCCAGCCAATCAGATCGCGCCAAAGCCTTGCTGTCCTTGATCCCAAGCCGCCGCTGCTCCGGCGTGTTCACCATGAAGAGACCGCCAAGCGACCAGAACGCCTGACCGCCTAGATTCTGCGGACCTTCCTGGTCCAGAAGGAGCACCTTCTTTCCCCGGCCCGCCAACTCGCAACTCGCGACGATCCCGGCAAGGCCTGCCCCGATGACGATAACGTCCGCATCCTTCATGTCTCCCCCCTCACATAGCGCCGCAAGCCGTAGACGATGGGCAGTCCCACCGCGTACATCAGGATACCGTAGACCGCCGACGGTATGGCGAGCGGCGGCAACGCCTCGCCTGTCGCCGTGATAAGCGCGGCGATCGTGATCCCAAGCGTGCCGTTTTGGATGGCCGCCTCAACAGAGATGGCGGCCCTCTCCCGACGGTCGACCGCCAAGAGGGAACCGGACAACCATCCGATCGCAAAGAGCAGAGCCACCATCCCGGCAAGTAGCGGACCAAGCCTTGGCAAGTTCTCAAGAAAGGTCCCCCAGTTCACGGCAAGGGCGATGACGACAATCGCGATGAAGAGGAATGCCGCAATCCGATAGCAGATCGTCTCAAGCGCGTTGGCGGATCTCGAAAGGACGTGGCGCAGAACCATCCCGATCAGCACGGGCACAGCGGTGATCGCCGCCATGGCAAGCGCCAGCGCGCTCACATCGATCGGTGGTGCGGCCTCTCCCAGAAACACCTTGGCCCAGAGCGCAACAAGCGGCGGCGCCGTCACGACGGTGAGCAGGCTGACAACTCCGGTCAGGGAAACGGAAAGGGCGACGGACCCACTGGCGAGACGCGTCATCATGTTCGACGTCACACCGCCGGGACAGACCGAGAGGATCATTACACCAAGTGCGATCTCACCTGTAAGTCCGAAGAGCAGACAGAGTGCATAAGCCACCAGGGGCAGCGCGACGACCTGTGCGAGAAATCCAGCAACAAAAGCGCGGGGGCGCGAGAGGACCCGGGCAAAGTCATTAACGGTCAGACCGAGCCCCAAGGAAAACATGATGAAAGCAAGCGAGAGTGGCAAAAAGAGATCGAGAAGCATTCAACTGGTTTTCCCTGTCGTCTCGTTGCGCATCACTGTTGCGGGAACGGTCGCGAACGCCAAGGCTTACTTAACCGAGAGCCAGGCTTACCCAACGAAATGCCCGTCCACGGGTCAGTGAAACCGGACCCGAAGCGTCAAGATCTGAAAGGGCGTGAAATAGAGGGCAACCGAGTTGTCGATAAGGTCAAGCGCCCCCAGCTCCTTAAGCTCAAGAAGGTCGGAAATCGCTGCAGATGCGACCGGCTTTCCGAAGGTGACGCGCGTGGCGCCGCGGGCACCATGTGCCTCGAACAATCGAAGGATGACGCCGTCACCATCCTCCGAAGGTTTGACCGTTTCGACGATGATGTTCTCTGCATTCGTTCTCGCCAGTGCCAGACCGTCGCCCTGAACGGGAACAACCCGCGCGGGGAGGTTGAGGTCATAGGCTTCTCGAAGGACTTCCCCGCGCCAGTCACCTTTGTGCGGAAGCAGCGCGTAGGTGAAGACATGCCGCCCCTGATCCGCCTTGGGATCGGGCATGGTTGCAGACTTGATCAACGTCAGCCGCAGAACATTATCGGTGACATCATAGCCGTACTTGCAATCGTTGAGCAGCGCGACACCATAATGCCCCTCGCTTAGATCCGCCCACTTCTGGGCCGGAACTTCGAATTTCGCATAGTCCCAAGACGTATTCCGATGCGTCGGCCGCTGGATGGATCCCCACTGGATCTCATAGGTCGCCTGACGAGCGAACACTGCGACGGGAAAGGCCGCTTTCAACAGGTGATGGGTTTCGTGCCAGTCAACCTCGGTCTCAAAATCCAATCGCTTCGAATGGGCATGAAGACAGATCTTCTGTCGGATCGTGGAGCTGCGGTAGCTCCGTTCGATCAGTGCGCTGACCTGAATTGGACCTTCCGTGATGATCTCGAGGCGAGTCAGGCCACGGATGATCTCGCCTCGATCCTCGAAAAAGGAATCGATGTCCCACGCGTCCCAACTCAATGGCCGGTCCTCGAAGACCTGCAACCTGTTGCCACGCTCGCCGACAGGGATGACTTCTCGCCCGACTTCCTTGTCGAAGATGGAGATCAGATCTCCATCACCATCTATGACGATCCGGATTAACGCATTTTCTAGGATGAGGTCTTTGTCATCCCGAAAGATACAAAGCCCCGCTGGCGGTTCCTCCGCACGATCAAGTGGCGTGACAGAATAAGGCGCGACGTCCGGCATCCAGATCAACCAAGAACCATCCGCACCCTGCGCAGGGACCCCGGCGGGTTTGTCATCAAGGGAAACAACGCGACCGCCCTCGAATGGCGACGGATTCACGATCGACACTCCCCCTTGCTCCATCCTGTCGAGAGCTGCCTGCCTCAAGTCGTCGGATACCCGGGATATCTCGTGGTAATCGCGACGCGCGTCATCGAAAACCTCGCCAACCGACGTCCCCGGCAAGATGTCATGGAACTGGTTGAGGCACAGCTTCTCCCATGCCTGCCTGAGCGCTCCATCCGGCGTCTCGGCGCCCGAAACGGCGAGAAGAAACTCTACTTCATGCAGCGCCACTTCAGCTTTGCGGTTTGCCCGCTTGATCCAACCTTGCGAGGTCAGAACCCCGCGATGTCCTTCAAGATAAAGCTCGTCCCACCAAACGGGCAGTTTTGGCTTAGCCTCCTCAATCGCCTGTAGACAGGCGCGGATGCTCGAGAAACGTACTTCAGGTGCCCCGGGCAAACCCGCCCATGCGCGTGCCCGCCGGATCAGCTCTCCCGTCGGGCCGCCACCGCCATCACCATACCCGTAGCAGATCGGCAGATGCCGGACGCTTTCCTTCATAGTCGAGGCCTGCCAGGTCCCCACGACCTCGTCCGCGGTCAGATCCGATTTGTAGTTGGTCGGAAACGGAAGGTGCTGGACCTCGCGAGGCGTCGTCAGGAAATGCGTCAGAACTCGAGTCCCGTCGATGCCCTGCCACCATGTGGTCGAGGCCGGGATCTGGTTGTACTGGTTCCAGCTGGTCTTGCTGGTGACCATCCATTTGAGCCCGGCCTGCTTGATGAGTTGCGGCAGGCACCAACTCAGCCCGAACGTGTCAGGCAGCCACAGAACCGGCGTCTCCACATCACCAAACCGCTCCCGAAAGTAGCGGCGGCCAAGCAGGAACTGGCGGACAAGCGCCTCACCTCCCGGAATGTTCGTATCCGGCTCGACCCACATACCACCCATGATCTCCCACCGGCCTTCGGCCACACGGGCGCGGATCGCATCGAAGATCTCGGGGTAGTCTTCCTCGGTATAGGCATAGAGCTGGGGCTGCGAATGGCTAAAGAGGTATTCGGGATATTTGTCCATCATGCGCAG
The DNA here is from genome assembly GCF_040779325.2 of Aestuariibius violaceus. NCBI lineage: Bacteria > Pseudomonadati > Pseudomonadota > Alphaproteobacteria > Rhodobacterales > Paracoccaceae > Aestuariibius > Aestuariibius violaceus. The sequence continues at coordinate 577,782 of NZ_JBFONT020000001.1, forward strand.
GACGTTGGAATAGCTCCGCGCGTTCTTTCGCCGGATCTGGGAGATCGGCCAAAGATAGGCGATGTCCATATGGGCATGGCCGATCGCGTGGAGGACGACGTCAAGCGGCTTGCCCGCCTTTTCGAGACAGCCTTCGAGGGCAGCCGTCGCAGGAACGACACTGCGCCAGAACGCGTCGCCCAACGGATCGCGGGTGTCGAGGGCGAGGAAGGCGATGTCGAGGGCCGTGAGGATGTCGTGGCGCTCCGGACGGTCGTGATCCATCGTTTCGGCGAGCTCGAGCACGACCTCTGCGAGTGAGACGAAATCGCGGGTCGGCAGATCGATTTCAACGGTCGAGCATTCGCCCATGAAAAGCCGTGTCTGGTCGGCCGGGTTGGGCGGCCACCCGGTGAGGCCGGTCCAGCCATGCAGCTCGATCCGGTGGCGGCGTCCGTCGGCGAGGCCGTCGGGAAGATAAATGGTGTGGTGATAGCGGTCGGCCGATGCGTAGGGGGCGCCGTCGATATAGAGAAGCGCCTCGGGGTGGGTGAAGATATCCCCGGCTTCCCCCATCGGCAGATGAAGCGCGATAGGCCCGTCCGCCCAACCCGCCGGGATCGTCATCTCGGATGACAAGAAGAAGTTCGTATCCTGGCCGCCCCAATACGAATTCCAGGGGATGGTTTGCCAGCCGGAGGGATCCGCGCCAATGGGCGGTTCCTCGTCGGCATCCTCCAGCGCAATCCACCGGAAAGGCTGGATCGGCTTTCTTTGCCGGACCTGCATTCGCCGGATCAGGTCGATCCGTTTGGCGATTTTCCGGGCAGTGAAGCGGCGCGCGTGGCTCATTCGGGGGCGTAAAGGATACAGGAGGCCCGGTGGCCGTTCGGTCCAACAGGGTAGAGTGGCGGTAGCGCGTCGGAACAGGCGGGCCTTGCATGAGGGCAGCGCGGTACAAATCGGCAGCCCTTTGCGCGCGCGGTCCGCAACTCTTCTTCCGCCGGCAGCTCGATCTCTCCCTTCCAGCGGTCCGCCGGATCTGGCTTTGGCACACTGTCGATCAAGAGCTGAACGTAGGGGTGTTTGGGGTTCGCGATCACGTCCGTCGCGTTGCCTTCCTCCGCCAACGTCCCCTGATAAAACAGCAGGATCTTGTCCCCGATCTGGTAGGCCGTCGAAAGGTCATGGGTGATGTAGAGGAAGCTGATCCCGGCCTCGTCCCGCAGCTTCATCATCACGTCGAGGATCGAGGCGCGCAGCGACGCATCTACCATACTGACGGGTTCATCCGCGACGATCAGCTTCGGCTTCACCATATAGGCGCGCGCCATCATGATCCTTTGCCGCTGTCCTCCGGACAGTTGGTGTGGATACTTGCGCAGAACATCATCACCGGTCAGCCCGACAGCGTTCAGCGCGTCCTCCATCATCTCGCGGGCCTGCACCTTGTTCTCTGCCAACCCGAAGTTCTTCGTCACCATGTCAAAGACATGCTGCACACGGTAGAACGGGTTGTAGCTGCCGAACGGATCCTGAAAGACCGCCTGCACCTGCCGATGATAGCTGCGCATCTGCGCCGCGCCTGCGCTCCCGACATCAAGCCCGTCGAACGTAATGGTCCCTTTCGTCGGCCTGGTAAAGCCCAGCACCAGATTGGCCAGCGTCGACTTCCCCGATCCGCTCTCACCCGCGATCGTCACGATCTCGGCCCGATCGCGAGGGATCTGTAGCGAGAAATCGTTCAGCGCGACCAGACCCGCCTCCGGATCGCCATAGATCTTCGAGACGTTTCGAATGTCGAGCAGCGCGTCGCTCTGAGCCACGTCAAGCATCTTCGCGCTCCAGTTCCTCGGCGCGGATACACGCGACCTCCTGACCGGGCCGGATCTCGCGCATCTCCTGCGGCTGACGACAGACCTCCTGCGCATAGGGGCAGCGCAGCTGGAAGATGCAGCCCTCAGGTGGGTTGCGCGGATCATGGGTAATCCCCCCGGTGATCCTCAAGGGCTGGCGCTCGGTCAGCGATGGCACTGAATCGATCAGGATCTGCGAATAGGGATGCGCCGGCCGCGCAAACATGTCCGCAACCGTCGCGATCTCCACGATCCGGCCCGCATACATGACCGCCACCCGGTCAACCATCTGCGCCATCAGTCCCATGTCGTGGCCGATCATGATCATCGACACACCCAGCGCATCGCGCACCTTGGCCATCGTCTGCGCAACCACCCGCTGCACGACCACGTCCAAAGCGCTCGTCGCTTCGTCCGCGATGATGACCGATGGGTTCAGCGCAATCGCCATCGCGATGCAGACCCGCTGCTTCATCCCGCCCGACAGTTCATGCGGATACATCCCGTAGATCCGCTCGGGCAGGCCGACCATCTGGAATAGCTCCAGCACCCGCTCCCGCGTCGCAGGCTGGCCTGTATGCGTCTCGATGACGTCCGAGATCTGCGCGCTGATCTTCATCGTCGGATTAAGAGAGTTCATCGCCCCCTGCGGGATCAGGGCCAGCTTTGTCCACCGCATCCGCCGCATCTCTTCGTCCGACAGCTTCAGCAGATCGACTCCGTCAAGCTCCACGCTCCCCGACACGATCCGCCCCGGAGAGGACACCATGCGCAGGATGCCGGACGTCGCCGTCGTCTTCCCCGACCCGCTTTCGCCCACCAGACCCAGTGTTTCGCCGGGATGCAGATCGAAACTCGCCTCCTCCGTCGCCCGGACGTCGCCGGTGGGGGTGGCGTAGAACACGCTCAGGTTCCGGACCTTGAGGACGGGATCACTCATGCCTTCCGCAGCCTCGGGTTCGAAACCTCATCGAGGCCGAGATTGACCAGCAAAAGCCCGATGAACATCAGCGCCAACAGGATCGTCGGAATGCCCCACCACCACCACAGGTTCTGGATCAGCGCGCCCGCATTGATCGCCTCGTAGATCACGCGCCCCAGCGTCGGCACCCGCTGTGGACCAAGCCCCAGAACCTCCAGCCCCACTGCCGTCACGATCGAGGTCGTGACCGACGCAATGAACGACCCGAAAAGGTAGGGGACGAGGTTCGGCATCATCTCCTTGAACATAATGTCGAAGGTCGATGCGCCCGACAGCTTGGCCATCTGAACATAACCCGCCTCTCGCATCGACAGCACCTGCGCCCGGATCAATCGTGTCGGTGATTGCCAGACGAAGCCGGCGATCAGCAGCGCCATCATTGTCAGGCTGATATCCCCGAAGACCGACTGCACGACGACAAGGATCAGAAGCGGCGGAATCGTGATCATCACGTCGCTCAGAACGCGGATCACGTCGTCCGTCCGTCCCCCGACGAAACCCGCCGTAAAACCGAGGAAGATCCCAAGCCCCATCCCGATCACCGACGCGACCGCGCCGACATAGAGCGTGTTCGGCGCCCCGATGATGATCAGCGCAAGCATATCCCGCCCCGCGCCGTCAGTGCCAAGCGGCGTCATCCACTGCCCCGCCTGTCCGCGCAGGTTTTCGAACCCGACCGGCGGGAGTCTCAGCAGCGAGGCTCCGGTAAACGCCAGATCCAGGTTCCAGAAAAGCCGCCCGACCAAGCCAACGACGACGATCCCCAGAAGGATCGCCAACCCCCAGATCAGCTTGGGATTGATCCAGGGATTGTCGAACCGCTTCATCCGGCGCGCACGGCGCCGCGCCGCGCGATCGTCCTCCGGCTCCATGACCTGCTGTGCCGGATCCGCCGTCATGCCCTGGCCTCGTGCCGGATCCGCGGATCGATGAACGGATAGATCAGATCGACAATGAAAACCGCGAGCGCCGTCATCAGGATGATGACGTAACTGACGCCCTGGATCACCGGGAAGTCCTGATCGAGGATCGCGTCGTAAAGAAGCTTGCCCATCCCGTTATAGGCAAAGATGCGCTCCACCAGGACCTGCCCCGCGATAAGCAGGCCGATCTTCAGCGCGAAGGCCGTGATCTGCGGCAGGATCGCGTTGCGGATCATGTAGCGGTAAAGGATGTATCGCGGTCGCAGCCCCTTCGCCTTGGCAAGGGTCGTGTAATCCTCCCCCTGCACCGTGATCATCAGCCCGCGCATTCCCAGCGCCCAAAAGCCGAAGGTGACGACCACAATCGACAGCGCCGGTAGGAAGCCGTGGTAAAGGACCGACTGTGCGAAGTCCCAGGTCCAGCCCGGCTCCACCGTCAGCCCGTAGGACCCCGTGAACGGAAACCATCTGAGTTGCGCCGAGAAGATCCACATCAGCAGCAAGCCAGACAGGATCGGCGGGATCGAGGTGAACACCATCGCCGCCGGGATCGCGACGCGGACCAGCCTGGGTGAATGGTCCCAGACCATCAGCGCACCCAGCAGGTTTCCGATCACGAAGGTGATGAGGATCGAGATCAGCATCAGCCCGATCGTCCAGGGCAGCGCCTGCGCGATCAGTGCCGAAACGGGGGCCGGAAACGACGCTGTCGAGAGACCAAAATCAAGCAGAAGCACATTCCGCAGATACTTGGCGTATTGCACAATCAGCGGATCGTTCAGCCCGAACCGCTCCTGAAGTGTGGCAAGTATCTCGTCCGACCCAGCGACTGTACCAGCCCCCGCCATCATCCGGCCCAGCATGATCTCTGCCGGGTCGACCGGCGACAGGCGCGGGATGATCCAGATCAGCGTCGCCGCGATCCACACCGTCAGGAACAGCGTGATCAGCCGGTTGATAAGATATGCGCGCGGTATCCGTCCCATGGCGCCTTTCCAAAAGGCCGCCGCGCCCCTAGGCGCAGCGGCCAGTCAAGATCACTCGACCTTTTCCAGATTGTGGATGATCTGGTGCGTGTGGTTCCACCAGAAGGCCGGGTGGTTGTAGTTGTTCTCGGCCGTCGGCCAGCCCGTCCAGTAGGTCGTGTTGTAAGGCAACAGCTTCGCCGCCTGGACGAGCGGGATGAACGGCACCTCCTCGGCGAGGTAGCCATAGGCTTCGGCCACCATTCCTGGGATCGCGGGATCGTCGAGCGCCATATTGGCCATTCCGTCCACAATCTCGGTATAGGCCGCCGCCCCGTCGCTGTCCCAGCGCGAGGTGTTGTTGAAGCCGGGGCTCCGTTCACCCACCGGAACGACACTGTCCGTCGTGTAGCGGGTCATCGACGTCCACGGCTCATTCACCGACCCACAGGACAACCAACTATATGACATCTCGTAGGCGCCGAACGGCAGCACCTCACCCCAGAACACGCCGTTCTCGACCGGTACAGTCCGTGCCGCGATCCCCGCGCGGTTCAACTGTTCCGCGACCATGTCGATGGTCCGCGTATACTCCGTCGAGGCGGAGTTCACATGGATCGCAACCGACAGGTCCTCGCCGTCCTTCTCGTAGATCCCGTCAGAGCCCATGGTGTAGCCCGCGCCTTCGATCAGCGCCTGCGCCGCCTCGACATCCGCCGACGGCGTCAGCCCGTGCCCAGCCTCGACCACCGCGTCGATGAACGGCTGCATCGAGCCATACTGAACGAACATCGTCTGCGACGGCACGGTGGTGCCCTCATAGGCGATATTGACGATCTGATTTCGGTCGATGATCAGCCCAACGGCCCGCCGCATGTCAGGATTGTCCCACGGGGCGATTGTGGTGTTGATCTCAAGCTGCCGGGCGCACGGATCGGGCCACGCATAGGGGTAGTCCGAATACCAGGCGATGACGTTCGGGTTCTGCGCCTGTATCGCCTCAAAGGTCCCGATCGACACCGAATGGGCCGCGTCGAGCTGGTTCGCCGCCATCAGTTGTGCCCGGCTCTCCTCCCCGCCGGTTTCAAGGAAGACGACCCGCTGCGGCGCAGGCAGATCCTGAAACCCGGTCTGCGCGCCCCACCAATCGTCGTTGCGGTCCCAGATCGCCCGGTTCGTGTCCGCCGATGTGTACGTGTAAGGTCCGGTCCCGATCGGCGGATAGAACGCGAAGGTCGCAGGGTCCTCTCCCGCCCAGACATGCTCGGGCATGATCAGGAAAGACCCAAAGATCCGTACCCCGAAATTCTCTACGTGAAACCGTGGGTTCGGTTCGCTCAGTGTGAACCGCACAGTTAGATCGTCGACCTTCTCGACGCTTGCGACCTGCGCCCGGATCGTCGCCGCCTCACGCTCAGACAACTCTTCATCGCCCAACACCATGTCGACCGTGAAGACCACATCGTCGGCGTCGAATGCCTCACCATCCGACCAGGTCACGCCCTCGCGCAGCATCATGGTCCATTCGGTAAAATCGTCATTCGCCTCGATCTCCGTCGCAAGCCACGGATCAAGCTCACCACTTTCGTAGTTCAGGATGAACAGCGGCTCCCACATCGTCTGATGCGCACCATGCTGCCGCTTCGTGCCAGACGTGAACCAATTGAAATTCTGCGGATCCCGGATCGTCCGGTCGAGGTCGAAAATGACTGTGTCTTCCCGCGCAACGTCCTGCGCCAGCCCAGGCCCGGTCAGCGCAACCGCCGCCACAGCCGTCGAAACCGCCAGTGTCTTCCAAGTCGTCATAGGCATCCTCCCTTTGAAGCCCCTGCCGGTTGTTCCGGCCTATCCGAAATCCCTAACGTTTATAGTCCATCACCATAACACGCGTCCGATCCGGTATATCGCCGCGGCCAAGCTTGACTGTGTGATCGCAAGCGAAATCGACAGCCTCGTCCTTGAAATGGGCCAGAAAGCTCTCGATCCACATGGTGTTCCGCGGCCTGTAGGTCAGCGTCCGGAAATGCATCGGTATCACCAGCTTTGGCGACACCCGATGGATCATCTGCATCAGGTCCGGCAGCTCGATCGTCAGATAACCCCCTGCAAGCGCCAGCAAGACATCGACATCCTCGAAGAACGCGATCTGGGCGTCGGTCAGCGGGTTCCCCACATCCCCCATATGCGCGATCTTCAAGCCGTCGATCTCGAACCGGTACATCCCGTTCTGGCCCGGCACCTCGTGTTCGGGATGATGATCCCATTCCGCCGCCTCGATCGCGCGAACGGTCAGTCCCTGCGCCGTAACCTCTCCCGCCGCCTGGGCCACGGTCAAGGCGTTCACCACCTCAGGCTGGCCCGGGATCAGATCCGCACGGCAATGGGCGCTGTCATCGTGGGAAGAGATGATGACAAGATCGGCCGTATCGAGGATTGGGGGATAGCCCACCCCCTCGGGTGTGTAGGGATCCGTGATCACCGACCTCCCGTCAGAAGCCACGATGCGAAACGCCGCATGTCCGTACCAAGTGATCTCCATGCCCCGCCTCAGTTGTTCCCCAGCGCCCGCGGGCTCGACGTCGCGCGGATATCGTCATTCTCGGGCCGCTGATGCAGATGCCAACGCCCTGTCGGATCACTGCCACGGCACTGGATCGCTTCGACTCCTACCGCCCAATCCGGATTGGTGATCTCGACCTCCGGCGGGCAGTAGCGTAATGTCAGCCCGCAGCGACGCCTTGCCGACGTATTCGGCCCCGATCCATGCACCAACATATCGGCATGGAGCGACACCTGACCTGCCCGAAGCGTGTTCGTGAAGGGTGTGCCCATCTCCTCTGCGCCGACCGTCTCTTGATGGAACACCGCCTCGCCCCCTGTCTGTTGGACCGCAATCGCTCCCCGATCATGGGTGCCCGGAATGAACTGCATCGCTGCGTTCGCCTCATCGACGTCATCGATCGCCAGCCAAATCGTCACCGTCCGGGCGGGCGATAGAGCCCAGAACGACGCATCCTGATGCCAAGGAACCGACCGCGCCTCGCCCGGCGCTTTTGACAGGATCGCCGTAGCCCAACAAATGATGTTAGGCCCGATCAGATCCTCTACCAGGTCAAGGATCCGCGGTTCCCGGCACAGATCATAAAGCCCTGCCAGGCGAGCTTGATAACAATTGATCCCATAAGAACCGGCTTCGCCCATCGCGGTGATCAAATCATCGATGTAGGCGCGAACTGTCAGCATTTCCTCGGCCGTGAATACATCGAAGGGCTGGACAAAGCCCTGCCGATTGTAGTGGTCGATCTGCGCGACCGACAGCGCGTTCGGTGCCGGATTGGTCACCGACCTGAACCGGAGATCAAGCGCTTCCGTTACCATGTCTGCCTCCCCTAACCGTTTCACTCTAGCCTCATTTTTAGGCATCGGTGAGCGACAGGATTGAGCTAGTCTTATGCTATTTTAGCATGCCTACTGGAATATCGCCGTGATCTTTGCGCTAATCTGCTGTCATGAATGACCGTATTTTTCGCATTAAGGACTACCTCTCGCAGGACGAACACATCCACGCAGTCCGAAAAGTGATCGACACGCGTCGGCCAAAGTACCGTCACCAGCACGACTACTACGAACTCATGATCGTGCTTGATGGTCACATTCGCCACGAGGTCAACGATGTCAGTGGTACACTCACGCGGGGAAGCGCTGTGTTTCTTCGTCCTCACGATCTTCACCTCGTTCACGCTTACAAGGGAACTGAAGCGACAATTGCAAATCTGATGTTCCGCCTGGAATCGATCGATCATCTCTCCGATCTGTTCGGGGGCGACATAGGAAAACGCTTCTTCTGGACCGATGCGGTCCTGCCGGAGATCCGGTACCTTCCCTACCAAAGCCGAGAATACGTCTTGGAGCGCATCAACCGGATCGGCGATGGCCGCCGCACCCGTCTCCGGGCGGAAAACATTCTTCTGCACCTCTTGTCCGATCTCCTGGACGCCGGCGATGCAGAGGGCGCCAACCTTCCTCTATGGCTCGCTTCGGCCTGCCGTGCCGCCAAGGAGCCAGCGGTATTCGTCCAAGGTGCAGCCGGTCTCGTTCAGGTTTCAGGGCGATCTCATGAACATGTCTGTCGCGCAATGAAGAGATTTCTTGGGGTGTCTCCGTCCGTTTGGGTCAATCAGGTCCGCATGGATCACGCAGCGCGTCTTCTTGGAAATGACCGGCTTTCTGTCGGGGAGGTGTCGGAAGCTTGCGGCATCCAGAATATCGGACACTTCTATCGCCTGTTTCGCGGTCGTCACGGGACCACGCCGGCGGCCTTTCGAAAACGATCACATGATGCGCCAGTCTAGGGAATGACTTTGTAGAGCTGCTGCCTGCCCAATTAAGCCGACCAAGAGGAGGTTAAGGATCTTCTAGGGGAGATTTCCCGCGCAAGCGCCCTACCTCAAAACCTGCGAGGGTCAAGACAGCGCCATGGGCTGCATTTCTCCTCATTTCATCCAAGATGCGTCTCTCACGACGACACCAGCTATCTAGCTTGCAACGCCAGAAAGGAGTGACAGTGCAATCTGGCCTGCCGACACTGCCGATGCGCTCGCCTCACTCCGAACGAGAAAGAGGCGCACCAACTTATCCTGCGCCTCAGGATCCACAAAGATCTCTACGCTATCTGCGCCGAAGATACGCTCGCTCTTATCGCGCAGCGTTTCAAGCTGCTGATCGAGGTTGATCTGCGAAAATGATGCCGGCAAGCCAAGCGCGGTCTCGAAGACCGAGCGCAGCGGCGGCGAGCCGAGGATGGAAAACCAGCGCGCTTCGTCATTGCTGCTTCCTGCCAGTACGTCGTCGATCCCTTCAGAAACATTCAGGGCGAGCCGAAAATCCTCGTTCTGATCACCGACGGCCTCCGCGAACTTCGCAGTCTCAAAGCGGGCGATGATGTCTTCCGCGAAGGCTGGGTCACTGAATGCTGTCTGATCTGTCGTGAAGTCGAAAGTCGCCGCGAACTGCCCATATCGCGCATCGCTCAGTCGGTTGGCGAGGGCCTTGGGGTCGGACAGATCATCCTCAAGAATTCGGCGGATGAAAAACTTGTTGTCGATGTCGTCACCAAGACCGAACGCACCGAGGGCCACCTCCAGGAGCTGCCGGTCGGCGACAAGGTCCGCTGGCCGAGCGATGGAGCCGATACGCTCCCTAAACCGATCCGTCTGACGCTCGATTAGTGGGCTTTCCGCATGCGCCGTCTTCTGCGCATCCAGCGTTTGTTCGAGGAAACGCCACCCGGCATATCCAGACAAGGGCAGAACAGGCTGGAACATCAGTGGCCCCCGAGAAGCCGGGCCTCGCGCGGGATCAGCAGCCGCAAAGTCTTCAAGGCGCGATAACTCATGCCATCAACGATGGCTTGGGCAGCAGCAGACAGGTGGGCTTTGCTGTCTCTATCGGAAAAGACGCTTTCGAGTTGCGCTATGCCTTCCAGGACCTGCTCATGTGCCGCCCGTTCATCGACATCTCCGGACAAGGCGAGCTGAAGGATGTAACAGACCCGCCGGACCGGAGTGGTTGCCTCATCGGGATGGATTGCATCGCGCAGACGAAGAATTCTGGCCGCGGGGGTCATGACGGTAATCTTGCTACGCCGGTCGCCATTTTCCAGAACGACACCATTCACGAGAACTCTCTCCTTCGGAGCGAGCTTGAGGACAAGGCCAGGCATCAGGCCGCTTCCTGCGTTGAGCGCAGACCACGCATAACCGTTGTGTTCACGTCGAGAAGCGGATCAATTGACCCAGTTCCCTCAAGGACAGCCCGAGTGTGATGAAGCGTGAACTCGGCGAGGTAGAAGATACGGGCTCGGATGTCCGGACTTAGCTGGTTTTCCGGATCGGCGACGTTGACAGCGAGAAGGGTCCAGAGCCGCGAATTGGCATGAAGGGCCTCGGCCAGGGCCGAAAACGTGAAGGGTTCCGCATCATGCGCGGCCTTCAAGTCGCGGCTCGCCTTTGCCAGCGCAGCGTGTTCAAGGCTTCGATCGGACCGGACCGCGTTTTCTGCGGCACCATAGGCTTGTTGCGCCCGTTGGAACGTATTCATGATGTGCGCCTTCTGCTGCTGAACTCCCCGCTTTCAGGGACCAGTTTGTGGCGCGAGGCCCCGAAGGGCCTCGCTGACTTGCTTAACGGAAGAGCGAGAGGATCGACTGAGGCGCCTGGTTCGCGATCGACAGCGACTGAACGCCAAGCTGCTGTTGGACCTGAAGGGCCTGAAGGCGAGCAGAGGCCGCCTCCATATCCGCATCCACCATCGCACCGATTCCAGACTTCAGCGCATCGGTGAGATTATCGATGAATTCCTGCTGAGTGTCGATCCGGCCCTGGGAAGAACCGAAATTCGCCGCCGCATCAATCGAGTTGCCAATAAGCGTCTCAATCGTTGCGAGCGCCCGATCAGCACCGTCGGATGTCGACACATTGATGGAGTCGAGACCAAAGAGACCGCCCGATGCGGTCCCGCCGCTTTCGCCTGTCAAAGCGAAATCGGTAACATCGGTACCGGCGTTATCGACGTTCAGGACCCATTGACCGCTGTCATTCTGGCTCACGCGGGTCGAAACGTCGCCGAGACCCGCGGAGTCCAGCGCAGTTTGAAGGCCGCGTGCGACATCCTCAAATGTCTCGCCCTTACCGGCAACGTAGTCGTAGTTAGCTCCGTTATACGTGATCCGGTAACTGTCACCCTGGTTCACATTGGTCCCTACGAACGTGATTGTCTCAGCTCGCTGACCGATCGTATCGGAATCACTTGCACCGCCGTCAATTGTGGCAGAGCCGGTCACAGACGCCGTAACGTCAACGTCCTCGAATGCGCGCGTCGACGTAATGTCCAGATTCCCTGAACCATCATTTGAGGCGCTAATGCCCTCAAGACCAAGCGCGTTGACCGCAGACGCTATGTTGTCGATCGTTGTTGTCGTGTCGGTATTTCCGTTCACGTTGACGGTGTTGCCTTCGATCGTGAAGCTGAAGACGTCGGTGTCGGCATTGTAAACGATCGCATAGCTTGCCGTATTGCCGGTCGCGCCAACCGTGGCGGCGCTGACGGTGCCATTGGCAGATTTGCTGACGCCACCGCCACCATAGGCGCCGCCATCGGTTGTCAGGTCCTGACGACTGACCGTGATGTCGCTGGCGACGACGGAGCCATCGGACCCGCGATCAAGAGACGACAGGATCTTCATGTCGTCGGTTCCCGAAACCAAATTGAGACCGTTGAACTGCGCGGCGCTGGTCACAGACTTGATCTGATTGGTCAGCGCGTCGATGTCGGTCTGGATCTTGTCGCGATCGACGTTGTCTTCCTGTGCAGCGACGATCTTGCCTTTGATGTCGGTCAGGAGATCCGTAACCGTTTCAGAGGCATTTCGCGCAACAGCGACAGTGGATTGACCGAGTGAAAGACTGTCCGAAATGCTCTGAAAGCCTTTCACGTCAGCTTCCATTACCTTAGAGATCGCCCAGACCGATGCATTGTCGCGTGCATTCGCGACTTCCTTGCCGGTCGAGATCATTGACTGGGTCTTTGCGAGATCGTTGTTGATGGTTTTTAGTGTTTGCAATGCGACCATTGCGCTGTTGTTCGTCAGAATGCTGGACATTTCCAAGCTCCTTTAGCCGGTGCTTTACACCGCGTTTCATGCCGCGCCGCGAAGGCGCTACTGTGTCATTCTGACCTGTGTGTCCTGGCTTTTCAGGATACGCCGTCCCGCGATTTCGAGACGCACAAACAATAGAGTACAGGGTAACTAACAATGAATTAATCGAAGAAGGGATAGTAGAAGGAATCTAATTCAAATTTTCATGCCTTTTTCTCTAAACGACGATTCTCCATAGAGAAATCAGAGTGTTTGCCATCCGCACTATACGTGCGAAGCGACCGCTGAACTTGTCTGAGCGTCCAAAGCCTCGACTGGGCGTCCTGGATACCGTCCATTGCGGCCTCCAACAAACGCCGGTTCCTCTCAGCCAGGTCTCGTAGGTGAGCCGCCTGCCGCTCCTCCAAGGTTGCTCTCCTCAGCAGTTCCAGGAGCGAATCAAGCTCTGTTCGAATTGGTGTGAGTTGCTTGAAGTCCGAGTTTAGTAGCGCGTCTTTCTCTGCCTCAAAGCACGATATCGCTCGCTTTATCAAGGAGTTAGCCATCGTTCGCCTCGCGCCGGATCAGCGAATTGAAGAGGTGCTCAGCCAAGCCGATGCCACCGGCGTCGACCAATCGTTTAGCCTGCTCGTCTACAAGAAGTGACGAAAACTGCTCCTCTCCGGAACCGCCGCCGAACAGATCCGGAACGGATCCCACGTCCGCCGTCTTCAGCATTTCTGCAAGGAACTGAGCCTCAAGCGCTTGCGACGCTTTTAGCAGATCTTCCCGAGAATCTGGGGTGACGGTTTTCGACTGATATACCTGAATTTCCATAAATACCCCTTTCGCGATCAAATTTGGCTGCGGATCATAAAGAAATCGTAAATCTTTCCGAGTTTAGCTTGGTGAGAGTTTCAAAAACGGGAATGAAGTTGGATCTCCTTTATCTCATGAATCGATCTTCGGACGGCAATACGCCCCTTTCTGCCGTGAAAACCATCCGGTTAGAGGGCTCGATTGAGGTCGATGACTTTTCTGTCATGGTCGATCTTGTCACGCCCATTCCTACGCCTTCCGGAACACAAGAAACAGCCCAGGAGCCAGGCCTGCAAACGCCTGCCTCCGGGTGGATGCACGAAGTCACCGAGCCGAGGCTACCGGTACAAAATATCGAGAAGACTTCGGAAAAGACGGTCCCGGAGGTAGAGATCGACGCTCGCACTGTGCCGCAAACGGAACCCGATGTTGTACAAGTCAAAGGCCGTGAAGCGCCGGCGGTCGAACGCAGAGCAGGCGGGGTCGACGGACCATTCGTTCAACAGGACATAAAGGAGAAATCTACGCACAAGCGTGCTGTGGCACTGGAACAAGCATCGACTGAGGGTTTGGTGCCCGTCATAAGGGACAATCCCAAACCAGCGGTTCACCAAGAGAAAGATCAGGTGATCTCGCGCGCGCGCGCGGTTGCGGCCGATCCTCGCCAAAGAGGGGCAGATGTAGCGATAATCCCGAAACCCTCGCCAGAAGCTCGGAAAGGGACCGCAGAAGTCCCACCGTCACAAGAGCGTGTCGAAACCGCCACTCCGAGCAAACCCGCAAAGAAAGCCACATCGATTGAGGCGACCGGACCGCAGCCAAGAACAGCATCGCCCATCAGTCAGATGGATGTTTCGCCCAAGTTGGTGAGCGACCTTCCCGACCCGCAAGCCTTCGATCCACCGATCGTGCGGGCGTCTACTGCTATCGATGGGGCAGCGCCTTCCCGACCGCTTGGCGCGGCAGGCCCGCCGACACCCCCAACCGCCCCGTCGATCCCTGGACAGATTGCCGCGACGTTGTCTGTTTCAGAAACCGGGATGGCGGAGATTGTCCTCGATCCGGAGGAGTTGGGGAAGGTTCGCCTCACCCTGACCCAGACTGACGGGCGTACCGTTCTGATCGTCGAGGCGCAGCGGCCGGAAACGATAGATCTGATGCGGCGAAACCTGGATGAGCTGACCGCGGAGTTCAGTGATGCAGGATATGCCAACCTGTCTTTCGATTTCCGCGATAGCCCGCAGGACTGGAATGACCGCGACTCCGGAACGATGACCGCGTTCGAAGCGGAGGATTTCGAAACCGGCGAAGACCTGCCAAACGATCTGGCCGTCTTGACGATGGCGGATAGGCTCGATTTGAGACTTTAGAGGACTCATCAGATGGAAATTCAATCCTTCAACAGCGCAACACCCACGGGCGCGGACGTTGCCACCGATACCAGTGCAGTCATCAGTTCCGACTTCGAGACGTTTCTGAACATGCTGACCACACAGCTGGAAAATCAGGACCCGCTCAACCCGGTCGATTCTGCCGATTATGCTGCGCAGCTTGCGCAGTTCTCGGCCGTCGAACAGCAGGTTTTGACCAACGACCTCCTCGAAACGCTGATACAGCAAAGCCAAGTCACGGGTCTTAGCGACATGGCAGGATGGGTCGGGATGGAGGCCCGGGCAACTGGCGCAGCCCACTTCAACGGCGCTCCGGTCCGGCTCGTGCCCGACCCCTCGCCGCTTGCGCAGAGCACCGTCCTGATCGTGACGAACAGCGCCGGGCAGGAAGTTGCCGTCGAACCGCTGCCATCTGGGGGCGGAGAAATCGACTGGGTCGGCTATGACGAAGACGGTCGGCCGCTCCCTCCGGGCGAATACACGTTCCGGATCGAAAGCACGGCGAATGGTGAGATCATCGAACGCGAGGCCGTCGCGCATTATACCCGGGTCAATGAAGTCAGGGTCGAAGGCGGCGTGAACGTCGCGATCCTCGCGGGGGGGGTCTCGGTTCCCGCGACAGAGATCACAGCCCTCAGAGTTCCATCATGACCTAGAGCAGCGCGCCAAGGACAACGCCAACAGCGACGAGGCCGCCGCCGATCCCCATCCAGATCAGGGGCGTCACGCCGGCCAGTCTCCGCCGCTCGGGGCCTCTGTCGCTTTGCTGGATCAGCAGTTCTTCGGCCAGTTGCGGCAGGCGAGGGCCGAAACGGGCGGCGACACGCGCCGTATCGGCGATGTCCCGCAGAAAAGCTTTCGGGCCGATGCTTTCCTTGATGTAATCCTCGACGACCGGACGCGCGACCTCCCAAATGTTAATGTGCGGGTTGAGCGATCGGGCCACGCCTTCAACCACAACCATTGTCCTTTGCAGCAGGATCAGCTCGGTCCGCGTCTCCATCCCGAAGCGCTCGGTCACCTCGAAGAGGTAGTTCAACAACCGACCCATCGAGATACGGGACGCGTCCATTCCGAATATCGGCTCACCAACGGCACGCAGAGCGCGCGCGAATTCGTCCACATCCCGGTCCGCAGGTACATACCCAGCCTCGAAATGCACCTCTGCGACACGGCGAAAATCCTTCCGGATGAACCCAAAGAGGATCTCGGCATAAACCCGACGGGTATACTGGTCGATCCGCCCCATGATCCCGAAATCCAGCAATATGATATCGCCATTCGGTGCAATCTTCAGGTTCCCCTGATGCATATCGGCGTGAAAGTAGCCATCCCGCAAAGCGTGTTGCAGAAACAGCCGCAGCACCCGCTCGCCCAGAAGCCGCCGATCGTGTCCCGCGGCATCAATCGCCGCGACATCGCCGGCAGGGATGCCGTCCGCCCAGTCCAGCGTCATCACGCGCCGTGACGACAAAAGCCATCGTACATCCGGCACCTGCAGCCCATCGTCCTTGCCGGTATTCGCGGCAAACTCCGCCGCAGCGGCGCTTTCAAGCCTCAGGTCCAGTTCCCCCCGCACGACGCCCTCGAAATGCTCGATCACGTCAAGGGGGCGCAACCGGCGCGACCCGGGCGCGAAAATCTCGACAATCCACGCCGCCAGATAGAACGCGTCAATATCCTTGCGAAACGCCTTCTCGATCCCCGGCCGCAGCACCTTCACGGCGACCGCCCCATCGCCACCCGCAACGCGCCCCTTGTGAACCTGCGCGATTGAGGCCGCGGCAACGGGCGGACCAAGCTCAGAAAACAGCTCATCCACAGGGATCTCAAGCTCAGCTTCGATTGTCTTCCGGGCTTCTTCCAGGGTGAACGGCGGCAGCTTGTCCTGCAGCACGCGCAATTGCAGTGCCAGTTCGTCGCCCACGACATCGGGGCGTGTCGACAGGATCTGACCGAACTTGATATAGGCCGGACCCAGCGCCGTCAGCGCCCGTGTTGCGGGCGGCATCGATGGATCACCTTTCAGCCCGGCCCACTTGAACGGCCAGCCAAGCGTCTTCGCCACGATCCTAAGTGAGGCAGGCGCCTGAAATGCATCAAGCACCACATTCATCGCACCCGTCCGCTCCAGCGTCGCGCCCGTCCGCACCAGGCGCCAGATGTTATGCGGTCCCCGCATTCAGAGCTTCCAACCGGAATGAAGGGCCGCGATCCCCATCGACAGATTCCGGTAGCGCGCGTTCTCGAATCCGGCCTCGCGGATCATCGCTAGAAAGCGCTCCTGATCGGGGAACTTACGGATCGACTCGACCAGGTACTGATAGCTGTCCCGGTCCCTGGCGATGACCTGTCCCATCCGCGGAATGACATTGAAGGAATACAGATCATAAAGCCGCTGCAGACCGGGATTGGGTAGCTGCGAGAACTCCAGAACCATCAGCCGCCCGCCGGGCCTCAGCACCCGGTAAGCTTCCGACAGGGCCATCTCGGGCCGTGTCACGTTCCGGATCCCGAACGAGATCGTGTAGACGTCGAAGGTCGCATCCTCGAACGGCAGCGCCATCGCGTCGCCGGTGATCCACTCGATCGGCGCGCCTTCCGCCTCCGCCCTCGTGCGACCGGCAGCCAGCATGTCCTCGGTCAGGTCGAGGACGACAGCGCTCGCCCCCTTCGCCCGCTTCAGGAACCGAAACGCGATATCACCCGTGCCCCCCGCCACATCCAGCAGACGCTGCCCCGGCCGCGGCGCGAGCCAATCCATCATCGCGTCTTTCCAAAGTCGGTGGATGCCCGCTGACATGACGTCGTTCATCACATCGTATCGCGATGCTACCGAGGTAAAGACGCCCCTGACCCGATCGGCCTTTTCGCTTTCCCGGACGGTCTCGTTACCGAAATGCGTGGTTTTCTCGTCGCTTGCCATGGTCCTGCCCTACTCCCGCCCACTGCCGATATAGGCTTGCGCGGGAAATCACAAAGCAGGACTTGATGGCGCAGCCATGTCGGACCTTACCGCCTTCCTCATAACGTTTGGTGCCGCCGCAATCGTCGCGGCCATCGTGAACCTGCCGAAGATGGGCCGCCTGCGCCGCGGGCTCGACCGTAGGAACACCCTGAACACCGATCTCCAGCTTGCACGCCTCGCCACCCGGGCAGGCAGTGACGGCCACGTCGTCCAAACCGGCTTTGGCGACCGCCACCGCGCGACGATCGGCCTCAAGCTGACGGCGACCGCTCTTGTCACGCTGCTCCTCTGGACGCTCTTCAGCATGGGCTCCTCAGGACAGATGAACGCCATGGGCGACGCACGATCGCCCAAGATCTCCTTCGACGGCTGGTCGACCACCGAACTCTCCCTGCTCGGCCTCGTGGTCCTCTGGTATCTGCTCTTCGTCTGGACCTACGAGATCAAGCTGGGGCGTGACGATGTCTCGGTCCCGACCATCCTCTTCGGCAGTCGTATCTTGCCCTTGGACGATCTCGTTGCGGTCGAAAGCGACCGCGCCTATATCCTGCGCCTCTTCTTCGCCTCCCACAGGCGGGCAGAGATCTTCCAATTCGTCACAGGCGCCAGCCAGCTGCGGGCAGCGTTGGAGACACGGGCCGCGCAAAACGGGGACAGAAATGCCGGAACTTCCCGAGGTCGAAACGGTCAGGCGGGGTCTCGCGCCCGTCCTTGAAGGCGCCCGGATTGCCCGCGCGGAGGTCCGGCGCCCCGATCTCCGCTGGCCGCTGCCCGAAAGGATGGCAGACCGGCTCACCGGTGCCACCGTCCGCACCCTGCGCCGCCGATCGAAATACATCCTCGCCGATCTCGATACCGGCGAAACGCTTCTGATCCATCTCGGCATGTCGGGCCGGATGCTCATCGACGAACGGCAGCCAGGCCAGTTCGTCCACGACCAGCCAACGCCCGAAAAGCACGACCACATCATCCTCGAGACAGACCGCGGCACCCGCGTCACTTTCAACGATGCCCGCCGTTTCGGCATGATGGATCTCGCCCCGACCAGACAGATCGACACGCATCCCCTTCTCGCCAATCTCGGTCCAGAACCGCTCGGCAACACCTTCGACGGTCCAACGCTCGCAGCCGCGCTCGCCCGCCGGGCCACGCCACTCAAATCCGCCCTGCTCGACCAGAAAATCGTCGCAGGCCTTGGCAATATCTACGTCTGCGAGGTGCTCCATCGCGCCGGCCTCAGCCCCCGCCGCCTGGCGCGCAACATCTCTCGCGCACGGGCCGAGGCGCTTGTCCCCATCATTCGCGATGTCCTGACCGAGGCGATCGAGGCCGGCGGATCCTCCCTCCGCGACCATCGCCAAACGAACGGAGAGCTTGGCTATTTCCAGCATGCCTTCCGCGCCTACGGCCGCGAAGGCGACCCCTGCCGCAAGGACGGCTGTACCGGCACCATCAAGCGGATCGTCCAGTCCGGCCGGTCCAGCTTCTACTGCCCGACTTGCCAAAGATAGCTTGAAACGGCCCCCCCGCCTGTTAAGCACGAACCTTGTGACAACCGGAACGAGGCGCATATGGCGTTCGAAACGATCATCGTCGACATCGAAGATTCCGTCGCACTCATCACCCTGAACAGGCCAGACGCGCTCAATGCGCTCAATTCAAAGCTCCTCGGCGAACTGGGCGAGGCGGTCCGCGATGCCAGCCGGAACGACAAGGTGCGCTGCATCGTCATCACCGGGTCCGACAAGGCCTTCGCCGCGGGCGCCGACATCGGCGAGATGTCCGAACGCTCCTTCGTCGACATGTTCTCCAATGACTATATGGGCGAACAGGTCCGCAATCTGCTCGCCTGCCGCAAACCGATCATCGCCGCGGTCGCGGGCTATGCGCTGGGCGGCGGTTGCGAGCTTGCGATGATGTGCGACTTCATCATCGCCGCCGACACTGCCAAGTTCGGCCAGCCCGAAATCAACCTTGGCGTCGTCGCGGGGATCGGTGGCAGCCAGCGCCTGACCCGCTTCGTCGGCAAGTCAAAGAGCATGGACATGCACCTGACCGGCCGTTTCATGGATGCCGAAGAGGCCGAACGCTCCGGCCTCGTCAGCCGCGTCGTCCCGGCCAAGAAGCTCAAGGAAGAGGCGCTCGCCTGCGCCGCCAAGATCGCCGAGAAAAGCCAGATCGCTACGATGGCCGTCAAAGAGGCGGTCAACCGCAGCTACGAGACGACGTTGTCCGAGGGCATCCTGTTCGAACGCCGCCTCTTCCACGCGCTCTTCGCGACCGAGGACCAGAAGGAAGGCATGGCCGCCTTCCTTGAAAAGCGCGAGGCGCAGTTCCGGGATAAATAGCGCAGGGGCTTGACGCCCACATCGCTTTGCCCCAGATACCGCCGCCAGACATGCGCGTGCAGCCCGCTTTCCAGGCTTGATTCGTCCCGGCGACCGGCATTCCGGATGGCGGGGAGACGTGCGTTTTAGATCAACCCCGGCATAGGGACAGAACTCACATGGCAAACACACCCCAGTCCAAGAAACGCGCCCGTCAGAACGAGACGCGTTTCCAGATCAACAAGGCCCGCCGGTCGCGGATCCGCACATTCCTTCGCAAGGTCGAAGAGGCGATCGCCTCCGGCGACAAGGATGCCGCCACCGCCGCCCTGCGCGAGGCCCAGCCCGAACTGATGCGCGGCGTCACGAAAGGCGTCTACCACAAGAATACCGCCGCCCGGAAAATGTCGCGGCTTTCCGCTCGTGTGAAGGCGATCGGCTAAACGATCCGTCACATGACCGTTGCACAAAGAACGCGCCCCGGCGGGCGCGTTTTTCTTTTGTAATAGGGCGCCTTCTTGTGGGCACTGCAGCAAGTTGTTGATCGGTAACGAAGTTTAAGATTCGTCGCACCAATCTTTGCGTCAAGCGCGTTGTTCATCTTGCGAGGCGTCTGTCCCGATTGCTAGCTTCACACCTGCGATTCACATCGTCCTGGGGGGACATGGTGGTGAGAGCGGACTGAAGCTGGTCCCGCTGGTTGGGACAAAAGGACCGGCAAATGTGGTCAGGACGTTCTCGGCACGGTGAGGCAAGGTCAGGGCGGGTCTAGGGGCCTGTTCACTGTCACAGCTTCGCATCTGCGACGGGTTGCTGCTGCGGCAGCCCGACAATGCAGTCATGTCCGGGAAGATCAATGTCTGTTGCGGTCCAGATGATCGGACGCAAGCGGGCAAGGTCTTCTTTAAGAGTTCGGATGCGCTCGGCAGGCCATATGGGCTGCCGGCATGTTTTGTTCTTTTCCGTCGGACTTCCGGATCGTTGGGAGCAAGCGGCCCTCAAAAGGCTGCGACAGGCAGCGTGCTGTCTGAAATGAACACGAGTTGGAACAGGCTTTGGAATGACGCAAGAACAGTGGGGAGTTGTCCGGAATGAGCTTATGCAAACTTTGGGGCAGGGACATTTCGCCAACTGGATCGAACCTCTGGAATTCCGCGGCCTGACCGACGGCGTCTGCACCTTCGGGGTGCCGACCACCTTCATCGGCAACTACGTCTCACAGAACTTCGCCGACCAGATCATCTACCAGCTCAATCGCTCGGGCGAACGCGTCACCCGCCTCGCCTTCGACGTCGCCAACGCCAACACCGCGACATCGCAACAGCGCGCCGCGGCCCCCGCCGCCGACCCGGCGCCCAACGGTATCGGGCTCGAAGGCCGCTTCACCTTCGATCGTTTCGTCGTCGGCAAACCGAACGAGCTGGCTTACGCCGCCGCCAAGCGCGTCGCCGAAGGCGGCCCGGTCAGCTTCAACCCGCTTTTCCTCTACGGCGGCGTCGGCCTCGGCAAAACGCACCTGATGCACGCCATCGCCCACGAGCTGCGCCAGCGAAAGCCCGAGCTGACGGTCCATTACGTTTCCGCCGAAAAGTTCATGTACGAATTCGTCCGCGCCATCCGCGACAACACGATGATGGACTTCAAGCACCTCTTCCGCTCGGTCGATGTGCTGATGGTCGACGACGTGCAGTTCATCGCCGGAAAATCCTCCACCCAGGAGGAGTTCTTCCACACCTTCAACGCGCTCATCGACGAGCGAAAGCAGATCATCATTTCCGGCGACCGCGCCCCGGGCGAAATCAAGGATCTCGAAGACCGCATCAAGTCGCGCCTGCAATGCGGCCTCGTCGTCGACCTCCATCCGACCGACTACGAATTGCGCCTCGGCATCCTGCAGTCCAAGCTGGCCGTCCATCGCGAGACCGATCCAGACGTCATCGTCGCCGAAGGCGTCCTCGAATTCTTGGCGCACCGCATCTCGACCAATGTCCGCGTCCTCGAAGGCGCGCTCACCCGTCTCTTCGCCTTCTCCTCTCTCGTCGGCCGCGAGATCACACTGGAACTCGCCCAGGACTGCCTCGCCGACATCCTGCGCGTCTCCGAACGCAAGGTCACGGTGGAAGAGATCCAGCGCAAGGTCAGCGAATACTACTCGATCCGCCTCTCCGACATGATCGGCCCCAAGCGCAAGCGCGACTACGCCCGCCCGCGCCAGGTCGCCATGTGGTTCTGCAAGCAGATGACGTCCCGCTCCCTGCCCGAGATCGGGCGGCGCTTCGGCGGACGCGACCACACCACGGTCATCCACGGCGTCCGGCGCATCGACGAACTGCGCAGCAAGGACAGCCAGCTGGCCGACGATCTGGAAAATCTGCGCCGCGTGCTCGAGGAATAGAATCCGAACGCAACAGGTCCACCTGCCGTCGCGCCGACCCAAGAAAAATCCCTTGAGGCTTCGCCGGAAACGGCTACCGTCGCGGTCCCGGCCGCTTCGGTGCCGACGGCGCGCATAAGAATAGGAACAGGGACATGAAGATCAGTATCGAAAGAGCCGCCTTGCTCAAGGCCGTGGCTCAGGCGCAATCCGTGGTCGAACGCCGAAACACGATCCCGATCCTCGCCAACGTTCTGATCGAAGCGGACAGCGATACCGTCACCTTCCGCGCCACCGACCTCGATATCGAAGTGGTGGATCGCGCCCCCGCCCAGGTCGAACGCCCCGGCGCGACCACTGTCAACGCCGTCACCCTGAACGAGATCGTGCGCAAACTGCCCGACGGGGCGCTCGTCACCCTCGCCGATGACGGCGCCTCCGGCCGCCTCTCGATCGAGGCAGGCCGCTCCCACTTCCAACTGGCCACCCTGCCCAAGGAAGACTTCCCGGTCATGGCGTCGTCCGACTACGAGACGAACTTCTCGGCCGAAGCACCGGTCCTCCGCCGCCTCTTCGACAAGTCCAAATTCGCGATCTCGACGGAAGAAACCCGCTATTACCTCAACGGCGTCTACATGCACGTGGCCGACGGCGACGGCAGCAAGGTCCTGCGCTGCGTCGCCACCGACGGCCACCGCCTCGCCCGGATCGACGCGGCTCTGCCCGACGGTGCCGACGGCATGGCCGGCGTCATCGTCCCCCGCAAGACGGTCGCCGAGCTTCGCAAGCTTCTGGACGACGACGAAACCCAGATCGCCGTCTCCGTCTCGGAAACCAAGATCCGCTTCGCGACCCAGGATATCACCCTGACGTCCAAGGTGATCGACGGCACCTTCCCCGATTACAGCCGGGTCATCCCGACGGGCAACACCCGCAAGCTCGAAGTCGACGCCGCCGATTTCGCCCGCGCCGTCGACCGCGTCGCGACCGTCAGCTCCGAACGCTCCCGCGCCGTCAAGATGCAGCTCGACGAAGACCGGCTGATCCTCTCGGTCAACGCCCCCGACAGCGGCAACGCGGAAGAAGAACTCGCGGTGGCCTATGCCGACGAGAAGATCGAGATCGGCTTCAACGCCAAATACCTCAAGGACATCGCCGATCAGGTCGACCGCGAAAACGCGATCTTCCTGTTCAACGGCTCGGGCGACCCGGCCCTGATGCGCGAAGGCAGCGACGAAAGCGCGATCTACGTCGTCATGCCCATGCGGGTCTGACCTCTCCAGCAAATTCCGCCAAGGGAATTTGCCGCCCATGACCACTGTCAAGCATCTCACCCTCAGCCATTTCCGCTCGCACAAGCGCGCCGTGGTCGAGGTCGACAATCGCCCCGTCGCGATCTTCGGTCCGAACGGCGCGGGCAAGACCAATCTCATCGAAGCGATCTCGCTCCTCTCCCCCGGCCGCGGCCTCCGCCGCGCCTCCGCGGAAGAGATGACGCGCCGCCCCGAAGCGCTCGGCTGGAAAATCACGGCGACAATCGACGGCGGCCACCCACACGAAATCGAAACCTGGTCCGAAAACAGCACGGCCCGCCAGACCAGGATCGACGGCAAGACCGCCCCGCAAACGGCACTCGGGCGCATCGCTCGCATCCTCTGGCTGATCCCGGCCATGGACCGGCTCTGGATCGAAGGCGCCGAAGGCCGCCGCCGGTTCCTCGACCGCATCGCGCTGTCCTTCGAACCGGACCACGCGCAGGCCGTCCTCGACTACGAAAAGGCGATGCGCGAACGCAATCGCCTCCTCAAGGATCAGGTCCATGACCCCGCCTGGTATGCCGCGCTCGAGGCGCGCATGGCCAAAGCTGGCCACGCCCTCACCGAAAACCGCCAGGCCGCCCTCGCCGAACTCGCCTCTGCCCAGCAGAATGCAGAAACCGCCTTCCCGACAGCCGACCTCGCCCTCAACGATGAGCGCGCGCAAGCGAGGGAAGAGGCGTTGCGCCATGCCCTCGCCGAAAGCCGCCCCCGCGACCTCGCTGCAGGCCGCACCCTCGTCGGCCCCCACCGCGCCGATCTCGACGCCACCTTCGCCGCCAAAGGCATCCCCGCCCGCGACTGTTCCACCGGCGAACAAAAGGCCCTCCTCCTCTCGCTCATCCTCGCCAATGCCCGCGCGCTGACCGCCCGCCTCGGCACCCCGCCGATCCTCCTCCTCGATGAGGTGGCCGCCCATCTCGACGCCAGCCGCCGCGCCGCGCTCTATGACGAAATCACGGCCCTCGGCACCCAGGCCTGGATGACCGGCACCGGCCCGGAACTCTTCACCGATCTGGGCCCCCGCGCCCAGCATCTGGAAGTCACCGAAACCGCCGGAACCTCCGAAATCCGCCCCGCCTGACACCCCTTGCGACACGCCCCCCGGACAACCATATCCAAAGGGTCACAGACAGCACCCGACACCACAAAATCTGGGGCGTTCGCGTGACAACCTCCCCCAGAAATCGTATAAACTCAAAAAATCAGGACGGATTGTCGAGTATGGCTGAAGCCACCCCGTCGCCAGAAGAGTACGGCGCAGATTCTATCAAAGTTCTCAAAGGGTTAGAAGCGGTCCGAAAGCGTCCCGGTATGTATATCGGCGACACCGACGATGGCTCCGGCCTGCACCACATGGTCTACGAGGTCGTCGATAACGGTATCGACGAAGCGCTCGCCGGCCACGCCACCCATGTCAGCGTCACGATCCACGCCGACAGCTCGGTTTCCGTGTCCGATAACGGTCGCGGCATCCCCGTGGGCATCCACGAGGAGGAGGGCGTTTCCGCGGCCGAGGTCATCATGACCCAGCTCCACGCGGGCGGGAAATTCGACAGCAATTCCTACAAGGTCTCCGGCGGCCTCCACGGCGTCGGCGTCTCGGTCGTCAACGCGCTCTCCGACTGGTTGGAACTGCGCATCTGGCGCGAGGGCAAGGAACACGTCGCCCGGTTCGAAGGCGGCTTCACGACCAAGCACCTCGAAGTGCTGGGCGAAACCGACCGCACCGGAACCGAGGTCCGATTCCTCGCCTCGACCGACACGTTCAGTGACCTGAACTACTCGTTCGAGACGCTGGAAAAGCGCCTGCGCGAACTGGCCTTTCTCAATTCCGGCGTCCGCATCCTCCTGCGCGACGAACGCCCGGCGGAACCGCTCGAGAGCGAACTGTTCTACGAAGGCGGTGTCAGGGAATTCGTCAAATACCTCGACCGGCACAAGCACCCGATGATCCCGGAACCGATCTTCATCGAAGGCACCCGCGACGATATCGGTGTCGAGGTCGCGATGTGGTGGAACGACAGCTACCACGAAACCGTCCTTCCTTTCACCAACAACATCCCCCAGCGCGATGGCGGCACCCATATGGCGGGCTTCCGCGGCGCGCTGACCCGCACGCTGACCCGCTATGCCTCCGACAGCGGCATCGCGAAGAAGGAAAAGGTCAACTTCACCGGCGACGACGCACGCGAAGGTCTGACCTGCGTCCTCTCCGTCAAGGTGCCCGACCCCAAGTTCAGCTCCCAGACGAAAGACAAGCTCGTCTCGTCCGAGGTGCGCCCGGCGGTCGAAAACCTGGTGAACGAAAAGCTCGCCGAATGGCTGGAAGAAAACCCGACCGAAGCCAGGCAGATCGTCGGCAAGATCGTCGAAGCCGCCCTCGCGCGGGAAGCCGCCCGCAAGGCGCGCGAGTTGACCCGCCGCAAGAACCCGATGGACATGAACTTCCTCAGCTCGAAGCTGAAGGATTGTTCCGACAAGGATCCTGCGAATACCGAAATCTTCCTGGTCGAGGGCGACAGCGCCGGCGGCTCCGCCCAGACGGGCCGGGATCGGCGCACACAGGCGATCCTCCCGCTGAAGGGCAAGATCCTGAACGTCGAACGCGCCCGGTTTGACCGGATGCTTGGCTCTCAGGAAATCGGTAACATGGTCATGGCGCTCGGCACGGGCATTGGCCGGGACGAATTCGACATTTCCAAGCTGCGTTACCACAAGATCGTCATCATGACCGATGCGGACGTCGACGGCGCCCATATCCGAACGCTGCTTCTGACGTTCTTCTTCCGTCAGATGCCCGAGCTGATCGAAGGCGGCTACCTCTACATCGCGCAGCCGCCGCTCTACAAAGTCTCGCGCGGCAAGTCCGAGGTCTACCTCAAGGACGAGGCCGAGATGCAGGATTACCTCATCGACCAGGGCGTCGACGGCGCGATGCTTCAACTCGGCGACGGGCAAGAGATCACCGGCGCCGACCTGCGTCGCGTTGTGAACGAGGCCCGCCAGCTTCGCCGCGTCCTCGACGCCTTCCCGACGCACTACCCGCGCCATATCCTCGAACAGGCCGCCATCGCGGGCGCCTTCGTCCCCGGCGCCATTGATCGGGATCTGCAAGGCGTCGCTGACCGCGTCGCGCGCCGCCTCGACCTCATCGCGCTGGAATACGAACGCGGCTGGCAAGGCCGCATCACCCAGGATCGCGGCATCCGCCTCGCCCGTATCCTGCGCGGGGTGGAAGAGATCCGCACCCTCGACGGCCCCGTCCTCCGTTCGGGCGAGGCGCGCCGTACCGGGTCCTTCACGGAATCGCTGCAGGAAATCTACGGCAAGCCCGCCACGCTCCACCGCAAGGATCGGCGCCAGCTGATCCACGGCCCGCTCGACCTGCTCGACGCGATCCTCGAAGAGGGCGAAAAGGGCCTCTCGCTGCAGCGCTACAAAGGTTTGGGAGAGATGAATCCGGATCAGCTCTGGGAGACCACGCTGGATCCCGACGCGCGTACGCTCCT
Source organism: Aestuariibius violaceus (assembly GCF_040779325.2). Lineage (NCBI taxonomy): Bacteria > Pseudomonadati > Pseudomonadota > Alphaproteobacteria > Rhodobacterales > Paracoccaceae > Aestuariibius > Aestuariibius violaceus. The sequence continues at coordinate 604,830 of NZ_JBFONT020000001.1, forward strand.
GCAGGTGAAGGTTGATGACGTGGCCGAGGCCGACGACCTCTTTACCAAGCTCATGGGCGACGTGGTCGAACCCCGGCGAGAGTTCATTCAGCAGAACGCGCTGTCCGTCGAAAACCTCGACTTCTGATCAACGGGAGCGGCGCAGATACACGTAGAACGCGCCGCTCCCGCCGTGCTTCAAATGCGCCTCGCGGATCTCAAGCACGGCCTGCCCGACCGGCGCCATCCGCAGCCAGTGCGGCACCTGACGCCGCAGAACCCCACGTTGCTCGGGCGCGCGCGCGCGACCCTTGCCGGTAATCACCAGCACCAACCGCGACCCCCGCGCCTGTTCTGACAGGATGAACGAGATCAGCGCGGGATGCGCCTCATCCAGCGTCATCCCGTGCAGATCGATCCGCGCATCCGGGTCCAGCTTGCCCCGGCTCATCTTCCGGAACGCCTTGCGATCCATCTGAACCGGCGCCGTCGCCAACCGATCCGAAACGCTTGGCGCCAGATCGGTCCGCACCGTCGCTCCGTTCGTCTTCGACCCGATCTCGAACGGCGGAATCGCCGTGGCAGCTTCCGCCGACCGCGTTCGGGCCGACGCCGCAACCGCCTTCGGTTCAGGCAGCGCCGACCGCGCCTTCTCCAGCGGAGTCGCCCGTCGCGCGACACTCTCCCACAACGCGCGCTCCTCGGGGCTGAGGTTGCGCGGCTTCCTCATCGCCGGACGGCATCCGCCATGGCATAGGCGCGCTGGATCGGCAGCAGAACGACCATCCGCCCGCCATCCCGGATCCGGCCAGCCGCGCGGCCCCCCTCTTCGCCTGTGCCAAAGAAGATATCCGCGCGCTGCGCCCCCTTGATCGCCGATCCGGTATCCTGGGCGATCATCAGACGCCGCATCGGATCGGCCCCCTCCTTCTCGATCCAGACCGGGGCGCCCAGCGGAACGTATTCCGGATCCACGGCAACCGACCGCATCTCGGTCACCGAACGGTTCATCGCCCCCAGCGGCCCCTTCTCCGGCGGCACGTCATCGACCGGCCGGAAGAACACGTAGCTTTCGTTTACCTGCAGCAAGGCACGCCCCTCCTCGGGGTTATCCCGCACCCAGTTCCGGATCGTGGCCGCCGACACCTCATGCGCCTCGAACAGACCACGCCGCACCAGCTCCAACCCGACCGAGCTGTACTCCCGCCCGTTCTTCCCCCCATACCCGACTCGGCGCAAAGACCCATCAGGCAGCCGGATGCGCCCCGACCCCTGCACCTGAAGGAAAAACAGATCGACCGGGTCCGACAGCCAGAACAGCTCCAGCCCCCGCTCGTCCAGAACGTCGCTCTCCTCGATCTCCTGCCGGGTCAGCCACGGCACGCCGTCGAGTATCTCCGGCGGTTTGCGATAGATCGGATAGGCGAACGTCTCGTCCGGCGTCAGCGACCCCTCGAGTTCCGGCTCGAAGTAGCCGGTGAAAAGCATCGGCACCCCGTCCTCGACCAGCACCGGCGTAAAGAGCTGTTCGAAAAACGCCCGCGCCCCCGGCCCGCTCCGCGCCAGGGAACACAGCGGCAGCCAATCCGGATCGTTCAGATCCCCGCACGTTTCAAGAAACGCCGAAAGCGCCGCCTCGTGATCGTCGGCAGCCCATCCCTCCAGGTCGGAAAATCGCAGCACCGTAACGGCAGGATCCGCCATCACCGACGATCCCAGACCGATCGCGAGCGCTGCCGCCAGCCTCATTCGCCGGTGGCGACGAGGGTCCAGTTGGGGTCATCGGCGCCCATCCGGCGCGAGAAGGTCCAAACGTCTTTCTGGCGCTTGATCGAGTTGGGATCACCCTCGATAATATCGCCACCGCGATCCCGCACGACGCTCGTCAGCTCGCCCAGGAACCGCACGGTGATCTCGCCCACGCCAGCCTCCCGGTCGAAGGTCGCTTCCTTCACCGTCACATCACCGACGCCGACAAATGTCGCTTCGATCGTCAGACCTTCGCGCTCGCGCTGTTCGACGACTTCGGCGAACGACGCATAAACGTCCTCCGACAGCAGGTCCTCGATTTCGGCGAGGTCGCCGCGCTCGAACGCCATCAGGATCATCTCGTAGGCCTGCCGCGACCCGCCAAGGAACTCGGTCAGCGAAAACCCGGGCTCGGCCATCTTCATCGCCATCAGCGCCTTTGCACTGTCCGACCCATCCGGGACGTGATCCGTGATATCCTCGTCCGGACCGCCTTCGATCACTTCGAAATCCCGGCGGCGCTGCGCCTTTTCCCGCTGCACAGGAACCGGCGGCTTTTCATATCCTTCACGCGTGCCAAGGACGCTGCGCAGGCGCAGGATCAGGAACACGGCAATTCCGGCAAGAACCAGAAGTTGAAGGATCGGAGAGTTCATCAGCGCTCTTTCACGGCAACATATGGCATCACTGCCTCCACACACTTATGTAGGGCCTGCGCGGTACAAGGTCCACAGCCGCGATCATCACCGGTTAGCGACGACATGCCACTGCTGCTTCTCTTCATCATCATCCCCATCGTCGAAATCTTTCTGTTCATTGAGGTTGGCGGATGGATCGGCACCTGGCCGACGCTCCTGATCGTCGTTCTCACCGCCATCGCGGGCACCTACCTCGTCCGCAGTCAGGGACGTGCGGTGCTGAACGATCTGCGCCGGTCTTTCTCGGATTATTCCGATCCGTCTCAACCACTTGTCCGGGGGGCGATGGTTCTTGTCGCCGGTGCGCTCCTCCTCACCCCGGGGTTCTTCACGGATACGGTCGGCTTCCTTCTGCTGGCCCCGCCAGTGCAGCGCAAAGCGTTCGATCTCCTCCGCCAGAAGATGCGGGTTTATGTCGCTGGCAGCCCGCAGCCCCGCCAGCCCCGGGACGAGGTGATCGACGGTGACTTCACGGAAGTTCCCCCGGAACAACAGCCGACACACCGCCCTTCAGGCTGGACACGCCATTGAAGCAGCCCGCTCCGCTCTGCTAACAGGGCGCGAACCGCAGAAACCGGAGCTTTCCCATGGCCGAAAACGGCACCGACGCGCCTAACACCGAAGCCGCCGCCCAAACCGGCGACAAACCGCAGGTCCGCCAGCGGATCCTGGCGCAGTATATCCGCGACCTCTCGTTTGAAAACGTAATGGCGCAGAAAAGCCTGCAGGGCGAAATCCAGCCCGAGGTCACCGTCCAGGTCAAGCTCGACGCCCACCGCCGGGGCGGTGACAACCAGTACGAAGTCGTGATGAAGCTCAGCGTCACGTCCAAGTCGAAGGGCACGGAGGAGACGCTCTTCCTGCTCGAGATCGAATATGCCGGCGTCTTCATGATCGAGGGCCTGCCGGAAGAACAGCTGCACCCCTACCTGCTGATCGAATGCCCGCGCCTGCTCTTCCCGTTCCTGCGCCGGATCATCAGCGACATCACCCGCGATGGCGGCTTCCCGCCCTTCAACCTCGAAACGATCGACTTCCTCGCGCTCTACCGCCAGGAAATCGCCCGCCGGGTCGCCGATCAGAAAAAGCAGAAAACGGCAGACGCCTAACCCAGCTTACGCCACAAGGCCTCGTCGCCCAGCTGCTCGACAAAAGCAGTATGGGCGGCAGCCTCGTCCTCCGTCAGACGCGACGGCAAGGGCGTTGCCCGCGGAGGGGGACGCCACGCCGACCCCTCTGCAACCGGTCCGCTCGACGCCGCTTCGGCCAACCCGAAATCCGGCTGCCGCCCCCCGATCAGCTCCAGATAGACATCCGCGAGGATCTCACTGTCGAGAAGCGCGCCGTGCAGCGTCCGCGCAGAATTGTCGATCCCGAACCGCCGGCACAGCGCATCGAGCGAGGCCGGCGCCCCCGGAAACCGCTTCCGCGCAATCGCCAGAGTATCCACGGCCTGATCCATCGGCAAAAGCCGCCGCTTCGCCCAGCCCAGCTCCGCATTCAGGAATTTCATGTCGAAGGCAGCATTGTGGATGACGAGTTTTGCGTCACCGATGAACCCCAAAAAATCATCCGCCACGTCGGCGAATTTCGGTTTGTCGGCCAGGAACTCGTCCCCCAGCCCATGCACCTCGAACGCCTCCTGCGGCATCGCGCGTTCGGGGTTGATATATTTGTGAAACGTCCCGCCCGTCGGCACGTGGTTAATCAACTCGACCGCGCCGATCTCGACAATCCGGTCGCCGTCATCGGGCTCGAACCCCGTGGTTTCCGTATCCAGAACGATCTCACGCATTCCAGCCCAGCTCCTCAAGGATCTCCGCCACCCGGCGCCGCGCGTGATCCATGCTCTTCGTCTCGATCACGAAATCGGCGCGCGCCCGCTTCTCTGCGTCGGGCATTTGCCTGGCGAGGATGGCATCGAACTCCGCCGCGCTCAAGGTGCCCCGCTCCAGAACCCGGCGGCGTTGTTCCTCTGCCGACGCGGTGACGACGATCACCTTGTCCAGCCACGCATCCGCCCCCGTCTCAAACAAAAGCGGGATATCGAACAGCACCACCGGCGCCTCCGCCCCGGCCAGAAACCGCGCCCGGTCCTGCGCCACCAGCGGATGCACGATCGCCTCGATCCGGCCCAGCGCACCCGGATCACCCGCGATGATCTCCTTCAGCCGCTCCCGGCTGACCGCCCCATCCTCGATCGCAGAGGGAAAGACCTCGCCAACCGGCCCAATCGCCGCCCCGCCTGCTGCATAAAGCCGATGCACCGCCGCATCCGCATCCCAGACAGGAACGCCCGCCTCGGCGAACATCGCCGCGGTCGTCGACTTTCCCATCCCGATGGATCCGGTCAGACCCAGCTTGACCGTCATCCCAGAACCGTCCGGCGCAGATCCTCGTCCACGTCCGGTCTCTGTCCGAACCACCGCTCGAAGGCCGGGACAGCCTGATGCAATAGCATCCCCAACCCGTCGACCGCCATCGCCCCGGCCGCCCGCGCGGCCCGCAAAAGCTCTGTCTCCAACGGCGCGTAGACCAGATCGGTCACGACCTGTCCCGCTCGCAATCCATCCAGCGGAAATGTCAGTGGCGGCTGTCCCGTCATCCCAAGTGACGTCGTATTGACAACCAGATCGACCGCGCCCAACAGATCGCTCGCATCCTCCCACGGCGCGACCCGCACCGGATCGACGAATACCTCCGCCAATCGTTCCGCGGTCTCACGCGTCCGATTGACCAGATAGATCTCCGCAACCCCCGCCTCGCACAGGGCATAAAGAACCGCCCGCGCCGCACCGCCCGCGCCCAGAACCAACGCCCGGGTTCCCGCAGCCCGCCAATCGGGTGCTCCGGCCCGCAGGTTCGCCATGAACCCGTAATGATCGGTGTTTTCAGCCTCGACCGAACCATCGGCGCCGAAGGTCAGCATATTCGCCGCCCCGATCGCCCGCGCGGCGTCACTGGCCTTATCCGCCAGCTCCAGCGCCGCAACCTTGTGGGGGATGGTCACGTTGACGCCCACGACTCCCATCTTGGGCATCGCACGCAGCGCCTCTTCGAAATCCGACGGCGCCACATGGAACGGCACGTAATGCCCGGCGATCCCGTATCGCGACAGCCAGGCCCCGTGCAGCCGTGGCGACAGCGAATGCCCGACTGGCGCACCGACAACACCCGCCAAAGGCACCCGCGCACTCATGTCGCGATCACCCCGCGCACCGACAGGTAATTCAGCAACTCCACCAGGGGCAGCCCGAGAATGGAAAAGTAATCGCCATCAACCCGGCCCATTAGACGCACCCCTTCCCCTTCGATCTGATAACAGCCGACGCTGTGCCGAACCTCCTCCCAGGTCCGGTCCAGATACGCATCCAGATACGCATCCGAGAAATCCCGCATCGCCATCCGGGCCACCCCCACATGGCGCCAGACCTCGCGCCCGTCCTCGACCAGAACCGCCGCCGACAGAAGAGAATGCCGCTGCCCCCGCAAAAGCCGCAGCTGATCGCGCCCCTCGTCCCGCGTCTCCGCCTTGCCGAAGACCTGCCCGCCGCTTTCCAGAACCTGATCGCATCCCAGAACCAGCGCGCCCGGCGCCTTCTCCGCCGCCTTCCGCGCCTTCATCCCGGCCAGCGCATCCGCGATGTCGCGCCCCGGCGCGCCTTCGGCGACCATCGCCGCACGCACGGCCTCCTCGTCGATCCGCACCGGCAGCACCTCGAACTCAAGCCCCGCATTGCGCAAAAGCTGCGCGCGGATCGCGGACCCGGAGGCAAGGACAAGAGGCGGCGTCATGGGCATAGCTCTGTGGGAAAGTCGGGGGGAGATCAACCGATAGCCTGTCGGCGATCGCCCTGACTGACCGGCCGACCCGCTGTCACACACCTGTTACACAAATCACGGCGGGAAACCCCACAGAGGGACAAGCATAAAGCGCAATCCTGAATACCCCTGCCTGTTGCGAGAAAACCAACAGCTTATCAACAGAACCAGCGCCGGGATGAAGGTAAATTCATATTCGTTAACAAGGTATTAGCGGATACCGAATTCCATCTGGAGCAATTCACGCACACATCCTCCGGCGTGGACAGCTTTGTGGGCGATCCGTGGTTCCACAGGAAAGTGGCGACCTACTATCACTCCATCTTTTCATCTCTTTCTTTATAATTGATTAAGGCGGCCAGGAGGACCTGAATGCTCGTCTCGCTCTATCCCTGGATCAAAGCGCTCCACGTTATCTCGATCATCGCCTGGATGGCCGCGATGTTCTATCTGCCAAGGCTCTACGTCTATCACATGGAAGAGGTCGAACGCGGCACGCCAACGGATGAGATGTTCCAGCGCATGGAGCGCAAGCTCCTGAAGATCATCATGAACCCGGCCATGATCGCCAGCTGGATCTTCGGCCTTCTGATGGTCGCCACGCCTGGCATGATCGACTGGGGCTCTGTCTGGCCCTGGGTCAAGGCCGCGGCCGTGATTGCGATGTCGGGGATGCACGGCTGGCTGGCGGCCCACCGCAAGAAGATCGCAAGCGGCGACGGGGCTCTGCCCGGCCGCAGCTACCGGATCGCGAACGAGGTGCCGACGCTTCTGATGATCGTCATCGTCATCTCGGTCATCGTCAAACCGGTCTGACCTGCGACCGATTGACATAAATCCCGTAAGCCCCTATCTGCCGTGATCGACGCCAGTCCTGGCGCTCGCTTCACCGCGTTTAGATTTTTCCCTGCCCGTTGCGCCACCCGGCGCCCAAGGACCATTTTCCATGAGCCAGAACCGCCTGAACCTCGCCGATCTCAAGGCGAAAAGCCCCAAAGACCTCCTCGCCATGGCCGAAGAGCTCGAGATCGAGAATGCCTCGACCATGCGCAAGGGCGAGATGATGTTCTCGATCCTGCGCGAACGCGCGGATGAGGAATGGATCATCGGCGGCGACGGCGTGCTCGAGGTTCTGCAGGACGGCTTCGGCTTCCTCCGCTCGCCCGAGGCGAACTACCTGCCGGGCCCCGACGACATCTATGTCTCGCCCGACATGATCCGCCAGTTCTCCCTCCGCACCGGCGACACGGTCGAAGGCGTCATCCGGGAACCGAACGACAGCGAACGCTATTTCTGCCTGGTCGGCGTCGAAAAGATCAATTTCGAAGACCCGGAGAAAGCCAAGCACAAAGTCGCCTTCGACAACCTGACCCCGCTCTACCCCGATGAACGGCTGACGATGGAAATCGACGATCCCACGATCAAGGACCGCTCCGCCCGCATCATCGACCTCGTCGCACCCATCGGCAAAGGCCAGCGCTCTCTGATCGTTGCCCCGCCGCGGACAGGTAAGACGGTGCTGCTCCAGAACATCGCCTCCTCGATCGAGGCGAACCACCCGGAATGCTACCTCATCGTCCTACTCATCGACGAGCGGCCGGAAGAAGTCACCGACATGCAGCGCTCGGTCAAGGGTGAGGTCGTCAGCTCCACCTTCGACGAACCCGCAACGCGCCACGTTGCCGTCTCCGAGATGGTGATCGAAAAGGCCAAGCGCCTGGTCGAACACAAGCGCGACGTCGTGATCCTGCTCGACTCGATCACCCGCCTCGGCCGTGCGTTCAACACGACCGTCCCGTCCTCGGGCAAGGTCCTGACCGGCGGTGTCGACGCCAACGCCCTGCAGCGCCCCAAGCGCTTCTTCGGGGCCGCCCGGAATATCGAGGAAGGCGGTTCGCTCACCATCATCGCCACCGCCCTGATCGATACCGGCAGTCGCATGGACGAGGTGATCTTCGAAGAGTTCAAGGGCACCGGCAACTCCGAGATCGTGCTCGACCGCAAGGTCGCCGACAAGCGCGTCTTCCCGGCGATGGACATCCTCAAATCCGGCACACGGAAAGAGGACCTGCTGGTCGACAAGATCGACCTTCAGAAGACCTACGTTCTCCGCCGCATCCTGAACCCGATGGGCACGACCGATGCCATCGAATTCCTGATATCGAAGCTCAAGCAGACCAAGACGAATGCGGAGTTCTTCGATTCGATGAACACCTGACGTCCACGCGATAGGGGGCGGGCGCATGTCCACGATCTATGCCCTCTCGACCGCGCCGGGCAAGGCAGGGCTCGCCGTCATCCGCGTGTCGGGGCCCGTTGCGTTTGCTGCGGCGGAACACATCACGGGGCATCGGCCGTCGGACCGGTCCATGGCACTCAGGACGTTCCGCGTGCCGGACGGATCAGTCATCGATCAGGGGCTCCTGTTGTCCTTTCCGGCGCCGGGCAGCTTCACAGGCGAAAATATCGTTGAATTTCAATGTCATGGCAGCATCGCAGTGGTCAAAGCAATGCTGGCCACCCTGGATCGGATGCCGGATCTGCGTGCCGCCGAGCCGGGGGAATTCACCCGCCGGGCCCTCGAAAACGACCGCCTCGATCTGGTTCAGGTCGAGGCGCTGTCAGACCTGATCGACGCCGAAACCGACCTCCAGCGCCGTCAAGCGATGAGCGTCCTGTCCGGCCAGCTCTCCGACAAGATCGCCACCTGGCGGGCCGATCTGATCAAGGCGCTCTCGCTGATCGAAGCGGTGATCGATTTCTCCGAAGAAGACGTGCCGGAGGATACCTGGTCTGAGGCCAAGGCGCTGTTGTCGAAGACGCACGACGATCTCAAATCCATCGCGCAATCCGCCCAATCGTCCGACCGCCTGCGCCACGGATATTCCGTGGTCATCCTCGGGCCACCCAATGCCGGCAAGTCGACGCTTCTGAACGCGCTGACCGGTCGGGAAACGGCGATCACCTCGGCCATCCCCGGGACGACCCGCGACGTCGTCGAAACCTTCCTCGACTGGAAAGGTCTGCCGATCATCCTGCGCGATACGGCGGGCCTGCGCGACACGGACGACGAGGTGGAATCCATCGGCGTCGCCCGGGCCCGCAATGCGGCGGATACGGCAGACCTCAGGATCTACCTCCTCCCCGAAGGCGCCGACCCGCAAATTCCCCCCCGCCCCCAGGATCTGATCGTCGGACCAAAGGCCGACCTCGGCGGGTCGCGCGACCTCAACGTCTCGGGGCTGACCGGCGAAGGCGTGGAGCAGCTGATCGCAGTGGTCGCCGAACGCCTCCGTCCCGTCGACCTCGGCCAGACCTGGCTCCTGCGGGATCGCTACAGGGATGCGATCGCCGCCGCCGCCGCGGATCTGGACGACGCCATCACAGGACGTGACGGCCTTGACGGTGAAGAGATTATCGCCGAAAGCATCCGCTCCGCGATCTTCAGACTCGATCGGCTGATCGGGCGGGTTGTCCCGGACGACGTTCTTGACGATATCTTCTCGAGCTTCTGCATCGGCAAATAGAGGTTTCACGTGAAACATCGCCCGACCCTCATCGTCATCGGCGCCGGCCATGCCGGGGTCGAGGCCGCCTGCGCCGCGGCCCGCATGGGTGTGGCGACAACGCTCGTGACCTTGCGCCGATCCGATCTGGGGAAAATGTCCTGCAATCCGGCCATCGGTGGTATCGGCAAGGGCCATCTCGTGCGGGAAATCGATGCGCTCGATGGGGTGATGGGCCGCGCGGCGGACTACGCAGGCATCCAGTTCCGCCTCCTGAACCGATCGAAAGGTCCCGCCGTCCAGGGCCCCCGCGCCCAATCCGACCGCAGCCGTTATGCGGCGGCCATCCAGACCCTGGTCGATGGACAGGAGAATCTCGATGTCGTCGAAGGCGAGGTTACGGACCTTATCGTCGAGAATGACCTAATCCGGGGAATCAGCCTCGCCGACGGCTCTGACCTGTCCGCCGACGCCGTGATCCTGACCGCTGGCACGTTTCTTGCTGGCAAGATCCATATCGGTGACCGGTCCTTCGGCGGCGGACGGATGCACGCCGATCCGTCGAACCGCCTCGCCGCACGCCTCGCCGATCTCGACCTCAGCAGGGGCCGCCTGAAAACCGGCACCCCACCCCGCCTAGACGGCCGTACCATCGACTGGTCCAGCCTTGCGATGCAAGACGGCGACGCAGATCCGGTCTTCTTCTCGACGCTCACCGATGCGCTCGCTTGCCGTCAGATCCAGTGCGGCATCACCGAAACCAACGCGCAGACGCATCAGATCATCCGCGACAATCTGCACCGCTCCGCGATGTATGGCGGCCATATCGACGGCAAGGGCCCGCGCTATTGCCCGTCCATCGAGGACAAGATCGTGCGGTTCGCGGGCAAGGACTCCCACCAGATCTTCTTGGAACCCGAGGGGCTCGACACGGATACGATCTATCCCAACGGCATCTCGACCTCCCTGCCGGAAGATGTGCAGCACGCCTATATCCACTCGATTCGCGGCCTCGAGAACGCGGTGATCGAACAGCCCGGCTACGCGATCGAATACGACTACTTCGATCCTCGCGGTCTGCACGCCACTCTCGAACTGCACGCAATCACCGGCCTCTATTTCGCCGGCCAGATCAACGGAACCACGGGATACGAAGAGGCTGCCGCCCAAGGCCTCGTCGCCGGGATCAACGCCGCCCGCCGTCTACAAGGGGCCGAGCCGATCATCTTTGAACGTCAGACTTCCTATATCGGCGTCATGATCGACGACCTGACCTTGCAGGGCGTCCTCGAACCCTACCGCATGTTCACCTCTCGCGCAGAATACCGTCTCCATCTTCGCGCCGACAACGCCGACCAACGCCTAACGCCCCTCGGCCAATCCATTGGCGTGGTGTCGGTCGAGCGCATCCAGCATTTCGACACCAAGATGCAGCGGCTCACGAAAGGCCGCACACAACTGGAAGACACACCGTTGACCTCCCGCGCCTTGGCCAAAGCCGGCGCTGACCTTAATCCAGATGGCCCAGTGCGCTCTGCGTTCGAGGCGCTTGGCCTCCCTAAGGTCACATTCGGCATGCTCACCGCGTTGGATCCGGACCTAACATCCATTGACGCGGCCACCGCCGAGCAGCTGGAACGCGACGCCCTTTACGCGCCATACCTCGATCGGCAGGCCAAGGATCTCGCCGCGCTCGAGCGTGACCAGGCGATCAAGATTCCCACGGATTTCACCTACACCGGCATCGACGGTCTCTCCAATGAGCTTCGCGAAAAGCTGAACTTGGCGCGCCCCGCCGACATCTCCCAAGCCAGCCGCATCGACGGGATGACTCCCGCCGCGCTCACGCTGATCCTTGCAAAGGTCCGCCAGCAAGGACTGAAACGCGCCTCCTGATGAATGTTTCACGTGAAACAGAGGAGGCGCTGAGGACCTACGCCGCCCTCCTTCTCAAATGGAACAAGCGCATCAACCTCATCGGTCGCACCACCGAGGCCGACCTCTACACACGACATATCGAGGATTCGGCCCAGCTAGCCCAACATCTAGATATAAAACCCAACATCTACGCCGACTTGGGCTCCGGCGCTGGCCTCCCTGGCATCGTCCTCGCCATCCTCACCAAGGCCCCCACCCATCTCATCGAATCCGACCAGCGCAAGGCCGCCTTCCTACGCCACGCCGCCCAAACCCTCAGCCTCCCCATCACCATCCACGCCAAACGCATCGAGGATGTCGCGCCCCTGAAAGCCGACCTCATAACCGCCCGCGCCCTTGCCCCATTAACCAACCTCCTCACCCTCGCAGCCCCCCACGCCACCCCTGACACCACCTTCCTCTTCCCCAAAGGCCGCACCGCCCAGCACGAACTCGCCGAAGCGCGCGCATTTTGGACCTTCCATCTGGACCAGCACCCAAGTACCACGGACCCCCAAGGCACCCTCCTCAAGATCCGAGACCTCAAACGTGTCGAAACCGGTTGACCGCCTCCAGTCGCGCATCGTCGCCATCGCCAACCAGAAGGGCGGCGTCGGCAAGACCACGACTGCCGTCAACCTCGCCGCCGCGCTGGCCGAACGGAACCGCGCCACCCTGATCCTCGACATCGACCCCCAGGGCAACGCGTCCACCGGCCTTGGCATCGCGCCGTCGGATCGCAAGCACACCACCTACGACGTCCTCAACGGCGACACGCCCCTGTCAGAGGCCGTAGTCCAAAGCAGCGTCGAGGGCCTCTCGATCCTGCCCTCCACGACCGATCTCAGCTCTGCTGACATCGACTTCGGCACCCGCAAAGACAGGCTCGTCCTCCTCAAACAAGCCATCGACCGAGACCCCAAGTGGCGCGACAAGCACGACGTCATCCTGATCGACTGCCCGCCCTCGCTCAACATGCTGACGCTCAACGCGATGGTCGCCGCCCACAGCGTCCTCGTGCCGCTCCAAAGCGAGTTCTTCGCCCTCGAAGGCCTCTCCCAACTCATGCTGACCGTCCGCGAAATCCGCGCCTCGGCAAACCCCACTCTCCGGATCGAAGGCGTCGTCCTGACCATGTTCGACGGCCGCAACCGCCTCGCCCAGCAGGTCGAATCCGACGCCCGCGACACCCTTGGCGATCTCGTCTTCGACACCGTAATCCCCCGCAACGTCCGCCTGTCCGAGGCGCCGTCCTTCTCGCTCCCGGTCCTGCAATACGACCCCCAATCGAAGGGCAGCGAATCCTACCGCGCGCTCGCCGCCGAACTGGTCAAGCGCCACACTGAACACCTCAACGCTGAAAAGACCCCCGCATGAGCAAGAAACCCGGCAAAGCCCGCGGCCTCGGCCGCGGCCTGTCCGCCTTGATGGCCGAACTGCCCGAAGATGACGCGCAAACCCCCACGCGCTCCGACACGACGCTCCCGATCGACCAGATCGCGCCGAACCCCGACCAGCCCCGCCGCCGCTTCGACCAAGAGGCGCTGGACGACCTCGCCGCCTCGATCAGCGAACGCGGCATCATCCAGCCCATCATCGTCCGTCCCTACGGCGACGGCTACCAGATCGTCGCGGGTGAACGCCGCTGGCGCGCCGCCCAGATCGCCCAGCTGCACGAAGTGCCGGTCGTCATCCGCGAACTCGGCGACACCGAAACGCTGGAACTCGCGATCATCGAGAACATCCAGCGCTCCGACCTCAACGCGATCGACGAAGGCGCCGGCTACAAGCAACTGGTCGACCGCTTCGGCCATACCCAGGAAGAACTGTCGAAGATTCTCGGCAAAAGCCGCAGCCACATCGCCAACCTCATGCGGTTGTTAACCCTACCGGACGATATCCAGGCCCTTGTCGCCCGCGGCGACCTCAGCGCCGGCCACGCCCGTGCGCTGATCACGGCGGATGATCCCTCAGCCCTCGCCCGCCGGGTGATCCGCGACGGCCTCTCCGTCCGCGCGACCGAAACGCTGGCCAATGCCAGCAAGCCCGACCGCAAGCCGGTCCAGAAGGTTCAGACGAAAGACGCCGACACCCGCCAGATCGAGAAAGAGCTTTCGGCCCAGCTGAAGATGCCCGTCCAGATCCAGCCCGGGAAAAACCCCGAGCAGGGCAAGGTCACGCTCAACTATAAAAACCTCGATCAGCTCGACGACCTGCTGCGCCTGCTCTCTCAGACCTGAACGGCCTCGTCCGGGATCAGCTCCCGCAATACGCCGTTCAGCACCGGTCGCCCTTGCCGGGTCAGCCGCAGGCGACCATCACGGCGCTTGATCAGGCCGATACTCTCTAACCCTTTGATGTTGATTTGAAATACGTCGCCGGAAAAACCTTGCAGGCGTCCCAGATCAACCCCATCCGACACCCGAAGACCCATCAGCAGCAGCTCTACGAACCGCTCCCGATCACTCAGCGCCGTCCGCACCGTCTCCTCCGATCCCGCCTCGGCCCGCCTCAGCCAGTCCCCGGGCGCCCGGGCCGCTTCCGTCGCATAGCGCGTCCCGTTGACCGTCAGCCGCCCATGCGCCCCCGGCCCGATCCCGGCCCAATCGCCCGAGCGCCAGTAAATCAGGTTGTGCCGCGCCTCCGCCCCGTCGCCCGCATGATTCGAGACCTCGTAGGCGGGCAACCCGGCCGCCTCGCACATCTCCTGCGTCAGCTCGTAATGATCCGCCGCCAGATCCTCATCCGGCAGCCCCTTCAGCCGTCCGGCCTCGAACAGCCGCCCGAACGCCGTCCCCTCCTCAATGGTTAATTGGTAAAGCGATAGATGCTCCGGCTCCATCGCCAGCGCCTCCCGCAGTTCCGCCCGCCAATCGGCCAGAGACTGGAACTGCCGCGCATAGATCAGATCGAAACTCACCCGCGGGAACACCTCCCGCGCCAACTCATAGGCCGCGCGTCCTTCCGCCGCCGAATGAAGCCGGCCCAGCCGCCCCAGATCCGCATCGTTCAGCGCCTGCAACCCGACCGACACCCGGTTCACGCCCGCATCGGCGAACCCCCGGAACCGTCCCGCCTCGACCGAGGTCGGGTTCGCCTCCAGCGTCACCTCCAGATCGTTCGCCACCGGCCAGCCCGTCCGCACGGCCTCCAGCACCGCGCCGACCGTCTCGGGCGGCATCAGGCTCGGCGTGCCGCCCCCGAAGAACACCGTCGAGACGACCCGCCCCGGCACCTCCCCGGCGACCCGCGCCACCTCGCCGACCAGAGCGTCCCGCCACCGGGCCTGATCCACCTCAGCCCAGACATGAGAGTTGAAGTCGCAATAGGGGCATTTCGCCGCGCAGAACGGCCAATGCACGTAGATGCCGAAACCGCCCTGCTGCCAATCAGCGCTCAAAGCAGCCCGCCACCAGTTTCCGGAAGGCATCCGCGCGGTGGCTGATGCGGTTCTTCTCCCACCGGTCCATCTCGCCGAAGGTCACGTCGTAGCCGTCCGGCTGAAAGATCGGGTCATAGCCATGCCCCTGATCCCCCCGCATCGGCCAGACGATCCGCCCCGGCATCTGTCCCGGAAACACCTCGTCATGCCCGTCCGGCCACGCCAGCACCAGCGTGCAGCAGAACCGCGCTGTCCGCGGCTCGGGAGCGTCCACCGCCTGCAATTCCTCCCACGCCCGCGTCATCGCCATGACGAAATCGCGCCCGTCGCTCGTCTCGGCCCAATCCGCCGTATGCACGCCGGGCGCCCCGCCCAGCCCGTCGATCTCGATCCCGCTGTCGTCGGCCAAAGCAGGCAACCCCGTCGCCTGCGCCGCCGCATGGGCCTTGATCTTGGCATTGCCGATAAAGGTGCTCTCCGTCTCTTCCGGCTCCGGCAAACCATGATCCGCGTTCGAACTCAACTCCACCCCGTAGGGCTCCAGCAGATGCTCCATCTCCTCGAACTTCCCGCGATTGTGGGTAGCGATCACTAACCGGCCGCCCTCAAATTTCCGCGTCAAGACACCGCGCCTTTCTGCATTTTCATCAATTCCCCACATCCTTTGATCGCCAAGCCCATGAGCGATCCGAACTGATCCTGCGAAAACGTCGACCCCTCGGCGGAGCACTGAACCTCGATCAGCCGGTCCCCGGTCATCACGAAGTTCCCGTCCATCCCGGCCTCGCTGTCCTCCGGATAATCCAGGTCCAGAACGGCCTGCCCGGCATACAGCCCGCAGCTCACCGCCGACACCGGGGCACCCAGCGGGTCAGAGATCACGTCGCCCGCCTTCATCAACGCGTTCACCGCCAGCCGCAAGGCGACCCATCCGCCGCAGATCGACGCGCAGCGCGTCCCGCCATCGGCCTGGATGACATCGCAATCCACCACGATCTGCCGCTCGCCCAGCGCCACCCGGTCAATCCCCGCGCGCAGCGACCTCCCGATCAGCCGCTGGATCTCCTGCGTCCGGCCCGATTGCCCGTCCTTTGCCTCGCGCCGCATCCGCGTCGTCGTGGCTCGCGGCAGCATCCCGTATTCCGCCGTCACCCAGCCCAGCCCGGTATTCCGCAGAAACGGCGGCACGCGTTCATCGACCGATGCGGTGCACAGCACATGCGTGTCGCCCACCCGGATCAGACATGACCCCTCGGCGTGCTTCGTCACCCCGGTTTCGATCGAAACCTCCCGCATCTGGTCCAAAGCCCGCCCTGATGGCCGCATCACACATCTCCTCCATAAACGCCCCTGCCTTACGCGCGCCGCCGCGGCATTCCAACCCGACCCACTGGAAATCTGCCGAAATCCGCACCAGACTCTGATCTATGACCGAACAACCGGCCACCCTGATCGCCGAACTCGACGCCCGCTCGCGCGAGGTGTTTCGCAAACTCGTCGAAAGCTACCTCGAATCGGGCGACCCCGTCGGCTCCCGCACGCTGACCCGTCAGCTGACCGAACAGGTCTCGGCCGCGACGATCCGCAACGTGATGCAGGACCTCGAATATCTCGGCCTCCTGCAAAGCCCGCACGTCTCTGCCGGGCGCATCCCCACCCAGCAGGGCCTGCGCCTGTTCGTCGATAGCCTGCTCGAGGTGTCCGACCTCGCCGGCGACGACCGCGAGATGATCGACCAGACGCTCGGCACCAACCACACCGACGCCGCGACCCTGCTCGACCGCGTCGGCTCCGCTCTCTCCGGCATCACCCAAGGGGCCAGCCTCGTCCTGACCCCGAAAAGCGAGGCACCGGTCCGCCATATCGAATTCGTCTCGCTCGCCCCCGACCGGTCGCTCGTCGTGCTCGTCTTCGCCGATGGCCGCGTCGAAAACCGGGTCTTCACCCCGCCGCCGGGCCAGACGCCGTCGTCGATGCGCGAGGCCGCGAATTTCATCAACGCCGTCGCCGAAGGCCGCACGCTCACCGACCTCGGCAGGACCATCGCGGATGAGATCGCAAAGCGCCGCCAGGAACTCGACACGCTCGCCCAGACCCTCGTCGAACAGGGCATCGCCGTGTGGGAGAATGAGGGCGAACAGACCGAACGCCTCCTCGTCCGGGGCCGCGCGAATCTGCTGGCCGAGAATGCAGGCGACATCGACCTCGTCCGTTCCCTCTTCGACGACCTCGAACGCAAGCGCGACATCGCCGAGTTCCTGGAATTAACCCAGGAAGGTGAAGGGGTTCGCATTTTTATCGGATCCGAAAACAAGCTTTTCTCACTTTCGGGTTCCTCTCTGGTGGTGTCTCCCTATATGAACGCGGATCGAAAGATCATCGGGGCTGTCGGGGTCATCGGCCCGACCCGGCTCAACTACGGCCGGATCGTCCCGATCGTGGATTACACCGCGCAGCTTGTGGGCAAGCTGCTGTCGGACCGCACCTGAGGGGACGCCATGACCGAGGCCAAGAAAGAAGACGCTTTCCTGGACGATATCGAGGCCGCCGAGGCCGAGGAATTTGCCGAAGACGCTATCGAGTACGATCTCGGGGCGCACGACACCGAAGCCGATCCCGAGGCCGAGATGGCCGCGCTCAAGGCCGAACGGGACGATCTGCGCGACCGCTTCATGCGGGCGCTGGCTGACGCCGAAAACGCCCGCAAGCGGTCCGATCGCGACCGGCGCGAGGCCGAGAATTACGGCGGCTCGAAACTCGCCCGCGACATGCTGCCGGTCTACGACAACCTCAAGCGCGCGCTAGAGGCCGCCCCCGACGGGGTCGAGGCGGCGTTTCTCGAAGGGATCGAACTGACGATGCGCGAGCTTCTGAATGTCTTCAAGAAGCACGGCATCGAACTGATCAGCCCCGAGGCCGGTGACAGGTTCGATCCCAAGCTGCATCAGGCGATGTTCGAAGCACCGGTGCCCAACACCAAGGCGGGCGACATCATCCAGGTCGCCGCCGAAGGGTTTATGCTGCACGACCGCCTGCTGCGTCCCGCCCAGGTCGGTGTCAGCTCCACACCCGCCTGAAGCGGGGGAAGGAATTTCTAGAAATTCCTTCCTCAGCAAAATTTTCTAGAAAATTTTGCCCCGCCCGAACCCATAGATGCTCACCTATGGGTGGGTTCGGTCGTTGCGTGAAGCGGGACCGCTCGGTGCATTAAACAGCCGGTGTTGCACAAGAATGTCCGACAGATGTCCGACGGAGTGCCGACGGGATGCCGACACGCCGATTGCCGAGGAAAGCCTGCATTAACATCTGATTCGCGGGCTTGGCGTCGAAAATAGGGTCAGACCCGCCGACCGCAGCGTTAACGAACCCGGTCAGACTTGTGGCGCGACGGGCTTACTCGCCCAGCCTCCCCTTCAACTCATAAATCAGATCCAGCGCCTCCCGCGCCGTCATCTCGTCGGGGTTCACGTCCTGCAAAAAGGCTTCGACCTCTGAATGTGCCGTAGGCGCAGGCGCCGAAGGTACGGAAAACAGGGGCAGATCGTCGATCAGCACCCGCCGGTCCTTGCCCCGTTCGCCTTCTTCCAGCCGCTCCAGAACCGCCCGCGCCCGGGCCACGACCGCCTCCGGCAACCCGGCGAGCTTCGCGACCTGCACGCCATAGCTCCGGTCTGCTGCCCCCTTCCGCACCTCGTGCAGGAACACCACGTCCCCCTGCCACTCCTTCACCGCCACGGTCAGGTTCTCGGCCTCCGCCAGTTCCGCCGCCAAGGCCGTAAGCTCATGATAATGCGTGGCAAATATCGCCCGGCAGCGGTTCACATCATGCAGATGCTCCAGCGTCGCCCAGGCGATGGACAGGCCATCATAGGTCGCCGTCCCCCGCCCGATCTCGTCCAGAATGACCAGGGCCCGGTCATCCGCCTGATTGAGGATCGCCGCCGTCTCGACCATCTCGACCATGAAGGTCGACCGCCCCCGCGCCAGATCGTCCGAGGCGCCGACCCGGCTAAAGATCTGGGAAACAAGCCCAATTTCGGCTTTCCGTGCCGGGACGTAAGACCCCATCTGCGCCAGGATCGCGATCAGAGCATTCTGCCGCAGAAAGGTCGACTTGCCCGCCATGTTCGGTCCGGTCAGCAATTGCAGCCGATGCGCCGTCAGATCGCAATCATTGGCGACAAAGGGTTCTCCCGCGCCCTTCAGCGCCGCCTCGACCACCGGGTGCCGCCCGCCCTTTACGGTAAATGCACGGCCTTCATCCAATACCGGCCGGACCCAGTTTTCACCCACGGCAAGGTCCGCCAAAGCCGCCGCCAGATCAACCTCGGCCAGCGCCCGCGCGACCTGCCCGACCTCCGCTGCCTTTGCGATAACCTGCTGACGAAGCTCGGCAAAAACCTCCTTCTCCAGCTCGATGGCCCGCGCTCCGGCATTCAGGATCTTCGTCTCCAGCGACGACAATTCCACCGTGGTGAACCGCACGGCATTCGCCGTTGTCTGCCGGTGGATGAACGTCTCGCTCAGCGGCGGCGACAGCATCTTTTCCGCATGGGTCGCCGTCACTTCGATGAAGTAGCCCAGCACATTGTTGTGCTTCACCTTCAGCGACCCGATCCCCGTCGCCTCCGCAAACTCCACCTGCATCCCGGCGACGACCGACCGGCCCTCATCCCGCAGCGCTTGCGCCTCATCCAACTCCGCCAGATGCCCCGCGGCCACGAACCCGCCGTCGCGCGCCAGCAAAGGCGGTTCCGCCACCAGCGCCGCGTCGAGCATTTCCCGCAACCCGCTGAGCCCGCACAGATTTCTCCGGGCCTCCAACAGCCCCGCCGACAGCTCAGATCCCATCCGCGCCTCGATCCGCGCGGCCACCTCCAACCCGGTCCGGACCGCCGCCAGATCCCGCGGCCCCCCGCGATCCAAAGCCAGCCGGGACAGCGCCCGATCCAGATCCGGCGCCCGGCGCAACGCCTCCCGCAGGTCCACGCGTAACAGCTCATCCGCAACAAGGTCACTCACCGCGTCCAATCGCCCGGTAACCACCTCGATCCGCCGCGACGGCGCCCCCAAACGCCGCTCCAAAAGCCGCCCGCCCCCGGCCGTCACCGTCCGGTCGATCACCGCCAAAAGCGACCCGGCTCGCCCCCCGGCAAGTGCTTGACTCAACTCCAGATTCCGCCGCGTCGCCGCATCGATCCGAACCGTCTGCGCCTCGCTCTCCTGCACCGGCGGACGCAGCAGCGGTAGCCGCCCCTTCTGCGTCAGGTCGAGGTAATCGATCAGCGCCCCCATCGCCGCCACCTCTGCCCGCGAGAACTGCCCAAACGCGTCCAGAGAGGCGACATCGAAGAACCGTTCCACCCGCCCCCGCGCCGCCTCGCTGTCGAAAGCCAGCCGGTTATGCTCCGTCACGACCTCCTCGGGCAACGCCAGTTCCGCCCCCTCCGGCACCAGCACCTCCCGCGGCGACAACCGCGCCAGTTCCGGCCCCAGCCGGACAAACGGGCACGCCATCACCCGCAAGGCCCCCGTCGAGATATCACACCAGGCGAGCCCGCCTTCCCCACGAATCTCAACAAAAGCAGCCAGATAGTTGTGTCGCCGCGCCTCCAGCAGGCTCTCTTCGGTCAGCGTTCCCGGCGTGACCAGCCGCACGACCTCCCGCCGCACGACCGCCTTCGACCCGCGCTTCTTCGCCTCCGCCGGATCCTCCATCTGCTCGCAGACGGCCACGCGAAACCCCTTGCGGATCAGGGTCAGAAGGTAACTCTCCGCCGAATGCACCGGCACTCCGCACATCGGGATATCGGTGCCCTGATGCTTGCCCCGCTTGGTCAGCGCGATATCCAGCGCCTCCGCCGCGGCGACCGCATCGTCAAAGAACATCTCGTAGAAATCGCCCATCCGGTAGAACAGCAGGGCGTCTGGATGGTCCGCCTTGATCTCCAGATATTGCGCCATCATCGGCGTGACGCCGCTGTCATCCTTGGCCAAGACGCGTCCCTCCTGACCCCTGCCTAGTTGCCCGCAGCAGCGGCTGCAACTAGCCTGCAGGGCCATGAGCATCTGGAACCTCGGCTCGATCAACGCCGACCATTTCTATCGCTTGGATCGCCTGCCAGAACCGGGCGAAACGCTGGCCTCCAAAAGCTTTTCCACCGGCCTCGGCGGCAAAGGCACCAATATGTCCGTCGCCGCCGCTCGCGCGGCAGGGCGCATCCACCATATCGGCGCCGTCGGTCAGGACGGCATCTGGGCCCGCGACCGCCTGATGGAATACGGTGTCGACACTCGCTTCATCGACACCGTCGATGCCGCGACGGGCCATGCGATCATCCTCGTCGCCGACGATGGCGAGAATTCCATCGTCCTCCACCCCGGCGCCAACGCGGCGATCCCCGACGACCTGATCGGCCGCGCCCTGGCCGAGGCGTCTCCTGCCGATATCCTCCTGATGCAGAACGAAACGAACGGCCAGCTCACCGCCGCCCGCATGGCCGAGGCGCTGGGTCTGCGCCTCGCCTATGCCGCCGCCCCGTTCGAGGCTGAAGCGGTGAAAGCCACCCTCGACCGCATCGACCTGCTCATCCTGAACGAAGTCGAGGCGGCCCAACTCACCGACGCGCTCGGCCGATCCCTCGCCGACCTCAACATCGCTGACATCGTGGTCACCAAGGGTGCTGACGGCTGCGCCCACCTCACCGCCGGAACCGAAACCAACCACCCCGCGCTCAAGGTCACGCCCGTCGACACGACCGGCGCGGGCGACACCTTTACCGGCTACCTCATCGCCGGCATCGACCGTGGCTTGCCCATTGCCCAGGCCATCGGCCAGGCCACCCGCGCCGCCGCGCTCATGGTCCAGCGCGAAGGCACCGCCGACGTCATTCCCGATCTAAAGGAAGTGCAGGACATGGCGCTCTGAGCAGAGCACCCTCATCCTCATCTTGCCAGAAATACTCCCGCCGGAGGCTGAGGGCCGTCCTGTAAACGCTCCAATGGAGCGTTTCAGGCCCGAAGGGTCGGAGACCCAGGCGTACCGCCAGACCGATCGTCCGATCAGCTCCCCGCAAACGGCGCCGCGTCGCCCCAAAGCGCCCGCACCCGAGCGTCGCGCCCGCAGGCCGAGCGGTAGAACTCGTATGCCGCCGCTTTGCTCTTCGGCCCCCGCCGCGTCAGGATCACCTCTGTCTGCTTGTAGTAATCCTGATGATACCCCTCCGCCGCATAGAACGTGTCGAAATCGAGGATCGGCGTCACGATCTGCCGCCCCAAAGCCGCTTCGGCCTCTGCCTTTGCCGCCTCGGCGGCGGCCCGCTCGCCCGGCGTCTGCACGAAAATCGCCGTGCGGTAGGTCTCCCCCCGGTCGCAGAACTGTCCGCCCGCATCCGTCGGATCGATCGACCGGAAGAACATATCCAGCAGCTGCCGATAGCTGACCGCACCCGGATCATACGAGATCTGCACCGCCTCGTAATGCCCCGTCCCGCCGCGGACAACCTGCCGGTAGGTCGGATTGGCGACCGTCCCGCCGGAAAAACCCGACACGGCTTCGCTCACACCGCGCACCTTCTCGAAATCCGCCTCGACGCACCAGAAACAGCCGCCCGCGATGTAAAGATCGCGGCTCTCCTGCGCATGTCCCTTGGCCCCATGAACGACCACCCCAAAGATGATCGCCACGGCCAGAAGCCCCGTTTTCAGGTTTTCGATCGCTTTCATCGCACGGTTCCTCCGCTCTGCAGAAGAAATCGTCTCCGATCCGGGGCTCGCGCTCAACTCACTGCCCCGTGAAACACGGGGCTTTGACCTTTGTGTCAACGCTGGTCGCGCAACTCCCGGATCGCGTCGGCCCGTTCCAACCCGCCCGGATGGGTCGAATAGAACCCGCCGTCGCCGCCATATTCATCAACCCACTCAAAGAACCGGATCAGCCCCTCCGGGTCGTATCCGGCCTCCATTGCCAGCTCGACCCCGACCTGATCCGCCTCCCGTTCCGCCGCACGGGAATGCGACAGCGACAGCAGGACGTTCCCCTCCAGCAGCACATCCTCAAGGATTGGCCCCGTATCGCCTGCGATCAGGGCAACTGCGACGTAGATACCAATCGACCGATAAAGCGCGGTCAGCCCGTGCTTTTCGGTCACGTGGGCGATCTCGTGACCGATCACGCCCGCATGCAGGTCCGGATCGTCGAACTCCTTGACCAACGCATCGGTCACGACGACCGTCCCGCCGGGCAGTGCCATCGCATTCGGCCCCATTCCGGGCGCATCGCGAAACAGCAGCCGATGCTCGAACGGCGTCACATCATCCTCGGGCAGCAGTGCAACCAGTTCTCCATGCATTTCGGTCAGCCGCGCCTGGTCGTCCGCCGACAACTCAGATGGCTCGAACAGCACGACATCCATTGTCTGCATCGTGCCGCTGTCGATGGTCTGGAGCAGAATCGGCGGCGTCAGCCACACCGCAACCGCCACGACCAGCTCCAGCCCATAGCGGTAGACGAGGTAGATCCCGACGAATGCCGCCAGAACCACCCCGACCAGCCGGGGAGAGAACGTCTCCGCCCCATGCAGCCGGTTCCAGAAGCTGCGCCGCCCGCCGATGATCTCCTCGACCCGCGCGCTTTCTTCGGTTTCGAACAGCGTTCCATCGGCAAAAGTAACCCGCCGCGCGGTCCGTCCGAGCGGCGGGTCCAGTTTCACATCGTCGGCCAGGACATCCCGCCAGACGGTCCGTCCATCCTCGATCAGGACAATCCGGTCTCCGCGGCGTTCCAGCCGCATGGGGAGGGAGACGGACCGGCCGGGCGGATGTGCCCGACCGCGAACACCGGGATGCTCCTGACGCATCGGTTCAGACCGGCAGGCCCATGTCGATGCCTTCGAAATCTCCGAACGCATCGCCGGCTGCAGTCCCTTCCGCCTGGACCTGACCATGCAACTGGTCAAGCGACCCGTTCGGCAGGACCGAGGTCTTGGAGGCCAGATACGTCGTCATCCGGATCTGCGCCCAGGGCAGCATGAGGCCAAGGGTCAGGACGATGACGACCGCATTCGACAGGGCAATCCAGATGAACTTCATCGGCGAGATGTCCGAGAACATCCGGTGCCCGCCCTCAAGCGACACGCCGTTGATGATCGTGTTGCGCAGGAATGCGCGGTAGATCAAAGCGGCCGGCAGGATGGCCACGAAGAGCACACCGTAGATCACGCCGATGAAAGCACCCATCATGCCGATATTCGCCGGATCCTCCAGCGCTGCCGGGTCGGAGAAGATCACCGTCAGCGCAGGCAGGACAGAGGCGATCATCAGGCCGCCCACGATCACAATCCAGGCAACCGAGATCCCGAACGCTTTGTAGTACGAGCCGATGGAGGCCGAGAAATCAAAGCGGTGGTTCCCGATTGAATGGCCGCCGATGGCAAACCGGTTCGCCCGGCGGCTCAGGAACGGCAGCGTGGTGTAAAGCGTCAGCATCACCCCGATCGGCAGCAGCATGAAGGTGATGAACGCATCCATCTTGCTGCCGTTGAAGTCGAACCGGACATTCGCCCAGCTCGTCACCCGTGCATTGAACTTAAGCGCGTTGACGATCAGCCACGGGATCGCAACGAGCAGCCCGATCAGCAGGATGATCCCCAGCGGCGGGAAGGCGACGAGAACGAGATTAAGCAGAATATAGGCCCCGATCAGGATCAGCCGCCCCTTCAGGATCTGCCACCCCGTCGCGTGGTAGTCGAAACTGCGCCCGCCGATCACGGTGTTGCGCTTGAAGTATTGCTCGCGCCGGACCTTCGCCCAGGCCGAGTAGATCCCGATTGTCACGATCGTCAGCAGCAGATTGATGATCCAGATCCCGAACCATTCCCCGGCCCGGCCATTGAATTCCACCGGCTCCTCCACGGATCCGGCACGCGTTGAAAAAGAAGACATTTCAAAAACTCCTTGAAAATATCCGTTACACCCCCAAGCCGCTTCCATCATGCGGATGCACGCCCATCAACAAAAGGCAGGATAACCCGACCCGCATTTGCCTGGGCTGTTGCGCTCTGGCCCTAGCCAAAAGGACAGGTCGAACAGAGGATTTGTCAGTATTTACAGCTCTTCGCGAAGCCATCGCGCCCAGTCAGCGCTGGTCTCATCGGCAAGCTTCGCGACCTGTGGTTTGATATCCCGGGCCGCATCCGGATCCCGTCCGATGGTAGTCAGAACGCCCCGCAGAACCGCAACAGGATCAGCAGAAAGCGCGTCGTAGGTGACGCGAAACGGCTCGATCCGCTCCTGCTCGAACCACGCCTGCCAATCGCGGTCATAGCCGGTCATCGTGTCAAAACTCTCGCGAAGCGCGACAGCGTCGTAGACCGGATCCTCATGTGGCGAGAGGCGCTCCAGCTCCGTCCCATCCGGCGCCTTGTGCCAAAGTCCGGTCTGCTGCGCCCGGACGTATGAAGCAGCCTGCGCCACCTTGTCCTGCCGCGTCAGGTGAATGAAACGCACCTGCCCGAAGGCCTGCGTCAACTGGTCTGTATCGCTGACCCTATCAGGGTAAAGAACCGCCAGCTTCTCCATGAAGAACGCGAAGCTGTGCCGTTGCAGGCGAAGACCGAACATTCCGGTCTCGCCAGTTCCCCTCCGGATAACCTCGGCAAAGACGGTGGCCAGGCTCTCCCGCTCAGAACACGTTGGATCCGGCGCCAGATCGACAGCCCGCAACCAGGCCTCGACAGAGGGTCTATGAAAGTAGGAGGCAGGATTGCCCGCAGCGCCGGTATCCGCCAGCATCCTGCAAAGAAGGGTGCTTCCGCTCCGCGGAGATGTGCAGAGGATATAGCTGTCGTATCCCGCCATCCCCTGCGCCGCCGGTCCTACCCAACCCGCCGGTTTCGCGCCGCCAGCAGCTTCAGCCGCAGGGCGTTCAGCTGGATGAACCCTTTCGCATCTGTCTGGTCATAGGCCCCCGCATCCTCTTCGAAGGTCACATGCGCCTCGGAATAAAGCGAATGCTCCGACCAGCGCCCAACACACCGGGCCGAGCCCTTGTAAAGCTCGATCCGCACCGTCCCCGTCACATGGCCCTGCGACGCATCGATCGCCGCCTGCAGCATCTCCCGCTCGGGCGAGAACCAGAAACCGTTATAGATCAGCTCCGCATAGCGCGGCATCAGTTCGTCTTTCAGATGCGCCGCCCCCCGGTCCAGCGTGATCTGCTCGATCCCGCGATGCGCCTCCAGCAGAACCGTCCCGCCCGGCGTCTCGTAGATCCCGCGGGATTTCATGCCGACAAACCGCCCCTCGACCAGATCCAGCCGCCCGACCCCATGCTTGCCACCCAGCTCGTTCAGCCGCGTGAGCAACGCCGCCGGAGACAACGCCTCCCCGTTCACCGACACCGCATCGCCCCGCTCGAACCCGATCTCGATCACCTCCGGCGCGTCCGGCGCCTGCCGCGGGTCGACCGTCCGCTGGTAGACGTAGTCGGGCGCGGCAACAGCCGGATCCTCCAGCACTTTCCCCTCGCTCGACGTATGCAGAAGGTTCGCATCTACCGAAAACGGTGCCTCCCCCCGCTTGTCCTTCGCGATCGGGATCTGGTGCTTTTCGGCAAAGTCGATCAGCTTCGTCCGGCTGGTCAGATCCCATTCCCGCCAGGGCGCAATCACCTTGATGTCGGGGTTCAGCGCATAGGCCGCCAGTTCGAACCGCACCTGATCGTTGCCCTTGCCCGTCGCCCCATGCGCCACCGCATCAGCGCC
This sequence comes from Aestuariibius violaceus, assembly GCF_040779325.2. Lineage (NCBI taxonomy): Bacteria > Pseudomonadati > Pseudomonadota > Alphaproteobacteria > Rhodobacterales > Paracoccaceae > Aestuariibius > Aestuariibius violaceus. Next base: position 631,645 of record NZ_JBFONT020000001.1, read on the forward strand.
CTCTTTCTCGGCGATCTCCACCAGCCGCTTCGAGATCAGCGGCCGCGCAATCGACGTCCCCAGCAGGTAAAGCCCTTCATAGACCGCATTTGCCCTGAACATCGGAAACACGAAGTCGCGCACGAACTCTTCCCGCAGATCCTCGATATAGATGGCCGAGGCGCCCATCATCTCGGCCTTCTTGCGCGCCGGCTCCAGCTCCTCCCCCTGACCCAGATCGGCGGTGAAGGTCACGACCTCGCAATCATATTCCGTCTTCAGCCATTTCAGGATGATCGACGTATCGAGCCCGCCCGAATAGGCCAGAACAACTTTCTTGGGTGCGGACATGGGGCGACCTCCTGCAGGTAAATCGCGCGGTCCCTAGCGGCTTGCCGGTGCCAAGACAATACGAAGCTCTTGCAATTCCGCCGCGTGATCCCCTTCTGGGAGTTACATCAATGGAAGGATTTCAACGGCTTGCGACCGACCGTCTTTGACTTTGCCACCCATTCCCTTTCATTGATTTCACGCAATTGGGTCGAAATGCTGCGGATCTCGGCCGTTCGCGTCCTGATCTACATCGTCGCTGTCGTCGCCCTCGAAGTTGCGCTCTGGTCCTCTCCGCTCTTCGACGGGTCGCGGGCCGTTTTCTACGTCGGTCTCACCGTGTGCATCGAAATGGTGTTCATCGCATGGCTCGCTGTCCCATGGCATCGCTACGTTCTCCTGTCCGAACGCCAGGGATGGCGGGCATCGATACCGGGCCGGGCCACGCTGTCCTACGCGCTCTGGGCGGTGCTCCTGATCGCTGGGGCATTTCTGCCGGTTATCGCCCTCGCTCCGTTCGGATGGCTCGGCGGGGGTTTCCCGTTTGTTGTCGGCATCCTCGCGTTCGGCCTCGTTCTATTCGGGCTCTATGTCGGGTTCAGACTCTCGCTCGTTCTTCCCTCGATCGCCGTAGGCCGTCCTCTCCGCCTTGCGGAGGTCTGGAGCCTCACCGGACCGCACCGCGCTGTCATCGCCGGCGTGCTTGCCTTGATCATCGGCGTCTATCTCCTGGTCGGCTGGGTCGGGATCCTGTTGGAAAGCCTCCATCCGGCCTTGATTGTCGCCGCGACGCCCCTGTCCTGGCTCTCCCTCCTCTTTGACGTCTCCGTTCTCACAACGCTCTACGGCCACATCGTCGAAGACCGTCCCCTGACGTGAACATTCTGTTTGTGCCAAAGGCCGTTGACGTTCACGTCGCGCGAATGTCAAAAGCCCTCGGGGGCACTGGTAAAGGCTATTTTTGGCATGGCATTGGCTATCTTCCGGCACGCCATTGCGATGGTGTTCCGTAATTTCATCGAAGTCATCAAACTCTCCCTCGCTCCCATCGTCCTCGGTCTGGCCCTTTACGGCGTCATCGATTTCATCCTCGCGATTCCATTGACCGAAAGTCGCATCGGCGCGGCCTATGGTGGCTGGGCCAGTGATCCCGACCTGATGATGCCCGTTGTGGCAGCCACCGTGGCGACGCTCGCGATTCTGCTCTTCGTCTTCTCCTGGATCGCCGTCCTCTGGCACCGGTTCATCCTGCTTGAGGAGTATCCGGCGCTCCTGCCCCGGGTCCCCGCCGCATCGCTCTGGGGCTATCTCTGGCGAACGCTGCTCCTCGGCGGGCTGACGATGCTTCTGACGATCCCTGCGATGTGGGCCGCACTGCTGCTGATCCGGCTTGCGATGATCGACACCGCGATGGGTATGGTGATCGGCTGGGGCATCTGCCTGGTTTGCTTCGCCCTCGTGCTGGCGATCGGGCTGCGGCTGGCCCTGATCCTGCCGGCTGCTGCCGTCGGTCGGCCCGTTTCCCTGCGCCAGTCCTGGGCCGAGACCCGCCCCGCATGTCGGACCATCCTTGTCCTCTCCGGCCTTCTGATCCTCATCAAGGTGGCCGGCTGGATCCTCGTCGGCCGCACGCTCGGCCCCACGATCGTCGGCGCCTTCGCGGGGCTGATGATCGACTGGCTGATGATCTTCATCGGCGTCTCCATCGTCACCACGCTCTACGGCCACCTGATCGAGGGGCGGCCGCTGCCCTGACGCCCGGTTGACCTTCCGGTCGCGCCGATGTCAGGTCGGCCCAGCATCTCGCGAGCGGAGGAACGGTGATGGACAAGGCCTGGGCGATCTTTTCCCACGCGGTGCGGATGGTCTTCCGCAGCCTCAACGTGCTGCCGCGCATCGCCGCACCGCTCATCATTCTGGTCGTTGCCGGGCCCTATATCATCTCCGCGATGTCTGGCGTGCCCCTCGAAACGGTGCTGAACCAGCCCGCCATGATGCCATCGCTCGATCCCGACGCGATGAGCGACGAGCAGAGAGAGATCATGACGGCGCTTTCCGGCCCCAACGCGCTGGTTGGCATTGCCCAACTCCTCGCGACACTCTGGGTCGCCGTCGCATGGCACCGCTACGTTCTCTCCGGCGGTGACGCGAAAGCAGCCGACGCGCCGCCGGGCCGGGTCCTGGCCTATCTCGGCTGGGGCGTCCTGATCGGCCTGATCCTCGCCCTTGTCCTCTTCATCCCGATCATCTTCGCCGCGGTGGTCCCGGCCCTCGGCATCCCGCTCGTGATGGTCGCGATCGTTGCCGCCGTCGCCGCCTCCTACCGCCTCTCCGCCGTCCTGCCCGCCGCTGCCATCGGCAAGGCCGAAGGGCTCGGCGCGGTCTGGAAGGCGACCGAAGGCACGACGCTCATCATGATCGTCCTCGCCCTGATCTCGACCGTCGCGGCCTTCGTGATCGCGCTGATCCTCGGTGCCATCTTCTCGATCTTCCCGACCGTGATCCAACCGGTCCTCTTCGCGATCCCCAACGTCCTCTTCACGCTGGTCTACGCCTCGATCCTGACCACGATCTACGGCCACTACATCGAAGGTCGCGATTTTGCCTGACGACCCCGTGACGGGGGGGCAGGCCGCCGCCAAGGCGATGCGCACGGTCTTCCCCGAAACGCCGCTTCAGCCCAACGCCCACCTCTCGGCCAAATACGGCGCCGAGATCTGGCTCAAGCGCGAGGATCTGTCGCCCGTCCGCTCCTACAAGATCCGCGGCGCCTTCAACGCGATGCGCAAGCAGATCGCCCACGGCAAGACCCGCTTCGTCTGCGCCTCTGCGGGCAACCATGCCCAGGGCGTCGCCTACATGTGCAATCACTTCGGGGCCGAGGGCACGATCTTCATGCCCGTCACGACCCCCGCCCAGAAGATCGAAAAGACCCGCATCTTCGGCGGCGGCAATGTCTCGATCGAACTGACGGGGGACTATTTCGACGATAGCCTCGCCGCTGCCAAGGCCCATTGCAACCAGACCGGCGCGCATTTCCTGTCGCCCTTCGACGATGATGACGTGATCGAGGGGCAGGCCTCCGTCGCGATCGAGATCGACGACCAGCTTCCCGACCGGCCCGATCTCGTGGTCCTTCCGGTGGGCGGAGGTGGCCTGTCCTCCGGCATGCGCACCTATTGGCAGGCCAAGGGCACCCTGCCCGAGCTCGCCTATGTCGAACCGAAGGGCGGCCAAAGCCTGCGCGCTGCGCTTGAGGCCGGGCAGCCGGTCACGCTGCCCACCCTCGACACCTTCGTCGACGGCGCCGCCGTCGCCCGGATCGGGGCGCATCCCTTCGCCCGCCTCGCCGATGTCGATCCGAGCGCGCTCCATGCAATCCCGGAAGACCGGCTTTGCGCCACCATCATAGAGATGCTGAATATCGAAGGCATCGTCCTCGAACCTGCAGGCGCGCTCTCGATCGATGCCCTTCGCGACATGGCGGACCGGATCAAGGGCCGCCGCGTCGTCTGCGTCACCACCGGAGGCAACTTCGATTTCGAGCGTCTGCCAGAGGTCCGCGAACGCGCCCAGCGCAGCCTCGGCCTCAAGAAATACTTCATCCTCCGCCTGCCCCAGCGCCCCGGCGCCCTCCGAGATTTCCTCGAAGTCCTCGGCCCGCACGACGACATCGCGCGCTTCGAATATCTCAAGAAATCCGCCCGCAATTACGGCTCGGTCCTGATCGGGATCGAAACCACGGATCCCGCGAACTTCGCCACCCTCTTCGGCCGCCTCGACGCGCAGGGCTTCGTCTACCGCGACATCACCGACGACCCGACGCTGGCCGAGTTCCTGATCTAGGACTTTAAGCGAACACGCCGCTCATCCGACCCGCCCCGTCGGGTCGGCCGCTGCCCTCATCGCTCAGTCCGACAAGTGAAGCCGGCGTAGGATGGGTGATTTCCCCACCATTCACACAGCCAACCGCGTCCGCACCAGCTCCCGCACCGCAGCCCCGCCACAAACGTCATCCAGCAGCACAGCCGCTTCCTCCACCGGCAACACCACCGCCACATGATCCGCCTCCAGCGGCGGGCCCAGCGCCCGAACCGGGTCGGCCACATATACGGCACAGATCTTCTCGGCCCACAGCTCATATTCCGGCATCCAGGTGAACCGCCGGAACGCCCCCAGCCGCCGGGGCCGCGCAATCAGCCAGCCCGTTTCCTCGTAGACCTCCCGGTGCAGCGCCCGCACCGGCTGCTCCCCCGGATCGACCCCGCCGCCCGGCAATTGCAGCTCCGGCTCGTCTCCCGCCTGCACGGTCAAAAGCACCCCGGACGGCATCGGCAGAACCGCATAGACCCCCGGCCGCGTGCGATAGCGCTGCCCGCGCCGCGGTATCTCTCCATATCGCCGGATCACTTGGTTGCCCGCTTGCCGCTCCTATATTGGGCCGGTATGCCAATCCCCGGCCAGTGAGGAAAGCCCAATGACCCTTGGCTCCCAAATAGCCTGGGACGACACCGTGTTGCCGTTTCAGCTAGACATATCCGATATCCGTGGCCGCACCGCGCGGCTCGACGGCACGCTGGACGCGATCCTCGCCCAGCACAATTACCCGCCCCAGATCGAGGCGCTGGTGGCCGAAATGGCGCTCCTTACCGCGCTGATCGGCCAGACCGTCAAGCTCCGCTGGAAGCTGTCGCTCCAGGTCCGCGGCGACGGCCCCGCGCGCCTGATCGCGACGGATTACTACGCGCCCGAAACCGAAGACGGGCCCGCGCGGATCCGCGCCTGGGCCAGCTATGATGAAGAGCGTCTGAACGCCGCCGTCCCCCCGTTCGAGCTGATCGGCAAAGGATACTTTGCGATCCTGATCGACCAGGGCGAGGGCATGACCCCCTATCAGGGCATCACCCCGATCGCGGGCAGCTCTCTTGCGTCATGTGCCGAGACCTACTTTGCCCAGTCCGAACAGCTGCCCACCCGGTTCGAACTCTCCTTCGGCCGCTCGCAGCAGCCCGGTGGGCCCGAGACGTGGCGCGCCGGTGGTGTCATGCTCCAGCACATGCCCAAGGCCAGCCCTTTCGCCAAAGGCGACGGCGGCAGTGCCGATGGCGGGCTGTTGACCGCCTCCGACATGCTGGACGGTGAGGATGAAGAGAACTGGTCGCGCGCCAACCTTCTCCTCGATACGGTCGACGAGCTTGAACTGATCGGCCCGACCGTCCAGCCGACCGACCTGCTCGTCCGGCTGTTCCACGAGGAAACGCCGCGCGTCTTCGACCCCCAGCCGGTGCGCTTCGGCTGCACCTGCTCGGCCGAGCGTGTGCGCGAAAGCCTGTCGATCTATTCCGACCGCGATATCGGCCACATGACGACGGATGACGGCATCGTCACCGCCGATTGCCAGTTCTGCGGCGCCCATTACGAGTTCCAGCCCGAGACACTGGGCTTCGAGGCGGAAGAGAGGCGCCGTGACGGCAAAGGATGACCTCGCCCGGATCGCGGCCGCCCTCCGGCGGCCCGGTCCCCCCTCCTCTGATTACGACCTCAACGCCGATATCCAGCTTCCGCCCACGCGCAAGCTGCGCCACGCCGCGGTCCTGGTTCCCCTGATCGAAACCGGGTCAGGGTTCCAGATCCTGCTGACCAAACGCAGCCACGCGCTCAAGATGCACCCGGGCCAGATCGCCTTCCCCGGCGGCAAGCAGGACCCGACCGACCCGACGCTCACCGCCACCGCCCTCCGCGAAGCGCGCGAGGAAACCGGCCTGCCCGAGACCCATGTCGACCTGATCGGAGAGATGCCGCCCCACGAGACCGTCACCGGCTTCACCGTGACCCCCATCATCGGCCACGTCACCGCGCCCTTCGACCCGATCCCCGAACCGGGCGAAGTCGACGAGATCTTCCGCGTGCCCCTCACCCACGCCACCGACCCGGCCAATTTCCGCATCGAAGCGCGCCAATGGCAGGGCAAACCCCGCCACTTCTACACCGTGCCTTACGGCCCCTATTACATCTGGGGCGCCACCGCCCGCATCCTTCGTGCGCTCGCGGAGCGGCTCAGTTGAGCTCTTCCATATGCTGTCTGCACTGGTCGAACATCTGGTCTATAGCCCCGCTCGAGCCCCTTAGCGGATAGGTCTCCCGCGGGGCTCCCCGTGACCCGGAAACCGTCACCTCGGCATTCTGCCGAACAGCCGCGACAAACGGGTGTGACGGCCGCAGACCGTCCCGAATATGTCCCAAGGGGAAATACCAGCCCAGCCATCCGTCAAGGCTTGCGTCAGCCTCAAAACTGCCACTCGAAAAATCGAAACGGAGTCTGTTCTTCTCATCATACGGCACCGTCTCGTCCATTGCCCCTTCCGAGGCATAGATGACGCCGGTATCGCCTAGATGGCAGATGAGCATCAACCGAACCTCGCCGTGACATCTCAAGTAAGCTTCGTGGCTTCCGCCAGCGGTCCCGCCTTCATCGGTATATTGCCAAGGGTCACAGGTGTTCGCGGCCACATCCCCGCCAAACCAACTGAGAGTACCTGCGAGCAGAAGGCCCCGCATCACAGAAGCAGCCATCCCTCAAACCACCCGCATCCACGTCATCATCCCGGCGGCCGAGTGCTCCACCATATGGCAATGGAACAGCCAGTCCCCGGGATTGTCGGCGACGAAGGCGACCTCAACCGTCTCCCCCCGCTGCATCAGGATCGTGTCGCGCAGCGGCCCCGGCCCATCGGCCCGCAGCTGCCGGAAGTGGTGCCCGTGCAGATGCATCGCATGCGGCCAGGCGGTGTCGTTGATCATCCGCACCCGCACCGTCTCGCCCAAGGCCGCCTCGATCAAGGGTTCCTCCGGCATATCCGCCATCCCGTTCAGCGCCCAGGCCTTGCCTGCGCCGACCAACTCCCGCATCGGCACCTGCTCGCCCCCCAGCATCGCGCCCCGCATCCGGCCCATCGCGCCGCCTTCCATGCGCAGCTCGGCCACCGGCGCATTGTCCAGTGATCCCAGCGCCGGCACCGGGTTCGGCGGTAACGCTACCGGCGCCGCGTCCCGTGCCGCCCCGTCGCCCGAGACCGCAAAGGCTGCCACCGCATAGCCGCCATCCGCCTCGTAGCTGATGATCATCGCCTCGTCCGTGCCGGTCACATCCGCGATCAGATCGACGCGCTGGGCGGGCCCGAGCCCCACCTGCTCCACCCGCTGCGGCACCTCCAAGGGTTGCCCGTCCAAAGCCACCACCCAGGCATCGAACCCCTCCAGCCCCAGCGAAAAGATCCGCGCCGTCGCCGCATTGATCAGCCGCAGCCGCAGCCGGTCCCCCCGCTGCGCCGTCCCGGCCCATTCACCCACGCCATTGACCGTCACCCAGTTCCCGATCCGCCCGCCATGGGAAAGATCATGCATGTTCCCGAAGCTTTCGCTCAGCGTGGCGTCCGGCTCCAGCCGCCAATCATCGAAGACCAGCACATGCTCGCCGTCCACCTCCGGCGCTTCCGCCTCTTCCACGATCAGCGGCCCGGCCAGACCGCGGGCCAGTTGTTCCCAAGTCCGGTTATGGGGGTGGTACCAGTAGGTCCCGGCATCCGGCGCGACGAAGTCGTAATCGAAGGTCCCCCCTGGCGGGACCGCATCCTGGGTCATCCCGGGCACGCCGTCCATCGCATTGGCGATCCGCAGCCCATGCCAATGGACCGTCGTCGGCTGATCCAGCCCGTTGACCAGCCGCCGCTGCACCCGGTCCCCCTGCCGCACCCGGATCGCCGCGCCCGGCACCTGCCCGCCATAGGCCCAGACCGGCGTCGGCGCGTACTCCTGTGGTGCGATCTGAACCGCTGCCGGCGCCGCCCGCAATTCCGCAAATCCGTCCGCCCAGCCCGGCCGCGCCACCAGCCCCGCCGCCGCACTGCCCATGAACGCCCGTCGTGTGATCCTCATGCGTCTCTCCCCGCTGTCTCCCCTTGATATGAAGGCAAGGCCTATCCCGGCAATCCCCACATCCCCCTCTGGACACCCCGCCGCACCCATAGGACACCGTAGGCCATGTCACAGAACATCACCGCCGACTGGCTGACCGACCCCCGCGCCCAGCGCGTCTGTGCCGCGCTGACCAGCCGCGGCCATCAGGCCTATTTCGTCGGCGGCTGTGTCCGCAACACGCTGATCGGCGCGCCCGTCGCTGACCTCGACATCGCCACCAATGCGCACCCCGACGAGGTCACCGAAGCGGCCGAGGCCGACGGCCTCAAAGCCGTCCCCACCGGCATCGACCACGGCACCGTCACCATCATCACCGACGGCCTGCCGGTCGAGATCACGACCTTCCGCCAGGACGTCGCCACCGATGGCCGCCGCGCCACCGTCGCCTTCGGCACCTCCCTCACCGAAGACGCCCGCCGCCGCGACTTCACCATGAACGCGCTCTACGCCGATCCCGAAGGCAATATCGTCGACCCGTTGGGCGGCCTGCCCGACCTCAAGGCCCGCATCCTCCGCTTCATCGAAGACCCCGCGACCCGTATCAAAGAAGACGCCCTCCGCATCCTCCGCTTCTTCCGCTTCCACGCGTGGTACGGCGACCCCGCCGCGGGTCTCGACCCGGACGGCTACGCCGCCTGCGCCGAACTGGCCCCCCTGACCGATACCCTCTCGCAGGAGCGGATCACGGCGGAACTCCTCAAACTCCTCGCAGCCCCGGACCCGGCGCCGTCCCTCGCCGCGATGGCCCAGGCAGGCCTCCTGACCCGCCTCCTGCCCGGCGCCGACACCACCGCGATGCCCGTCCTGATCGCGGCGGAAGAAACCCACGGCCTCCCGCCCGCGCCCCTCCGCCGCCTCGCGCTCATCGGCGGGGACACCGCCCGCCTGCGACTCTCCCGAAAAGAGGCCGCGCAACTCGCCCAGACCCGCACCGCCCTCAACGACGACCCGAACGAAACCGCCTACCGCCACGGTGCCGACATCGCGCGCGACGCCCACCTCGTTCACGCCGCGCTCACCGGCGCCCCGCCCGACCCGCAAACGCTGGCAAAGCTCCCCGAGGCCGCCGCCCAGATCTTCCCGGTCAAGGCCGCCGACCTCCCCAATCTGCAAGGCCCCGCGCTCGGCCAAAGGCTCAAACAGCTCGAGGCCGACTGGATCGCCTCCGGTTTCACGCTGACAAAGGCGGAACTCCTCTCAGACCCCTGATCCCGGGGGTTGCCCTTGGGTCAGCAAAATGAAAAACCGGACCGAAGAAAGGACGGGCGTTAGCCCGGCGATTCTGATGTTCCGGTTCTTCGAAAACCTGGTCGACCCGTTCCAGAGCTATTCTGAAACGGACAGGCCCCCGACCCGCCTCTGGCCCTTCATGCGCAATTACGCGCAGCCCTTCACGCGTGTCATGTGGGTTGCCGGGCTTCTGTCCATCGTGGTCGCCGCGATCGAGGTCGGGCTGATCTTCTACATGGGCCGCATCGTCGACATCCTGACCGGCGCCTCGCCCGAAACGTTGCTCGACGACCACGGGTGGGAGCTCGCCTTCATCGCGCTCTTCATCCTCCTCCTGCGTCCTGCGATCCAGGCGATCGACGTCCTGATCCTGAACAACACGATCCTGCCGAACTTCGGCACGCTGATCCGCTGGCGCGCTCACCGCCACGTGCTGCGCCAATCCGTTGGCTGGTTCGAAAACGATTTCGCCGGCCGCATCTCCAACCGGATCATGCAAACCCCGCCGGCGGCGGGCGAGGCCGTGTTCCAGATCTTCGACGCGCTCACCTTCGCGCTGGCCTATGTCATCGGCGCCGCCGTCCTGCTGGCCGATTCCGATCCGCGCCTGATGCTGCCGCTCATTGGCTGGCTGGGCCTCTACGTCTGCCTCGTCCTCTGGACGATCAAGCGCGTCACCCCGGCCTCCAAGGCGGCGTCAGACGCCCGGTCCGAAACCACCGGCCGCGTCGTCGACAGCTACACCAACATCCATTCGGTCAAGCTCTTCGCGCATCACGACCGCGAACTGGACTACGCCAAGGAAGCCATCGCCAAGACTCGTGAGACCTTCCAGAAGGAAATGCGGATCTACACGATCATGGACGTCACTCTGACGGTCCTGAACGGCTTCCTCATCCTCGGCGTCGTCGGCTGGGCCGTCGCGCTCTGGATCGGCGGCACCGCCAGCGTCGGCGTCGTCGCCGCCGCAACCGCGCTGACCCTGCGGCTCAACGGCATGTCCGGCTGGATCATGTGGGCCGTCTCGTCCTTCTTCCAGAACATGGGCATCGTGCAGGAGGGGATGGAAACGATCGCCCAGCCCATCGCCCTGACCGACAGCAAGGGCGCCAAGCCGCTTGAGGTCCCAAATGGCAAGATCGAGATCGAGAACCTGACCCACCATTATGGCCAGGGCTCCGGCGGTCTCGACGGGATCACGCTCACCATCGCGCCGGGTGAGAAGGTCGGCCTTGTCGGCCGTTCCGGCGCAGGCAAGTCGACCCTCGTCAAGCTGCTCCTGCGGTTCTACGACGCCGAAGGCGGGCGTATCCTGATCGACGGCCAGAACGTCTCCGACGTCACGCAAGAGAGCCTGCGCAAGGCCATCGGCATGGTCCAGCAGGACACATCGCTGCTGCACCGGTCGATCCGCGACAACATCCTCTACGGCGATCCGTCCGCCTCCGACGACGCGATGATCGACGCCGCCCGCCGGGCCGAGGCGCACGACTTCATCCTGACGCTGTCCGATAACGAGGGCCGCCCCGCCTATGACGCCAAGGTCGGCGAGCGCGGCGTCAAGCTCTCGGGCGGCCAGCGCCAGCGGATCGCGCTCGCCCGCGTGATCCTCAAGGACGCCCCGATCCTGATCCTGGACGAGGCGACCTCCGCCCTCGACAGCGAGGTCGAGGCGTCCATCCAGCGCACGCTGGCCACGATGATGGAAGGCAAGACGGTGCTGGCCATCGCCCACCGCCTCTCGACCATCGCCCACATGGACCGCATCCTCGTCATCGATGACGGCCGCATCGTCGAAGACGGAACGCACGAGGCGCTCCTCGCGCAGGACGGCCTCTATGCCAGCTTCTGGAAACGCCAATCCGGCGGCTTCCTCAAGCTGGGCGAGGCGGCGGAATAGCCGCCCCTACTGCAGCGTCACAAAGTCCACGATCCGCGCCATGTACCCCTCGGCCACCCGGTTCAGCCGGGTGCCCTCGGCATCCTTCATGACCATCCCGTGTCCGGCTCCCGGGAATATCTGCAGCGTCACCGGAAACCCCTCCACCTGCATCGCCTCCAGGATCTCGACCGTCCCGCCAATCGGCGTCGACTCGTCCAGTTCCCCCAGAAGCCAGAGCTGCGGGAGGTCCAGCGACCGCAGAACCTCCTCCGCTGGGTAATACCAAGACGTCTGGTCGTCGAAGAACGGCCAGATCATCGCTGTGATCCACATCGGAAACCGGCTGACCGCCTGCGTCAGGCTCCCTTCCGGCAGGTCGCCGAGCCAGCCCTCCTTCTCCGCGGCCTCGGTGATCGCGCTGAACCCATCCCAAGGCTCCCCGAACCCACGCGAAGCCAGCGCAACCGCCTCCGACGCTAACTCGCCTGCAGTCTCCACCACCGGCTCTCCGTGACCGGCCGCGGCCATCTGCTCCATGATCGTCACCCGCTCTTCCTCCGCGGGCGGCACCGCCATCCCGTAAGCCACGACGACGAAATCCGCCGGGACCATCGTTGCCGCGTAGGGCCCGACCCAGCCCCCCTGGCTGAACCCGACGAAGCCCGCCGCTCCGGTGCGGTCCCCCAGCAACCGCCGCGCCTCTGCCATCGCCGCTGCCGCATCCGCGGCCAGCAGATCGAAATCCTGCGTATACTGCCCGTCGGACAGCCCCGTCCCGCGCTTGTCATAGGCGAATGTCGCGATCCCCTGCGCCGACAGCACATGCCGCTCCCAGTTCACCCGCAGCGCGCTGCTGGCCGATGACCCCTGCACCATGATCGCCAACGGCACCACATCCTCTCCCGGTGGCACCAGCAACTCCCCGGCCAGGTCCAGCTCGCCCGACGCGAACCGCGCCGGAACCGCTTCCGCCACCACCCGCGTCGCCGAAACGGTCGCTCCACCGGCCTTGATCGACACGTCCGACCCATCCGCCGTGACCCGCGCCTCCCCGTCGGCAAATACCCCGTCGCTCCCGCAGGCCGACCCATACGCCCCATCAGGCAGGTCGTAGCCCAGGCACCCGTCCCCCAGATCTGTCAGCACCACGACCCCGCCGTCCCTGGTCCGATAGGCGCCGATCAGCGCGCCCAGATCCGGCTCCGGTACCAGATGCCGCATTCCGACAACCACCGCTGCCACCAGAACCAACAAAGTCACACCGATCCCGATGATCCGCCGCATCCGGATGCCCTCCCGTTGGATATGCCGCAGAAATACCGCGGAAAGGTGCCTATGTAAGGCCAATCGCTCCACGCCATCGACATAGAACCGCCCGTTTTTGCTACAAAGAATCCGTTCACGCCGCACGAACGGCATTTGCACGACGATAAGGACGAGTACCCAGATGACTTCCGCCGACGAAAATCTCGAAATTTTGGGAGAGATCGACCTTAGCGACCTCGACAGCTGCGCCCACTTCTTCGCAGACAGTATCGTGTGGCACGTGTTCAATCCGGCCTCCCCGGATATGCACGGCGATTACGAAGGGCTCGACGGCCTGCGCGAAATGCACGAAAAGCTGCAGACGATGTCCCAGGGCACGCTGGAAACGCATCCGATCGGCGGCCTGACGATCGGTGACGAGCTTCTCTTCACGCAAACCGTCGTCACCTTCGAACGGGGCGGGCGCCTCTTCGAATACGACGCCGCCACCACCTGGCGGATCGTTGACGGCAAGGTGGCCGAGGTCTGGGATATCCCCGCCGTCTACACCGTCCGCGATGTGACCGACGACCCGGGCGAGGACGACGACGAGGAATAGTCGGTCGGATTGACTGACATTCGCACCCCCATTAGTTGTATCATACAACTGATGGAGTTTCGATGCCGCATGATCTCGTCCCAGCGATCCGCGCCGCCTCCCGCCAACTCGTCCGCGAACTCGGCTTCATGGACCGCGCGCTTGCCGGGACCGACCTGCCCCCCTCCGCCGTTCACGCGCTGATCGAGGTCGGCCATAGCCCCGGCCTGACCGCCAGGCAGCTCTCCGATCTGCTCCTGCTCGAAAAATCGACGATCAGCCGCCTCGTCCGCTCACTGATCGATAAATCCCTTGTCACCGAGGCGGCCGGCGACGCGGACAAGCGGCAAAAACAGCTTTGCCTCACGGCCGAAGGCACCAAAGTCCTCAGCCAGATCGAAACCTTCGGCGACCGGCAGGTCCACACCGCCCTCGCAACCGGCGACGCGGCGCTGGCTCAAGACATCGAAACCGGCCTCACCGCCTATGCCAGCGCGCTCCATATGGCCCGCACCGGCAGCATGCCGTTGAAGGCGACCGTCCGCGAAGGCTACACACCCGGCCTTCTTGCCCGCATCACCGAACTTCACGCCTGCTATTACAGCGCCAGCGTGGGGTTCGGCGCTCGGTTCGAAAGCATCGTCGCCGCAGATATGGCCGACTTCCTCCCTCGGCTTAACCATCCCGACAACGCCACCTGGCATGTCGACCTGAACCGCCGAGTGATGGGTGGCGTCAGTATCGACGGCCAGGACCTTGGCCCCGGCACGGCGCACCTGCGCTGGTTCATCCTTGACCCCAGCCTTCATGGTGCTGGTCTCGGGCAAAGCCTCATCGACACCGCCATGGCCTTCCTCCGTGACCGCGGCTTCAAAGAGGCGCATCTCTGGACCTTCGACGGCCTCACCACCGCCCGCGCCCTTTACGAACGCGCGGGGTTTTGCCTCGCCGAAGAAAAGAGGGCGGCAAACTGGGGTGAAGAGGTCCTTGAACAGCGCTTCGTCTGGATCAACGATCACACTTAGATCTGACCTTCTGTTTCTTTCTGGGCTACAAAGCGTTGCGCGTCTCAACCACCGCGCGGTCCGTTACACCCGCCTCTGACGGCGTCATGTCCGACAGAAGTCCGACGCAATGCCGACGGATCGCCGACCCGCCGATTTCCCGGAAAACCCAGTGTTAACTGCGAAAGCCGCCCTGATTCGCGTTGCCGCGCAAAAAGCGCCCGTCCGCCGCTGTCACCCTCCGTTAACAAACGGCCTTTGACACCCCGCTACAGGACCATAGGTTGGGGCGTATCCCCGGATCGCCCATGACACGCCCCGCCATCATAGACCGTGCCGCCGCGCTCATCCCTCCGTTCGCCCAGGCTGAACGGCCACCTCCGCGCACCCTGACCGCCTTCCTCGCCTGGTGCCTCGCCGGGGCATGGCCGATCCTTGCCGTCGCGACCGTCATCGCCGTCATCTCGGGCACGTTCGACATCCTCGCCGCGATCCTTCTGGGCCGTGTCATCGACGCCTCGCTCGCCAGCGGGCCAGAGGCCGTCTTCTCCGAAAACGCTCTTCTTTTCTTAGGCATAGCGGCCTTCCTGTTGATCCTCCGCCCGCTCGTTTTCGGGACATTCTCGATCCTCCAATCGATTGTCCTGCAGGCCAATCTCACCCCTCTCGTCCTCTCCCGCCTGCACCGCTGGACGCTGGGCCAGTCGGTGACGTTCTTCGACAACGACTTCGCCGGCCGCATCGCGCAAAAGCAGATGCAGACCTCCCGTGCGGTGACGGAAATCGCCGTCGAAGGCATCAACACGGTGATCTTCGCGCTTGCCGCCTTCACGTCGGCCACGCTGCTCCTCATTACCATCGACTGGCGCGTCGCCCTGATCCTCGCGATCTGGCTCGCGGGCTATCTGTGGTTCATCACGTGGTTCCTGCCCCGCATCCGCGTTCGCTCCGCCGCCCGCGCCGGGGCTCGTGCGGCTGTCTCGGGTCAAGTCGTTGATACGATTACCAATATGCGCACCGTCAAGCTCTTCGCCAATGCCGAGCATGAGGATGCCGCGGCCATCAACTCCATGCGCACCTACCGCGACCGGATCATCGAATTCGGCACGATGGCCACCCTCTTCCGCGTCCTCCTGACCGTCATCGCCTCCCTCCTTCCGGTGCTCTTGACGGGTTCTGTCCTGCTGCTTTGGCAGGCCGGTATGGCCACTCCGGGCGACATCGCCGCGGTTGGTACGGTTTCGCTCCGGATCAGCCAGATGACCGGCTGGGTCAGCTTCGCGCTGATGGGGATCTACGCCAATGTGGGCGAGGCCGAAGACGGGATGAAAACCCTCACCCCGCGTCCGTCGATTACCGATGCGGACGATGCCAAACCCTTGGAAATAAACGCCTCCCGCATTGCCTTCCGCAACCTCCGCTTCACCTACGGGCGCGAAGAAGGCGGGATCGAACACATCGATCTGACCATCGAACCGGGCGAAAAAATCGGGCTCGTCGGCGCCTCCGGGGCCGGGAAATCCACGCTCGTTTCCCTGCTCCTGCGCCTCTATGATCCCGAAGAAGGCAGGGTCGAGATCGACGGCCAGGACATCCGGCACGTCACCCAAGACAGCCTGCGCGCAGCGATCGGGATGGTCACGCAGGAAACGGCCATGTTCAACCGGACCGCCCGCGACAACATCCGCTATGGCCGCCGCGATGCGACTGATGCAGAGGTCATCACCGCTGCAGAGCGCGCTGAAGCCCATGATTTCATTACCGGATTGCGCGACCATCGCGACAACGCCGGCTACGACGCCTTCCTCGGCGAGCGGGGCGTGAAGCTCTCCGGCGGCCAGCGCCAGCGTATCGCCTTGGCCCGCGCGATTCTCAAGGATGCTCCTATCCTTGTCCTGGATGAGGCGACCTCCGCTCTCGATAGCGAGGTCGAGGCGGTGATCCAAACCGCCCTCGACACGGTGATGGAAGACAAGACCGTCATCGCCATCGCCCACCGCCTGTCGACCATCGCGCGGATGGACCGGATCGTCGTCCTCGACGACGGGCGCATTGCCGAACAGGGTAGCCATGACGACCTGCTGGCGCGAAACGGCCTTTACGCCCGCTACTGGCAGCGCCAGTCTGGTGGTTTCCTGACGACCGAAGCCGCGGAATAAATGCCTGAAATCAAAAGCCTGACCCACCACGGCCTCGGCCGAACCGAAGACGGCACGCTTATCCCCCGCACTCTTCCCGGCGAGGTGGTTGAGGAGGGCCGGATCCTCACTCCCTCGCCCCACCGGGTTAAACCGTCCTGCCGTCATTTCAAAACCTGCGGCGGCTGCACGATGCAGCACGCCTCGGACGACTTCGTCGCCGAATGGAAAACCAGCATCGTCACCAAAGCCCTGCAAGCTCAAGGTCTTGAGACCGACATGCGCCCGATCCAGACCTCCCCACCGCAAAGCCGCCGCCGCGCCAAGCTCTCGGGCATCCGCACCAAGTCCGGCGCCCTCGTCGGCTTCCACCGTCAGGCCTCCGACCAGATTGTCGCGATTCCCGATTGCCAGATCCTCAGCCCAGCGCTCAAGGCGACCCTCCCCGCGCTGGAGGCGCTGACCCGCCTCGCCGCCTCCCGCAAGACCGAGGTCGACCTGACCGTCACCGACAGCCTCGGCGGCCCGGACATCCTTGTTTCCAAGGCCAAATCCCTCACCCGAGATCTCCGCGAAGCCGCCGCCAGACTGGTCGCAGACCACGCGCTGGCCCGCCTCGTCTGGAATGACGAACCCATCGCCGATACCGGCACTGCCCACCAGCAATTCGGGAAAGCCCGTGTCGTCCCGCCCCCCGGGGCCTTCCTTCAGGCGACCCGCGAAGGCGAAGCCGCCCTTCTCTCCGCGACCCAAGAGATCACCGCAGGCGCCACCCGCATCGCCGACCTCTTTTCCGGCTGCGGCACCTTCACCCTCCCCCTCGCGGAAACCGCCGAGATCCACGCGGTCGAGGCCGAAGCCGCCATGCTCAAAGCCCTAGATGCCGGCTGGCGCAACACCCCCGGTCTCAAACGGGTCACGACCGAACCCCGAGACCTCTTCCGCCGCCCCCTCGACGCTATGGAAATCCGCCCCTTCGACGCTATCGTCATCGATCCGCCTCGCGCCGGCGCCGCCGCTCAGACCGAGGAAATTGCCAAGGCCGGCCCTCCAGTTATCGCCGGCCTCTCCTGCAACCCAGTGACCTTCGCTCGCGACGCGCGCCGCCTCACCGAAGGAGGCTACCAGCTCGACTGGGTGCAGCCGATCGACCAGTTCCGCTGGTCCGCCCATCTGGAACTCGCCGCCCGGTTCACCCGCGCCTGACCACGCGCCCCTCGCAAATCCTTGCAAAAAAGGCGTTCAAGACGTCGCACCCCCTAGCGTGATGGCCAGCGGATCGGCATAGTGGCGTCGCAGGCACCCCCGGCGCCCAAGCGCCCACTCAACCAGAAAAAACAGGCAATCGAGTCGTTACCCATGTTCCGCTATGTCTTTGTCCTTCTCGCCCTGGCCGCTCTCAGCGGTTGCGCCGGATCGAAGTTCCAGTCCTACAACGGGCCGGACGTCACTAACGTTCTGGTTTTCAAGGAAGAACGGATGATGCACCTCCTTCATCACGACCAGATCCTGCGCAGCTACGAATTCGAGCTTGGCTTCGCCCCGATCGGCAACAAGGATCAGGAAGGCGACGGCCGGACGCCCGAGGGCACCTATTTCGTCGACAGGCGCAATCCGAACAGCGATTTCCACCTCTCGATCGGAATAAACTATCCCAACGAAGAAGATCTTGCCGAGGCAGAGGCTTTAGGCGTCGACCCCGGAGGAGACATCTTCATCCACGGCACCCCGCGCCGCTTCCGCAAGCAGGATGACTGGACCTGGGGCTGCATCGCCGTGACGAACCGCGAGATGGAAGAGATCTACGCCATGGTGCAGGACGGCACGCAGGTGAACATCTTCCCCTAGGAGGACCGCCCCGGATCGCCGCCGACGATCAACGTCCACCAGATCTTGCCCGCGGGCTCCTGGAACCAGGCAAAACCCATCGTGCGGGCCTCACGCGCCAGGATGATGTCGCGCGTGTCGCGCAGTTCCATCCAGGCCGCCAGCGTCTCAAGCTCCGTTTCGTAGGTTTCCGAGATGTTTTCGCCGACCAGCAGGCCGTTGAACCCGACCCGGCGGACCCTGTCGATGGGCGAAGAGCCATCGGATCCGAAATGCCAGGGCCTGTTCTGCACCGCCATGTCCCGCGAATGGGTCGCTGCAGCCGCGTTCAGCTCGGAACTCAACTCAAGCTGGGTCAGACCGCGCGCCTCGCGCAGGGAATTGACGCTATCAAGCATCCGAAACTGGATTTCGGCGGTGTCCCGCGTATTGATCCGGTAAACGCGGGTCCCGTCGTCCGACGTGCCCACACCGCCCGATGGAGGTGCGCACGCCGCGAGAAATGTCACCAAGACCGCGATAAGAAAAGGAAAACGGACCATCTGGACCCCAAGGATGCTTCAGCCAAGGCCCCACATATCCGCTTACCCGTTGCACATCAAACCCAGCTTCACGGAACCGTAGGGCTATTACAGGTCTTTGATTTGTGACCGTTGCATGAAGACCCTACCTTCGCACGGTGAATTTACCGATTCGACAGAGGTCGACCCTATGGATACTCGCAAGAACGGGCTTTTGAGCCGCCGCGGCTTTCTCGCCGCAACAGCTGCCACACTCGGAACCAGCGCTGCCGCGCAGACTGCCGGGACAACGGAATTCGAAAGCGCTGTCACAAATACGCAGCGCCGCAACATCTCGAGCTTTCGGACGCTGGACTGGCGACCTTACTTCGGAAGCCTGAATAACGGCGCGATTCTCGTCGATATTCAGTCGCGCGCGCTGCACTACTGGTCCGAGGATCAGGCGATCTACAAGCTCTACCCGACCTCGGTCCCGCTGACCGAGGATCTGACGCGCCGCGGCCGTACTTCCGTCATCCGCAAGGTGGAAGGGCCCTCCTGGGCGCCGACACCCGCGATGAAGCGGCGGAACCCGGAATGGCCCGACTTCATCGGCCCCGGCCCCGACAACCCGCTTGGGACACACGCGCTTTATCTCAGCTGGACCTACTACCGGATCCACGGCACGCACGACACGCGCAAGATCGGGCGTCGGTCCTCGAACGGCTGCATCGGGCTTTATAACGAGCATATCTCCGAACTTTTCGCACTATCGAACAACGGAACCCAGGTTCTGCTGATCTGACGATTCAATGGGGGATTGAGCAGGGCGCGTGACGTTGTAAATCTGTTCGATCTGGCGATATACGGCGAGGCGAGGCATCAAGAATCATGCCTGCCTCTGCCTCGGTTTTCACAATGAGGGCAGGCACTTGTTGGAGAAGACTATGAAGAAATTTGCCCTTGCAGCTGTACTTGCTGGCGCTGCATCCGTGGCGTCGGCCGGTGGCCCGACCCAGCCGGTTATCGAGCCTGAGCCGGTCGTCATCGTCGACGACAGCGCGCCCAGTTCCTCGCGCCCCGGGATCATCATTCCCATCCTCGCCGTCCTGCTCATCGCAGCCGCGGCAAGCGACTGATTTTCTTTAGATTAGAGATGGCGGCCGCGTCGGCCGCCATTTGCCCGTCTCACCCCAGCCAGCCCCTGAGATTGTCCGAGATCGTCTCGGCCAGCGCATCAAGATGCGCAGCGTCGTCGTTCAGGCAGGGGATGTAGGTGAACTCCTCGCCGCCCGCTTCCTCGAAGCTCTCCCGGATCTCTTCGTTGATCTCCTCGAGCGTTTCGATGCAATCGGCAGAGAAAGCCGGGGCGCAAACCGCGATCCGCTTCTTTCCATCCTCGGCAAGCCGCGCCACCTCTTCCACAGTATAGGGCTTCAACCACTCCTCCGGCCCGAAGCGGGACTGGAACGTCGTCGTGATCTCCGTCTCGTCCCAGCCCAGCCGCTCGCGCAGCAGGCGCGTCGTCTTCTGGCACTGGCAGTGATAGGGATCGCCCTCCAGAAGATAGCGCTTGGGCACCCCATGGTAGGAGCAGACAAGGATGTCGGGCCGGTTCTCCAGCGCGCCGTAGGCTGTCTCGATTGATTGCGCGAGCGCCTCAATGTAGGAAGGCCGGTCGAAATAGGGCTGCACAACGCGCGAGACCGGCTGCCACTTCTCTTCCATCAGGGCCCGAAAGAACTGATCGTTCGCCGTGGCCGAGGTCGCGCCAGCGTAATGCGGATAAAGCGGAAAAAACAAAATCTTCCGGCATCCCGCCTCGACCATCTCGCGCACCTTCGACTTCGTCGAAGGGTTGCCGTAGCGCATGCAGAAATCGACCAGCACCTGATCGCCGTACTGCTCGTGCATCCTTTGACGCAGACCTTCGGTCTGCTGCTTGGTGATCGTCATGAGGGGGCTTTCGTTGGCCTCCTCATTCCAGATCGACTTGTAGGCGGCGCCTGAACTGAAGGGCCGCTTCGAGAGGATGATCAGCTGAAGAAGCGGCTGCCAGATCCACGGTGAATAGTCGATCACCCGCTTGTCCGAGAGAAACTCGTTCAGATAGCGCCGCATCGACCAGTAATCGGTGGCATCCGGCGTTCCAAGATTGGCCAGAAGGATCCCGACCCGTGCAGGTTTGATCTTCGGATGGTCCGCTTCTGCGTGAATGGGAACCTGGGCCTGCTGTGGTGTCGCGTCGAACATCTCTTGTCCCTTGTCGGCTTGGGCGCCGTCTGGCGTTTTGTCGTCTTTCATGTGTCCTCGCCGCGGGGCAATGCCGTTTCGATCGTGTTTAGCGCATCCGCAAGCCGGGCTTGCGCGGATCCCGGACGCAGCGGCCGGGGCTGCTCGGGGGCCGGCGCCCAGCCGGTCAATGTCACGATTTCGAATGTCGCGGCAAGCTTGCCATCCTCGGTAGAGAACTTCTCTCGGTAGATACGCTCGGCCAGCGGGAACAGATCACGCGGCGGCGGCGTCCTGCGGCGTCCGGCCAGTGCGTTGCCTTCGCCCATCGCCCGCAGGTCATTCCTAAGATGCCGCAGATCGCGATAGGCGACGGTCACTCGATCGGTGTCGGCGACAGGCAAAGCAAAGCCCGCGCGCTGCAAAAGCGCTCCCAGATCGCGGATATCGGCCATGGGCGACACGCGCTGGGACAAGCCGCCTGTCAGCGCGACCTCGGCCTCCGCAAGAGATGCGCGAAGCTCGAAAAGTGTCTGTCCTCCAAAAAGCGTGCCGACGAACAACCCGTCCGGCCTCAGGGCCCGGCGGACCTGGATCAGCTGGCCAACCGGATCGTCTGCGGTATGGAGGGCGAGGCCATGGATCACCAGATCCGCGCTCGATTCTCCCAACGCAAGCGTCGCCGCAGGTGCCAAAATGCGCGCATCAGGCAGGCGACCCTGCCACAAGGACGGGAAAGGCGTGATCACCGCCAGCGCCGTAAACGCCCTGTTAATCTCACTTAGTCTTTCTTCGACCTCAGTCGCTGCGCGATTTTGGAGGAACATCTCATGCGCCTGACGGCGCTGCCGCTTAAGCGCGGATTGGTCGAACAGCTCTGGCGTTTCACGCATGACTGCTCACTTAGGAGGATCGAAAGGCAATGCAAAGCGTCGTCAGACTTGTTTATCCACCGCAATGCCTGACCTGCGACGCCATGACAGATGCCGATTTCGCTTTATGCGGGCATTGCTGGCGCGAGACGCCATTCATCACGGGGCTCGTCTGCGATGCATGCGGGCTGCCTCTGGTAGGGGAAGGGCACCCGACTTCGCTTTGCGATGATTGCATGACCGTCGCCCGGCCCTGGAGCCAGGGACGTTCTGCCCTTCTCTACGGCGGCAATGCGCGTCGGCTCGTCCTTGGCCTAAAACACGGCGATCGCACCGACCTTGCTCAGCCAATGGCAACTTGGATGCTTTCGGCCGGCGCACCGCTTTTGTCGCCAGATATCTGTGTTGTCCCGGTACCAAACCATTGGAGCCGCCGGATCGCCCGTCGGTACAACCAGTCAGCTATTCTGGCGAAGGCGGTTGCTCGCGGCGGTGGTTTCACTTTCCTGCCTCGCACGTTGATCCGACCGTCCAAAACGCCACTGCTTGACGGTCATTCGCGCGAAAACAGGTTCGCGACGCTTCTCGGCGCAATAGAACCCCATCCGACACGCGGCAAAGAGGTGGCGGGTCGCAAGGCCGTTTTGATCGACGACGTTATGACGTCTGGGGCAACGCTGGCTGCCGCCACGGTTGCACTCTTCCAGGCGGGGGCGGCAGAGGTTTCCGTTCTGACACTGGCCCGCGTGGCAAAGGCGCCTTAGATACTGGGTGTCTTTGCCGATGAAGGAGACGTGCGGCGATGAAACCCGTCGAGATCTATACCTCCCCGCTCTGCGGATTCTGCCATGCTGCGAAAAGGCTCCTGACCGAAAAGGGGATTTCATTCTCAGAGATCGACATTCTGGCTAACCCTGACCGCAAGCCGGAGATGATCGACCGGGCAGGTGGCCGCCGCACGGTGCCGCAAATCTTTATCGGCGAAACCCATGTGGGCGGGTGCGATGATCTTTATGCCTTGGAGCGGGCTGGCAAGCTCGACCCGCTGCTCGCCGCGTGAAGGTCGGGCTTGTCCAACTGACCTCGGGCGACGATCCCGAAGCCAACCTCGTGCAGCTGAAACCTCTTCTGTCGGAGGCGATGGAGCGCGGCGCGGTGTTGATCACAACGCCCGAGGTGACGAATTGTCTGTCGCAAAGCCGAACCCGGCAAAACGAAGTCCTTCGGCCTGAAGACGCTGATAGCCATTTGGCCTACGGACGGGAATTCGCCGTTGCGAATGGCGTGTTCCTGAACCTTGGCTCGCTTGCCCTCAAGACGGACGACGCCGCGGGCCGTTTTACAAACCGGTCCTTTCTGATCGATCCGAGGGGAGAGATCGTCGCGCGCTATGACAAGATACACATGTTCGATGTCGTCATTTCGAAGAACGAAAAATACGCCGAGTCGAGCGGCTATCGGCCAGGCAACGCCGCTGTCATCGCAAAGGCCGAAGAAGCTAAGGTTGGCTTGACCATCTGCTATGACCTGCGCTTTCCTTATCTGTATCGGGCACTGGCGCAGGCCGGCGCAGACATCATCCTCGTCCCCTCCGCTTTTTCGCCGACCACCGGCGCAGCCCATTGGGAACCGCTTCTTCGTGCCCGGGCCATCGAAACCGGGGCGTTTGTCGTTGCCGCGGCCCAGACGGGAACGCATCCAGCCACCGAAGGACGTGCGCGCAAAACCTATGGCCATAGCCTTGTGGTGTCGCCTTGGGGCGAGGTCTTAGCCAATGCCGGCATCGAGACTGGCGTGACGGTGGTTGACCTCGATCTATCGCAAGTCGCCGACGCGCGAAGGCGGGTTCCAGCCTGGCAGCATGACCGCTATTTCAGTGCGCCATGACCAACGCGCCGGACATCAGCCTCGCTATATCCCTGTTCAGCGAGATTCTGACGATCGATCAGCTTGTGAGAAACCGGATCTCGAAGGCTTTGCCGAAAGGGATGGAGCTGTCTCATTTCACGCTCCTCAACCATCTCGTCCATATTGGTGACGAACGTACTCCCGCACAGTTGGCCAAGACCTTTCATCTGACCCGCGGTGCGTTGAGCAACACGCTTTCCCGGATGGAGCGGCAGGGCTACGTGCATGTCCGCCCGGACTGGGACGATGCGCGGCGAAAACTGGTCGCAATCAGCCCGGCGGGACGTGTCGCCCGCGATCAGGCGGTTTCTGCGATCATTCCGCTTGTTCAGGAGGCGCTAGCCGACATGGGCGCGGACAAGATGCGGGTCGCGGTACCGATCCTGCGGGATCTGCGGATCCGGCTCGCCGATGATTAGGGTTTGAGGCTGCTCGTCACGTAATTGACGCTCAGATCCCGGTCGGAGATACGCCAGCTCCACGAGATCGGGTTGAAGACGAAACCCTTCTTGTCAACGGGATCGAGCCCGGCCCCCGTCAAAAGAGTCTCAAGCTCTCCGGGCGTGATGAACTTCGACCAATCGTGGGTCCCCTTGGGCAGCCATCGCATGATCTGCTCCGCACCGACGATCGCTGCCGCATAGCTTTTTGCGCTGCGGTTCAGGGTCGAGCAGATGTGGAGACCACTTGGTTTCAGAAGGGCACTGCAAGCGGAAAGGAAGGCAGCGGAATCTGCGACATGTTCGATAACCTCCATGTTGAGCAGGACGTCGAAAAGCTCTCCAGCCGCCGCGAGGTCTTCCGCGGTGCAGTGGCGATAGTCGATCTCAAGCCCGCTCTGCTCTGCATGAACCCGCGCCACAGAGATGTTTTTCTCGGCTGCGTCGGCGCCTACAACCGTCGCACCCAGCCGCACCATCGGTTCGCAGAGGAGGCCGCCGCCGCAGCCTATGTCTAGGAGGCGGAGGTCGGTGAAGGGGGCCGAATCGGTTAGATCGCGGCCGAATTCGGTGGCGATCTGGGACGTGATGTAGTCCAGCCGGCAGGGGTTCATCAGGTGCAGCGGTTTGAATTTTCCGCCCGGGTCCCACCATTCCGCTGCCATGGCCGCGAACTTTTCGACCTCCTGAGGGTCAATTGTTGTTTGCAATGACATCGGTTTCTCCGTGGCGAGCGCTTCGCTTGTCTTATATAGGATTCGTATGGACAAGAGCGCAGGGCACAAAGGCACCGGGCAGTATCTTTATCCGCCGATCGATCCGTTTGATCAGCGGATGCTGGATATGGGCGACGGCCACCGCGTCTACGTTGAGCAATGCGGCCGGCGCGACGGCCTGCCGGTGATCGTCCTGCATGGCGGCCCCGGCGGCGGGTGCAGCCCGGCGATGCGGCGCTACTTCGACCCGTCGGTTTACAGGGTCATCCTGTTCGATCAGCGGGGCTGCGGACGGTCGCGGCCCCATGCGAGTGTCGAGAAGAATACGACCTGGCATCTGGTCGCCGATATCGAGCGGATCCGCACGACCCTGGGGATCACCGATTGGATGGTCTTTGGCGGAAGTTGGGGCGCGACCTTGGGGTTGATCTACACACAAACGCATCCGGATCGCGTGCAAGCCCTTATTTTGCGGGGCGTTTTCCTGATGACCCGGGCCGAGCTCGACTGGTTCTACGGGGGCGGGGCGGGCCGGTTCTGGCCGGAGCTTTGGGCGCGGTTCACCTCGCTTATCCCGGATGACGAGCGGGGGGATCTGATCAATGCATATGCGCGCCGGCTGTTCTCGGGCGATCTGATGCAGGAGACGCGCTATGCGCGGGCCTGGGCGGCGTGGGAGAATGCGCTGGCTTCGATCGACAGCATGGGCAACGCGTCGGAAAGCCCGGCGGATTATGCCAGGGCGTTCGCGCGACTTGAAAATCACTACTTCCGCCATGGCGGTTTCCTGGACGATGACGGGCAGATCCTGCGGGATATGCCGCTGATCGAGCACATTCCCGGCGTCATCGTGCAGGGGCGGTATGACATGATCTGCCCGCCGACATCAGCCTACAAGCTCGCCCAAGCCTGGCCTGCGGCGCGGCTTCGGATGGTGACGCGGGCCGGGCACGCGCTGTCGGAGCCTGGCATCAGCGCGGAGCTGGTTTCGGCCATGGATGCGCTGGCCAAGAAGGTGACGACCGTCGGGCTTTGAATTTTTCCGCCTGATCCGGCCTCGGCGTTAACTGTCTAAATTCCTCCCGAAACCGGCCATGCGGCATCCTGTCGGAATTCGGTCGGCATATGGTCGGAGTAGTTCAGCCGTTGAACGATCCCCGACGTGCCTCGTTACCCCTGCGCACTATCTGATGCGACGCACGCAACGAGGAGAGACCCGATGCCCGACGGACAGGACCGCGAAAGCCCGATCATCGAGGAGCGGGAGGACGGCCCGCTCGTCGTCAAGAATGCGACGGGCATGATCGGTCCGGACGGGCAGCCGATCGAGGTCAAGCCGGTGATGGCGCTTTGCCGGTGCGGGCGGTCGTCGGACAAGCCGTTCTGCGACGGAACCCATGAGAAGGCGGGGTTCAAGAGCCGGACGGAGAACGAACCCTCCGGCAAGGATCGCTGGCACCGCTACGAGGGCGAGACGCAGACGGTGCTGTATAATCCAAGGGTCTGTTCGCACGCGGCGCAATGTGTGACCCTGGCGCCCGAGAGCTTTCACCCGGGCACCCAGCCCTGGATCACGCCGGACGATGCAGAGGACCACAAGCTGCCTGCGGTGATCCGGGCCTGCCCGTCAGGGGCCTTGCAGATCGAGGGCGGCGGGCAGCTGATCCCCGAGCGGGTGACGGTGATGGTTCAGGAGGACGGCCCCTACTGGATTACCGGCGCCTGGATCGACGCGCCCTTGCCCGCCGAAGGGATGACGAAGGACAAATACGTCCTGTGCCGATGCGGCCTGTCGGGCATGAAGCCCTATTGCGATGGCACCCACTATAATGAGGAGTGGCGCGAGGGGGAGTGATCCGGCGGAGACGCGCATCCGCGCGTCACGCTTTTTACGGGATCGGCTGCGATGTGAGCCCGAGCGGTTCGGGAGGATCGCGGATTGAGATCGGCGGAACGGGAAGGAAGCGCTTGCATCCCCGGGGCGGCTTGCCTATATCGCCCTCAACAGCGGCGCGTCGGGGTCCACTCCCGAAGCTCCACCGGAAACAGGGCGGGCCGCGGGCCCGCTTTTTTGTTTGCGAGATCCTTTGATGTCAGACCTCATCGCCAAATCGGCCATGGACCGGCGCATTGCCGAGATCGTGACGCCCATGATCTACGGCATGGGGTTCGAGCTGGTGCGCGTGCGTCTGATGACCGGCAAGTCGTCGACCCTGCAGCTGATGGTGCAGCGCCCGGACGGGCAGATCGAGGTCGATGAATGCGGCGAGGTGTCGACGGCGGTGTCGGCCTTGCTGGATGTCGAGGATCCTATCCTGGATGCCTACACGCTTGAGGTCTCGTCCCCCGGGATCGACCGGCCGCTGACGCGGCTGAAGGATTTCGAGCAATGGGAAGGCTATGTCGCCAAGCTGGAGACCGAGGAGCTGATCGACGGGCGGCGGCGCTTCAAGGGGGTGCTGGAAGGCGTCGAGGATGACGAGGTTCTGGTCAGCATCGAGGCGGATGGGGCGCCGGTCACGATCGGGCTGAAGTTCGAGTGGCTGAGTGACGCCAAGCTCGTCCTGACCGATGAGCTGATCCGGGATGTTCTGAAGACCCGCAAGGATGCGGGCCAGGTGGATGAAAAGCAGTTCGACGAGGTTCAGACCATCGTCGGGGATGATGAGGACGCGCCGGAGGATGACCGGCACGAGAAGGAGAAGCAGTAATGGCGATTACGTCGGCCAACCAGCTGGAGCTTTTGCAGACCGCCGAGGCGGTGGCGCGGGAGAAGATGATCGACCCGGGCCTTGTCGTGGAAGCGATGGAAGAGAGCCTCGCCCGGGCGGCCAAGAGCCGCTACGGCGCCGAGATGGACATTCGCGTGTCGATCGACCGGAAGACCGGGAAGGCGACCTTCACGCGGGTGCGCACGGTCGTCGAGGACGAGGAGCTGGAGAATTACCAGGCCGAGTTCACCGTCGAGCAGGCCAAGCAGTACATGGACGACCCGAAGGTGGGCGATACGCTTGTCGAGGAGGTTCCGCCGGTCGAGATGGGGCGGATCGCGGCGCAATCGGCCAAGCAGGTGATCCTGCAGAAGGTCCGCGAGGCCGAGCGCGAGCGTCAGTACGAAGAGTTCAAGGATCGCGCCGGGACGATCATCAACGCGCTGGTCAAGCGCGAGGAATACGGCAACATCATCGTTGATGTGGGCGCGGGCGAGGCCGTGCTGCGCCGGACCGAGAAGATCGGGCGCGAGAGCTATCGGCCGAACGATCGGATCCGCTGCTACATCAAGGATGTGCGGCGGGAGGTGCGGGGGCCGCAGATCTTCCTGTCGCGGACGGCGCCGGAATTCATGTCCAAGCTGTTCGAGATGGAAGTGCCGGAGATCTATGATGGTGTCATCGAGATCAAGGCGGTGGCACGCGATCCTGGGAGCCGGGCGAAGATCGCCGTGATCTCGTACGATTCGTCGATCGATCCGGTGGGGGCCTGCGTGGGTATGCGCGGCAGCCGGGTTCAAGCGGTTGTGAACGAGCTGCAGGGCGAGAAGATCGACATCATCCCGTGGAACGAGGATATGCCGACGTTCCTGGTGAATGCGCTTCAGCCTGCCGAGGTCAGCAAGGTCGTTCTGGACGAGGATGCGGAGCGGATCGAGGTCGTCGTGCCGGAAGAGCAGCTGTCGCTAGCGATCGGGCGGCGGGGGCAGAACGTGCGGCTGGCGAGCCAGCTGACGGGCCTCGACATCGACATCATGACCGAAGAGCAGGAGAGCCAGCGGCGCCAGGCGGAGTTCGAGGAGCGGACGAAGCTGTTCATGGACACGCTGGATCTGGACGAGTTCTTTGCCCAGCTGCTGGTGTCGGAAGGGTTCACGAACCTCGAGGAAGTGGCTTATGTCGAGGTCGACGAGCTGCTGGTCATCGACGGCGTCGACGAAGATACGGCGGCCGAGCTGCAGGCGCGGGCGCGCGATCACCTGGACGCCCTGAACCGCGAGGCGCTGGAGAAGGCGCGGGCGCTGGGTGTCGAGGACAGCCTGGTTGATTTCGAGGGGCTGACACCCCAGATGGTTCTGGCGCTTGCCGAGGACGGCGTGAAAACCCTTGAAGATTTCGCGACTTGTGCCGACTGGGAGCTGGCCGGTGGCTGGACGACGGTCGACGGCGAACGCGTCAAGGATGACGGGGTTCTCGAGCCGTTCGACGTGTCTTTGGAAGAGGCGCAAGACATGGTGATGACGGCACGGGTGATGCTGGGCTGGGTCGATCCCGAGGATCTGGTGGCGCAGCAGGCCGAGGCTGAGGCTGAAGCCGCTGCAACCGAAGAGGAGGCGCAAGCCTGAGCGGAGCGATGACCCGGGGCGGGCGCGTGAAGGATCGAAGCGAACCGCAGCGGCGTTGCATCGTGACGGGGGAGAGCCAGCCTGTGGCCCGGCTCCTCCGCTTCGTGGTCGGGCCGGATGGGACGGTCGTGCCGGACTTGCTGGGCAAACTGCCCGGGCGCGGGATCTGGGTTGCGGCCGAGCGGGATGCGCTTGAGGCCGCGGTGACAAAGAAGCTGTTCTCGCGGGCGGCGAAGATGCAGGTCGCGGTGCCGGACGGGCTGATCGACGATGTCGAGCGGCAACTGGCCCGGCGGGTCGTGGAATTGATCTCGCTCGGGCGGAAGTCGGGCGCGGCGGTCTGCGGGTTCGAGAAGGTGAAAGGGTGGCTCTCGGGTGGCGCTTCGGTGCGTGTTCTGCTACAGGCAAGCGATGCGTCCGAGCGTGGCAAGGCAAAGCTCTGGACGCCGGAAGGGGCACGGTATTTTGACTGTTTGAGCCAAGCTGAATTGGGCTTGGCCTTTGGGCGTGAAACTGTGGTACATGCCGCGCTCTCCTCTGGTGGACTCGGGAACCGTGTTGTAGAGGAAGCCGCGAAACTGCGCGGCTTGCGGCAAAAAGCTGGTGGCAATGGGGCCGCCGCGAAAGGATAGACGATCTCTATGAGTGACAGTGACGGCAAAAAAACACTTGGTCTGCGCGGCCCCCGTTCGGGAAACGTGAAGCAGAGCTTTAGCCATGGGCGGACCAAGAACGTCGTGGTCGAAACGAAACGCAAGCGCGTCGTCGTGCCGAAGGCGGGCGCCGCTGGCGCGAACAAGGGTGCTGGCCCGGTGGGCGGCGACCCGAAGAAGCGCCCCGATGGCATCACCGATGCGGAGATGGATCGCCGCCTGAAGGCGCTGCAGGCCGCCAAGGCCCGCGAGGCCGAGGAAACTGCCAAGCGCGAGGCCGAAGAAAAGGCCCGCGCCGAGGAGCGTGCCAAGCGCCGCGAAGAGGCCGAGGCGAAAGAGCGCGAAGATCGCGAACGCGAGGAGGCGCTGAAAGCCAAGGCCGAGGAAGAGGCCCGCCAGAAGAAGGCCGCCGAAGAAGCGGCGCGTCAGGCCGCCGCCCCGGCCCCCGTGGCCGAAGAAGCGGCGCGTCCGAAGAGCGCGACCCCGGCCCGCAAGCAGCCCCAGCGCGAAGAACCGCGCCGGGAGCAGAAGGGCAAAGGCCGTGACGACAGCCGCCGGTCCGGCAAGCTGACCGTCAATCAGGCCCTGCGCGGGGGCGAAGGCGGGCGGCAGAAGTCGCTGGCTGCGATGAAGCGCAAGCAGGAGCGTGCCCGCCAGAAGGCGATGGGCGGCCCGGTCGAGCGCGAGAAGGTCGTGCGCAACGTGCAGCTGCCCGAAGCGATCATGGTCAGCGAACTGGCCAACCGGATGTCGGAACGGGTTGCGGATGTCGTGAAGTCACTGATGCAGAACGGCATCATGGCCACGCAGACGCAGACGATCGATGCCGATACCGCCGAGCTGATCATCGAAGAGTTCGGGCACAATGTCGTGCGTGTCTCTGACGCGGATGTCGAGGACGTCATCCAGCAGGAAGAGGACAAGGTCGAGGACCTGAAGCCGCGCGCGCCGGTCATTACGATCATGGGGCATGTCGACCACGGGAAGACCTCTCTCCTCGATGCGATCCGCAATGCGCGGGTCGTGCAGGGCGAGGCTGGCGGCATCACCCAGCATATCGGCGCCTATCAGGTGGAGCAGAACGGCAAGAAGCTGACCTTCCTCGATACGCCGGGCCATGCCGCGTTTACATCCATGCGGGCGCGTGGCGCGCAGGTCACGGATATCGTCGTGCTGGTCGTCGCTGCCGATGACGCGGTGATGCCGCAGACGGTTGAGGCGATCAATCACGCCAAGGCGGCCGAAGTGCCGATGATCGTGGCGATCAACAAGATCGATCTGCCCGCTGCGAACCCCGATAAGGTTCGCACTGATCTGCTTCAGCACGAAGTGATCGTGGAGAAGATGTCGGGCGAGGTTCAGGATGTCGAGGTCTCTGCCCAGACGGGTCAGGGCCTTGATCAGCTTCTTGAGGCGATCGCGCTGCAGGCGGAACTTCTTGAATTGAAGGCGAACCCGGACCGGGCGGCCTCTGGCGCCGTCATCGAAGCGCAGCTGGATGTGGGCCGCGGCCCCGTCGCGACGGTGCTTGTCCAGAACGGCACGCTCAAGCAGGGCGATATCTTCGTCGTGGGCGAACAGTGGGGCAAGGTGCGCGCGATGGAGAACGATCAGGGCAAGCGCGTGAAAGACGCGGGTCCGTCCGTTCCCGTCGAGGTGCTGGGCCTGAACGGCACGCCGGAAGCGGGGGACGTTCTGAACGTCGTCGATACCGAAGCGCAGGCGCGGGAGATCGCAGCATACCGCGAGAGTGCCGCGAAGGAGAAGCGCGCGGCGGCAGGGGCGGCAACGACGCTGGAACAGCTGATGGCGAATGCCAAGGCGGACGAGAATGTCAGCGAGATGCCGATCCTCGTGAAGGCGGACGTTCAGGGGTCTGCCGAAGCGATCGTTCAGGCGATGGAGAAGATCGGCAACGAAGAGGTGCGCGTGCGCGTGCTGCATTCGGGCGTCGGTGCCATCACCGAATCGGATGTCGGCCTTGCCGAGGCGTCGGGCGCGCCGGTCTTTGGGTTCAACGTTCGGGCCAATGCGACGGCGCGGAGCGTGGCGAACCAGAAGGGCGTGGAGATCCGGTACTATTCGGTGATCTACGATCTGGTCGACGACGTGAAGGCGGCGGCGAGTGGTCTGCTATCGGCCGAGATCCGTGAGAACTTCATCGGATATGCCGAGATCCGCGAAGTCTTCAAGGTGTCGGGTGTCGGTAAGGTGGCCGGGTGTCTTGTCACCGAAGGCGTCGCGCGCCGGTCGGCCGGGGTGCGCCTGCTGCGTGACAACGTCGTGATCCATGAGGGCACGCTGAAGACGCTGAAGCGCTTCAAGGACGAGGTTGCCGAGGTTCAGTCGGGTCAGGAATGCGGGATGGCGTTCGAGAACTACGACGATATCCGTCAGGGCGACGTGATCGAGATCTTCGAACGCGAAGAGGTCGAGCGGACGCTCGACTGATCCGGAATGCTGGGATGATTGGAAGGGTCGGCGGTGTCGCCGGCCCTTTTCTTATGCCGCTTTCGCGATCGGTCTGCCCGTGAAGGTCTTTTTCCCCACGCGGACAACCATGTTTCCGTTGGCAAGCGTCTTGACCAGTAGCCCCTGGACAGAGATGCAGCTGCCGAGCGTTATGGTGCGCAACATCGTTCTCTTCCCCTTGAACAACACGTTTCCAAGTAGGCGTAATATAGCACCGTTTTTCGACTCTGCTAAGAAAAAGTCCGCTCACGCACTATTATTGCGCGATATTTGAGCAATGCCTGTTTTACAGCCAGTCGCGGAGGATCGGTATCAGAGGGATATCGGCGGGGGGCATGGGGTAGTCGCGCAGCTCGGCCGGGCGAACCCATTTGAGGGTCTGACCTTCCTTCGCAGCCGGGGTGCCTTGCCATTTGCGGCAGGCGAAAAGTGGCATGAGGAGGTGAAAATCGTCGTAGTCGTGGCTGGCGAAGGTGAGCGGGGCGAGGCAGCTTTGCCAGGTGTCGATACCGAGCTCCTCGTGCAGTTCGCGGATCAGCGCGGCTTCGGGCGTTTCGCCGGGTTCGACCTTGCCGCCGGGGAACTCCCAGAGGCCGGCCATGGATTTGCCGTCGGGGCGTTGGGCCAGGAGGATGCGACCGTCGATATCGATCAGCGCAACGGCAGAGACCAGGATGGTTTTCACGAGCGGTAGTCGGCGTTGATCGTGATGTAGCCGTGGGTCAGGTCGCAGGTCCAGACAGTGGCATGGCCGCCGCCGAGGCCGAGATCGACGGCGATGTGGAGGTCCTGCGCCTTCATGTAGGCAGCGCCGTCTTCCTCCCTATAGGTTGGGGCGACCCAGCCGTTTTCGGCGACGACGATGTTCCCGAAGCGGATCGTCAGGCGGTCGCGGTTGGCGTGGGCGCCGGATTTGCCGATCGCCATGACGATGCGGCCCCAATTGGGATCTTCACCGGCGATGGCGGTCTTGACGAGCGGAGAATTGGCGATGGCAAGGCCGATCTGGCGCGCCTCGGCATCTGAATGGGCAGACGTGACGTGGATTTCGACGAATTTCGTCGCCCCTTCGCCGTCGCGGACGACCTGGTGGGCGAGGTCGAGCATGACGTCCTGGAGCGCGGAAGCGAAGCCGAGGCTATCACCGACATTGACGCCCGACGCACCGGTCGCCGCGACCAGCAGGGTGTCGGAGGTCGAGGTGTCGCTGTCGACGGTGATGCAATTGAACGTGCGGTTGGTGAGGCTCGAGACGAGGCTTTGCAGATCCGGCCGGGCGATCCGCGCGTCGGTGAAGATGTAGACGAGCATCGTCGCCATATCCGGGGCGATCATGCCCGAGCCTTTGGCGATGCCCGTCAGCGTGACGGTCTTGCCCTCGATTTCGACCGTGCGGACGGCGCCTTTTGCGAAGGTGTCGGTCGTGCGGATGGCATTGGCTGCGGCTTCGATGCCGTCCTCCGAAAGGGAGGCGTTGAGATCAGCGAGGTGGGACGTGATCTTTTTATGGTCCAGCGGCTCGCCGATGACGCCTGTCGACGCCGTAAAGACACGGTCGCGCCGGATGCCTGTCGCCTCGGCGCAGGCGTCGACGATACTGGCGACGGCCTCTTCCCCGTTGCGGCCGGTGAAGGCGTTGGAATTGCCGGCGTTGACGAGGATGGCGGCCTCTCCCACGGAGGGGCCGTTGATCTTGGCCTCGCAATCCAGGACCGCCGCGGCGCGGGTGGAGGAGCGGGTGAATGTGCCTGCGACGGTCGTCCCTTCGGCGAGAACCGCCAGCATCACGTCATCGCGCCCCTGATAACGCGATCCGGTCGCGGCGGTCGCAAAGCGCACGCCGCGGACCGGGGGCAGGTCCGGAAACCGCTCTGGCGCGAGCGGGGAAACCGGGAGGTCCTTCGCCATCCTTACTGCGGGTCGAGGATGGAGAGATCGTTCAGGATCGCCGGATCGAAGTCACCTGCCTCGGGGCGGGTGATGTCGGCGCCTTCGGTCAGCTCGTTGACGCGGGCCTCGATGGCGGCCTGCTGAAGCTCTGCCTCAAGCTCTGGACGGAGCTGTTCGATCGGCGGAGCCTCCTGCTGGCGGCTGTCGTTGAGGATGATGACGTGCCACCCGAACTGGGTTTCGACCGGGCCGGACACCTCACCGACCTCAA
The DNA here is from genome assembly GCF_040779325.2 of Aestuariibius violaceus. NCBI lineage: Bacteria > Pseudomonadati > Pseudomonadota > Alphaproteobacteria > Rhodobacterales > Paracoccaceae > Aestuariibius > Aestuariibius violaceus. The sequence goes on from NZ_JBFONT020000001.1 coordinate 666,145, forward strand.
GCGCCACGACCGCTTCCTCGAACGGGGCGACCATCATGCCGGGGCCGAACCAGCCGAGTTCGCCGCCATTGGGGCCGGACGGGCCGGTCGAACGGTCCTGGGCAAGCTCGGCAAAATCGGCACCGCCTTCGAGTTCGGTGATGACTTCCTGCGCCTCTTCCTCGGTCTCCACGAGGATGTGGGAGGCGTTGTATTCCTGCGTCGGCTCCACATCGGCGAAGCGGGTGTCATAGGCTTCTTGCAGGGCCTCTTCGGTGACGGCGCTTTCGGTGATCTCGGTGATGACTTCGCCTGCGCGGAGCGAGCGGCGTTCGTTATCGAGGGCGAGCTGCAGGCGCCCGGTCTCTTCCTCCAGCTGGTCGGCGAGGAGCGTCTGCTGGATCAGCTGGTCGAGGACGCCGTCGAACAGGATCTCGGCCGGAAGCTGCTGATACTGGGCCGGAAGCTGCGCGCGGGCGATGACCAGATGACCGAGTGTGATGTCGGTGCCGTTGACGGTCGCGATGACGGTGTCGGCGGTCGGCGCCTCGGCCGGGGCGGTTGCCTCTTCTTCAGCTGGTGCTTCGGTCGCCTCTGTCTGGTCCTGCGCGAAGACCGGTTGAGTGAGGACGAGCGCAAGTGCGGCGCTTGCAAGAAGCGAAGCGTGTTTGGTCATATGGGAAGGTCCTTCCGTAGGTCGCGAACCAGGGTCGCAGCGTTATGATGGCAGCGCTCGGAGCGCGGCGTTGACAGTAAAGATGGTGGCCCTTACATCGCCCCATGGTCCCTTGGAGGGCCGGTCTTGGTCCCTGATCTAGGCGAGCCAGCCAAGACGGGCAAGCAACCTCCCCCTTGTGTGAAAATCTGCGCGGAAAGCTGAACAAAAATGCTGGGTATTGGAACGATCACGAAAAAGGTGTTCGGCACTGCGAACGACCGCAAGATCAAGGCAGCCCGGCCTTACGTCGAAAAGATCAACGCCCTGGAGCCTGAATTCGAGGCGCTGAGCGACGAGCAGCTGAAGGAGCGGACGCAGGCCCTGGCCGAGCGGGCGATGGCCGGGGAGAGCCTGGACGATCTTTTGCCCGAGGCATTCGCGAATTGCCGCGAGGCGGCGAAGCGGGCCCTGGGGCTGCGGGCGTTCGACGTGCAGCTGATGGGCGGGATCTTCCTGCATCAGGGGAATATCGCCGAGATGAAGACGGGCGAGGGCAAGACACTGGTCGCGACCTTCCCCGCCTACCTGAACGCGCTGTCCGGGAAGGGCGTGCATATCGTCACCGTGAACGACTACCTCGCCCGCCGCGATGCGGAGTGGATGGGAAAGGTCTATTCAGCCTTGGGGCTGACCACCGGGATCGTCGTGCCCAATCAGGACGATGTCGAAAAGCAGGCGGCTTATGCCGCCGACATCACCTATGCGACGAATAACGAGCTGGGCTTCGATTATCTGCGCGACAACATGAAGCCGGACCTGACGCAGATGTATCAGCGCGGGCACAACTTCGCGATCGTCGACGAGGTGGATTCGATCCTGATCGACGAGGCGCGGACGCCGCTGATCATCTCGGGGCCCGCCGAGGACCGCTCTTCGCTCTACCAGGAGATCGATACGGTTATCCCGCTCCTGAGCGAGGAGCATTACGAGATCGACGAGAAGACGCGGCAGGTGACTTATACCGACGAGGGCAACGAGTTCCTCGAAGAGCAGCTGAAGGCGCGGGGGATCCTGCCGGAGGATCAGACGCTGTATGATCCCGAAAGCACCACGGTAGTTCACCACGTGAACCAGGGGCTGCGGGCGCATACGCTGTTTACCAAGGACAAGGATTACATCGTCCGCGACGACGAGGTTGTGCTGATCGATGAGTTCACCGGCCGGATGATGCCGGGGCGGCGCCTGTCGGAAGGGCTGCACCAGGCGATCGAGGCCAAGGAAGGCGTGTCGATCAAACCCGAGAACGTGACGCTCGCCAGTGTGACGTTCCAGAATTACTTCCGCCTCTACGACAAGCTCGCCGGGATGACGGGCACGGCGCTGACCGAGCAGGAAGAATTCCTGCAGATCTACGGGCTGGGCGTGGTTGAAGTGCCGACGAACAAACCGATTGCCCGTGTGGACGAGGACGATGCGGTCTATCGGACGGGCCGCGAGAAGTACGACGGCATCGTCGAGGCGATCAAGGAGGCCCATGAGAAGGGCCAGCCGATCCTTGTCGGGACGACGTCGATCGAGAAGTCGGAGGTTCTGGCCGGGCTGCTGACCGCCGAGGGGCTGACGCACAACGTGCTGAACGCGCGTCAGCACGAGAAAGAGGCGCAGATCGTCGCCGAGGCGGGCAAGCTGGGCGCGATCACCATCGCCACCAATATGGCGGGCCGTGGCACCGACATTCAGCTGGGTGGCAATGTCGAGATGCGGGTGCTGGAGGCCTTGGCGGACGATCCGGAAGCGGATCCGGAGGCGATCCGCGAGCGGATCGAGGCGGAGCATGCCGACGAGAAGCAGAAGGTTCTTGAGGCGGGCGGCCTGTTCGTCCTTGCCACGGAGCGGCACGAGAGCCGGCGGATCGACAATCAGCTGCGCGGCCGGTCGGGCCGCCAGGGTGACCCGGGGCGCTCGGCCTTCTTTCTGAGCCTTGAGGACGATCTGATGCGCATCTTCGGGTCGGATCGGCTGGACAAGATGCTGGGCACGCTGGGCATGAAGGACGGCGAGGCGATCGTCCATCCGTGGGTGAACAAGAGCCTTGAGCGGGCGCAGGCGAAGGTCGAGGGGCGCAATTTCGACATCCGCAAGCAGCTGCTGAAATTCGACGACGTGATGAACGACCAGCGGAAGGTCATCTTCGGGCAGCGCCGCCAGATCATGGAGGCGGAGGACCTGAACGAGATCGTTCGCGACATGCGCCATCAGGTGATCGAGGATATGGTGCTGCACCATATGCCTCCCAAGAGCTACGCGGATCAGTGGGATACCGAGGGGCTCTATGCCGAAGTGATGGAAAAGCTCGGTATCGACGTGCCGGTGATCGCCTGGGCCGACGAGGAGGGCGTCGACGATGACGACATCCGCGAGCGGCTGGAGAAGGCCACCGACGAGTTCATGGCCGAGAAGGAAGAGGCGTTCGGACCCGAGAATATGCGGTCGGTCGAAAAGCAGATCCTTCTGCAGACGATCGACGCAAAGTGGCGCGAGCATCTGCTGACGTTGGAACATCTGCGGTCGGTGGTAAACTTCCGCGGCTATGCGCAGCGGGATCCGCTGAACGAATACAAGACCGAGAGCTTCCAGTTGTTCGAGGGGCTGCTTGACGGTTTGCGGGAAGAGGTGACCCAGAAGCTGTCGCAGATCCGGCCCCTGTCAAAAGAGGAGCAGGAGAAGCTGATCGCCCAGCTTACCGCGCAGCGTGAGCAGGCCGCCCGGGCTGCGATGGCGGGGGCTGAGGGCGAATCACCCCAGCCGAATCCCGAACTTGCGGCCGACGGATTCGACGAAGCGGACCCCGCGACGTGGGGGAATCCGGGTCGAAATGATCCTTGTCCTTGCGGTTCCGGCAAAAAATTCAAACATTGTCACGGCCGATTGGCGTAAATCCGCCACATTGGCGCCAGAAACATTTTGTTAATGGTACAGGCCGCTGCCGGTCAAACCAGAGCATCGCAGTTCCCAAGGGGGGGAAGGGGCAAAAACATGGTGCGTCTTCAGCAGATACTGACTGTAGGAGGAACCTTCGCCGTCGCTGCCGGTATTGGGTTCATCATGCAGAACGAAGATGCACTTGCCCATCGAATCGGTGGCGACAGCAGCTATGACCCGATCGCACAGATTTCTGGGACCCCGGTTCTGACATCTTTCACCGGTGCATCTGCCGATGGACTTGGCGCTGGACATGTAGCGCCCGTGCAACAGGGTGTTGCGGGGCTGTCCGCTGAGAGCTGCGAGATCTCCATGACAGCCGAGACCCTGCCAGGGGCTTTGGTCGCCCTGACCGTTGACGCACCTTGCCGCGCCAACCTTCCCGGCAAGATCTACCATCGCGGCCTGACCTATTCCGTGCTTGCCGATGCCGACGGCATTGTGCAGACGACGGTACCAGCCCTAGCCCAGGATGCGTTGTTCATCATCGCGTTCGACACCGGCGAAGGTCAGATGGTGGCAGTCGATGTTCCAGATGCTGACGGTTGGGAGCGGATGGTTCTGCAATGGCAAGGCGATGGCTCCGGTCTTCAGATGACGGAAACTGATGCAACCGAAGGTGCGCTGATGACATTGGGCACCTATGGCCCCCATGCTGCACAGGTCATGAGCTATCCGGCTGGAACCGGTGGCATTGCCGATCTCGCGGTCGCGGTCGAGGTTTCTGCCGCTAATTGCGACCGTCCGATCGACCTTCAGGTCTGGCGGACCGGCGACAGCAAGATGCAGCCCGTTCGCGCCGGAGCGCCCGGATGCGATGCCGTGGGGCAGGTGCTGCACCTCAAATCTTTCGAGACCGACCTGGCGCTTGCCGCGAACTGACTTTCGGATCAGGGGATGAAGCTCTTCCGCACGCTTTTGGGCGCTGCGGCTGTCGTTCTTTCCGCTGGTTCGGGTCTGGCTGAGAAGATCACCCTGCATTCGGACGATGGCGGTCTGACCCTTTCGGGTGAGCCTTTGGGCTTTGACGGCACCTACCTCAGGCTTCGGACGGCAGACGGTGTGCTGACGGTCAAAATGGAGGGGATGGCCTGTACCGGCGCGGCCTGTCCGGATCGATCAGGTTTTGTTCCTGAAATCGTCTTGGCGGGATCGGCCGACATGGCGACCGTTCTGCTTCCCCCGTTAATCGAATCCTACGCGCGGGAGAACGGATCGTCGGTGTCTCGCGATGAGCGTGGCGATGCCTTGACCTATGTCTTTGAACGGGCCGGGCTACGGCACCTGCGCATCGCGTTGCGGCCGATGACGACGCAAGAGGGCTTCGAGGCCCTGCTCACCGAAGAGGCTGACCTTGTGCTGGCGTCCCGGCCGCCGCTATCCGCTGAGGTCGCTGCGATCGAGGAGGCCGGGCATGGCGATCTGAGCGAGGTCGGACGGTTTCGGACCCTCGCCTGGGGTGGCGTCGTTCCGATCGTTTCGCCTGCCTTGGGTGTGACAACGCTGGATTTTCGTCAATTGGGGGCGATCCGGGCGGGCGAGGTGACATCGTGGGAAGAGGTTTCTGGGGTTGGTGGTGGGATTGATGTCCATGTCGCGGGAAGCGCGACGGGGCCGATGCAATTTGCCGATCTGCTGCTGAGGTCAGTTACGGGAGAGGCCAATTCGGTATCGGTGGAGCGCCATCAGGCCGCCGGGGATGCGGTAAGCGCAGTTGTCGCGGCCCCCGGGGCGCTGGGCCTTGTGAGCTGGTCCGAGGCAGGTGCGGCGCAGGCGCTTGAGATTGGCGGCGAATGCGGGCTTTCGGTTCCAGCTGCACCTGCAGCGCTGCGAAGCGGGGATTATCCGCTGGCGGTGCCCTACCGGCTTTATTTGCCTCAGCGCCGCCTGGCACCGGATGCGGCAGCCTTTGTGGACTGGCTCGATAGCCGGGCGGCCGAGCGGGTGGTGCGGCGCGCCGGTTTTGCGGATGCGGGACGCGATGTCGTTCCGATGGCACAGCAGGGAGAGCGTTTGGCCCTTGCCATGCGCGAGATCTCCGGGCCCGATGAGATCCGGTTGCTGCAGGAGTTGCTGACCCAGCTTGACGGCGCGGCGCGGATGACGCCGACCTTCCGTTTCGAAACCGGCAGTGCGGATATTGGGTCTGCGGGGCGGGAGATTGCATCGCGCCTTGCCCGCGCCATCGATGGGGGAGAGATCACGCAGGCGCGGGTGTTGTTTGTCGGGTTTCACGATGGGCGGGAGGCGGCAGAGGACCGGGACCGCCTGGCAGCGGCGCGGGCCGAGGCAGCGCTGATCCGGGTTGCCCGCGCGATGGACGGTGCGGTGCCGGAAAACGTGGCACTGGAGATCGCATCGGGTGGGGATGCTTTGTCGGTGGCCTGTCCTGAAGCCGCTTGGGGACGGCGGCTGAATCGGCGGGTCGAGGTGTGGCTGGCACCCTTAGAGTAGGCCCTCGGCCCGGAAGCTGAGTTCGCGCGACTTGCCGATGATGAGGTGATCGTGGAGCGTGATGCCGAGGGTCTGTGCGCCATCCTCGATCTGGCGTGTGACGGTCAGATCGGCCTCTGACGGGGTGGGGTCGCCGGAGGGGTGGTTGTGGACAAGGATCAGCGCGGAGGCGTTGAGTTCGAGGGCGCGGCGGACGACTTCGCGTGGGTAGACGGGGACGTGGTCGACGGTGCCCTTCGCCTGGAGTTCGTCGGCAATCAGGACGTTCTTTCGGTCGAGATAGAGGATGCGGAACTGCTCGGTCTCGCGGTGGGCCATGACGGTGTGGCAGTAGTCGATGAGCGCATCCCAGCTGGAGACGACCTGCCTGCGGAGAATCTTTGTGCGCGCGAGGCGTGCGGCGGCGGCTTCGACGATCTTGAGTTCGGTGATGACGGCGTCGCCGGTGCCCGGAACCTCGCGGAGGCGGGCGGGGCTGGCGGTGAGGACGGCATCGTAGCTGCCGAACGTGTCGATGAGGGCGCGGGCAAGCGGTTTGACGTCCTGGCGGGGGATGGCACGGAAGAGGGTGAGTTCGAGAAGTTCGTAGTCCGGCATGGCGTCGGCGCCACCTTGTAGGAAGCGTTCGCGAAGGCGCTTGCGGTGATCCTTGAGGTAGGAGGGCGCGCGCGCGGGTGCTGCGTTGACCAGCGGAAGCTGCGGTTCGGCGAAGTGGGGTGTTTTGGCCATCGGAGGGAGGATGGCCCGATGTTGGTTAGGAGAAGGTTAACGTGGGGACGGGAACGGCGCTCCCGCTTGCGCGGATCGCCCCGCCCACCGTCCCCGGCGATTTTCAGGTGGCGGGTGTTGGGAGGGGCGGCAAGTGCAGGATTTGAGTATTTGTTGCCAGATGAAAATGGGCTTCGGTGGCCAGGGCTTCGCCCGTGATTGCCGGAATGGTCCGCTGGACGATCCGGACCCGTCGGGTCTGAATGTCGGAGCTCCGCCCGTTCGCGCCTGAAACGCTCCAAGGGAGCGTTTTCGAGCCGGGGCTTACCCCTTCATCGAGTCCCAAAACCCTTTCACGGACCGGAAGAAGCTGGAGCTTTCCGGACTGTTATCCTCCGAGAGCTTGTCGAATTCCCGCAGGAGTTCTTTCTGGCGGGAGGTGAGGTTGACCGGGGTTTCGACGGCCAACTCAATAAACATGTCGCCGGTCTGGCCGCCGCGCAGGGCGGGCATCCCCTTGCTGCGCAGGCGCATCTGGCGGCCGGATTGACTGCCGGCGGGGATCTTCACGCGAGAGCGCCCGCCGTCGATCGTCGGGACCTCGATATCACCGCCGAGGGCCGCGCTCGCCATCGAGACCGGGACGCGACAGTACAGGTTCGGACCCTCGCGCTGGAAGAGCGTGTGGTCTTTCACTTCGATGAAGATATAGAGGTCGCCGCCGGGACCGCCTCGCATCCCGGCCTCGCCCTCACCGGCGAGGCGGATACGGGTGCCGGTTTCGACGCCGGCAGGGATATTGACGTTGAGTGCGCGTTCCTTCTCGACCCGGCCGGAGCCGCCGCAGACATGGCAGGGGTCCTTGATTGTCTGACCCATGCCGTTGCAGGTCGGACAGGTGCGTTCGACCGTGAAGAAGCCCTGCTGGGCACGGACCTTGCCCATGCCGGAACAGGTGGGACAGGTTGTCGGTTCGCTGTCGCCTTCGGCCCCGTTGCCGTTGCACGCCTCGCAGGAGACGGCGGAGGGGACGTTGATCGTCTTCTGCAGGCCGGAATAGGCCTCTTCCAGGGAAATGCGCAGGTTGTAGCGCAGGTCGGAGCCGCGCGCGGCGCGGCGCCCGCCACCGGCGCGGCGGCCACCCATCATGTCGCCGAAGAGGTCGTCGAACACGTCTGAGAAGGCCGAGGCGAAATCACCCTGGGACTGAAAGCCACCACCGGCGCGCGGGCCGCCGCCCATGCCACCTTCGAAGGCGGCGTGGCCGAAACGGTCGTAGGCGGCCTTCTTGTCGGCGTCCTTTAGGACCTCGTAGGCTTCGTTCGCCTCTTTGAACTGCGACTCGGCGTCGGGATTGTCGGCGTTACGGTCGGGGTGAAGCTCTTTCGCCTTCTTGCGATAAGCCTTCTTGATCTCGTCGGCTGTAGCACCCTTCGAGACGCCAAGCGTTTCGTAATAGTCACGTTTTGCCATCGGTCGTTCACCTTACCTCGGAACGCAAAGACCGGCCCGGTCGGCGGGCCGGTCTGAGCGATGGTCGTGGCGCGCTTCAGGAGGCGCGCTTGTCCTCATTATCACCAAGGTCTTCGAAATCGGCATCGACGATATCGTCATCGACACCGGACGGGCCATCGGCGGGTTCTGCCTCTTCGCCGGCCTCTTCCTGGCTGGCCTTGTAGATTGCCTCGCCCAGCTTCATCGCAGCCTCGGTCACGTTCTGGATGCCCGAGCGGATCTTGCCCGCATCTTCGGTCTCCAGCTCGTCCTTGAGCGCGGCGATGGCCAGTTCGATCGCCTCGATCGTGGTCGGATCGACCTTGTCGCCATGTTCCTCCATCGACTTTTCGGTCGAGTGGATGAGGCTTTCGGCCTGGTTCTTCGCTTCGACGAGGTCGCGGCGTTCCTTGTCGGCTTCCGCGTTCTCTTCGGCGTCCTTGACCATCTGTTCGATGTCCTCGTCCGACAATCCGCCCGAGGCCTGAATGGTGATCTTCTGTTCCTTGCCGGTGCCTTTGTCCTTGGCGCTGACCGACACGATGCCGTTGGCGTCGATGTCGAACGTCACCTCGATCTGCGGCATACCGCGCGGCGCGGGCGGGATGTCTTCCAGATTGAACTGGCCGAGCATCTTGTTGTCCGACGCCATTTCCCGTTCGCCCTGGAAGACGCGGATCGTCACGGCATTCTGGTTGTCTTCGGCCGTGGAGAAGATCTGCGACTTCTTCGTCGGGATTGTGGTGTTGCGGTCGATCAGGCGGGTGAAGACGCCGCCGAGGGTTTCGATGCCGAGCGAGAGCGGCGTGACGTCGAGCAGGACCACGTCCTTGACGTCGCCTTGCAGGACACCGGCCTGGATCGCGGCGCCCATGGCGACGACTTCGTCCGGGTTCACGCCCTTGTTCGGCTCTTTGCCGAAGAACTTCGTCACTTCCTCGATGACCTTGGGCATCCGGGTCATGCCGCCGACGAGGACGACCTCGTCGATGTCACCGACCGAAAGGCCCGCATCCTTGAGCGCGGCCTTGCACGGCGCGATCGACTTCTTGATGAGGTCCCCGACGAGGCTTTCCAGCTTGGCGCGCGTCAGCTTGACCACGAGGTGGAGCGGCTGGCCGCCATTGGGATCCATCGAGATGAACGGCTGGTTGATCTCGGTCTGGGAGGAGCTGGACAGTTCGATCTTGGCTTTCTCGGCCGCCTCTTTCAGGCGCTGGAGGGCCATCTTGTCTTTCGTCAGGTCGACGCCGTTCTCCTTTTTGAACTCGTCGGCCAGGTAGTTGACGATGCGCATGTCGAAGTCTTCACCGCCGAGGAACGTGTCGCCGTTGGTGGACTTCACCTCGAAGAGGCCATCGTCGATTTCGAGGATCGTGACGTCGAACGTCCCGCCGCCAAGGTCGTAGACGGCGATCGTCTGCGTCTCTTTCTTGTCGAGGCCGTAGGCCAGCGCGGCGGCTGTCGGTTCGTTGATGATGCGCAGCACTTCGAGGCCCGCGATCTTGCCGGCGTCCTTGGTCGCCTGGCGCTGGGCGTCGTTGAAGTAGGCCGGGACGGTGATGACAGCTTGCGTCACCTCCTCGCCGAGATAGCTTTCGGCGGTTTCCTTCATCTTGCCGAGGATGAAGGCGGAAATCTGGGAGGGGGAATACTTCTCATCCTTGGCTTCGACCCAGGCGTCACCGTTGCCGCCATCGATCACGTTGAAGGGGAGGTTCTTCTTGTCCTTCGCCACATCCTCGTCGTCGAAGCGGCGGCCGATCAGGCGCTTGACGCCGAAGATCGTATTGTCGGGGTTCGTTACCGCCTGCCGCTTGGCCGGCTGACCGACGAGGCGTTCCTCATCGGTGAAGGCAACGATGGATGGTGTGGTGCGGGCACCTTCTGCGTTCTCGATCACGCGAGGCTGGGAGCCGTCCATGATCGCCACGCAGGAGTTCGTGGTACCCAGGTCGATACCGATTACTTTGGCCATGTTCATATCCCTCTTAACGTCAGGCGATGTGAGCGGAGCGGACCCAATCCGGCATCCGCACCTTCGGTCTCGCACGGGTTGAGTGGTTTTCGCACCGTGCGGTCTGGCGGGTATATAGGGGCCGCGAAAATGGCCTGCAACAGGACGGTTGTCTGCCGTAGCGGCTTTTTGGAGGAAGAATGGACGAGGTTGTGCGGGTGCGCGGGGTCGAGATACGGCCGGGATATCTTGACCAGGCGGCGCAGGAGGCGCTGGTCGGGGAGGTGCGGGCGGTAGTCGCGGCCGCGCCGCTTTTCTCGCCGATGACGCCTTACGGGAAGCCGATGCGGGTTCGGATGACGTCGGCCGGACGGTATGGCTGGTTTTCGGACCGGTCCGGGTATCGGTATTTGGATCTGCATCCAAGCGGCGTGCCGTGGCCAGAGATCCCGCCGGTTGCGCTATCGGTCTGGGAGGAGATCGTCGGCAAGGAGCGGGTGCCGGATTGCTGCCTGGTGAATTTCTATGACGGGGAGGCGCGCATGGGGATGCATCAGGATCGGGATGAGGCGGCCTTCGGCTGGCCGGTCGTGTCGATCTCGCTGGGGGATGACGCGCTGTTCCGGATCGGCAACCTCGAGCGGGGTGGCAGGACCGAAAGCGTCTGGTTGCGGTCCGGTGACGTTGCTGTGCTCGGTGGGACGGCGAGGCTGCTCCATCACGGGATCGACCGGGTACGGGCCGGCAGTTCGCAGCTTTTGCCGAAGGGCGGGCGTTTGAACCTGACGCTGCGCGTCGTCGACTAACGGGAGAGGCTGCAGCAGCCACTGAGATGGGAGAACTCGCCGTCTCTCCGGAGCAGGATATCGGTCATGATGCCGTATTCCCGGTCGGACATCCCGTCGTTGCAGCTTTGCAGGAAGAAGACGACGCTCATATCCGTCTCAGGGCCTTCCGCCTGAAATGCATACCGGTCGCGGCGGTTCGCTGCGACAGCTTCCCGCGTAATGGTTGCGGTGATCGTCGGCGAAGACGGGTCTGACAAGGAGACGCCGGTCCCCTCGCCCCCCGGTCCGAGCAAATTGCCGAGCTTTGACGGATCGTCCATCGTCAGCGACCAGAACGGTTCGGTTCCGCTGCACTGGCTGATCCGCGGGTAGGCGCCATACCATTGCCCGGGCTGCGCGACGAGGAAGGTCAGGGACACCCAACCTGTCCGTTCACCGGCATTTACGAGGCCCCAGCGGTAATCGTCCGACGGGCGCAACACTTCGATCCCCGTCCTGTCCGGCGGGAAGCTGCCAATGATTTCGCTGCGCGCAGAGGGTTCGGCACGGATGTTCAAGACATCGTCGTTGGCGACGTCGACAACATCGTAGAGCGCGGGCCACGCGTCCTGAGTTGCAAAGACCGCTCCCGGAAGGAGGAGCAGCATGATCATCATCAACCTCATCGCTTGGCTTCCCACGAGAGCGAGGCCGCTTTGCGAGTATAGAATTCCCCCATCAGACCCAACACCAGAAACGCAATGCCGAAATAGATCGGATACTCGATGTTCGTGAAATGCGGATTGTAGTTGATGAAGACATATCCGCGCGTCTGGTCGATCGTATGGAAGAGCGGGTTCCAATCAAACATCGCGATGATGTTGGCAGGAAGCGTGTTGACGAGGAACATCTTCCCGGACGCGATCATGTTAACGCGCATGTAAACTGCCGCGACGATACCAACGAGATCCGGGGCCCACGGTTTGAGCGCCAGAAGAAGCACCCCGATGCTGCAACCGGTGAACCATGCCAAGAGAAGCATGCCCATCGCGCCAGCGGGATCATAGATTGTGATCGGTGTGAAAACGATATGATAGATCAGAAGAACGATGAAGACTGACAGCACCTGAATGTAGAGCGAGCCCAGAGCGGCTGCGACGATGGCGACGAATGTGTTCATCGGCGCGTGTTTCATCATTGCCGAAGAGGGTCCGTCGGCGCTCAGGACAGCGCCCATCGCCTTTATATGAACGACAAAGATGAAGATTCCGCTCATGATGTAGAGCAGGAAGTCACCGCGCACGGGGCTAGTGCGGATCCCAATCAGGACGAACATAAAGTAGAAGGCGATGACTAGCAGCACCGTCTGCAAGATGTTCAGCAGAAGCCCGACCAACGCATTGCTGTGGGTTTTCCGGATCTCTCGCACGGTCGAGTGATAGATCAGCTCGAGCAGCGTGAAGACCGTCATCCTGTTGGAGCTGGGCAGGCGTTCAAACATCGCGGATGTCCGGTTTGGGCGGTATGGGTCGCAGGATAGGCTGGCACTGGTTGCCGAAGCGTTGCTGCGCGATCATAAGGATCTGTGTTTTCCGTGGCAATCGACGGCGAGGGCTTCCGCTTTGGACTTTGTTCTTCTGACAGAGACGTTCCGGCGCCTGGCGCTTCTTGCGGGGCGCGAGATCATGACGATCTACGAGAGCGGCGACCTGGGTGTCTCGGTCAAGGACGATGAGTCTCCGGTCACGGCTGCGGATCATGCCGCAGACCGGATCATTTTTGCAGGTCTTTCAGAGGTCTTCCCGGACCTTGTTCTGGTTACAGAGGAACAGGCCGACACTCATCGGGACGGAGGATCGACGTTCCTGATTGTCGATCCGCTCGATGGGACAAAAGAGTTCGTCAAGCGGCGTGGCGATTTCACGGTCAATATCGCCTATGTTGCCGATGGCGTGCCTGTCCGCGGGGTGGTGTTTGCGCCCGCCCGAGACCGCCTGTTCTATACTGACGCTGATGGCCGATCGGTCGAGGAGACAGGCCCGTTCGATCCTGATCGGCCGGGAGAAACCAAGCCAATCCGTGTAGGCGTGCCGGACAATGATGCGCTCAACATCGTGGCGTCCAAATCTCATCGGGATGCGACGACAGACGACTACCTGTCGAAGTATCGAAGCGCCGATATGAAGAGCGCTGGGTCGTCCCTGAAGTTCTGCCTTGTGGCGACAGGAGAGGCAGATCTTTACCCGCGGCTTGGCCGCACAATGGAATGGGACACGGCGGCGGGTCACGCCGTTTTGTCGGGGGCAGGCGGCGCGGTCGTCCGGTTCGACGATCATACGCCCTTGCGCTATGGGAAGCAGGGATTCGAGAACCCGTTCTTCATTGCCCATGCGCCCGGGATTGTTCTGAAGGACGGATAGGATGTCGGTACTTCTTGTCATTCCGGCGCGCTATGCATCCAAGCGGTATCCGGGCAAGCCGCTGGCCTTGCTGACAGGTGCGGGTGGTGAAAGCCGAACCTTGCTTGAGCGATCTTGGCAGGCAGCCCGTTCAGTGGACAAGATCGACCGGATTGTCGTGGCCACGGATGATGCGCGGATCGAGGTGGCGGCGCAGGAATTCGGGGCAGAGGTCGTGATGACGTCGCCGGATTGCGCGAACGGAACCGAGCGATGTGCAGAGGCGCATGCTGCGCTGGGCGGCGGGTTCGATGTCGTGGTGAACCTGCAAGGGGATGCCCCCCTTACCCCGCCGTGGTTTGTCGAGGCGTTGGTTGAAGGATTGCTGAGAGATCCGACGGCGGGGTTGGCGACACCGGTCCTAAGATGTGATGGGGCAACCTTGAGCGCGCTGAAGGAGGACCGGCGGGCAGGTCGGGTCGGCGGCACGACAGCTGTGTTCGGGGCGGAGCGGCAGGCGCTTTACTTCTCCAAGGAGGTCATCCCCTTCACGGAACAGGCTTTTGCCGCAGACGAGCCGACGCCGGTCTTTCATCATGTGGGCGTGTACGCATATCGAGCGGAGGCTCTGGCGCAATATCCAGATTGGGCGCAGGGACCACTCGAGACGCGAGAGGGTCTTGAACAGCTTCGGTTTCTGGAGAATGGCCACCGCATCCTGTGCGTCGAAGTGGAGGCGCGGGGGCGGCGGTTCTGGGAACTGAACAATCCCGAAGACGTCCCGCGGATCGAAGCGATGATGCGCGAGATGGACATGGCGTGACGCGACCGCCGGTCAGTGTCATCGTTGTCAGTCGAGATCGGCCGGCCGAGCTTGCGCTGGCGCTGACGGGGATTTGCCAGCTCTTCTACCGCCCGTTCGAGATCGTGGTGGTTGCGGACGATGCCGGGCGACAGTCGGTTGACGGGTTGGGCTTGAGCGGGCGCGTCAAGGTTGTGCCGTTCGACACTCCCAACATCTCTGCCGCGCGGAATGCTGGGCTGCGGGTAGCGGCGGGCGAGATCGTTGCATTCATCGATGATGACGCTGTGCCAGAGCCAACTTGGCTCGCCGCACTGACGGGGCCCTTGGCACGTGGCGAGGCGGAGGTGTCCGGCGGCTTCGTGCGCGGCCGGAACGGGATCAGCTTTCAGTGGCGGGCTGAAGAGATTGCATCTGACGGAGTGAGCCATCCGTTCGCGGTGCCGGGGGATGATGTCTTGATCCGAGAGGGGGACACTGGCCGCGCCCTCAAGACGCAAGGCTGCAACATGGCGTTTCTTCGGGGGCAGCTCGCCGCGGTGGGCGGGTTCGATGAGGCTTATCGCTTCTTCCTTGACGATGCCGATCTGAACCTGCGGCTTGCTGTGAGAGGGGCAAAGACAGCCATCGTTCCCTTGGCACAGGTGCACCATGGCTTTGCGGCGAGTGATCGGCGTAGGGCAGATCGCGTCCCCACAGATCTGTCTGAGATTGGGGCGAGCCAGGCGATCTTTCTTCGCCTGCATAATCCGTCGGCCATGAGCGAGCGGATGGATTCGTTTTTCGAAGAACAGCACGTTCGCCTCTCGCGGCATCTCATTTCGGGCGCGATCGGACCTGAGGGTTTTCGCCGCATCTGGCGCACGCTCGGCGCGGGATGGGCGGAGGGTCTTCGACGCGAATCATGCCCTTTGGCGGCGCTCGGCCCGCCCGAGGCTCCGTTCCTTCCGTTTGAGCGGTCCGGTGCAACTGGGCGATCGGTTGCTCTTGCGGGACGGTCCGCTCGGCAATTGCATGCGCAGGCTGCCGCGGCTGTGAAGCGGGGTGACATTGTTTCCGTCTTTGCGCTTTCACCAACGACCCTCTATCACCGTGTCCGCTTTACGGGGGGCGGCTATTGGCTGCAGACAGGCGGCGTCTTTGGCCGCTCGGACCGGTCGGATCCTCTTGTCCGAAAGGAAAGCTTTGAAGGACGGGTCAGGGAAGAGATTGCCCGCGTCGCGGATGTGAGGGCGTTGGCGAAGGACGGCCCAATCGGCGGTGAAACGCGGACGCGCTGATCAAGGATGCTTTTCGCAACTGCAGAATCTGCTATCTGAGGAGAAACAGTGGGCAGTTCGGAAGGAAAGATCATGGCGCGGCGCGTGACCAAGGCAGTTTTTCCGGTAGCTGGGCTCGGGACCCGTTTTCTTCCCGCAACGAAGTCGATCCCGAAAGAGATCATGACGTTGGTCGATCGGCCATTGATCCAGTACGCGATCGACGAGGCGCGCGCGGCGGGTATCGAAGAGTTCATCTTCGTGACCTCGCGCGGCAAAGGGGCGCTTGAGGATTACTTCGACCTTGCGCCGCAATTGCAGGCGTCGCTTGAGCGGTCGGGGAAGACCGAGCTGCTTGAGATCCTCAACAGCACCAACATGGAAGATGGCGCCATCGCCTATATCCGTCAACGTAAGGCGCTGGGTCTGGGGCATGCGGTCTGGTGCGCACGCCGCCTGATAGGAGACGAGCCTTTCGCGGTGATCCTGACCGACGACGTAATCGCGGCGGAAAAGCCGTGCCTTCAGCAGATGACCGAAGCCTATGAGGAAACCGGCGGCAGCGTCGTCGCCGCGATGGAGGTTCGGCCTGAGAGGACCTCTTCCTATGGCGTCCTCGGCGTGAAGTCCGAAAGTGGTGCGCTCTTCGAGGTGAGCGAAATGGTCGAGAAACCCAAGCCGGAGGAAGCCCCGTCGAACCTGGCGGTGATCGGGCGCTATATTCTGACGCCGTCGGTGATGCGCAATCTCGAGACGATCGACCCTGGTGCGGGTGGAGAGATACAACTGACCGACGCGATCGCAGCCGAGATCGGCGGTACCGATGGCGTCTATGGGTTCCGTTTTCAGGGGCAGCGGTTCGATTGCGGGAACAAGGCGGGCTTCCTGCAGGCAACAGTCGCGTTCGGACTGGCCCGCGACGAGCTGCGGGACGAGTTTGCGCAGTTCCTTGAAGAGACGATTTCTTTCCGGGATGCAGCGGAGTAACGCTGTGACGACTGTTCTCGTTACCGGGGGCGCGGGGTATATCGGCTCCCACGCCTGCAAGGCATTGGCGCGTGAAGGCTATACCCCGGTCACGTTCGACAACCTTTCGACCGGCTGGCGGGATGCGGTCAAGTTCGGACCGCTCGAAGAAGGTGAGCTGAGCGATCGGGCGCGGCTGGATGAGGTCTTTGCAAAGCATCAACCCAGCGCGATCTTCCACTTTGCGGCGTTGAGCCAGGTCGGGGAAAGCATGGCCGATCCGGGTCTGTATTGGCAGCACAATGTCCTGAGTTCGCTGACCCTGCTTGAAGCCGCCGTCGCCGCCGGTTGCCTTGATTTCGTCTTCTCCTCGACCTGCGCGACCTATGGCGATCAGGATGGTGTCGTGCTTGACGAGAGCAGCGATCAGCGGCCGATCAACGCCTATGGCGGATCGAAGCGGGCGATCGAGGATATGCTGCAGGATTTCGGCGTGGCTTATGGGCTGCGCCACGTCATCTTTCGCTATTTCAATGTGGCCGGTGCAGACCCCGACGGTGAGGTGGGGGAGTTTCATCAGCCTGAGACGCACCTCGTCCCCCTGATGCTGGACGCAATCAGCGGGCGGCGGGCGGCGCTGACCCTGCACGGCACAGATTACGACACGCCGGATGGCACCTGTATCCGCGACTATGTTCACGTGATGGACTTGGTTGATGCCCATGTTCTTGGGCTGAAATGGCTTGAGGCGGGGAAAAGCAGCGAGGTGTTCAATCTGGGGACAGGCACGGGGTTTTCGGTGCGGGAGGTTGTCGATCATTCGGCTGCCGTGACGAACCAAGCCGTTCCCATGACGGAAGGACCTCGCCGGCCCGGGGATTGCGTCAAGTTGGTTTCCGGCAGTGAAAAGGCAGAACAGCTTCTGGGCTGGCGGCCGGAAAAATCCGATCTGCGGACAATCATCAGCGACGCATGGCGCTGGCATCAGAATGGCGGATACACCCGTTAGCGGTGCGCTTTGCCTTGATTTGACCCGGCTGGCATCGCGGGCAGGGCGTGTCCTGACAGGCGTCGACCGGGTTGAACGGGCTTACCTGCGGCACTTTCTCGAAACCGATTACGACATCTTCGGAATCGTGCGAACGCCGCTGGGGTTTCTTCTGCTCGACAGGGGCGGCATGCGTGCGTTCGCCGATGCGCTTGAAGGACCGGATTGGTCGACATGGAGCTCTGCCCTGCCGTTTCTTCGCCAGGTCGCCTTCCGTCGTGCGCCAAGGATGGGTCTTGGCTGGATGGTGCGGCGATGGCTGCCGGCGGGCACCCGGTATTTCAATGTCGGGCATAGTAACCTGACCCGTCAGGTGCTCGGCGCCTTTCCGAAGGATCGCGTGACGGTGCTGATCCACGATACCATCCCGCTTGATCTGCCCGATCTGCAGCGCCCGGGCATTCCCGAACGCTTTCGTCGGAAGTTTGATGCGGTGACGGACAAGGCCGGCAATATCCTGTGCATTTCTCACGATACGCGGCAGGCGGTCATTCGCCATGCTGCGCAGGTGGATATCGCGAATGGGCTCTTGGTCGCTCCGAACGGTGTGGATCTGGCTGAACCGGACGAGGATGAGATCCCGACGGAGCTTGATACGGGGCGCCCGTTCTTCGTTGTTCTGGGCACAATCGAGCCGCGGAAGAACCATGCGCTGTTGCTCGACATTTGGGAGGACCTGGGCGCCGATGCACCGGCGCTTGTCATCTGCGGGCACCGCGGCTGGCTGAATGAAGATGTGTTTGCCCGTCTTGATCACGCCGCCTTCATGGGGCGCACTGTCTTCGAGTGCCCGGGTTTGAGTGACGGCGCAGTTGCGGCTCTTTTGGAAAAGTCTCGCGGGCTTCTCTTTCCCAGCCTGGCGGAAGGGTTCGGCTTGCCGGCTTTCGAGGCAGCGGCGCGCGGGGTGCCAGTTCTGTGCAGTCCCCTGCCAGCGGTGAAGGAGCATCTGGGCAGCCTTCCCATTTACGCGGACATCGCAGATAAGTCGCGATGGCAGACCGCAATCGTGGAATTAGCCTCTCGTACCGGCGACGATCGACCGAGGCCGGTCGAGACGCCTGACTGGAGTGCCCATTTCAAGATAGCGTTAACCAATACCTAGTAGCTGGCGCGGCGGGGGCGCCGTGATGGCGAGGAAGACAGCTTGGGTGTCTGGCAATCCTACAAGCTGAGGTTGCAGCGAAAGCGGTGGCGCCTTCGGGCGCTTCGAAAGAGCCGCGAGCTTTCTGCCGTTCAGGACCGTACCGCGACGATCGGGCCAGATGACATCCTTCTGTTCATGACGCTGCGCAACGAACGCATCCGTCTGCCTTTCGTGTTCGACTATTACCGAAAGCAGGGCATCAATCACTTTCTGATCGTGGACAACGGCAGTGACGACGGCAGCGACACATATGTTGCCGGGCAGCCTGATGCCTCACTCTGGCGGACCGATGGGAGCTACAAGCGGGCCCGGTTCGGGATGGACTGGCTGAACTGGCTGCTTCGCCGATATGGGTCCGGGCATTGGTGTCTGACGGTCGACCCGGATGAGCTGTTTATCTACCCCTTCTGCGAAACGCGGCCCCTTCGCGCGCTGACCGATTGGCTCGATGCGTCCTCGATCCGATCCTTCGGAGCGATGCTTCTGGATCTTTATCCGAAGGGCTCGATCACTCAGACCACCTATCGCGAGGGCGAGAATCCCCTCGACCTTCTGGAGTGGTTCGATGCCGGGAACTACACCGCCAAGCGTAACCGGCGCTTCGGCAACTTGTGGATCCAAGGCGGCCCGCGGATGCGCGCGTTTTTTGCCGACAAGCCAGAGCGTGCGCCTGCCCTGAACAAAATCCCGCTTGTTCGGTGGAACAGCCGTTTCGCCTATGTCAGCTCGACCCATATGCTGTTGCCGCGCGGATTGAACCTTGTCTACGACGAGTGGGGTGGAGAGAAGGCGTCTGGGATGCTGTTACATACCAAGTTTCTCGATACGTTCGAGGCGAAGGCGGAGGAAGAGCTGCAGCGCGGCCAGCACTACGCTCGAAGCAGCGAGTATCTTGCCTACGAGGAGGGGCTGAAACACAATCCTGACCTTTGGTCGCCGATGTCGGAGCGGTATGTGAACTGGCGTCAGTTGGAGATCCTTGGGCTTATGTCGCGAGGCAACTGGGTGTGACGGTTGGGCTGGTCATGCTGGTCCACACGGCGTTTGATCGGGTTGAAGAGGTTGCGCGTCATTGGCACCGGGCTGGCTGCCCCATTGCCATTCACGTCGACAAGCGGGTCCCTGACGCCGAGTACAGCGCACTCGTGCAGGATCTGGCGGCTCTTGATGGTGTCGCATTCTCTGATCGCTTCACCTGTGAGTGGGGGCGCTGGGGGTTGATCCAAGGCACGCAGAGCGCTGCATCGCTTCTGCTCGACCGATTTCCTCATGTCAGTCACGTCTACTTAAGCTCCGGCTCCTGCCTGCCGCTGCGTCCGATCGAAGAACTGCAAACCCATCTGAGCAAGCGGCCATCGACAGATTTCATCGAAAGCGTCACGGCGGCTGACGTGCCCTGGCCAACCGGTGGATTGGATGAGGAGCGGTTCACCCTCCATTTCCCGTTCTCGTGGAAGCGGCAACGTCGCCTGTTTGACGCGTATGTTCGCCTGCAACGGCGCCTCGGCTTGACGCGACGGCGTCCCAAGGGCGTCGAGCCGCATCTTGGATCTCAGTGGTGGTGCCTGACTCGGCAGACCCTCGCTGCCATCCTGAACGACCCGAAGCGACCGACCTACGACCGCTATTTCAAAGGGGTCTGGATCCCGGATGAGAGCTATTTCCAGACGCTTGCCCGGCTGCATTCTCGCGATATCGAGAGCAGGTCGCTTACGCTGTCAAAGTTCGATTTTCAGGGAAAGCCATACATCTTTTACGATGATCACCTTCCCCTTCTGCGCCGGTCCGACTGCTTCGTCGCCCGCAAGATCTGGCCCAAGGCGGATCTTCTCTATCGCACCTTTCTGTCTTCACCCGACGCTGAACTTCTGGGGGCCGAGCCCAATCCGGCAAAGATCGACAGAGTGTTTGCCGCAGCGATCAAGCGCCGGACCGGTGGGAGGTCGGGACTGGTGATGCAAAGCCGGTACCCGAATTCCGGCTGGGAGAACGGGATTACTGCAGAGGAGTACTCTCTCTTTCACGGGTTTTCCGATCTTTTTCCCGGATTCGACGCCTGGCTCAAGAAGATGACCGACTGCGAGGTCCACGGGCACCTTTTTGCTCGCGATCGTGTCGAGTTCGCCTCCGGTGGTGATGCGTTCGACGGCTTGCTGCCTGCGGCGCCTGCGGTTCGCGACTATGACCCGACGCAGTTTCTACTGAACCTGATCTGGAATGCCCGTGGCACGCGACAGTGCTTTCAATTCAGCCCGCGCGATCGCCAAAAGATCATGTGGACCATCGCGCCGGATCCAAACGCGCAGATCTCTGTCATTTCGGGGGCCTGGGCTATCCCGCTGTCTCAGTCCGATGAAGAGTTTGGGGCGCACCGGGCGACTGCAGCCAAGCTGCAGCAGATCGAGCGTGAGTGGCTGGACCTTTTGCTATCAGTTACGACGAAGGCTCGGGTCCGGATCTGGACCCTTGCCGAGTTTCTGGAGAACCCGATGACCCCCTTGCAGGAGATCTTGGACGAGATTGGCGGCCATGAAGCGCGGCAGGTGCGGACTATGCCCGACATGGCGGATCTGTCCCGGATTCCGGATTTTCTTCAACAACTCAGAAACGACGGGATGAACCCGTATCTTATGGGTGAGTTTCCGCAAGTGCGGGACCCGGAAGGCCGGACTGTCCTGCGCCGCAAGCCTTATCTGGTGCGTCAATGATGAACCGCTTTTCCCACTTTGTGATGCTTGCCGGGATGCGGACCGGGTCGAACCTGCTTGAAAACAACCTCAACCGGCTTGCCGACGTGACCTGTCATGGCGAGCTCTTCAACCCGAATTTCATCGCCTATCCTCACGCCGAGAGCCATCTCGATTTCACGCGTGAGGCCCGGGATGCGGATCCTTTTTTCGTGCTCGAAGCGATGAAGTCTCAGCCGGGAATGAATGGCTTCCGCCTTTTCGACGGACATGACGAAAGCATCCTCGATGCGGTTCTTGCCGATCCGGCCTGCGCCAAGATCTGCCTGAATCGGGATCCGCTGGAAAGCTACGTCTCGCGCAAGATCGCCGTTGCGACGGGCCAATGGATGATGCGGGACGCGAGCAAGAAGAAGACCGCCTCTCCGGTCTTCGATCGCGAGGAATTCGAAGGGTATCTGACTGACCTTGCCACTTTTCAGAGCCGGATAAGATCTGCGCTGCAAAAGACAGGTCAGACCGCATTCTATGTCGATTATGGGCAGCTCAAAGATGTTGAGGTCTTGAACGGCCTCTTTTCCTGGCTGGGTGTCGACGGGCGGGTCGAGCAGGTGGACGAGGCGATCAAGAAGCAAAACGCCAAACCGCTTTCGGAGACGGTCGAGAACTTCGACGAGATGGTCGCGACATTGGCAGAAATGGATGCTTTTGGTGCTCATCGTGTGCCGTTTCACGAACCGCGCCGCGCCGCCACTGTCCATACGCTGGTAACAGCTGCCAAGGCGCCTCTTGCGTTCATACCGATTATCGGGGGGCCGAGGGGCCCGGTTGAAAACTGGTTGGCATCGCTCGATGGGGTCAGGATCAAAGATTTGGGGCGGAGGATGACAAGCGAGGCCCTGAATGCGTGGCTAGCAGAGTCTCCCGGCCGCCGATCCTTCGCTGTTCTGCGTCACCCCGTCGTGCGGGCCCATCTCGCATTTCGGGACAAGATCCTTCAGACCGGGCCGGGGTGTTATCGCGGGATACGGCAAAGCCTTATCAAGCGCTATGACTTCGCGCTGCCGGAAGATGGGGAGGCGATGGTCGAGGATCCTGAGGCCTATAAACCGCTCTTCCTTCGGTTTCTCGAGTTTCTGGAGGTCAACCTCGCCGGTCAGACGGCCATCCGCGTCGATGGTTTCTGGGCGTCGCAGGGTGCGACGCTGCGAGGTATGGCCGATATCCTTTTCCCCGATGTTCTGATCCGCGAGGACGAACTGGAGGAGCAGCTACAGAGGCTTGCCCGGGATGTTGGGATCACGGACGCGCCCGCACCGAGGAACGTTGCTCCGCCATACGAAGACGCGCTCGATCAGATCTATGACGACGAGATCGAGCAGGCAGCGCGCAAGGCCTATGCTAGGGATTACCTGGAGTTTGGCTTTGGCGACTGGCGCTAGGTCAGGCCGCTTTGCTGGCCGGACCCTCTGTCAGGATCGCGTGCAGTGAGGCGGTGTCGATATTGGCCCGCAGCTTTGTGCAGACATCCGCATCCCGCATGGTACGCGAGACGAGAGCCAGCGCCTTGAGGTGTTCGACACCTGCATCGGCAGGTGCGAAAAGGGTGAAGACAAGATCGACCGGCTGACGGTCGACCGCATCGAAGTCGATGGGCCTTTCGACGCGGACGAAGATACCACTGACCCTTTCGATACAATCGAGCCTGGCATGGGGCAGGGCGACGCCATGCCCAACGCCGGTCGGACCGAGCGCCTCGCGTTCCATCAGCGCATCGACGGCAAGCTGACAACGGATGCCCAGCGCATCCTCCGCAAGGTCGCCCAAGTCGTGAAACAAGCGCTTCTTGCTTGTCACGTGAGAGACGTATTTTACGCCTTCCGGCGCAAGTATCTCAGACAGTCGCATCTCGGCTCCCGATCCGTGTCGGCCGGGGAACGCGGCCTAGCTGCTCGAATTACGCGGATCGATCCAGCCGATATTCCCGTCATCTCGACGGTACACGACGTTCACTCCGCTATGTCCCTCATTACGGAAGACCAGCAGGGGCTTGTCAGCCAATTCCATCTGCATAACAGCTTCGCCAACCGACAAAGACGGGATCTTCGTCTCCATCTCGGCGACAATCATGGAGTTGAGGCTCTCAGGCTCCGAACCGTTCGATTCTTCCGGCGCGGCGAGGATATAGGTGTCGGCTGACGAAAGTTCAACCGGCTGTGATCGTGCGCGATGGTGGTCCTTCAGGCGGCGCTTATAACGACGCAGCTGTTTGTCCATTTTCTCGGCGCAGCCATCGAAAGCGGCATAAATCTCAGGCGCCGAATCCTTGGCCTGGCAGGTTAGGCCCGTCGAAAGATGGACGGTAATTTCGCAGACATGTTCGAAGCCACTCTTCGAAAAGGTCACTGTCGAATCGGTCGGACGCCCTGCGTACTTTTCGATAATACCTTTTAGTTCGTCTTTGACATGGACCTGCAGTGCATCGCCGATATCGATCTGTTTTCCGCTGATCTGATAGCGCATCGCTCCTCCGTGCTCTCAGGGCATGCGGTCCCCGCCGGCGTGTGCCCAGATCACGCCGCGCGTCGGTCAGGGGAAGACAAGACTTCCGACCTGGCGCGCGCCGAACCGACAAAGAAACAAGGGCGGCAGCTGGGTCTGAAACGGTCTCATCCCCACTATTTGGCGCAGAGTTACAAGGCGCTGTCAACACGCGGCTGGTTGCAGCGTGACCACCCCTCAGCCGATCCGGAAGCTCTGCCCCAGATAGACGCGGCGCACGTTTTCGTCGCGCACAACCTCGTCCGTGGTGCCGCTCATCAGGACCTGTCCGTCGTGTAGGATGTAAGCGCGGTCAACGATTTCGAGCGTCTCGCGGACATTGTGATCGGTGATGAGAACGCCGATGCCGCGCATCTTGAGGTCGGCGACCAGGGTGCGAATCTCGCCGACGGCGATCGGATCGACGCCTGCGAAAGGTTCGTCGAGGAGAAGGTATTTCGGATCCGCGGCAAGGCATCGCGCGATCTCGACCCGCCGCCGCTCCCCGCCAGAAAGCGCCAGCGCCGGGGCGCGGCGTAGATGTTCGATGGAGAACTCCGACAGCAGCTCTTCCAGCCGTTCTCTTTGCGCTCTTCTGTCGGAGACGGCGATTTCCAGAATGGCGAGGATGTTTTCCTCGACCGTCATGCCGCGGAAGATCGACATCTCCTGCGGCAGGTAGCCGATACCGAGCTTCGCGCGGCGATACATCGGCAGGTTCGTCGCATCACGCCCGTCGATGGTGACCGAGCCGCCTTCTGGGGTCAGCAGACCGGCAATGGCGTAGAAGCAGGTGGTCTTGCCGGACCCGTTCGGGCCGAGAAGCGCCACGACCTCCCCCCGGTTGAGTTCCAGGCTGACATCGCGGATCACGGGTCGCTTGCGGTAGCTCTTGCGCAGGTTGCGGATCCGCAACCCCAAGGCGCCTTCGGTCACTGTCAGATCGGGCTGGGTCATTGGTCACCCTGCTGCAGGATCGTCCGGACGTTGCCTTCCATCACCGCATTGCCTGTCGTCAGATCGACGGTCATGCGGGCTGCCGAGATCGCGCTTTGTCCTTGGGTGACAAGGACGTCCCCGGTCATGATGATCGAGTCGCGGGCGAGGTTGTAATCCGCCTCTTGCGCTTCCGCTGCGGTTTCGTCGGTGGTGAAGGTGACGCCGCCGGTGGCACGGAGGGTTTCGATATCGCCGCCATCGGCGCCGTATTCAACCTCGACACGGGCAGCGGCGATGCGCAGATTGCCCTGCCCGATCACGACATTGCCAGTGAAGACGGCATTGCCGTTTTCCTGATCTACGGCGAGGTTTTCGGCGCTAATCTCGACCGGCGCATCGGGGTCGGCCTCAAGGCCGCCGAGTTCGATATTGGTTGACTGCGCGGTGACGGAGGATGCCATGACAAGACCGGCCAGAAACCAGGCGATGTGGCGGGTCATGGGCGGTTCTCCTGAGACGACGAGGGGCGGTATATCAGGTTCACGCCGTCTTTGAAGAGGATCCGGCCGCCACCTGTCGGGCGTTCAGGCTCTATCTCCATCGCTCCGGCGCGCAGTTCGCCGAAGGGGCCGGTCGCAAAAACTTCCGTGTCAGAAAACACCGCGCCCGAGGCAAGATCGGCGCGCAGGGCCTCTGTTTCCATTCTGTAGCCGTCGGATGTCGCGATGCGGGTGCTCCCTTCCAGCCGCGCAATGTCTCCCCCCCGATCGATCAGGCCCGTTTCTGCACTGAGGGCGAAAATGAACCCATCGGTTCGCTCTACCCGGGCCAGAAGATCGACGGCATCAAGCCGGTCCTCCACCGGTTTGGCAGAGGTCGCCGAGATTGCGATGCGCGCGCCGGTTTCGGTCAGGCCGGAATAGTAGGGTTCCGATATCCGCTGCTCGCGAGCCAGCTGTTCGACATCCGCGAAGGGGATTTCGCTTGTTGTGTTGGGAGAGCGCGCGATCAGGAACATGGTAGACATCAGCCCAAGGGCCACGAGTGGGAGAAGGACCTTTGCCCAGTTTACGAAGCGCGAATAGGGATTGTCCTTCTGCCGGGCCACGTCAGTGCGAAAAGATGTCGACCTCAGGCCAGCCGTCGAGGTCGAGGCGAGCCCGGGTCGGAAGGAATTCGAAGCAGGCCTGGGCGAGTTCAACACGCCCCTCCCGCGCGAGGCGTTCGTCCAACTCATCCTTCAGACGGTGGAGATAGAGGACGTCGGAGGCGGCATAAGCGACCTGCGCCTCGGACAGATCGGCTGCCCCCCAATCGGAGCTTTGCTGCTGTTTCGAGATGTCGACGCCGAGGATCTCCTGCAGAAGCACCTTCAACCCGTGCCGATCGGTGTAGGTGCGGATAAGCTTGGAAACAATCTTGGTACAGTAGACCGGAGCGGTTAGCACCCCGAATGTGTGGAGCAGTACGGCGATGTCGAAGCGGCCATAGTGGAAAAGCTTAAGGATCGCTGGGTCTTGCAATAGCTCGGCGAGGTTGGGCGCCTCGGTTTGATCCTTTTTGATCTGCACCAGATGCGCGTTCCCATCCCCCGATGACAGCTGGATAACGCAAAGGCGGTCGCGGTGGGGGATGAGACCCATTGTTTCGCAATCGATTGCGACAATAGGACCGAGGTCGAGGTCGTCCGGCAGATCGTGCTGGTAGAGGTGGTTGGTCATGCTGCCCTCCGCATCGTCCGCTGCACTTAACGTCCGGGGATGCGGAAAACAATCGCTGGGAGCGGTCTCAGGACGGGACGACGGGCATGGCGATTCGCTCGCCGCGCTCAACCTCAAAGATGCTTTCCTGCTCTGGCTCGAAGAAGCTGCGGAGGTGGTCGATGCAGACCTGTGGCTCGGTGCCGCTACACATGAAAACGTCGATCGCTGCGTAGCGACGATCCGGCCACGTGTGGATGTTGATATGCGCTTCCGGCAACAGCGCGACCCCCACGATGCCCCCATTATCGTTGAGTTTGTGGAGCTTTACGCCAAGCAGAGCACCACCACTGGACCGCGCCGCCGCGGCCAGCTCTTCAGCGATCGAATCGGCGTCTTCGAGGTTGGTTGCACCGTGGAACTCCACGATGAGATGTCGCCCGATCGCGTCTTCCGACGGACCGAAACCGGCCATGGATGCAAGGGTGTTCATTCCCACCTCTCCAGAAAAGTGCGTTTCCTGCTTGGAGACAAACTGGGGCGAGCGAAGACCAACAAAATGGCAATTTCGCGGCGCAATCAATGACTTCGGAGTTATAGCAAACCATACTTTGCTTGTGTGGCAGCGGTGTCATGCATCAGTGTCATGGAGTATTCGGGCTGACCCCTGCCTTTGCGCGGCCGCGCTGGATCACGGCCCATCACGGCGTTTGCCGCCGACATGGTATAATCGCGGTATCTTGTTGCGTGACGTTGTTCTTGAACCTCACCGGGAAGCGATTCCTCATCGGTTTGCAGGGTCGGATGCGCAGAGGAGGCTGCTAACCTCGCCTGCGCCACAGGAGCCAGACAAAGAACACGCCGCCGACCAGCCCGGTGACAATACCGATGGGAATGTCTTCGGGGCGCAGGATCGTTCTTGCCGCGATATCCGCCCAGAGCAGGAAGATCGCACCGCCAAAGGCAGAGGCTGGCAGGACGCGCCGGTTGTCGCCTCCCACGATCATGCGGGCGATATGCGGCACCATCAGGCCGACGAAGCCGATGATGCCGGAAAACGCCACCATCACGCCAGTGATCAGCGCCCCGGTCGCAAAGACAGCCAGCCGGAAGCGGCCAACTGGGATACCGAGACTTGCTGCGGTTTCGTCGCCAACTGTCATGGCGTTCAGATCGCCTGCCCGCCACCAAAGCCAGAAGCCGCAGGCAAGGAGGATCGCGAGCGGATACGCCAACTGTGCCCATTGGGCGAGACCTAGGCCGCCAAGCATCCAGAACACCACCGTATGGCTCGCACGCGGATCGCCCAGAAATATCAGGATGTTCGCGCCTGCCATGATGATGAACGAAACCGCGACACCGGTTAGAACGAGCCGATCTGCACTGGCGGCATCCGCCAGCCGCGCCACGCCTAGAACGAGTATCGTCGCGCCAAGCGCACCAAGGAAAGCCAGCACCGGAACCGTCAGCAGGCCGAGAAACAGCCCCGTGTGCAGAAGTGCGAGGATCGCGCCGAAGGCACCGCCGGACGAAATACCCAACAAGTGTGGATCGGCCAGCGGATTGCGGGTGACCGCTTGAAGGCTCGCGCCGACCATGGCCAGCCCTGCCCCGACCATCATTGCCAGAAGGGCGCGCGGCAGCCGCAGCTCCCAGACGATGGCCTCCTGCCCGATCGACCAAACAGGCTCGACCGCGCCGGGCACACCTCTGTTGATGATCACACTCCAGACGGTCGCCGTCGGCACGGGGACCGCGCCGATGCTGATTGCCGCGGAAAGCGAGGCCAACAGCGCAAGGACGATTGCCGCCACCGCCCCGATACCGGTCAACCGTTTCGGCGGGCGCGAGGCCGTCGTGGCGGCGTCGGTCATCCTATCACTCCCGCCAGAACGCGGCGGCGAGCGTCTTGATTGCTTCGATATTGCGCGGGCCGGGCGTTGCCTTGACGTAGTCGAGCGTGACGAAGCGGTCGTTCTGCACAGCATCGATCCCGGCGAAGGCGGAGTTCGACACCATGAAGTCCCTCTTCTGCTCTGCGGTGACGTCGCCGTAATTCACAATCACGATGACCTCGGGATCGCGCGCGATAACCTCTTCCCAAGCAACAGTCGCCCAGCTCTTCTCGAAGTCTTCCATCACGTTGATGCCGCCTGCTGCTTCGATCATTGCCGTTGGCATCGCATAGCGCCCGGCCGTGAATGGCGCATCCTCACCGCTGTCATAGACGAAGACGCGGACAGGCATTTCGCCGGCTTCAAGCGTGTCCGTGAACGCTGCAAGCTCAGCCCGGTAGCCTGCGACCAGCGCCTCTGCGCGATCCTCCACCCCAAAAATCCGGCCCAGGTTCAGGAGGTCGTTATACATGTCCTCCATGCTGGCCTTCTCTTTGTTCATGATATGGGTGCAGCTTTCGGTCAACTCGTAGACCTGAATGCCGAAGGGGGCGAGCGTCTCGGGCGTGACTTCGCCACCGGCCCGCAACCCGTAATTCCATCCGGCAAAGAAGAAATCCGCCCCGGCTCCGATCAGGATCTCTTTGCTTGGATACTTTTTGGACAGTTCCGGAAGCGCCTCGACCCCTGTGCGCATCTCCTCATCCAGCGTCCTCCATCCCGAGATGCCGGTGTAACCGATCATGTGATCCGTTAGCTCCAGGACAAGCATCATCTCGGTCAAATTCACGTCGTTCGAAATGGCTGCTGTGGGCGGTGCGTCGAAAGTCACCTCGCGATTGCAGCTCTGAACCGTGACATGTGCGGTCGCGGCACTCGCGATACTGAGAATGACAAATGAGAGAAGAAGCGTCTTGCGCATATGGAATATCCTTCAATGGGGAAGATGAAAGGTCAGATGATCATCTTGCGACAGCGACAGCCTTTCCCGCCGCGCGGCGACATTGAACGCCGTTGAAACGGTGGTCTCGCTTAGAACGGTCGCTGGCGGCCCGAAGCCTGTCATCTGGCCGTGCCTGAGCAGCAGGATTTTGTCGCAGACCCCGGCCGCCATGTTCAGATCGTGGAGCGCCGTGACGATGGTCAGATCCAGACTGCGGATCAGGGCCACCATTTCAAGCTGGTGGCGGATATCGAGGTGATTGGTCGGTTCGTCCAGAACCAGCACCTGCGGCTCCTGCGCAAGCGCGCGGGCCACCATGACACGCTGGCGTTCGCCGCCCGAAAGCGTGCCCAGTTGGCGATGGGCAAAGCCGCCTAAGTCAAGGCGGGTCAATGCCTCCTCGACTATGGTCTGATCGCGCTTGCCTGAGACCGCCCAACCGCCGCGATGGGGTGTCCGTCCAAGCGAGACGATATCGCGGACTGTCAGCGCGAAGTCCGTAGGCTGCTCCTGGAGGACTGCCGCAATCCTGCGTGCAACGGCACGCGGCGCCAGGGCCCAGATATCATCCACGCCCACGCGGATCCGGCCCGTCAGCGGCTTGTGGTAGCGGTAAAGCAGGCGCAGAAGCGTTGATTTGCCCGCCCCGTTCGCGCCAACGATGCCGAGGACATCGCCTGCATTCAGAGCAAAGCTTGTGGGATGCAGGATCGGCGTGCGATCCCGGCGCGGCGCCCAGCTGACATCTTCGACGGCGAGGGAAGCGGCGCTCATGAGACCGGTTCGCCAACCGCTTCAATTGCGATGACGGCCGCCGGGATGCGGGCAAGTGTCGTATGGCGCAGTTTACCCGGACGGTCGAACGACGAATACCAGCCATCCGGGAGGTCGGCATATAGCCGAGCGAAGGCGACCAAGTCGCCGATATCCGCATCCGCCTCGATATCCCCGAACAGATAAGTTGCCTTCCGGCTACCGTGATAGGCCACCGTGCAAGGGCGGTCGCAGCCCGCCATACAGGCGACGCCCGAGATCTCGAACTGGTCAGAAATGCTGTCACCGCCCGCTGCGATCGCGGTTCGGAGCTTCTCGATCAGGGCATGGCCCGGGCGGCAGATCTCGCCCTTATGGCGGCATGAGGTGCAGATCGTGATGCGATGATATGTCTTTTCGTGATCCATGGCGCCCTCCGCGCGCTGGCGGGGAAGCGGGGACCAATCCTGTTGCCGGGCAAGCCCGTGATAACCATCTTCGGCCTCCATCCAGGACACCCCGCCTGGGTTCGAGTTGCAATCAGATGGCAGGTCTCCTGACTTGCGGGTCTTCGCTTGCCTGCACCTTCCCAGACCGTCTGGCCCAGTGGTGTTTGCAGGTTGGCTCACCGCCTACAGTTGCGGGGGCAGTCATGGATTTGGCGCCTGATGGCTACACCGCACCATGTTCCCTTTTTCATCCCGTCGGCCGCTGGCGTCTGGGAACCATCGGGGCGAGCTTTCGCGCCCCGACGTGCAATGTCAATACAGCGATCAGAGGTTGCACATCGCATCAGACGGGCACCGCCGATCGCGGATCCCTAGCCTCCCTTCCGTCGCAGCGACGCGACAGACCTGGCATGGACCTCGAACCCTGCGAACATGTTCGTCATGCGATCGCGCACCGCGGGAGGGGCGGTCTCGAGTGAACCAGCGTTCAAGGGCGGCTCCGGAGCGTATTCCGCAAGCAGTTGCACCGATTGTGCATATTCGGTGCCGCGCAACTCCTCGATGATCGCCAGGCCAAAATCGATGCCAGCAGTAACGCCGCCGCCGGTGATACGGTTGCCGTCGCGCACGACGCGGTCATCGACGGCGATCGCGCCGAAGGCATCAAGCACATCCATCGCCAGCCAGTGCGTGGTCGCCCGATAGCCCTCCAGCAGACCGGCCTGTCCCAAGAGCAGGGTCCCGGTGCAGACCGCCGTGACATATCGCGCCTGTTCGCCGCGGGAGGCAAGAAAGTCCAAGGTTTCGTCGTCTTCCATGGCGTTCAGCAAGCCGCTGATCGCGCCTGGTGCAAAGATCACATCGGGTGCGTCGGTCGCCTCGTCAAACGTGATGTCGGGCAGGATGGTGAGGCCTGTGTCACTGACCACGGGTTCACGGGTCTTGGCAACGACCTGGACCGTTGCGCCCCAAAGGCTGCCGAACATGTATTGCGGCCCGACCAGATCAAGCGCGGTCATGCCTGGATAAGCCAGCATCAGCACTTGTTCGTCGCCGGTCCAGTCCTCGGGCCAGCCCGACATATCATGCAAGGGCACATCAAGGTCGGCGCGAGGCGACGCCGGCGGAATGGCTTGCTGTCCCGTTGCGTATCGTGCCGGGGTGCTAATGAGGCCAAGTGCCGCCATCAAAGCGAAGGTTCGTCTGTCGATCATTGGTTTGTCTCCTAAATCTGAGGGGGACGGGCCAGATTGTTGGCCCGCCTGGGATCGTCACGCCGTGTGAGCCCGAAACCAGCCGAGGCGGCGGAAGAGCACCCAGTCGAGGATCAGGGCGAGCATGAGTGAGGCACCCATCAGCGGGAACAGCAGAGCGAGCCCGATGATGAGAAAGATCATTCCGGTGCCAAGCGCTGCATCCGGTGCGGCAGGTACGCCAAGGCTTCCCTTGGGTCTGCGCAACCACCAGGCAGCGAAGCCGGAGACCGCCAGAACAAGCGCTGCGGTCGCGGCAATTGTGTTTTGCAGAAGGTTGACCCATCCGTAGAGTTCACCCTGGTGGAATGAGATCCCCAGCGAGATGCCTTGGGCGACCACGGGGTTATCAGAGAAGTCATGCCGCATCAGAACCGCGCCAGAATACTGGTCGATGATCAGTTCGGTCTGGTTGTAGCGGTCGATACTGGCCGAGCGGATCCAGAAGGCGCCCTCAGTATCCGTGGGTGGACGCATCTCATAAGGTGCAACCAGACCCTCGGCTTTGGCGATGCCGAAGACGTCGGCAAAGGGGATCGGATCGCCCTCGGATTCGGTCGAGTCCGGAACGTCACCGCCGAAGCGCAAGCTGCGACTGTCCTGCCCGGTACGTTCCTGCACGTAGGACAGGCCGCCGCCCCAGACATCGGTCCAGGGCAAACCGGTTATGATGATCGGAACGACAAGGATCGTGGCTAGAAATCCGGTGAAGAGATGGGTTTCGCGCCACCAGCTCCGGCTTTTGCCGCGCGGCAGACGGAACGCCTTCCCCCAGCTTCTGGAGCCACGCGGCCACCAGAGATAGGCCCCGGTGATGAACATCACGATGGCCCAATGGGCTGCGAGTTCAACGAATTTGGTACCAAGATCGCCCAAAAGAAGCTCGCCATGGAGTTTGCGGACGATCTGCATGACCATCTCGTCTCGGGGTGTTACGGCCAGAACCTCAGCCGTGTAGGGATCGACCCAAGCGATTGAGCGGACACCGTCGGCATCGTCAAACTCGATCACGGTCGATCTGTCGATGGCATCGTGATCGGTCACACCACGCAGGCGGGTTATCCCGGCTATCTCTGCGACAGCATCGACCTGTGCTTCATGCGGCATCGCTTCGGCCCCGATGGGAACGGTCAGACGATCCGCGTAGAGCCAGGCTTCGATCTGAGGTTTGTAAAGGTAGATGCCGCCCGTGATGGCCAGCAAGGCCATGAACGGCAGAACGTAGAGAGCGGCAAGGAAATGCCATTTCCACACGAGGCGGTAGAAGGCGCCGCCGGTCGCTGTTGCGCCGGACTGCGCCGATGCAGTGACATCGGTCATGTAGCAGTATCCTGAATTTAGCTTCGATCTGAGGACTTTGGTCAGATCGGCAGCGGCGGTGCGCGGGTTGGCCCGCGTATCAGGATGACGGACAGATCTCGCCGGAGGCTGGGGCGATGGATCGCTTGATCCCCATAGTCCCGGGCAAGATAGACCCAGCGCGGAATATCCTGTTCTGCATCGGCGATGACATTCGCCGGCGGACATGGCTCTGCCCCGTCCTGTTCGACTTCCACAGGCTCTCCCTCGGGTGAGATCGTCATCACAACCATCTCACCCCCTGTGCAGATCACCATCGTCTGCCAGCCTGGAATGAGCTCGACCAGCACGACCCCCATCTTCGGCACCAGAAGGCCGAGGACCAGGGAAAGAACCAGGAGGGGTCGTAAAACCGCGCATCGCATGGGCGAGTGATAGCCGAGGAAGGTGCCCATCGAAACGGGCAATGGTGGATCCCTCATGCCAGATTGCCGCAGAGGCCGGAGGGAGCGTTCAGATGATACGCTTCGAGACGCGCCGCGCCCGCGACTTGAGTCCTGGTATGTTCACCTGCGGTGACGTCATCAGCTCTGCCAACGTTTCGGAGTTTCACCAACACCATCAGGTCGTCGGGTGCGAAATGCGGGGCGGAACCGAAGACTAAAGATCCCCGAGGCAGGCTTTGGAGATCAAATCTCAGAACGGGAACCTGTGGCGTCAGACCCGCGCATCCTCAAACCACGCGCTTCAGAAACGCCTTTGTGCGCGGCTCCTGCGGGGTCGAAAAGATCGTTGCAGGCGGGCCTTCCTCGACGATCATGCCGCCGTCCAGAAAACAGACCTTGTCAGCGACCTCTCGCGCGAAGGCCATCTCGTGGGTGGCCAAGACCATCGTCATCCCTTCGCCCCGTAACTGCCGGAGGACGTCGAGGACCTCCCCCACCAGCTCGGGATCAAGCGCCGAGGTAATCTCGTCGAAGAGCATGATCTCGGGCGACATTGCCAGCGCGCGGATGATCGCGACGCGTTGTTGCTGACCGCCGGACAGCTGATCAGGGTAATGGCCCATCTTGTCGCCCAGCCCGAAGCGCTGAAACAGCGCGCGGACAGGCGCAGCCAAGGCCTCTCGGCTTTTGCCATGCACCCGGCGCGGGGCCAGCATCACGTTCTCGGCGGCTGTCATGTGGGGGAAGAGGTTGAAGGACTGAAAGACGATCCCGATCCGCGCCCGCACTGGCTGGGGATCGAGTCCCGGCACGCTGATATCTTCCCCGTCGAGCATGATCTCGCCGTCATCGATCGGTTCTAGCAGGTTGATGCAGCGTAGGAGGGTGGACTTCCCCGACCCGGACGGACCGATGAGGCAGACCATCTGCCCCTCCTCAACGCTCAGATCGATTCCCCGGCAGACGGCATTGTCCCCGAAGGCCTTTGCGACGCCCCTTAGTTCCAGTTTCGCCATCACCCCTGCCGCCGCCTTTGCCGTGCGAGAAGATAATCGGCGTAGCGCGTGGCCGGGATCGTGATGGCAAGGAAGATCACCGCCGCGCCCACATAGGGCGTGAAATTCGCCATCAGTGACTTGTAGACGCCAGCCTGCCGGAAGATCTCTACAGGACCTATGAAGCTCAGGAGCGCGACGTCCTTCTGCAACGCAATGAAGAGGTTCATATTCGCGGGGGCCACGTTCCGGATCGCCTGCGGCAAGATCACGTAGCGCATCGTATCGGCCTCCGAGAGACCGAGAGAGGCGGCGGCGGCCCGTTGGCTCTTGTGGATTGACTCGATGCCCGATCGGATGACCTCGGCCACATAAGCCGCGTAGACGAGGATCAGCGCCAGCGATCCCCAGATATAGGGTGAGTTCCAAGGCCGTGGCAGGCCCAGCCCCGGCACACCGAATCCAATCAGATAGACAACGAGGATCACTGGAAGTCCGCGGAAGATATCAGTGTAGAGCGCCCCGAAGGCGCGCAGCGGGAAGAGCGCTGGCGCGCTGGCGTCCCGGCAAAGCGCGATCATCAGGCCGACAATGGCAATCGCAGGGGCGCACCAGAGGAAGATCGCGACATCCAGCATGAAGGCGCGAAGAAGGCCGGGGAAGGTTTCCGCAAACACTTCGCCGTTAAAGAAGCTGCGCCTGACGGCCTCCCATCCCGGGGCGCGCGGCACGAGGATCACGATGGCCAGCACGACCGCGATGGTAGAGCCCGCGGCGATCAGGATTCCGCGCCGCCTCAGCTTTGCCTCGTAGCTCTGGCGGCGTGTCGGGGCAGGCCGCTGTGGCCCCGCCCCCACCATCGGTGCGTCAGCCATCTTACTCGATCACGGGAACGCCGGTGGCCTCTTGTAGCCACTCCGCCTCGATTTCGGCCAGGCGGCCGTTTTCGGTCAGCGCGCCGATGGCGGCGTCGACGCATTCGCGCAGCGCGCTGCCGTCTTCCATCAGCAGGCCGAAGCGATCAGGCGTTATCGTCCGGTCGACAGGGAACTGGCCCAGCACCACACCGCCGTCTACCACGACGGCAGCGAGATAGAGTGCGGTCGGCAGATCGAAGAAGGCCGCATCGATCTGGCCGGCCTGCATTGCCGCGGTCACGTCGGTATTGTCGCCATAAAGAAGCGGGTCGCGATCGGGCGACACCGTTTCGGTCAACATGGGCAGTGCCGTTGTCGTCGCCACGGCGCCCCAGCGCAGTCCGCGCAGGCTGTCAAGTGAGGGCGACGCCCCCGCCTCGACCACCGCTTCCGTCGTCAGGACCGCCATCGCGGCGGAATAGTAGGGCTCTGAGAAGTCGACCATCTCTTCCCGTTCTGGCGTGATCGAGTATTGCTGAAGATTGAAGTCGAAGTCCTTCGCTCCCGGCTGGATCGCGGCGTCGAACGAGGTTCTGACCCAACGCACGGCATCGGACTCGAACCCCATCTCGGCGGCGATCGCATAGGCGACGGCAGCTTCGAACCCTTCGCCGCTTTCCGGCGCATCGTTCAGAACCCACGGATAAAAGGCGGGATTGCCCGTCGCGATCGTTAGGACCCCGTCCTCCAGGGTCTTGCCTTCGGCGCATTGGCCGTGGGCGTCAGCCAAGGCGGCCGTCGCGGTGGCGCAGAGGAGAAACGCGGTAAGCGGCGCGGTTTTCATGGTGTGGTCCATCCTGATCGGGTTTCTTCCACCAGCGTAAAGGCGGGGCGGAATTTGTCCATGATCCTCGGCCTCTGGTTCGCCACTTGTGGTTCCAGGTTCCCGCCCTGTTCGCTTAAGCTCACCGATATGCGGCAGCATGCTATCAGCGGCGACCTCAGGCGGATATAGGAGCAAAGCCCGACTACTGCACTGAAATACAGGGGATTTCCGTGAAATGGTGCCCAGGAGAGGACTCGAACCTCCACGTCCATACGGACACCAGCACCTGAAGCTGGCGCGTCTACCAATTCCGCCACCTGGGCAGGTCGCGCGACAGCCCTCTAGGCCGAGGTGCGGGCGCTGTCAACGGGCGATCCGCCGCTTTGCGCCTTGCCGCCCCGAAACCCCATGGCTAAACCGCTGATACTGCTTGAAGGAGTGTGCCGCATGGATGGGCTGGTTACGGTTTTCGGCGGGTCGGGGTTTGTCGGCCGCTATATCACCGAGGAGCTGGCGCGGCTTGGGTGGCGGATCCGGGTCGCGGTGCGGCGGCCGAATGAAGCTGGATTCGTAAGGACTTACGGGGCCGTCGGACAGGTGGAGCCTGTTTTCTGCAATATCCGCGACGATGCCAGCGTCGAGGCCGTCATGCGGGGGGCTGACGCGGTTGTGAACTGCGTGGGCATCCTGGCCGAGACGGGGCGCCAATCCTTCGAGGCGGTGCAGTCCGACGGGGCCGAACGGATCGCGAAAATCGCGCAGAAACATGGGGTTGAGCGGTTCGTTCAGCTGTCGGCCATTGGCGCCGACGAGGGGGCGGACAGCGAATATGCCCGCACCAAGGCCGCCGGAGAAAAGGCGGTGCTGGAACATATGCCGCAGGCGGTGATCCTGCGGCCATCGATCGTCTTCGGGCCGGAAGATCAGTTCTTCAACCGCTTCGCCGGAATGGCGCGGCTGGGGCCGGTTCTGCCGGTCGTGGGCGCCGAGACGCGGTTTCAACCGGTCTATGTGGAGGACGTGGCGAAGGCCGCGGCGAAGGCCATCGAAGGCGAGGTCAAGCCGGGCATCTACGAGCTGGGCGGACCGGATGTGCAGACCTTCCGGGAGCTGATGGGCGAGATGCTGGAGATCATCCGCCGGCGGCGGCTCGTGGCCAATATTCCCTTCGGAATCGGGCACTTGATGGGCTGGGGGTTTGGCCTGGCCGAGAAGCTTTCGTTCGGGATCGTGAAGGCGCCGATCACCCGGGATCAGGTGCGGAATCTGGCGCAGGACAACGTGGTTTCCGAAGGGGCCATGGGCTTTGCGGAGCTTGGGATCGAGCCCACGGCGATGGAGGCGGTGCTGCCGGAGTACCTCTGGCGGTTCCGGCCGTCGGGGCAGTACGACGAGATCAAGGAAAGCGCCCGGAACCTGCGCTAGACACAGGTCTTAACGGGATATGACCCGGTGCATGCGGTGCAAATCGCGCCTCGCGACGCGAATCGGGGGTTAACGCCAGTAAATCATGGAAAATGCCGTGTCGGCACTTGGTCGGCATCACGTCGGCATTCGGTCGGACTCTCGCGCGGAAATCGCGGGGTTAACGGAGCGTGCGGTCGGGTTTGGCGCAACGGTATTGGATCGATATTGGGGACAATATTGGACTTCTATTTCGCTTTGTTGATCTTGCCTTTTGGCGGAACCCAGTGGTTCCGGGATGGGTGGTGGTCGAAGCGGCGTCTTCTCCTCGCCTTAGAGTGCGATTTTCGGAGGTGCGCGACGTTGGCTTGGTGGGTGAAATCACCCACCCTACGACTGTGTTTTTCGTGGGGGCGGTGCGTGCAAGCACGCACCTTACGACGCTATTCCTGCTCGTCCGGAAAAACTTGCGCGGCTTCAAACATGTCTTCGATGGCTGAAAGCATTTGAGGCACCTTGTCGAATACGTCCGGAGACGGATCGCAACCGTTTTCGACCTCTTCCCAAGAACAAAGGAACAGATTATCTCCCGTAATCTTCACCCACATAAGTATTAGATGTGGGCGCGTTTCTTCAGGATCCTCTTCAAATGCATGTGTGCGGAAGCGACACAAGCCGTCGCAGTAAACGCGGATATGATGGCCATTCAGCATTGGATCTTTTGACAAAAGCCGGAATGCCCGGAAACCAACCGAGTTTGGCTCTTCGACACTGAGTGCCCAAAAATCATCATTGTACGAGCGCGCGCCGGCTGCTTCAATTTGCTCAGGAGTTGCGTCCTCTGGGAGATCTTGTAATGGTCGCGGGCGGCGGACGCTGTTATGGTCTCGATCATCGAAAGGCGAGATACGTAGATTTATGACTATCTCTGAATAAAGACCAGGCGGCTCATCCCTGAACCAAGGCATTTCATCTGACAACCCATAGTAGTTCAGTAGGTCATCACAGCACCAGGAAATGCTAAGGCCTTGCGATTGGCTGAACGATCGCGCGTGCGTTCCATCATCAGGTCCATCCACAAATCGCCCTGCTCGGACCCCCCGAGCAGCTACGCCGCGTGGTTTGAGAGCGGCCAGCTTGTCGTGGTGCGGAAAGTAGTAGACTTCGGGTCCGAACGCATAGGTCTCGTATCCGACAGGAAACTGATCGCAGTCGGTGATTTCACAAAGCTCCGACCATTCAGAAATCTCATCCAACATCTCTGGGTTCTCGATTTCGATGCCATCTGCCGGTAAGTGTTCCGGCAAGAAAAGCAGGAAGCCGACGAGAAAAGCTATCGTTGTGCGCATGCTCTATCTTTTGACTGGCCTCACGCCAGCGCCTCTTCAATCTCTTCAGGAAAAACGTAATTCAATGACAAAGAAGGGACGTCGATCGCGCGGCCCGTACACTTTTTTGATCATGCCACCGCTTCGATAATGACACAACGCGCCGCGTCATCACAGGTGTTCGGCTGGGTGTGGCGCAAGCACGGCGTTGGGGATGGCATGGCGGGGTGAACCCCGCCCTACGGTGTCAGTTTGGGCCGACGCGCATGGTGGGTGGAATCACCCACCCTACGCTCCGTGGTCGGGTCAGGCGCTTGAGGTCAGCTGGCGAGGGCCTCGTCTAGGAGCGCCTTGAGTTCCGGGTAGGACATGTTCGACTTGGTCTCGCCATTGATGACGAGGGTCGGCGTGGCGCGCACGTTGTGCTCTTCGACGTTCTCTTCGTACCAGGCGACGAGGGTCTGGGCCATGTCGGCGTCGCTCATGCAGGCGTCCACGGCGGCCTCGTCCAGACCGGCGGCGATGCCGATGCGGCGGAGATTGGCGGCGATCTGGGCGCCGTCGCCTTCTGTCCACTCGCGCTGGCGGGCATAGAGCATCTCGGAGATGCCGAAGAAGCGGATCGGATCGCAACGGGCGACCATCGAGGCCCAGAGGCCGGGGCGGTCGAAATAGACCTCGCGATAGACGAACTTGATGCGGCCCGGATCGATGAATTCCGCCTTCAGCTGCGGATACTGGTTGGCGTGGAACGTCGCGCAGTGGGGGCAGGTGAAGCTGGCATATTCGATCAGTTCGACCGGGGCGTCCGGGTTGCCCTGCACCATCTCCTGCACCGCGGAGGTGTCGACATTGCTTGATTGCGCCTGTGCCGCGGGGATCAGTGTTTCGCCCGGCCCGGCAGGGCGGGTCAGAAGGTAGGCGCCGCCGCCGATGGCGCCGATCCCGGCGAGGCTGAGGAACGCTCTGCGCTGCATGGTCATCGTCGTTTACTCCCTTTCGCGAGGACGTTCGCCCCGAGCTTTTCCAGTGCCGCGCGCAGTCCCGGATCGGTGACGGGCGCGGCGATTTCCTGTGATTTCGGGTCCGGCGCCGGGGGCGTCAAGGGTGCGCGCTGAAACGGCGCGGCAGCCTCGGCGAAGCCGTGCGGCGCGGTCTGGGTGATGTTGATCTTGCGGATCGCCCCGTAGCCGTAGCAGGCATTGACCCGGTCGCGGATCTTTTCCTTCTCCATCTCGACCATGGGGGCGAGGCTGCCCTTGACGAGGATTGTCAGCGTGCCGCCGACCTCGGCCCGGCCGTAGGTCATCTTGACGGGTTCGGCCATCCCGGCGATGCGGGGGCCGACGATTTCGGGCCAGTGGGTCAGCAGGCGGGAGACGGCGAAGCCACGGGATTCGGCGGCGGAGCGGATCTGTCCGCTCACCAGCCCTGCCGCGCGGGTGAAGCCCCGCGTCATGGATTGCCGTTTGCCTGCCATCGGTGCCATTTTAGATGGCCTGGTGCGTCGCACCAGCGAAACCGGACGGAGCGCCATAAAGAATGCGTGACACAGCCTACTCTGGCCTCTCTGCCGTCCTGCTGGACTGGTACGACCGCCATGCGCGTTCGCTGCCTTGGCGGGTGCCGCCGGGGAGCGGGGCGCGGCCCGATCCCTATCGGGTCTGGCTGTCGGAGGTGATGCTGCAGCAGACGACGGTGGCGGCGGTGAAGGGGTATTACGAGCGGTTTACTTCTTTCTGGCCCGATGTGGGCGCCTTGGCGGCGGCCGAGGATGCCGACGTGATGGCGGCCTGGGCGGGGCTTGGCTACTACGCGCGGGCGCGGAATCTGTTGAAATGCGCGCGGGCGGTGGCGGCGCGCGGGGCGTTTCCGGACACCTATGAGGGGCTGCTGGAGCTACCCGGGATCGGGCCCTACACGGCGGCGGCGATCGCGGCGATCGCTTTTGGGCGGCCCGCAACGGTGATGGACGGGAATGTGGAGCGGGTGATGGCCCGGCTGCATGACGAGCGTGCGGCGCTGCCGGGCGTGAAGCCGGTGCTTTACGCCCATGCGGAGCGGCTGACGCCGGTGGAGC
Source organism: Aestuariibius violaceus (assembly GCF_040779325.2). Taxonomy (NCBI): domain Bacteria; kingdom Pseudomonadati; phylum Pseudomonadota; class Alphaproteobacteria; order Rhodobacterales; family Paracoccaceae; genus Aestuariibius; species Aestuariibius violaceus. Next base: position 707,157 of record NZ_JBFONT020000001.1, read on the forward strand.
GGCCCGGGGATTATGCGCAGGCGGTGATGGATCTGGGGGCGACGATCTGCACGCCCCGGTCGCCCGCCTGCGGGATCTGCCCGTGGCGGGAGCCCTGTGCGGCGCGTCTGGCCGGGACGGCGGCGGAGCTCCCCAAGAAGGCGCCGAAGGTCAAGAAGCCGGTGCGGACGGGCGTCGCTTATGTGGTTCGGCGCACGGATGGGGCGCTGTTACTCGAGACCCGGCCCGAGACGGGGCTGCTGGGCGGAATGCTGGGCTGGCCGGGGACGGAGTGGGGGGTGGATCCGGAAGCGGCGCCGCCCGTCGACGCGGCGTGGCGGCGCTTGGAGGGGGAGGCGCGGCATACGTTCACGCATTTCCATCTGCGGTTGGCGATCGAGGTGGCCGAAGTGCCAGAGGGCCTTTCACCGGATCGCGGGCGGTTCGTTCCGGCGGAGGTCTTCGATCCCGGCGCCCTGCCCACCGTCATGCGCAAGGTCTGGCGGCTGGCCGACGGGACGTTACGACACCTTTGATTGAGCCGTGAACCCTGCGTAAGCTGGTTGCGCGAGGAGGAAGCGCCCATGATCACCAGTGTCCCGACGGCCGAGATGAACCGCGTGTCGCACGCCCTGCCGTTCTGGCTGTCGCTGGCCCTGGTGCCGATCGCGTGGATCGGGGCGTTCTACGGCAGCTGGACGGTGTTCCTGCTGCCGATCTCGACATGGTACCTGTTTTCACTGGTCGATGCGGCGCTGGGGCTGGAAGAGGGAAATCCGGACCCGAACTCGGACGCCGATCTCAGCTGGTACAAGGCGATCACGCTGATCTGGGCGCCGGTGCAGTTCCTGACGCTGTTCGGGATCATGGCCTATGCGACGCGCGCCGATCATCTGGCGGGCTGGGAGGTGTTTTTCCTGATGGCGAACCTTGGCGTCATGTCGGGGACGATCGGGATCACCTATGCGCACGAGTTGATGCACCAGAAGAACCGGCTGGAACGCTGGATGGGCGACATCCTGATGGCGATGGCCATGTACGGCCATTTTCGGTCGGAGCATCTGCTGGTCCATCACCGCTATGTGGGCACCCCGCGCGATCCGGTCACGGCGCGGTACAACGAAGGGTTCCACCGCTTCTTTCCGCGGGTTCTGAAGGGATGCCTTCTGTCGGCGTGGAAGGCCGAGACGGGGCTGCTGGCGCGCAAGGACAAGCCGTGGTGGGACCTGAAGAACCCGTTCTGGCGCTATGGCGCGCTGCAGCTGGGCCTTCTGGTGATTGCCTTCCTGATCGCGGGCTGGCTGGGCGTTCTGTTCTTTATCGTCCAGGCCTTTGTCGCGATCTGGCAGCTGGAGCTGGTGAATTATGTCGAGCATTACGGACTGACCCGGAAGCATCTGGGCGACGGCAAATACGAGCATGTCCAGCCGCGCCACTCGTGGAATTCGGCGCACAAGGCGTCGAACTGGCTGCTGATCAACCTGCAGCGCCACTCCGATCACCATTACAAGCCCGACCGCCGGTTTCCCCTGCTGCAGACCTATGAGCAGGATGAGGCGCCGCAGCTGCCCTATGGCTATCCGGTGATGACGATGCTGGCGATGATCCCGCCGCTTTGGCGGCGCTACATGAACCCGCGGGTGCGGGACTGGCGGCAGCGGTATTATCCGGAGATCGAGGATTGGGGGCCGTACAAGACGGCAAGCAATCCGATGCCGCGGTGAGGTTGGGTCGCGGGGTCGCTGTGCGCCACCCTATACGCATCGTGCGGCGGTGCGCGTTCATGACCGGCGGAAGGATATGAGAAGGGGAGCGCAACAGCATCGCACCCCCCGACCGGGTTTATTGGACGCCCTGACGTCCCTGTGGCCCGTGGCGGCCTGGCCAGATTGGCTGCCACGGTTTGTAACGGGAGCGTCTTTCCCTAGTTCGACGCCTGCCGCTCCAGGTCGGTGACCCAAACTTCGACCCGGCGGTTGATCTGGCGGCCGGTATCGGTGTCGTTGCAGGCCAGCGGCGATGCCTCGCCGAAGCCGGCGGCGCGGATCCGGATGTCTTCGAGGCTGCCCTGCGGGGCGGCGCGCAGGAGCGCATCGCGGACGACGGCGGCACGGGACTGGCTGAGGAGACGGTTCTTTTCCGGATCGCCGATCGCATCGGTAAAGCCGACCAACAGGATCTCCTTGTTCGCATAATCGCCGGTCGAGAGAAGGCTTGCCAGGCGTTCCACATCGCCAAGCGCCCGGCTGTCCAGACGGCTTGACCCGAATTCGAAGCGGTAGGTGAGTGACAGACGGTCGCCCGTGACGAGGTCGCCCATCATCTCTCTGAGATCCGCGAACGAGACCTGCGTGCCGTTATCCATCACGGCCGAGGCGAGGCGCACCCCCTGTGCGTCGATCGGACGGGCGGTGATGCGCTGGTCGACGAGACCGGATTGCGAGACGACGATCTGGCCGTCATCCGACAAGGCGAAGTCCAGCATGCGTTCGCCGTGACCGCCGGCGATGTCGGAGTTGGAATAGGCGTAGATGCGCCGTGTGAGCGGGTATTCCTCGGTCTTGATGGTGAAGGCGTTGACCGGGGTCTGAACGCCGCATGTGCCGCGGATGGCCATCGCGCGGGCATCGCCCAGCGACGAGAAGCTGCTGACCCCGATCGCGAACGGATCGCGCGCGACGGCGGCCGAGATCTCTTCATCGCTGTCCAGAATGGTGACGTTGGGGGCCAGCCGTGCACCGGCGGGACCCATCACCTGCTGCTGGAAGACATTCATCGTGCCCACGGTGGATTCGCGGGCGTAGATCTTGATATCCGCGCCGAACCCGCCGAGGTCGGACCACTTGCTGATCCGGCCCGAGAAGACGGCCGGCAGATCCTGGGCCGAGATGGCACGGACCGGGTTCGCCGGGTGGTTGACGATCACGACGCCGTCGAGCGCGAGCACGTTCTGGCGGTCTTCGATCGCGCCGCCGCCCGCGATGCGGAAGCTTTCGCTTTCGTTGGCGGCCCGGGTCGAGATGGCGATATCGGCCTCTTCCGCGCCCAGGGCGCCCAGGCCCTCGGCACTGTTGGTCAGGTTGAGCGCCACGTCGACCACCGCCTCGCCCGCGGGCGTGCGCAGGGACAGCGCGCCCGTGCCGTCGGTCACGCCGTCGCCTTCGACCTCGGCATCGACGGTTTGCGCGTAGCCGCGCACCAGGGCGGGAACGAGGTCATCGGGGACCGATTGCGATCCGGCGACGCGCACCATTTCGGCATCGCCGCCTGTGGCGTCCTGTCCGGGGCAGGCATCGCCGAGGCAGCGCATCGACAGCGCGTCGACCTGCACCACGCCGATCGGACTGCGCACGACGTATTTGCTGCCGTCGAAATCGAGCAGCTCGCCGCTGATGGTGATGGACTCGTCAAAGGATCTCAGCGTCACGACATCGGCGGTGGCTGCCGTCGCCAAGGCAGATAAACAGACGGCCGCCTTCAGAGAGCACTTCAGTGAATAAACCATTTGTTTCTCCTGTCTTTTCTCGGGTGGTTCCAGGCTGCCCCTTGCCTGGATGGAATGGGTCGCTGGGCCTTCTGGGAGGCCTGGAAAAGGAGGACTCGGTATGCGGGAGGGCGGCTCATCAGAACGCAGCCTCCGGGATGAACAAGGCAATCTGGGGAAATGCGACAAGCAGTGCGACGCAGCAGATCATCGCGATAAGGAAGGGGAAGACGCCGGCGAAGATCGTCTCGAGCTCGACATCGGTGGCGACGGTCTTGACCACGAAGCAATTGACGCCGACGGGCGGGCTGATCAGGCCCATTTCGAGCACCAGCACCATGATGACGCCGAACCAGATCGGATCGAAGCCCAGCTGCAGGACCAGCGGGAACACGACGGGAAGGGTGATCACCATGAGCGACAGCCCCTCGATCACCATGCCCAGCAGTAGGTACATGACGAGGATCACGGCGAGGATCCCGTAGGGTCCGATCGCGAGGCCCGCGACCCATTCGGAAATCGCGGCGGGCAGGCCGGAGAGGGCGACGAAGGGGGCAAACACGCTGGCCCCGATCAGGATCAGGAAGCACAGGCCGGTCGTTTGGAGCGTGTCGACGATGACGTTCTTGGTGACGGTGGGGGTCAGCTGGCCGCGCAGGATGACCATGACGAGGGCAAGGAAGGCGCCGATCCCCGCGGCCTCGACCGGGGTGAAGAGGCCCGCATAGATGCCGCCGATCGTGATCAGGATGATCAGCACGATGGGCATGCCCTTGAGCAGGGCCTTGAAGCTTTCCGCCCAGTTGACGCGCTCGCCCTTGGGGCTTTCGGAGGGGCGGAAGGCGGCGAACACACGGATCGCGACAAGGAAGAGGCAGGTCAGCAGGAGGCCGGGGATGATCCCGGCGAGGAAGAGCCGCCCGATGCTTTCCTCGGTCAGGATAGCGTAGAGGACGAAGCCGGTCGAGGGCGGGATCAGGATGCCCAGGGTGCCGCCCGCCGCGATGGCGCCGGTCGACAAGCGCTGGCCGTAGCCGTAGCGCTGCATCTGCGGATAGGCGACCCGGCCCATCGTGACGGCCGACGCGATGGAGGAGCCGCTGAGCGCCGCGAACCCGGCGCAACCGACGACGGTCGCCCCCGCAAGCCCGCCGCGCCAATGCCCGATGAAGGCCTGCGCGGCGTCGTAGAGGTTGCGGCTGAGGCCGCCCGCGGCGGCGAGCGTGCCCATCAGGATGAAGAGCGGCAGGACGGTCAGGTCGTAATTCGATATGATCTCGAAGCTTTGCCCGGTCATCGAATAGGAGGCGCTTGAGAACGAGTTGAGCGCGCCGGTGCCGATGAAGCCCACAAGCAGCATCGCGATGCCGACCGGGAAGCGCAGGCCGATCAGTAGCAGGAGGCCGGCGAAGCCCAGGATACCGATCAGTTCAGACGTCATGGCGGGCTCCGGCAGGCTCCGGGTCGACGTCAGCCTTGGCGTGCTGTTCTTCGTCGGCCTGATGCGGGTTGATATTCTCCGACGACAGGCTGATCGGGCCCCTGGCCTGTTCGTAGATCAGCGCGAGCGCCGCCAGCGCGCCGCCGATGGCCAGGCAGAAGTAGAGCGGGCCGTAGGGGATTGAGAGCAGCAGGGAAGCCTCGCCGAAGGCGGCCGCTTCGGGGGCCGACAGGTAGTTCCGGTAGGCATAGTAGACGAGCATGGCGACCGACACGGTTCCTGCGACAAAAGCCAGAATGCCCCGCGGGCGTGGCGCCAGTTGCCGCGTCAGCAGATCGATCGACACCGCCTTGCCGCTGAGGATCGAGATCGGCACGGCGCAGGCCACGCAGATGACCATGAGCGCCTCGGAAATCTCGCTCGCGCCGAAGATCGACTGGTTGAACTGGCGCATGGTCGCATCCGCCATCGAGATCCCCATCATCGCGATGAGGGCCAGGCCACCGATGAGCGACGCGAGCGAGGCGACACCGATGGTCAGGTAGCGGATCATGACAGAGTGTCCGGGGCCGGTTTCATACCCTCAATTCCCCGCCTGTCCCTGAGTGCTGTAGGGAAATCGCTCGAGAAAGGCGCTCAGCTGGTATTCGTTCAGCGTCACGACCTGCACGCCGTTCTCGGCCGCGGTCGATATCGCGCGCTGCCCGACCCGCTGATAGGCTTGAGCGGCCTCGATGCTGAGCTCGCGGCCGGTCATGCTGTCGAGCATCTGTTTCTCTTCGTCGGTCAGCCCTTCCCAGCGTTCCTTGTTCATCACGAGGTAGAAGGTCGTGATCGCGCCGGGGATGTTGACCGTCACGAAGTTGCCGACCTCGTAAAGCTTGAAGCCGAGGATCGCCGAGCCGCCGATATAGGCCGCGTCGATGACGCCGGTGCTCATGGACTGGTAGACTTGGTTGGCGGGGAGCGTGACGGGGACGCCGCCCCAATCCTCGATGATCTTGGCGGTCGTCGGGTTGCCGACGCGCACCTTCATCCCGCGCAGATCGTCAAAGTTCCGCACCGGCCGGTCGCGGCTGATGATGACCGTGGGGTTGTTCGACCAGGTGGCGAGCAGTTTGACCCGCTCGTAATCCTGCTGGACCAGATCGATGCTGTCCCACATCGCCTCGGTCGCCGTCACCGGATCGAGGTAGAGGCCCGGAAGCTCGAACATCGTCGTCATCGGGAAGAGGTTCTGGGTATATCCGGGCAGGCCGAACGAGATGTCGGTTTCCCCTGTCACCGCCCGCTTGAACTGCTGGTTCGGCCCCTTTCCAAGTTCGCCCGCCGGATAGATCTGGATGACCGAGCGCCCTTCCATCGCCGCGTTGTACTCTTCGCTCAATGGCCGCATGACGAAGCGATCCATCGGATGCTGCGGCGACATGAAATGCCCAAGGCGGATTTCATCGCTTTGCGCAAAGGCCGTGGACGCCAAGAAAATCCCCAGAAATGCGATGGCAGCGGACTTCATGTCGATGGCTTCCTTCTTGTTGTTCGGTGAAATGAGGCGAGCATGATGATGCGGGCACCACGCCGCCGGGACCGCATCCGAACACTGGTGAATGGCTGGGGCTGCCGGACCGAAGACCCATACGCTTCGTCCGGTTCGGGGTCAGGAAACTGCTGTCTTGCGTCCGGCGATCCCGCAGACATGGCTGCGCGTCGCCTGACGGCTCCTTCCGATAGTTCCATCAACACCGCTTTCATCCCACAGGTGAACCTTGACAGGCGGAATGTCGCCTGTCAATGAAATGGACCACTGGTCCGAAAAATAGTGGAGTGTGTGATGCCCGTTGGAGCCAACCTGTTGAAGGAAAGCGGTAAACCCCTCTTCTTCAAAGTCGGGAACCCCGGCGACGTTGGACTGTCCGCACCCGATCCGCGGCTTGGGACAAGCATCCGGGCCGCTGTCCGCTCTCTGACGGTCATGCAGAAAGAGGCGCTGATCGCCTCGTCCCGGACCGGGCAGGTGTGGCGTCTGTCGTCCGATGAGGGCGTGTATCTGGACGGACATGATTACGCGCCCTGCCCGCTGTCGTTCCTGTCGACCGGCATGGTGTCGAGCTACATGAACGAGATCGAGGCGCTGGCGGCCCAGCGGGGGATCACGATCCATAACCTGCGGCTGATCCAGGACAATTACTATACGATGAAGGGCTCGGCCCTGCAGGGCACGATGACCGGCGGCGCCAAGGATATCGGGCTGGAAGCCCAGATCGAGGCGGATGCGGATGAGGCCACCCTGCAGGCGCTGGTCTACGATGCGGTCGCGGCCTCGCCCCTGAACGGTCTGATGCGGGGGGCGAAGGAGAGCCTTTTCACGCTGACCCATAACGGCCGGACCATCGACAATGCCCGGGCGCTGCCCGTCGGCGGACCGGCCCTGCCCGATCCGGGCGACCGCTTCGAGGGGGCTGAGATCGCGCCGGGCGACTGGAGCGGGATCATCCAGCGGACCGGCGAATTGACCCCGAAGAACGAGAACACGGCGACCTTTGCGGGCGGATCGCTTCAGGACGTTCAGGACCGGATCCTGCATCTGCGGGTCTTTGCCACGCGGCGGCCCGACGGCGTGAAAGAGATCGTGCAGTACCTCTACAATCCCCATGGGCGGATCTTCCGCTTCCTGTCGGATGAGGCGGGCCGCGCGCCCGATGCCGAGACCTATATCTGCGCCGGAATCGGCTTTTGCTTCATGACCCAGTTCGGCCGTTACGCGAAGATCGCGAAGGCGCCGCTGCACGATTACCGGATCGTGCAGGACGCGCACTTCTCGCTCGCCGGGGCCAGCGACGGCACGGGCCAGCCGGGCCGGGCCGATCCGCTGGAAACCCACTGCTACCTGTTCTCTGACGAGGCCGATACGTTCGCCCAGACAGCCCTTGATATGGCAGAGCAAACCTGTTTTCTTCATGCTTTCTGTAAGGCTGATCTGAAAGCCAAGGTTCGAGTGACGTCGTTTGATGAAAGTTTCGCTGCCTGAAGATATCACACGTGCTGACGTTCCCAATCGGGATACCGGCGGGGCGCTTGGCCGTGGACTGCGCCTTCTGACAGCCCTCAACGATCTGGAAACCGCGACCATCAGCGCGCTGGTGACCGAGACCGGCCTTGCCAAGCCGACGACGATCCGGTTGCTCAAGACCCTGGTCGCGGAGGGATACGCCTTTCACGAGCCCGAGACGCAGACCTACAGCGTCACCGCCAAGGTGTCGTCGCTGTCTCGCGCGCTGATCGGGCGCAATCAGGTGGACGAGGCGATCAAGGCCGAGCTGGACGGTCTGGCCGACACCCTGAAATGGCCTGTCGAGTTCATGGTGCCGGAAGGCGACAGCATGGTGATCCGGCTGAGCAACCGGGACCGTGCGCCGATCCGCCTGCGCCTGTTCGAGCGGCGGCGCTTCCCGCTTCTGAAAAGCGCCAGCGGTCTGGCCCATCTGGCGGACCTGTCCCCGGAGAACCGGGATGCGAAGCTGATGCGCTCCGGGCTGTCGGCAGCGGACGCCAAGGCCCTGCAAGACGAGATCGAGGCCGTTGCCGCCCAGGGCTATGCCGTCAGGCAGTTTCCGGAACTGGCGGCGAATATGCGGGTCCTCTCGGTCGCGGTTCCGCACGCGATCGGCGCGCTGAGCCTTGTCCATTTCGACGACGTCGTGACGGCATCGATCATGAACGATCACCTCGTCCCGGCTCTGAAGGCCGCCGCGTTGCGGGCATCCGAACATATCGAGCAGTATCAGCGCTAGATCGGTGAGGTGATCGGTCGGGCTCTGCGCGGCTGCTCGCCATAGGCGTGCGGCCCGGCGCCGTCACCGCAAGATCTGCCCGAGCGTGGCAGATGACGGCTTTGGGAGCCTTGTTTGGGAAATCTTAGCAACTGTCCCGCAGGTTTGCGGAGCGCCAGGAGCAAGAGGTATGCCATGATTCTCCGAACATTCGTCGCGACGCTGTTTTTGATTGCCAGCACGCTGGCTGCGGCGGCGCAGGACTGGACGCTTGAGCGGGCCGCGGGCGACGTGCGGATTTCGACCGATGGGCGGAGCTGGAGCCAGATCAGCACAGGTGCCGTCCTTGAGAACGGAAGCTGGATCAGGACCGGACCGCGAAGCCGGGTCATCCTCGCCCGCGGCGACGAGCGGATCGTCTACCGCGCCGATACATTGGCGGCGATTTCCACGTCGGAGCCGACCGGCCAAAGGACCCGTGTCACCCAGCAGCGGGGATCCATCTTCCTGTCGGTAGAGACGCGTCGGCGCAAGCACACGAGCGTCGTGACGCCCCATCTGGCTGCGGTGGTGAAAGGCACGGTCTTCGAGGTTTCGACCGACCGGGCCGCCTCGACAGTGCGTGTCGACAGAGGGCGGGTTGAGGTTCGCGATGAAAGCGGCCGGGCCGACGTTCCGGAAGGTCGTCAGGCCGTCTCGTCCGGCAGATCCCTGACCGTCTCTGACGCCCGGGTCACCAGCCAGATCCCTGGCAATCCGAATGCCTTTGGCCTCGACACTCGTCCCATCGAGGCCGGTAGGCAGGGACCCTCGAACCGGTCCGCTGATGCCTCTGGACAGGGGCAGTCCAACGGGACCGGTGGCGGTAATGGGAACGATCGTGCCGGCGGGAGCGGCAACGGCAGCGGGACTGGCGGTGGGAACGGCGGCGGCGGTGATAGCCGGAATGACGGCGGCAGCAGTAACGGCGGCAGCAGTAACGGTGGCGGCGGGAACGATGGCGGCAGCGGGACTGGCGGTGGGAACGGCGGCGGCAAAGGAAACTGAGGTCGACAATGTCTGCCCTGCGACGCGTCCTGACCGCGATCGTGATCGTGGCGGCGACGTTTGCGGCAGAGCGCTCCGGTCTTCTGTCCGGCTTGAACGCAGGTTTCGAAGACCTGCGTTCGGCCCATGCGGGGCGCGATGCAAGCGGCCAGTTCGTCTTCGTCGCGATCGATGCGAAGAGCCTTCAGAGCGTCGGGGAATGGCCCTGGTCGCGGCAGGTGCACGCAGACATCCTTGATGCGCTGGTGCAAGCCGGGGCCGCCGACGTCTTCTTCGACATCGATTTCGCCTTCCCGTCGGACGCGTCCGGAGATCGCGCCTTTGCCGCGGCCTTGGACCGCGCGGGCAACGCCTATCTTGCCGTGTTCCAGCAGGCCGAGAGCGCGGCCGGGACAGTACTGCAGACCAACACCCCGCTGGAGCTGTTTGCCGGGAAAAGCTGGCCGGCATTGGCCAACGTCTTCAGCGACCGGCGGGGCGTCGTGCGCTTTTATCCTTACGGGAAGCTGATCGACGGGCAGGTCCTGCCCTCTGCGGCTGCCCTGCTGTCCGGCGCGTTCGCCCGGACCACCGAGAGCTTTCGCATCAGCTTTTCGATCCGTCCCGGCACCGTGCCGACCTATTCGGCGGGCGATGTGGCCGCTGGACGGGTTCCGGCACAGGCTTTCGACGGGCGCTCTGTCATCGTGGGTGCCTCGGCGATCGAGCTGGGCGATCTCTTTGCCGTTCCGGTCCACGGTATCCTTCCCGGTGCGCTTGTCCATGTCTTGGCCGCCGAAACGATCTCAACCGGGATCGTGCCGGTCGAAATTCGCCAAACGTGGATCCTCGCGGCGCTTTTCGCCGTGCTGCTCGCGCTTCAGACACGCGCGCTGCAACGGCCATGGCGGACGATCGGCGGGGCCGGCGCCATTTTGATCACAAGCGAGGCTGGCGCGTTTGCAGCGTTCCTGCACGGATCGATCATCGTTCCGACCGCCGTTCTCTATCCCGGGCTTGCCGCCTATTGCGGCGGATACTTCATTCGGCAACTGACGCTCGACCACTGGATCATCAGGCGCCAGCGGACCGAGGTCGAGAACACGACGAAGCTGCTACGGCAGGTCTTCGAGGACAGCTCTGACGCGATCGTCGTCCTGGAGGCGTCTGGCGCGACGCGGATGTGCAGCCGGTCCGCCGCATCCCTTTTCGGTCTTGGCCCCGATGGCACGATAGACCTTCCCGGCAGGTTGCGCCGCGACGCCCGCGCCGCCATCGATGGCCAGCTGGAACGGTCAGTGCGGTCTTGCGACGCGACCTGCGCCGGCACCCGGCGGCATCTGGAATATACCGTCACGCCGTCGCAGGCGTTCGAGCTTGACGGAGGGCACGATCGCACGACGCGGATTGCCACGCTGTCTGTGCGCGACGTGACGACGCTGAAAGAGCAGGAGCGGCGGATCGCCTATCTGTCGAGTTTCGACGACCTGACCGGCGCCCTGACGAGGAACAGCTTTCTGACATCGGTCGAACGGCGCATGCAGGCCGGGAAGCCGTTCGCGATCTTTGTCTTTGACCTCATCCGGTTCAAAACCATCAACGTGGTGCTCGGGCGCGATGTCGGCGACGATGTTCTGCGCCATGTCGTGAAACGGATCACCCGGGCGGATCTTGGCGCCGCTGCGATCGCCCGTCTCGGCGGTGACACGTTCGCCTGCTGTTCGGCCGCGCCGGTGGGGGATGACGGGGCCGCGGGGCTGGCCCGCCGGTTGGCCGAGACGGTTTCCGCGACCTATGACCTCAAGGATGCGAGTGCCCAGGTCGGCGTACAGATCGGATTTGCGATCGCCGTACCGGAGACAGGAGTGACAGCCGCCGAAGCCCTGTCGCAGGCGGAAGAGGCGCTTGACGCGGCACATAGCGCGGGCAGCACTGCGCCTCAGCCCTACGATCCGGTGCTTTCCAAGCAACAGTTCCGCTCCCGCGAGATCGAGCGTGCGCTGGGCCGCGCCCTGGATCGGGGCGAGTTCCAGATCTGGTACCAGCCCCAGCACCGGGTCGCCGACGGCAAGCTCATCGGATCGGAAGCGCTGGTCCGCTGGAGCAACGCCTCGCTTGGCCGGGTCGCCCCGAACGAGTTCATCGCGATCGCGGAATCGACGGGTTTCATCCTGGAACTGGGCCGCTTCGTCCTCGAGCAATCGGTGGAGGATGCGTTGGCCATGCCGCCGGATCTTGGCATCGCCGTGAACGTCTCGGGCGTGCAATTGATCGCCGGAGACGTGCTTGGGGATGTGAAGCGGGTTCTCGAGACCACGGGGCTGCCGGCCTCCCGGCTGTGCCTTGAACTGACGGAGTCCGTGCTGCTCGACGGGTCCGGCGGCCTCATTGAAACGATGCAGGATGTTCAGTTCCTGGGGGTGAGCTGGGCGCTTGACGATTTCGGGACCGGTTATTCGTCGATGGGCTATCTCTCGCAACTGCCGCTTGAGAAGATAAAGCTCGACAAGGCCTTCACGATGTCCCTGGGCGTGGACCGGGCCTCTCTCCCCATTCTTTCGGCGATGAGCGATCTGTGCAGAGGTCTGGGCATCAAGCTGCTGTGCGAAGGCGTGGAAACCGAGGACCATCTTGCCCATCTGCAGGCCCATGGCTGCGACGAGGCGCAGGGATACCTCTTCGGACGACCGATGTGCCTGACGGATTTCTTGAGCTACGCCTCGTCGCAGATCCAAGAGAGCGCCATTGCCAGGGCGGACTTGCGGTAATTGAGAAGAGCCAGTTCCATGAGGTCTCCGGCTTGTCGTCGTGATGCGGTCGCGCGGCCTGCCAGGGGGCGGTGACTGTCGGCGCCCGCCTGCGGAACGACAGCGCACAGGTGCGCTGGTTCCCGCGGCCGATCTGCAAACCGCGCCACCTAGCGCGCCCTGCGCTGCTCACGATCCTGGATCGGATTGGGGATTGGCGGAGCGCGCCCGCAGGTCGGCTGCAAGCTTGACGGTCGCGGCGAGGACGAGGGCGCAGAGGGCGGCTTTGGAGACGGTCTCCATCGTGCCTTCGATCAGCATCGCGTGGACCACGCTTCCGGTGACCGTCACGATGGCGAGGGTCATGTGAGCGCGGCGCCACGATCGGGGACGCAGGCGCAGGCGCTTGCGGAAGGCCGCGAGGAGCGCGGCGGCAAAGATCGCCCACATTGCGACAACGCCCCAGACGGAGAACGGGGTGGGTGACCGGAAGAGCAGGACGTCGACCACGTCGGGCGGGCTGGTGATCCAGAGCGCGCCGACATGGATCACCACCGCGAGGACCAGAAGGATGCCGATGGCGCGGTGAACGCGCCGGGCGCGAAGGGCGGAAAGGCCGGGCAGGTAGCGGCCCGCCAGCAGGGGCTGGAGGAGCAGAAGCGGCATCGCCACGACGCCGGCGAAGCCGGCCGCGATGTAGATGGGTTCGCGCCAGGCGAGCAGCGGGCTTGCCACCGCGGCGGCGACCGGGATGGCGATTGCGGCGGCGAGAAGCGTCCAGATCAGAACTGATCCGGGTCGGGGCATTCTGGTCAAGCCGGTCCGGTCAGGCGGGCTGCAGGACGAAATGGGCGCTGAGGCTGGTATCGCTCGCGCTGGGCATGATGGGGCGGAGGAAGACCGTTTCGAACTCAGGATCGTCATAGGCGAGGTGGCCGTGTGGCTGGCCGAAGGCGGGGACGATTTGCGGCATTTCGAGCCGGAACTCGCCGTTCGCGTCGGTGAGGGTGGCGCCGTGGCTTTGGGGGTCACGCTCGTGGCCCTCGGTCGTGTGCGCCCAGATCTGGATGCGCTGGCCCTCGAGCGGCGCGCCGTCGCCGGCGCGGCGGACGGTGCCGGTCATCCAGAAACCGCCGCCACCGATGCGGTCGACGATGGGCGCTCCGGGGCGGTAGTTGTTGGCGCCGCCGCGCATCGTGGAGGTCGGGGCGAGGCCCTGCGCGCGGGCGGGGACGAGCAGACCGGAGCCTACGGTGGTTAGGGCAGCGCCGGTGGTGGCGATAAGGCTTCGGCGAGTGAGCTTTGCGGATGTCATGAGACCATCTCCTATCGGGCCGGGGGTTGCTCGATCAGTTCAGTGGGACCGAATTCGCTTGCTTGTGCCAACATAACGCTTCGCCGGGCGATTTGGAGGCGGGGACCGCCGATCGGGCCATAAATCCCCCTCAACCGTTCGTGAGGTGGTGGTGCGTTTGCGTGATTGAGCAAGATCGGCGCCACGCCTACCCTGCGGTCCATTGGGAAATGTCTTTGCCTGTGTGGAGCGATGGGTGACGATCTTCGGCGAGAGTGGGATTGTCCTTTATACCCGACTGGGCGGAGCGGTCTTCTGCCGCGAATTGGGGCGGGGTCGGGCGCTGGTCGCGCTTTTCTGCGTGGGGGCGCTGGCGGGGTGTTTTGAAGAGGACGTGCGCCTTGTCGAGGAGATCGCTGTGGAGGCGGCGGGCTATTCGGTGCCGCGTCCGGACGGGTTCGAGGCGGTTGTGGTCGGCGACGAATTGCAACTGACAGAGGCGGGCGATCTGCGGGCGCCGCGTGGTATTCGGGTGCGGCCGGTTGAGGCGGGGGCTGTATTGACAGGCGATGTCGAGAGGCGGGGTGATGTGGTTTATCAGGTGGTTGATACGGGGTCGGGCTCGGGCGGGGTGGTCTGGGATCTGACTGCGGTGAAGCCGCTGGAAGCGATGTCGGTTGAGATCGTTGCGAGCCTTCAGACAGAGGAGAGACGGCCGAAGTTTGGTTGGGCCTGGCCGGTGATCGAGGGGATTGAAGTGGTGGAGTGAGGGTGGTTGGCGGCCCAGGCTCCCTTTCACCAAACGCGCCACGCCGACCGGACCAAGCGGCACCGCGACTGCCCAAGCGAGCGCCCGACCGGCCCGGCGGTCTGGCGCTGGTCTGGCTCTGTCGGTGTGAGTAGCGTCAAGAAAGGGTTCTGATTGTCCGGCAAAAAAATCCCCGTCGCCTCACGAGGAGGACGACGGGGTCAGGTAGTGCGGCCGTTCGGACGGTCGACCGCACTGGCGGTAACTCAGTGGGCGCTCATCTCGGCCCGGATCTGTTGGCGCAGAAGGTCTATCGGCACCATCTTCCCGTCCCGCTTGAACGCCCAATAGGTCCATCCATTGCAGGACGGCGCCCCCTCGAGGGCGGCGCCGACCTGATGGATGGAGCCCCGCACGTCGTCACCCACCAGCGTTCCATCGGCCCGAACCTTCGCCTTGTGGCGGCCGTTCAGGCTCCAAAGTTCTTCTCCCGGGCGCAGCATCCCGCGTTCGATCAGCTGGCCGAAGGGCACCCGCGGTTCGGCGCGCTTGGACGCGCTGACCTCGAGCGCCTGGCGGTCGAACTTGCGCACCTTCGCGAGCCGCGCCTCGGCCACGTCGCGATAGGCGGCTTCGCGTTCGATGCCGATCCAGTCGCGCCCCAGCATCTTGGCCACGGCGCCGGTCGTGCCCGTCCCGAAAAACGGGTCTAGCACCACATCCCCCACCGACGTCGTGGCCAAGATCACGCGATGCAACAAAGCTTCGGGCTTTTGGGTCGGATGCGCCTTGTCGCCGTTTCCGTCCTTCAGCCGTTCATGCCCGGTGCAGATCGGAAGAACCCAGTCGGAGCGCATCTGGATGCCTTCGTTCAGCGCCTTCAGCGCCTCGTAATTGAAGGTGTATTTCGCCTCTTCCGAGCGGGAGGCCCAGATCAGCGTTTCATGCGCGTTGGTGAAGCGCTTGCCGCGGAAGTTGGGCATCGGGTTCGACTTGCGCCAGACCACGTCGTTGAGGATCCAGAAGCCGAGATCCTGCAGCGCGGCGCCCAGGCGGAAGACGTTGTGGTAGGAGCCGATGACCCAGAGTGCGCCGTCGGGCTTGAGGATGCGGCGCGCCTCGGTCAGCCAGAGGCGGGTGAAGCGGTCGTAGGCCTCGAAGCTGGCAAACTGGTCCCAGGCATCGTCGACGGCATCGACGCGGGAATTGTCGGGGCGGTGCAGTTCGCCCTTGAGTTGCAGGTTATAGGGCGGATCGGCAAAGATCAGATCGACCGACGCGTCAGGCAGCTTTGCCATCTCGGCAATGCAATCACCGGGCAAAATCGTGTTGATGGGAAGGGCCCCTGCCTTCCCGGAACAGGTCTTGATCATCGTCTGCCTCGCAATCGGCGGGTTGTCCCGCTCGTTGACCAGACCATGAGTCAGAGGCGATTCGCTGTCAAAAACTTTATTGAATCAATGCGTTACGAAATATTCTTGTCACAACATGTTGCGGACGGGTGCGAAGGATCGTCTATGGAATGGGGTGATCCCGAGATTTTGAATCGCGTCCCTGTGTTCTTTCGACCCGTATCCGGCATTCCGCTCCCAGCCGTATCCGGGGCACTGTTGCGCGAGGTCCACCATGAGGCGATCGCGCCACACCTTCGCGACGATGGAGGCGGCGGCGATCGAAAGTGAGCGGGCATCGCCTTTGACGATGGTCTCGGCGGCACAGGGCAGATCGGCGGGCAGGCGGTTGCCGTCGATCAGTAGGTGGTCGGGCGCGCTGGGCAAGGCGGCGATGGCCCGGACCATGGCGAGGTGGGAGGCCTGGAGGATGTTGAGCGCGTCGATCTCCTCCACGCTCGCCTGTCCGATGCCGACGGCATGGGCGGCCTGGACCGCGTCGCAGAGCGCCTCGCGCCGGCGGGCGGTCAGCGCCTTGCTGTCGTTCAGGCCCTCGGGGATGCAGGTGGGGTCGAGCACGACGGCTGCCGCGACCACCGGCCCGGCGAGCGGGCCGCGCCCGACTTCGTCGACGCCTGCGATGCACTGCGCGCCGCCAGCGGCGGCGCGTGTTTCGAAACTGTGATCCGGGCCATCCATGGCGCGCATGTGGCGCCAAGGACGGCCCGGATGCAATGGCCTCTAGCGGAAGGCGCCGCGATAGCCCGCCTCGCGCAGGCAGCGGCCGCGATAGGCACGGCGTTCGCCCCGGTGGGTGCGCACGTCGACCCGGCAGCGGCGCGGGAAACGGTCGAGGTCGTAGCCGTTCCGCCGCAGGCAGCCCGCCATGTAGACGTAGCGATAGTTGCGGTTGTCGAAGACCCGAAGGCATTCCGACGGCAGCACGCGGCCCGGCCGGAGGTGGTAGTTACGACCTGGCCGCGGACGGTACGTATAGTGGCGATCACCTGCATAGGGGTCGGCGTAGCGCCCGCGGGGCCTGCGATCGTCATCATCATCATCGTCGTCATCATCCCGCGCGTTGGCGAGCAGCGTGCCGAGCAGCAGGAGCGATACGATCCCTTCGGCCAGCGGGTCGTCGCCCGTCTGGTTGCGCGGGTCGCGATAGATCTGCGCGTTCGCTGGCAGGCTGGTCAGCGCCAGTGCAGCGCAGAGAAAGATGGATAAAACTCGTGTCATCGTCCGAACCTCCGTCACCATTGTTCGCGGCGTCCCGGGGCGCGGGTGTGCCGCAGAACAAAGGCTGGGACGGGCCGGACCTGACAGGCAATATCATCACAGACGGACGGGATTGTCCTGCAATAACGCCAGCGGTTATTGAATATCCTGATCGAACGCCCCCTTAGTCAGGTCCATGAAAACGCTGATCCTTTCCCTGGCCTTGCTGTTGCCCGCCGCGGCACAGGCGGCCTGTTATGCCGATTACAAGGCAAAGCGGGACGATCCGCTGCGGCTGCATTACGGTGTGGCGCAGATCAACGAACCCTGCGACAGGGGCAGCGCCGAACGGCAGTTGCGCGGCCGTCTTGACGCCGCGGGCTGGCAGTTGCTCAATGTGGTGTCGGTGTTCGACGATGGTGGCTTGGGGGAGAGACGGGACAGTGCGGGCGACTTCTTCCTCCGCTTCTGAGGCGCGGGCGACAGGAACGCGGATCATCGCGCTTGGGATGGCCGGGATCGTGGCGACGCTGCTGATCACGGCGGTGCTGCTGTTTCTGAACCTGCCGGATGCGAATGCGTTCAATGCGCGGGTCGAGCGGCTGTTCGTCGAGAACGACGACCTGACCTCGAGCGCCGAGATCAAGCTGTTGGAGATCCTGGCCCAGTCGGGCACGTCGTTTTCGGACATCCTGACGAGTTACCGGCAGATCATCTTCGTGCTGCTCGTCTTTGCGACGGCGCTTCTGATCGCGGCGCTGGTGTTTTTGGTGATGCTGATCGCGCTGAACCGCCGGATGGCGCAGATCGAACGGACGGGGATCCAGGTAAACTCGCTGCTGATCAGCCGGGATCAGAAGGCGGTCTATCTGAACAATTTCGAGTTCAAGCTGACCGAGGCGGCGATCGAGACGCTGTCGGTGCTGGCCGAGGCGCGGATGGATGACGAGGTCCTCTCGGGGGCCGAGATCGAAGGGATGATCTCGGGCAAGCCCGCCGCCGATTGCGAAGAGGCCGCGGGGGCGACGCGGATCAAGCGGCTGCGCGATACGCTCGGGAACCAGATGGTGTCGGAGCTGCTGGTGCGGAACATCGCGCGGAAGGGATATATGCTGGCGATCGACAAGGACGTGATCCGAATGGTGTGAGCGAGCTTCCCGGAAACCGTCCAGTGGACGGTTTCGCTCGCGAACGGTCAGAGACCCGCCATCCTACAGCGGACGGGGACGGCGCTCCCGCTGGCGCGGATCGCCCCGCCCACCGTCCCGCTAGAGCCGCTCGTAGTGCCGCATCTCGAGGATGTCGCCCACATACGGCTTCACATGGGCAAAGAACGCCCGAAACTCGGCGCTGCCGCGGAAGCGCTGCAGGTGGTCCTCGGCCGAGGTCCATTCGATCCGCAGAATGAACTGCGACGGATCCTCGACGCAGCGGGCCATGTCGAAGGCGGTCGCGTAGGGCGACGCCAGAAGCGGCTCGGTGGCTGCCTTGTAGGCCGCGATAAAGGCGTCTTGCCGGGCGGCATCGATCCGGTAGCGGAGGTATTCAACGATCATCGCCTGCCTCCTGGTAGGGTCCGCCGGTCTCGCCCCAGCCCCAATGGGGCATCGGCGCGGTCTCGTCGACGACGGCCCCGGGTTGCGAATTCATCACCGCCAGACGGGAGCCCCATTCGAGATAGGCGACGAGCGCGGAGGAGAACTCGGGGTCGTGCGGCGCCTCCATCTCCTCATAGGTGTCAAGCAGCAGGGCGATCCAGCGCCGCCGCTGCGCCTCGGTCAGGTGTTTGCCGAGATGGTGCCGGATCATCTCGGGATGCCCGCCGTGCTGGTCGGAATAGACGGGCGGGCCGCCGAGGACCTCGCCCAGGAAGGCCGCGACATGGGCCGGGTGATCGGGCCCCATCTTTGCGAAGACCGGCCCGATCAGGGCGTCGGCCCGGACCCGGTCGTAGAACCGCTCGGTCAGGGTGTTCAGTGTGGAAGCGCCGCCGATCCAGTCGTAGAGTGTTGGAACCATGTCCTGTCTCCTCTTCGGGCAGGATCTTGGTCTGACGGATCGAACCCGCAAGAGGTTACCGCATGGTAACGGCCCCGACAGACAAGCTCGTCGATTGCCCCGCCCTTGCGGCGCTGTCGGTCATCTCGGGCAAATGGACGACGCGGATCCTGTGGGTCCTGCGCGAGGGGTCCTGCGATTTCGGTGCCCTCCGCCGGGCGCTTGGCGGCGTCTCCGCCAAGGTGCTGACCGATCACCTGAAGGCGTTGGAAGCCGAAGGCGTCATCCTGCGCCGCGAGCGCAGCGAGGCGGGTGTGGTCCATGTGAGCTACGCCTATTCCGACTACGGGCGCACCCTGATCCCGGCGCTCGATGCGCTGGGGCAATGGGGGTTGACCCATGCCGCGCGAGACCGGGGCTAAAGCGGCCGGGGACGGTGGGCGGGGCGATCCGCGCCAGCGGGAGCGCCGTCTCCGTCCCTACTTCGAGAACAGGACGGGTAGTTCCGCTTTTTCCAGCAGATGGCTCGTCACGGCCCCAAGGACAAAATCGTAGGCGCGGGAATGGCCGAAGGCGCCAGTGACGATCAGGTCCGCGCCCGATTCGAATGCTTCGCGCATAAGCACATCGCCGATCGCATCGCTGCCCGGGGCCCTGTTGACCACTGTCGTCTTCGCCCCGTGGCGGTCGAACATCACGGCCATGTCGTTCGACGCGAATTCCTGCTCGCCGCTGGGCGTGTCGCCCACCTTCACGACGCGCACCTCTGCCTCCTCCTCGAGCAGAGGTAGCGCGTCGTGGGCGGCCCGGGCGGCTTCGCGCGTCGCGCTCCACCCGACCAGAACGTTGCGGCCCAGCGCCTCGACCGTGCCGTCGCGCGGGATCACCAGGCAAGGGCGGCCGCTTTCCCGTATCAGGGCCGCGTTGAAGCGGGTGTCGTCGGCGGGGCCTTGGGGCAGGATGATCAGATCGGCGCTGCGGGCGTGCTGCACGGCCACGTCGGAGGCCGCCGCGGCCTGGCATTCCACCCGCCGCCATTCGCTTGCGAAATCCTCCATCCGGCAGGTTTCGCGGAACACGCTCTCGACCTTTTCGGCCTGTTCGGTCTGCTGGGTGCTGAACCGGGTCAGCACGTCGCCGGGCAGGTAGATGTCGGTGGTCATGTGGACCATGATCGCTTCGAGCACGTGCAGCCCGATCACGTGGGCCCCGGTGCGCCGGGCCAGAAGGGCCGCTGCGGCGATGGTCTGCGGCGCGTCATCGGCGCGGGGCAGATAGACGAGTATGGTCTTCAAGCTCATGGCGACCTCCCTGGCCCATATCCGCTTGAAGCTTAACGATATAAGTGGGGCCCGCCTTGACGGGGATCAAATCCGGCGCGGGTGGCTCAGCTGCCCGGCGTCCAGAGGGGTACGGTCGAAATGGCCATCTTCGCCGACCCTTCGGTCAGCTCGCGGGCATGGACGAGGTAGATCAGCGTCTGGTTGCCCTCGTCGTAGATCCGCTTGATGCGGAGCGATTTGAGGATGATCGACCGGCGCTCGCGGAAGACCTCTTCCCCGCTGTCGCGGTGGCTGATCTCTTCCAGATCAGCCATGTCGATGGGTCCGGTCTGACGGCAGGCGATCGAGGCGTTGGAGGGATCCTCGAACCAGTTGCCCTGGCTCAGCCTGTCGATCACGCTGCGGTCGAAATAGGCGATGTGGCAGGTGACGCCGGGCACGTCAGGATCCTGGATCGCCTCGATGATGATATCGTTGCCGACCCAGTCGACGCCGACCTCGCCGACCTGTTCGGCGGTTGCGGGCAGGGCGAAAAGGCTGAGGGCAAAGGCGAGACGTTTCATGAGGCAAGAACGCGGTCCTTGCGGGTTCGGTTCCGGGGAGCTTTTACGGGGCGGCGCCCTAGATAGCGGGGGCGGCTTGGGCATAAGGGGTATCGGATGCTGTTGGACGTCAGGAACGTCACCAAGACTTATCCCGGGGCGGACGGCCCCATCGACGTTCTGGCCGGTGTCTCTTTCACGCTGGGTGCGGGCGAGACTTTGGCGCTGACCGGTGAATCGGGCAGCGGCAAGTCGACGCTCTTGCACCTCGTAGGCGGGCTGGACCAGCCTGATGGCGGGGAGATCCTGATCGACGGGCGGGACATCACCGGATTCGACGATGGGGCGCGGGCGGCGCTCAGGCGGGATGTCGTCGGCGTGGTGTTCCAGCAGTTCAACCTGATCCCGAGCCTGAATGTGGGCGACAACATCGCGTTTCAGGCGCGGCTGGGCGGGCGGCCGGACGATGGCTGGAACCGGGAACTGGCCGCGAAGCTGGGGCTGGAGGCGCAGCTGGGCAAGTATCCCGAACAGCTGTCGGGCGGGCAGCAGCAGCGGGTCGCTATCGCCCGAACGCTCGCCGCGCGGCCGCAGATCGTGCTGGCCGACGAGCCGACCGGGAACCTGGATGAGGATACGGCCGAGGCGGTGCTGGACGCGATGCTGCGGCTGGTGGACGAGGCCGGGGCGGCGCTGCTCATGGTCACCCATTCCCAGCATCTGGCGGCGCGGATGGGCGCGCGGCTGCATCTGAGCCATGGGCGGATCGCCGCATGATGGGGGCAGGCCTGCAGGCGCTTCTGTCCTATTGGCGGCGCAACCCGCTGCAGGCGCTGACGCTGTTCGCCGGGTTGGCGCTAGCGACGGCGCTCTGGTCGGGCGTGCAGGCGATCAATGCCGAGGCGCGGGCGAGCTATGACGCCGCTGCACGGACGCTGGGCGAAGGCAGCTATGGCCAGATCGCGCGGCGCGATGGTGAGGCGATCCCGCTGGAGGCATATGTGGCGCTTAGGCGGGCCGGATGGCTCGTCAGCCCGGTGATCGACGGCAGGGTATTTGTCGAGGACAGACCGCTCAGGATCGTTGGGATCGATCCGCTGACGGCGCCGCCCGGCATCGGCCCGGTCGGGTTGCAGGAGGGGGATCTGGCGCCCTTCGTCACCGGGGAGGGGCAGGTTTTTGCGACGCCCGAGACGATCGAGAGTTTCGGCGAAGCCTTCGATATCGACTTCGTGCCCGCACCGGATATCGCACCCGATACCGCAGTCACGGATATCTCGGTCGCCGGGCGGCTGCTGGAGGCGGGCGACACCGTCACCCGCCTGATCGTCCTGCCGGAGCAGCCGCTGGGCCGGGCGGAGCTATCTGAGATCGCGCCGGATCTTGTGCTGAGCCAACCGGGAGAGACGGCGGATGTGGCGCAGCTGACGGACAGCTTTCACCTGAACCTGACGGCCTTTGGCCTTTTGTCCTTCGCCGTCGGGATCTTTATCGTGAATGGCGCCATCGGGCTGGCGTTCGAGCAGCGGCGGCAGGTCTTTCGCACCTTGCGCGCGGTCGGCATGCCGCTCAGGCGGCTGATGGTGCTGCTGGGGGTGGAGCTGTTTCTGTTTGCCACGGTCGCGGGCCTGACCGGCGTCGCGCTGGGCTATCTGATCGCCGCTGCCTTGTTGCCCGACGTCGCCGCAACTCTGCGCGGGCTTTACGGGGCCGAGGTCGCCGGGACGCTGACCTTGCGGCCGGTCTGGATGCTGTCGGGGCTCGCCATCGCCTTCATCGGCACGGGGATGGCGGCGGCGGGCGCGCTCTACAAGCTGTGGCGGCTGCCGATCCTGGCCGCGGGGCAGCGGCGGGCCTGGGCACTGGCCTCTGTCAGCACGGCGCGGTTGCAGGCAGTGGGCGCGGTGGTGCTGCTGGGCGCTGCGGTGGCGTTCGGGCTTTATGGCGAGGGGCTGGTCGGCGGATTCTCCCTGCTCGGCACGCTTCTGGTGGGCGCCGCTTTGGGGCTGCCGGTGGTGCTATCGGTGATCCTCGCCATCGGCGCGCGCCTGGCGCGGTCAGCGATCGGGGAATGGTTCTGGGCCGATACGCGCCAGCAGCTTCCCGGCCTGTCGCTGGCGCTGATGGCGCTGCTTCTGGCGATGGCCGCGAATATCGGCGTGTCGACGATGGTGTCGAGCTTCAGGCTAACCTTTATCGGGTTCATCGACCAACGCCTCGCCTCTGAGGTTTACGTGACCGTCGACAACGCGGCGGAGGGCGACCGGCTGGAAGCGTTCGGGGCGGAGCGCGCCGACGCGGTACTGCCGCTGCTGGTGGCCGACGCGCAGCTGGCGGGCCTGCCTGGGCAGGTGCTGGGCGCGCGGGATCACGGGACCTATCGCGACAACTGGACTTTCCTCGGTGCGACGGACGCGCCGTGGGATCAGATCGCGGCCGGCGAAGGGGCGCTGCTGAACGAGCAGACCGCCCGGCGGCAGGAGGTTGCGGTGGGCGATCCGCTGACCATCGCGGGGGAGGTCTTTCCCGTCGTCGGCATCTACAGCGATTACGGCAACCCCGTCGCCCAGGCGATCATCGGGGAGGACGTCTTTCGCACGCTTTACCCCCAGATCGCGCCGACGCGCTTCGGGTTGCGGACCGAGGATCCGGACGCGCTGATCGCCGCCTTGACCGACGAGTTCGGCCTGCCCCCCGCCAACATCATCGACCAGGCGGGGATCAAGCAGATCTCGCTGGACGTGTTCGAGCGGACGTTCACGGTAACGACCGCGCTGAACATCCTGACCCTGATCGTCGCCGCCTTCGCCATCCTGATGAGCCTTCTGACGCTGGCCGGGATGCGCCTGCCGCAGCTGGCGCCGGTCTGGGCACTGGGGCTGACGCGGGCGCGGCTGGGGTGGTTCGAGCTGGTGCGGGCGCTGCTTCTGGCGGCGTTGACCGCCATTGTCGCACTGCCGCTGGGGCTGGCGCTCGCCTGGGCACTGCTGGCGGTCGTGAATGTCGAGGCGTTCGGATGGAAGCTGCCGATGTACCTTTTCCCGCTGGATTACCTGCGCTTGACCCTGCTTGCCTGTCTCGCCGCCGCGCTCGCCGCGCTTTGGCCCGCGCGCAAGCTGGCGCGGACACCGGCGAGCCATCTGCTGAAGGTGTTTTCCAATGAACGCTAAGTATGCCGCCCTTCTGGTGATCTGGCCCCTTCCCGCGCTGGCGCAGGGCTTTGCCGGGATGGGAACCGGGGCGGAGGGGTTCGCGATGCCTGCCCCCGATCCGGTCTTCGACTTTCCCGCCGATCACGGGGCGCATCCGGACTACCGGATCGAGTGGTGGTATCTGACGGCCAATCTCGACGGGGCGGACGGGCAGGAATACGGGCTGCAATGGACGTTGTTCCGCTTCGCTCTGGCGCCGGAAACCGGGGAGGGCTGGAGCGTGCCGCAGGTCTGGATGGGCCATGCGGCGGTGACGACGCCAACCGATCACTACGTGGCCGAGCGGTTCGGGCGCGGTGGGATCGGGCAGGCGGGCGTGGCCGCCGACCCGTTCGAGGCGTGGATCGACGATTGGCGCCTCTGGGGGCCGGATTTCGGCGATCTGCAGATGCGGGCGACGGGGGCCGAGTTCGCCTATGAGATGCAGCTCGACGCCCAGGGGCCGCTGGTCTTTCACGGGGCAGACGGGTTTTCGGTCAAGTCGGCCTCGGGGCAGGCGAGCTACTACTATTCACAGCCGTTCTACGCGGTCGAGGGCGTGCTGACCCTGCCGGAGGGTGAGGTCGCGGTGACCGGGTCGGCCTGGCTCGACCGGGAATGGTCGTCGCAGCCGTTGAGCGAGGATCAGACGGGGTGGGACTGGTTCTCGCTGTCCTTCGATAGTGGCGACAAGCTGATGGGGTTTCAGTTGCGCCAGACCGATGGGACGGAGTTCACGGCGGCCACCTGGATCGGCCCAGATGGCACGACGGAGGCCTATCCCGACGGCGCCTTCGATGCGGAGCCATTGGGCCTAACCGAGGTCGCGGGGCGCGAGGTGCCGACGCGCTGGCAGGTGACGCTGCCGGATCGCGGCGTCGATGTGACCGTGGAGGCGATGAATGGGGCGGCCTGGATGGGGGTCAGCGTTCCCTATTGGGAGGGGCCGGTGCGGATCAGCGGCAGCCATGGGGGCCGCGGGTATCTGGAGATGACCGGGTATGAGTGAGTGGTTCGAAACACTCGACGGCGTGCTGGATCAGGTCTGGTCGCGCCTGTCGCGCGGGGTGGCCGACCGGCGGGCGCCCGCCCGGCAGCCGACCTTTGCGACGATCTCTCCCCACGGTTGGCCCGAGGCGCGGACGGTTGTCTTGCGGCGGGCGGAGCGGGCGGAAGCAGTGCTGAAGGTGTTCACCGATCTGGGGTCGGGGAAGATCGCGAGCCTCAGGGCGGCGCCCTTGGCCGCGCTGCATGTGTGGGAGCCGTCGCCTCGGTTGCAGATCCGCGTGCAGGCCGAGGTCGAGATCCTGTCAGGCGATGCGGTGGCCGAGCGGTGGGATCACCTGACGCCCGAGGGGCGGACGAGCTATGGCTGCGTGCCACCCACGGGGACGCCGATCGGAGAGGCTTTGGCTTACGAGAAGACCTCGGACCAAGCGGCCTTCGCCGTTCTGCAGTGCCGGGCGGTGTCGATCGACGCGGTGCATCTGGGAGAGGTGCATCGGCGGGCGCTCTACCGGCGAGAGGACGGGTGGGCTGGCGAATGGCTCGCGCCCTGACCGCTTCGTGATTTTCCCTGCGCCGCCTGCGCGGTAGAAGGTGGCGATGCAGACGATCCCCCTGACCCGCGAGCTTGTCCTGATCGGTGGCGGCCATGCCCATGCGCTGGTCCTGCGATCCTGGGGGATGAGGCCGCTGCCCGGCGCGCGGGTGACAGTGATCAACCCCGGGCCGACGGCGCCTTATACGGGGATGCTGCCGGGGTTCGTGGCCGGGCATTACGGGCGCGATGATCTGGATATCGATCTGGTGCGTCTCGCGCGATTCGCCGGGGCGCGGCTGATCCTGGGTGCGGCGAGTGTGATCGACCCCGAGGCGCGGACGGTGACGGTGGGCGAAAGGGTGCTTCCGTTCGATGTGGCGTCCGTCGATATCGGCATCACATCGGAGATGCCCGAGATCCCCGGGTTCGCGGATCACGCCATCCCGGCCAAGCCGCTGGGGCGACTGGCGGGGGCCTGGGCGCGGTTCCTTGCCAGCGACGGGCCGGCGGATATCGCGGTGATCGGCGGTGGTGTCGCCGGGGTCGAGCTGGCGATGGCCATGGTCCACGCGGCGCGGGCGGCAGGCCGGGCGCCGACGTGCCACGTGATCGAGGCTGAGCGGGCGTTGAACGGCCTCGGCGTTCCGGCGCGGGATCGGTTGCTGACGGCGCTGAAGGGACACGGGATCACCCTGATCGAAGGGGCCGAGGTCGCGCAGATCACGCCGAAAGCGGTCGAGCTTGCGGACGGGCGGGAGATCCCCAGCACCTTCACGACCGGCGCGGCGGGGGCCCGGCCCTATCCCTGGCTGGCGCAGACCGGGCTGGAACATGAGGGCGGATTTCTGTCCGTCGGGCCAACGCTCGAGACCAGCGCGCGGGGGATCTTTGCGGCAGGCGATTGCGCCCATCTGCGTCATGCGCCGCGACCCAAGGCGGGGGTCTTTGCGGTGCGCGAGGCGCCGATCCTCTTCCATAACCTCAAGGCGCGGCTGTCGGGCGGCGCGTTGCGCCAGTACCGGCCGCAGAAGAGCTACCTCAAGCTGATCTCGCTGGGCGGGAAGGCGGCCTTGGCTGAGAAGGCCGGGTTTGCCGTTCAGGGAGAGGCGCTGTGGCGCTGGAAGGACCAGATCGACCGCGCCTTCATGCGGAAGTTTCAGGATCTGGAGCCGATGACGGTCGCGGTGCCACGGCGGGCGGCGATGGGTGCCGCGAAGGCGGATCCGCTCTGCGGTGGGTGCGGCGCGAAGGTGGGCAAGGGGGCGCTCGACGTCGTTTTGGCCGGTCTGCCCGCGATCGGGCGGGCGGATATCGAGCGCTTGCCGGGTGATGATGCGGCCGTTCTGCGGATGGGAAAAGCCCGGCAGGTCGTGACGACGGATCACCTGCGGGCGGTCACGGACGACCCCTACACGATGGCGCGGATCGCGGCGGTTCACGCGCTGGGGGACGTCTGGGCCATGGGGGCGGCGCCGCAGGCGGCCTTGGCGACGGTGATCCTGCCCCGGATGGCGGAGCCCATGCAGCGCGTGACGCTCGCGGAGGTGATGGCCGCGGCGCAGGAGGTGTTCTCCGCCGAGGGGGCGGAGATCGCGGGCGGCCATAGCTCGATGGGGTCCGAACTGACGATCGGCTTCACCGTGACCGGCCTGCTGGAGCGGGAGGCGATCACGCTCGCCGGTGCCAAGCCAGGGGACGCGATCGTGCTGACCAAGGCCATCGGGACCGGCACGGTGCTGGCCGCCGAGATGCGGTTGCGGGCGCGCGGGGCCGATGTGGTGGCGGCGCTGGACCATATGATGCAGTCGCAAGGACCAGCCGCGCGGCTCTTGTCAGCGGCACATGCGATGACCGACGTGACCGGGTTCGGGCTGGCCGGGCATCTGTGGGGAATTTGCCAGGCGTCGGGCGTGTCGGCCGAGATTACGATAGACGATGTGCCGTTGCTGTCGGGGGCCGAGGCGTTGGCGGCCGAAGGGATCGCGTCGACGCTCGCGCCTGCGAACCGAGTGGTGGCTAAGAACATAACATTCGATGAGTCAGCGAAGACGGCGCTCCTCTTCGATCCGCAGACGGCGGGGGGGCTTTTGGCTGCAGTCTCACCGGACGCGGCGGAGGGGATCGTCGCCCAGCTGCGGGAGGCGGGATACGATGCGGCGGTGATCGGGCGGTTCGGCGAAGGTCCGCCTCACATCACCGTCGTCTGAGACAGGATCGCTGCGATCTGATCCGCGGCGGTGTCGCGCCCGGCGGCGTCAAGCGTTTCCGCCGTGACCGTCGCCAGAACGTCCCCCTCCGCCCGGCGGCGGGATTTGCGGTAGGCGGGGTCGTAGTGCTGCTCCATCAGCTCGCTGGCGAGGCGTCGGAAATCGCCCGCCTCGGCGAGTTCCGACCAATGGGCGACAGCCTCGGCCCCCCGGAACGGCTTCAGCGCCGCCAGGCGGGCTTTCAGCCGGTCAGGATCGGCCATCATGTCGGCATAGGCCTCGGTCAGGTAAGCAGCCCGCGCCTCTAGCGGGGCGTCGATCACGATGCGCGGGGCGTCCTTCATCGCGGACCAGAGGGCCGGGGGGAGCGTGAGCTTGCCGATCTTGCTCGATTCCGCCTCGAGGATAAGGGGCGCGTCTGGGGTCGTTGCGGCGAGGGCCTTTGCCAGCGCACTCTCGAACGCCTTCTGCGCGGGCTGCCCACCCGGAAGGCTGCCCAGGACCGAGCCGCGGTGCCGCGCCATCCCTTCGAGGTCGAGGACCTGAATGCCCCGGCTGCGCATGCGGTGGAGGATGTCGGTCTTCGCCGTCCCTGTATTGCCGTCGATCAGGATCACTTGCCGGCCCAGCGGGTGGTCGTAAAGCGCGGCACTGACAAGGCGACGGTAGCTCTGATATCCGCCCTCGACCGTTTCGACCCGCCAGCCGATCTGGGCGAGGATCGACGCGAACGATCCCGACCGTTGCCCGCCGCGCCAGCAATAGACAAGCGGGCGCCAGCCGCCGTCATGGTTCATTAGGTGCTCTTCGATATGTCGGGCGGCGTTGCGGGCGACGAGCGCCGCGCCGATCTTGCGGGCAAGGAAGGCGCTTTGCTGGACGTAGATCGTGCCGACCTTTGCCCGCTCGTCGTCGTCCAGCGCGGGCAGGTTGATCGCGCCGGGGATGTGATCCTCGGCAAACTCGGACGGCGAACGCACGTCGATCACCGCGTCGAAGCCGTGATCGTAGAGTTGGGAGAGGGTCGCGAAGCGCTGCGGCATCCTTCCCTCTAACCCGTTCCATTCTCAGGCGAAACGCCTAGTGGCGCTTGCCCGGCGGGCGATGCCCATGCCACCGTCCGCCCCATGATGACGCTTGACGAGTTCGCGCCGCTCAGCCTGGCCGAGGAAAAGGTTCTGTCCGATTGCGCCCTGCCCGCCCGGACGGTGCTGGGCGATGGCGAGCCGCCGGCGAAAGCGACGCCCGAGACCACCGTGCGGGCGGAGTTCCTGCGGTTCATCCTGCTGGGCGGGGCCAACCTGCACGACAAGGGGCTGCGGCTGCGCGGTGGCTGGATCCAGGGGATGCTGGACCTGCAGGGCTGCGATATCCGCCGCGATGTGACGCTGACCTGCTGCCACTTGACCGAGGGCGTGACGCTGATCAACGCGGATCTGCGGGGGTTTCACCTCTCGGGCTCGTCGCTGGGCGGGCTGACGGCGGACAACGCGACGTTCAGCGGGTCGCTCTACCTGCGGTCGGGGACCGAGATCGGCGGCGAGGTGAGCCTGGCCGGGGCGCGGATCGCTGGGGATCTGCAGATCTGCGACGCGGTGCTGAGGCCGGGCGGGCAGGATGCCGTCTTTGCCCCGTCGCTGAAGGTCGAGGGGTCGGTTTACCTTGGTAATTATCCCTATTCCGAGGGCCTTTCGACGTTGGTCGCCGAGGGGACGCTGTTCTTTTCCTCGGCGCGGATCGCGCATGATTGCTTCGTGTCGAATACGTCGATCTCGCTGCAATCGGACGTGATGGACACGGGCGTCTTTGCGCCGACGGAGGAGCATGGGAGCAACATCGCCCTCAGCCTCGCGCGGGCGCAGATCGGCGGGATCCTGTTCTTTCAGGACAATCAGATCGGATCCGGCGGGGTGGTGAACCTGGCCGGTGCCGAGGTCGCCCGGCTGAAGGACGAACCGGCGGGCCCGGGGGCGAACTATCCGATCCGGCTGGACGGGTTCCGGTACAAGGATTTCTCGCGCCGTGCGGATGTCTCGCTGAAGGCGCGTCTGGACTGGCTTGAACGCCGGCCGGACGATCTGCCCTTCGTGGCCCAGCCCTACGAACAATTGGCCGAAGTGCTGACCCGGCTCGGCCACCGGGACGATGCGCGTACGGTGCTGTTGCGGAAGGAGCGGCTCTTGCGCGCCGAGGACCGCGAGCAGTTGCGCGAAGAGCAGGGGGTGAGCCCGCGGTACATGGCGGCGGCTGTGTCGGATGCTGTGCTCTACTGGACGGTCGCCTATGGCTACCGGCCGGGGCGGTCGATCCTGTTTGCGGTTCTGCTGATCCTCGGACTGGGCCTGTTCTTCCGGGCCACCTGGTATGCGGGGGACATGACGCCGAATGCGGCGCCGATCCTGACCTCGTCGGCGTGGATCGCGGCGACGGAACTGCATCCGGAGGGGCCGGCCC
This sequence comes from Aestuariibius violaceus, assembly GCF_040779325.2. Classification (NCBI taxonomy): domain Bacteria; kingdom Pseudomonadati; phylum Pseudomonadota; class Alphaproteobacteria; order Rhodobacterales; family Paracoccaceae; genus Aestuariibius; species Aestuariibius violaceus. The sequence goes on from NZ_JBFONT020000001.1 coordinate 737,473, forward strand.
TGGTCTGGTCCCGGCCGGGGGAGGCCGGGCAGGATTACGAGAGCTTCAGCCCCTTCGCCTATGCCGCCGATCTTGTAATCCCGCTGGTCGCGTTTGGGCAGGAAGATGCCTGGGCGCCCTCGACCTCCCGCTCGCCTCTGGGGCGGATCGGCTGGTGGCTCAGGTGGTTCGCAAAGGGGGCTGGGTGGATCCTGACGGCGCTGGCCGCGGCGGCGGTGACGGGGGTGATCCGGCGGGAGTAGGAGCGGAGGCTTGTGCTAGGCGCTGCCCGGCGTGAACGCCGGGCCGTCGGTTTGGGCGGTGTGTCGCGAGAGGGTCAAAAAACGTCATCCCGTTGAAACCGGGGATCTCTTTAATCGGTGGATCTTCGGGTAGGGTCCGAGGATGACGATCTTTATTGCGGATCACGCCGGTACAAGCGGACGCCGACCCTCGGGCCACAGGGTGAAGACCTCGCCGGCGTCGAACGCCGCTGGCACCAGCCGATTGCCGTAACCCGCACCGCCGTCGAGGTTCACGCGGTTACCATGATGCTCGGGCGTGTCGAGCGCTGTGTGGCCGTGGACGACGAGCTTGCCGTGGTCGCGGTCGTCCTCCAGCCAGCCGTCGCGGATCCAGATCAGGTCGTCTTCCTCCTGTTCCTCCAGCGGGATACCCGGACGGATGCCGGCATGGACGAAGAGGAGGTCGTCGGTTTCGTGCCAGAGGGGCAGAGTGGCGAGGAAGTTGAGATGGGCATCGGGCACAGCCTCCCGCGCGGCGATGATGACCTCCTGATCCGACAGATTGCCCTGATTGGTCCACCAAGACACGAGGGTTTCCACCACCTTGCCGCGCGGCGGCTGGAAAGCCGGGCTGTCAGGGCCGCCGACACCGTAGGAGCGCAGCGTGGTCGTCCCGCCAAGACGCGGGTTCATCCAGCTGAGGCCGGATTTAATGCGATCGTCGTGCTGCTGCCCCTCGGTGACGAAGCGCAGGAACATGCGGTCGTGGTTGCCGAGGACGAACCTCCAGTTCCGGCTCTCGGCCTGCCCGCGCACGAGGCGGTCAAGCACGCCCTTGCTGTCGGGGCCGCGGTCGACAAAGTCGCCGAGGAAGACGATCTCTGCGTCCGGGCCGCCATCCGCCTCGATCAGCGCAAGCGCGCGGTCGAGTTGATCGGCATAGCCATGGATGTCGCCGACCGCGTAGATCATGCGCTCATCGGACCTGACGGACCTCTTCGCTGATGGAACCGAAGACGCTCGTGAGAGCGGATGAGGGGCCGGTTACGCCACATCGAAGGAGAGCGGCTTGATCTGGCGGAAGAGCTTGGTCTCGGCCAGCTTGTCCATCACCGCGGCGGGTACGGGATCGTCGACATAGAGGAGCGCGATCGCCTCACCACCCCGTTCCGACCGGCCCAGGGTGAAGTTCGCGATGTTCACGCCGTTCTCCCCCATCGTGTTGCCCAGTGCGCCGATGATGCCGGGTTCGTCGTTGTTCGTGGTGTAGACCATGTGCTCCCCGATCTCGGCGTCGATGTTGATCCCCTTGATCTGGATGAAGCGCGGTTTGCCGTCCGAGAAGACCGTTCCGCCGACGCTCCGCTCCCGCTCCGCTGTCACGACGGTGATCTTGATGTAGCCCTCGAACGCGCCGGACTGGTCCTGCGTTGTCGTCGAAATCGCGATCCCCCGCTCCTTGGCGATCACAGGCGCCGAAACCATGTTCACGTCCGGGTTCACCCGCTTCATGATGCCCGCGATCACCGCGCAGGTCAGCGCCTCGAGGTTCATCGTCGACGCCTCGCCGTCATAGAGGATGTTGATCGCCTCGATCGGCTCGTCGGTCATCTGGCCGGTGAAGTTGCCGAGGTGCTGCGCGAGCTTCAGCCACGGACCCATCACCTTGGCCTCTTCCGCCGTGACGGACGGCATGTTGAGCGCATTGGTCACCGCTCCGGTCAGCAGGTAATCCGACATCTGCTCGGCCACCTGAAGCGCCACGTTCTCCTGCGCTTCGGTGGTCGCTGCACCCAGATGCGGGGTCACGACGACGTTGGGCAGATTGAAGAGTGGGGAAGCGGTCGCCGGTTCGACAGCGAAGACGTCGAAGGCGGCGCCGGCGACATGGCCGGATTTGAGAGCCTCTGCCAGCGCCTCTTCGTCGACCAGCCCGCCGCGGGCGCAGTTGACGATCCGCACGCCCTTTTTGAGCTTGGCGATATTCTCGCGGCTGAGGATGTTCCTCGTCTGGTCGGTCAGCGGTACGTGGAGCGTGATGAAATCGGCCCGCACCAGCAGATCGTCGAGATCTACCTTCTCGACGCCCATCTTGTCGGCCTTCTCCTGGCTCAGGAACGGGTCATAGGCGATGACCTTCATCTTCAGGCCCTTCGCCCGGTCGCAGACGATCGAGCCGATATTGCCCGCGCCGACGACGCCCAGCGTCTTGCTGGTCAGTTCCACGCCCATGAAGCGCGACTTCTCCCACTTGCCCGCATGGGTTGAGGCGTTGGCCTCGGGGATCTGGCGGGCCACAGCCATCATCATCGAGATTGCGTGTTCGGCGGTTGTGATCATGTTGCCGAAGGGGGTGTTCATGACGATGACGCCCGCCTTCGAGGCCGCCTCGCGGTCGACATTGTCGACCCCGATCCCGGCGCGGCCGATCACCTTGAGGTTCTTCGCCTTCTCGATCAGGTTGGCCGTCACCTTGGTGGCCGAGCGGATGGCGAGGCCGTCATAGTCGCCAATGATTTCGGCGAGCTTTTCCTTGTCCTTACCCAGATCGGGCCTGAAATCGACATCGATCCCGCGGTCGCGGAAGATCTGGACGGCGGTTTCCGACAGCTTGTCGGAGACGAGAACCTTGGGGGCCATAAGCGGTATCCTTTGTTCGGGACGGATCCGTGGGGGCAGAATTTTCTAGAAAATTCTGACTTTGCAAAATCTTCTAGAAGATTTTGCCCCTTTGGATCTGGTTGAAACGGGTGTCAGGCGGCTTGCGCCTGGGCGGTGATTTCGGTCTCGAAGGCCCAGTCAATCCAGGGCAGAAGCGCTTCGATATCGGCGGTTTCGACCGTCGCGCCGCACCAGATCCGAAGGCCCGGCGGGGCATCGCGATAGGCGCCGATATCATAGGCTACACCCTCCGCCTCGAGCCGTTTGGCAATGGCCTTGGCGAAGGTGGCGCCATCAGTGATCCGCGGGTCGGTGAATTTGAGGCACACGCTCGTATTCGACCGCGTCGCGGGATCGGCGGCGAGATTCGCAATCCAGTCCCGGCTGTCGCAAAACTCCCAGATCGCCTGCGCATTGCGGTCGGCCCGCGCGGTCAGCTCTGGCAGTCCGCCGATGGACTTGGCCCAACCCAACGCCTGCAGGTAGTCCTCGACGCAGAGCATCGAGGGCGTGTTGATCGTCGCACCTTCGAAGATGCCCTCGATCAGCTTGCCGCCCTTGGTCAGGCGGAAGATCTTGGGCAGCGGCCAGGGCGGTGTATAGCTTTCCAGCCGCTCCACTGCGCGGGGGCTGAGGATCAGCATTCCATGCGCGGCCTCACCGCCCATCACCTTCTGCCAGGAGAAGGTCGTCACATCGAGCTTGTCCCACGGCAGGTCCTGCGCGAAGGCAGCCGAGGTCGCGTCGCAGAGCGTCAGCCCTTCGCGATCCGCCGGGATCACGTCGCCCGAGGGCACGCGAACGCCCGAGGTCGTGCCGTTCCAGGTGAAACAGACGTCCTTGTTCCAGTCGACCGCCGTCAGATCAACGATCTCGCCATACTCGGCGGTCCGGGTCTCGCCATCGAGCTTGAGCTGCTTGACGGCATCGGTGACCCAGCCCGCGCCAAAGCTCTCCCAGGCCAGCATCTCGACCGGACGCGCGCCCAGCATCGTCCACATCGCCATCTCATAGGCGCCGGTGTCCGAGGCCGGAACGATCCCGATCCGGTACGCGGCGGGCACGCCCAGGATCTCGCGTGTGGTCTCGATCGCCTCTTTCAGCTTGGCCTTGCCGATGGCGGCCCGGTGCGACCGGCCGAGGGCGGCGTCGGACAGGCTCTCTAGCGTGAATGTTGGGGGTTTGGCGCAGGGGCCAGACGAAAAACGCGGATTATCCGGCCGCGCGGTCGGTTGCATCACCATGACTGGTATCCTTCCAGATATGCGCCCTTCGTTGGGGAAGGGTGTCCCACCGCCGGAGCTAGAGGGTTCGGCGCCGCCGGACAAGACGGTTTTTCGTACCACTGCGGGTGTGAAGGCCGATTCCGGCGGCGCGGCGACTACGATAGGAAACCTCGGCACGCTTCCGGGACGGATCTTGCGCTGAAGCGCTCCGCTTGTTTCAAGGCGCAAGAATGGATCCGGGAGACGCACATGCCCATCGTCAACCTCATTGCCGCGCCTGGCGCCTTGTCCCGCGAGACGGCGGAGAGCCTGCGCAATGCGTGGGGCGGCGGTGACGCCGTCTGGCTGTCGGAAGGCGAAGCGGCGGAGTTTCCCGTCGAGACCGTGCCGGGCCACCAGGACGACATCCGGGCAGAGCTGTCGGCGCTGGGCGTCGATCTGAATGTCCTCCCGGCGGGGGGACGGCGCAAGAAGCTCCTCCTCGCGGATATGGATTCGACGATGATCCGGCAGGAATGCATCGACGAACTGGCAGAGGTCGCAGGCGTCGGCGACCGTGTGCGCGAGATCACGGCGCGGGCGATGAACGGAGAGCTCGATTTTGAGGGCGCCTTGCGCGAGCGGGTAGGTCTTCTGGAGGGTCTCGAAACGGGCGTGATCGACCGGGTCCTGGCGCAACGGATCGAAGAGATGCCGGGCGGCCGGGTGCTTCTGGCGACGATGCGCGCGGCCGGGGCCCATGCGATGCTGGTCTCGGGCGGCTTCACGGCGTTTGCAGAGCCACTGGCTCAGCGCATCGGCTTTCACGAGGCCCGCGCCAATGTTCTGCTGAGCGAGAACGGCAAGCTGACGGGACAGGTCGCAGAGCCGATTCTGGGGCGCGAGGCCAAGGTGGCCGCGCTGGACGAGCTGGTGGCGCGTCTGGGCCTGTCCCACGCGGAAACGCTGGCCGTGGGCGACGGGGCGAATGACCTCGGCATGCTGGGCAAGGCGGGAATGGGCGTGGCGCTGCACGCAAAGCCGTCGGTCGCCGCTCAGGCAGGTCTACGGGTGGATCACGGTGATCTGACGGCGCTTCTGTTCCTGCAGGGATATGCGCGGGATGAGTTTGTGGTGGTGTAGGCGCTCCACGATTTGAACCTAGCGAAGAGGGTAGCGCCCGCCTCGTCGGGTCGGGCGCTGCCCGGCGTCGCCGCCGGGCGGAGCATTTTGAGCGAGGTCGCTCAAAAGACCAGTGGTCGCCGGCGCTATATGCAGGACGTCACCCAGTCAGCTCGCCCACCGACTTGATCCGCCCCACCTCGATCCCGCGCCAGTTCGTCACCGGTGCATCCAAGTAGGCCAGCGCTGCCGGATCCTGCGCATCGAGCACGCCGAGCCGCACCAACAATGCCGCGATCACCGCCTCGGCCGCGCGGGTGGCGCCGTCGGCCGCCTTGACGGCGATCCCCAGACCCTGATCCGGGATGATCCCGACAAAGACCCCCTCGGCCCCCGTCTTGACGGCCGCCTTGCCCTTGGCCGCCCGCATCAGGCGGGTGCAGGCGCGGCCCTTACCGGCCACAAGCTCCGGATAGGCCATCATCGCCTCGACGAGGCGGGTCTGGGCCTCGGCCCGCGCACCGCTTCGGTTCCCCGCGTCGGCGAATTGCGCCATGCCGCGGGCCAGCCCCCGCATCGTCGTCGCGAAGTTGGGCGCGGAACAGCCGTCGATCCCGTAGCCGGGGCTTTCTTCGCCCGTCACATCCTCGAACGCCTCGCGAACCTGCCGCTGCACCGGGTGGTCGATATCGATATAGTCCGGCCCCGCCCCGAGGTGCCGGGCAAAGGCGACGAAGCCCGCATGCTTGCCCGAGCAATTGTTATGCGTCTGATCGGGCTCGCGTCCGGCGCGGATCAGCGCGTCGCGCGTTTTGCGATCCTTCGGGCGATGCGCGCCGCAGCGCAGCGCCGCCTCGTCCGCGCCGATCTCTGCCAGCCAGTCCGCCACCGGCCCGGTATGGATCGCCGCCCCCTGATGGGACGCACAGGCGAGCGCCAGCCGCTGATCGGTCAGACTGGCCACGCCCGCCTCGACCATCGGCAGCGCCTGCACCATCTTGCAGCTCGATCGGGGATAGATCACCGTCGCCGGATCGCCCCAGCCCTCGACGATACGCCCATCCGCCCGGCAGATCACCGCGTGGCCCAGATGCACGCTTTCCACCCGGCCGCCCCGCGTAACCTCGACCATCCGCACCGGTTCCGCCATCCGGACCTCCCTTGCGCAGCATTTTGCGCATCATTTCAGTGTGACGGGTCTTTTCGCCAGCCGTCAAATCCTGCTAGGACGTGCCTATCCGGAAGAACGGCGCTCCGCCAGTGCATGAGACACCCGGAAAGGTGGGCGGAGCCTGATGGATTTGGGCAGCGGGAGATTGAAGACCATGCGATTAGCACCCCTCGGACTGGCTCTGGCACTTGCAGCAGGGCCACTTGCCGCACAGGACGACGCGAATGTTTCGGAAAACCGGGTCGCGGCGAATACCGACTGGAGCGTTTACGAAGAAACCGACCCACGGGAATGCTGGGCCGTATCGGCGCCGAAAGAAAGCAAGATCATGAACCCTCAGGGCCAGCTGACGCAGGGCCGCCGGGGTGACATCCTCCTGATGGTCTTCAACCGGCCGGGGGAAAGCGTGTCGCAGCAGGTCGCCTTCACCGGCGGTTACCCCTTCGCGGGCGGCTCGACCGTTTCGCTCGAGATTGGCGGGAACAGCTTTGAGCTCTTCACCGATGGTGAATGGGCCTGGCCGCCGACCCCTGAGGAGGATGCCCGCATCGTGGCAGAGCTCAAGCGCGGGGCATCCGCTGTTCTGACCGGCCGATCGGGCCGCGGCAACACGACGGTCGACGATTTCTCGCTTCTGGGCTTCACCGCCGCCGTGGACGACGCGACCGCCCGCTGCCAGGGGTGAGCGCGGTCGCCGACCCCGCCCCGACACCGGGAAAGATCGTCTATCCGTGGGAGGCCCCGCCGGGGCCGGGCGAGGCCATCGAGGTGGCAGACGGCATCCTCTGGATGCGCCTGCCGCTGCCGATGGCGCTCGATCACGTCAACATCTTCGCGCTGGACGATGGCGACGGCTGGACGCTGATCGATACCGGGTTCGCCTCTGCCAAGATGCGGGAGATCTGGGCGGGCCTTCTGTCCGGCCCGCTGGGCGGACGGCCCGTTACCCGGCTGATCGTCACCCATCACCACCCCGATCATATCGGCCTTGCCGGCTGGTTTCAGGAGGCGGGGGCCGAGCTGTGGACGACGCGAACGGCCTGGATCTATGCCCGGATGCTGACGCTCGACGTGCAGGAGCGCCCGACGGAAGAGGCGATCACCTTCTATCGCCGCGCTGGGATGCCCGAGGCGCTGATCGCAGAGCGGGCGGAAGCACGCCCCTTCAACTTCGCCGATGCGGTGGCCCCGATGCCGCCGGGGTTCCGGCGTCTGCAGCAGGGCGACGCGTTACAGGCGGCAGGCCGCACCTGGCGGGTTGAGATCGGCCATGGCCACGCGCCGGACCATGCCGTCCTGGTCTCCGAAAGCGATCATCTGATCCTTGGAGGCGATCAGCTGCTGCCGTCGATCTCGCCCAATATCGGCGTCCACCCGACCGAACCCGAGGCCGATCCGCTGGCGGAATGGCTGGCTTCCTGCCACCGTTTCGCCGGGCTCGCGCGGGAGGATCATCTGGTTCTGCCGGGCCACAAGCTGCCCTTCACCGGCCTGCCCGCGCGCCTGCGGCAGCTGATCGACAACCACGAACACGCGCTCGACCGGCTGGCGCTCCTTCTGGAAACGCCCCACACGGCGGCGGAGTGCTTTCCGACTCTCTTCAAGCGCGACATCAAACCGGCGGAATACGGCCTCGCCCTGGCCGAGGCTGTTGCCCATCTGAACCACCTCCTCGCCACGGGCCGTGTCACGCGTGAACTGTCGGAGAGCGGCGCATGGCTTTGGCACGCCCGAACCTCACGACCGTAAACCGCCGGATGAAAACGAAGAGCGCGGCCTTCGGGCCGAGCGATGAGTGCGCCCGGCGCTAGCCGTCCCGACGGTCGATCCGCAGGAATTCCCGCACCCGCCGCATCCCGCGACCGCTGACCTTTCGGCGCAGCTCTTTCCATACCGGATGGGGCCGCGCCCGCCGCTCCTGTTTCAGGAAATGTACCGCCTGGGCCTCGGATTTCGGCGCAGGGGTCTGGTCAATGACGTGCTTCGACATCTGACGTTCCTCCCGTGTCGCCCGGGCACTATAGCCGATTCGGCCGTCACATGTGGCCTTTTGCCTGCACCTTTCCTTCGGCTGTCCCGCGCAGACCCAACGCGCGCTCCCGCCAGACGATCACCACGCCGGCCACGATGATCAGAAGCGAGCCCAGGATCATCGGCAAAGTCGGCACTTCCAGGAACACGAAGTACCCGATCAGCAGCGCCCACAGCATGGAAACGTAAGTAAACGGCGCCAGAACGCCCGCATCGGCGAACCGGTAGCTCGACGTCAGCAGGATCTGCCCGCAGCCACCGATCAGGCCTGCACCGATCAGGAACAGCCACTCCCACCCCATCGGCAGCACCCAGCCGAAAGGCAATGTCAGCAACGACAGCCCCGCCGCCGTCAGCGAGAAATAGAAGACGATCGCCGCCGTCTTCTCCTTCCCCGCCATCGCCTTGACGAAGGTCTGCGCCAGCGCGGCCATCCCGGCAGAGGCGAGCGTGACGCACACCCCGAACAACTCCGCCCCCGTGCCGCCTGCGCTGAACCGCGGCGCCGTCATGATGACGACGCCCGCCAGCCCCAGCAGCACCGCGAACAGGCGCACCTTCCGGAACCGCTCTCCCAGAAAGATCGCGGCGAAGATCAACAGCAGAACAGGTGTCACGAAGCGCAACGCCGTGACCTCCGGCAAGGGCAGGTATTTCAACCCGGCAAAGCCCAGCCCCATCGCGCAAGTCCCGGCGATTCCGCGCACCGCATGGGGCCGCCAATCGGCCGTCCTGATCCCGTCCTTCAGGTCCCCCTGCATCCAGAGCCAGACGAAGATCACCGGCATCGCAAAGACCGACCGGAAGAACACCGCCTCGCCGGGCGGAATCCGTTCCGCCGCCTTGATGAAGGCCGACATCACGGTGAACACCGTCACCGCCGCGATCATCAGAAAAACGCCGCGGTAAAGCGATGGGGTGGCGGGCTGGACGGTGCTGGTCATGTTCCTTCGCTACGCGACCCCGCGGCGCTGTTCCAGTGCCTGGATGACCAAAGGGTAATCGTCCTGTCGAAAGCCCTATTGCGGAATGTCGGGGGAGCGGGGCGGCAACTGAACCTGACCTTCGGGGGCCACTCGGCTGACCCCGTCCAGGGCGCGCAGGCGTTCTATCCGGGCCTCATCGCACGACCCGAAGATGGCGCCGATCCGGGAAATCACCTGCTCCACCTTCAGCCCCTCTGCGGCCGCGCGGGCGGTGACGTCCTCAAGATCGGCACCGCCCTTGATATCCGCGAACACTTTCACATCGATACGGGGCATCGCATCCTTCCTTCCAACAGCAACGTAGGTACGCGGCCTAGACCATACCAGATCCCGCCTGCCCCGGGGCCTGCACCAGACCGGCGCCTACATCCTGCGGGGATCCGTCAAGGCTCCGGGCGGTGCTCACCAATCTGTCCCACAGGGCCTGACCGCGCAGCCTGGTATCATCCCCCGCCATGAGGGCCGCGATCCCTGCCACATGCGGGCAGGCCATGCTGGTGCCCGAATAGGTGGCGTAAAGCTCCGGTTCGGGGGCGGCAGAAAGGACGCCGACACCGGGGCCCGCGATATTCACCTCGCCCCCGTCAGGATTTATCCCGCCGCTGGAAAACTCCGCCACATTCAGCGTCTGGTCGACAGCGGCAACCGCCATGATCGACGGGCAGTTCGCCGGGCTACCGACCGGCGCGACATAGCCGGTGGTCCGTGTGCTTTCATTGCCGGCGGCGGCCACGATCAGCGATCCCTCTTCCAGCGCCTGCCGGGCCAGATCCTCGTATTCCGGGGCGTAGGTCTCGCCTTCCTGCACGGCAGCGCCCAGCGACATCGAGATGACCTCGCAGCCCTGGTCGATGGCCCAGGCCATGCCGGTCAGGATGTCGCGTTCGCGGCCGGACCCGCGATTGTTCAGCACCTTTCCGACATAGATGTCGGCACCCGTCGCCACGCCGTACCGCATCCCGTCCTCAGACACGACGCTGCCCGCCGCCGTGCCGGCACAATGGGTCCCATGTCCCTGCCCGTCCTGTACGTCCTCGCCCGACACGAAGCTCTCCGCCACGATGGTGCGCCCGGCAAAGTCGGGATGGTTCAGATCGAGCCCGGTATCGAGGATGGCCACCTTGATGCCCGCGCCCGTCAGCGGGCTGGTCCAGGCGCCCACGGCATCGATGCCCCACGTCCTGTCGTCATCGTCGTCGAAGCTCTCCAGCGCACGATAGTAGTATTCCGGCCGGACCGACAGAACGTGGTCGTCCTCTCTCAGGCGGGCGCGCAGGGTTTCGGCCTCGTCCGTTTCAAAGCGCTCGCTCAGAAAGCCGATGCGGGTCTTCTCCAGCAGCATCCCGGCAAGGTCGCGGGTTTCCGAAGGCAGGGCGCCGGTCGCGGCGAAGGATCGGATTTCGGAACCGGCCAGATTGGCCAGAACCCGTTCGCGCGTGGCCTGATCCAGACCGGGTTTGAAAAAAACGACGCTGCCGCCGGTCGGACGGGGGCGCAGCAGACGAACCGATGTTCGGGACATGGACGTATCTCCTTTTTGATCGTCCGGCAGAGCTGGGACCGTCTGCGCCCCGGCACAACCGGTCGATCATCCATCTTCGGCGCTTGCGCTTCCTCCGGCCGATTGCACCATGCCGCCTGCGAAGATTGCCGCCGACAGGCTGGAAGAGAACGACGGAACGGACCGGATCCGTCGTGAGCCACGTGACCCCTCAAGCCCTGTGCTGAAACAAGGTCCGGGACCGGTCATGCCCTTTCGCTACGCGACGGCGCGCTGGTCCTCCAGCACCGCGATGACCTTGCGATAATCGGCATCCACATGAACGGGAATGCCCAGCGCCTCGATCTTGCGCACGAAATCCATGTCCTTGGCATCCGCGCCCCTGCCCGGCGCCCGCAGGATCACGCGCCGCACCCGGCCCTCATGCCGCTCCGCCGCCGCAAGATAGACCTCCGCGTCGTGCTGCCCGGTATCGCCGACCAGCACGAAACCCAGTCCCGGATTGGCCCCCATGATCCGGTCGATCGCCGCACCCTTGTGATCCCCATGCGTGCCGGTCACGAACTGCGTTTCGCTGATCCCCAGATCGCGCAGAAACTTCGGCCCGCGTAGCAGCTCGTTCCGAGCGAAGACCTCTTCCAGAAACCCATGCAGGTTCCAGGGCGAGGAGCTGACATAGAAAACCGGGTTCACCCCGTCCTGCAGGCGCTCCATCAGGTCTACCGCATCGGGAAAGACGTGCCGCGTCAGCGCATTGCCCGTCATCGACGTCCAGAGATTCCGCCAGATCGAATAGGCGCCCGTCTTCATCATCGTATCGTCGATATCCGAGATCACGCCGTAATCCGCCGCCGGGTTGCTGACCAGAACGGGCAGCTCCGCCGCGACAGGGGCGTCGACCGTCACCGTGACCCATCCCTGCGCGCCCTCGGGCCGGGGCAGGCGCAGCGTAAAATACCCTTCCTCATCCGTCCGCGTCGACATGCCCTCGGCGCGGACCTCCACATCCGCCACCTCGTCGGTCAGGAAGAGAGAGATCATCTGCGCAAGGTTCCGGTACCAGCGCTGCCCCTCCTGCGGATCGCGGTCCCGGTCGGAGGCCAGCACCCGCCCCCGCGCCACCAGCGCCTCGGGTTCGCTGTACCCGATATAGGCGTCGATCGTCCCGGCTTTGCGGGGCCGCCGCCGACCCAGCCTGTCAAACAGCCGCTCGACCCGCGCCGCGGCAGGCGCGAGCCGTGTCTTCAGGGCTGCCATTTCAGGACGGCCCGGCCGGCGCCAGCACGATCACTTCGCCATTCGGCTCGTCCGTCAGCAGAAGCACGCGCCCGTCCGAGGTCTGCTCCACATCGCGCACCCGGCCGATATCGCGCACCAGCCGCTCCTCGCCCACGACGCGGTCGCCGTCCATCTCAAGCCGCACCAGCCCGCCGGGATAAAGCGATCCGGCCAGAACATCGCCCTGCCATTCCGGGAAGGCATCGCCGTCGTAGAAGATGAACCCGCCCGGCGCGATCACCGGATCCCAGTAGTAGACCGGCTGCTCCATCCCCTCGGCCTGGGTCTGCGATGCGCCGATGGCCGCGCCGGAATACTCCTCGCCATAGGTGATGACGGGCCAGCCGTAGTTCCGCCCCGGCTCCGGCTGGTTCAACTCGTCCCCGCCGCGCGGCCCGTGCTCCAGCGTCCAAAGCGCGCCGGTCCGGGGATGGATATCAGCCCCCTGCGGATTGCGCAGGCCATAGGCCCAGATCGTATCGATCGCGCCATCCTGGCCCACGAACGGGTTGTCGTCAGGCACCGACCCGTCCGGCCGCACCCGGATCACCTTTCCATACGTCGTATTGAGATCCTGCGCCTGCGTCCGCTCCTCCCGCGCCGAATGCTCGCCTGTCGTGATGAAGGCGAAGCCATCGCCGTCGAAGACGATCCGGCTGCCGTAATGCATCGGCGTAGGCGAGGGCGGCTCCTGCACGAAGATATCCTCAACCCCGCTCAGGCTCGTCCCATCCTCGCTCAGCACCCCGCGGGCCGCCGCCGTCACGCTCATGCCTCCGCCCAGCGGCTTGGCGTAGGTCCAGTAGACCATCCGGTCGCTTGCGAAATCCGGACTGATATTCACATCAAGCAACCCGCCCTGCCCGCGGTTCAGCACCTCCGGCACCCCTGCAATCGGCTCCGACAGGCTGCCATCCGCGGCGATCATCCGCATCCGCCCCGGCCGCTCCGTCACCAGAAAGCTGCCATCCGGCAGTTCCGCGATCCCCCAGGGATGCTCCAGCGGCCCGGCCAGCACGCTCTGCTCGAACTCTTCCCCGGAGCTCATCGCCGGCGCCCGCGTCTGGTTCTCGAACGCCGGCTCGAATTCCGGCACGTTCGGATCGCCCTGGGTGACGGGATCACCAGAGGTCTGCGTCAGCGCGCAGGAGGGGATCAGAATGACGGCAAGGATGGAGGTAAGGCGCAGCATGGCAGCTTCCTTCGGACCAGAGGGGTTGAAAAGCGAACCCCCACCTCTGCCCCAGGTTCCGCCGCCAAGCCTCACATCTGCGACAGCGCCTCTGCTTTCTGCCGCGCTTCTCCCGCCTCGGCATCGCGGCCAAGTTTGCTCAAACAGCCTACCAGAGCCACATGTGGTTTTGGATCATTCGGATCGAGGCTTATCGCGGCCTGAATTATACCCAGTGCCTCTTCGTCTTCTCCCGCTCGCATCTTCAGATTTGCAAGAAACAACCTGAAACCAGCATTCTTGGGATTAAGTTTCACGGCCAACTCGGCTTGTTCGACGGCCTCGTCAACGCGCTGGACACGAAGCATTGCGCTTGCCAGAGATCGCCTCACGGCGGCGGCTCTGGGATTATGAGTTGCCGCAGTCTCCAATGCTTCGACTGCTTTGAACTCATCGCCACTTCTTGAAAGAGAAGATGCGTAATTGATCCAGAACCCAAGATCGTCTGGAAACCGTTCAACCGCCCTTTCCAAAAGGCTCGCGGCTTCAGCCCACTTCTCGTCCTCTTTCAAGACCCGTCCACCCAGGGCGAAGAATTTTCGAGACGTTCCCTCTCCGTTCAACAGACGCTCCACGTAGGGCCGCGCTTCATCTAGCCGGTCTGCGCGCACCAGCATGTCGGCGAAATTCGTCAATCCACCCTCGATCTGGCTATCCGCAAGAACCTCCCGCATCGCGTCGAACGTCTCGATCACCCGCGGGTGATCCGACTCGAACCGGAAATTCGACGGATAGGTATTATCCCCCTTCTCCACTCGCCATCCTTCCGATGTACGAAACAGGCCGAGGATCCCCTCGGCCTCGGCAGCGCTCTCGGCCTCGGGGAAGAAGACTGCCTTCTCGCGATGATCGACATCAACGAACCAGGTCCTGAAGATCTCGGGCGCGGGGCTTTCATCGGCTGATGTCGCGCAAACGATGCCATCGGCAGGCGCCGTGCCGACTGCACCCCGAACAGCCTCTCCCAGTTCGGCGGCCGGTGCGTGAACCGTCTGAACCTCCCCGTGGCCCGGGATCAGCGGCGGGGCAGAGGTCTTGTACAGCACCACGATGTTATGAAACCGGGCCATGCCTGCGAGATCCGGCAGGTCGAAGGTCTGGAACAGCTCGGCAAAGTATCCCACGCTGTTTGGCTCATCCAGTTCCAGCGATCCGCCAAAGCGCGGAAAGAACGCCGTCTGCAAGTCCTCGACAATATAGATCCCGTCAGGCTTCAGATCGGGCCAGAGGATCTTGAAGCTCTCGATGACATGCTCGTTCCGGTGGCTGCCATCGTCGAGAATGATATCGAACGGCCCGTGTTCCCGCACCGTCTCCGACAGGAAATCCGCATCGACCTGACTGCCCTGCAGCACGGTCACGCGCTCTCCCAGATCAAGCGTCTTTTTCTGGATGTCGATGCCGACGATCTCTCCCTTGGGAAAGAAATCCCGCCAGGACATCAGCGATTCTCCGCCGCGATCCGCATCCCCGTATCCCCCGACACCGATCTCGAGAAACTTCAGCGGCGCCTCCCGCCGCTCGTTCAGCAACCGGAAGTAAACCGGCGTGTAGTCGTGGTATCCGAACTTGTCCGTTCCGTACTGGATCGCCAGCCGCGTCAGTGGATCCGTCATGGGACACTCCGCATCTTGTTGAGGGAAAGGCCTTTTTGGCGGCTTACCCGGTTTCCGCCAATCGCGCCAGTCTGCTGACCGCCCAGCGCGCCGCGTCCGCCACTGCCGGATCCGGGTCGTCCACCAGCGCGGCTGCTGCCGGGCGCAGCTCCGCCTGCCCCGAATTGCCGATCGCATAACACACGTTCCGCACGAACCTGCACCGCCCGATCCGTTTGATCGGCGATCCCGAAAAGAGCGCGCGGAACCCCCCGTCATCCAGCGCGGCAAGCTCTGCCAGCCGCGGCGCCCGCAGATCGTCCCGCATCGCCAGCCGCTGGTCCCGCGCCCGCTCGGCAAACTTGTTCCACGGACAGACCGCCAGACAATCGTCGCAGCCATAGATCCGGTTGCCGAGCTTCGGCCGCAACACCTCGTCGACCGGCCCCTTATGCTCGATCGTCAGGTAGGAGATGCACAGCCGCGCATCGAGCTGGAAGGGCGCCGGAAACGCCTCCGTCGGGCAGATGTCGAGGCACGCCCGGCACGACCCGCAATGCTCGGCCTCTGGCGCGTCCACCTCCAGCGCGACGGTGGTGAAGATCGCCCCGAGGAAAAACCAGTTCCCGAGATCCCGGCTCAAGAGGTTCGTGTGCTTGCCCTGCCACCCAAGCCCCGCCGCCGCCGCCAACGGCTTCTCCATCACCGGGGCGGTATCGACGAAGACCTTGATCGCCTCTCCCGGGCGCTGATCCAGCAACCACCGCCCGACCCGCTTGAGCCGCTTCTTGACGACGTCATGGTAATCCCGCCCGCCCGCATAGACGCTGATCGCCCCCCGGTCCCGCTGTTCCAGAACCGCCAACGGATCGTGTTCTGGACCATAGCTCTCGGCCAGCATCACGACCGACCGCGCCTCAGACCAAAGCGCCGACGGATCGCTCCGCCACGCGGCCCGCTCTTCCATCCAGGTCATCTGCCCGTGCCGTCCCGCCTCGAGAAACGCACTCAACTGCCCGGCCGCTTCCGGGATCGCCTCCGGGCGGCACACGCCCACGGCCGAAAACCCCGCCTCCCGCGCGAAAACTTTCAGCCGTGCCGTCAGATCATCCACGCTTAACCCTACCCGATGTTAAGGTTAACGCGCGCCCTTCATCTGGCCCGAAATACTCCCGGGGGGTCCGGGGGGCTGGCCCCCCGGTCCTGTCCTCAGAAATCCAGATCCGCATATTGCCGCGACGGCGGAAACCCCGGCACCTGATCGGCCAGGATCGACCGGAAAGCAGGCCGCGACTTGACCTTCGCATACCAGTCCTTCACCGCCTCCGACCGGTCCCAGTCCACGTCCGAGATGTAATCGAGGCAGCTCAGATGCCCTGCCGCCGCAAAGTCCGCCAAGGTCATCGAATCCCCGGCCAGCCACCGCCGCTGCTCCAGAAGCCACGCCATGTAGTCGAGGTGGAACTTGATCGCCTTGGCGCCTTCCTTCACCAGCGTGCTGTCGGGATAGCCGGTGCCCATCAGCTTGCGGAACACCCGCTCGCCCAGCAGCTTCACCGTCACCTCGCGGTAGAACTTGTCGTCGAACCAGGCGACCAGCCGCCGTGCCTCGTGACGCTTCTCCGCCGAGCCGGGCAGCAAAGGCGGGCTCGGCTGCGTCTCTTCCAGATATTCGCAAATCGCCGCGCTGTCGGCCATGAACCGGCTGCCCATCCGCAGAACCGGCACCTTGCCCGCCGGATTGCGCCGCATGAAGTCCTGCGACTCCTCCCAATAGCGCTCCTCGACCAGCTCGACCTCGATCTTCTTCTCGGCCAGCGTCAGCCGCACCTTGCGGCAGAAGGGCGACAGCGGGAAATGGTACAACCTGTTCATTCTGCCCCTTGAATGCCCAAAGCCCGCGCGCCTTTCAATCCTCGAAGCACGCAGCCCGCCCGTCCGCGCGTATCGTTGCCGCCCCGTCGACGATCCCCGCCGCCCGCCGCCGCACGAATTCCGAGGGGCGCGCGGCCGACCGGCCCTTGGGGTTCGGCAGGATCGCCGCCAGCCGTGCCGCCTGAACCGCGCTCAACTGCGCCGCAGACACCCCGAAATAGTGCTGCGCCGCCGCCTCGACCCCGAACACCCCCTCATCGAACTCCGCCATGTTCAGATACACCTCGAGGATCCGCCGCTTCGACCACACCGCCTCGACCGCGGGCGTCAGCAAAGCCTCCAGCGCCTTCCGCGCCCAGGACCGCCCGTGCCAGAGATAGACGTTCTTCACCGTCTGCTGGCTGATCGTCGACGCGCCCCGCGCGCCGCCCTCATCCAGCGCCTCC
The DNA here is from genome assembly GCF_040779325.2 of Aestuariibius violaceus. Lineage (NCBI taxonomy): Bacteria > Pseudomonadati > Pseudomonadota > Alphaproteobacteria > Rhodobacterales > Paracoccaceae > Aestuariibius > Aestuariibius violaceus. The sequence continues at coordinate 754,799 of NZ_JBFONT020000001.1, forward strand.
TGAATGGCCGTCAGATCCAGCCCCCAATGCAGACAGAAATTGGCATCCTCCGCCGCCACGGCCGATCGCGCCATCACCGGCGCGATCTCCTCCATCGGTACCCAGCGCCGCTCCACGCTGCCCAACCGCACCCCTTCCGAGACGATGTAGGGCGTCGTCGGCGGCGGTATGACCGCGAAAAGCGCGATCAGGATCACCGGGATCAAGAGGACAAGCAGGCACAGCTGCAGGATCCGCCGCCGCAGCCGCGCCCGCCACGACCGGCGCGGGGTCTTGCGTGGGGCGGTCTTGCCGCCTTTGCGCGGGCTGGCCTTCGCCTTTGATGTGCTCGATGTTTTCGCCACGCGCCCAATCAGCATCCGGACGCTGCCCGGTCAAGATAATGGAAACATATTCCCACCCGAACGTTACCGCTCAGATATCCGCGACATGCCGCCGCGGGCGCTATCACCTGAAAGGAAAGACAATGGGCCTCTGGAGCTTCGTGAAATCCGCAGGAAAGGACCTGCTCGGGCGGGATGACGAACCGACCCCCGCGATCCTCAAGAAAGAGATCAAGGATCTCGGCCTCGACGATGACGGCCTCGATATTCAGGTCGAAGGCGACAAGGTGAAGGTCAAGGGCGGCAATCTCACCGAAGAACAGCGCGAAAAGGTGATCCTTGCCGTCGGCAACGTGGAAGGCGTCGCCGAGGTGGAAGACGATTCGGACGCTCAGCCGGTCTTCCACACCGTCAAGTCGGGTGAAACGCTGTCGGCCATCGCCAAAGAGCATTTTGACGATCCCAATCGCTATCACGAGATCTTCGAGGCCAACAAACCCATGCTGAAGAACCCCGACGAGATCTATCCCGGCCAGAACCTCCGCATCCCGCAGACCAGGTCGGCCTGATACAGAAAAGCCCGCCGCGATATCGGCGGGCTTTCTCCATCACGTCCCCGGCGGATTACTCCGCCGGGACCGCCACGTCTTCCTCGCTCAAGGGCGCGGGCAGGTGCACCAGCATCTCTTTCGGGCAGACCTGCACGAAATTGGCCAGCTCGTCGTCCCAATGCTGCAGGATCGCGCCTGCCTTGCGGCTGCCCGTCTCGGCCAGGTGGCGCTCGATCAGGTCCTTCAGCTGATCCTCCCAATGGGCGACCGTCACCGGGCAGGTGACGAGCGTTTCCATGTTCATCAGCGGCTCCGACACGCCATCTGGATCGTAGAGATACGCCATCCCGCCGGTCATCCCGGCCCCGAAATTGGCGCCGATCCCGCCCAGGATCACAGCGACCCCGCCGGTCATGTATTCGCACCCGTTCGACCCGCAGCCTTCGATCACGACCTTTGCGCCGGAGTTTCGGACCGCAAAGCGCTCTCCGGCCCGACCCGCGGCGAAGAGATAGCCGTCGGTCGCACCGTACAGAACCGTATTGCCGATGATCGTGTTGTCTTCGGCAACCAGCGGCGACGCCATCGGCGGCCGCACCACGATCATCCCGCCCGACAGGCCCTTGCCGACATAGTCGTTGGCGTCGCCCGACACTTCCAGCTTCAGACCCGGCGCCGCGAAGGCACCCAGGGACTGTCCGGCCGATCCCGTCAGCTTCACCGTCAGGTGGTCGGGCTGCAAAGCGTTCCGCATCCCGAAGGCCCGCACGATATGGCTCGATGTGCGCGTCCCCACGGTGCGGTGCGTGTTCTGCACCGCGTAATGCAGCTGCATCTTCTCACCCTCGGCGAGGAACCGCTGGGCATCCGCCACGATCTCGGCGTCGAGCGTATCGTCCACCTCGTTCCGCGGGCGCAGCCGGTCATAGACGATGTCCTTCGCCCCATCGACGGTGATCAGCAGCGGGTTCAGGTCCAGATCGTCCAGATGCGCCGACCCGCGGCTGACCTGCGTCAGAAGATCGGCCCGGCCGATGATGTCATCCATCGACCGCGCACCGAGGCTCGCCAGCAGCTCCCGCACTTCCTGCGCGTAAAAGGTGATGAGGTTCACGACCTTGTCGGCATTCCCCGTGAACTTCTCCCGCAGGGCCGGATCCTGCGTGCAGACGCCCACCGGGCAGGTGTTCGACTGGCACTGGCGCACCATGATGCAGCCCATCGCGATCAGGGCGGCGGTGCCGATGCCGTATTCCTCGGCCCCCATCATCGCGGCCATGACGATGTCGCGGCCTGTGCGCAGACCGCCGTCGGTCCGCAAAGTCACGCGCGAGCGCAGGTTGTTCATCGACAGAACCTGATGCGCCTCGGTCAGGCCCATCTCCCACGGCAGGCCGGCATATTTGATCGAGGTTGCGGGCGACGCCCCCGTTCCGCCATTATGGCCCGAGATCAGGATCACATCCGCTTTCGCCTTCGCGACGCCCGCCGCGATGGTGCCGACACCCGAAGACGCCACCAGCTTCACGCAGACCTTGGCCCGCGGGTTGATCTGCTTGAGGTCGTAGATCAGCTGCGCCAGATCCTCGATCGAGTAGATGTCGTGATGCGGCGGTGGGCTGATCAGCGTCACCCCTGGCGTCGAATGCCGCAGCCGCGCGATCAGCTCGGTCACCTTCATGCCGGGCAGCTGCCCGCCTTCGCCGGGCTTGGCGCCTTGGGCCACCTTGATCTCCAGCTCTTCGCACTGATTCAGATATTCCGCCGTCACGCCGAACCGGCCAGAGGCGACCTGCTTGATCTTGGCCGACGGATTGTCGCCGTTCGGCTCGGGCACAAAATGCGCCGGATCCTCGCCGCCCTCGCCGGAATCCGACTTCGCGCCGATCCGGTTCATCGCCACGTTCAGCGTCTTGTGCGCCTCGGGGCTCAGCGCGCCCAGCGACATGCCCGGCGTCACGAACCGCTTGCGGATCGAGGTGATGCTTTCCACCTCCTCGATCGGCACCGGCTTGCCCAGCGGTTTCACATCCAGCAGATCGCGCAGATGGATCGGCGGATTGGCCCGCATCTTGGCCGAATATTGCTGCCACATCGCGTAAGACGCCTTGTTGCACGCCGCCTGCAGCATATGCATCGACTGGGCTTCCCAGGCATGGGTCTCGCCCGACCGGCGCGCCTTGTAGAACCCGCCGATGGGCAGCACGTCCGTCCCGCCCAGCCAGCCGCGCCCATGCACCGCCTCGACCTGCTTTTGCAGACCCGACACGCCGATGCCGGAAATCCGGCTGTGCATCCCGGGGAAATACTCGGCCACCATGGCCCGGCTCAGCCCGACCGCCTCGAAGTTCAGACCTCCGCGGTAAGACGAGATCACGCTGATCCCCATCTTCGACATGATCTTGAGCAGCCCCTGATCGATGGCGTTCCGATACCGCAGCATCGCCTCGGTCAGCGTGCCCTCGATCAGACCGCGCCGGATCCGGTCGGCGATGGAATCCTCGGCCAGATAGGCGTTCACCACCGTCGCCCCGCAGCCGATCAGAACGGCGAAGTAATGCGGATCGATACACTCGGCCGACCGCACGTTCAGCGAACAGAAGGTGCGCAGCCCCTTGCGTGTCAGCCACGAATGCACCGCGCTCGTCGCCAGGATCATCGGCATCGCCACCTTGTCGGGCCCCTGATGCTGATCGGTCAGCACCAGATGACCAGAGCCTGACCGCACCGCATCCTCGGCCTCTTCCCGGATCCGCTGAAGCCCCTCCAGCAGCGCCTTCGGCCCCTTCGCGAACGTACAGTCGATCTCGGTCACGTCCGAATTGAAGCTCTTCTTCAGCTCCTCGAACTGCGCATTCCCCACAAAGGGCGAATCCAGCACGATGATCTCGGTCTGGCTCGACGACTGGTCCAGCACGTTCTTCAGGTTCCCGAACCGCGTCTTCAGGCTCATCACCCGATATTCGCGCAGGCTGTCGATCGGCGGGTTCGTCACCTGGCTGAAGTTCTGCCGGAAGTAATGGCTCAGCGGCCGATACTTCTCGGACAGCACGGCAGAGGGCGTGTCGTCCCCCATCGAGGCCAGCGTCTCTTTCCCGTCCTCGGCCATCGGCGCGAGGATCTGTTCCAGCTCCTCGATGGAATAGCCCGCCGCGATCTGCCGCTTGCGCAGCTCGCCGCCTTCGAACAACGCCGCTTCGGTCACACCCGCCAGCCGCTCGTCCATCTCGGTGATCTTGCCGACCCACTCGCCGAACGGCAGCGTCCCGGCCAGCGCATCCTTGATCTCGGTGTCGTGGAACAGCGCGCCCTCGACCATGTCGACGGCGATCATCTGCCCGGGTCCCAGCGCGCCCTTCTCGCGCACCACGCCTTCGTCGATCGGCACCATCCCGGCCTCCGACCCCGCGATCAGCAGCCCGTCGCCGGTGACGACGTAGCGCATCGGCCGCAGACCGTTCCGGTCGAGCCCCGCGCAGACCCAGCGCCCATCGGTCATCGCCAAAGCGGCCGGGCCGTCCCACGGCTCCATCACGGCGTTGCAGTAGGAATACATGTCCCGCCAAGCCTTCGGCAGCTCGGTCGCCTGCTTCGACCAACTTTCCGGCACCAGCATCGTCTTGGCCATCGGCGCATTCCGCCCCGCCCGCACCAGCACCTCGAACACCGCATCGAGCGCCGCCGAGTCCGAAGACCCGTTGGCCACGATCGGCTTGATATCCTCCGCCATCTCCCCGAACGCGCCCGAGGCCATGCGGATCTCGTGGCTCTTCATCCAGTTCAGGTTGCCCTTCAGCGTGTTGATCTCACCGTTATGGGCCAGCATCCGGAACGGCTGGGCCAGCCACCACTGGGGGAAGGTGTTCGTGGAATAGCGCTGGTGATAGATCGCGAACGCGCTCTCGAACCGCTCGTCCAGCAGGTCGGGATAAAACTCCGCCACATCCTGGGCCAGCATCATCCCCTTGTAGATGATCGACCGGCAGGACAGCGAACAGACGTAAAGCTGCGGCACCTGTGCCGCCAGCGCCTGCTTCTCGATCCGGCGCCGGATGACATACAGCTCACGTTCGAACGTCTCTTCGTCCACGCCCTTGGCGTTCGAGATCAGGATCTGCTCGATCTCTGGCCGGGTCGCATTCGCCTTCTCGCCCAGCACATCGATATTCACCGGCACATGCCGCCAGCCATAGATGTAATACCCCATCCGCAGGATCTCGGCTTCCACGATGGTCCGGCAGGTCTCCTGCGCGCCGAAATCCGTCCGCGGCAGGAAGATCTGCCCGACCGCGATCAGCTCGCCCTTGCGCGGCTTGTGGCCCGTCCGCTCGACCTGATCGTAGAAGAACGGCACCGGGATCTGCACGTGGATCCCCGCCCCGTCGCCCGTCTTGCCGTCCGCATCGACAGCGCCGCGGTGCCACACGGCCTTGAGCGCGCCGATCCCGTTCTCGACCACCTGCCGCGACTTCGACCCGTCGATGGCGACCACAAGCCCAACCCCGCAGGAGGAATGCTCGTCGCTCTCGGAATAAAGCCCGTTCTCGGCCATCCACGCCCGCTTTTGCGTCTCGGCCTCGGCCCAGTCTACGTCAAGCTTGGTCATCATTGGTCTCCTCGACAAACGGTGTGTCCACCCGCCGCAGATGCGCTCCTTGGGCATCCAGCGAGGCGCGATAGGCCACACATCCCTTCATAAACTGGTCCCAAGAGGGGACGTCCGGCGCGCCTGCCGACCCATCCGGTAAAAGCGCCCACATCTCGGGGTGATACCAGCAAAGGCCATGCCCGCTGGAATCGCGATGCTGCCGGATGGCAGCCCGCAAATCACGCGCCACGCGCTCCAAAGCGTCCCGGTCCAGCGCCTTGAGATCCGCATCCGGGTCCATCAGACCTCCGCCAACGTCTGGCTGATCACTGCGATCATGTGGCGCTCATTCATCCACGACCGGACGGTCCAACCCGCATCATGGATCATGGTACGTCTCCCTCAACATGGGCGTTTTTCGCCTCGTACTCTGCGCGTGTCGCCCGCCGGTGGCTGCCCGTCAGGGGCGCATAGGCGGGGGCGCAATCGGTGTAGATCTCTGAAATCAGCGGAAACTCCGCTGCCTGCGCGAACAGCGCGGGCATAAGTTCATATTCAGCGTCGTCGCGATCTGTGTTCCGCAGCCAGAGATGCGTCCCGCAGGCCGGGCAGAATGCCCGCTCCGCAAACGGGGTCGAGGCATAGGTCGCCACATCGCCGCTGACGGTGACGGCATCGGCCTTCGCCTCGAACGCCCCCCAGACCAGACCGCTCCACCGCTGGCAGATCCCGCAATGGCAGATGCCCACCGCCGCGAGGTAATCTCCGTCAACGCGCAGCTCCACGGCGCCGCACAGGCACCGCCCGTCCAGCTGCCCGGTCCGGCGATAGGGCGCAAGCCGCGCTTCACGGTCGGTCCCGCTCATCCCCGCGCCGCTGCGACAGGCGCGGCGCCGGCCATACACGCCATTCCGTGACCGGCAGCCCGAACATCCTTGAGCGTCGTCATCGCCAGCCCCCTCAATGGTTGCCGTGGCCGGAATGCCCCGACCCCGCGTCGCCTTCGTAGCCGCGCAAGCGGTTGTAGGTCGCGACCTGATGCGCGCTCAAAAGCGGCTTGATCTCCAGATGCGCCGCAAGATGCACCGCCCGCAGATCCGCCTCGATCGCCGCGGCATCCCGCGTCAGCGCAGACAGTGCCTCGGGCGTCAGATCGCCCGCCGCGAACGCATTGTCGAGCTTCGCCTCCGCCGCGACATACCGCGCGCCCAGCGCCTGCGCGTCCGCTTCCATCACGGCCCGGACCACTTCGATCGTCTGCCGCTGCTCTTCCGACAGGTCCAGCGCGTCGGACATCTCCAGAACATGCGCCGGCCCCGGATAGCCGTTCAGTTCGGCTGGCAAGGCAAAGCCCCAGCCCCGCCCGGCCAGAAGGTCGTCGATATCGCTCTCCGACAGCGCCGCGATATCGCGCGTCTCGAGGCCCGCATAGGGCGCCGTGTCAGCCTGCAGCACGGACGCCGCGCACAGGAAAAACGCCGTCGAAAAAGCACCCTTCATCACCATCTCCTCAGTTCGCGGCGCCGACCATCGCCATCACATCGGCCTCGGTCATCCGCTTACGCTCGCCCGCAAAGGCGTGGCTGTCCGGCTTGTGGTCGATATAGACCTCGGTCGTGAACTCCATCCCGTCGAGGCTGTCGAGCGACCCGGCCGACAGTGACAGAAGGCCCTGCATCGGCCCCTCGGCCGTCAGCCGCCAGAACAGGCTCGACCCGCACTTGCTGCAGAACCCGCGCTCGGCCCATTCGGAGGATTGATAGACCTTCAGCGTCTCGTCCTTCTCCCAGACGATCCCGCCGGGCGGCACCTCGACGCCCAGCTCGATCCCGCCCGAGAACTTCCGGCACATCCCGCAATGGCAGGCCCCGTAGGTCTTCGGCGGCTCCGCCAGCCGGTACCGCACCGCGCCGCAGAGGCAGCCGCCCTCGGTCACCCCGCTCATGGCTCGAACCGGATCAACTCCGCCCCGCAGCCGTATTTCGGCGAAGACGAAAAGAACCCGACCTCTCCCGGAAAGATGAACTCGACCGGAGAGCTGTCTTCGGTGATCGGATCGCCCGATCCCCCGCTCGACGTGCTCATCCCGGCGATGAAGGCGCGCCAGTTGCGGTGGATGTACTCCTCGCCCGCGGATTCCCACAAAAGTTCGCCATCCTCGTCGAACGCCTCGATCTCATAGGCCGTCCGGTCTAGCGTCACGCCGTCGATCTCGACCTCCTCGCCCAGCAGGCGGTCGCTGCCGACATAGCGGACCCGCTCGCCATAGCTCGACATCGTCACGAAATCGAACGCATCCTCGCCCTCTTCCAGCAGGTCGCTGAACGAGGCCGGATCGTCCGCCTCGACCAGCCGGTCGACCGCGCCGCTGAACGGATCGAAGCTTTCGACCCATTGCGTCTCGTCATCGATCATCCCCGCATAGGTCAGACCGTCCTCGTTGAAATCCGCTCGCCGCCGCGAGCCCTCGGGATCGGCCTCGCAGACGAAATGGTTCGACACGGTGCAATCCTTCTGCTGGATCGTCACCAGCGCCTCGCAGCCCGCCGGCGGGTCAAAATTCGCCGCCGCCGGGCTTGCCATCAGAGCAAACAATGCAGCGGTCCCGAAGGCCGATGCCAGAAGCTTCCCGCGTTGTGCTGCGTTCAGGCTGCGCCCTTGCGCCTCTGCCGAAGGAAACGATCGGAAAACACTCCGATGGCAACTGCCGACACTCCGACAAACGGCCATGTCATCAAAGCGAGTATGGTTGGCCCGTTGAGTGCCTCCCAGAAGGCAACCGGCATGACAGTGCAGTCTTGCGGATTCTGAAGTGTCGTCGGCGAGCAGTCCAATTCCAAGGCCAACCTTACCGAAAATGCGCTCAGATAGAGTATACCGATACCGATCAGAGTGAGGCGCACCAACGGCGTTTTCATAGCCGTCGCCACATACATCAGGAGAAGCGGCGTCAGGAGCGGTATTATGAACTGATCGAATATCAGTATTTCTACGAGTTGATCGAATATCATGGCAAAAACTATGTCTCAGCGCGCGCCACAAGTCCACCGAAACGCCATTCCGATACACTTCGGAGTATGCCGCAATCTCAGCCGTCAGTCTTTTCATTCTGCCACCTCGTAAGAGGACATCAGTGCCCCACAGTCGTAAATCGGCCGGTTCGGAAAGAAGCCCGGCTCTCCCGGATAGACGAACTCGACCGGAGAGGAATCCCGCACCGCCTCCGGCGCGTCCCGATCCCAGCTTAGCCCGAAGGTAAAGATCCGGTGCTGTTCGCTGACGAATTGCCGCCCCTCGCGCTGGTCCAGCACCCGGCCGCTCTCGTCCAGCACGTCGAACGCATATTCGGTGTTCTTCAGCACCTCGCCGTCGACCACCGTCTCCTCACCCGTCAGCTTGTCGTAGCCGACATAGCGCAGCCCGACCCCCTGCTCGTCCCGGACGATGAAATCGTAGGTGTCGTTCATCGTCGTGAACAGTTCGGTCAGGTTGCCCGGATCGTCGGCGGGAATATCCATCGTCTGCGTCCGGATCGGATCGAAGCGAAACGTCTCCAGCCACTGGAAATCCGCGTCCACCTTGCGCACCCGCCGCGGCCCGTTCTCATCGAACAAAGCCATCCACTGCTCGCCGGGCGCGTCGCCCTCGCAGGTCCAGATATTCGTCATCAGGCAGTTGCGCGACTGGATTGTCAGCTTCGGCTCGCACCCCGCCGGCGGGTCGAAGGCCGCCACAGGCGTCGCCGCCACGGCCAGAACACAGACCAACGCCCTCATTCCGCAGCCACCGCCACCGATCCGGCAAATTGCTCCAGGATCGCCTCGGCCGCCTCGCGCCCGTCCCGGATCGCCCAGACGACAAGGCTCGCGCCCCGCACGATGTCGCCCGCCGCATAGACGCCGGGCAGGTTGGTCTCATGGGTCCGGAAATCCGCCTTGATCGTGCCCCAGCGGGTCACGCCCAGCTCCTCGACCCCCCAGAGCGCGGGCAGCGGCTCCGGCTCGAAACCCAACGCCATGACCACCAGATCGGCCTCTTCCACATAGCTCGCGCCGTCGATGATCTCCGGCACCTGCCGGCCCGTCGCATCCGGGGCGCCCAGCCGCATCTTGTCGACCACGACGCCGGATACCGGCCCCGCAATCGCCGACGGATCGTCCAGCTGCGTCACCCGCGCATCGCCGGTAAAGCCCTTGGGGGCCGAGAGCCACACGAACTCCACCCCCTCTTCCTCGGCATTCGCGACTTCGCGCTGGGATCCCGGCATGTTCGCCCGGTCTCGGCGGTACAGGCACTTCACGCTCTCCGCGCCCTGCCGCACGGCGGTCCGCACGCAATCCATCGCCGTGTCGCCGCCGCCGATCACGACGACGCGCTTGCCCTCGGCATTCAGCTCTCCGCTGTCGAATTCCGGCACATCGTCGCCGAACGACTTCCGGTTGCTCGCCGTCAGGTAATCGATCGCCCGCACGATCCCGTCGGCGCCCGCCCCCGGCGCATTCAACTCCCGGCTCTTGTAGACGCCGGTCCCGATCAGCACCGCATCATGGCTCTCGCGGATTTCAGCGAACGAGATATCCTCGCCCACATCACAGTTCAGCCGGAAGGTCACGCCGCCCTCGTCCAGCTGCGCCATCCGCTTCATCACCACGTCTTTTTCCAGCTTGAAGCCGGGGATGCCGTAGGTCATCAGCCCGCCGCCCCGATCGTAGCGGTCATAGACGGTGACCTGCACGCCCGCGCGCCGCAGCATATCCGCCGCCGCCAGCCCGGCGGGCCCGGCGCCGATGATGCCCACGCTCTCGCTGCGCTCTACAGCCGGCGCGATCGGCTTCACCCAGCCTTCCTCCCAGGCCGTGTCGGTGATGAACCGCTCCACCGCGCCGATCGTCACCGTCCCGTGGCCGGACTGCTCGATCACGCAATTGCCTTCACACAGCCGGTCCTGCGGACAGATCCGCCCGCAGATCTCGGGGAAGGTGTTCGTCGCCTGGCTCAGCTCATAGGCTTCCTGCAGCCGCCCCTCGGCGGTCAGGCGCAGCCAGTCGGGGATGTTGTTGTGCAGCGGGCAATGCGACTGGCAGTAAGGCACCCCGCATTGGGAACAGCGCGCCGCCTGTTCTTCGGCCTTGGCCAGCGCGTAATCCGCATAGATCTCCTGGAAATCGTCCCGCCGATCCTCGGCCGATCGCTTCTCGGGCATATCCCGACCGACCTCGACAAATCTCAGCATTTTCTGTTGAGCCACTGTAGACCTCCCTGGGGGCGAGCCCTGCCCATACACAAAGCAAATCGGAAAGAAAAGTCAGTCATGCTGACCTATAAGCGGGTTTTGCATACCCACTGAACGGCAAGCCAAGGGCTCCTGAGGATATTTCAGTCCGAATCGGACCTAATACCCGAATTCCCGCTTGGAGCCTCTTTTCGGTTTTCGCCCGGAATCCCTCCCGACTAAACAGAGTTTAACTGATTCGGACTGCCCGCTCATGCCCCTTCTCCAGCTCATCCTGGTCGCCCTCATCCAAGGGATTACCGAGTTTCTGCCGGTCTCCTCCTCAGGTCACCTGATCCTGCTGCCCGAGCTTACCTCCTATGACGATCAGGGCCTTGTCATCGACGTCGCCGTCCATGTCGGCACCCTGGTGGCCGTCATCCTCTACTTCCGCCGGGATGTCGCTATCGCTCTCTCTGGCGTTCCGCCCCTGCTCCGGGGCCGGATCGACGGCTGGCCGGCCTTCCTCGCGCTTTGCCTGATCGTCGCGACAGTGCCCATCGTGATCGTCGGCTTCATTCTCGCCGCGACGGGCCTGGCCGAGGCGATGCGCTCCATGGCCGTGATCGGCTGGACGATGCTGATCTTCGGCGCCGTCCTCTACTGGGCCGACCGCCGACCAGAGACGCGGGTGGCCGAAAGCTGGACCTTGAAACACGCCGTCATCATGGGCCTCTGGCAGGTGCTGGCGCTGATCCCCGGCACGTCCCGCTCAGGGATCACGATCACCGGCGCCCGCCAACTGGGCTATGATCGTGAAGGCGCAGCCCGCCTTGCCATGCTGATGTCGATCCCGACGATCCTCGCCTCCGGCGTCGTGGCCGGCGCTGCCGCTGCGCCCCAGCTTGACGCGGGCGCGCTCCGCGAGATCCTGCTGGCCGCCGGGATGGCCTGCCTCGCCGCCCTCGCTGCGCTCGCCTTCATGATGCGCCTGCTGAAATCCGTCAGCTTCACCCCCTACGTCATCTACCGCGTGATCCTCGGCGTGATCCTTCTCTGGATCGCTTACACCTGAAAGCTGCCGCCCGGCCCTCGTTTCGCGGAACTTCAAGATCAACAAAGCGGTATCAGAAAGGTCCATTGTTCCGAATTCCGATCCAATACCGTTGCGCGATCCCCAACCGCACGCTCCGTTAATCCCGCTCTTTCCGCTCAAATGTCCGACGAAAGTCCGACAGGATGCCGACCAAAGGCCGACACGGCATTTCCCCTGATTTACTGGCCTTAACCCCCGATTCGCGTTGCATCCGGCCAAAACCATCGTTCGCGACCCGCAAGATCCAGTTTACGCCTGTGGCAAGATCCGATCCAACGCGGCCTCCAGCGGCCCCGGATCGTCCACCACCAGCCGCACCGGCACCGGCAGAACCACGTGCTTGAACGCCGCAGGCAGCCGCACCGCATCCTTCTCCGTCGTCACCAATTGCGCCCCCAGCCGCTTCGCATCCCCCGCCAGTCGCGTCATCAGGGCGTTGGTCAGCGGCTGATGGTCGGTCAATGGCTCGGCATGGAGCACGTTGGCGCCAAGCTCTTGTAAAGTGGCGAAAAACTTCTCGGGATGCCCGATCCCCGCAAAGGCCAGAACCGGCAGATCCCGCCAGGGCATCCCCGTTGGCAGCGGTTCCAGCCGGCCCCGCAGATGCGGGATCGAAACCGCCTCGCCCCACCTTGTGGCGAACGCCTCCTGCGCACCGTCGCTCCCGATCGACAACAGCAGATCCGCCCGCTTCAGCCCCGCAGCGACCGGCTCCCGCAGGGGCCCTGCGGGAATGCAAAGCCCGTTCCCGAACCCCTTCTGCGCATCGACGACGACAACCGACAGCGCCTTGGCGACCGCCGGGTTCTGAAATCCGTCATCCAGCAGAACAACCTCCGCCCCCGCCCCCTCCGCCGCCCGCGCTCCGGCAGCCCGATCCTTGGCCACCCAGGTCGGCGCGAAGGCGGCCAGAAGCAGTGCCTCGTCGCCGACCCGATCCGCTGAATCCGTTTTGATATCAACGCGGTGGGGGCCAACCTCCGCCCCGCCATAGCCCCGCGTCACCACATGCGGCGCCAGCCCACGGTCCACCAACCTCTGCGCCAGAAAGATCGCCGTCGGCGTCTTCCCCGTCCCCCCGGCATTCAGGTTGCCGATGCAGATCACTGGAACCCCTGGCTCCACCTCCGGCGGCCGCGCCACCCGCCGCGCCGTCGCCGCCGCATACATCGCGCCCACCGGCGCCATCAGCGTCGACATCACACCGGGGCGTTCATACCAGTATCGCGGGGCTCTCATTGCCCAATCGCTTCAAGAACATCGGAAATCAGCCGGTCGGTCGCCTCCGCTCCCTCCGAACTCATCTTCCACGCTGCCGCGGCCAGGGACGCGGCCGCATCAGGCGCCAGCAACGTCTGAACCGCCCGCCCCAGCTGTTGCGGATCCAAGAGCGCCCGCAACGCCCCCAGAACGGCCATGCGGTCATATTCCGGATGCTGCGCCCGCGCCTTCGGTCCTGCGATCACGGCCGAACCCAAGGCGGCGGGCTCCATTGGGCTGATCGAGGTCCGCCCCAAGAACGATCCCCCCATCGCGGTGATCGGCGCAACACGCATCCACAGGCCCAATTCGCCTTCCAGATCAGCGACATAGACCTGCATCCCGGCCTCCGGATCGTCGCCGCGGCTGCGCAATCCGGTCGTGAAACCGGCCCGCCGCGCCTCCTCTTCGAAGGCCGCCCCGCTTTCCGGATGGTCCGGCACAATCACCAGCAGCAGCCGATGCGTATGGGCAAAGGCGGCCTTGTGCGCCTCAAGAAACAGCGTCGTCTCCCGTTGCGGCACCCCGGCCCCTAGCCAGACCGGGCGGCCCGCCAGGATCATGTTAACCGCGCTATGTTCCGATGGCTGATGCGGCAAGGCGGGCACGCCCCGTTCCAGCCGCCCCGCCGTTTCCACCCGTTCCGCGGGCACACCGATCTGCCGCAGCCGCCGCGCATCATCCTCCTGCAGGGCGAAAACCCTGTCAAAGCCACGCAACGTGGCCCTCGCAAGGCCGGGGATCCATCCCCGTTCATCCACCGCAAGCTGGTCGGCATCGGCTTCGATCAGGAATTTCGGGATCGAACGTATCACCGCCCGCGACACGATCGACGGCGCGACCCGTCCACCGCCCCAGATCAGGGCATCCGGCCGCCAGTGATCCAGGAAGCGATCGGCGGAAACCACCGTATCCTCGGGGGCGTATTCGAACAGAACCGGCACGTCCGCCCGCGGCTCGACCGCCCCTGTCATCAGGACGGCGACATCGGGCTCCGCCTCCTGGAGCCGCTTGGCAAAGGTCAGAAGGCCTGCCGAACAGGTCGACACGCCGGGATGGATCCAGATCAACGGACCATCCGGGCGGAACGGCCGGGGGGGCTCCGTCCCGAAAAGCCGGCGCCCGGGATGCAGCGCCTCGTAAAGACGCAGTGCCGAGGCAGGGCGCCCCGATGGGGATCGCGGTCTTGGCGCTACGGGTTCAGCTCCTCGGTCGACGACGCCTCTGTTTCCTCGTCCCGCAGGTGGTGCAGATGGGCGATGAAGTACCGCATATGCGCGTTGTCCACGGTCCGCTGCGCCTCGGATTTCCAGGCATTGTAGGCGGTGTCATAGTTCGGAAAGATGCCGACGATATGGATATCGTCAGTGTCCTTGAAGGCCGTCTTGGTCGGATCGACGAGTTCCCCGCCGAAGACGAGGTGCAGGCGTTGGGTCATGGCAGTCTCCGCATCGGCATTTGGCGCGACCCTATTCAACTCGGCCCGAGGGTCAAGATTGGGCGCGACGGATCACTCCGTCCGCAACCGGCTGACCAGCTGCTGATGCAAGGGCGGACCGGCCGCAAGCACCCCATCGGTTTTTGGATGTACGCCGTTGAAAACAAGGGTTTTCCCGCGGCGGTCCGTCAGGGCAGCCCCCGCCTCCGCCGCGATAAGGCTGCCCCCCGCGATGTCCCATTCCCAGGACGGGCGCAGCGTCATCATCCCGTCGAACCGCCCCTCGGCGACGAGGCAGAGGCGATAGGCCAGGGACGACCGAAAGTGCCGCGCAACCGGGGGTGTGCCGCCCCGCCAATTGTCCGGCGCGAGGTTCGGCTTTGCGGCAAGGATCGTCGCCCCGTCGATCTCGGCCCTTGGGGAACACTGGATCGATACCCCGTTCTTGGCGGCGCCCGACCCCAGGGCAGCCGAGAACAGAAGGTCCCGCGCCGGAAGATAGACCGCCGCCGCGGTGATCCGGCCCCGGTCCGCGATTCCGATCGAGACGCCCCAGTCCCTGGCCCCGTCGATGAAGGCCCGCGTTCCGTCGATCGGATCGACGATGAACTGCCGCTCCGTCTCCAGCCGCGTTTGATCGTCCTCGGTTTCCTCGCTCAGCCAACCGTAATCCGGACGCTCGCCCGTCAGGTGGTCGCTCAGGTACCTGTCGACCGCGAGATCCGCCTCCGTCACCGGCCCTGCATCCCCCGGCTTCTGAGTAACCTCAAGATCTGCGGACTGAAAATGGCGCAACGCGATACCGCCCGCCTCACGTGCCGCGCCGACGATCAGGTCAAGATCACTCACCGGCGAGGGTCAATCCGTCGATAAGGATCGAGGGCACGACACGGCTGAGCCACGGCCGGGCGTCATTCGCGGGCACGATCCTGGCCAGCATATCAATGAGGTTGCCTGCGATGGTGCATTCGTTGACCGGATAGGCAATCTCGCCATCCTGGATCCAGAAGCCAGAGGCGCCGCGGGAATAGTCGCCCGTGTTGGGGTTGATCGTCGACCCGATCATCGAGGTAATCAGAAGCCCGGTTCCCATGTCGCGGATCAGGTCGTCCCGGCTCGCTGTTCCCTGGGTCAGGCTGACATTTGAGGCTGCAGGCGACGGCGCGCTCGACGGGCCGCGGGCGGCATTTGCCGTGCTTTCCATCCCCAGCTTGCGCGCCGTGGCAAGGTCCAGTGTCCAGCCCTTCAGAACACCATCGTCGACGATCTTCCGGCGCTGCGTTGGCAGACCCTCCGCATCGAACGGGCGAGATCCCTGAACACGCGGACGGTGAGGATCTTCAATAAGATCAACGCCTTTCGGCAAAACCTGCTGGCCAAGGCGATCCTTCAGCCAGGACGAGCCACGCGCGACCAGGCTGCCGTTCGAGGCTTGCAGCAGGTGGCCGATCAGCGAAGACGCGATGCGTTCGTCGAAGAGGACGGGAAAGGTGCCGGTCTTGGGCTTCCTGGCCCCGGCACGGGACACGGCCCGCTCGGCCGCGTTCCGCCCGATTTCTTCGGCGTCGCGCAGATCCGACCGGAAGATGCGGTAATCGCCGTCATAGTCCCGCTCCATCCCCAGCCCGGTGCCCGAGATCGCGACGCAGGACAGACCGTGGTCGGTCCGGTCATATCCTGCTGAAAACCCGTTGGTCGCCGCAAGATGGATCTGCCTATTGGAATAGCCCGCGCTGGCCTGCTGGGTCTGCTCGACCCCCGGATAGGCAAGGGCGGCCCCCTCTGCCGTCAAGGCCGCTGTCTTGAGCGCCTCGGGATCGGGCTCTTCCGACGGGTCAGCCAGTTCCAGGGCTTCGATACCCGTTCCGTCGGCCAAAAGGTCCGGTCCGGCAAGACCCAGATGCGGATCCTCCGGTGCTTCCCTGGCCATGGCGACCGCGCGGTCCGCCATTTCCGTAATCGTCTCGGGCTTCACATCCGAAGCGGACACGATCGCCTGACGCTGCCCCAGAAGCACGCGCAGGCCAATCTCGACCGCCTCGCTCCGCTCTGCCTGCTCAAGCGCGCCGGACCGGACATCGACCGAGACAGAGGTGCTGGAGACGGCCATCGCGTCCGCATCATCGGCCCCGGCCGCCCGTGCGGCTTTCAGCAGGGCGTCGGTCAGGTCGGGAAGGTGTGTGGTTGTCATGTAGGCGCAGCTAGGGCTGCGTTGGCCGGGCCGCAAGGGTAAAATCCTGCGGCCCGGGCCATTTCGCGGTCACTGAATACGCTGTCCGTTTGCGATCACGTGGCCCTGATCGTTGATCTCGATGGTCGAGCTCAGCTCGTCTTCACCGGTCGCGGTGGCAAACATCCCCATCATCATCCGCGCACCCATGACCTGATCAGGCGGCAGCAGACCCATCTGCACGAGGTTGTCCATCAGTGTGTTCACACCGGTCGCAACGAAGCTGACCTGCCCTTCTGGCTGCGGCATGCCACCGAACTGGGGCGACGGGTTGTCGTTGTCGAACGTGAACGCGCCCTCACCGGTGATCTCTGCCCCGCCGCCAGCAATGCGCAACGCGTCGAGACTGAGGCTTTCAAGTTCGCCAGGGGCTTCGCCCGGGCCCAGATTGGCCATCGCCTCCGGATCCATGAAGCTCACATCGAGCCGTGCCTGACCGCTGAGGTCAAGCAGGACCGAAAGGGGATCGCGCGGCAGAACCTCGCCCGGATCGAAGATGTTCCAGATCGGGTCGCTCAGGACCAGCTCCGACAGGTTCAGGCGCAGGCCCAGATCGGTCGCCTCCTCTGTCTCGGCGACCGGCATCTCGATCCCGTAATCGTATTCAGCCAGCGACACATCGATCGGGAACGGGATCTGATCCCCCTCGACGTTGATCGCGATATCCTCCGCGCCACCGGAATAGCTGATCGTGCCGCCCGTGATCGCCATGTCGAGCCCCGAACTGGCCGAGGTCACAACGGCATCGAACGGGCCCATGTTTCCGTTCCCGCTCATCTCATAGCGCGCGGCGCCAAGCGTATAGCGGCCCGTCATATCGGTTCCGGCGCCATAGAACCCCTGAAGGAAGGCTTCGGGGTCGGAGGCGTCCAGATTGTCCGGAAGGACCCCGTTCGAGACCACCTGCATCCCGTCGATCGTTCCGGATCCGCTGATGATCTGGCCGGGATTGTCCGGGTTGGGGAACAGGAATTCGAAGGCGACCGCATCGATGTTGCCGTCGTAGTCGAAGCGCTGGCCGCCATCTGCCGTGACGGTCGACCGTCCCGTCACGCCGGTCGCCGCCATCGTAAAGTCCCCCTCGACCGCCTCGCCATCACTGACGATGCTGAGAAGCTCCACTTCATAGAGGTCAGCCGTGAAATCGAAGGTAATCGCGCCCGGATCACCGCTGGCGATCACTTCTGACCCGTCCAGCAGGAAAGCCATCTCGACCTCGGTCACCACATCGGTGAAGGAATCGACGCCCGTGATCGTCATTGGGATGGTTTCGGGATAGATGACGCTGACCGTGCCGTCGCCCTGCTCCTCCAGAACGATCGTGCCGATGGTGGCGCTGGCGCCGCCGGTGGTCTCATCCTCGAACGCGAAGGCCACATCGGGGATCGTCAGGGTCGAGCCGGACCGCTCTGGCGTGCCCATTGTCATGTTCTCGCTGCCGTAGACCGCCATCGCTTCAGAGATCCGGGCCCACACATCGTCCGCGGTCACATCCGCCATCGTCGCTGCGGGAACAAGCAGCGCCGCCGCGCAAGTCGTCGTCTTAAGGATAAGTAGATTTCGCATTTGAAAGCCTCGTGAAGAAAAAGCGCGATGCCGGTTCGTGGTATATCGAGTGTGCGAAGCGCGACACGTCGGCGCGTAAAGTATCAGCGGGGCGCGTGATGTAAATGGCGTCCGGGCAGGCCGGTTTATCGCTTGCGTCTGGGGCCGACCGATTTCGAGTGGAAGGTGGGTGGCCGTTTCGACACCCAGTCGAAAAAGCGCCGCAACTTGGGATGCGACCGAAGCGCGTCGGGCGTGTTGTAGACCCGCGCCAATTCAGCTTCGCTTAGGGTCTTGTGGATCTCGACGTGGCAGATGTGATGGACAAGGATCGTCGGTCCCCCCTTGCCGCCCTTGAGTTTCGGAACGAGGTGATGGAGGGAGGATCGCGCGTCAGGCGGGATCGGGCGCCGGCAAAGAGGGCAAATCGGATGATCGGACATAGCCTCTAGATGTCGCGCATCCCGCCAGAGGAAAGAACCGCTTTGATCGTCGGCGCGGGCCCGGCCGGCCTTGCCGCAGCCGAGGTTTTGTCGGAGCGGTATAAGGACGTCCTGGTCTGCGATGCCATGCCATCGCCTGCGCGGAAGTTCCTGATGGCGGGGAAATCAGGGCTCAACCTGACCAATGTCGCGGATGCAGAAAGGATGATCCGCCTCTGTGGTGCGGATCTTGCCCCGATGGTGCGGGCCTTCGACTCGCAGGCTGTCTGCCGCTGGGCCGAAAGGCTGGGCCAGCCACTCTTCACCGGGTCCGGAGGTCGGGTGTTTCCCGTCGCCATGAAGGCCTCCCCCCTGCTCAGGGCCTGGCTCGCGAGGCTCGAAGGGCGCGGCGTGACGCTCCGCCGCCGCTGGCGCTGGGCAGGCATCTCCGACCAGGAGCAAATATTCGAGACACCGGAAGGCCGACGCACCGTTGCTTCAAGTGTCACTATTCTCGCCATGGGCGGGGCAAGCTGGTCCCGCCTCGGCTCCGATGGCGCATGGGTGGCCCCTCTCGGTCTCGACGTCGCGCCGTTTCAACCCGCCAATGTCGGGCTTCGGCTGACTTGGTCCGCTAAGATGGCGCGGCATTTCGGCCAGCCGATCAAGACCGTGACGTGGGCGGCAGGCGGGCAGCTTTCCCGCGGCGAAGGCATTGTGTCGTCCCGCGGGATCGAGGGCGGCGGCATCTATCCGCTTTCTCCGCATCTGCGCGACGGAGAGCGACTGGACGTCGACCTAAAGCCCGACTGGGACGCGACCCGCGTCTCTGCCGCCCTTGTCCGGCGCGGAAAGGCCAGCTGGAGCCAGGTGCTGCGCAAGCGGCTGCGCCTCGATCCGGTGAAAGCCGCGCTCTTGCGGGAGTTCGGCGGGCCGCCGGAGGGCTGGACCGCGCAAAGCGTCAAAGCACTGCATGTCCCCCATGAAGGCCCGCACCCGATCGACGAGGCCATATCGGTAGCAGGTGGCGTTCGCTTTTCCGATCTCGACGCGAACCTTATGATCCGGATCCGGCCAGGGGTTTTCTGCGCGGGCGAGATGCTTGATTGGGAGGCGCCGACCGGGGGTTATCTGCTCACCGGCTGTCTGGCAACGGGCCGTTGGGCAGGGCAGGGGGCGCTGCAATGGCTCGACCGGGCCGCCCCTTAAGCAGGTATCGTGCGCTAAATGGGCGGAGGCCCGCCGGGACGGGGCTTTCCAAGCGCAGCAGGATCGGTCTAGGTAGGGCGAATAGACCTGCGGAGCTTGCGACGTGAAGACCTCCCTGCCATGCGCCACGACCTCCGCGCTTGCCATTACGATTTCGCTCATCGCGGCCGGGGCGTCGGCGCAGGGCCATACCTACAACCTCTATGGTGAACCCGGGCTGATCGAAATGCCCACGGCCGACACCGTGCCCGAGGGCGAGGTCGCCCTGACCTTCGGCAGCGCCGTCAATCAGTTCCGCAACACCTTCACCTTTCAGGCCACGCCGCGCCTGTCCGGCAGTTTCCGTTATGCGCGCATCGATGAATTCGGCGGTCCGGGCGAGGACGAGACCTTCGATAGAAGCTTCGACCTGCGCTTCCGCTTTATCGACGAGGGGGTCTACCGCCCCGCCGTTGCCGTGGGCTTGCGGGATTTCCTCGGCACGGGCCGGTTCAGCGCGGAATACCTCGTGGCGACCAAGCGGATTGGCGAACGCCTGTCCGTGACCGGCGGCCTCGGCTGGGGTCGGCTGGGGTCCCGCGACGGATTCGAAAATCCGCTCGGCGTGTTGGACGAGGGTTTCGAGACGCGCCCTGAGCTTGAGATCGAGGAAGGCGGGGAGGTGAATACCGACCAGCTTTTCCGCGGCGACGCGGCGATTTTCGGTGGTTTGTCCTATCAGGTGACGGACACGCTGACCTTCCTGGCGGAGTATTCCAGCGACGCCTACACGTTCGAGGAAGAAACGGAGGTGTTCGAGGCCTCCTCACCGGTCAATGTCGGCCTCTCCTGGCGCCCGAGGCCCGGTTTCGAGTTCGGGCTGCATTACCTCTACGGCGAAGAGCTCGCGGCGAGCGCCTCCATCGTCATCAACGCTAAGGAGCGGCCGACGGTCGGCGGCTTCGACATAGCGCCGCTGCCGGTTCTGGTGCGGACGCAGAACGTCCTCGCGGCCGAATCCTGGGATGATCCGAGTACAGCGGCGGGGTTCGAGGCGATCGAAGGCTCGCTGGCGCAGGCGATAGAGGGCGAGGGGCTGGTGCTTGTCGATCTCGACATCAGAGGCTCCGTGGCACGGGTCCGCTACGAGAACCCCCGCTACCGGTCCGAACCGCAGGCGATGGGCCGGATCGCGCGGCTTCTGACCCATGCGATGCCGCCGAATGTCGAGACTTTCGTCCTGACCCCGCAGCGGACTGGCCTGCCCGCCTCTGCCGTCACCATCCGCCGGACCGATATGGAACGGCTGGAAAACCAGCCGGGCGGTACCGAACTGTCCTTCGATCGGGCCATCATCGCCGACGCCCCCGCCGAGGTCGGCCTTTCCCCCGAACCCGCGGACGTCCAGCGCTTCCGCTACAACCTCGCACCCTACTTCCGGATCAGTTCCTTCGACAGCTCCGAACCCGTTCGGGGAGAGATCGGGGCGGAGCTTTCCGCAAGCTACGATATCAGACCAAACCTGATCCTTCAGGGCGCGCTCCGGCAGCGCATAACTGGAAACCTGGAAGAAGGGGATCCGATCCAGCCCACCGGTCTCGAGCCCGTGCGGACCAATATCGGTTTCTACAACGAAGCCGACGGTGTCACGATCCCGGATTTGACCCTCGCCTACTACTTCAAACCCGGTGACCAGCTCTACGGGCGTGTCACCGGCGGCTATCTCGAGCGGATGTTCGGCGGCATATCGACCGAGCTTCTGTGGTCTCCCGCCAATTCTCCCTGGGCCTTTGGGGCTGAGGTTAACGCCGTGCAGCAGCGCGACTTCGATCAGCGGTTCGGCTTTCAGGACTATGACGTCGTCACCGGCCATGTGAGCGCCTACTACGATTTCGACAACGGCTTTTACGGGCGGGTCGATGTAGGCCGCTACCTCGCCGGTGACAGCGGCGCGACCTTCGCGCTCGACCGGGAGTTCGATAACGGCTTCCGTGTCGGCGGCTTCTTCACCCTGACCGATGCGTCTGAAGAGGATTTCGGCGAAGGATCTTTCGACAAGGGTGTTAGCGTTTCCATTCCCACCGACTGGTTCTTCGGAACTCCATCGCGCCGTCGGATCAGCACGTCGTTGAACTCTCTGACGCGCGATGGCGGGCAGCGGGTCAGCGTGCCGGGACGGCTTTACGGGACGGTCAGCGGGGCACAGAACCCGGATCTGGAAGAAGGTTGGGGACGGTTTTGGCGATGAGACTTCGATCAGCCATGCTGGCCTTTGCCGGCTTTCTGGCGCTTGCCGCCTGCTCCAACGACGACGATCGTGAAGAAACGCCGTTCCAGCAGGCGACAGAGATTGTCCGCGACAGGCTCACGCCCGGCGAACCCGGGCCGACGCTGCGCGACGGCCTGACCCGGGCACAGATCCAGCAATTGCCGGGCGAGGTGATCTTCGTCGAGATCCCCGACCGCGACGCGCAGGCCCTGATGGGGCTTCTTATCGAGACGCCGAATGGCGCGACTTATGTGACACCAGAGGGGATCACGCTGACCTTCGAGCAGGGATTTCTCAAGGCGTCACGCGGGCTTGGCGGGGATATCGTCGCGGGCGACAGCCGCGCCATCCGCGCCGCTTTGGGCACCGAGGGGACCGCGATCCGGTTCTATGATTACCTGACCGGAGAGGACCGCATCGACCGGCGGCGGCTGACGTGTCTGTTGAGCGCGCCCGAGCCGGAGCGGATCACGGTGTTCGAAGTCGTCTACGGCACCGCGCGGATCGACGAGACCTGTTCGGATGGCGAACTGGTCTTCGACAACGTCTACTGGATCGACGAAGGCGGGGTGGTTCGGAAGAGCCGGCAGTTCGTTAGTCTCTCGGTCGGGCACGTCATCGTGGAGCAGCTCTGAGTCCCGATTTCTCGGATCGGCATGTGGTCGGCTTTTTGTCGGACTCCCGTCGGCCATTTTTCGAAACCCAGGCCCTACCCCGCTCCCCCCACTGACAGCGTCACCGCGTCACCGGCAAACCAGGTCTTGCCAAACTCCACTGGAATGCCTTCGGGCGTCGCGTTGAGTGAAACCGTTCCCAGCAACGGGTCGCCTTCCCCTATTCCGAGTTTCACCGCCTGCGCCGCATCGGCCCGCCGGGCGTGGATCTCTGTCCGGGTCCTGACGTAGTCGGTCACCCCGCTGCGGCGGAGCGCCTCGGTCACCGAGCTTTCCTCGGAGAGATGGTCCAGAAGGTCGGGTAGCGTCGCGGGAAAGATGCTGCGAAAAAGCGCGATCGGCACGTTGTCGGCGAAGGAAACTCCCTCGCACACATACACCTCGGCATCGGGCGGCAGGCGCAGCTCGGCCTGCTCCTCACTGTCTGGCCGGCGTGTGCCAAGGAAATCCATCCGCCGCCCCGGCATGCGCCCAGCCGCATCTAGGTTCTTGCGAAACCGTACGCGGTCGCCGATCGGATAGAGAAGCGGTGCGCTCGCCACAAAGACACCCGCCCCGCGGCGGCTGCGAAGAACCCCGCTGGAAGCCAGATCAGCAATCGCCCGGCGCACCGTGTGGCGATTGACGCTGAAGCGTGCAGACAGCTCTGCCTCGGTCGGCAACCGCTCGCCGGGGGCATAATGCCCTTCAGCGATTTCTTTCCCAAGGCGATCGCGGATCGCGGTCCATAAGGCAGGTCGGGCCATGTCACCAAACATTCACGAAGCAAGGGTTGCATGACCATCCTGTCCTCTTCTACAAGATTTGTATAGTTGTATATTTATAGAAGCGAGTCGCCATGGCCGCATCCGCCCAGGAACAACGCCGAAACCGCCTGTCCGCTCTTGCCAAGGCCCCTGCCGACCGTTTGCAGGCGCTGTGGTCGAAGATCGGGGAAGAGCCGGAGCACCGCCTGATCCGTGGTCCCGAATTCGGGTCGGTCATGGTACGCGGGCGGGCCGGTGGCACCGGCGCGCCCTTCAATCTGGGTGAAGTCACGGTGACCCGATGTTCCGTCGCGCTGGCGGACGGGACCGTCGGACACGGTTACGTGCAGGGGCGAAGCGCTGCCGCTGCCCGGATCGTCGCACTCGCCGATGCGCTCGCCGAGGCGGGTCAGCACGACCTTATCGAGGCCGGGCTGGTCGCACCGCTGGAGGAAGAACGGGTCGCGAAGCGCAAGGCGCGGGCCAGAAAGGCAGCCGCCACAAAGGTCGACTTCTTCACCATGGTGCGGGGGGAAGCCACATGACCACCCTTCAGAACCGCCCACGCGATGCGGATTTCTCGGGCGGCTTTCAGAACCCGGCGCCGGAGGCAGCGCGGATCTTCCGCCACGCGCTGGACGCGATGGCGCGTCCTGGCCGGATCGAAACGGTGTCGGGAATCGCGCCGCCCGCGCCGCTTTCCTCTGCCGCTGGCGCCATGCTGCTGACCTTGGCGGATCTGGAGACGGTCGTTCATCTTGCCCCCTCGCACGATATCCCCGCCGTTCGGGATTGGTTGGTCTTTCACACAAGCGCCCCATTCGGTGTGGCTGAAAAGGCGGATTTCGCCGTGGGCACCTGGAACGATCTCCAGCCAGTGACGACCTACAAGGCCGGAACCTCTGAATACCCCGACCAATCTGCAACGTTGATCGTCGAGATGGATCGGCTCGAGGCGGACGGTGCCCGTCTGACAGGCCCCGGGATCAAGGATGAGGCCTGGCTGACCTTGCCTGAGAACGATGCGTTCGTCTGGAATCGTCGCCGCTTTCCGCTGGGTTTCGACTGCTTCTTTACCTGCGGCGACCGGCTCGCCGCCTTGCCTCGTAGCACCCGGATCGGAGGGGATTCCTAGATGTATGTCGCGGTCAAGGGCGGTGAGCGGGCTATCGAGAACGCCCATACCTGGCTTGCCGAGGAACGGCGTGGGGACCCTGGCATCGCCGAGCTGACCATCGCTCAGATCCGGTCGCAGCTTCGCCTGGCCGTGAACCGGGTCATGGCGGAGGGATCGCTTTTCGATCCTGATCTTGCCGCGCTGGCGATCAAGCAGGCCCGCGGCGACCTGATCGAGGCGATCTTCCTGATCCGCGCCTACCGGACGACCCTTCCCCGCTTTGGCGCCAGCACACCGATCGATACGGCAAGGATGACCTGCGACCGCCGGATCTCGGCGACGTTCAAGGATCTCCCGGGCGGACAGATCCTTGGCCCGACCTTCGACTATACCCACCGCCTGATCGACTTCGCGCTGGCGGCTGAGGGGGGCGAGCTTTCTGACGCGGCCGTTCAGCCTCAAGGGGCCGAAGAGGACATCCCCCATGTCTCGGGCTTCCTCGAACGCGAGGACCTTCTTCAAACGGAACCGGACGGCGAAACTGTCCCGCCTGATCTGACTCGCGCGCCGCTTGCCTTCCCGGCCGGCCGGCCGCTGCGCCTTCAGTCGCTCGCGCGCGGGGACGAGGGGTTCATCCTCAGCATGGCCTACTCGACCCAGCGGGGCTACGGCCGCAACCACCCCTTCGTGGGCGAATTGCGGGTGGGGCTGGTCGCGGTCGAGATGGACATCCCCGAGCTTGGTTTCGCCATCGAAATCGCCGAGATCGAGGTGACGGAATGCGAGACGGTGAACCAGTTCACAGGCTCAAAGACCGAGCCTGCCCAATTCACCCGTGGCTATGGCCTCGTCTTCGGCCATTCCGAGCGCAAGGCGATCTCCATGGCGTTGGTCGACCGGGCCTTGCGCGCGGAAGAGCTGGGCGAGGCCAGCGGCGACGCCCCCGCGCAGGACGAGGAATTCGTGCTCAGCCATGCAGACAACATCCAGGCGACGGGCTTTCTGGAGCACATCAAACTGCCGCACTACGTCGATTTCCAATCGGAGCTGGAGCTGATCCGTAAGCTGAGGCGCGACGCAATGGGCGCGCGGCAGGAGGCTGCGGAATGAGTGGGCGGCGGCTCATCTTCCTGACCCACGCTGAAGTGGTGATCGACCCCGCGGTCCCGGTGCCCAAATGGGGATTGTCCGATATTGGCCGCGCGCGCCACGCGGCTTTTGCCGACAGTGCCGAAGTGGCGCACGTCACCACGCTTGCCAGCAGCCCCGAGACCAAGGCACGCGAGGGTGCGGCCCCCGTGGCCGACCGGCTTGCCCTGCCCATACGGGCCATCAGCGCCCTGGGCGAAAACGATCGGTCCGCGACGGGCTACCTGCCGCCAGACGAGTTCGAGCGCACAGCCGACGCCTTCTTCGAAAACCCCGACACCGCCGTGCGCGGATGGGAGCGGGCGCGCGCGGCACAGGCGCGGGTCGTCGCTGCGGTGACAACGTTGGCCGAGCTTGACGACGCCGCTGGCGACATCCTGATCTTGGCCCATGGCGCGGTCGGCGCTTTACTGCGCTGCCATCTCAAGGGGTGCGAGATCACCCGGGCCGAAGACCAGCCGCCGGGCGGTGGCGCCTGGTTTGAGACACGCACAGGCGGCTGGCCCGCGCCCGGCGATTGGAGCCGCATATGACCGACTACAACTTCGCCTATCTCGACGAGCAGACCAAGCGGATGATCCGGCGGGCGATCCTCAAGGGCGTCGCAATTCCGGGATATCAGGTGCCGTTCGCCAGCCGAGAGATGCCGATGCCCTATGGCTGGGGGACGGGCGGCGTGCAGGTCTCCGCCGCCGTGATGACGCCGGAGGATCGGTTCAAGGTGATCGACCAGGGCAGCGACGACACGACCAACGCGGTGTCGATCCGCAAGTTCTTCGAGGCGGTCGCGGGCGTCGAGACGACCGAGCGAACGGTCGAGGCGACGGTGATCCAGACCCGGCACCGGATCCCCGAGACGCCGCTGACCGAGGATCAGATCCTCGTCTATCAGGTCCCGATCCCCGAACCGCTGCGGTTTCTTGAGCCGCGGGAGACCGAGACGCGGAAGATGCACGCGCTTGAGGAATACGGACTGATGCATGTGAAGCTCTACGAGGATATCTCGCACAATGGCGAGATCTCGACGGCTTACGCGTATCCGGTGCGGGTCGAAGAGCGGTACATGATGGATCCCTCCCCGATCCCGAAATTTGATAATCCCAAGCTTGAAAGCGCGGCGATCCAGCTTTTCGGCGCGGGGCGAGAGCAGCGGATCTACGCGATCCCGCCTTACACACAGGTGGTAAGCCTCGATTTCGAGGATTATCCGTTCGATCCGTCGAAGGCCGATCATCCCTGCGCGCTCTGCGGGTCGACCGAAAGTTACCTCGACGAGGTCATCACCGACGATAGCGGCAGCCGGATGTTCGTCTGCTCCGACACCGATTATTGTGCCGAACGGCGAGAGGATGCCGCATGATCAACCAGCTTCGCCTCTACGATATTCCGCGGGACAATAAGGGCCCGTTCCTCGACCGGTTCCGCGATCATGCCGCCCGGCTGATGGCACAGCATGGCTTCCGTATCCAGGCGATGTGGGTCGCCGATGACGATCACCGCCTGCGGTTCGTCTATCTGCTTGCCTGGCAGGACGAGGACGAGATGCGCACCGCGTGGCAGAGCTTCATGGCCGACGAGGAATGGGCGCGGATCAAGGCCGAGACCTCGGCGCGCCATGGCGACTTCGTTCTGGGGATCGAGGATATCGTTCTGACCCCAGCCGATTTCTCGGACGCGATCGGAGACGGGGGCATATGATCACCGGCCTGTCGCATATCACGCTCATCACCCGGGACCTCGACCGGATGACCCGCCTGATGACCGAGCTGCTGGGGGCGGAAGAGGTCTATTCCTCTGGCCACGACACCTTCTCTGTATCCCGCGAGAAGTTCTTCATCGCCGGCGGACTTTGGGTCGCGGTGATGGAAGGCGAAAGCCTCCCCGACCGGACCTACAATCACATTGCCTTCGCGATCCCGGAGGAAGATCTCGATGTCGCGACCGAGAAGGCCAAGGCGCTCGGCCTCGACATCCGCGCGCCGCGTCCGCGGATTGCGGGGGAGGGTCGGTCGCTTTATTTCTACGATCACGACAATCACCTGTTCGAGCTTCATACCGGCACGCTGGACGAGCGGCTTGCGAGCTATGCCGAGGTATCCGGATGACCGCCTGTTCTCTCTCTGATCTCCTAGAAATACCGGGCCTTTCCAAATGACGACGGTTTGGCTTCACGGGGCCGGGCTTTCGGGTGCGTCCTGGGCGGGGGTCGCCGGTCTTACGCCTGACCTGCCCGGCCACGGAAGTGAGCCGCGCGCCGTTACCCCCACGATTGAGAGCTTTGCAGACGCTCTCTTGCCGAAAATACCAGACCGCCTGCACCTCGTTGGCCATTCTCTTGGCGGGATGGTGGCCGTTGAATTGGCGGCGCGGCTTAAAGGGCGTGTCCTCTCCCTCGTCACGGTAGAGGCGGTGCCAACGGTTCATCTGACCCGATTTTCGACACTCGCCGCACATATTGCGATGGGCCTGTTCCGTTTGATCGGTCCGCGCGGTGTCGCCGCGCTGTCAGGTATTGGCCAACCGAAGGCGGTGGGGCGTCACATCAAGCCGCTGATCGCACAGATGGATCGCGGCGGTATGGAGGATGCCCTGACCGCCGCCTTCTCCTATGACGCGCGCCCACGGCTGCCCGACGTCACGGCCCCGGCGCTTGTCATTGCGGGGCGCGGCAATCCGCAGACCCACCGCGGCGCCCGGTTGATGGCGAAGGAATTGGATGCGCCTTTCGAGCTGATGAAGGGCGGGCATATCCTGCATATCGAGCAACCAGATGCTTTGCGCGACCGCATTCGCAAGTTTCAAGAGGCACAATCATGACCCCCCTTCTCTCCGTCCGAAACCTCGGCAAAAGCTACGGCGGCAATATCGGCTGCACCGATGTCTCTTTCGATCTGTTCGAGGGCGAGGTGATGGGGATCGTCGGTGAAAGCGGATCGGGCAAGTCGACGCTGCTCAATTGCCTCTTCGGGCATCTCGCCCCCGATGAGGGCGAGGTCATCTACAGCACCCGCGCCGAGGGCCTGCGCGACACCCTGACAATGTCCGAGCCCGAGCGGCGGATGCTGTCCCGCACCGACTGGGCCTTCGTTCACCAGAACCCTCGCGACGGTCTGCGGCTTCGGGTCAGCGCCGGTGGCAATGTGGGCGAACGTCTGATGGCCGTCGGCGCACGCCATTACGGCGGTATCCGCGAAGCGGCGTCGGACTGGCTAGAGCGGGTGGAGATCGACACGCACCGGATCGACGATCGGCCCGCCGCCTTCTCCGGCGGGATGCAGCAGCGGTTGCAGATCGCCCGCTCGCTCGTCTCGGGGCCGCGGCTCGTCTTCATGGACGAACCGACGGGCGGGCTCGACGTCAGCGTGCAGGCGCGGCTTCTCGACCTGTTGCGCGGGCTCGTACGGCGGATGGGTCTTTCGGTGATCCTCGTCACGCATGATCTGGCCGTCGTGCGTCTGCTGGCCGATCGTGTGATGGTGATGAAGGGTGGCCGTGTCGTCGAGGCAGGGCTGACCGATCAGGTGCTCGACGATCCCCAGCACCCCTATTCGCAGCTTCTGGTCAGTTCGGTTCTGCAAGTGTGAGGCACGTCAGATGATCCAGATCGAAAACGTCCGCAAATCCTTCACGCTGCACAATCAGGGCGGTGTAGAGATCCCGGTTCTCGCCGATGCGGAGATGACGGTTATGCCCGGCGAATGCGTGGCCCTGACGGGCGCGTCAGGCGCCGGCAAGTCGACGCTGATGCGCATCCTCTACGGCAATTACCGCGCGAGCGGCGGGCGGATCCTCGTCGGCTGCGTCGATATCGCCCAGGCCGACCCGCAGGAGATCATCCGCCTGCGCCGCGAGACGCTGGGTTTCGTCAGCCAGTTCCTGCGGGTCGTGCCCCGCGTTCCCGCGGTCGAGGTGGTGGCAGAGCCCCTTCTGCTGCGCGGCATCGACGAAGACAGCGCGCGGACGCGGGCCGAGGGCCTGCTTGAGCGGCTACGCATCCCGGTCGCGCTCTGGTCGCTCTCGCCGACCACGTTTTCGGGTGGAGAGCAGCAGCGCGTGAACATCGCGCGGGGTTTTGCCGCGGAGTATCCGGCCCTGCTGTTGGACGAGCCGACCGCGAGCCTCGACCCGGTGAACCGCGAAACCGTGCTGCAGATGATCGCAGAGGCGAAGGCGCGGCGCGCTGCAATCGTCGGCATCTTCCACGACGCAGAGGCGCGGGCGCGCGTGGCCGATCGCGAGATCGACGTCTCGCGCTTCACGCCGGTCATGCAGTGACCAAGGGGCGCCTTATCGCAATCGTCGGGCCGTCCGGCGTCGGCAAGGACAGCCTGATGCGGGCGCTTGCCGCGGCGGAGCCGCATCTGAGGGTTGCCAAACGGACGATCACCCGGCCGCTCGACCCCGATAGCGAGGATTTCTTCTCGGCCACCGAAGCGGAGTTTCGGGATCAGGAGGCGGCCGGCGCCTTCGCGCTCAGCTGGGGCGCCCATGAGCTGCGCTATGGGATTGCGACGACCGATCTTGACCGGGTCCAGACAGGCACCGAGGTACTGGCCAATCTCTCGCGCACCGTGCTGGAAGAGGCGCAGTGCGTCTTCGGGCGCCTCGCGGTCCTGTCGGTTTCCGCCGCGCCCGAGATCCTGGCGGCCCGCCTCGCTGACCGCGGCCGGGAGCGGCCGGAGGAGATCCTCAAGCGGCTGTCGCGGGCAGAGGTCCGCTTGCCCAACAGCTTGGCCGTCACACATCTCGACAATAGCGGGCCACTGGACCAGACCGTCGCTGCGGCCCGCGCGGCGCTCTACCCGTCGAGAGAGGCCCTGGAGATCAGATGAAACCGCCCTTCCGCATCCTCCCCCATCAGCGCGAGCGATCTGATGACAAAGGGATCAGAGAGAACCGGCGCGAAGTGCTCTGCAAGCACCGCACGGATGCTCTCGGCCTGATCGGGCACGAGCGGGCCGGTGAGGGTCAGGTGGAAGCGAAACTCCTCCATCACATAGGGGTAGCCCCATGTCAGGAGGAGCTCGTCTTGCCGAGCGGTCAGACCGCTCCCCCGGCGGCGAGCGAGTTCGGTGTCAGAGGGCGGCATGCGGAAGTCATCGAGCGCTTCGACCGTTCGCGCCGCAAGATCGCTGAGCGCCGGGACAGACGCGTCGGGAACGATCGCGATGAACCGGCCAAGGCGCCGGACGGTCAGCCGCCCGCAATTGACCGGCGCTCGCCTCTCGCAGAAAGCGGCAAGGGCGGTTTGCAGGTCTGCAGGTGTCTTGCTGTCGGCGAGTCGCATCGGCGGTTTGATCGTCCCGTGAAATCCGTACTTGCGGGGCCGCTCCTTCAGATCCGCTGCCGGAGCGGGCAGGCCCGGCATGTCGGGCGGCAGGGCCTCAGCGCCTGTTACACTATCCCATCCCAGCCAATCCGCGCCGTACCGGTAAAGGTCACCCTCGGGCACCACGTAGATGGCAAATCTTCGGAAAGAAGTCATGTTGCAGCAATCCCCTGAAACCGTCACCGGTGAGACTGTGCTAGCCAACGCGCGGCTGGTTCTGCAAGACGAGGTTGTCCTCGGCTCCCTCGTCATCTCGGGCGACGAGATCCGGGCGGTTGACAGCGGGTCCGGGGTGCCCGCCGGGGCCATCGATTGCGGCGGCGATCTGGTGATGCCGGGGCTCATCGAGGTGCACACCGACAACCTCGAGCGGCATATCGAACCGCGGCCGGGTGTCGCTTGGCCTCACATGGCGGCGATCGTCGCCCATGATGCGGAACTGGCCGGGGCCGGGATCACGACCGTTTTCGACGCGATGCGGCTTGGCTCGGTGGTGGAAGGAAAGAGCCGGTATCTGCCCTATGCCCGTAACCTCGCAAACGAACTATTTGCGCTGCGCGACCAGGGCGCCCTGCGCATCAGTCATTTCCTGCACCTGCGGGCCGAGATCTGTTCTGAGACGCTGCCGGAAGAGCTGGATGATTTCGGCCCGGAGGATCGGGTCGGGCTGGTCAGCCTGATGGACCACACGCCCGGTCAGCGACAGTTCCGGGACGTGGAGAAGTTGAAGGCCTACGTCATGGGCAAGGGACTGAGCGAGGCCGAGTTTCATGACCACATCAGGGAGCAGGTGGAGCTTGGCGATCGGGTCAGAGACCGTCACGAGGCGGCGGCGGTGGCTTTCGTGCAGCGGGTCGGCGCGCATCTGGCGAGCCACGACGATACCACGGAAGAGCATGTCGCAGCCTCTGCCCGCCACGGAGCGACGCTGGCCGAGTTTCCGACCACGCTGGAAGCCGCCCATGCATCGCAGAAGGCGGGTCTTGCCGTTATCATGGGCGCGCCAAACCTGATCCGCGGCGGATCCCATTCCGGCAATGTCTCGGCGGCGGAACTGGCCGAAGACGGGCTGATCGATATCGTTTCGTCCGACTACGTGCCGGCGGCCCTCCTGCAATCCGCGATGCGCCTGGGCGAGATCTGGGAGGATCTGCCGCGCGCGATCGCCACCGTAACGGCGACCCCGGCAAAACGGCTGGAGCTAGACGATCGCGGAGCGCTAAAGCCCGGTCTGCGGGCCGATCTGGTGCGGGTCTCGACCGATGGAGGCGTCGTTCGGACGACTGGAACGTGGTCTCGCGGGCGGCGCGTCGGCTAAAGCTGCTGTCAGGGCCGGTTCAGCATTGCGATCCGGATCAGCGCCCGCTCCATCAAGGCCGCCGCCGGCGCGCGGGAGGTCGACCGCAGCTGGAGATCGGTATCGATCAGGATTTGCAGCGCTTTTTCCAGGCGCGGACGGCCCCATGTGCTCGCCTGACGGCCCATCCTGTCGCGTCGCGGCCCGAAGACAGGTGGGCGCAGGCGGCCCATGCCCTGCCCCACGCCGCCGGGATCCGAGGCGGCGGTGTGAAGCTGGCGGAAATGGCGCGTCGCGCCGATGCACAAGGTCACGGGGGTCACACCCTGTGCGGCAAGGCGCGACATGAGCGGCCCGATTTCGTGCGTCGCACCCTCGGCCGCGATGTTGAGGATATCGTCCAACGCCGCCTCGACGGAAAGAGGCGCGCAGGCGGCGATATCCTCCGCACTCAGCGGTTCCGGATCGCCGCGCTTGTAAAGGCCGAGCTTCTCGACCGTCTGGCGGAAATCTCCGGGCTCCAACTTGCGGGACAAGGCCGTCAGCGCGGCCATTGCGTCCGGTCCGGGTCGGTCGAGACCAGCCGCGGTCAGCGCATCGGCGATGTCGTCGGCGCTGGGCGGCTCATCGTAGAGCGGGATCGCGAAGGCGTTTGGGTGGCCTTCGAACATCTTGCGGAGTGCGCCCTTGGGGGGGAGTTGGCCCGCTGTCACCACGATCTGCGCATCGCCGTCGCGCCAATCCTGGAGGGCGGCGTCGATGGCCTTTGCTACGGTCTCGGTCGCATCTTCGACCAAAGCCACCCGGGGGCCGGGAAAGAAGCCCTGCGCCTTGACCGCATCGAGGAGGAGGGCCGGTTCCTTGCGCAGATCGGCGGCGGGAATGCGGGTCAGGCGCATTTCCTCGGCTGCGTTGGGGCCCGTCAGCGCGCCTGTCATCGCCTTGCGCATATCGGCGACGCGCATCGGATCCTGACCGTAGATCAGGATCCCGGCGCGGGATCGGTCGGGCCTCGCGATATAGGCGCGGGCGTCGCGGGCCGAGAGCTTCATCGGCGCGTGAGGCCCGCCGAGGCGCTGCCAGAGACCGCAATGGTGGGCTCTGGCGGTATTTCGGCGATCAGGCGGGCGACGAGAAGGTCGGCCAAAGCGATCGCCAGGCGATCTTCGGCGTCTTCCTCTGCCGCGAGCGTGGCGACGGTCGTCCCGGTGGCCGAGTAAGCCGTGAAGCTGCGGACCGTGCCGTTTGCAACGGTCCGACCGGTTGTGTCCGTAACGCTGTAGGTCAGGTCGCCTTCGAGCGTGTAGCGCGTGATCTCTCGGTCGGAGGTGAAGGCGGCGGGGCGCTCCTCAATGGCGAGGCTGACGTCGAGGGACAGGTCGGGGGCCGTCGGCTGGCCAAGACGCTCTTCCAGGCGCTGGGCGATCAGGAATGTCGCGCGATCGTCCGGTTCTTCAATGAGGATACGGCTTTGAAGGGTCGTCGCAGGGGCGCCGGGGGCCAGGGCGGGCTGAAAACCGCAGGCGCCCAAATAAGATAGCAGCATGGCGCCAAGAAGAGGCTTTATGTCAAATGACCACATTGACGATCCGTCCGGGGACGACGATCAGCTTTTTCGGCGCGCCACCGTTGAGGGCGCGCTGCACGGCATCGTCTGCGAGAGCGAGCGCCTCGATCTCGGATTTCGGCAGGTCCTTTGCCACGCTGATTTCCGACCGGCGCTTGCCGTTGACCTGGATCGGCAGGGTCACCGTATCCTCGGTCAGCAGGCTTTCGTCGGCTTCTGGCCAAGGGGCGTTGGCGATCAGACCGTCGCCGCCGAGCATCTGCCAGACCTCTTCGGCAAGGTGGGGGGTCATCGGTGCCATCAGCTGCGCCAGGGTCTTGAGCCCGTCGTGCTTGGTGCCGCTGGCGGGCGCTTTCTGGAGGGTCCCGGCGAAAGCGTAGATCTTGGCGATGGCGGCGTTGAAGCCGAAGCTTTCGATGCCTTTGGTCACATCGTCGATCGTCTTGTGCAGCTCTTTCAGCAGCCGCTCGTCGCTCCCGTGCGGGCGCTCCTCGCTGATTTCGGTCGCCATGCGATGGATGCGGGCGAGGAACTTGTTGGCGGCTTCGGCGCCCGAGGCCGTCCATTCGACGTCGCGCTCGGGGGGGCTGTCGGAGAGGACGAACCAGCGGGCGGTATCGGCGCCGAACTGTTCGATGATGTTGACCGGATCAATGACGTTCTTCTTCGACTTCGACATCTTGGCCGACGGGATGATCTCCACCTCTTCGCCCGTCGCGCCCAGCCGGGCACCACTTTCGTGGATCTCCACGTCTTCGGGGAAGTGGTAGACGGGCCGGTCCTTTTCGTCGCGCGTGACATAGATCGCGTGGGTGACCATCCCTTGCGTGAAGAGCGCATCGAAGGGTTCGGCCGCCTTCTCGGGCAGGTGGCCGGTCTTGATCATCCCGCGGGCGAAGAACCGGGAGTAGAGCAGGTGCAGGATCGCATGCTCGATGCCGCCGATATACTGGTCGACATTCATCCAGTACTGCGCGGCCTCCATATCCGTGGGCGTCTCGGCATGGGGCGCGGTGAAACGGGCGAAATACCAGGACGAATCGACGAAGGTGTCCATCGTATCCGTCTCGCGCTTGGCCGGTTTGCCACAGGCAGGGCAGGTGGTGTCGCGCCAGGTTGGATGGCGGTCAAGCGGATTGCCCGGGATGTCAAAGCTGACATCGTCGGGCAGGCGGACGGGCAAGTTCTCTTTCTTCTCGGGGACAACGCCACAGGCGTCGCAATGGACCACCGGGATCGGGCAGCCCCAATAGCGCTGGCGCGAGAGGCCCCAGTCGCGCAGGCGGAACTTGGTTACACCTTCGCCGATGCCCCTTTGCTCGGCGAGAGCGATGGCGGCGTCGATGGCTTCCTCTCCAGTCTGGTAAGCATCTCCGGCGACCAGCTTGGTGTAGTGGACTTGTTCGGTTTTCGGCGGGACATACGGATCACCGCCATCCTCGGGCAGGGTGATCTCGCCATCGATCGGGACATAGGTGGAGATGACGGGCAGGTCGTATTTCCGCACAAAGTCCAAGTCGCGCTGGTCGTGCGCCGGACACCCGAAGAGGGCGCCTGTGCCGTATTCCATCAGCACGAAGTTGGCGATCCAGACCGGCAGCTCCCAATCCGGGTCGAGCGGGTGGCGCACCCGAATCCCCGTATCGAGGCCCAGTTTTTCCGCCGTTTCGATAGCTTCTGCCGTGGTCCCGCCCTTCCGGCACTCGGCGTTGAAGGCTGCGACGGCGGGCTTGGCCGCTTCGAGGTGTTTGGCCAGCGGGTGATCGGGCGAGATCGCGACGAAAGACGCGCCCATCAGGGTATCGGGGCGGGTCGTGAAGACCTCGATCTCTCCGAATCCCTCCGGCGCGTCGATCACGGGGAAAGAGAATTGCAGGCCGCGCGACTTCCCGATCCAGTTGGCCTGCATCAGCTTGACCCGTGCAGGCCAGTCGTCCAGTTGGTCGAGCGCGTCCAGCAGCTCTTCCGAATAAGCCGAGATCTTGAAGAACCACTGGGTCAGTGCCCGGCGCTCCACTTCCGCGCCGGACCGCCAGCCCTTGCCATCGATCACCTGCTCGTTGGCGAGCACCGTCATATCGACGGGATCCCAGTTCACCTCTGCCTCGCGCCGGGTGACGAGGCCCGCCTCGAGAAAGTCGAGGAACAGCGCCTGTTGCTGGCCGTAATATTCCGGGTCGCAGGTCGCAAACATTCGC
The DNA here is from genome assembly GCF_040779325.2 of Aestuariibius violaceus. Lineage (NCBI taxonomy): Bacteria > Pseudomonadati > Pseudomonadota > Alphaproteobacteria > Rhodobacterales > Paracoccaceae > Aestuariibius > Aestuariibius violaceus. The sequence goes on from NZ_JBFONT020000001.1 coordinate 790,998, forward strand.
GACCAGTCGATCCCGAAACCCAACGGCTTCATCTGCGCGACCATCGTGTCGATATTGTCGTAGGTCCAGGTCTTGGGATGCCCGCCCGAGGCCATGGCGGCATTCTCCGCAGGCATCCCGAAGGCATCGAAGCCCATCGGGTGCAGGACATTATGACCGGTCGCCTTCTTGTAGCGCGCGATCACGTCGCCCATCGTGTAGTTGCGGACATGCCCGATATGGATGCGCCCCGACGGATAGGGGAACATCTCGAGCACATAATACTTGGGCCGATCACCCTCCATCGTGGCGCGGAAGGTCTGCGCCTCGTCCCAGGCTTTCTGCCATTTCGGCTCGGTGGTCGCGGGGTCGTAGCGGGTCATGGCTCTCGTGGGGTCGGCGGCGCCCCGGGGAGGGGTCCGCTCAGGTCAGAGGTTCTCGTCGGCGATGCGCAGTTGGCGCGCGCGCGATAGGATGGCATCCTCAACAGCACGCTGGGTTTCGACGCTGACCGGTCCGTTGCGGGACTGAAGCGCAACGTTGAGCGAACGCGCGTCAAGGGCCGGATCGGTGATATAGACCGTCGCGCGATAGGCGCGGCCGCCGCCGGGTGGAGTTCCGAAGCCCGTGACGATCACGCCCGTGAAGGGATCGACGGATTGCACGGGCAAGAAGGAAAGCACCTCGAGCGACGCGGCCCAGATGTACTTGTTTACCGCGAACTGGTCGTCGGCGTCGCCTGGCCGGAACAAATCGAAGATGGTTTCCCGATTCGGATCCGGTCGGTCGATATTGACCGATTGCGCGTCTGCGGCACCCCGCCGCTCGGCGCGCTGTTCGGGATTGTCGCCCGCCGCACAAGCGGCCAGCAGCAAGACGCCCAAGATCGCGGCCAGATCCCTAAACCGTAACGGAAAAATGCCGAACGTCATGGTCCTTCCTGCATTGGCTTTGCCGATTACGCCGGCGTGCCGCAACCTCCTACAGACCCGACTGGGGCCGGACAAGGCGTTTTCAGCATCCACTGGCCCGAAAGGCAGTGTGGCACCAGCGCATCATCCGATCAGCTATGTCCAGCCTCTGGGCCTCAGAGCATTGAATCACACGGGCCATAGCGCGAAATAGGCGCCGACCCAACGAATGCCGGTGTTGGCGCGTGGGCCGTAAAAAGAAATGAGGGAAACCATGAAAAACATCCTGCTTGCGACGACCGCGCTCTTCGCGACCGCCGGCTTCGCTGCTGCGGAAGTTAGCCTCTCCGGCTCGGCCGAGATGGGTATCTTCGGTGGTTCGCAATTTGTTGGCGTCGATGATGATGCTGATGAAGTCGTTGATCGCTTTGTCGAGGACGACATCGAGACCCAGTTCCACACCGACATCAACGTCGACTTCACGCTTTCCGGCACGAGCGATGCTGGCCTCACCTTCGGCGCCGAGATCGGCCTGGAAGAAGCTGAAGGCGGCGTTGAGACGGACGTGGAAGATGACTTCTCGGTCTTCGTGTCGGGCGCGTTCGGCACTCTGACGATGGGTGATACCGACGGTGCTTTTGACCGCGTCCTCCAGGAAGCGATCATCGGTGCTGACATCATCGATAGCAACGAGCATCTTGGCTACAACGGTAACAACGGCTTCGATGGCGAGTTCTATGATGGTCAGGTTGCCCGTTATGACTACGCTTTCGGTGACTTCAACTTTGCCGCGTCTCTCGAGATCGACGACAACACCGGTGATATCGACGATGTAATTGACGTCGATCAGGGTGATCCGGTGTTCGGCATTGGTGCTAACTACACCTTCCCGCTCTTCGGTGATGAGCACACGGTTGGTCTTGGTTACCAGACCGTTGGCGGTCTCGACCTTGGTGTTGGCGATGATGCTTCGGCAGACATCATCGGTATCTCCGCTGACCTCAACTTTGGCGACATCGACGTCATTCTCAACTACTCTCAGGCTAACCTGAGCGATGAGTTTGAAGATGCGCTCGGTGAGGACTACGATCCAACCCACTTCGGCCTTGCCATTGGTTACACGATCGATGCCCTCACGCTTGCTGTGAACTACGGTGAGTATGACGAATGGGTCCTCGGCCAAAACGACGTGTTCCTTGATACCCGTGGCTTTGGCTTCATCGCCAACTACGATCTTGGTGGTGGACTTGAAGCCCAGTTCGGCTACAGCGTGAGCGAAGCTGACGATATCATTGATGATGATCAGGACGGTGATTTCGAAGATGGCGAGATCGAGCAGTGGTCGCTCGGCTTGGCTATGAGCTTCTAATCGAATACCAAATTCGGTTACCTTAAAGAGCGGGCTTCGGCCCGCTCTTTTCGTTTGGAGGGATGATGGCGCTGGATGAGATTGCCGCGCGGGTGAGGGCGGCGGAGGATAAAGCGGGACGTGCTACAGGATCCGTTATGCTCGTTGCTGTCTCCAAGAAGCAGCCCGATGAACGGGTCGAGGACGTCCTGAAAGCAGGCCACCGCGTATTCGGAGAGAATCGGGTGCAGGAGGCGCAAGGCAAGTGGCCAGCCTTTCGAGAGCGGTTTCCGGATGTCGAACTGCACATGATCGGGCCGCTTCAGACCAACAAGGTCCGCCAGGCGATCGGCCTCTTCGACGTGATCCAGACAGTGGATCGCCCCAAGCTCGCCCGGGCGATCGCGCGGGTCGCTGGAGAGGAGGGGCGGTGCCCGGACCTTTTCGTGCAGGTGAATACCGGGGAGGAGGATCAGAAAGCCGGTGTCTCTCCCGACGAAACCGACGCTCTGCTCACGCTCTGCCGCGATCTGGGGCTTCCCGTAAAGGGCCTCATGTGCATCCCCCCGGCAGAGGAGGAACCGGCACTGCACTTCGCGCTCCTCGCGAAGATCGCCGCAAGGAATGGGCTTGATCAGCTCTCCATGGGCATGAGCGCCGATTTCGAGACCGCGATCGTGCTGGGCGCGACGCACGTCCGCATCGGATCCGCTCTGTTCGGGGAGCGCCCCGTCTAGAGCACGATCAGCCGGGTCTCGTACCCGATACGTGGCACGATCCAGCGCAGGTGGTCGGGGGCCAATGCGACACACCCCTCCGTCGGGTGGCCGGGCTTGCGCCACCGATGCACGAAGATTGCCGACCCATCGCCCTTGCGCGCCTGCGGCCAGTTCCAATCGGTGATCAAGACAAGATCATAGAGCGGATCAGACCGGCGCAGCCTTTCGTGAGAGTAGGGATGCGGCGCGCGGACCATCAGGTTGTAGTCAGGATCCTCCGAATCGTCCGACCAAAGATCCCCGGGCCGGATCGGGACGGCCCAATCCACAGGCCGGGACAGGCGGTCGGGCCGGTAAAGGAGGCCCACGATACGGTGCACCCCCCGCGGCGTCGCCCCGTCCCCTTCGCGCTTGGCATCCGTCACGCCGCCTCGCCCGATCGTGCAGGGAAAGCGCCGCCCGCGAAACCGCAGCCCCGAGGGAGACACCACAAGGTCGGCTGGCGTCATGTCAGATGGCCGGACTTCGCGATTTTCGTTGCCAGATACCCGCTGTTTTCCGGCGTTTCCCCGACACGCAGTGGCACACGCTCAGCAACGGCGATGTCACAGCTTTCCATCCGTGCAATCTTGGCCGGATTGTTCGTCATCAGCCGCACCTGCGAGACACCCAGCGACCGCAACAGCTGCGCCCCGATCCGGAAATCACGTTCGTCATCCTCGAACCCCAGACGGTGGTTCGCATCGACCGTATCGAACCCCTGATCCTGCAGATCATAGGCCCGCATCTTGTTGGCCAGCCCGATGCCGCGTCCCTCCTGATTGAGATAGAGCAGGATACCGCTGCCTTCCGCCCCCATCTGGGCCAGCGCCGCCCGCAATTGCGGGCCACAATCGCATTTCAGCGAATCGAGCAGATCCCCGGTGAAACAGGCGGAGTGTAGGCGGGCCAGCACAGGCGCATCCCGCCGGGGCGACCCGATCTCGATCGCGTAATGCTCCTCACCGCCGGGTTCGCGAAAGATGTGCAGCCGCGCGTCTTTGGCCGCGGCCAGCGGAACACGCGCCGAGGAGACAGGGGACAAGGCCACCAACTGATCGTCAAGCGCCGCCTCGACCGTCAAAGACAGCAGATCCGGCGTCGGTTCCGAAAGCGGCACAAGCAAGGCCGCCGGCAGCAGATGCGCGCCCTTCGCCAAGGAAATCGCCGCGCGCGAGACGTCCGCCGACCCGCCGCGCTCGGCCTTAAACGGCCCCTTCATCGGCATCGACAGATCGCGCGCCGGGTCGATCACGCCGCTGATCCAGCGCAGCCCCTCCGTCTCCGGCACGGCGAGCCGCGCCAGATCGCCATCATAGACTTGAACCTTCAGCGTTTCCGCCCGCCAGGCGGTAATGGCCAGAACCGGCCGCCCGATCGCGCGGGCCTGCGTCAGCCGTTCCTCCGTCAGCGTCTCGGCGGCAAAGACGGCTGCACCCCCCTCCGGGCCGTCGACCCGCACCGGCCGCCCGAGGCGCAGGTCATGCGCCGCGCGACTGCGTTGTTCGGCATGAGTCGGGGTGAAAAGCATGCGGTGATCCCTGCAAATGACCGTATCGACATACGACCCGATGCCATAAATTGAAACATATCCCGCCAAAGCGACACGTCGGCGTGAGCACTTTGCAGCAATGCTTGTCGCCGCTGCGGCCCGCGCTCATCTGGCGGTAAAGACGTTGTGAGGAGGGTGCGATGGCACAATTGAAGAAAATCCTGCTCGTCGACGATGACGATGATCTGCGCGAAGCGCTGAGCGAGCAGCTTGTGATGACCGAGGATTTCGACGTGTTCGAGGCCGGATCGGGCTCGGGCGCGATGGAAAAGGCGCGTGAGCAGCTCTATGATCTCGTCATTCTCGATGTGGGCCTGCCGGATACGGATGGCCGCGAGCTCTGCAAGCTGATGCGCAAGCAGAACGTGAAATGCCCTATCGTGATGCTGACGGGCCACGATAGCGACAGCGACACGATCCTTGGCCTTGATGCCGGGGCGAACGACTACATCACCAAGCCGTTCAAGTTTCCGGTGCTGCTGGCCCGGATCCGCGCTCAACTGCGCCAGCACGAACAATCGGAAGATGCGGTGTTCCAGCTTGGGCCCTACACGTTCAAGCCCGCCCAGAAGCTGCTGCTCACCGAGGACGAGAAGAAGGTTCGCCTGACCGAGAAAGAGACGAACATCCTCAAGTTCCTCTACCGGTCGAGCGAGGGCGTGGTCCCCCGCGACGTTCTGTTGCACGAGGTCTGGGGCTACAATGCCGGGGTCACGACTCACACGCTTGAGACACACATTTACCGTCTTCGCCAGAAAATAGAACCGGATCCGTCCAATGCCCGCCTTCTTGTGACCGAATCTGGCGGCTACAGATTGGTTGCGTGAGCAGGATAACCGGACGCGGAACTGTTGCCTTATAGGCCGCGTTCGGGGATCGAAGCCCAGGTGTCGGGGATACGGCACCACCTCCCTGTTGGACTTGCCCGGGCCATGTGCCCGGGTTTTTTTGTCAGTGGGATTGCCGGGGCGGCCGCATCGATCGGCTGATCCCCGTTCCAATTGCCGCCCCGTGGCGCTAAGGACCGGGGACCAACAGACAAAACTGGAACCGCGATGCCGCTCACCCTCGCGACCTGGAACATCAACTCCGTCCGCCTGCGCGAGCAGCTCGTGATTGATTTCCTGAAAGCCGAAACACCGGACGTTCTGTGCCTGCAGGAATGCAAGTCGCCCTTCGAAAAAATTCCGCGCGAGGGGTTCGCGGCGCTCGGCTACACCCACCTCGTGGGGCGCGGGCAGAAGGGGTATAACGGCGTCGCGATCCTCTCGAAACTGCCCCTGGAAGAGGCGGGGTCAGAGGATTTTGCCGGGCTCGGCCATGCCCGCCATATCGCGGCGCGCCTTCCCAACGGCGTGGTCCTCCACAATCACTACGTTCCCGCCGGTGGCGACATCCCCGACCGTGACAAGAACGAGAAGTTCGGCCAGAAGCTCGACTATCTCACCGACATGACCCGCGCATTCCGCAGCGCGCGTCCCGAACGCGCGATTCTCGTCGGCGATCTGAACATCGCCCCCCGCGAGGATGACGTCTGGAGCCACAAGCAGCTCCTCAAGGTCGTCAGCCACACGCCGGTCGAGGTCGACCACCTGAGCGAAGCGCAAGAGGCCGGCGGCTGGGTCGATGTCGTCCGCGACCACATTCCGGAGGGCAACCTTTATTCCTGGTGGTCCTACCGCTCCCCCGATTGGGACAACGCCGACAAGGGCCGCAGGCTCGATCACGTCTGGGCCACGCCAGACATCGCCGGTGCGCACAAGGAGGCCCGCATCCTGCGTCACGTCCGGGGATGGGAAAAGCCCTCCGACCATGCGCCGGTGATCTCGACCTTCGATCTCTGACCCAGTTCCTTTGACAAGCGGCGGAAGGCCGCACATATGACAGGCAACCTCTCGAGGAGCGAGACGATGCTGGAACTAGGACAGACGCCAGAGGCGCCCGCGGGCGACCTCATCAAGGATAGCACCGAAGCCACCTTCATGGCCGACGTGGTCGAGGTGTCGCAGACGACCCCCGTGATCGTGGATTTCTGGGCGCCGTGGTGCGGGCCGTGCAAGACGCTTGGCCCCGCGCTCGAGGCGGCAGTGACAAAGGCGGGCGGGCGCGTGAAGATGGTGAAGGTCGATGTCGACCAGAACCAGGCGATCGCCGCTCAACTGCGGATCCAGTCGATCCCCACCGTCTATGCCTTCTTCCAGGGCCAGCCGGTCGATGGTTTCCAGGGCGCCTTGCCCCAGTCCGAGGTCGACGCGTTTGTCGAACGCGTCGCCGCTCTGGGCGGTGAAGAGGAAGGCGGCCTCGCCGACGCCATCGCCGCCGCGGAAGAGATGCTGGCCGAAGGGGCCGCCGCCGACGCCGCCCAGACCTTCGCCGCGATCATTCAGGAAGATGCCGAGAACGCGGCGGCCTATGCCGGTCTCGCCCGGTCCTACCTCGCGCTCGACGACGCCGATCAGGCCGAGGCGATCCTGAATGGCGCGCCCGCTGCCATCTCGTCGGCCCCTGAAATCGAAGCGGTCCACGCCCAGCTCGAACTCGCCCGTCAGGCCGAAAGCGCCGGCCCTGTGGCTGAACTCCGCAATGCCGTCGAGGCATCGCCCGCTGACCACCAGGCCCGCTTCGATCTGGCAACCGCGCTCCACGCAAGCGGCGATGTGCAAGGCGCCGTCGACGAATTGCTGGAACTCTTCCGGCGTGACCGCGAGTGGAACGATGCCGCGGCGAAGACCCAGCTCTTCAAGATCTTCGACGCCCTGCCGCCGCAGGATCCGATCGCGCTCAACGGCCGCCGCCGCCTGTCGTCACTCATATTTGCCTGAGGCTGGTGGCGGGCTACCTCCGTCTCATGAGGCCCGTCACCGATCTGCCGGACACGATTCCCGTGTTCCCCCTGCCGGGCGCGCTCCTGCTGCCGCGTGCGCGGCTGCCCCTTCACATCTTCGAGCCGCGCTATCTGGCCATGCTCGACGACACGCTGAAGACGCAGCACCGCCTGATCGGCATGGTGCAGCCCTATCAGGCCCCCGGCTCGAAAGAGAGCAAGCTTCACCATATCGGCTGCGCCGGCCGCCTGACCGCGTTTTCGGAGACTGAAGACGGACGCTACATGGTCACGCTCAGCGGCATGTCCCGCTTTCGCATCCAGCAAGAGGTCGCAGGCTTCACGCCCTACCGCCGCTGCGATGTCACCTGGGACGGGTTCGACCGCGACATGGGCCCCGTCGAGCATGATCGCGATTTCGACAAGAAGGCCTTCCTGGATCTACTGGGCCGGTACTTCGAGGATCAGCAGCTTTCAACCGATTGGGAAAGCTTGAAAGAGGCCGAGGATGAGCTGCTCATCAACTCCCTTTCGATGCTGTGCCCCTTCGATCCGGAGGATAAGCAGGCGCTTCTCGAAGCACCGTCCTTGGAAACCCGGCGCGAGACGCTGGTGACGCTGATCGAATACGCGCTCCGCGGCGGTTCCGCAGAAGAGGTGATGCAGTGACCGACGAAGAGATCCCGGAAAAGCCGTTCGACCGCCGGATGCTGGAATTCCTGGTCTGTCCCCAGACCCATGGCGTTCTGACCTACGATGTCGACCGGAACGAGCTGGTCTCCAAGGCCGCCCACCTCGCCTACCCGATCCGCGACGGCATCCCCGTCATGCTGATTGACGAGGCCCGCCCGGTCGAAGACGCCTAAGGCAGCCGTCCCGACAGCAGCGTTGGCAGATCGCCGGTCAGCCCCGCCGCCTCCCGAACAAACCCGCGCCGCAAACCAGGCAGCGCCGCAACGGCAGCCATCCCCGCATCGCGCGCCGCCCGGATGATTGGATTATCATTGGAAAACAGATGGTTGAACGCATCCGTCGCCAGCGCCAGCGACGCTGTGTCAAAGCGGCGCCACCGCTGATAGCGCTCCAGCACCGCAAGCGATCCGATATCCTCCCCCCGCCGCCGCGCCTCGGCCAGCACGTCGACCAGCGCCGCGATATCCTTGAACCCGGCATTCAGACCCTGCCCGGCAATCGGATGCACCCCATGCGCCGCATCGCCGACCAGCGCGACCCGCTCGGCCACGGTCGACAGCGCAAGCGACAGGCCCAGAGGGAAGGCATGGCGCGCGCCAACCAGCTCGATCTCGCCCAGAAAATCCCCGAACCGCGGCCGGAACGCTCGCAGGAACGTCTCGTCATCCGCCGCGGCAAGCGGCTTCGCCACCGCGTCCGCTTCGCTCCACACGATCGAGGCGCGGTTGCCGGTCAGCGGCAGGATCGCCAGCGGCCCGCCCGGCAGGAACACTTGATGGGCGATGCCGTGATGCGGCGCCTCGTGCGACACGGCACACACCAGCGCCGTCTGGCCATAGCCCCACTCCATCCGCTTGAGCCCGGCCCGCTTTCCCGTGCCCGACCCGCGCCCGTCACAGCCGATCACCAGCCGCGCGGTATGCGTCTCGCCGGATTGGGTCGTGACCGTGACCCCACCCGGATCGACGCTTTGATCCACCACGGTCTCGCCCGTCAAAACCTCGATTCCGTCAAGCTCCGCGATCACACTCCGCACCGCATGGCGCAGATGCCGATCCTCGATCATGAACCCCATCGGCTCGTCGCCCAGATCGTCCGACGGGAAATGCAGCATCCATGGCGCTGCACCCTGCCCGGGCCGCCCGTCCGTCACCTTGATATCGTTGATCGGCTGCGCTTCGGCTGCCAGATGCGGCCAAAGCCCGATCGCCTCCAGCAGCCGCTTTGACGCCAGTGCCAGCGCGTAGGCCCGCCCGTCGAACGGCCCGGGCGTCTCTTCGTCCGGCCGATTATCCAGGAGCTTCACGCTGTGCCCCGTCTGCGCCAGCGCGATCGCCAGCGCCGTCCCGTTCAGTCCACCACCGATGATCAGGATGTCAGTCATGTCAGGGGCATATGCGGTTCCGCGCCGGATTGTCCATGCGCCGAGAGGCCGCTAGCGTCAGCCAAATGAACGCATCGCAGGATATGAGCGCCGCCGAGATCGGCCGCGAGATCGAACTGGGCCAGATCGACCCGGTCGACCTGACCGAGACCACCCTGTCCAAGATCGAGGCGCACGAGGCTGGCGACCGCATCTACGCCCGTCTCACCCCAGATCGTGCCATCGCTGAAGCCGAAGCCGCCCGCGACCGCGCGCACACCGGTCGGCGCCTCGGCCCGCTCGACGGCGTGCCGGTCTCCTGGAAAGACCTGTTCGACACCGCCGGAACGGCGACCGAGGCCGGGTCCCGGGTCCTCGCGGGTCGTATCCCCGAAAGCGATGCCGAGGTCGTGCGGCGTGGTACGGCAGCAGGCCTCGTCTGCCTCGGCAAGACCCACATGACCGAACTCGCCTTCTCGGGCCTCGGCCTGAACCCGATGACCGCCACGCCGCCTTGCGTGAACGACCCGCATGCCGCCCCCGGCGGCTCATCCTCCGGCGCCGCGGCCTCCGTCGCCTTCGGTCTCGCCGCCGCGGCGGTCGGCTCGGATACGGGCGGCTCGGTCCGTGTCCCCGCCGCCTGGAACGATCTCGTCGGCCTCAAGACGACCCACGGCCTCCTCTCGAACGATGGCGTCGTCCCCCTCTGCCGATCCTTCGACACGGTCGGCCCGCTGACCCAGACGGTCGAGGATGCCGCCCTCATGTTCGCCGCTCTCGGCGGCCCGACGGTCGATCTGGCCCACGCGACGCTCTCCGGCACCCGCTTTGCGGTCATCGAAACGGTCGCGATGGACGATGTGGAAGACGCCCCCCAAAAGGGCTTCGACCAAGCCCTCGACGCGATCCGCGCCGCCGGGGCCACGATCGACCGCATCGCGCTGCCGTCCCTGAACGATGCCTTCGACCTCGCCGGTCCGCTCTACACTGCCGAGGCCTATGCCCAATGGCAGGACGCCGTCGAAACCAAGGCCCATCTCATGTTCGCCCAGATCGTCGAGCGGATCATGGGCGGCAAAAGCGTCACTGCCGCTGCCTACCTCCAAGCTTGGGCGCGCATCCGAGAGATCCGGGCGGAGTGGTCCACGCTCACCGCCCCCTACGACGCCGTGCTCTGCCCCACCTGCGCCATCGCGCCCCCCAATATCGAACGGCTGACCACCGAAGACGCCTATTTCAAACGCGCAAACCTCATGACGCTGAGAAATACCCGGATCGGCAACCTCATGGGCCTCAGCGGCCTGACCATCCCCACCGGCATCCCCTCGGCAGGCCTCCTCTTGAACGGCCCACCGGGCGGCGAAGGCCGCCTTCTGAGGCTCGGGGCCGCGATCGAGGCTGCGCTGACCTAAATACCACAAGATAACACAGGCCTAGCGGCCCTTCTTCACCCCGCGTCTGGACACACAGACCGCCAGCCCGCTAAGCTAGGCACCAAAGCGGGACGCCAACGATCCCGCGTCAGAGGCAGTTTTGGATGTTCCCCGAGCGGTTTTCGAACCTACCGGACTACGCGTTTCCGCGCCTGCGGAGCCTTCTCGACGGCATCCCGCCGGGCGGGGACGAAATCGCCATGACCATCGGCGAGCCCACGCACCCATTCCCGCAATGGGTGGGCGGGGTGATTTCCGACAACCTCGCGGGCTTCAACCGCTACCCGCCCAATCCCGGCTCCGACGGCCTTCTGGACGCGATCCGCGGTTGGATCGCCCGCCGCTACAGCGTGCCGGAACCCGCCGCCATGGCGCTCAACGGTACGCGCGAGGGGCTTTATAACGCCGCCATGGCGCTCTGCCCCGAGACCAAGGGCGGCCAGCAGCCGGTCATCCTGTCGCCGAACCCGTTCTATCAGGTCTACATGGTCGCCGCCCTCTCGATCGGGGCCGAACCGGTCTTCGTCGACGCGACCGAGGCGACCGGCCACCTGCCCGACTACGCATCGCTTCCCGAAGACATCCTGAACCGCGCCGCCGTCGCCTACATCTGCTCTCCTGCCAATCCCCAGGGCGCGGTCGCCGACCGGGACTACTGGAAAACCCTTCTCGCCCTTGCCGAGCGCTACGATTTCAAGATCTTCGCCGACGAATGCTATTCCGAGATCTACCGCGGCGACGCCCCCACCGGCGTCCTGACCGTCGCGCACGAGGTCGGCGCGGACCCCGAGCGGGTCGTGCTTTTCAACTCCCTCTCCAAGCGCTCGAACCTCCCCGGTCTCCGCTCCGGCTTCGTCGCAGGTGGCCCGGAATCGATCAAACGGATGGGCCAGCTCAGGAACTACGCGGGCGCCCCCTTGCCGTTGCCCCTGCAGGCCGTCGCCGAACGGGCTTGGCGGGACGAGGCGCATGTGGAAGCGAACCGCGCCCTCTATGCCGTGAAATACGCGCTGGCCGACGAGATCCTCGGCGACATCCCCGGCTACCGCAGCCCGCAGGCGGGGTTCTTCCTCTGGCTACCGGTCGAAGATGGCGAGGCCGCCACCGTCAGGCTATGGCGCGAGACGGGCGTAAAGGTGCTGCCGGGCGGCTACCTCGCCCAGGGAACGGGGCCGGCCAATCCGGGACGGGGCTATATCAGGGTCGCGCTTGTTGCGGCAGAAGACGACACGCGGCGCGGCCTATCGGCCCTGCGCCAGTGCCTATACGATTGAGGATATTCGATGGCTTCCTATCAGACACGCGCACGCGACCCCCTTCTTGATACCAAGATGCAGGCGGCGATCGAAAAGCGTGGGACGGAATTGATCGGCCTGGCGCTGATCGCCCTCGGCGTCCTTGTGGCCATGATGGTCTGGTCCTACTCGCCCGACGATCCCAGCTGGATGTCCGCCACCGACGCGCCGGTGCAGAACTGGCTGGGCCGGATGGGCGCGTCTGTCGCGGCCCCGCTCTTCATGATCATCGGCTGGGGCACTTGGGGCATCGCCGCCGTCCTCGCGGTCTGGGGGCTACGGTTCGTGGCCCATATGGGCAAGGATCGGGCGATCGGGCGGCTGATCTTCGCACCGATCTGGATCGCGCTTCTGGCCGTCTATGCCTCGACCCTTGCGCCATCGGCCGACTGGACGCACAGCTTCGGCCTTGGCGGGCTCTTCGGAGACACCGTGCTCAGCATCCTGCTGACCGTCGCACCGGTGACGGCGGCGCTCGGCATCAAGGCGCTGTCGCTCCTCGCAGCGCTTGCCACGATCGCCTTCGGCGCCTTCGTCCTCGGCTTCACGATGGCCGAACTGCGCCGGATCGGGCGGTTCCTGCTGGTCGGCACGATCGTGCTCTACGATGCGCTCCTGCGCGTCCTTGGCCGTGGGGCCTCCGGCGCCGCATCCGCGGCGCGCACATTGCGCGAGCGGCAGGCCCGGGATCCGGAAGAAGCAGAGCCCGGCGAGATAGAAGAGGCTCCCCGCAGGCTGCGTCTGCCGAAGCTGCTCGGCGCCTCGCGCGACGAACTGCCCGAGCCGGAACTGGTCGAACGCGCCCCGCTCACCGGACAGAATATCCCCGAAGGCGACGATGCCCGCATCCGCGCCAAGATCTCCGACGTGATCCGCTCGCGCGTCGGCCGCCAGCAGGAGGACGCCCCCCGGCAGGAGCCGGTCGTCACCGCTGGCCCAACCCCAAGCCCCCGCGTCGAGCCTACCCTGACCGCACAGCGGGTCACGGAACCAGAAGAGCCCCGCCGCCTGGTCCAGCCGCAGGTCAAGAAGGCCCCGCAGCCCTCGAAAGCCGCCGTCGCCGAGGCACAGCCCGGCTTGCGCTTCGATGAGGCGGAGGTCGACTACGAGTCCCCGCCGCTTTCGCTTCTCACCGATCCGGCGTCGGTCGAACGGCACTACCTCAGCGAGGAGGCGCTGGAGCAGAATGCCCGCATGCTCGAAAGCGTGCTCGACGATTACGGCGTGAAGGGCGAAATCGTCAGTGTCCGCCCCGGCCCCGTCGTCACCATGTACGAACTGGAACCCGCGCCCGGCCTCAAGGCGAGCCGCGTGATCGGCCTGTCCGACGATATCGCCCGGTCAATGTCGGCCCTTTCGGCGCGCGTCTCCACCGTGCCGGGGCGCAGCGTGATCGGGATCGAACTCCCCAACGAAAAGCGCGAAAAGGTCGTGCTGCGCGAAATCCTGAGCGACCGGGACTTCGGCGACACCAATGCCGGGCTGCCCCTGGCGCTCGGCAAGGATATCGGCGGTACGCCCGTCGTCGCCAACCTCGCCAAGATGCCCCACCTGCTGATCGCGGGGACGACCGGATCGGGCAAGTCGGTGGCAATCAACACGATGATCCTGTCGCTGCTCTACCGCCTCAGCCCCGAGGAATGCCGCCTGATCATGATCGACCCGAAGATGCTGGAACTCAGCGTCTATGACGGCATCCCGCATCTGCTCTCGCCCGTCGTGACCGACCCCAAGAAGGCGGTCGTCGCGCTCAAATGGGTCGTGGGCGAGATGGAGGAACGCTACCGCAAGATGTCCAAGATGGGCGTGCGGAACATCGAAGGCTATAACGGCCGCGTGAAGGACGCGCTGGGCAAGGGCGAGATGTTCTCGCGCACCGTCCAGACAGGCTTCGACGACGAGACGGGCGAACCCATCTGGGAAACCGAAGAGATCCAGCCGGAAACCCTGCCCTATATCGTCGTCATCGTCGACGAGATGGCCGACCTGATGATGGTCGCGGGCAAGGAGATCGAGGCCTGCATCCAGCGGCTGGCGCAGATGGCGCGCGCCTCGGGCATTCACCTCATCATGGCGACCCAGCGCCCGTCGGTCGACGTCATTACCGGCACGATCAAGGCGAACTTCCCGACGCGGATCTCCTTCCAGGTCACCGGCAAGATCGATTCCCGCACGATCCTGGGCGAACAGGGGGCCGAACAGCTCCTGGGCATGGGCGACATGCTGTGGATGGCCGGTGGCGGCAAGATCACCCGTGTCCACGGGCCCTTCTGTTCGGACGAGGAGGTGGAAGAGATCGTGACCTTCCTCAAGCAATTCGGCCCGCCCGATTACCAGTCCGGCGTCGTCGAGGGGCCGGATGGAGACGATGTGGGCGATATCGACCTCGTCCTCGGCCTCGGCGGCAACACGGGCGGCGAGGATGCGCTTTACGACCAGGCCGTCGCGATTGTCGCGAAGGACCGGAAGTGCTCGACCTCTTATATCCAGCGCAAGCTCGCCATCGGCTACAACAAGGCCGCGCGGCTGGTGGAACAGATGGAAGAGCAGGGCGTCGTCACCCCGGCCAACCATGTTGGCAAGCGCGAGATCCTGATCCCCGAGACCTGACCGGGCCGCCGGGCGCCCTCGCCGACGCCCTCACGGGCGCGGCATCGCCCGCCCACCGTCCCGGGCGCCCGATATCGAACCGCAAGCGCACGTTATCGCTTATCATTGGGCGTTGGCCGCATCAGCGCTTATCTGTCATGCAGACCGAAACAGGAGGGGACGCGCCCCATGACCAAGTATCTTCTCGCCCCGCTTCTCTGGCTTGCCCTGTCGCTTCCGGCCGCCGCCCAGCAGCTCTCGCTGGGAGAGATCTCCAACTATCTCAACAGCCTCGTGACGGCGACGGGCGAATTCACCCAAATCAACGCCGATGGCACGATTTCGACCGGCACCGTCTTCATCAAACGGCCTGGCCGGGTGCGGTTCGAATACAACCCGCCCGAGCAGTCGCTGGTGATGGCGTCCGGCGGACAGGTCGCAATCTTCGACGGACGCTCCCGCGCGGGGCCTGAGCAATATCCGCTGGCGCAGACGCCGCTCAAGATCATCCTTGAACGCAACGTGGATCTGTCCCGGTCCGGCATGGTGACCGGCCATTCCTTCGACGGAACGGCCACCGTGGTTCGCGCCCAGGACCCCGAGCGGCCGGAGCTTGGCAACATCCAGATGAAATTCACCGGCAGCCCGACGGAACTGCGCCAATGGATCGTCACCGATCAGACGGGCGAACAGACGACCGTCATCTTGGGCGATCTCGCCAAAGGCGGATCGATCCCCGACAGCCGCTTCAACATCCAGCGCGAAATCAACCGGTAGGCATGAGGGCAGCGGTCGTCGCTGTCGATTGAGGCCCTGTCTCGTAAGCAGGGCCTCACCCTCGCGCGACAGAAACGGACTGTATCGATGTCGAACATAGAGCGTTCCGACAAATGTGTGGGCTGCGGTGCAATCCTGCCGCATATCGATGGTCCGACCCATCGATACATGCTGTCCTCACCGGCCTGCTTCGCACAATACAACAGGCTTCTGGCCGCAGAATACAGCGACCTGACACTTATGGAGATCCACCGCCTGACGGTCGATGCGTTTGCCCTGCAGCACCCGGGAGACGGCGTCTCCCGCCAGGCGATCCAGTCCGTCGGTCTGCATCTTGCCCGCCTTGGCATGCAATTGAACAAGCTCAGGAGCCCAAGAGAGGCCAACGACATCATGCTCTCCCTCGGACGGCATAAGGCCGGGCTGATCCCGCTCCGGCCACCGCCGTGGTTCAGGATGACCGTCTCCGACATCGCTCGGTTTGCAGGCACGTCCGACCATCCGAACCAGGTCCGGAATTGGGCGTCGTCCACCCGGGAAGATTGGGCAGAGTATCATGACTACATCATCGGATGGGCCGAAACGCATCTGGCCGATGCGCAGCCGTAGATGTCCCGGCATCAGGCGCAGCAACCGACCGGCCCTGGACGGGACCTTACCGGAGTGATGGAGCGGAAGCGGCCCGGCATGCGCACCGGGCCAGTGCGTTCTACCGGATCTTGCCACACGCCCTGAGCTGGGTGCCGTAAAGCACCGCGCGGTCATCAAGCTCTGCCGCGACGCGCATCAGCCAGGCCTTCTGGCGGTAGGTGCCGCGGCGATACCCCGAATGCCCCTCATGATAGGCCAGATACTGATTGCGCGTATCATAAAGCGGGATGCCGTTCCGCTCGCGCGTCAGCGTCATGTACCAGCCCATGAAATCGGTCGCATCCTCGATCCGGTCCCGCTTGGCGCGGCGGTTGCCCGTCTCGGCCAGATACTCTTCCCACGTGCCGTCCAGTGCCTGGCTATACCCGAAGGCAGAGCTCTGGCGCCCCGCCGGGATCACCCCCAGCGTGTAGCGGAACGGGGTGCGGGCGTTGCCCACGAACTTGCTCTCCTGATAGATCGTGGCCATCTGGACCTCGACCGGAACGCCCCATTTGCGCTGGGTCTGCTTGAACGCACGAAGGTAATCGGGGCGCTGGTCGACGATGCTGCACGCATTGTCCAGGTCGCGCGGCGCCGAAAAGTTGCGGTAGTCGCTGCCACCGCCGCCACAGCCGGCCACGATCAGGCACAGCATCAGGGCGCGAAGGGATCTGCTCATTTTCTGCCTCTCGTTTTTTGTTTTGGAAAAACGATAACGGATTCTCGCCGCTCAGGGAACGGCAAAGACGGTTAAGAACCCGTTTCCATAGGCGAATTCCGGCACTGTGTGGCCGAGGTTCACACTCTGTTTCCCGGCGAATCGTGGGCCTTCCTTGGACTCTTGCCTATATGGGCGTATGAAGAGTGCAGGGGCTCGCTATGTTGAAGACGCGTGCAAAGTACCATCTCGGCCAGGTCGTCCGGCATCGGAAGCATCCGTTCCGGGGCGTGGTCTTCGATGTCGATGCGATTTTCGCCAATACCGACGAATGGTACGAGGCGATTCCCGAAGACAGCCGTCCGCGCAAGAACCAGCCGTTCTATCATCTCCTCGCCGAGAACGAGCACAGCTATTACGTCGCCTACGTCTCGGAACAGAACCTGGTCGAGGACAATAGCGGAGAGCCGGTGGATCACCCGGACCTCGACGACCTCTTCGGCCCGTTCGAGGATGGGCACTACCCGCTGCACTTCGACCTGAACTAGTAGCCCAGCGCGCAGCCGTCTTTCCTGGGATCCGAGCCGCCTTCCAGCACCCCGCTGTCGTGGATCTTGATCGCTTGCGCCCCGCCGATCGCCGTCTCGGGGATGACGACGGCGTGGCCCTTCGCAAGAAGCGCCGTGCGCACCGCATCCGGATAGCCCCGTTCGACCTTCAGGATCCCGTTCTCCACAAAGGCCCGCGGCGCCTCGATCGCCGCCTGCGGGTTCATGCCGTAATCCGTCAGGTTGGTGACGAAGCGGGCGTGGCCGGTCGACTGGTAGGCGCCGCCCATCACGCCGAAGGGCATCATCACCTTGCCGCTCCGGCGCAGCATCCCCGGGATGATCGTATGCATCGGCCGCTTGCCCGGGGCCGCCTCGTTCGGATGCCCCTCCTCCAGCGTGAACCCGGCGCCGCGGTTCTGGAACAGGATGCCGAACTTTTCCGACGCGATGCCCGACCCGAAGCTGTGGAAGGTCGAATAGATCAGGCTGACCGCCATCCGGTCCTTGTCGACCACGGTGATATAGATCGTATCCTTGTGCACCGCCTCGCTCAGCGGGGCGGCCGCGGGCATGGCGCGCGCCGGATCGATCAGCTTGGCCAGACGCTCCGCCGTCTCGGGGGCAAGCATGTGGGCCAGGCGGCTCATGTGATCGGGATCGGCAAGGAAGCGGTTGCGCGCGTCATAGGCAAGCTTCGTCGCCTCCGCTTCGATATGCAGGCGCTCGGCGCCGAACGGATCCATTTCGGCCAGGTCGAAATGCTTTAGGATGTTGAGGAGCAAAAGCGCCGTGGCACCCTGGCCATTGGGCGGGTGCTCGACAACCTCGGTATCGCCATACGTGGCCGAGATCGGGTCGCCCCAGCTACAGGCGGTCGCCGCGAAATCGTCAAGCGTATGGCCCCCACCGGCGGCGCGCAGCGTCGCGACCATGTCTTCCGCGACCTCGCCTTCGTAGAACGCCGCCCTGCCGTCCTCCGCGATCCGCCGCAAAACCTCGGCCTGTCCCGGCGCCCGAAAGACATCGCCGGTCCGCAAGGGCGCGTCATCCGCAAGATAGTACCCCCGGGCATGGCCCTGCAGTGCGCCGCCACTCGCCGCCCAGTCGAACGCCACCCGCGGCGCGACCGGCACCCCCTCTTCGGCATAACGGATCGCGGGCGCGAGAGAGGCCGCAAGCCCCGCACTGCCATGGGTTGCCGACAGCGCGCAGAACGCATCGATCGCACCGGGAACGGTCACCGCATGGGCGCTTCTCAGCGGGAGGGTCTGATGCCCCTGCGCGCGCAATGCGCCCGCATCGAACCCCGCCGGCGCGCGCCCCGACCCGTTGAGCGCGAGGATCTCATCGCTGCCCGGCAAGGACAGCAGGGCAAAGGCATCCCCCCCGATGCTGGTCATCGGCGGCTCGCACAGACCCAGCAGAACCGCCCCGGCAATCGCTGCATCGACCGCATTGCCGCCATCCTCGAGGATCGCGATCGCCACCTTGGCAGCCAAAGGATGAGAGGTCGCACACATGCCATTGCTCGCCAGAACCGGGGATCGTCCGGGCAGGTGAAAATCTCTCATGAATAGGGTCCTCCGCTGTGTCGCGGGACCGTGGCGTGCAGGCGCGGCCTTGGCAAGAGCCGCCCGAAAGCCTTACCCATCCAGGCCCCAGCGGCGCGACACAGCCGCTCGACGCCCGACAAAAAGAAAAAGGCACCAAACGGCGCCCTTGTCTCGTCTATGTTTTGGAAGTACCTCGGCGCCGCGTACTGGGTGGGGGCTATGAAACGCGACGCCGAGGGAAGCCATGCAGCTACCCTCTTTGTATCCTGTCGCTTTCAGGCGGGGCTTGGGACTAAATCTGACATCATTGCGGCTATTCCCTCTAATCGGAAACAGTCTGTCTTTGCCCGCAAAGGGGGCCGGTCGTCCGAACCCCAGCGTTTCTTGGCGATCCGGCACCGCGCCATCTGGAAACTGCTGACGGGATGAGTACCATGGCATTTATCCACAGCCGGAGGAGGGGCATCCCATGGAATCGGTCATCATCGCAGGCGCGAAACGCACGCCGATGGGTGGGTTTCAGGGGGCCTTGGCGGGTCTCGACGCCCCCGCAATCGGCGGCGCGGCGATCCGCGCCGCGCTCGATGAGGCCGGGGCGGATAGCGTCGACGAGGTCCTGATGGGCTGCGTCCTGCCCGCGGGCCAGGGCCAGGCCCCGGCGCGCCAGGCGGGCTTTGCGGCCGGGTTGGGCGACGATATCCCCGCCACCACCCTCAACAAGATGTGCGGCTCCGGCATGAAGGCCGCCATGATGGCCTTCGACCGGATCGCGCTCGGCCACGCCGACACCATGGTCGCGGGCGGAATGGAGAGCATGACGAACGCCCCCTACCTGCTGCCCAAGATGCGCGGTGGCGCGCGGATGGGCCACGGCGCGGTCGTCGATTCCATGTTCCTCGACGGGCTCGAGGACGCCTACGACAAGGGCCGCCTCATGGGCACCTTCGCCGAGGATTGCGCCGAGAAGTACCAGTTCACCCGCGACGCGCAGGATGACTATGCCCTCGGCTCCCTCGAACGGGCCCTCGATGCCCAGAAAGGCGGCGCCTTCGCGGATGAAATCGTCGCGGTCACCGTAAAGGGCCGAAAGGGCGACACCACCATCGCCGAGGATGAACAGCCCGGAAACGCCCGCCCCGACAAGATCCCCCAGCTCAAACCCGCCTTCCGCGAGGGCGGCACCGTCACCGCCGCCAACGCCTCCTCCATCTCCGACGGCGCCGCCGCCCTCGTGCTGGCCTCCGAACAAAGCGGCCTGCCCGTTCGCGCCCGCATTATGGGTCACGCGACCCACGCCCAGGCCCCCGGCTGGTTCACCACGGCCCCCGTTCCGGCGGCCCAAAAGCTCCTCGACCGGCTCGGCTGGTCCACCGATGACGTCGATCTTTGGGAGGTGAACGAGGCCTTCGCCGTCGTCCCCATGGCCTTCATGCACGAAATGGGCCTCCCCCGCGACAAGGTGAACGTCAATGGCGGCGCCTGCGCGCTCGGCCACCCCATCGGTGCCTCCGGCGCTCGGATCATGGTTACACTCCTCAACGCGCTTGAAAAACGCGACCTCAAGCGCGGCATCGCCGCGATCTGCATCGGCGGGGGCGAAGGCACGGCCATCGCCATCGAACGCCCATGACCTTGGCCGAGCCCACCGAAACCCGCGTCGACTACGACGCACTGGCCAAGCGCGTCGCGGCACTGGTGGACGGCGAAGACGACCCCATCGCCAAGATGGCGACCGTCGCCTGCGAGGTGCACTGGTCCGACGACCGCTTCGACTGGACAGGCTTCTACCGCGTTACCGCCCCCGAGCTCCTCAAGATCGGCCCCTATCAGGGCGGCCATGGCTGCCTCGTGATCCCCTTCTCCAAAGGCGTCTGCGGCGCCGCCGCCCGCACCGGAGAGATCCAGCTCGTCCCGGATGTCGACGCCTTCCCCGGCCACATCGCCTGCGCCTCCTCCACCCGGTCGGAAATCGTCCTTCCCGTCCATGGCCCGGACGGCCTGATCGCCGTCTTCGACATCGACAGCAACCGGCCCGACGCCTTCGATCAGGCGGACGCCAACGGCCTGGAGCGCATCCTCAAGGCAACCTTCGGCGAGTGAACGACTACGACCCGCCGACCGGGCCAATCCCTATCCTTCTGAAAGACAAAGATCTTCTCGCTGTCGAAAAGCCCCCCGGCCTCCTCTCCGTCCCCGGCAAGGGGCCCAGCCTCGCAGACTGCCTGCTCACCCGGCTCAAGGCCACGCACCCCGGAACGCTCCTCGTCCACCGGCTCGACCGGGACACCTCCGGTGTCATGGTCTTCGCGATGAACCCCGCCGCCCAGCGCCACCTCGGCCTGCAATTCGAAAAACGGATCATCGAAAAGCGCTATATCGCCCGGGTCGCAGGCCGGATCGGCGAACGCGGCCGGTTCGACTGGCCCCTCCGCGCCGACTGGCCCAACCGGCCCAGGCAGATGGTCGCGCCGGACGGCAAGCCCGCCGTCACCGATTGGGAACGGCTCTCAACGACTGACACGGAAAGCCGCGTCGCCCTCAAACCGCTCACCGGCCGGTCCCACCAGCTGCGCGTCCACCTCGCCCAGGCCGGGCACTCCATCCTCGGCGATCCGCTCTATGACGGGCCCCCGGCCGAACGCCTGATGCTCCACGCCGAAGCGTTGAGGCTGCGCCACCCCGATGGCGGTGCCTGGATCGAGGTCCGCTCCGACCCGCCGTTCTAGCCGGTCTCTCGACAGGTCGGCGTGCCGCCAACCGGCGCCTTGAAAGATTCGGTCGTGCCCGGGACGCTCCGCAGGAAGTCCAACGAAAACAAAACAAAAAACATCCACTCAAACAGTTGTTTCCCGATCGGAAACGAAGCGGCGCCGAAGTCCAGCCCAGGTCTCCCGCAGATTGCGCCACCAGCGACGGTGCGCCGATAACGAGAGCCCTCTAACCCCTTTTTATTTCTCAGATTTCTCAAAGACTTCGCGCTTCGGCCCTTGCTGGGGCGGGCGGGCTTGCGATTTCCTGCAACGCTTTTCCGCCAATCGCATATCAATTCCTTAACACTTCTGACACAAAGCTTGAGGTCAGGTTAAAAGGAAGGCTCCGGTCCGGCTCAAGTTGATCCGGAGCAGCGCCAACAGCCAGGAGGTAGAGGCAGGATGGTCGAGGACGAAGATCTCCTCATTGCGGTAACCGAAGTGCGCCGCGGACCCACATCGACGGATCTGGCCGACGCGCCCGAACTCAGCGACTGGCGGCTCGAGGCCCATGGCCGCAACCTGCGCCTGCACGGCTGCGTCTCCGGCGGCAAGGCCAAGAAGAAATCCTATCTCACCACATCGGCCCTCGTCGCGTTCGAGCCCGATGCAGGCTGGGCCCGCACCCGGTCGCGCTGGTATCGCCTAGCCCCCAGCTGGCTCGTCACCAACCCGAAAGAGCGGGAAGAGATGATTGCCGAAACGCAAAGCTATCTCGGCCGGATGGTGGAAACCACGCTGCGCAGCGCCGGAGACCAGGTGACTCGCCCGGACATGTCGGCCTGAACGCTCACGGATCGACCCGCCCGCGGAGCGATTTGACCTCGCCCCGCTTCTTCTTCTCATCCACTCGCTTGCGCTTCTGATTGGCGGACACCCGCGTCGGAATCCGTTTCTTCGGCCGCGCCGCGGCCTTCCGGATCAGATCGGCCAGCCTCTCCCGCGCGATGTCGCGGTTGCGGGCCTGGCTGCGCGTCTCGCTGACCTGGATCACCACCGCGCCGTCCTGCGTCCAGCGCCGCCCGGCGAGCCGTTCCAGCCGCTTCTTCACCGGCTCGGGTAGATTGGGTGAGCGCGCCGCCTCGAACCGCAGCTCGACGGCAGTCGCGACCTTGTTCACGTTCTGCCCGCCCGGGCCGCCCGAGCGGACGAACTGCTCGGTCATCTCCCAATCCTCAATCGTGATCGCGGGGGTGATCTTCAGCATGGGGTGAACCCGTTTTGTATTGCAGCGGGAGGTCTCATACAGCCCGATCTAGCACGGGTCCCGCGCCAAAATCTTCTAGAAGATTTTGAAAAGACAGAATTTTCTAGAAAATTCTGCCCCTCAGACCCGACCCTTCCAAGGAACCAGCCATTTCTCGGCCCGGCGCATCAGGATGTCGATCCCGAAGCCGATGATGCCGATCAGGATGATCCCCATGATCACGATATCGGTCTGCTGAAACTTCGACGCTGCCATTATCATCATGCCGATACCCACCTCTGCGGCGACAAGCTCCGCGGCAACCACAGTCCCCCAGCAGACGCCCATCGCCACCCGCGCGCCGGTAAAGATCTCGGGCAGTGAATTGGGGATAATGACGTGCCGCAGGATCTGCCATTTCGACGCGCCCAGCGAATAGGCCGCATGCACCTTCGAGATCGCGACCCCCGACACCCCCGACCGCGCCGCGATCGCCATGATCCACAGGGCGGCGAGGAACAGCAGGATGATCTTCCCCGCCTCGCCGATCCCCGCCCAGATGATCACCAGTGGGATCAGCGCCAGCGGCGGCACCGGGCGCATGAACTCAACGATCGGATCGAACCAGCCCCGAAACCAGTCCGACAACCCCATCGCATAGCCCAGCGGGATGCCCACCAGTGAACCAAGGAAGAATCCGACCACCACCCGGAACAGCGAATAACCCAGATGCATCGCCAGGCTCGAGTTCATGTAGCCATCCGTCGAGATCTCGATGAATCGGCCCCAGACAGCCTCCGGCGGCGGCAGCCAGATCGCCTCCATCTGCCAGCCCGTCCGCGGCTCGACATTGAGCGTGCCCTTCGGCGTCATGGCGACGCGGGCGAAGTCGGTCATCACCTCGCCGCCCGGCGCGATGTCTTGCCCGTTGACCTGTGTGACCTGAACCTCGTCCTCGCGGCCCAGCTCGTCGTTGCGGTCCACGCGGATCAGGTCCGAGCGGTAGACGGGAATGACCGCCGCGTCGTCCTTGGCGAACCCCTCGCCCAGCGGCACCTCCGGCACGTCGGGGTCTTCGCCCGTCTCATGGACCAGCACCGTCACCGTCGCCACGTCCCGCGCGCCGTCGGGCCCCTGGGCTGTGTATTCGAACGTCCCCGTCCCGGTGAACGGCCCCGGCGCATGCAGGAAGCCCGGCACCCAGTTTGATCCAGTGAACGCGCCCCACAGCACGAAGATCGTCAGGATCGAGATGACCGAGGCCGCCCGGTTCGGCGTCACGGCGCTTTCGTCCCCGAAGGTCACCGTCTTGCGGGCCGTGTAATCCGACCGGATGACGCCCGCTGTCACCGCCCGAACGATCAAGAAGGCCGCGACAAAGATCGCGACGTAGATCGCCAAGATGATCATTGCGCCGCCTCAGCGCGGCCCATGATCTCTTCCTCCATGTCCCAGATCATGCCAAGGATCTCTTCCCGCGTCGTCGCAAACTCGGGATGCGTCTTCACCTCGCGCAGATCCGCGTTCACCCCCAGCTCCGCAAAGGGCAAGCGATACTCCTTGTGAATCCGACCGGGCCGCGGCGCCATCACCAGCAGCCGCTCGCCCAGCAACAGCGCCTCCTCCACCGAATGGGTGATCAGGATGATCGTCTTGCCCGTCTCCTTCCAGAGCTTCAGGACAAGCCCCTGCATCTTCTCCCGCGTCAGCGCGTCAAGCGCGCCGAGCGGTTCGTCCATCAGGATCACCTCGGGCTCATTGGCCAGACACCGCGCCAGCGCCACCCGCTGCTGCATACCCCCCGAGAGTTCATAAACCGCCTTCTCCTTGAAGGCGCTCAGCCCCACGACATCGAGCAGATGATCCACGATCTCTCGCTTCTCGGCGCGCTTCATCCCCTTCATCGACGGCCCGAATCCGACATTCTCCCGCACGCTCATCCACTCGAAGAGCGCGCCTTGCTGGAACACCATCCCGCGTTCCGCCCCCGGCCCCTCGACAGGCTGTCCGCCCAGCTTCACGGTGCCCTCCGTCGGGGCGAGAAACCCAGCGAGGATGTTCAGAAGCGTCGTTTTCCCGCAGCCAGACGGTCCCAGCACGCTCAACAGCTCTCCTTCCTTGAGGGTGAGCGACACGTCCTTCAGCGCCTGCACCGCGCCGCCATCGGGCAGCTCGAACCGCATCGACAGGTTCTCGATGATCAGTCCCGACATTTCCGCAATCCCCAGAATTTTCTAGAAAATTCTGCCGAAGCAAAATTTTCTAGAAAATTTTGGCACGGGCGGCGCCCGAAGACGCCGCCGGCACCCCGGTCAGTTCGCTGCGACCGTCTCAAGCGGCCCGGTGTCCACCGCATCGGCATAGCTGTCGAGCGCGCTGTCGATCGATCCCGCCTCGACAAAGACCTGCGCGACGCCCAGCATGAAGTCCTGCGCGCCGCCGCCCAGCCACTTCTCGGACAGCTGCTCATCGACGCCCGGGAAGACGAAGGTCGCCATCGTCTCGCGCGTCGCGTCCGGATCCATACCCGCGTCGCGCGCGATCACCGGCAGCATCTCCTCGGCCTCGGGACCGCCCGCATTCCAGCGGTCGTTCATGTCCGCCGTCACCTTCAGGAACGCCGAGACCACATCCGGGTTCTCGGCGACAAACCCGGCCGGCGCCGAGGTCACGTCGAAAACGAGGATGCCCAGCTCTTCCTTCTCGGCGCCGGTCAGAAGGACGTTGCCCTCTTCCGTCATCCGGCGCAGCGCACCGCCCCAGCCGCAGGCCATGTCGACCGAGCCCTGGGCCAGCGCCGCGGCGCCTTCGGCCGGGGCCATATCGACCACTTCCATCGACCCCACATCGACGCCGAAATGGTTCATCTGGTTCAGGAATCCGTAATGCGCGGCCGTTCCCAGCGGCACCGCGGCCTTCTTCCCGGCCAGCTCGCCCGCGCTGTCCTGATCGATCTCAAGATCCGTGCTCACCACGCAATTGTCGTTGTCGGAATAGCTTACTGCCACGTCCACGATCTGGATGTCCTGCCCGGCGCTCGTCGCGACCACGAAAGGCGGCACACCCTGGCTCACCGCGATCTGCACATCGCCCGAGGCCATGGCCGCCGACATCGCCGTCCCGGTGTCGAAGCTGACCCAGTTGATGTCGATGCCCATCTCCTGCTCGTAGATCTCGTTGACCTTCGCGAACTGGAACGGCATCGGCCATTCGAGGAAATAGGCCACCGTGATCTCATCCAGATGGCCCGCGGCCATCGCGCCTTGTCCGCCTGCAACCAGCGCCAGACCGGCGGCGGCTCCCATAAGTCTCTTCATCGCGTCAGTACTCCCCGTTTACTCTTGAGGCCCGTCTTGGCGAGCCTTCCTCAACTCCGGGCGCATGAACCCGATCCGGGGAGTGAGCCATCGCGACCACCCTCCCGTCAAGAAAACTCGACCATCGGTTTTGATCCGCGGATCTTTGCGCTGCCGGAATTCATCGCCGCCGCCAGCAGATCGGGCTTGCTGCGGGCAGGCTCCCTCGGGCATCCTTTCCGGCAGCCCCGGCCGCGTGCCGGGCCACCGCCGGGAGACGTGCCATGAACCTGCCCTTCAACGACCCCTCCAAGATCGTCGAGGCCGACCGCGCCCATGTCTGGCACCACCTGATCCAGCACAAGCCGTTCGAAACGGTCGATCCCCGGATCCTCGTCGAAGGCAAGGGGATGCGCGTCTGGGACATCACGGGGAAAGAGCATATCGATGCCCTCTCCGGCGGGGTCTGGACGGTCAATGTCGGCTACGGGCGCGAACGCATCGCCGATGCCGTCCGTGACCAGCTGGTGAAGTTCAACTTCTTCGGCGGCGTCCTTGGCACGATCCCCGGCGCCCAATTCGCCGAACGCCTGATCGAAAAGATGCCGGGCCTCTCCCGCGTCTACTATGCCAATTCGGGGTCCGAGGCGAACGAGAAGGCGTTCAAGATGGTCCGCCAGATCTCCCACCGGGTCCATGGCGGCAAGAAGGGCAAGATCCTCTACCGTCACCGCGACTATCACGGCACCACCATCGCCTGCCTCTCGGCCGGCGGTCAGGACGAACGCAACGCGGAATACGGCCCCTTCACCCCCGGTTTCGTCCGCGTCCCCCATTGCCTCGAATACCGCGCCCACGAGCTTGGCCTGGAACCCGGCCCCGGCTTCGGCGAGGCGGCCGCGAACCAGATCGAAGAGGTCATCCTCCGCGAAGGCCCCGACACGATCGGCGCCCTCTGCCTGGAACCCGTCACAGCCGGCGGCGGCCTCATCACGCCGCCGGACGGGTATTGGGAGCGCGTGCAGGAGATCTGCCGCCAATACGACATCCTGTTGCATATAGACGAGGTCGTCTGCGGCCTCGGCCGGATCGGCACGTGGTTCGGCTACCAGAAATACGGCGTCCAGCCCGATATCGTGACGATGGCCAAGGGCGTCGCCTCCGGCTACGCGGCCATCTCCTGCTGCGTGACGACTGAGGATGTGTTCGAAAAGTTCAAGGACGACACCGATCGCCTGGGCTATTTCCGCGACATCTCGACCTTCGGTGGCTGCACGGCGGGGCCGACGGCCGCGCTGGAGAACATGGCGATCATCGAGGACGAAAACCTCCTCGACAACTCCGCCACCATGGGCGCCTACCTGCACGAGCGCCTGACCGACCTCATGGACAAGCATTCGATGATCGGCGACGTCCGCGGCGAAGGCCTCTTCCGCGGCGCCGAACTCGTCACCGACCGCGAGACCAGGGAACCCCTGCCCGAAAAACAGGTCGGCGCCATCGTCGCTGACTGCATGGCTCAGGGTGCGATCATCGGCGCCACGAACCGCTCTGTCCCCGGCAAGAACAACACGCTCTGCCTCTCGCCCGCGCTCATCGCGACGAAGGACGACATCGACGAGATCGTGACGGCCATCGACGGCGCCCTGACCCGCGCCGCCTGACCGCCCGATAACGGCCTGCCCGCATGGTGGGCGCCCGTTCCTTGGGCACCCTGCCCGAACCTTGGGTGGAAATCAGCTGCGACAGAATTCTCCCTCAAGTAGAGGGTGACTTTCGCCCCGGCTTCGGGCACCCTGCACCCATATTCGATCAGGCACGGCCCCGGCCGTCACGATCCGCGGCACTTGTTCGGTCTGCCGCACCCTCCGTTTTAAGTGAGTGCGAAGGAAGATCCGACACCCGAAGAACAGCTCGAAGGATGCGATATGGCGGACGCCCTGCGCGGTGGACTGATCATCAATGAAGTTCTGGTCGATCCTAACAGCCCGGGAGGCGGGCCCGAGTTCGATACCGACGGCAACGGAACCGCCGACAACACGGACGAATTCGTCGAGCTCTACAACGCGTCAGACCAGCCGATCGATATCTCGGGGATCGAGCTCTGGGATTCCGCGCAAGGCAACTGGTTCACCTTTCCCGCGGGCACAATCCTTCAGCCGGGGGCGCGGGCCGTCGTCGTCGTAGGCGTCCAGGCCGGCGGATCGCTCCCCACCGGCGGGCCAGACGACCTCGCCTTCGACGCGGGCAGCAACGGTCCCATCCTCAACAACGGTGGCGAGAACATCGTCCTCTACGACCCCGCTGCCGATACCTATATCTCGGCGAGGTATAACGGCGACGCCCTCGACGATCCGACGAACAGCCCGGGCTATAACGGCTTTTCCACTACCGCGACCCGCATCGGCAATGGCGAGGATTTCGGCAACGACATCGACGGCTTCTCGATCCAGCGCTTTCCGGACGGGTCAGATACCTTCGTCAACGACCAGACGCCAACCCCGGCCACCGCCAATCTCTGCTTCACCGATGGAACGCGCCTGCAGACCCCGACCGGTCCCCGGCTGATCGACGACCTCGAACCGGGGGACGAGCTGCTCACCCGCGACAACGGCCCGCAAAAGATCGTCTGGATCTGGAAGGGCACACATGCCCCCGCCGACATCGCCGCCAATCCCGCGCTGAACTCGATCACCATCGGCAAGGGCGCCCTCGGGCACGGCCTGCCGTCGCGCGACCTGCGGCTCTCCCGGCAGCACCGCGTGCTTCTGACCTCGAAAATCGTCACCCGGATGTTCGGCATCGGCGCGGTGCTCGTTCCCGCAAAGGATCTTCTGGCGCTTCCGGGTGTCGCGCTCTCCCCGCTCGGCCCGCCGATCACCTATTTCCACATCCTGATGTCCCGGCACGAGGTTCTCTTCGCCGAAGGCGCCCCTGCCGAGACCCTGTTCCTCGGACCGGAATCGCTGAAATCCCTCTCGCCAGACGCGCTCGACGAAATCCGCCTGCTGCTGGGCGACCATGTCCTCGCCGAAGCCAGCGCCGCCGCCCAACCCGCGCATCTCTTCGCGAAAGGCCGGAAGGCCCGGAAGCTGATCGACCGCCACATCGCGAACGACAAGCCGCTGGCCGGCGCGCCCTAGCCACCCTCTCCGCACGATCCCTGTGCGCAGGGACCCCTTGCCCCGCCACCTCCGCCCGCTCCATATCCACCGGGACCCCGACAGGAGCGCGCCCCGATGACCTTCCGACCCGTCAAATCCACCGCCACCGCCCAGCCCACGATGGAAGGCGCAGGCGTCCATCTGCACCGGGTCTTCGGCTTCGGCGACCCCTCGGAAAGCGACCCCTTCCTCCTCCTCGACGATTTCCGCAACGACGACCCCCGCGCCTACGAACGCGGCTTCCCCTGGCACCCCCACCGCGGGATCGAAACCATCACCTACGTGCTGGAAGGTGAGGTCGAACACGGCGATTCGCTCGGCAATCAGGGCCTCCTCGGCCCCGGGTCGGTTCAGTGGATGACTGCGGGGTCCGGCATCCTCCATCAGGAGATGCCGCGCGGCAACGCGGCGGGCCAGATGCACGGCTTCCAGCTCTGGGCGAACCTGCCGTCGTCGGAAAAGATGACCACGCCCCGCTATCAGGACATCATGGGCACGGATATCCCGGAGATCACCGACGATGACGGCACCCGCATCCGCATCATCACCGGCCAGTTCTGGGGCACCAAAGGCCCCGTTGACGGCATCGCCGCAAACCCGCTCTACCTCGACGTCTCCATCCCGCCTGACACGCGCAAGACGCTGCCGGTCGACACCTACGCCAACACCTTCGCCTATGTCTTCGCGGGCGCCTGCAGCTTCCGCGACGCCTCCGATCCGGTCGGCATCCGGGTCGAGAAAGAGGTCGCAGGCCAGGAGCTCAACATCCGCGATCTCACCGGCAACCGCACGCTCGTCCGTTTCGACACGGGGAACGAGATCGCCGTGCGCTCCGGCCCCGACGGCGTCCGCTTCCTCCTGGTCAGCGGCCAGCCGATCCAGGAGCCTGTCGCCTGGCACGGCCCCATCGTGATGAACACGCAGGAAGAGCTGATGCAGGCCATGCGCGACCTTCAAAACGGCACGTTCATCCGCGCCGATCACTGATTTCGGGGCTTTCGGCGGGATCAACAATCCCACCTCCGGCACCCGGTATTGTTCCGCATGCAGAGACATTCTGTTGCGCGCCGACCCTGCGTGCGCACCGTTAACGACACGAATTTCGGCCGCCCCCTCCGACGGGATGCCGACGTGATGCCGACCGGATGCCGCACCCTGAAAACGCCCGTTAACCCTGTAAAATCGGCCGATTCGCGTTGCGCCGGGCGAAAACACCGCCCGCACCCGGCAAGAACCCGTTAAGGCCTGCGGCAAGTCTTGACACGCGATTACCTGCCCCCTCAGATCGCCGGACCAGCGGGAGGTATTGAGTAATGCAGATGACCACGGAAGAGGCGTTCGTCAAAACCCTCCAGCGGCACGGAATCGATCAGGCCTTCGGCATCATCGGGTCGGCCTTCATGCCGATTTCCGACCTGTTTCCAAAGGCCGGGATCACCTTCTGGGACTGCGCGCACGAAGGCTCCGGCGGCATGATGGCCGACGGCTACACCCGCGCCACCGGAAGCATGTCGATGATGATCGCCCAGAACGGCCCGGGCATCACGAACTTCGTCACCGCCGTCAAAACCGCCTACTGGAACCACACGCCGCTGCTGCTCGTCACGCCCCAGGCGGCCAACAAGACGCTCGGCCAGGGCGGCTTCCAGGAAGTCGAACAAATGGCTCTTTTCAAGGACATGGTCGCCTATCAGGAAGAGGTCCGCGACCCCTCCCGCATCGCCGAAGTCCTCAACCGCGTGATCCTCAAGGCCAAGCGCGCCTCCGCCCCCGCCCAGATCAACCTGCCCCGCGATTACTGGACCCAGGTGGTGGATATCGAGATCCCCGAACCGCGCGGCTTCGAACGCCCCTCCGGCGGCGAGGACGCGCTGGAAGAGGCGGCAAAGCTCCTCGGACAGGCCCGCTTCCCCGTCATCCTGAACGGCGCGGGCGTGGTGCTCGCGGGCGCCATCCCGGCGACGGTCAAGCTCGCCGAACGGCTCGATGCGCCGGTCTGCGTCGGCTACCAGCACAACGATGCGTTCCCAGGCACCCACCCCCTCTTCGCGGGGCCGCTCGGCTATAACGGATCGAAGGCCGCGATGCAGCTGATCTCCAAAGCCGACGTGGTTCTGGCCCTCGGCACGCGGCTTAATCCTTTTTCAACCTTACCGGGATATGGAATCGATTACTGGCCGAAATGGGCGCAGGTGATTCAGGTTGACCTGAACCCCGACCGCATCGGCCTGACGAAACCCGTCGCTGTGGGGATCGTCGGTGACGCGAAAAAGGTGGCCGAGGGCATCCTCAACCGCCTGCCCGACTATGCTGGCGACAGCGGCCGATCCGGCCGTAAAGTATTGATTTCAGAAACGAAATCCCGCTGGGCGCAGGAACTCTCCTCGATGGACCATGAAGAGGACGATCCCGGCACCACTTGGAACGAACGCGCCCGCGCCGCCAAGCCCGACTGGATGAGCCCCCGCATGGCCTGGCGCGCGATCCAGGCCGCCCTGCCGCGGGACGCGATCATCTCGTCCGATATCGGAAATAATTGTGCGATTGGAAACGCTTACCCCAGTTTCGACGAGGGCCGCAAATACCTCGCCCCCGGCCTCTTCGGCCCCTGCGGCTATGGCCTGCCCTCGATCGTCGGTGCCAAGATCGGTTGCCCCGACACCCCTGTCGTGGGCTTCGCGGGCGACGGCGCCTTCGGCATCGCCGTACCCGAACTCACCGCGATCGGCCGCCCCGAATGGCCCGCCATCACCATGGTCGTCTTCCGCAATTACCAATGGGGGGCCGAAAAGCGGAACTCCACCCTCTGGTTCGACGACAACTTCATCGGAACCGAGCTGGACGAGGATGTCTCCTACGCCGCCATCGCCCAGGCCTGTGGCCTGCAGGGGACCGTCGCCCGGACCATGGAAGAGCTGACCGAGGCGCTGCGTCAGGCGATCACCGACCAGATGGACCACGGAAAAACCACGCTGATAGAAGCCCTTATCAATCAGGAGCTTGGCGAACCCTTCCGTCGCGACGCCATGAAAGCCCCGGTGGAGGTGGCCGGAATCGACCCCGCCGACATGCGCCCGCAGACCGCCTGAGCCTCAGAACCCAGACCGGGCGATCCCGTCATCCAGCTTGCGCAGAAGATCCGTCCGCCGGATCCAGAACCGCGACGCGCCCAGCGGATCGCCCCGGAACAGCTCCCGGTTCCGCTCGATCGCATCGCGGCAATACTCCGCTTCCTCCAGCCGCGACGCGAAGGCCGCCGCGGCCACCAGATAGGCGCAATCGTTGAAATCGCTCCCCCGCGCCAGGTTCACGGCAAAGCGCATCGCGTCGTCGTAATCGCTCTCCATCAGCGCCCGGACGGCCGGGGCGGCATAATACCAGGCCGGCGGCAGCGGATCGAGCCTCAGCGCCTCTTCCGCCAGCGCGACTTCGTCCTCACAACTCGCACGCAGGCAGGAAAACAAGGCGATATCAGCCTTGTGCCGCGGATCATTCGGGTTCAGCGACGAGGCGCGCCGAAAGCTGGCGAGCGCCGCCTCTTCCCGCCCGTTGACCCACTGAACAAGTCCCAGATGCTCGTGCGAGATGTCGCTCCCCGGCGACAGGCGCACGGCGGTCTGCGCCATCTCAAGGGCCCGCTGTCGCCGGTCATTCAGATCACCCGGCTCGTAAAGGTCGCGGGACGGGTCGGTTGACAAGGCGATCATCCAGGCCAGAGCGGACAGCGCCATGCTGTTGTCGGGGTCCACGGCGACGAGCCGCTCCAGGCAGGCCCGCGCTGCCACATGCCCCCGGTTGGCACCTTCCTGCACCCAGCTCGCATAGCGCAGAAGGCAGACATAGCTGTCGATTCCCTGTTCCGTGTTGAGGCTGATCCCATCGCCGAGATGCGCCAGAACATCCCGCCCCACCGCCCCAAGCGGCGTCCCCACCTCGGAAGAAACCGTGTGAGAGACATCGGCCAGAAGCTCTCCATACGACGCCGCGCCGACCGCCCGGACCGTGCGGCCCCGCCAGACCGCGACATTGCTGTCCGCATGGCGCAAGGAGGTCGACACCGTCATCGCCGCCTCGTCGCTCACGATCGAGCCGCCCAGCAGGTAATCGACGGCAATCCCCCCGGTTCCATAGACAACCCCGCCCCGCGCAACGCCCAGCGCCCCGGGATCGTCGATCGTCAGCACGTCCATCGTCCCGAACCGCCACAGGTCCGAGGCGATCTGGTACTGCATGCCGGCGCCCAGGAAATCGAGCCGTTCCGTCCCGGTCAGGTTTGAAAACGGCAACACGCCAACCACAGGCCGGTTGTCGATGACCAGCGTGGCCTGCCGTCCGGTAAAGGTCAGGACGGCGCCCGCCCCGATAATGGCGACCAGGAGGAGGCCGGCCATCCCGCCCGCCAGCAACCGCCTCGAGCGCCGGGGAGGGGGGGTAGCCTCGCCCGCGCCGCCCGAGAACTCGGGCACATAACTGCGCTGCGGCAGCGTGACCTGCACCGGGCTCCCGGCCCCATCGCCTTCTGCATGATCCTGCAGCGCCTTGCGCAGCCGCGTCATGGCCACCCGGACGATGGGATCGGTCGACGGGTCGAAGTCTTCATCGCGGTCGAAGATGTCGAAGGCAATCGCGTAGGGCGTCAGTTCCCGCCCGTCGATCGCGGCCTCACCGATGTAGCGTAACAGCGCTGCGCTGCGCTCTGACCGCGCGATTGCAGGGGCAGCCAGGACGTCCTCCAGCGCTGCACGCTTATCCTCCGGGGACAAAACCAACAGCCGCGACCCCCTTATTTTCAACACGCCTCTACCTGACGTAGCACGTTACAGGCGTTCAGGTAACGCACGTTACTTCGATTATGGCTACCGCTGGGTCAAGCTGCACCCATTCTCGCAAAAGGAGCCGTCCCGATGCATACAGCCTTGATCTCGCCAACTGCCCGCAACGTCCATTTCCGCGCCGCGCCCCGCCGCCGTGTCACGATCTGTCAGACCCAGATGGACCAGGTCCCGCCCGCCAATGCCGACACGAAAAGCCTCGCCCCCCGGGAGATGGAGGTGCTGACCCTCATCGCCCGCGGCAAGAGCAACTCCGTCATCGCCCAGATCCTCGGCATCTCGATCCACACGGTCGACACGGTCTGCCGCCGGTTGATGGCCAAGATGGCAACCTCCAGCCGTACGACGGCCGCCGTCCGCGCCGCCCAGAAGGGCCTCCTGCCGCAGATCTGAGAAGAGGCGTTATCGCATGCGACGACCGAGACTGGCCGTCAGCACGTAGGTGACGACCAGACTCAGGGCCAGCGCGGCCAGAAATGCGCCCGCCGCAGCGCTTGCCGTGGCCGGCAAGAAAGCGGCCAGTGGCGCCCCTGTGAAGATGACCGGGGCCAGGATCACCCCAAAGAGGACGAGCGCGACGACCTGAGCGCCGAAGATGGCCGTTGCAGCCGGGCGGCCCGCGGCCCGACTTCCGGCCTGACCGGCCCGGCGCAGCGCGGTCAAAGCCCGCCCCACATCCTGCTGCATCGCCATGAGCGCAGGCACGACAAGAAGCACGATCAGCATCCCGAAGCCAAGCCCGTAGACCAGCGTGATCACGGTGGGCTTCAGGAACTGTGCCTGCGATGACCGCTCAAAGAGGAGCGGCGCGAGGCCCAGAACCGTCGTCAGGGTGGTGAGCAGCACCGGGCGCAAGCGGTCCGCCGCGCCGTCGATGATGGCGGGGACCAGCCCGCGCTCCTTCGCATATTCGTCGATGGTCGTGACCAGCACGATGGAATCGTTGATGACGATGCCGGTCATGCCGATCAGGCCGACGACGGTGAACATCGACAGCGGCACGTCATGCAGCCAGTGCCCGAAGATTGTCCCGACAAGGCCGAAGGGGATGATCGCCATGACGACGAAGGGGCGGCTCCACGAGGCGAAGATCCACGAGAGAACGAGGTAGATGCCAAGAAGGACCAGGATAAAGCCAAGGCGGGCGTCATTGAGGAACTCGTCTTCCTGCTCTGCCAGACCGGCAAGCTGGGTTTCGACGCTGAAGAGCGTTCGGATCTCCGGCAGGATCTCTGTCTCCAACTGCTCGGAGATCACGGCAGCACGGTTGGCGTCGTCTTCGTTGATGTCACCGCTGACCGAGACGACCTGAAGGCCGTTTTCTCGGGTAATCGTGGAAAAGCCGGTGCGGCGGTCGACCGAAACGATATCGGCAAGCGGCACATAGGCGCCATCCGGCGTGCGAAGCTGGGTCCGTTCGAGGAAATCCGCGGTCAGTTCGCTGTCGGGGATCTCGACCCGGATCTCGGCCGAGCGGGGGCCGTCAGGGTAAGTCGCCGCCTCGATCCCTTCGAGGCGGTTGCGCAGGGTCTGGCCTAGATCGTCGATGGTAAAGCCAAGCGCCTCACCCTGCGGGGTGAGGTCGAGAATGACCTCGTCGCGGTCATAGGCAAGACTGTCTTCGAGGGCTGAGACTTCGGGGAACTGACCAAGCTGGGTCTTCAACTCTTCCGCGGCGGCTTTGAGAGTGGCGGAGTCCGCCCCATAAAGCTGGACGTCGATCGCATCGCCACCCGGTCCGCCGCGCCAGGAGCGGAAGGAGACATCTTCGACCAGCGGCAGGCGGGTGACGCGGTCCTGCAGCTCTCCGACAAAGGCGAAGGAGGAGTAGGGGCGGAGGTCGGCATCGATCAACTCGATCGAGATGCCACCGAGGAGGTCGTCATCCTTGTTCTCGGCACCCGCCATTCCCCGGCCCGCGTTCCCACCGATCTGGGCCATGACGAAATCGAGGGGATTGGCGCCATAACGCTCTTCGTACTCCGCCCCAAGCTCTTCGGTGGCGCGCTGCATTTCGCGCATCATGACAAGGGTATCTTCGCGGGTGGCCCCGTTGGTCATCATGAAGTTGCCGGTGACGGAGTTTTCTTCTGGCGAGTTGAAGAAGCGCCACTGGACCTGACCCGAGGCGAAGAGAGCGACTTGTGTGGAGAGGATGAAGACCGTGGCGGCGAGGACCGGGTAGCGTAGGACAATGACGGTGCGGATCAGAGGCTTGAAAAGGTTCTGGCGCACCCAGTTGAAGCCGCGCGTGACATTGCGGGATGGGGCATCGTACCAGTCGCGGCGCAGCGCAGCGACGATCTTGGTTTTGCGGGCTCGCGGGAGGAGCAGGAATACGGCGAGAGGGATGGCGCCACCGATGGCAGCGGTACGAAGGGTCTCTGGCGCGGTCCAGCCTGAGAAGGGGCCAGCGAGACCGGTCAGAGAGACGAGCGCCACGGCGATCACGCCAGCAATCACGGGCAGGAGGATCAACGCCAGCAGCAGGTTCCAGGCGCTGCCCCTCTGATCACGTGTCTTGAGCGCGTGGCTCATGTGGTTCGGCAGGATCAGGAAGCACTCGATCAGGGACGCGATCAGCACGACGATCACTGTGAAGGGGATGTCGGCGATCAGGTCGCCGAAGCGCCCGCCGATGACGACGAGGCCAAAGAAGGCGATGACAGTAGTCAGCGTGGCCGAGAAGACCGGTGTGAACATGCGCTTGGCAGCGTTTTCGGCGGCGATGACGGGTTCTTCGCCCAGATTGCGGACCCGGAAATCAGCGTGTTCGCCCACGACAATGGCGTCGTCGACCACGATACCAAGCGTGATAATCAGCGCAAAAAGCGAGATCATGTTGATCGTGATCCCGGCGAGCCACATCAGCCCGATCGCGGCGAACAGCGCGACGGGAATACCTGCCGCGACCCAGAACGCTGTGCGCGCATTGAGGAAGAAAAAGAGGAGCGATAGGACAAGGGCGAGGCCGACGACGGCATTGTCCATCAGGATATCGAGGCGGCCCGAGATGTATTCGGCGCGCTCCCGGATCAGGTCGATGCTGACGCCCTCGGGAAGCGTCGTGACCATCTCCGCCGCGACCTCCTCAACCAGGCGCTGGATTTCGATGGCGTCGCCCTGTGCGGAGCGGTCAACCCGCATCGTGATTGCGGGGTTTTCCCTCACAAAATAGGCGGCGTTGCGGTCAATGCCGCGGATCGTGACAATGGCCACGTCGCCTACGGAGAGGGAGGAGCCGTCATCATTGGTGCGCAACGTGATCGCCTCGATCTCGTCGGCGGAACGTTTGGCGGTGCCCGTCCGGATGCGCTCGGCGCCAGGCACATCGCCAGCTGGGTCTGCGTCGGCCTCGGCCCGGATCGCTTCGGCGATTTCCGTCAGCGTCAAGTCGTGTTCAATGAGGGCGATGGAAGGGACTTCCACCAGGGTTTCCGGCGCGGCAATGCCGCGGATCGAGGTGCGGGTGACGCCGACCGCAAAGAGCCGGGTCGTGAGCTCGTCAGCGAACCGGGCCAGCTGATCGGTGCCGACAGGGCCGGTGATGACGATATCTGTAACGCGGTCCCGCCAGGCACCGCGCCGGACGGTCGGTTCCTCTGACGCGTCGGGGAGGGTCGTGACGCCATCGACGGCTTGCGAGACGTCTTCAAAGCCTCGGGCGACGTCCCAGTTGGGCTCAAAGTCCAGGGTAATCGACGCGCTGCCTTCTCGGGCAGTCGCCTCGGAGCTTTCGACGCCTTCGACGGCGAGGAGGACGGGTTCAAGGACCTGCACGATGCCCGCATCCACATCCTCGGCCCCGGCGCCGTCCCAACTGACCGAGACAGTGACGTTGTCAATCACAACATCGGGGAAGAACTGGGCGCGCATCTGCGGAAACGCGATGAGGCCGGAGGCGACCATCAGGACGAGCAGCAGGTTGGCGAGCGTCCTGTGACGGGTAAAGTAGGACAAGATGCCACCGGCGCGAAGGTCGCGGACCACCCCTTACCCCCCCATCCGGGATTCGAGGCGGGCCACCATGCTGGCCGGAACCTGATCCGCCTCGAGCTGGGTGCGAACGCGGGCCTTGGCCTCGTCAGGCATTCTCGTGTTCGCCTCGACAATAGCGATCAACTGGGCGCGACGCTCGGGGGTAAGCGTGATCATGGCAGCTTGCTCGGGGGCTGTGCCGGTGCGGAGCGGACGAACACGGATGCCATCGCCGAGAAGGGGGGAGCGTTCAGAGACCACCTCCCGTCCAGCAAGGCCACTGGCACGGACAAGAATGTCATCGCCCTGCCGCCGCATCAGCGTGACAGGAGCAACCTCTAGCCGTTCCTCCTCGCCTAAGACGAGCACTGTGCTGTCAGCTCCAAGGGCAGAGGCGGGAAGAAGGGCCACTCGATCAAGTGGCGGCTCCTCGATCTGGACGGTCACGAAGTCGCCGGGACGAAAGCCAGGCGCGGCGCCGAGGGTGGCAAAGATCAGGCGGCCGGTCTGGCCTTCTGCCACGGCGGCACTTTCCCGCGTGATCTCTCCATTTGCGGTCAGATCGACGCCACCGACATCGAGGCGGACAGTGACGGGAAGCCGGATGAGGCGGCCCTCATCGTCAAGCAGGCGGGTATATTGCGCGGTCGACACGCGGAAGGCGACCTCAAGCAGGCTTGGATCGATAAGCTGGCCGGTCTGCTCGTTCGCGGTAAGGCGCAGGCCGGGTACGATGTCGATATCCGACAGAGTGCCGTCGAAAGCGGCAGTGAGCGTTGTGTCCCCGACGGTACGTTGGGCTTCGGAGAGGTTCACTTCCTCCCGCGCGAGCCGCGTGACCGCTTGGTCGCGTGTGGCTTGGGCCTCGGCAAGGGATTGGCGGCGGGAAAGGACGGTCTGATCGGCGCTGGCAACCGCCAGCTCGGCGCTTTCAACTGCGGCGGCGGTGCCCACGCCACGCTCTTCAAGGCCCTGCTGACGGTCGAGCGCGCGACGCTGGAGATCGGCTTGGCGCTCGGCGGCAGCACGTTCGTCCTCGGCCAGCAAAAGGCGGGTTTCGGCATCGCGCAGGTTCGCTTCGGCATCCTGCACGTCAGCACGGACCCGGGCGAGTGCCGCTTCGGCTTCGGCCCCGTCGAGGCGGTAGATCAGTTCGCCTTGGGTGACGCGGCCGCCATCGACGGTATTCTCACCGATCTCCACGATGGTGCCGCCAACAGGCAGGCGAAGGTCGATCGTGCGGCGGCTTTGCGCCTCGCCAAACGCGGTTAGGATTGGGGTGATCGTCTGCGGCTCGACCGTGGTGACATTGACGGCGAAGACACGCTCTTGCGCAGGTCTGCCAGGGCCGTCATCGGCCATGCGTTCCTGAACCGCATCCACGACCGTGCGCCCCGCAAGCGCGAAGAGCGCGAGGGTCAGGCCGAGGAGGAAGACGCCGACGAGGCCGCGACGAAGAAACCGCATGATACGCCCTGTTTTTATACTGCTTCTAAGGTAAGGCGTGAGGAATCATTACCAAGTCATGCAATATCATACGCGCGAAGGTGTTATTTCCGTCGCTGGTGTTCGGTGAGGCGGGGAAAGATTTCGACGAAGTTACACGGACGATGGCGATAGTCGAGCTGGAGCTTGAGGATTTCGTCCCAGGCGTCCCGACACGCGCTGGGAGAGCCGGGGAGCGCGAAGAGGTAGGTGCCGTTCGCGACGCCTCCGGTGGCGCGGGACTGAACAGCGGACGTGCCGATCTTGGCCAGCGAGATGTGGGTGAAGACGGTGCCGAAGGCTTCGATCTCCTTCTCGTAGACATCGCGGTGGGCCTCGACGGTGACGTCTCGACCGGTCAGCCCTGTGCCGCCGGTCGAAAGGACGACATCAATCTTGGGATCCGCGCACCAGCTCTGGAGTTTGTCGGCGATCTGTTTGCGGTCGTCCCGGACGATGTCGCGGGCGGTCAGGATGTGGCCGGCGCCTTCAAGGCGCTCGACGAGGGTGTTGCCTGAGCGATCGTCCTCGGGGGTGCGGGTGTCCGAGACGGTCAGCACCGCGATGCGAACGGGAATGAAGTCGCGGCTTTCGTCAATACGGCTCATATCTCGATCCAATTAGGTGTGGGGCCAAGGTTCATGACCGTGGTCCTCCCGATGCGGGCCGTTTGCCCCCAGCTATCGTGAACATGGCCGCACAAAAGGTAATGAGGCTGCAAACGCTCGACCGCGGCCCGGACAGCCGTGGAACCTATTGGTCCCGTTCTGGAGTGCTCGTCTGCCGCTCCCTTGGGTGGGGAATGGGAGATCAGGATGTCGGCTTTGGCGATCCGGTCAAGAAGGTTTGCGGCGGCATCCTCGGTCAGATCCCAGGACTCCCAGGGGATTGGAGGAAGCGGCGGTGTTGCGCCGCCGATCCCGCCGATGGCAATGTTGCCCCGCATGGTGACGTCGCCTTGCAGGCAGAGGGCCGAGGTCGCATCGACCAGCTCGTCGAAACTCTCGTTATTGCCGGCCACATAGATCGCCTTTTTCCCGAAGGGTTCGAGCTTTGCCATGTAGTCGGCCAGCCCGTCGCGGCGCTGGGCGAAGTCTCCGGCGCCAATGACGAGATCGGCGTCCTCGGCAGCGGCGACAATCGCTTCGGCAGCCTCTTTATCGAGGTGGAGATCAGAGAATGCGAGGATCTTCATGTGCGGCTCTCCCGAGCGAGGCGCAGCGCTAGGGCACCGAAGACGGTTGCCGTTGCAAAGCGCACAATGCGTTCGAGTCGGACGTTGGTGAGAAGTTGCCGTCCGAGACCGCCGGCGAAGATGCCAACAAGGCCGTTTACGATGAAGCCCCCGATGGCGAGGATTGCGCCGAAGGCCAGGAATTGCGGTAGGATCGAAAGCGAAGGGTCCACGAATTGCGGAACGAAGGCCAAGATAAACAGGACGACCTTCGGATTCGACAGGTTCACGATTAGCCCGTCTCGGAAGGCCCGCCGCGGCTCAACGGGCGGCTTGTCGGCGGCAGTGATCGGAGTGGTCAGTGTCCGCCACGCAAGCCAGAGCAGGTAAGCGACACCGATCCAGCGAATAAGCCCAAAAAGCACCGGAAATGCAGCGACAAGCGCACCAAGGCCGAGGCCCGCGGCGGTGACATGCACCATGGCTCCGGCCGAAATGCCGGCAGAGGCGGCGATCGTGGGGCGCGGCCCACCGCGTAGACCTTGGGCGAGGCAGAACATCATGTCGGACCCTGGCAAGAGGTTCAGCGCCAGTGCAGCAGGCAGGAAGGCGACGAGGGTGCTGGGGTCGATCATAGCTCCCTCAGCTTTGCCTTGAG
The DNA here is from genome assembly GCF_040779325.2 of Aestuariibius violaceus. Classification (NCBI taxonomy): domain Bacteria; kingdom Pseudomonadati; phylum Pseudomonadota; class Alphaproteobacteria; order Rhodobacterales; family Paracoccaceae; genus Aestuariibius; species Aestuariibius violaceus. The sequence goes on from NZ_JBFONT020000001.1 coordinate 832,438, forward strand.
AGACAGCAGATCGGCCCATGCTTCCCGTTTTGCAGCCGGTTGGCGCAGCAGGTAGGCAGGGTGGAACATTGGCAGCAATGGTTTGCTCATCGCCTCAGTCCAGTTGCCGCGCAGGCGGGTGATGCCCGTGCGGCCGAGCACCGCCTGGCACGGTGTGTTGCCCATGAGGACGAGAACGTAAGGATCAGCGAGCGCGACGTGCCTTTCAAGAAACGGCAGAAGCATCGCGATCTCGGCCTTGTCAGGCGTTCGGTTCTGGGGTGGCCGCCACGGCAGGACGTTGGTGATGTAGACCGCATGTTCGGTGTCGGGGTGATCGCGGGCCATGTCGATCGCGGCGAGCATCCGATCCAGCAATTGGCCTGCGCGACCGACAAACGGCCGGCCCTGCAGGTCCTCATCGCGGCCGGGAGCCTCGCCAACGATCATCACGCGGGCGTTTGGATTGCCGTCGCAGAAGACGAAATTGCGCGCGCCTTTCTTGAGTTCGCAATGCTCGTAGGCGGCCATGGCGGCGGCAAGTCCATCGAGATCAGACGCAGCTTGAGCGGCGGCACGAGCGACGACAACCGGATCGACATCGGCAAGGAGTGACGGCGCCGGAACGGGCGCTGCAGTCTTGGCGGTCTTTATCTCTCGGGTTTTTTCGGCGGGCAGGTCGTATCGGTTGACCGGGATGTCGCCGATAGATTCATCAGCGCCAAGCTCGACCTGCCAGTCGAGGGCTGCGAAATCGCTCCAGAATCGGTCGGCGCCGGGCATGAGCGGAGGGTAAAGCGGGTGGTCAAAGAGGACAACGCCGCGGGTCGTCTAGGTTTCGGAGAGGGCATCCAGGAAAGCTTCGCCGAAGCGTTCCGTCTTGAGGGGGCTCATTCCCGGGATGCGTTCGAGTTCGGACAGATCCGACGGCTTGCGCTCAGCAATGTGGCGTAAGGTGGAAGTTGTGCAAGAGAGGTATTTGCCGGTCCCATCCTCGCCACGAGCGAGCCGAGTTTGCGCGTCTGTCAGGCGGTCGAGGGCGGCGCCTTCCCGGCGGCCGGCGAGCTTGCGGCGAGCCGGGTGCTGTTCAGGAGGCGTTGCGCCAGTAATCACTTCAATGAAAGCCGTGCCATACTGGGCAAGTTTCTTGGCGCCAACGCCGCCGATGCGAGCCATCTCATCAAGCGTTTGAGGCCGGGTCTCGGCCATCTCGATCAGTGTGCGATCGTTGAAGACAATATAGGCCGGGCCACCCTGGGCCTCTGCCAAGGCGCGGCGCTTGGCCTTAAGGGCGGAGAGGAGCGGCGCGTGTTCCTCGGCGATGAGCGAACGGGCTGGGGCGCGGTCGCTCTTGGCGGTGCGGATCGTGTCGCGGCGGAGGGTGATCTGAGCTTCACCCTTCAGGATCGGACGCGCGGCGTCGGTCATGAAAAGGCCGCCGCGTCTCTCTGGATCAGGGCGGATCAGATCGTGGCCCATCATCTGCCGAAAGATCGCTTGCCATTGTCTCCGGTCGTAGTCTTTGCCGACGCCGAAAGTGGGTAGGTCGTGGTGGCCGCGGGCGGCGACCTTGTCGGTCTGGATGCCGAGGAGGATGTCGATCAGATGTCCTGAACCGTAGGAACTGCCGGTGCGCAGGATCGCAGAGAGCGCCATCCTGACGGGGGTCGTGCCGTTGAAGGTCTCAGGCGGCGTATCGCAAAGATCGCAATGACCGCAGGGTTGTGCCTCTTCCCCAAAGTATTGAAGGAGCGTCTGGCGACGACAGGACAGCGCCTCTGTCAGGCCAAGGAGGGCGTTAAGGCGGCCGTGATCGGCCATTCTGCGTTCCGGTGGGGCGAGCCCTTCGTCGATCTGGGATCGGCGAAGCCTGATGTCCTCGGCGCCAAAAAGCGTCAACGTCTCGGCAGCCGCGCCGTCCCGGCCCGCCCGCCCGATCTCCTGATAATAGGCTTCGATGGATTTCGGCAGATCCGCATGGGCGACCCAACGGATATCGGGCTTGTCTACGCCCATGCCGAAGGCCACGGTCGCGACAACGATCAGCCCGTCTTCGGTCGCGAAGCGATGCTCGACCTGCCGGCGGTCATCGGGTTGCATCCCGCCATGATAGGCGACAGCTGGGTGCCCCTCCTCACGCAGCGCCTGAGCAAGCGTCTCGGTCTTGGCGCGGGTGCCGCAATAGACAATGCCGGACAGGCCTCGGCGCGCCTCGGCGAAGGTCAGGATCTGCTGGCGGGGGCGGTCCTTGGCCTGAAAGGCGAGGTGGATATTGGGTCGGTCGAAGCCGCGTAGAAAGGTTTCGGGCGGCGTACCATCGAACAGCTTTTCGACGATCTCGGCCCGGGTTTCCGCGTCGGCAGTGGCCGTGAACGCGGCGAGCGGCACATCCAGTGCCCGGCGAAGCGCCCCAATGCGAAGGTAGTCAGGGCGGAAGTCATGCCCCCATTGGCTGACGCAATGGGCCTCGTCCACCGCGATGAGCGAGACGCCAATGCGGCGAAGCATCCGCTCTGCCCCACCAGAGGCGAGGCGTTCAGGCGCCATGTAGAGAAGCTTGAGGTCTCCGGCTTCGAGGGCTTGCCAGACTGCGTCAGTCTCGTCCTCGGTGTTGCCGGAAGTCAGGGCGCCGGCAGACACACCTGTTGCCCTCAGTGCGCGGACCTGATCGCGCATCAGCGCAATGAGTGGGGAGATGACCACAGTGACGCCATCCCGGCACAGCGCGGGGAGTTGGAAGCAGAGCGACTTGCCGCCGCCGGTCGGCATGATGGCCAGCGTGTTGCGGCCTGCGGCAACGGCGGCCACGATTTCTTCCTGCCCTGGGCGGAAGGCGTCGAATCCGAATACCTCGCGCAGAAGCGTGGAAGCGCTCATCGGGGATCCTGTCAGTTTTCTTGTCTGCTCGTTTATTTCTTGTCTGCTCGTTTAAGGAAAACCTTCCCACATGAAAGTTCAGTAAACAAGGCGCCAGAGATCCCGTGCTGCGGTTTTGCCTAAGCCGCCGTCCACTTGATCGAACACCCAATCGACGGGATCTGATCTTTCGGGCCTTTACCGGTTTCGGCGACCTGCTTCATCGCCTCATAGAGATCCCGACGAAGGTCTGCAGGACCTGCCTGCGCGCGAGAGGCATCGAGGCGGCCGCGATACTGCAGACCCAAGTCGCGATCAAAGCCGAAGAAGTCAGGCGTGCAGGCTGCGTCGTAAGCGCGCGCGACCGACTGGTTTTCATCATGGAGGTAAGGGAAGGGGAACGCCATCTTCTCCGCCATCGCTTTCATATTGTCGAGGCTGTCAGCGGGGTAGTTCTTGGCGTCGTTCGAGCAGATGGCGGCGACGCCAATGCCGAGTGCCTGAAGATCAGACGCGTCACGAACGATCCGGTCAATCACAGCCAGGACGTAGGGGCAGTGGTTGCAGATGAACATCACGAGCGTGCCGTTCTCTCCCACAATATCGCTCAGGCTGTAGGTTCGGCCATTGGTGGCGGGAAGCGTGAAGTCGGGGGCTTGCCAGCCGAAATCGCAAACAGGAGGTGTTGCTGCCATTGCGGGCTCCTTTGCCGGTTAAGTCTCGCGTCCTTTACGTAGATCGTCAAACGCTCGGAGTTCTCCGATCAAAGCCTCCATCTGATCGACTGGAATCATGTTGGGTCCGTCGGAGGGGGCGTTGTCGGGGTCTTGGTGGGTCTCGATGAACAAGCCCGAGACACCGACCGCGACAGCGGCACGAGCAAGGACGGGAGCGAACTCGCGCTGGCCGCCGGAGGAGGTGCCTTGGCCGCCCGGCTGCTGGACGGAGTGGGTTGCATCGAAGACGACAGGCCAGCCCGTCTGGGCCATGACGGGTAGGCCTCGGAAATCGTTTACTTGGGCATTGTAGCCGAACGACGTGCCTCGCTCGCAGAGAAGGATCGTTCGGTTTCCGGTGCTTTCGACCTTCTTGGCGACATTCGCCATGTCCCAGGGGGCAAGGAACTGGCCTTTCTTGATGTTGATCGCGCGCCCGGTTTCTCCAGCCGCGACCAGGAGGTCGGTCTGGCGTGAGAGGAAAGCGGGGATCTGGAGAACATCGACCGCTTCGGCTGCCCGAGCGCACTGATCGGGCAGGTGGACATCTGTGAGGACGGGGCAGCCGAATTCGTCGCGGATCTTGGAAAGGATCGTCAGCCCCTCCTCGATGCCGAGGCCGCGCTCCGTGTCGATGGAGGAGCGGTTCGCCTTGTCGTAGCTCGCTTTGAACACGAAACGTGTGCCGGTAGGCGCGCAGGCGGCAGCGATCCGTTCTGCCATCATCCGGGCGTGGTCAAGGTTTTCGAGCTGGCAGGGGCCGGTGATGAGGAAGAAGGGCTCGGTTCCGCCAACCTTGATCCCTGCGACATCGATAATCTGGCCGAACATCAGACCACCCCCGCTCTGAGCAAATCGTGCATGTGAAGGACTCCGACGACCGCATCGCCGTCAACGACCAGAACGACGCTGATCGGGCGTGGGCGGTCGTTCATGAAGCCGAGCGCCTCGGCGGCGAGCATATCTGGGCCGACGACGGCAGGATCGCGTGTCGCGACCTCCCCGGCCCGGCGGTCCATCAGGCCCGCCATGTTGCGGCGAAGGTCGCCATCGGTGATCACGCCGGTCAGGTGCTCGCCTTCCGTCACGCCCGTGATGCCGAAGCCTTTGGACGTCATCTCCAGGATCGCGTCCTCCATGGATGCATCCCCGGCGACGAGTGGCGGATCGGCATGCATTAGCTGGGAGACCTTCACGAGCTGCGCGCCAAGCTTGCCACCAGGATGGAGATCGCGGAACTGGTTGGCGGCGAAGCCTTTACGCTCCATCAGCGCAACGGCAAGCGCGTCGCCTAGGGCCATGGTCATCGTCGTGGATGTTGTCGGCGCCATGCCGATGGCGCAGGCCTCCCGCGCGTCAGGGAGCAGCAGCCGATAGTCGGCAGCCTGCATGAGGGCGCTATGTGGTTTGGACGAGATCGCGATCATCGGGATCGAGAAGCGGGCGACGTGGGCGACGATGTCACGAAGCTCTGGCGTTTCGCCACTATTGGAGATCAGGAGGCAGATATCGCCTTGAGAGATCATGCCGAGATCGCCGTGCGATGCTTCTGCTGCGTGGACGAATGCGGTGGGCGTGCCGGTCGAAGCAAGTGTCGCCGCAATCTTCCGACCGACATGACCGGACTTGCCTATGCCGGAAACGATGACACGGCCTGTGGCGTTCAGGATCGCCTCGACCGCTGTCTCGAAATCCGTCGGCAGGTGTTCGGCAAGAAGGTCGAGAGCACGTGCTTCGATCCTGAGAACCCGGCGGGCGCTGTCTATGGCATCTTTCATCTCACCTCATCTGCGCTGCTCCGCCACCCGGTGCAAGAGGGGGTTGAACCGGGACGCCCCTTGGTAAAATACCGGAGGAGGATTGGACAGACGAGGACCAGACCATGCGGATCGCAATGATTGGAACGGGATATGTGGGTTTGGTTTCAGGCGTTTGCCTGGCTGACTTCGGCCATGAGGTTGTCTGCGTAGACAAAAATGCGGACAAGATTGCGCAGCTGAAGAAGGGTAAGGTGCCCATCTACGAGCCTGGGCTGGAGCGGCTGATGGCGACAAACACAGATGCAGGACGGCTATCATTTACCGAGAATCTGCATGATGCGATGGAAGGGGCACAGGCCATCTTCATCGCCGTAGGTACGCCGTCGCGGCGCGGGGATGGTCATGCGGACCTATCCTATGTGTTCGCTGCCGCCGAAGAGATCGCCAAAGCGGCCAAGGATTACGTCGTCATCGTTACCAAGTCGACTGTACCGATCGGGACCAACCGCAAAGTGAAAGAGATCGTGGCGCAAGCCAATCCCGATCTTGAATTTGATGTTGCGTCGAACCCGGAATTTCTGCGCGAAGGTGCGGCGATCGATGACTTCATGCGGCCCGACCGGGTAGTCGTGGGCGTCGAGAGCGATCGGGCCACAGAAATCATGTCAGAGATTTATCGCCCGCTTTACCTACGCGACTTTCCGATCGTTACGACCGATCTGGAATCGGCCGAGATGATCAAATATGCGGCGAACGCCTTCCTCGCGACAAAAATCACGTTCATCAACGAGGTTGCGGCTCTGTGCGAGCGGACTGGTGCGAACGTCAAAGAGGTGTCGCGGGGTATCGGCCTCGACAATCGGATCGGAAACAAGTTCCTCCATGCAGGCCCGGGCTATGGCGGGTCCTGCTTCCCTAAAGATACGTCGGCACTTGCGCGGATCGGGCAGGATCATTCGATGCCAATGCGGATCGTTGAGACGGTGATCGACCTGAACGAACGGATCAAAGCCAGAATGACCGATAAGATCTTCGATCTTGCCGATGGATCCGTGGCCGACAAAACGATTGCCGTCCTTGGCGTGACGTTCAAACCGAACACCGATGATATGCGCGAAGCGCCATCGTTGACGATTGTGCCAGCACTTGTCGGGCGAGGCGCGAAGGTGCGTGTGGTCGATCCGCAAGGGCGGCACGAAGGGGAAGCGTTACTTCCCTCGGTGGAGTGGCACGAGGATGCATACTCGGCAGCGGAAGGGGCCGATATGATCGTTCTGTTGACGGAGTGGAACGAGTTCAGGGCGCTCGATTTGTCGCGGCTGGCAGGGTCAATGACAACGCCGCGTATGGCCGATCTGCGCAACGTCTATCCTGCGGATGACGTAATTGCAGCGGGTTTTGAGGCTTACATCGGCATCGGCACCAAGGATCGCTTGCCCGAAAGCACATGACTTCCATCACCATTCTCGGCGCGGGCGCCTTTGGGACCGCGCTGGCAGTTATGTATGCGCTGGGCGGCCACGACGTGACGCTGTGGTCGCACAAAGCTGACGAGGCGGATCGTTTGCAGACAACGCGAAAGAACGCGTTGCGATTACCGGACGTTTCATTTCCTCCAAGTATGGCGGTTGCAGCTGAAATCCCTGCGGTAGTCGGGCCGGTTCTTTTGGCCTGTCCCATGCAGGCCTTGGCAGGTTTGCTGGAAACGCATCGCAGGACGCTTGATGGTCAATCTCTTGTCGCCTGCTGCAAGGGGATCGACACCCGGACAGCCGAGACAGCAACCGAGATCATCAGGCGGCTTTGTCCAAACGCGACACCCGCTGTTCTAACCGGCCCAAGCTTTGCTACCGAAATCGCTCGCGGTCTTCCGACTGCCCTGACACTCGCCTCCAGCGATGCCGGCGCAGCGCGAGTTTTGCAGCAGCAGCTATCGACGCGGACGCTGCGGCTCTACCGAACCACAGATACAATCGGGGCCGAACTGGGCGGCGCGCTGAAGAACGTCGTTGCAATCGCAACAGGCGCCGCGATTGGGGCCGAGTACGGGGAGAGTGCCCGGGCAGCGATCCTGACGCGCGGGTTTGATGAGATGACGCGCCTTGCGGTGGCTTTGGGGGCAGAGCGGGAGACGCTCACTGGACTTTGCGGGCTGGGGGATCTGACACTTACCGCAATGTCGGAGCAGTCACGCAATACACGGTTCGGGATTGCGCTTGGCCGGGGCCAGACATTCGATGAAAGTACCACGGTCGAGGGGCGACATACGGCAGAGGCGGCTCTCCGTCTGGCTGCGGACCATGCGCTCGATCTGCCTGTGATGCAGGCGACGGCCGATCTTGCCGCCGGGCGGGCGACTGCTTCAGAGATCACGGACCGCCTGCTCGCCCGTCCGCTGAAGGAGGAATAGATGCGTTACTGGCTTTTTAAATCGGAACCATCGACATGGTCGTGGGATCAGCAGGTCGCGAAAGGTGACGCTGGCGAGGAATGGGATGGCGTCCGAAACTATCAGGCCCGCAACCATATGCGCGAGATGCAGGTGGGAGATCGGGGCTTCTTCTATCACTCCCAGAAGGATCGGGAGATTGTCGGAACGGTCGAGGTGATTGCCGAGGCGCATCCAGATAGCACGACCGATGATGAGCGCTGGGAATGTGTGGATATCAAAGCCTTGGAGCCGTTGCCGGAGCCAATCGACCTCGATCAGATCAAGATGGAAGAGGCACTGGCAGACATGGTGCTCGTCAAAAACAGTCGCCTATCGGTTCAGCCCGTGACTAAAGCAGAGTGGAAGCACATATGCCGGATGGGTGGCCTCACCAGCGGATGAAAGGCGCCGCCTACCGACGGCGCCCTTAGGATCAGGCCATGTACTGACCACCATTCGCCGACAGCGTCGATCCAGTGATGAAGCCCGCGTCGTCTGAGGCGAGAAAGGCTACGCAGCGGGCAATCTCCTCAGCCTCGCCGAGGCGTCCAACGGGGATCTGGGGAAGGATGTTATTCTCCATCACCTCGGGTTTGATGCCCGCCATCATGTCTGTGTTGATGTAGCCGGGGCAGATGGCATTGACAGTTATCCCGGCCCGCGCGCCCTCTTGTGCAAGCGCTTTGGTGAAGCCGAGGTCGCCGGCCTTGGAGGCCGCGTAGTTCGCTTGAGCGAACTGGCCCTTTTGGCCGTTGATCGAGGAGATCGTGATCACGCGGCCAAACTTGCGCTCGCGCATGCCGCCCCAGACGTTATGGGTCATATTGAAGACGCCGCTCAGGTTGGTCGAGATCACTTCGTTCCACTGTTCGGGCGTCATTCGGTGGAAGGGCGCATCGCGAGTGATCCCTGCGTTGTTGACCAAAATATCGACCGGGCCAAGGTCGCTTTCGATTTGCGCGACGCCGTTCTTGCAGGCATCGTAATCGCCGACATTCCATTTGTAGGTCTTTATGCCAGTCTCATCTGTAAAGGCTTTGGCCTTCTCGTCATTACCTGCATAGGTCGCGGCGACCTGGCAGCCGGCGTCCTTCAGCGCCTGTGATATCGCCGCGCCGATCCCGCGCGATCCTCCGGTAACAAGTGCTGTGCGTGCCATGGTCAGGTCTCCTCCCCAGTTGGTCCGCGCCGCTGTTCTAGCCACGCGGCGGCATCGTTCTCTCCCAACCGCCAAGCCTGATGCAGTTTGGCGGGCTCCGTGAAGTCAATCTTGTGATCCACGACCGGTTCCGACGGCTCTACGAAATCACGGGCTTCGGCAATGGGCAGATCGTCGTAGGTTCGGGTGAGCAGGACTAGGGTTGGCCCCTCATCCGGTTCGGGCATCGGGCTTTGGTCGACCATGCCACCGTCGATCGCCGGGGCGCCGTCCCAATCCTGGATACGAAAGACCGGCGGGATCGTTGCGGCGATCGTCACCAGTTCGGCCAACCGGCCGTCGCGCGCGGCAGCGCGGGCGTCGACGTGTTCTCCTTTGAGGCCGAATCTCGGCGACCACTGCGACTGGCTGCGCGACGCGAATGACTTCTCAAGCTCGTAGGCCGATCCGCCGAGCCACGACAGCAGGTCGGTCAACAAATTGTCTGGTGGGCGAGCAAGAAAGACCTGAAAGGCCGGACCACCTGAGATCCTCTCTTGCGCCTCAGCATCGATCACGGTCTCCACAACCTCGCAATAGACGCGCTGATGTGGAGTAAGACCGTCTTCTTTGTTCAAATCGTGCCAGCTGACATTAGCATCTTCATCGGCGAACGCATCGCACATCACGTCGAGGAGCCTGCGCTCGGTCCCCGCGATCCAGGCCGCGGCAGACAGGGCACCGCCTGAGACACCGATTATGCGGTCTGGCCTTAGCGGATGGTGCTCCGTGACGGTCGTGACCCAGCCACCATGCCAGAAGCAGCGGATCCCCCCCCCCGAGAAGACCACCTGATCGTAGGGCAGGGCTGCTTCGCTCATCTCACAGGGGGGAGGCGCGCAATGTAAACGTCGCCGGGCGTCCGTCGCGCGCGCAATTCAGCACGATGATCTCGTCCTCACTGATCAGCGCAGCGCTGCGCCTTCCGCTGTCCTCGATGGCGTCCATAAGGCTGGCGCCGGCCGTCTGGTGGGCGACGATCATCTCGTCGAGCAGTGTGAGGCAGTTATCCCAAGCGATGCCCTCAACGGTCAGCGGGTCGGTTTCAGCCGCCGCCTGACCGCCAAGAAGGCCCACGAAAAGAGCCCACCGGGCTCGCATGGGTCAGTCGCGTTCCACACACATGGCGACGCCCATCCCGCCACCGATGCAGAGAGTCGTTAGGCCCTTTTTGGCGTCACGCCGCTTCATCTCAAAAAGGAGGGTGTTGAGGACCCGGGCGCCTGAGGCGCCGATCGGGTGGCCGATGGCGATCGCACCGCCATTTACGTTCACCTTGTCAGGATCCCAGCCCATATCCTTGTTCACGGCGCAGGCTTGCGCTGCAAAGGCCTCGTTCGCTTCGACCAGATCGAGGTCTTCATGGGTCCAGCCCGCTTTTTCGAGCGCCATTCGGCTGGCCGGGATCGGCCCGGTGCCCATAATCGAGGGATCAACGCCGGTTGTGGCGAAGCTGACAATTCGCGCGAGCGGTTCGACGCCCCGCTTTTCAGCCTCTTCAGCGCTCATGAGGAGGACTGCCGCTGCACCGTCGTTGAGGCCAGAGGCATTTGCGGCAGTGACAGTGCCGTCCTTGGTGAAGGCAGGGCGCAGCTTTTGCATGCTCTCGATAGTCGCGCCATGGCGGATGTATTCGTCATCTTCGACGACTGTCTCGCCCTTGCGGTGGGCGACCGTGACCGGAACGATCTCGTCCTTGAATTTGCCGGCCTTCTGGGCAGCCTCGGCCTTGTTCTGAGAGGCTAGGGCGAATTCATCCTGCTGTTCCCGGGTTATCTGGTATTTTTCGGCGACATTCTCGGCCGTCTGCCCCATGTGGTAGCCGTTGAACGCGTCCCAGAGACCATCGCGGATCATCGTGTCGATATACTTCATGTCGCCCATCTTATGACCCGCGCGCAGGTGCGCGGCGTGGGGGGACAACGTCATCGATTCCTGACCCCCCGCGATTACGACGTTTGCATCGCCAAGCATGACGTGCTGCGCGCCAAGCGCGACAGCTCTAAGGCCCGAGCCGCAGACCTGATTGATCCCCCAGGCGGCACTTTCGATCGGCAGCCCCGCATTCACATGTGCTTGTCGTGCCGGGTTTTGGCCCTGCGCCGCCGTCAGAACTTGGCCTAGGATCGTCTGATCTACTTCGCCCTTGTCGACACCCGCACGAGAGACGACTTCTTCGAGAACAAATTTGCCCAGATCATGGGCGGGTACGGTCGCGAAGGATCCGCCGAACGACCCGACAGGGGTGCGGGCGGCTGAGGCGATAACGACTTGCGTCATGGAAAGGCTCCTTGCTGCAGGCATGGACGGACCGGCGCGGCCCACGCCCAAGACTTAGGCCTTGCAGGCATGAGGCGCAACGCGCAAGCCGCTCCACGGTTGTGATCAAATCACTATCCGCCTTGGGAGCCTATTTGGAGTGAGACTTAAGTTGATCAGGCTAATCTGCTTTTCTGCCGCTGCTCTATCGGGGGCGTCAGGGATGGCGCACCGGTGATGTAGCCCTGAACGCAGTCTAGATCGATCTGGGTCAGAAAGTCCGCGTCCAACTCATCCTCCACCCCCTCGGCAATAGTGAACATATCGAAATGCTTGCCGATCATGACGAGAGCTTCGGTTAGTACCTGATTGTCCGAATGCCCGGCCAAGCCTTTGATGAACTGGCCGTCGATCTTGAGGATGTCGAAATAGAAGTCCCGAAGATACCGAAAGGCGGTGTAGCCGGCGCCGAAATCGTCCAGGGCGAAAGCGATACCGAGATCCTGCAACTCTTCCATGAAGGCGATCACAAGTTCCGGCATCAGCATGGCGGAGCTTTCGGTGATCTCGAGAATCAGCCGCTCACCGATCCGGGGATGCCGGGTGAGGCCCGCGTCTAGGACGCGACGCCAGCGGGTGAATCCGATTGAGCGGGCAGACATGTTGACGGACAGGCGCAATTCGGGATCCCGGGAAAGTGCGATGAGTGCAAGGTCGAGAGCCTGGACATCGATCGTTCGCCCGATCTGGGTGGATTCCACGGCAGGCATGAATTGCTGGGCGGGAATGATCCGGCCGGTTCGGTCAATAATCCTCATCAGCCCTTCATGAAACGCAACCCGACTGTGATCCTTGTTGTAGACGATAGGTTGGAAGGCGAGCTTCGTGCGCCCCGTAGCAAGCGCTTCTGACACCATGTCGAGCACGCCGGCGTCGCGAGCGGCAACGGCATAGCTGAGCGGATCGGCGTGCGGATCGGTCCCCACGGCTGAGAAATCTGTATGACGCATGGCAAGTCCTTTCTACCGCGGGGCGGCTTGCGTCAGACTATCGTTCCGAAGATCCTAAGAGGATGTAAAATGCGGTATTTTAAGAAAGGTTTCTAAATGCCCCGCTGTGCCTGGGTCGGAGAGGATCCGCTATACATCGCTTACCATGATGAGGAGTGGGGCATTCCCGAACGGGATCCGGTCAAACTGTTCGAGTGTTTGTGTCTAGAAGGATTTCAGTCAGGCCTGTCTTGGATAACCATACTGCGAAAGCGCGAGGGGTTTCGCGATGCGTTCGCAGGCTTTGATCCATCCGTCCTCGCCTCCTGGGGTGAGGCAGAGGTGGCCCGCTTGGTCGAAGACGCGCGGATCGTACGTCACCGTGGAAAGATCGAGGCAACGATCGGCAATGCTCGTGCCTATCTGGCGATGGAGGAGCCGTTTGCGGACTTCATCTGGTCTTTCGTTGATAGCACGCCCCTGCAGCCCGCCCGGAAAAGCATCACGGACGTCCCAGCCAAGGCTGAAGTCTCGGAAACCCTATCGAAGGCGCTGAAGAAGAAGGGGTTCAAGTTCTGTGGCCCGACCACCGTCTATGCCTTCATGCAAGCTGTTGGGATGGTGAACGATCATGTCGTTGATTGCCCGCAGCACGACTCTTTGGCGGGCTGATCCCCGTGTGATCCTTTCGTAGGGACTCGCTTCCCCAATCGCGCTCGGCTAAGGGCGGCGCGAAGGAGAAGTGGGATGGATCATTTTCTCTACCGTCAAGGGCGTCTTCACGCCGAGGATGTGGCGATTGCAGAGATCGCCACAACCGTTGGTACGCCATTTTACTGCTACTCGTCGGCGACGCTGCTGCGGCATTTCGGGTTGTTCGAAGACGCGTTGAACTGGGGACCACATCTCGTCTGCTACGCAGTGAAAGCGGCGTCGAATGTGGCGATCCTGAAGCTGCTCGCGGATCGCGGTGCCGGGATGGATGTGGTTTCGGGCGGGGAGTATGCGCGAGCAAAGGCGGCTGGCGTTGCTGGAGAAAGAATCGTTTTTTCCGGCGTCGGGAAGACTCGCGAAGAGATGCGTCAGGCGCTGGAAGGAGGCATCCGGCAGTTCAACGTTGAGAGCGAGCCTGAACTGGTGGCGCTTAGCGAAGTGGCCAGGGCGCTGAACCTTTCTGCGCCGATCACCCTGCGGGTGAATCCAGACGTAGATGCAATGACGCACGAGAAGATCTCGACCGGACGGAAAGAAGACAAGTTTGGCATTCCGATCGGGCGGGCGCGGGAGATCTACGTCGAGGCGGCGAGCTTGCCGGGGATAGAGGTCGTCGGGATCGATGTCCATATCGGCTCTCAAGTGACGGATCTTGAGCCATATCGGCAGGCCTATCGCAAAGTCGCAGCACTGACCGAGACGCTGCGGGCCGACGGCCATAGGATTGAACGGCTGGATCTGGGCGGTGGCCTCGGCATTCCCTATGAGACCTCGAACCAGCAGCCGCCTCTGCCGTCGGACTATGGCGTTTTGGTTCGTGAGGAGCTTGGCCACCTTGGGTGTGAGATTGAGATCGAGCCGGGGCGGCTTATCGCAGGGAATGCAGGCATCCTCGTCAGTCGGGTGATCTACCTAAAGCATGGCGAAGGGCGGGACTTTCTGATCCTCGACGGTGCAATGAACGACCTTACACGTCCTGCCATGTATGGCGCTTGGCACGATATCGTGCCCGTAAATGAGCCGACGCCGGGCGTCGAGCGGCGGCCCTATGACATTGTCGGCCCAGTCTGCGAAAGCGGGGACACTTTTGCGAAGGCGCGGGAGATGCCACCGGTTGGAACTGGTGACCTTGTCGCAATCCGCTCGGCCGGCGCCTATGGTGCGGTTATGGCAAGCGAATACAACAGCCGTCCTTTGGTGCCCGAGGTTCTTGTGCAAGGCGATCACTTCGCGGTTATCCGCGCGCGACCGACCCTTGAGGAAATGATATCGCGCGATACAGTTCCCGAGTGGCTCTAAATAGCCTATATTGGCCAAACAACGGAGCCCGCGAGGGAGAGAGGCACTGACCTCACCGGCAGCAACAGACACAAAGACCGACAAGGCCCTGCACTGGCCGATCTTTGCGACCCGGCTGGGATTTGCGGCCGAGCGGATTGTTCGGGCTTTCTGGCCACTTTGGATCGTGCTTGCCTCTATCCTTGCCGCTTTGCTTTTGGGATGGCAGGACACGCTGCCGGTAGAAGTTGTTTGGGTCGCTGCGGTCCTGTTGGTCCTTGCTGCGGTTCTTACCGGAATGATCGGTATCCGTCGGTTTGATTGGCCGACACGGGAAGAAGCGATCGAACGGCTAGATGCGACAATGCCTGGGCGTCCGATCGCTGCTCTGCGGGATAACCAAGCCGTCGGCGCGACCGATCCCGCATCGCGCGCCGTCTGGGATGCGCATCAGCGGCGCATGGCGGAGCGCGCGCGAATGGCAAAGCCGGCACCTGCGGATTTGCGACTGTCACGACGCGATCCTTATGGATTGCGTTATCTGGCACTCCTGTTTCTGGTGGTGGGCCTTCTTTTCGGGTCTTTCCTGCGGGTCGGCTCGGTTTCCACACTTGGGGTGCCCGGCGGCGCCGACGCTCTGGCCGAAGGGCCGGTCTGGGAAGGATGGGTCGAACCTCCGGCCTATACCGGCAAGCCGACACTCTATCTGGCAGATATCCCGCCCGGGACGCTCGAAGTTCCCGTCAATACGCGGATCACTTTGCGTGTCTACGGCGAGGTCGGCGCACTGACCGTGACGGAGACTGTCTCGGCGCGGACGGAGGATGTCGGCAGCGTTGCCGACCCGACGCAAAGCTTCGACGTCACTCAGGCGGGGCGGATTGCGATTGACGGTCCTGGCGGTGCCGCCTGGAATGTCGCGCTAATCGACGACCTGCCGCCAACGGTTGAGGTGGCAGGACCTGTTGAAGCTGATGCCATGGGCGAGATGAGCCAGCCCTTCGCCGCCTCAGACGACTACGAGGTGGTAGCGGGAACGGCGACGATCGTTCTGAACCTTGATGCGGTGGATCGAAACTATGGCTTGGCGACCGACCCCGACCCGCGAGAGCCGCTCATCCTCGACTTGCCGATGCCGTTCACGGGAGACCGTGCCGAATTTGAGGAAGCGCTGATCGAGAACTTGAGCGAGCATCCGTTCGCAAGATTGCCGGTCACACTGACCCTAGAAGTAGAAGACGCACTGGGACAGATCGGACAATCCGAGTCGGTCGAGATGGTTTTGCCTGGGCGCGGTTTCTTTCAGCCGGTCGCCAGAGCTGTCGTAGAGCAGCGCCGTGATCTTCTTTGGTCGCGAGACAACGCCACGCGGGTCTTGCAAGTGTTGAAAGCCGTCTCGAACCGACCGGAGGATCTCTTCCGGTCGGATACGACCTATCTGCGTTTGCGGTTCGTTTTGCGGCGCTTGGAAAACATGGTTCGCTTTGATCAATTCAATGCCGAAGAACAGCAAGAGATCGCGGATGCACTTTGGGAACTGGCCATTCAGCTTGAAGAGGGCACTCTAGCGGATGCCCGCGAGCGCCTCCGCCGGGCACAGGAACGCCTGTCCGAGGCGATCCGCAATGGCGCCAGCCAGGAGGAGATTGCGGAGCTGATGCAAGAGCTTCGCGAGGCGACCGATGACTACATGCAGATGCTGGCCGATCAAATGGAACCGCAGGATGGTACCGATCAGCCATCGCAGAACGCCGAGAGCTTCCAGTTCACTCAAGATGAGTTGCAGGCTCTCATGGACCGGATCCAGGAGCTTATGGAAGAAGGCCGGATGGCCGAGGCCCAAGAGCTTTTGGAGCAGTATAACCGGCTAATGGAGAACCTGCAGATCACGCAGGGGCAACAGGGCTCCGGCGGGCCGCAAACGCCCGGGGAGCAGGCGATCGAGGACCTGGCTGAGACGCTGCGCGATCAGCAGGGTCTTTCCGATCAGGCGTTCCGCGATCTTCAGGAACAGTTCAACCCTGACGCCAATAGCGGCGAAAGCCAGGAAAATCGCGGTCAGAGCGGCGGTCTGGGTGAAGCGCCGCAAGGACAAGAGCATCAAGGTGGCTCACCACAGCAAGGCGATGGTAATGCACCACAGCAAGGTGGTGGCCAACAGGGACAGCGGCAAGGCCAGCAATCTGGCCAAGGCCAAGGCGGCGCAGACCAGCCAGGTGGTCGGCCCGGCCCGGACGGTCAAGACCGTACCGGGGACGGCGACGGCAGCCTTGCCGACCGTCAGGACGCTTTGCGCCGTGAACTTGAGCGTCAGCGTGGCAACCTTCCCGGCGCTGGAACGCCCGAAGGGGATGCAGCGCGCGAATCGCTCGGCCGGGCAGGCCGTGCAATGGATGATGCCGAAGACGCACTGCGGCGCGACGATCTGGCTGAGGCGATCGATCGACAGGCCGAGGCCATGGATGCCCTGCGCGACGGGATCCGCAGCTTGAACCGGGCACTTGCGGAGAATCAGCAGCAACAAGAAGGCCAAGGTCAGGAACAAGGCTCAGACATGGCCGGTCGTCCAAGCGGTGACCGGCGCGATCCGCTGGGCCGTGAGGCTGGCAGCAACGGCCAGCTCGGTACGGCAGAAAGCCTGCTGGGCAGCGAAGAGCTTCGCAGACGCGCCGGTGAAATCATGGACGAGATCCGGCGCCGGTCCTCGGAACAGGAGCGTCCTGAAGAAGAACGGCGATATCTGCGTCGGTTGCTCGAGCGCTTCTAAGGTAGAGGCAGGGCCTTGCCGGTTACTGGTTCGGCTCTGATGGATCAGCCTGGGCGATGAAGTTCTGCATCTGCCCATCGATCCAGAGCAAAGCCGAATCCACAAGCCCGACATATACTGTTACAGCGTTTTCCATGGAGGGCATCGCTGCAAGAACCTCATCGTCGTAGAAGTAAACCGCGGCAAGTAACCCAACAACGATAACGGCGATCCCAAAGCCAAGCCAAAAGCCGGAACTCTTAGGAAGCTGATCCGGCGGCGGGGGCATAGTGGTGTCGACTTCCTCTCCGGTGTCGAGGGTCGAATTTATCTCTTCGATATCCGGAAGGGATTTACGACGACTACCTGTCTGGGATGCCGCACCTGCCGAGGCCGCCGCTGCCGCTTCCGCACGCTCCATTGACCGCCGGATGCGACTTTTGGCTGGTTGTCCCGACAGATCCATTTCCTGCTGGCTTTCGAGGGCATCGCTATCGCGCGCGCGCTCTTCGAACTCTCGTTCCTCTTTGAGAATAGCCGCGACAGCTGGATCAAGCGGTGGAGGCGTCAGATCCGGTCCGGTATCTCGGGTACTATCCTGCGCCGCCTCGGGTACATCCGCAACGGCAGCCGCCTGCGCTTGAGGACCTGCGTCAAGACCCGCCTGAAACCAGGTATCCCCACAATTGGAACACTGCACGTCCCGCCCTGTCGTCGGAATTGCATCTTCCGAGACTTCATACTCAGCGCCACAATTCGGACAGGTCAGCCTCATCTTGCCCCGCTTGCCGTGCCAGAAACGCGCACGGTCTCCTTCCCGTAGGTGTCCTTTGTTAACAAGTGGATGAACCAGCGCCAAGCCGCTCTGTTGGTCAGATTGAAACCTCGGATGGCATGAGGCACAACGGCAGCAGTGCAAGAAAGGCTTCTCCTCCTGTGATCGAACTGGACGATATCGCCTACGCTTACGATGGTCGGGCGTTATTTTCGGGCGTGTCCCTTGCGCTGACGCCGGGGTCCTTTCATTTCCTGACCGGCCCGTCTGGGTCCGGGAAGACCACGCTGATCCGGTTGTGCTACGGCGCGCTAGCCGCAAACACTGGATCGGTGCGCCTTTTCGGCAAGAATGTTGCCGAGATGAACCGAGATCAGGTCGCATTGGCCCGGCGGCGCATCGGCATTGTTCA
Organism: Aestuariibius violaceus; assembly: GCF_040779325.2. Taxonomy (NCBI): domain Bacteria; kingdom Pseudomonadati; phylum Pseudomonadota; class Alphaproteobacteria; order Rhodobacterales; family Paracoccaceae; genus Aestuariibius; species Aestuariibius violaceus. The sequence continues at coordinate 850,551 of NZ_JBFONT020000001.1, forward strand.
TCAGGATGGGCAGTTTTTGGACCACCTTTCTGTACGGGAGAACGTGGCGCTTCCGCTTACTGTTTCCAACCGTATGGATGACGAGGCTGCCGCGCAGATAGACGATCTGCTAGCGTGGACGGGCCTTTCGACCTCCGCCGACCGGAGTCCGCCCGAGCTCTCGGGAGGAGAACGGCAAAGGGCTGCGTTGGCGCGGGCCGTCATCATGTCTCCCGAGGTGGTCCTAGCAGACGAACCAACGGGCAACATCGATGCAGAAATGTCGGACCGTCTGATTGCGCTGCTGGTAGAACTGAACCGAATGGGACGGGCGGTGCTGATCGCGACCCATGACATGAGTCTGATTAGGCGAACGAAGGCGCAAGTTGCTGCGCGCGTCGTGCGACTGACCAAAGGCCGTCTGGAAATGGCAGGGGCGGACCTTTGAGCAGTTTTGCCGGATACATACAGCAGCTGATCGAGGTGGTGCGCGGTGACCCCGACGCCGACAGAGTGGTGCCGAAAAGCGGACAGACGGCACGGCTCACAATCCTCTCGGCGGCTGCGATGTCCTTTCTTTCAGTCTTTGTCCTTGCCTTCGCGCTGTCGGCTGGCAGGCTAGCAACGTTATGGCAGGTGGAACTGGCCCAGGGATCGACCTTACGCATCGTCGCCCCTGAAGAGGATCTGTCGGAACTCACCGAGCGTGCGCTGGAGATCCTGGGTGAGATACCCGGCATCGCATCCGCTCGCGCGTTGAGCGACGAAGAGCAGAAGGCACTCTTAGCACCATGGTTTGGCGAGGAGTTACCGCTCGACATTTTGCCCACGCCGCGTTTGATCGCGGTCACGCCTCGGCGACAGGGATTCGATGCTGCAGGTCTGGCCGCCCAATTGGCGCGTGATCTGCCCGAGGCGCGACTTGACGATCACAGTACGTGGCGCGCGCCGTTAGTACGTGCGGCATCGGCTTTGCGTGGGCTCGGCTGGGCGGCGCTCGGTCTGATTGCAGTAACAATGGGTGCGGTCGTGACCTTGGCGGCGCAAGCATCGCTTGGCGCAAACGCGCAGGTGATCGGTGTGTTGCGGCTTGTTGGCGCGCGGGATGCTTACATTACTCGCGCCTTCGTGCGGCGGTTCACCTTGCGTGCTCTGAGTGGCGCCGCGGTTGGAATGGCTTTAGCTATAGCAGTCTTTCTGATCTTGCCAACGAATGATGATGCGCCGGGCGGGGTCCTAACACGGCTTTCGCTTGGGCCTGCCGGTTGGTTTCTTGCGCCTTTGGTTCCAGTTTTCGCCGCGCTGTTGTCCTTTTTTGCGACCCGTGCCGCGGCCATGACGAGTTTAAGGAAACAGACATGATCCAGTACCTACGGTCGCTCATCTTCGTAGGGCAAATGTATCTGATGATGGCGTTGATGGGTCTGGCCTTCCTTCCTCTCGCGCTTGCATCGCCCAAGGGGGCGCGGTTTGCATGTAAGACTTATTGTCGCTGGGTGCGGTGGACGGCACGCTGGATGGTCGGACTGGAGACCGAGGTGCGCGGGCCAATCCCTACGGAAGAGGTGCTGATCGCGGCGAAGCACCAGAGCTTCCTCGACATTATTCTGATCTTCGGCGCGGTACCTGCCGGCAAGTTCATCATGAAGCGAGAGCTGATGTGGGCGCCCGTGATTGGCCAATATGCGTTGAGAATTGGATGCGTGCCGGTGAATCGTGGAAAGCGATCCGAAGCGATCCGTAGGATGGTGGTGGATGTCGAGAAAGGGCGATTGGAGGCGGGGCAGTTGATTATCTACCCGCAAGGAACGCGCATCGCACCTGGAGTATCGGCGCCGTACAAAGTTGGCACGGCTGTTCTGTACCAGGAAACCGGTCAGGCATGTGTTCCTGCCGCGACGAATGTGGGTGTCTTTTGGCCTCGTAAAGGTATCATGCGTCGCCCTGGTCTGGCCGTGGTTGAATTCCTGCCGGCGATTCCACCTGGACAAGGTCGAGTGGCATTTCTTGAAAAGCTGGAACGGGTGGTCGAAGAGGCCTCCCAGAAACTTCTGGCCGAGGCGAATTTCAAGGTAGACACGCTGTCAAACTGAGCAGCTAAGCGGCGATCCTTTCTAATGAAGCTCGGTATCTTCCGAAAATCATCATCTAAGCCAACATGCTCGGACTAAATGAAACTGGTCTTCAGCTACCAAAACTCTCGGAGAGAAAAGTACCGGGCGCTCTACGCAGCAAGGCCTTTCGAGCCAATCTCAAGGTACTTCTTCCGGCGATCCGAGCGGAGTTTGTCACCGCTCTGCCCTGACATGCGATGAAGGGCGACTTTAACTGCATTGCCAATAGCAGTGATCGCAGCTTTCGGATCCCGGTGAGCGCCGCCAAGCGGTTCTGTAACGATGTGATCGCAAACACCGAGTTCTTTGAGGTCCTGCGCAGTCAGCCTAAGCGCCTCGGCCGCTTCACGCATCTTTTCCGCATCTTTCCAGAGGATCGAGGCGCAGCCTTCCGGTGAAATGACGGAGTAGATCGCGTGTTCGAGCATGATGACATGGTTGGCGGTCGCAAAGGCAACGGCCCCTCCCGAACCACCCTCACCGATGATCGTCGAAACCATGGGTACGCCAAGCGAAAGGCACGCCTCGGTCGATCTTGCAATCGCCTCAGACTGGCCGCGTTCTTCGGCTCCCTTGCCGGGATAAGCGCCCGGCGTATCCACAAGCGTCACTACAGGAAGGCCGAAGCGGTCGGCGAGGGTCATCAGCCGGATTGCCTTTCTGTATCCCTCGGGACGCGCCATTCCGAAGTTGCGTTCGAGGCGGGTGCGCGTGTCATTCCCCTTTTCGTGGCCGATAACGATGACCGGCATGTCGTCCAGCCTTGCCAAGCCGCCCATTACCGCATGATCGTCTGCGAAAGCTCGATCGCCAGCGAGTGGGGTGTAGTCAGTGAATAACTCGGCAATGTAGTCTTTACAGTGGGGTCGATCGGGATGCCGGGCAACTTGGCACTTTCGCCAAGGGGTCAGCTTACCGTAAAGGTCCTTGAGCTGGCTTTTGGCCTTGGCATCAAGGGCAGCGGCCTCTTTCTCGACATCCATCTCAGGGTCGCTTGCGGCCAGCGCACGCAGTTCTTCGGCCTTGCCTTCGATCTCAGCGAGGGATTTTTCGAAGTCGAGATACTGAGTCATGCGTCTATTGCTCTCTCTCATTGGCAAAGCGCGCCATATATCGCGGCGTGACAGCGGTTTTGCAACTCAGCAAGATTTGTGAATGGCGGTTCTGGCATAACAGCCTTCGGAAGGAAACGAAGACAGAGACCTATGACTGCCCGATATGAAGACCGCATGCTGCGCGTACTCGCGCACATCTACGATAATCCAGAAGGCGATCTGTCGCTCGATGCATTGTCGGATGTCGCAGCGATGTCACGGTTTCACTGGCATCGGGTCTTTCACGCAATGACGGGAGAGACCTGTGCTCAGGCCGTGCGGCGAATGCGGTTGCACCGGGCGGCTGCTTGGCTGGTGCAGACTGATCGGCCTATTGCCGGGATCGCTAACGCCATCGGCTACCCGAGCCAGCAAAGCTTCACGCGGGCGTTTCTTGCTGGGTATGGAATCACTCCGGGTGCCTTCCGCCGAAAGGGCGAGCTTTGCCCGCCGCATCTACACGTTCGGAAAGGAGATTATCCTATGCATCCTATCGAGATTGAAACCCATCCCGCTCGCCGCCTTGCAGCGATCCTTCATCAGGGGCCCTACGTCGAGGTCGGCAAAGCGTTCGAGAGCTTGGGTGCTGTCCTCACGGGCCGGAGCTTGTGGGCCTACGTCCGCGGCATGATCGGGGTCTATTATGACGACCCCGACGCCGTGCCAGCCGCTGAACTGCGCAGCGATGCTGGTGCCATCGTCACCGGTGATGCGGTGCTGGCTGAGCCGCTGGAGGAGCGCCAGTTACCCCCGGGCCGTTACGTTGTCATGCGCTACAAGGGCCCATATTCAGGGCTCGCGGCAGCTTACCGGCATCTTTACGGTGACTGGGTGCCACAGTCGGGCGAAGAACTGGGCGATCATCCACCATTGGAGATCTACCTGAATTCGCCAATGGACATAGCACCGGAGGACCTTCTGACAGAATGTCTGTGTCCCGCTAAGGTAGCCGCTGTGACGCACGGCGCAGGAAGGTGATGTGTGTCGTGCCGAACCCACGATCGTTGTCCGGAACATAGCCTTCCGGCGGGTCATGCGAGCAGTCGTCTTCCCAGACTACGAGCGCGTCCGGGGCAAGCCAGTCCCTTGCGCTTCGCAACGCTCGTTGACCCAGGTCACTGCCGTAAGGTGGATCCAGGAAGACAAGATCGAAAGGTTCCGCAGTGGCTGAGGGAAGCCGGGTTGCATCGAGCTTCAGCAAGTTCGTGTTCGCTTCCCGCCCCACTTTAGCGACGTTGGCGGCAATCAGCTTTTGTGCCGGACGGCCAACTTCGACGAATGTCACATGAGCTGCACCTCGGGAGAGGGCTTCCAAACCAAGCGCTCCGGTTCCGGCGAAGAGATCAAGAACGCGCGTCTTTTCGTTCGGGAGGCTGCGCGCAGCAAGGATACTGAAGAGGCTCTCTCGTACGCGGTCTGGTGTGGGACGTAGACGAGCCGCTGGATCGCCGTTGCCAACCGACGTCAGACGCAAGCCCTTGTGTCGCCCGGCGATGATCCTCACGCGGCCAGCAAGCTCCTAAGATCGTCTTGACCCAACGCTTCTGGGGCTGGACTGCGGCCCGCCTCGATCAGACGCTTGCCGATCATATAAGCGCGTGGGTCGTTCATCGCGTCGACAGCGAGGAGCTTGCCCTTGCCGTAGTACCAGTGTGAGGCCGCACCGGGCTTATCACCTCTACGAACAACGACATCGTCGTAACCGTTGTTGAGGCCCGCGATCTGCAGCTTCACATCGTATTGGTCCGACCAGAACCATGGCTTCGGACGGTAGGGCTCGTCTGCGCCCAGCATGTTGTCGGCGACCGCTTCCGCCTGGTCGATGGCGTTTTGGACGCTCTCGATGCGAATGCGTTCCCCGCGGAAAGGCAGAGAAGCGCAATCCCCGGCCGCCCAGATGTTAGGAGCGGAGGTACGTCCCATCTCATCAGTCAGGATGCCCTTATCGATCTGGAGGCCACCCACTTCGGCAAGAGCGGTATCGGGTTGAATGCCAATGCCTACGATGCAGCAGTCGATATCCATTTCGGTACCGTCAGATAGAATGGCATGACGGACGTACCGATCTCCCGAGAGTGCTGTGAGCGCGCAGTTCTCCTTAATTGTCACGCCGTGGGAACGGTGAAGGTCGCGAAAGTAGTCCGACGTCTCTCGCGCGGCTACGCGCTGCAATATGCGTGGTGCCTGTTCGACCAGCGTGACGTTTAGACCCTTCTTTGCCGCCACCGCCGCAGCCTCAAGGCCGATATAGCCGCCGCCAACGACGAGCGCCGTATCACCTTCCTTCAGATACGGTGCCATGCCGTCGGCGCAACCAAGGGTCCGGATTGTGAGGATCCCCCACAGATCGCCTGCGATGTACTCGGGAAGCGGGATGGGCTGCGCGCCAGTGGTGAGTGCCAATTCATCGTAGCGAAGCGTCTCGCCGGTATCTAATGTCACCTTCTGTCTGTTGGGATCAATCTTTGTCGCCGTAACGCCCGTGCGCAGGTCGATCCGGTTGTCAGAATACCAGCCTGGCGGACGGAGATAGAGCCGTGCTTCGTCCATCTCACCCAAAAGGTAGGCTTTCGAAAGCGGCGGGCGTTGATAAGGCGGTGCAGTCTCCTGCCCGACAAGGGTGATGTCGCCATCAAACCCCTTGGATCGCAATCGTGCTGCCAGCGCGCTTCCTGCCTGTCCGGCGCCGATGATAACGATGTGGGTCATGGCGATCTCCGTGGGGTGAGGGCTGGCCTCTTTCGACCGGCAACCTATACCGGAGGTAAGGCCTGACCAACAATCCTGTGAGGACAAGATCGATGACCATCTCTGTAGGCGACACCCTGCCCGACGCTGACCTGATCCGTATTGGATCGGACGGACCGGAGGCTGTCTCAGTCAAGTCTCTCACGGATGGACGAAAGACTGTGATCTTCGCCGTGCCCGGGGCATTCACGCCGACCTGTCATTCTGCGCACGTTCCCAGCTTCATGCGCGTCTTTGATCAGTTGAAGGAAAAGGGTGTTGAAGATGTGATCTGTGTCAGTGTCAATGATCCCTTCGTCATGGCTGCCTGGGGCGACTCGACTGGAGCAGCACGGGCCGGAATCCATATGCTGTCAGATGCGCAATCGGCTTTCACACAAGCGATCGGCATGGATTTCGATGCACCACCTGCTGGCCTGATAAGGCGGTCGAAGCGGTACGCAATGCTTGTCAATGATGGCGTCGTGCGCCTGCTCAATGTTGAGGAAAACCCAGGTGAATGCGAGATCTCGGCCGGAGAGACTCTACTCTCCCAACTCTGACATGCCGGCGCTACTCAGCGGCTGCCACCTGAGCCTCACCTGACGCGCCTTCATGATAGATGGTGCGCGTCGGGAAGGGAATTGTGATACCGCTCGCGTCGAGCGCTTCCTTCACGTTGCGTTTCGCGTCGGCTTGGAAGTTCCAATAGTCGGCGTTGTCGCACCACACACGGACGAGGAAATCGACCGAACTTGAGTTGAGCGCGTTGACCTGGATCCACGGCTCCGGGTCAAGATGTGCCCGGGGATCAGCCATGATCGTGTCCAGGATGATTTTCTGAGCCATCTTCAGATCGGCATCATAGCCGACGCCAAAGGTCCATTCAGCCCGGCGCTTGTCGTAGGTTGAATAGTTGGTGATCGTATTTGCCCAGACCTCCGAATTCGGGATCATGACTTGCACGTTGGCGATACTCGCAAGCTCCAGATAGTTGAGCGATAGGCTCTGAACCGTACCCATCTTGCTATTAACCTCAATAAAATCGCCAATTCTGATTGGGCGAAAGAGGATAAGCATCACCCCGGCAGCGACATTGGAGAGAGTGCCTTGAAGCGCGAGGCCGATTGCGAGACCAGCGGCGCCCACAAGCGCCACGATCGACGTCGTCTGCACTCCAAAGGTGTTGAGGACAAAGATGAATGTTAGTGCGAGGATCGCGTAGCGGGCGATATTCCCGAGAAAAGCAAAAAGCGTCTTGTCGGCGCGTGTATTCGTCTCGCCAAAGCGCCGGATGCGGCGGGAGATGAGCCCTGCGATCCAGAAGCCAACGATCAGGATGAGGATGGCGGCGATGACGTTGCCAAAGATCTCGGCAAGGAAATCGAGGGTCAGGAGATCGCCAACGGTCTGGCCCTGCCAGATTTCAAGGTTCAGTAGGTTTTCCATGTTACCGATTACTGCGCGAGCGCGTCCATTTTCTTGGCGAGCTTTATATCCAACTCGCTGACACCATCCGCGTCATGTGTCGTCAAGGTGACCTCAACCGTCTTGTAGACATTCGACCACTCGGGGTGATGGTTCATCTTTTCGGCCCAGAGCGCGGCTTTGGACATGAACCCAAAAGCCTCGACGAAGTTCCTGAACTCATATGTTTTCTTGATCGCATCCCGCCCATCGGCCTTAGACCAGCCCGTTTCCTTGAGTGGCGGCAGCATTTCCGCCCGCTGGTCGTCGGTCAGTTTCTTTGTCATTCGCGTTCCTCCTGTTGGGCGCGGCGAAAAGGGCCGTAGGATGTTAGCACCTCGATCTCCTCTTCGGTTGCCGCGCGCTCGGCCTCGAGATAGCGCGCCACCGCCTCGTTAAAGCGCGGCTCTGCAAACCAGTGTAGCGAGTGAGTCTGAACCGGGAGGTAGCCGCGGGCCAGCTTGTGAGAACCTTGAGCACCCGCCTCGACCGTCGCCAGCCCATGTTCGATCGCGTAGTCGATGGCGCGATAATAGCAAAGTTCGAAATGCAGACAGGCATGGTGTTCGATGCATCCCCAATAGCGGCCATAGAGGTTTTTGCGTCCGATGAAGTTCAATGCGCCGGCGACGTAGCGGCCTTCGCGCTCAGCGAGGATAAGCAGCATGTCATCACGTAGACAGGCTTGCGCCTCGTCAAAGAAGCGTCGGGTCAGATAGGGAGAGCCCCATTTTCGAGCACCGGTATCCTGATAGAAGACCCAAAACGCATCCCAATGGTGGGGTTCGATCTGATCTCCGGTCAAGACATGGATGGTTCCGCCAAATGAGTTGGCGGTCTGACGTTCTTTGCGGATGTTCTTTCGTTTGCGTGAGGACAGGCTCGCCAAGAAGGCATCGAAATCTTCATAGTCGTCGTTCTGCCAGTGAAACTGCTGCGTTGTGCGCCGCAAGAGCCCCATCCGCTCCCCCCTCTGCGCCTCGTTTTCGGTGCAGAATGTTACGTGAAGTGAGGATACACCGTTCTGATCCGCAAGCCGTGTCGCGCCTTCGAGGATCGCGGCAGTGCCTGCGTCCTGTTGATCAGGGTGCGTCAGGAAACGGCGGCCGGTTGCGGGCGTGAAGGGAACGGCGATCTGTAGCTTCGGATAGTATCGGCCACCTGCGGACTCGTAGGCATGGGCCCAGTTGTGATCGAAAACATATTCGCCCTGGCTGTGGGTCTTGCCATAAAGCGGGGCAACGGCGAGGATCTCGTCTCCTGAACGCGCAATCAGGTGCCTCGGCTGCCAGCCGCTGCCGGTTCCGACAGAGCCTGATGTTTCTAGTGCTCTCAGGAACCGATGAGTGGTAAACGGATCATTCGGGCGTCCGTTTGAGGCTTCGGGGCAAGCGCAATCATCCCACTGCGCCGGCGCAATGCTGGAGAGATCTTCTAAGACCTCGATTTCGATCTGAGCAACGGTCATTGCAGTGGGACTTGGCGTCCTATGCCTCTGGTTCAACCCTTGGATGGGTTGAGGGCGGGGATGCGGGGCTTGTATGCCTCGAAGGTGATGGTGTCGGCGACTTTTCGGGCAGCAATTTCCTCCGCTTCCGATCTGATTGTCCAGCAGAGCACGGCAGCGCCTTCTGCCTTTAGATTGCCGACACGCCGGCTTGCCAGATCGGTGTGTTGGTGGCTGATGAAGCAGGCACCGACGTCGTCGTAGTCGGGGATCTCAGCGAGGCGCAGTCGCGTTGCGGCTGGGATGTGCGGCCAATCCTCTTCGGAGAAAGCGCACGTGGTCATACCGCGAGGGACTTCAGGTGCCAATTCCTTCATCGCTGCGACCGAGTGCGGATTGAAGGACATCACAGCGATATCGCTCCATTCTTCCTCGGTCAAGTCCAGTCGATCGTCATGTAAGGTGCGTGCCACTGCCTCTTCTAGCCTACCAACATTGGAGCCGAGAGCCCCGTCCTGGTCCTTCAGCTCGATAAGAAGAGGGCTGCTTCCGGCAGATATGACCTCAGACAAGCGCGGTACATATTGCGGCCATGCCGGATCATCGCCCTTCAATCGGACTTGCTTGAGCTCTTCACTGCTTCGCTGACGTATTGGTCCTGTTTCATCCGTCAGGCGCGCGAGATCGTAATCATGAAAGACAATAGCCTCGCCGTCAGCTGAGAGCTGAACATCGATCTCAACCCCATACCCCGCCGCACGAGCCGCTGTGATTGCAGCTATCGAGTTTTCGGGTCTCTTCTCGTCACAATCGTGCAGGCCTCTGTGCGCGAATACTCTTTGGGAGAAGAACGGTGAAAGTGCCGTCATGCGATTTCGAAGATACCCTCGATCTCGACGGCAACGTTGAATGGCAATGCGCCAGCAGAAACGGCAGAGCGGGAGTGGCGGCCTGCGTCTCCAAGTGCTTCGACCAGGAAGTCAGAGGCGCCGTTGATTACCTTGGGCTGATCGGTGAAGTCGGGTGTCGAGTTGACGAAGCCCGTTAGCTTCACCACGCGGGTCATACGGTCGAGGTCACCGCCACAAGCGGCTTTGAGCTGCGCCAAAAGGCTTATCGCACAACTGCGTGCAGCAGCTGCGCCATCATCTAACGAGACATCCGCCCCGAGCTTGCCTGTGATAAGCCCGTCAGGCCCCTGGCTGATCTGGCCTGAGATGAAAACGAGATTGCCGCTTTGAACGTAGGGCACGTAGTTCGCCGCAGGAGCTGGCGCTTCAGTGAGCGTCACGCCGAGTTCGGCGAGGCGGGATTCTATCTTTCCGGTCATGACATCCTCCATTCTTGTGGGGACGCTAGACCGGTTTCAGCTCTCGCGAAAGGCCTTGGCGAAATAGTCGCTGAGCGGCTTGATGAGATAGGCCAACGGGCTGCGCGCGTCTGTTCTGATGAAGCTTTCGACCGGCATGCCTGGGATCAGCGTGACGTCGCTTGGTAGCTTTTGCGCCTCTTCTTCTTCCAGAACAATTTCAGCGCGATAATAAGTCAGCTGTGAGCGATCATCCTCGAACGCATCCGCCGAGACCAGTACGACTCGCCCTCTTAATTCCGGTGTCCTGCGTTGATCGAAAGCTGAGAACCGCAAAATGACTTCCTGGCCGACGAAGACCTGATCGACGTGGAACGGCTCTACCTGGGCCGCAATGACGAGGGGGCGGTCCTGCGGCACAAGATACATAAGTGGATCGGCAGGGCGGATGACTGACCGTGGTGCAAAGACCTGGAGCCCATAGACGATACCAGAAACGGGTGCGCGGATGTCGAGACGCGAGAGCTGCTCTCCTAATGACCGGCGCCGTTCAAGCAGTTCCAGTTCGTTATATTGCAGGTCGCGCAGTTGGGTAATTGCTTCCTCCCGGCGGGAGGTTCCCAGCTTGAGGATCTCAATCTCGGTTTCGGTGATGCGACCTGCGGCCTGCGCCCTTGATGCGGCAAGTTCGCCCGCGCGTCCTGAGAGGTTCGCCTTTTCCCGTCGTAAGGAGAGGACGCGGCTTGCCTGCGCAAGGCCGCGGTCAAGAAGGCTCTGCTGATCGACAAGCTCTTCCTCGATCAGGGCAAGTTGGGCCTGCAGCGCTTCTTCTTGTGCTTCGATGCCGCGAATTTGGTCGGCAATCTGATCGCGACGTTTTCCAAGCTGCTCCACTTCCCGTGCGATCGAATCGCGGCGGGCTTGGAACAAGCGCATTTGTCCGTCGGTCAGTGGTCTAGATTTCTCGGGTGCTTCATCGAGAAGGGGATCGAATATGATCGTCTCAGCATCGTCTCTCTCTGCCTCAAGGCGGCCGCGGCGGGCGACGATTTCAAAGAGTTGGTTTTCGACAATGGCCAGTTCAGATCGTAGGAGGGTGGGGTCGAGCTGGATCAATAGATCGCCCTCTTCAACACGGTCTCCTTCGTCAATCGCGACCGCTTGTACAACCCCGCCATCTGGGTGCTGAATGACTTGCCGGTTCTGATCGACCTCGACTTGGCCTGTCGCGATCACAGCTCCAGAGATGTTGGAGAAGATCGACCAGCTTCCGAAACCGCCAACCAGAAAAACCAGAGCGACGAACCCGACCAGAAGCGGCTTGCGGGCCGACCACTTTTCGCGACCCGTTTGCTCGTTCATGTCACGCCTCCTTTGCGGATGCCACCGGCGGAAATGTCCTTATGGTTGGTCACCATCTCCCGCAGGACTTCCTCCTTCGGTCCAAAGGCCTTCCGGGCGCCGTTTTCGATCACCAGAAGTTGCTCGCATTCCTGGATCGCTGCTGGCCGATGCGCCATGATAAGAACTGAACGTCCCTCTTCCTTGGTTTTTCGAATCGCAGCGTTGAGTGCAAGTGAGCCTTCGTTGTCGAGGTTCGAGTTCGGCTCGTCCAAAACAAGGATTACCGGATCGCCATACATTGCGCGGGCGAGGCCAATGCGCTGGATCTGCCCGCCAGACAGACGCCCACCGGTCGCGCTGACCCGAGTGTCGTAGCCATCGGGGAGACGGAGAATCATCTCGTGCGCCGCGGCTCGTTTGGCCGCATCCACCACCTTCTTAGGATCGGGCGATAGGGACAGCCGAGCGATGTTTTCGGTGATCGTGCCGTCGAAAAGCTGAATGCGTTGTGGCAGATAGCCGATGTGCTGACCCAGCACTTCGGGATCGTACTGATCAAGCGATGCGCCATCGAGACGGATCTTGCCGCCTGCAGGACGCCAGACCCCGGTGAGCGCACGAGCAAGTGTCGACTTGCCGGCCCCCGACATACCGATAACACCAACGGCCGTGCCGGGACCGACGGTGAAAGAGAGCATCCGCAGCGCGGCCTGCTTTTCGCCGGGAGGGACAACTGTGAGTTGTTGGACGTCCAACTGCGCCTTTGGCTTTGGGAGATCTGTGCGGGCAGCGCCTGGCGCATTCGCCCCAAGAAGCTGGGCAAGCGAGTTCCAGCCCTTGCCGGCACGTTGAACAACCGCCCACTGCCCAATCGCAAGCTCCACAGGCGCAAGTGCCCGACCGAGGAGGATTGATGCCGCAATCATCGCGCCAGCAGATAGCTCGCCCCTTAGGACGAGATAGGCCCCAAGTCCCAGCATTGCGGATTGCAGAAACAGCCGGAACGATTTCGTCATGGCCGTGAACGTCCCCGACAGATCAGCCGTTTCGATCGTAGATGACAGGCTTTTGTCGCGTGCGATCTGCCAGCGGCGGAAGGCTGCCTCCGTCATGCCCATAGCTTTGACCATCTCGGCTTCATCGCGAAACTGCGCCCCCATGTTTTCCGCGTGATAAAGCGCAGCGTTGGCGCTGGAGACCGGCTGGCTGGTCAGCCATTGATTGAGGAGTGTTACGATGATCAGGGCAGCGCCGCCGGAAATGGCGAGTATGCCGAGCCAAGGATGGAAGATCGCGATACCGGCCAGGAAGATCGGAGTCCAAGGAATATCAAACAGGGCCATCAATACAGGAGATGTCATGAGGCGCTGCACCGATTCCAGATCGCGAAGGCCAGTATTCCGCTGCTCCTCCACACCGAGGGAGGCTTGCCGCATCGTCGCTTCGAAAACACGGCGGTCAAGGCGTGACTGAAAGCGCGCCCCGGCGCGGCCCATCACTCGCCCACGCACATAGTCGAGGATGCCCATGATCCCGTAGAGGAATGCCACCAAGAGCGACAAGGCAATCAGCGTTTCTACAGAACGCGACCCGAGGACACGATCGTAGACGTTCAGCATGTAAAGAGGGCCGGTCAACATGAGGAGATTGGCAAAGAAGCTGAAAAGCCCGACCGCCCAGTAGAGTGCCCTGCTTTCCCGGCGTGCTGTACGAAGTTCCGTAAGGCCTGCGTCTATGGTGTGTCGATCACTCATCGAGCGTAGATGACTGCTGCAGCAAAGGCATCATGACGCCGCGGATGAAATGCCGTTGCGAAACTCTGGCATGAGACCTCATCGGCGATCCTTATCACTGCCTTTTCCTTGTAGGGATATGTCCTACCCGTGACGGAGTTTCTAACGGCTTCGCAATTGAGGCGGTAAAGCCCTTAAAAACTGAGATGTTTGTTACGGACTTCTGGTTTGGCGTTAGTTTCCGCGTAAGATGTTGCTGAATATGTCAATCAGCACCCTCTCGACCTCTTCCTCGGCGGTTCGACTTGGCTGGCGGGAGTGCCCGTCGCTTTGAGCGGATCGACTGGTGGCCTGCGCCGGAGCACTTTGAGACGGGCGAGGCGCTGGGGTGGCAGGCGCGTCCATCGGAAGCTGTGTCGGAGCAAGACCGTCGTGGACGCGGATCATCGTCTCACGCCAGATATCGGCTGGGAGCCCGCCCCCGGTCACCCCGCGTAGGGGTGTATTGTCATCGTAGCCCATCCACACCCCTGCGACATAGTCACCGGTGAACCCGATAAACCAAGCGTCCCGCGCCGCCTGCGTCGTGCCAGTCTTTCCAGCCACCTGCCAGTTCGGGAGCTTCGCCCGCTGGCCGGTGCCGCTTTCGACAACCTGATGCATCATCCAAGTGAGTTGCCTCGCGGCATCACGCTGGATCACCCGCTCACCGATACCGCCGGACGTGTTGTCCATTAGCGGATCATTATCACCCTTCAGGCGTAAGGTGACGATGCCATAGGGCGTCACGGAAGATCCGCCGTTCAAGATTCCTGCATAGGCGCCTGTCATTTCGATGAGGGTCGATTCGGACGCACCAAGCGCAAGGGCCGGACCAAGCGCGAGATCGCTTTCGATACCGAACATGCTGGCGACCGTTCGGACGATGTCGCGACCGACCTGCTCTGAGATCTTTACAGCCGGAATGTTTCGGCTTTCCTCAAGAGCTTGTGTCAAAGTCATACGCCCTTTGAACTGACGGTCGTAGTTCTTTGGCTCGTAGTCTGGTGATCCCCGCATCGGGATGCGAAGGGGGCGGTCATCGACGATGTCATTTGGGCGTAAACCAAGATCGAGGGCGGCGGCGTAGACAAAGGGTTTGAAGGCTGATCCCGTTTGACGGTTTGCCATGGTCGCCCTGTTGAATGCTCCCGAAACCTTGGTATCGCGGCCCCCGACCATTGCACGAACGGCGCCATCGGCGCTCATCACGACGATGGCCGCCTGGGCTTCCGACCCCTCGCTCACCTTCGTCGCAAAGATTTCCTGCATCGCTTCTTCGGCGGCGCGCTGCATCCGCTGATCGAGTGTCGTCTGGATCACGACATCCTCGGTCGTGTCACGGGTGAAGAACTCCGGCCCGCTTTCCATCACCCAGTCGGCGAAGTAGCCCCCTGCGCGTCGCTCGGCCGCTTCCGACAGAGTGGCAGGGTTCGCACGGGCGTCACGCATCTCTGCAGTGGTCAGATATCCCTGTTCCTCCATCAGTCCTAGGATAAGGCTGGCCCGGTCTTGCGAACGCTGGAGATTGTTCGTCGGTGCAAATGTCGTTGGCGCCTTGAGAAGCCCGGCGAGCATTGCGGCCTCTGATGCATTTACCTCGCTCGCCGATTTGCCGAAATACCGCTGAGCGGCAGCCTCAAACCCGCGTGTCCCAGCGCCCAGATAAGCGCGGTTGAGGTAGATTGTCAGGATTTCCTCCTTTGAGTAGCGCACCTCCATCGCCATAGCGTAGACGGCTTCCTTGGCCTTGCGCCAAAGGGTCGTGCGGCGGCAATCGGCCTCATAGGCCGCCTCGCTCTCCCACTCGGAGGGGATATATTCCTCTCCAAGGCAGAGGAGTTTTGCCGTCTGCTGAGTGATCGTCGACCCGCCATGGCCCGACAACGGCCCGCGCCCCTCGCGAAGGTTGATCCGGACGGCCGATGCGATCCCTTTCGGATCGATGCCCGGATGCCAGCGAAAGCGCCGGTCCTCTGTCGCGATTACAGCGTCGCGCAGGTTCGGCGAGACGCTGTCGGACGTGATTACCCCGCCGAACTGATCCCCCCGCCAGGCGAAGACGTCTCCGTTGCGGTCGAGCAAGGTCACGGAGCCACGCGCGCGCCCGTCGGTCACATCGGTCGCTTCCGGCAGCGTCGTCGCGACATATATCACGGCGCCGCCGATGATCAGCGCCACAACTGCCGCGCCGCGCCAGGTCAGCCCCCAGATCAGACGTGCCACGAAACGCAAGAAAGCGGCGATCATCCCGATCGGGCCGCTGGGCGCTTTTCTGGTGGTCGGCTTGCGTTTGGGCGCCGCCTTCCGCTTTACCGGTGCTGTCTTCGTCGAGGGCGCCTTCGAATAGCGCTTGTCTGCGACGAGAGATTTTTTTCCGCTCTTGCTCATGATCTGCCTGCCTTCGGGCGGTCTTGTTCGATCGCAAGATAGGCGCTTGGCCCTCAAAAGTAGAGAGCCGATCCGGCCCCTTTGACCAATTTCTCTTTTGCCTATTTTGAGGGCGGACCGGTCGGTTTGTGCAAAAATTGTGCATTCGCGTTCGTAATGAGCGCTCCGGCCGGGGCGCGATCCCTTGCCGCAACCGGGTCACATCTTCCTTCTGCCTGCCGAGCGGACCCGTTGAAAGGTCCGCCCAAGGCGCAATTGCTAGGGGAAGATCGTGAAACTCATCATAGCGACGATCAAGCCGTTCAAGCTCGAGGAGGTCCGCGAGGCGCTCACGGGCATTGGGGTGAAGGGCATGATGGTGACTGAGATAAAGGGCTTCGGTGCCCAATCAGGCCACACCGAAATCTATCGCGGTGCGGAATACGCCGTGAACTTCGTACCCAAGGTCAAGCTCGAGATCGTGGTGACGGCGGCGATGGCCGACCAGGTCGTCTCGACCATCGCGGCGACGGCCAAGACGGACAAGATCGGGGACGGGAAGATCTTCGTGCTCGACGTGGAAAGCGCGGTGCGCGTGCGGACCGGCGAAACCAACGAGGACGCGCTGTGAGCGCTCGGGGTGTGAGGAAAATGAGACACATGACATTGCTGAAAACACTGGCCCCCGCCGCAGCGCTGATTGCGCTGCCGACGCTGGGCCTCGCGCAGGACGAAGGGCCGGTTGCCGGGGTCAACGCCTCGACCGACACGGTCTTTATCCTGAACTCGTTGCTCTTCCTGGTCGGCGGCTTCCTCGTCTTCTGGATGGCCGCGGGCTTTACCATGCTCGAGGCCGGGCTCGTTCGGACCAAGAACACCACGATGCAGCTGACCAAGAACATGGGTCTCTTCTCCATCGCTGCGATCGCCTACTACCTTGTCGGGTATAATCTTATGTATCCGTTGGGAGATTGGTCGGTTGGGTCGGACGAGACGGGCGGCTATCTCGGGATCCTGTTCTCGACGGCGAAGCTCGAGGCGGTCGGCATCGCAGCTGATGCGGCCGACGATTATGGCTATGCTTCGACCGGCTCGGATTTCTTCTTCCAGCTGATGTTCTGCGCGACGACGGCGTCGATTGTGTCGGGCACGCTGGCAGAGCGGATCAAGCTCTGGCCGTTCCTGATTTTCGTCGTGGTCCTGACTGCATTCATCTACCCGATCCAGGCCTCCTGGAAATGGGGCGGCGGCTTCCTGGACAGCCAGTGGGGTTTCCTTGATTTCGCGGGTTCGACGGTCGTGCACTCGGTCGGCGGATGGGCGGCGCTTATGGGCGCAATCATATTGGGACCGCGGATCGGCAAGTATGCGAAGGACGGCAAGGTGAACCCGATCCTTGGCGCCAACTTGCCGCTGGCCACGCTGGGCACGTTCATCCTGTGGCTCGGCTGGTTCGGCTTCAACGGCGGCTCGCAGCTTGCGATGGGCACTGTCGGTGACGTTGCTGATGTCAGCCGGATCTTTGCCAATACCAACACCGCTGCTGCAGGGGGTGCCATCGCGGCGCTGATCCTGACGCAGGTGATGTACGGCAAGGTCGACCTGACGATGGTGCTGAATGGCGCCTTGGCTGGTCTGGTTTCGATCACGGCAGAACCCCTGACGCCGACGCTTGGCGCGGCCACGTTGATCGGTGCGGTCGGTGGTGTGATCGTCGTGCTGACGGTTCCGCTGCTCGACAAGCTGAAGATCGACGATGTGGTCGGTGCGATCCCGGTTCACCTCTTCGCGGGGATCTGGGGAACCATGGCCGTTCTGCTGACCAACAGCGACGCGACCTTCATGGGTCAGCTCGTGCCGATCATCATCGTGGGGGCATTCGTCGTCGTCGTCAGTGCGATCGTCTGGTTCATCCTGAAGGTGACGATGGGCATCCGCGTCAGCGAGGAGCACGAGGTCACCGGTCTCGACACGGCCGAGCTGGGGATGGAAGCCTATCCGGAATTTGCCAAAGGCTGAGGATCCTCCCCCTCAGTCAGGCATTTCTGGCCCGGGCGTTCGCGCCCGGGCCTTTTTTCATCGCGATGTGAGGGTGATAGACGAAGCGACCCGCGGGATGCTTTCGTCCGACAGTCCGGCGATGTTGATGCGTCCGTCGCCGAGGATGTAAATCCCATGGTCCTGCCGCAGCCGGTCGATCTGATCTGCCGTGAGCGGAAGGAGGGAGAACATCCCCTTCTGTGTGGCTATCCCGTCGAAGCGGTCGGAATTGGTCGCCCGCCGGAGTTCTTCGGCGAACGACCGGCGTAAGCCGTTGATCCGGTTGCGCATCTGATCCAGTTCGCTCGCCCATTCCTGTCGCAGGCCCGCATCGGTCAGCACATTCGTCACGAGACGACCGGCATGGTCCGGTGGGAAAGAGTAGTTGTTGCGGTTCAGCGTCGTGAGCGCCTGTTGCAAGAGCTTCTGGCGGTTCGCATCCGGGGCCACGGCCAGCAGGACGCCAGCCCGGTCGCGATAAAGGCCGAAGGTCTTTGATCCGCTGACGCAAAGAAGAAGTTCCGGCACCTTCCTTGCAAGGGTTCGGAGCCCTGCAACGTCAGCCTCGATGCCGTCGCCAAAACCCTGATAGGCGAGGTCGATCAGTGGCAAGGCCCCGGTTTCGTTGAACGTTTCCGCAATGGCGATCCAGTCATCAGGAGACGGGTCGGCGCCGCTCGGGTTATGGCAGCAGCCGTGGAGGAGGACGACATCGCCCTTCGGAACCTTCGCCAGATCAGCGAGCATCCCCTCGCGGTCGAGAAGGCCCGTTGCGGCGTCGTAGTAGCGATAGGGCCTCACCGGCCGCTTCAGATAGGCCAGCACGGCGGCGTGGTTGGGCCAGGAGGGGGTCGGCAGCCAGATCGTCGCATCGGGGGCGAGGCTTGCAATCAGCTCGTAAGCCTGGCGCAGGGCACCGCTGCCGCCTGGGGTGCCGGCGAAGGCCACCCGCTCGGGCGCAACGGCGTTGCCAAGGGTCAGATCCCGGATTGCCGTGGCGAAGGCGGGGTCGCCGGTGAGGGCCGTGTAGGCCTTTGTTTTCTGGTCCTCGGCCAGCCGAAGCTCGGCCTCGCGGATGGCCTCCATGACGGGTGTGTGGCCATCCGCATCGCGGTAGATGCCCACACCGAGGTCGACTTTGTCAGGCCGGTCATCCTCGCGGAAGGCCAGCATCAGAGCGATGATCGGGTCGTCGCGGCCCGGCGTCAGGGCCTCGAACATCAGGAGGTTTCCACCTTGAGGTCCGGGAACGCCCCCCATTCGGTCCATGAGCCATCGTAAAGCGAATAGTCCGCCTTCCCGATCCGCTCCATCGCGAGGGAGAGGATGGCGGCTGTGATGCCCGAACCGCAGGTTGTGATCGCAGGTTTGTCGAGGTCGATGCCGGCCCGGTCGAATTCCGCACGTAGCGCGGCAACAGGCTTCATCGTGCCATCATCCTGTAAAAGATCCTTGTAATACAGGTTCTTGGAGCCGGGGATGTGACCCGCCTTGAGGCCCGGGCGCGCTTCCTCGACCCGGCCGGCGAAGCGATCGGGTGACCGGGCATCGACGATCTCATGATCACCTAGCTTCGAGGCGCGGGCGACTTGCGTCACATAGCGAACCAGCTGGTTCTGGCGGCTGACCGTCATGTGCCGGTCGCGGATGATGGGCGGCAGATCCTCGATCGGTCGATCCTCGGCCAGCCATTTCGGCAACCCACCGTCGAGCACGGCGACGTCGCGTTTACCCATCAGGCGGAATGTCCACCACACGCGGGGGGCGGAGAAGATGCCGGTGCTGTCATAGACGACGACCTGGTGCCCGTCGCCCACGCCCATGGCGCGCATCCGGGACATGAATTTGTCGACCGGCGGGGCCATATGCGGCAGCTCGGACCGGTGATCGCTGATCTCATCAATGTCGAAGAAGCGGGCGCCGGGGATGTGTTGTCTGTCGTACTCCTCTTTCGCGTTGCGTCCGCTGTCAGGCATGTGCCAGCTCGCGTCGAGGATCCGAAGGTCGGGGTCCTTCAGGTGGTCGGCGAGCCAGCCGGTTGAGACGAGTGTCGTTGGATCATCGGCGGACATCGCGCTTCTCCCCCAGAAATCTTTCCCGGTGGTAAAGGCCGCGCGCGGGGCTGTCCAGCCGCGCCTCAGCTGCCCTGCTTGAGGAGCCGCTGCTTCTGCCGCTGCCAGTCGCGCTTGGCCGATGTCTCGCGCTTGTCCTGGGTCTTCTTGCCCTTGGCGACGCCGATCTTGACCTTCACGAGGCCGCGGTCATTGAAATACATCACAAGCGGGACAAGCGTCATGCCCTGGCGTTGGGTCGCGTTCCAGAGGCGCGACAATTCCTTCTTTGAAACCAGGAGCTTGCGCCTGCGGCGTTCCTCGTCGTGACCCCAGGTTCCGGCCTGTTCGTAGGGGGCGATATAGGCGTTGACGAGCCACAGTTCATGTTCGTCCACAGCGGCATAGCTGTCGGCGATGTTGGACTGGCCGGTGCGCAACGCCTTCACCTCGGAGCCCATCAGTACGATGCCGCATTCGATGTCATCCTCGATCGCATAATCGTAGCGGGCACGCCGGTTTTCGGCGATCACCTTGTAGTTCTTGTTCTCCGGTTTCTTGGCCATCCGGGCGAGATAAGGGGTCTGTCAGTGCCTGTCCAGACGGCCGAATTGGCCATGCTGCATCCGGGCGGCAATTGGTCGGCATATGGTCGGAGGGGAACGAACGTTCCTGCCGGAGTTTGTTAACCTTTCAGCAAGATCAGGAAAGCCCTCTGAGCCATTTGACGAAGGGCTTCAGACCGGGCGCATCATGACCTGGTTTGGTGACGATATGATAGCCCGCCTCAGGCTCCTCAATCTCCATCAGCGCGATGAGGGTGCCGCGGTCCAAATCGCCTTCGACGTTCACGCGGGTCTGCGCGGAAAGGCCGAGGCCTGCGCGGATGGCGGCGAGCGTCAGCGCGTTGGTTTCGGTGAAGTGAAAGCGGGTCTCATCGTCTGTCAGGCCGTGGGTCTTGGCCCAGCCGCGCAATTCGTTGTCCCAGTCCTGGAAGTACCAGGGCGTGCGGCAGAGGTCGGGATTGGTCTCAGCGAGCGAAGGCGCGGCGACGACCACGAAGTCGGCGTTAGTGAGTTGGACCGAGTCGAGCCCGGGCCAGTTGCCCTGGCCATAGCGGATTGCCAGGTCGGCTTCGCCGCCCGCGACATCGGCCAGCGCGGCTGAGGGTTTCAGGGTGATCTCGATGTCCGGGTGCAGGGTCCAGAAGGCTCCGAGGCGGGGCATCAGCCAGTTTTCCGCAAAGGTCGGCGTGCAGGCGACGGTCAGGGGGCGGCCTGCGACTTCCTCCCGCAGGCGGGTGACGCCGATTTCGATGCGCGTGAAGGCGCTGGTGAGTGCGTCCGACAGCAGGCGGCCCTCTGGCGTCGGGGTGACGCCGCGGGGCCCCCGGTCGACGAGGGGGATGCCGAAGTCGGCCTCAAGCGCGCGGACATGCTGGGAGATCGCCGCATGGGTGACGTTGAGCGCATCGGCTGCGTCTTTCAGGGATCCGGTGCGGATCGCGGTCTCGAACGCGCGAAGCGCGGAGAGGGAAGGGATCTGGCGCCAATCAGGCATGACGTAAGCTCAGCTTATATCGGGATGATATTCCTGACTCGGTTTGCCGAGGGGATCAAGATAGTTTGGTTCTCAAGACAAAAGGAGAGTTATCATGCTGAGACTGATGGCAGACACATTTCGCACGGCGCTTCGGCAGGAGCGGTATCCGGATCTGAACGACAAGAGGTCGTCCCTGCCGCACCTTGATCGGCGGGCAGAGCGCCGTCGCCTGATGCGCCTGGTGGACAGCGAAGGGCGGCAGCCGCCCTTCCTTTGATCGCCCTAGTGGATAAGCCCCAGCCCCGCCATCGCGTCCTTGATCGCGAGGCGGGTGCTGTCGTCGAGGCGGGTGAGCGGTGAGCGCACCTCCTCGCTGCACCGTCCGAGAAGAGAGAGACCGTATTTCGCCCCGCAAACGCCCGGCTCCATAAAGATCGCAGTATGGAGAGGCATCAGGCGGTCCTGCAGGTCGAGCGCGGCTTTATAATCGCCGGCAAGCGTCGCCTTCTGGAACTCCGCACAGAGGCCCGGCGCAACATTGGCGGTGACAGAGATGCAGCCGATCCCGCCATGGGCGTTGAAGCCGAGGGCTGATGGATCCTCTCCCGACAGTTGAACAAAGTCGGGGCCGCAGGTCGCCCGCTGTTTGGAGACGCGGGTGACGTCGCCCGTCGCATCCTTGACGCCGATGATGTTGGGAATCTTGGCGAGTGTCCCCATCGTTTGCGGTGACATGTCGATCACCGAGCGGGGCGGGATGTTGTAGATGATGATCGACAGGCCGATCTCTGCTGCCGCCTCGTAATGGGCGATCAGGCCGCGCTGGGTGGGCTTGTTGTAATAGGGCGTGACGACAAGGGCGGCGGCGGCACCGGCGTTCTTGGCGGCCTCGACGAGGCGAACGGTTTCCGACGTGTTGTTCGACCCCGCACCTGCGATAACCGGAACGCGGCCTGCGGCGGCTTCGACCGTGGCGGCGACGACCTCGTCATGTTCCTCATGGCTGAGGGTCGGGCTTTCCCCGGTGGTGCCCACGGGGACGAGGCCGGAGCTGCCTTCGGCGATTTGCCAGTCGACGAGTTTCTTCAGGCCGTCCAGGTCCAGCTGGCCGTCGCGGAACGGCGTGACAAGAGCGGGGATGGAGCCTGAGAACATGACTTTGCCTTTTTTTAACTGTATGCGTGTTCGCATGAGCAGTGCGGCGCGGACCCTAGGCGGGATACGAACCATTGCCAAGATCGTGAGTTGTTAAGGCAAGATCCCCGCCTAAAGTGCGTGGCCACGATATAGAGGACAGACGCGAATGAGACGACTTGCGACGGTCTGCGCGGCAGGCCTTCTGAGCGCTTCTTTCGGACATGCGCAGGATGCCGAGACCACCGAGGAAGAGGTGGTCGAACCGACCGCCGCCGAGTTGATTGATCTGGCCTACCGCGAAATCGCGTCGGGCGATTGGACGGCTGCACGCGCGGTTGCGTCCGGTGCAGGACCGGAAGGCGCGACGCTGGTGAGCTGGCAGTTCCTGCGTGACGGGGGCGGGACGTTCGCAAATTATGAAGATTTCCTAGAGGCTTACCCGAACTGGCCGCAGGAAGAACGGCTGCGCCGCACGGCCGAGGGGAAAATGCCGCGGGATATGGCACCTCAACGCGTGCTGGCCTTCTTCAACGGGTATGAACCGCAGACCGGGCTTGGCGTTCTGCGGCTGTCCGATGCCTTGCGGGCGACGGGCGAAGGCGATGCCGCAGATGCAATGATCGTCGAGGCCTGGCGGACCATGCGCCTGACCGATGCGGTTCACGATCGGATGCTGCGTGAGAATGCCGGGCTGCTCTCTGAGCATCATGAAGCGCGCGTTGACATGCTGCTTTGGGAGAACCGGATCGCGGATGCGCAGAAGCTACTGCCGCGGATGGATGACGGGTGGCAGAAACTCGCCTATGCGCGCATCGCTCTGCAGCGGCAGGCGGGCGATGTGGATGCCCGGCTTGAGACTGTTCCGGCGCGGCTGAAGGATGATCCGGGGCTTGCTTTCGATCGCTTCGAGTGGCGGCTGGAGAAGCAGCGCCGGGATCAAGCGATTGAATTGCTGGCCGAGCAGTCGGACAGCGCCGAGGAGGTCGGGCGGCCCTATTACTGGGCGAACCACCGCCGGATCATCGCACGCCAGCTAATGCGGGCCGGTGAGGATGAGATGGCCTACCGGATCGCCTCGGGCCACTTCATCGACGGGCCGGAGCGGTCGCTGATCGGCTTCACGGATCTGGAGTTTCTGTCGGGCTATATCGCGCTGCGCAAGCTTGATGACCCGGTGCAGGCGTTCCGCCACTTCGCTGCAATGGCCGAGGCTGCGCGGACGCCGATTTCGCTCGGCCGGGCCGGGTATTGGAAGGGCCGGGCGCTGGAAGAGATGGGCGCGGTCAATGCGGCGAACGCCGCTTATGCGCAGGGTGGCCGTTACCAGACGTCGTTCTACGGGCTACTCGCGGCCGAGAAGGCGGGCCTGCCGCCCGATCCGACACTGTCGGGAACCGAGAGATTTGGCGACTGGCGCGCGGCGGATTGGGCCGAGACGGATGTGGCGAAGGTCGCGATGTGGCTGGAGGAGGCCGGGCGTCGGTCGATGGCCGAGATCTTCTTCCTTGAGCTCGCCTCGAACATGGAAACGCGGGAAGAGCTGGGGCAGCTGTCGCACCTGCTGACCGAACGCGGCGCGTCGCATATCGCGGTCCGCGTGGGCAAGGCCGCGGCGGCACGGAACATCGTGATCCCCGAGATGTATTTCCCGCTGCACCCGCTGGCCGAGATGGAGATGGACGTGCCGCCCGAACTGGCGCTGGCCATCGCACGTCGGGAGAGTGAGTTCGACCCTGTCGTGTCCTCGCCCGTGGGGGCACAAGGCCTGATGCAGCTGATGCCGGCGACGGCGCGCGAGGTCTCGGGCTGGCTGGGGCTGCCCTATACGAAGGCGAGCCTGACAGTGGATGCGGAATACAACTCGAAGCTGGGCATCCGGTATCTGGAATGGCTGCAGGACCGGATGGGCCCGTCGCCGACCCTGATCGCGGCAGGCTACAATGCCGGGCCAGGACGGCCGCTGATGTGGACCGACGATTGGGGTGACCCCCGCACTGACGGCGATGCCGTGGACTATATCGAGCATATCCCGTTCCGGGAGACGCGGAATTACGCGATGCGGGTGACGGAATCGATGCCGGTCTACAAGGCGCGGCTGACGGGACGGGTGAACCCGCCCGATTTCCACCAGCTGATCAAGGGGATCAAGCCGTTGATCCGGCCGCAGACTCGCCCGAGCGACGAGCCCGAGGTCCTGATGGCGGGGGAGCCGTCCGAAGACAGCCCTGCGGCCGTGCGCGTACGGCGCGGGTCGGTGTCGACCCAGGGCTTCACCGGTCCGGCGCCTGTCCGTCCCGAGGCGCGGCCTGCCGCGCCCTGATTAGCGTGAAGAGCCCGGCGCCGACGACGATGGCGGCGCCGATCGCGATATTGGCAGTGATCGTCTCGCCGAAGACGGTCACGCCGATCGCCGATCCGAAAACCAATTGGAAATAGGCGAAGGGCTGGACGGCGCTGGCTTCGGCCAGTTCGTAGGTCTTGATGAGCAGCCAGTGCCCGGAGGCCCCGGTCACGCAGAGGATGGCCATCCAGATCCAGTCGGGCCCCGTCATCGGCTCCCAGTAGAAAAGACCGATGGCGGTCATTGCGACAGCGCCGGTCGTGCCGGTCCAGAAAAAGCTGGTGGCGGTCGTGTCCCGGCGCGCGGCATAGCGGGTAAGCAGGCCGTAGAGGGCGAACATCAGCGCTGACGTGAGCGGGATGATCGCGTTGGGAGAGAAAACGCCCCGGCCCGGCTGCAGGATGATCAGGATGCCGACGAAGCCGACTGCGATGGCGGCCCAGCGGCGCCAGCCAACCTGCTCCCCCAATATCGGGCCGGAGAGGGCTGCGATGAGGAGCGGGTAGCACGAGAAGATAACGAGGCTTTCCACAAGGCCGAGGCGGGTGAAGGCGAGGACCATCACGCAGATCTCGGCGGCGAGCAGCAGGCCGCGGAAGGTTTGCAGGAGCGGCTGGTCCGTCCGGGCGGCTGCGCGGATGGAGCCTTCGCGCCGGGCGGCGATGGCGATGACGAAAGCCGCGAAGAACCAGTAGCGGATCATCACCACCATCAGGACGTTGTATTCCGAGGCAAGATGGCGCGAAATCCCGTCCTGCACCGCGAAGACGAAGGTCGTCGCGATCATCAGGAGGATGCCGAGCTTGGTGCGGGTCATAGCCGCCCGGTGCTCATATGGCGCTTGCGGCCATAGCCGGGGCGGCGGTCGACGGCGAAGCCTGCCTGGGCGAGCGCGCGGCGGACGTGGCCTGCGGCGGTATAGGTGGCGAAGGTTCCGTTCGGGGCGGTGTGCCTGGCGACCTCGGCCATGAGCGCGGGATCCCAGAGCTCCGGGTTCTTGGCGGGGGAGAAGCCGTCGAGGAACCAGGCATCGGCCTTACCCTGCCAGTCTGGCAGAGTCTGGCGGGCGTCGCCTTCGATGAGGTGGAGGGTGAGGCCACGGGCGATTTCGATCTGGCTTTCGAGGGGAAGAGCGTCGAGAAGCTGGTCGGCAAGATCGCTTACGGAGGGAAAGGCGGCGAGGGCCTCCACCGTCGCCTCACGTGAGAGGGGATAGGCCTCGAACGTCGTGAAGGTGAGCGGGTGGCGCGGGCCTGTTCGCCAGAGCTGCCACGTGGCAAGCAGATTCAGACCGGTGCCGAAGCCGAGCTCTGCAATGTGGAGCGGCTGGTTCAGGCGGTTCGGGAGGTCGTTGCCGCTCAGGAAGACGTGGATGCTCTCGGCCAGGCCGTCTTCGAGCGAGTAGTAGGGGTCGTCGAAACGGGTCGAGACGGGAATGCCGTCCTTCCAAGCGATCTGGCCGGTCATGGCGGGATACCTTAGGTGCTGGGCGGGACAATGGCGGCGGAGGGCCGGGATGGCAATCGCGGATGTGACGGTGCGGGGCGCGGGGATTTTTGGCCTGTCGGTTGCCTATGCCTGTGCATTGCGAGGCGCCTTCGTGCGTGTGGTGGATCCGGGTGGCGTGGCTGCGGGGGCGAGCGGGGGGATCGTGGGCGCATTGGCGCCGCACGTGCCGGAGAACTGGAACCCGAAGAAGGCCTTTCAGCTGGAGAGCCTGCTGATGGCGGAGGGGTTCTGGGCGGGCGTTGCGGAGCGCTCGGGCAAGGATCCGATGTATGCGCGGACGGGGCGGGTTCAGCCCTTGGAGGATGTCCGGGCGGTTGAGCTGGCACGGGGCCGGGAAGCGGGGGCGGTGGAGCTGTGGCGGGGCGAGGCGGCGTGGGAGGTGGTTTCCGAAGCGGGCCATTGGGGCCCCCCGTCGCCGACCGGGTTTTGGGTGCGCGATACGCTTTCGGCCCAGATCCACCCCCGGCGAGCGACGGAGGCTTTGGCCGGGGCTTTGCGGGCGTTGGATGCGAACATTCTGGAAGAGGCGCCGGGAGGCGGTATCGAGGTTTGGGCGACCGGGTGGCAAGGATTGCTTGAGCTTTCGGAGGAATTGGGTCGTCCGGTCGGGAACGGCGTGAAGGGACAGGCGGCCTTGCTGAGGTATGAGGCGGGGGCGGTGCCTCAGCTTTATGCAGACGGGTTGCATGTGGTGGCCCATGGGGATGGGACGGTTGCCGTGGGCTCCACGAGCGAACGGGACTTTGAGGATGTGTCGGTCGATGCGAGCGTCGAGGATGTGATCGCGCGGGTTCGGGCGGCGGTTCCGGTTTTGCGGGAGGCGGAGGTGATCGCGCGCTGGGCGGGCGTGCGGCCGCGGGCGCGGAGCCGGGCGCCGATGCTGGGGCGGCATCCGCAGAGGGACGGGGTTTTCATTGCCAATGGCGGGTTCAAGATCGGCTTCGGGATGGCGCCTTTGGTGGGGGAGGTGATGGCGGATTTGGTTCTGGAGGGGACCAGTCGGATCCCGGAAGGGTTCCGGGTCGAGGATAATCTGTGAGGCCGGGCGGACGACTGCGTGCCGCTGCGCGTCACGACACCCGCCCGGCCCGGCCTTCGTCGGGCGGTGCGCTATAGAAGGAGGGGATGATGCCGAAGGTAACGGGGCTTGACCATCTGGTGCTGACGGTCGCGGATATCGACGTGACGGTGGCGTTCTACGAGGATCTTCTGGGGATGCGGGCGGAGATCTTTTATCCGGCCGATGGCTCTACCCGCGTGGCGTTGGCCTTCGGGGCGCAGAAGATCAACCTGCACGAGGTGGGCCGGGAGTTCGAGCCGAAGGCCGCGAAGGCGACGGCGGGGAGCGCGGATTTGTGTTTTCTGACAGAGACTTCTCTGGACGAGTGGCGTGTGGCCTTCGATGCGGCCGGGGTGGCGATCGAGGAGGGGCCTGTACGGCGGACGGGAGCCGCAGGGCCGATCCTGTCGCTCTATGTGCGGGATCCGGATGGGAACCTGATCGAGGTGTCGGTGCCGGCCGACTAGGGTCTAGACCCTAGATGCGGGCGCGCAGGTTCTCCATCAGCTGGCCGAGGAACTTGACGGCGTTTTCGTCCTTGAGGCGGCCGGTGTCATCGAAGGCATTGCCGGAATTCGCGATCATGACCTCGGGTCCGGTCAGGACGTCGGCGCCGAAGGGGACGAGGCAGAGGCGGAGGGAGAATTGCGAGCGTTCGCCGCCTGCGCGGCCTGCGGCGGCGGACATGATGGCGGTGGGCTTGCCGGCGAAGGGGCGGCCCTTGGTGCGGCTGATCCAGTCGAGCGCATTCTTCAGCACGCCGGACAGGGCCTTGTTGTACTCGGGCGTGGAGATCACGACCGCGTCGGCCCCTGCGATCTGGTCGGCGAGGGTCTGGACGGCGTCGGGGACGCCTTCGGCCTCTTCGAGATCGCCGTCATAGAGGGGGAAGCGCAGGTCAGCCTGGATCAGCTCATCGGGGGCGAAGAGGCGGGCGGCCTCGGCGGCGAGCAGGCGATTGGTCGAGGCCTGGCGCAGCGCGCCGGCTATGGTGACGAGTGTGGTCATGGAAGCTCCTTTACCGGGAATTTTTTAGCGCCCGGAAGGGGTTGGACAAGGGTGCGCGGCAGGGTCATGGTGCGGCGCGAGCCGAGGGAGGACAGTTATGCGGCATGGTGGGCAGATCCTGGTCGATCATCTGACGGCATTCGGGGTGAGCCGTGTCTTCTGTGTGCCGGGGGAAAGCTTTCTGGCGGCGCTCGACGGGCTTTACGAGAACGGGATCGAGACGGTTGTTTGCCGCCATGAGGGCGGGGCGGCGATGATGGCCGAGGCGCAGGGGAAGATGACCGGAGCGCCGGGTGTGGCCTTTGTGACAAGGGGCCCCGGGGCGTGCAATGCGTCGGCGGGCGTGCATGTTGCGCGGCAGGATTCGACGCCGATGGTGCTGTTCGTGGGGCAGATTGCGACCGGCGACCGGGACCGGGAGGCGTTTCAGGAGGTCGATTACCGGGCGATGTTCGGGCCGCTCGCCAAGTGGGTGGCGGAGGTGGATGAGACCGAACGGCTGCCGGAATACGTGGCGCGGGCGTTTCGGGTGGCGGTCGCGGGGCGTCCGGGGCCGGTGGTGCTGGCATTGCCGGAGGATGTGCTGAGCGGGATGGCGGAGGTGCCGGACCGGGCTGTGCCGCCCCCGGATGCTGAGGTTGGGCTGGAGGCTGCGGCGGAGCGGATCGCAGGGCGGCTGGCCAAGGCGGAGCGGCCAATGATCGTGGCGGGCGGACCGCTGTGGTCGGCGCAGGCGGCGGCGAATTTGGCAGCCTTTGCAGAGGCTTGGCAGCTGCCTGTGGCGGTGGGGTTCCGGCGGCAGGATTACATCGACAACCGGCATCCTTGTTACGTGGGCGACCTGAATGTGGGGGTCAATCCGCGGCTGGCGGCGCGAATGAAGGAAGCGGATCTGCTGCTGGTTCTGGGGTCCCGGCTGGGGGATATCGAGACGGGCGGGTATCTGCGGCCGGCGCCGGGAAAGGCGCCGGCAGTCATCCACATCCATGCCGGGGCCGAGGAGATCGGACGGGTCTATCCGGCGGAGATGGCGCTTGTCGCTCGGGCGGAGCCCGCGCTTCGCGCTTTGGTGCAGGTGGCACCGCGTCGGTCCTGGGAGGCTTGGAGGGCGGCGGCACGGGCGGATTACGAGGCGTGGATTGCGCCGCAGGAGACCCCGGGCGATCTGAAATTAGAAAACGTTATCAGCTGGTTATCGGATCACCTGCCGGAGGATGCGATCCTGACGAACGGGGCCGGGAACTATGCGGCGTGGCTGCATCGGTATTTCGTCTACAAGCGGTTCGGAACGCAGCTGGCGCCGACCAGCGGGTCGATGGGATTCGGGTTTCCGGCGGCGATTGCGGCGTCGCTGGAATACCCCGAGAAAACAGTGGTTTGCCTTGCCGGGGACGGGTGTTTCCAGATGACGCTGAACGAGGCGTCGACGGCGGTGCAATACGGCGCCTCGGTCATCGTGCTGGTCGTCAACAATGGGCGCTACGGAACGATCCGGATGCATCAGGAGAAGACCTATCCGGGACGGGTGAGCGGGACGGATCTGGCGAACCCGGATTTCGCCGCCCTGGCAAGGGCTTATGGTGGGGCGGGCTGGAGTGTCACGCGGGACGCGGACTTTGCCGATGCGTTTCGAGAGGCCGAGGCGGCAGAGGGTCTGCGGGTGATCGAGCTGCAGGTCGACGCGGAGGCGTTATCCACAGGTCAGAGCCTGAGCGCTGCGCGGGAGCAGGCGTTGCGCGGGGCCTGATCGGCGCGGGTTTTCCGCGTTGCGGCCTCAGTTTTGCCAGACAATCCTCCTAACAGCAGCATCGTTGTTTCCTTTGGAGCATCGGACATGGACAAGGCTCTACCACTCATTTTCATATTAATCCTTGCGGCAACGGGCGGTGGGTACTTCTACCTGCAGCAACAGACCGACGTCATCACGGGCGTGCAGGTCGCTGCCGGCCTGCGGGAAGATGATGGGTCGGAGAAGGAGCGGCCATCGCTGTGGTCGCGGGTGTCGGGACTTTGGACGACCTCGGCCGAAGAGGCGCTGATGGAACCGCTGCCTGCGGTTGCAGGCTGGGACATGACGCCGATCGAGAACCCGTGGACGGTGCGGACGATCCGGCTGGACGGGTCGATCCCGAATGACGACGAGTTCCTGCAGGAAGCCGTGGCCGGGACCCGGCCGGAATCGCGGGACGTGATCCAGTTGAATCTGAAGCTCAACATGAACTGGGCGAATGGCGACAATCAAAAGCTGAGGAATAACGGCGAGTTACGTGCGGCTGCCAATTATGCCCGCGACGACAGCCGGTTCAACGTTCTGCTGGAGAAGAAGGTCATCGAGGAGCAGCCGGAGGCACAGGGCGGCGAGGTGAACCTGCCGGTGCATCCGCTGGCTCGCATCCTGCTAAACGATGAGGTGGAGCAGGCGGAGCGGAACATGGAGGCGACGTTCAAGATGCTGTCCGCCCTCGATAAATCGCAGGAGCGGACCGTTGAGATCGACGGGATCGAGTTTCGCGAGCGCAACTTTTCGAAGCGGAACGTGCAGCAGGCCGTGCGAGGCCGGACGGTGCGGCTGATCGGTTTCTTCAACGAGACCTATCTGCTGACCGTCTGGGGTGACGGAACTGAGGAAGACGCGGTGGAGCTGATCCAGGCGCTTGGCCTGCACGAGATGCCCCAGTTCGCGGAAAACCGTTAGAACTCAACACCCTGCTGGGCCTTGATGCCGGCGCGGAAGGGATGTTTGACAAGCTCCATCTCGGTGACGAGATCGGCGGCCTCGATCAGGTCCTCATGGGCATTGCGACCGGTGAGGACGACATGGGTCATGGGCGGTTTGTGATCGCGCAGGAAGGCCAGAACCTCGGCAATGTCGAGGTATCCGTAGCGCAGCGCGATGTTGATCTCGTCGAGGAGGACCATGCGGTTGGTCTCGTCCGCGATCAGTTCCTTCGCCTTGGCCCAGGCGGCCTGCGCCATCTCGGTGTCGCGGGTCTTGTCCTGGGTTTCCCACGTGAAGCCCTCGCCCATCGTGTGGAACTGGCAAGCGTCTGAAAACTTGGCCAGAATCAGGTCACGCTCGCCCGTGGACATGCCGCCCTTGATGAACTGGACGACGGCGCAGGGCATGCCGTGGGCGATGCAGCGGAAGATCATGCCGAAGGCGGCGGAGGATTTCCCCTTGCCCTTGCCGGTATGGACGATGATCAGGCCCTTTTCGCCCGTCTTGGTGGCCATGATCTTGTCGCGGGCGGCCTTCTTCTTGGCCATCTTGGCGGCGTGGCGGTCTGGGTCATCGGTCATCGGCGTCCTCCGTTCCCCGGGGAGGATAGGGCGGTGTTGCGCCGGGTGAAAGCGTTACCGGATCGTGACGGGGCCGGGCCGAAGGATTTCGGCGGGGCAACGCGAATCGGCTGTTAATGCTGGTTGTATCGGGATTTCAGGCTGCGGCTTTCCGTCAGCATCGCGTCGGACTCTTGTCGGACATTTGGCCGCGAGACGCGTGGTAACGGACCGCACGGTCAGAGGTAGGTGCAACGGTTAGGTCGTTTTCTGACGCTCAAAAGGAAACAGAGCACGCATTCAGGAGGTCATTGTTTTCGCGAGTCTCGGACGGTCAGAAGGCCCCGTCGCTTGCGAAGAGAGCGACGACGGCGAGGAGCGCGGCGAGGACGAGGGAAAGCGCGGTGATCTGCAAGACGATCCCGAACGCGCCGAGAGCCGCGGCGACAAGCGTGATGGCCGCGAGTGCGGCAAGCTTGATCGGGCCGGGGACCCTCGCGAGGCAGAAGCGGGCGCTGTGCGGGCGGCGGGTCTGGGGGAGGCGGATCATGGGCACTCGTCCGAAACTGTTGGGTAAGATCAGTTTTGAGACGAATTGGGCGGGAGTGAGGACCGGGCTGGGCGGCCTCATGCCGTTTCCGTGCCGGGGCGCCGGTGGGAGGCGTGATTGCCGCTATGGGCGGGGATTGTCGCGCCGCGTGAAACGGCCGGCCCCTGGATAGAGGCCCAGCCGGGGCCGGTCAGCGGTAGTTAACCGTGACCTCCGGGTAGGTGTAGACGTCGCCCTCCTGGTCGGGGATGCCGCTTGCGGCAAGGGATCCCAGGAAGCCGCCGATTGCACCGCCGGCGGCCTGCCGGTTGGCTGCGGTCTGGTTGAAGATCGCGGCTGTCACGGTTTCCTCGCGGTCGCCATAGCGGCAGCTGACGCGGAAACTGGGGGATTGCGGCCCGTAATTCGGCACGACGATCGTGGCAGGCGTGGTGATGCTGGCCTGGTAGAGGGTGTTGTCGATGGTACAGGGGATGCCCGTGAGCTCGCCCGAATTGCCGCCGCCGGTGCGGTCGAAGGCGCGGATTTCGACGCTGGTCTGGCCGCGGAAATCCGGGACGACGGCGCCGGGGCGGCGCAGGCCCGCATACACGTCGAGGCCGCGCGCCGTGCTGGTGTTCTTGGCGGTGACGGGGACGGGGGGCGTGGTGATATCGGCCTGTTCGCAGGCGGTAAGCGCCGTGAGAGCAAGGGCGGAAATGACAAGTCGCTTCATGGAAGATCCTATTGAAATCGCGGTCTTGGTTTGGGCGTGCGAGCGCCCCGGGCTGGTCTTGGCTTGTCCGGCGCCGATGGACGACTGGGGCCGCGCTGCCTGTGGCATCTTTGCGCGGCGCTGTTGCCGAAATGCCTTATGCGCTTGTGCTTATGGCCGGCGCGGCGCGGTGCGGCTTGATCGAGACGGCGTTTCGGGGTGGGAGATGGGAGAGAGGTTTCTGACGAATGGTGGCCTGTCCGGCAATATTGCGGCCGGATGGAACAAAAGGCGGATCTCGATGCGTTTGCGGATCGGGGACCGGATAAGGAAGGGTGATACGATGCGACTGTTCAGCTTGGTGATGCTGTTTTCGTATTTTGGTATTGCGGCGCTCGCGGCTGGTTTCTGAGACCCCGCGATATGCCGGTCCCGGCGGCGGGATCGTTTGTGAATTCGGATGAGTGAGAGGCGCGCGGCTGAGGCGGCGCGTTTTTTCTTTTGGGGTGAGCGGTGTCTTAGACATCGTCCGGTGGACGGTTTCTTTGTCGGCACTCACCCCCGGCGTGTCCGCCGGGCGGTACGTTTGGGCAGGTGTAAGCGAGCAGGTTGAAGGGCGCTATTTCTTTCCCGCCGCGTAGCGGTCGATGCGGGCGCGGGCGGAGTTGGATCTGGGGGTCCAGAGGTTGCGGTCGATGGCTTCCTGCAGGCGTTCGGCGATTTCGCGCAGGGCCGGGGCGTTGGCTTGTTCGATGAAATCTCGGGTGGCGTCGTCTTCTAGGAAGGCCGCTTCGACGAGGTCGAAGTGGTGGTTTCTTACAGCGCCGGTCGTGGCGGCGAAGGCGAAGAGGTAGTCGACGGTGGCTGCGATCTCGAACGCGCCTTTGTAGCCGTGGCGTTTGACGCCGTCGATCCATTTGGGGTTCACGACGCGGGAGCGCAGGACGCGGGCGATTTCCTCGTCGAGGGTGCGGATGACGGGGCGTTCGGGGCGGGAATGGTCGTTGTGGTAGATCGGCCGGGATTGGCCTTGCAGGTGGGTGACGGCGGCGGCGGCGCCGCCTTCGAACTGGTAGTAATCATCTGAATCGAGCAGGTCGTGTTCGCGGTTGTCCTGGTTCTGGACGATGGCGTCTGCCTGGGAGAGGCGGGCCTCAAACCCTTCGCGGTCTCTTTTGCCCTCCTGCCCGGCCTCGTAGGCGTAGCCGCCCCAGTCGAGATAGGCCTCGGCGAGGTCCTTCTGGTCGGTCCAGAGGCGTTCGTCGATGAGGGCCTGGAGGCCGGCGCCGTAGGCGCCCGGTTTGGCGCCGAAGATGCGGGGTTGCGCGCCTTCTGCGCGGGCGCGGGCGGCGGTGGGGTTGAGGTGGTCTGGTTCATCGAGGGCCATCACGGCCTTGGCCGCGCTGTCGACCAGCGCGGTGAGCTGGGGGAAGGCGTCGCGGAAGAAGCCCGAGATGCGGAGCGTGACGTCGACGCGGGGGCGGCCGAGGACGCCCTGGGGCAGGACCTCGAACCCGGTGACGCGGCGGTTGGCACTGTCCCAGGTCGGCTTGACGCCCATGAGCGCGAGGGCCTGGGCGATGTCGTCCCCGCCGGTGCGCATATTGGCGGTGCCCCAGGCGGTGAGGAGGAGCGCCTTGGGCCAGTCGCCATGGTCCTGCAGGTGCTTTTCGAGGAGGAGGGTGGCTGATTTCCAGCCCAGCGCCCAGGCGGTGGGGGTGGGAACGGCGCGGGTGTCGACGGAGTAGAAGTTGCGGCCCGTGGGGAGCGTGTCGAGGCGGCCTCGGGTCGGAGCGCCGGAGGGGCCGGGGGGGATGGCGTTGCCGTTGAGAGCCTGCGTGAGGCCATGGAGTTCCTGCGGGCCGCAGGCGGCGATGGTGGGGCGGATGTTTTGGGTGATCGTCTCGAGGACGGCGGCGCTCATCGGCCCTGGCGGGCGCTCTTCGCTATCCACGAGCCGGATGGCGAGGTGTTCGAGGCGTTCGACGGTGTCGCCGGTGCTGCGCCAGCCGGGGGCATTGAGGAGTTCCGGGCGGGGGCCTCGCCAGGGCTCGGCCATGTCGCAGTCGAGGGGGTCGAAGGCGAGGTTCAGGTCGGTGGCGAGGGCGCGGAGGAGAGAGGCGTTGCCTTGGGTGCCATCACCGCGCGGGAGGCGGGCGAGGGCGATGGCAAGGTCGCGGGCCTGGGGCCCTTCGGGGCTTTGGCCGAAGATGTGGAGACCGTCGCGGATCTGGGCCTCTTTCAGTTCGCAGAGCCAGGCGTCGAGCTTGGTGAGGTCGTCTCCGGCGCCGGAATCCTCGGCGATGCCGGTGGCCTGCGAGATGTCGAGGATCTGGGTGCGCAGGTGGTCGGCGCGGCGGGGGTCGAGGGAGGCAGCCTCGTAGTATTCGTCGACGAGGGCCTCGAGGTCGCGGAGGGGGCCGTAGGTTTCGGCGCGCGTTAGCGGTGGGGTAAGGTGGTCGACGATAACGGCAGAGGTGCGGCGCTTGGCCTGGCTGCCCTCGCCCGGGTCGTTGACGATGAAAGGGTAGATGTGGGGCGTGGGGCCGAGGATCGCTTCGGGCCAGCAGGTTTCGGACAGCGCCAGCGCCTTGCCGGGGAGCCATTCGAGGTTGCCGTGCTTGCCGAGATGGACGAGCGCGTGGGCGCCCCAGTGGTGGCGGAGCCAGATGTAGAAGGCGAGGTAGTTATGCGGCGGGACGAGGTCGGGGGAATGGTAGGTGTCTTCGGGGTCGACGTTGTAGCCGCGGGCGGGCTGGAGGCAGACCGTCGCGTTGCCGAAGCGGTGGATCGAGAGGGCGAAGGCGGGGCCTTTGGAGACGTCGGGATTGAGTATTTCTGGCCAGATGAAGGGATCGTCTTCCGGCTGGCCCCAGCGGGTTTCGATTTGTTCGCGGAGGGTCAGGGGGAGTTGGGAATAGTGGTGTTGGTAGGTGGCGAGGGGGAGGGTTTGGCCGCCCTCGCGGCTGGCGCGGTCGGTGAGCCAGTTGGTGGGGCCGGCGAGGAGCTGGTCCATCAGGGCTTCGCCGTCCGTTGGGGGATTGTCGATCGTGTAGCCTTGGGCGGCGAGGTGGCGGAGGGTGAGTGCGGTGGCGGCGGGGGTGTCGAGGCCCACGCCGTTGGCGAGGCGGCCGTCCTTGTTGGGATAGTTGGCGAGGATGAGGGCGACTTTGCGGTCCTTTGGGGCGGTGCGGCGGAGGCTGGTCCAGTGGGCGGCGAGTTTCGCGGTAAAGGTGACGCGGTCGCCGCGGGCGCGGTAGGTGGCGATGGGGGCCTGGGTGGCCTCGTCGCGGTAGGCCTCTGTCTTGAAGCTGATGGCGCGGGAGAGGATGCGGCCGTCGACCTCTGGCAGGGCCACGTTCATGGCGATGTCGCGGGCGGAGAGGCCGGAAAGGCCGCCCGACCAAGCCTCTTCGGTGGAGCCTGCGAGGATGGTCTGGAAGACGGGGGCGTCGTTCACGTTGAGCGGGTTCGTGTCGGCCGGCGCGTCGGGGGTGCCGGTGGCGAAGGCGGTGGTGTTGAGGATCGCATCGGGCGGCGCCTCGGCGAAGAGCCGGGCGAGGGTGGCCTGGCTGAGCGGGTCCTTGAGGGAGGCGGCGAAGATGGGCAGCGGGTTCTGGCCCTCTTGCAGCAGCGCCTTCGTCAGGCGGTTGATCGGGTGGAGACCGGCGCCCTGGAGGAGGGCGCGGTAGAAGACGATCGGGACGATGGGGGCGGCCGGGCGCCAGTGTGTGCGGATTTCGGTGAGGTCCGTGGGACCCGTGCCCGGCCAGTAGGCGCCGGCGCGGAGGAGGGGTTTGGCCTCGGGCGGTGTGTCGGTCTGGTCGAGGAGGTGGCGCGCGTAGCGCAG
Source organism: Aestuariibius violaceus (assembly GCF_040779325.2). Taxonomy (NCBI): domain Bacteria; kingdom Pseudomonadati; phylum Pseudomonadota; class Alphaproteobacteria; order Rhodobacterales; family Paracoccaceae; genus Aestuariibius; species Aestuariibius violaceus. The sequence continues at coordinate 887,235 of NZ_JBFONT020000001.1, forward strand.
GAGGTTGGCGGCGTTTTCGGGGCCGCCTTCGACGAGGTAGGACCAGAAGTGGTCGTAGGCGTCGTCGGGAAGTGTCGAGAGGGCGCGGAGGTCGGCATCGGGTTTGTCGTCGCCGGGGAGGAGGGCGAGGGGGACACCCGCCTCGGCCAGGCGGGCGGCGTATTGGTCGGTGCCGTAGGGCCAGTAGCCGCGGCCGCCGAGCAGGCGGATGACGACGAGGCGGGAGTGCGTGGCGCAGGCGTCGAGGTGGAGATCGACGCTCATCGGGTGGCGCAGGTGGGTGAGGTTCGCGAGGCGGAGCGTTGGGCCTTCTGCGAGGTGCTGGTGGGCTTCGGAGAGGGCGGCGAGTTCGGTATCGGCCGCCGAAATGACGACGACGTCGGCGGGCGTCTGGCCGAGATCGACGGGGTCGGTGCCGTCTTCTATGGCGCCGGGGGTGGCGGCGATCAGGTGCATTTGGGCTCCGGTCGCCGCTGTGCGACGATGCCTCCGGCGGAGGTATTTTCGGCAAGATGAGGAGGGGTGCGGGTCATGGAGTTATCAGCGGCTTTTCCATGAAGATGGAGTAGGGGCTGTCGGTGTAGGGGCCGAAGGGGTCGCAGGGGGTGAAGCCGTGGCGGGTGTAGAGGCGATGGGCGGCGTCTAGGCCGGTGCCGGTTTCCAGGCGGAGGAGAGGGAGGCCCTCTGTCGTGGCCGTGTCGATGATGTTCGTCAGGAGGCGGTCGGCATGGCCTTTGCCGCGGGCGGCGGGGGCGGTGAAGAGGGACTTGATTTCACCGTAGCCATTCATGCGGGCCAGCGCGCCGCAGGCGTGGGCGTCTTCGGTGAGCCAGAGGGTGATGTGGGGTTGGGCGAGGGCGTCGAGGTCGAGGTAGTGGCAGGCCCCTTTGGGGAAGAGGCTGTTCATCAGGGCGTGGCTTTGCTCGAGCAGGGCCCGGGCCCTTGGGCTGCGGGGATCGGTTTCAACGAGGGTCATGGGAACGGTGCGGCGGCATGGCGTGTTTTCGGGGAGAAAGAGGGAGATACGGCATGGACGATACTGAACGTAGTGAAGCCGAGCGCGAGCCCGAGAAGGAGAAAGGGCAGTTCGACAAGCCGTCGAAGGCGTCCGAGGATTTCGCGATCGATGAGCACAAGGGCAAGAAGATCCGCGGGTTCGAGGATCGGCCGGATCCGGCGGACCCGCCGGAGTGAGGGGGTCATAGCGGCTTTTCCATGAAGACGGAGGAGCCGTTTTCCTCGTAAGGACCAAAGGGGCCGCAGCGGGTGTAGCCGAGGCGGGTATAGATGCGCAGGGCGGCGGGGGAGGCTTCGCCGGTTTCCAGGCGCATGAGGGGGAGGCCTTCTGCGGCCGCGTCTGCCTCGCAGATATCGATGATCGCGTCGGCGAGGCCGGCGCCGCGATGGGCGGGGTCGACATAGATGCGCTTGAGCTCGGCATAGCCGTCATAGGAGCCGTAGCCGCCGCAGGCGAGCGCCGCCCCGTCCCGACAGGCGGCGTAAAAGCGGATGTCGTCATCGATCAGCTGCTGCGGCGAGAAAGCGTGGCGGAGATGCGGGGGATAGAGCGCCGATTGCTCGGCTTCGCTGCCGGCGATCAGCCGGAGCGCGTCGGGGTGGAGCGGGTCAATGCGGGTGACTTCCATTCGAGACATCTGTCGGCAGTACCGAGAGTTGAGGAGGAGGCCCCGGCGCAAGGCCGGGGCGGTGTGGGTCATGCTGACAGCGCCCGTGTGATCGCCGCGCGGTCAAGGCCGGTCTGGCCAATGACGACCAGGCGGGTCTCGCGGGGGCCGGTGAGGGGCGTGTCGTAATAGGTCTCGATCCGCGGGCCGACGGCCTGGAGAGCGAGGCGCATGGGTTTGCCTTCGACGGCGGCGAAGCCTTTGAGGCGCAGGATGTCGTGGGCGCGGATGATGCCCGCGACCTGCTCGGCGAAGGCCGTGGGATCGGTGATCTCGGGGCGGGTGATTGTGAAGCTTTCGAAATCGTCGTGGTCGTGGTGATCGTGGCCGTCTTCGTCGTCGTGGTGATGGTGGTGGATCTCGTGGCGCGCCTTGGTGTCGGCTTCTGCCGCGGCGTTCTGGCCGAGGAGGAGGTCGAGCGGGAGCTGGCCGTGGGCGGCCTTGACGACGCGGACGGCGTCGCGGGATTTGGTGGTGAGGTCGGTGGTGAGCGTTTCCGCCTCGGCCTCGGTCAGGAGGTCGGTCTTGTTGACGACGATCATGTCAGCGCAGGCGATCTGGTCGTCGAAGAGTTCGGAGAGGGGCGTCTCGTGGTCGAGACTGTCGTCGGATTTGCGCTGGGCGTCGACCGCTGCCGGGTCGTGGGCGAAGCGGCCTTCGGCGGTCGCCTTGCCGTCGACCAGGGCGATGACGCCGTCGACGGTGACTTTCGTGGAGATCGCCGGCCAGTTGAAGGCGCGGACGAGCGGCTGGGGCAGCGCGAGGCCGGAGGTTTCGATGACGATGTGATCCGGGGCGTCGTCGCGGGCGAGGAGCTTTTCCATCGTCGGGATGAAATCCTCGGCCACGGTGCAGCAGATGCAGCCGTTTGAGAGCTCCATGATATCCTCGTCGCGGCAGGTAGCGTCGCCGCAGCCCTTGAGGATGTCGCCGTCGACGCCGAGATCACCAAATTCGTTGATGATGAGGGCGATGCGGCGGCCATTTGCCTGGGCGAGGAGATTGCGGATGAGCGTGGTCTTTCCGGCGCCGAGGAAGCCGGTGACGATGGTGGCGGGGATTTTGGCGGGCATGTGTGAGGATCCGGTCGCGCGGTTGCTGGGGGTGAGGCCCCGGCGCGGTGGCCGGGGCTTTGGGCGTGATCGTCAGACGGCGCCGGTGAGCGCGGCGACGATCGGGCCTTCGACGATCTCAAGCGCGAGGAAGGCGCCGACACCGGCGATGCCTGCGCCGATCAGGCGGGCATTGGTCGCTGTGGCGTCGGTTGCGCCGAAAAGCGTCCGGGCGAGCCAGCCGGCGCCGATGGCGATGGCGTACTGGATCGCGGCGAGGCCGATCAGGTAGCCGGTGAACACGGTCGCTGCCGCTCCTCCTTCCTGGCCGGCGATCGTTCCGCCGAAGGCTGCGCCGTGGACGAAGCCGAAGGCGGCGAAGAGGGCGAGGGTGGCGGTCTGGCCGGTCATCCGGCCGGAGGCGAGGATGCCGCCCAAGGTGAGGAGCGAGAGGACGATGAGGCCTTCGGTGAGCGGCATCTGGAAGCCGAGCGAAACAAAGACGCAGCCGGCGAGCATGGTCAGGATGTAGGCCAGCGGTGCTGTCAGGCGGCTGGCGGTGAAGCTGGCCAGGATGCCGACGGCGACGATGAAGAAGAGATGGTCGAAGCCGAGGATTGGGTGGCCGACCCCGGAGAGGAGGCCGTGGGAGAACGTCTCCATCGGTAGGCCGTTCAGCGGGTGGTGGGCGAAAGCGGGCGTCGCGGTGAGCGCGAGCGCGGCGGCGAGATACTTCTTCATGTCTGGTCCCCTTCGGATCCTTTGAAGGGGGCTTTCCTGGGTTGGGCCTCGGCCGCCCTTACGGGCGTTCTCGGCTGACCCCCACGGAACACCCCGTCCGTCGTTGCAGTCACCGGGCGGACCCGGTCGCATGGCTGGTCTCCTGGCTCGCGGGTCGTAGCAACCTGGCCTGCCTTCCCGGGGGGTGCCCCAGTGGCGTTCATCGGCCGGGCGCTCTCCGCTCACAGTCGCGGGGGCGGCTGCGGATCGGGGCCTCCTGCATGGATCGGCCCTTACCGCATTCCCATTTCGTCCCCGGAGGCGGTGTGCGCCTGTCGCGGGGAACCATGCATGGAATGTTGTGGGGCCCGGACAGTGGCGGCGTCAAGGATGATTCTCATCGGGTGGTGCTTTTGGAGGGGGTGGGACGCTCCGCGGGGAGTATTTTGGGCCAGATGAGGAGGGATCTCGGTTAGTAGGGCGCAATATCTTGTGGATAAAGCGGGTTTCAGCCGCAGGTCTGGTGTTTGGGGCGTTGACTCATGGGCGGAGGGCGAGTCACGGTCCGGTCTTGAGCAGAGAAGGAGACCCGTCATGAGGTTTTCCCGGCTGAGGCTGAACGGATTCAAGTCATTCGTCGATCCGACGGATCTGATCATCGCCGACGGTCTGACCGGCGTGGTCGGACCGAACGGCTGCGGCAAGTCGAACCTTCTGGAAGCGTTGCGCTGGGTGATGGGCGAGAACCGCCCGACCGCGATGCGGGGCGGCGGGATGGAGGATGTCATCTTTGCCGGGGCCGCGACGCGGCCGGCCCGGAACTTCGCCGAGGTGTCGCTGGTCATCGACAACACGGAGCGGCTGGCGCCCGCCGGGTTCAACGACAACGACATGCTGGAGATCGTGCGGCGGATCACGCGGGATGCGGGATCGGCCTACAAGGTTGGCGCCAAGGACGTGCGGGCGCGGGACGTTCAGATGCTGTTCGCCGACGCCTCGACCGGGGCGCATTCTCCGGCGCTGGTGCGGCAAGGGCAGATCAGCGAGTTGATCAATGCCAAGCCGAAGGCGCGGCGGCGGATTCTGGAAGAGGCGGCGGGAATCTCGGGCCTGTACCAGCGGCGCCACGAGGCGGAACTGAAGCTGAAAGGGGCCGAGCAGAACCTGTCGCGGGTCGATGACGTGCTGGAGCAGCTGGCGTCTCAGCTGGCCTCGCTCGCGCGGCAGGCCAAGCAGGCGGCGCGGTATCGGGAGATCGCCGAGGCGCTGCGCGAGGCGGAGGGGCTGCTGCTGTACCGGCGCTGGCGCGAGGCGGATCTGGCTTTAGCCGGGGCACGCGATGTGTTGAAAGACCGGTCGGTTGCGGCGGCTGCGGCCGAGCGGGAGGCCATTTCGGCCGGCACGGCACGGGAGGCGGCGGAGGCGGGGTTGCCGCCGGTGCGCGAGGAGGCGGCGATCGCGGCGGCGTTGGTGCAGCGGCTGGAGGTCGAACGCGGGACGCTGGAGGCCGAGGCCGAGCGGGCCGAGGCGGCGCGGGTGGCGTTGGAAGGCCGGGTGGCGCAGCTGGGGCGCGACATCGAGCGCGAAGGCGGGCTGAACCGCGACGCGGAAGAGACGATCGCGCGGCTGGAAGAGGAAGCGAAGGCGCTAGAGGCCGAGAGCGCGGGCGACGCGGCCCGGCAGGCCGAGGCGGAAGCGGCGGCGCGGGAGGCGGCGGAGGTGCTGGCCTCGCGCGAGGCGGCCCTGGCCGAGGCGACGGAGGATGCGGCGCGGCTTGCGGCGAGGCATCAATCGGCGGAGCGGCTGGTCGAGGAGACCGGCAAGGTGCTGGCGCGGGCCCGGTCGGAAGCGGCACGGGCGGCCGAGACGGTTGAAGCGGCGGAGGCCGCTTTGGGCCAGTCCGCGGGAGAGGCCGAGGCAGCGGAAGCGGCCGAGGCGGAGGCGGTGCAGACAGCGGAGGCGGCGGAGGCGGCGTTGGTCGCCGCCGAGGACGCGCGGGCCGCCGTGCAGGGGCGCGAGGCCGAGGCGCGGGCGGCGCGATCGTCGTCGGACGGCGAGGCGAAGGCGCTGGAGGCCGAGACGGCGGCGCTGGAACGCCTCGTGGCACGCGAGGCGGGCGATGGGGATCAGCTGATCGACCGGGTGAGCGTCTCGGATGGCTACGAGAAGGCGCTGGGCGCGGCCTTGGCCGACGATCTGCGGGCGCCTTTGGTGGCCGAGGAAGGCTCGGGCTGGGCGGCGTTGGCGGCTTATAAAAGCGTGTCGGATCTGCCGGGTGGGGCGGCTCCGCTGGCTGATTTCGTCGAGGCGCCGGGGGTTCTGGATCGTCGGTTGGCCTTGATCGGGGTTGTCGGTCGGGCCGAGGGGGCGGCTTTGCAGGCGGCTCTGGCGCCGGGGCAGCGGCTGGTGTCGCGCGAGGGGGATCTATGGCGCTGGGACGGGTTCCGGGCGAATGCGGAGGATGCCCCGTCGGAGGCCGCCTTGCGGTTGGAGCAGATGAACCGGCTGGCTGCCTTGCGCGAAGAGCTGGCAGCGGCGCGGCAGCGCGCCGAGGTGGCGCGGGTCGCGCATGAGGCCTTGGGCGCGGAACTGTCCGAGGCGGTGGCCGCCGATGGGGCGGCGCGGACAGCTCGGAAAGCGGCGGATGCAGCGGTCGCGGAGGCGCAGCGGCGGCAATCCCGGGCTGCCGCAGACCGGGATCTGGCGCAGGGCCGGCTGGAATCGGCGAAGCTGGCGGTGGTGCGGCACGAGGACGAGGCGCTGGCGGCCGAGGCGCGGCTGAAGGAAGCCGAGGCCGGGCTGGCCGAGGTCGGCGACCCGTCGGCGGCGAAGGCGGAGCTGGAAGACGTGCGGGTCACGGTCGAGGCAGCGCGGATGACGATGATGGCCCGCCGGTCGGCCTTTGATGAACTGCGCCGGGAGGCCGAGGCGCGGGCCGGGCGGCGGCGGGCGATCGAGAAGGATCTGGGCGGCTGGCGTCAGCGGCTTGAGAACGCTGCGGGACGGATGGCCGAACTGGTGTCGCGCAAGGCGACCTCGGAAGAGGAGCTGGTCGAAGTGTCCGCGCTGCCGTCGCAGGTGGCGGAGCGGATCGCGGCCTTGGCGTCCGGCAGCGAAGAGGCCGGAACGCGCAAGCGGACGGCCGATGAGGCGCTGGTGAAGGCCGAGACGGCGGCGCGCGAGGCGGATGTGGCCCTGCGGGCGGCGGAGCGGGCGGCGTCCGAGGCGCGGGAAGAGCGGGCGCGGGCCGAGGCCCATGCCACGAGCGCGGAGGAGGCTGTCGAGGCCGCGGCCTTGCGGATCGAGGAGGCGCTCGAGGTGACGCCGGAGCGGCTGCTGGAGGCTCTGGGGGCGGATCCCGACAAGATGCCCGGTGCCGAGGAGATCGAGGTGCGGGTTGCGACGCTGAAGCGGCAGCGCGATGCGCTGGGGGCTGTGAACCTGCGGGCCGAAGAGGATGCGAAGGAAGTCCGCGAGGAGCATGAGACCCTCGCCAAGGAGAAGCAGGATCTGGAGGCGGCAATCGCGGCGCTTCGCACCGGGATCTCGAGCCTGAACCGCGAAGGGCGGGAGCGTCTTCTGACGGCGTTCGAGGAGGTGAACCGGTCGTTCGGGATGCTGTTCAAGCACCTGTTTGGCGGCGGCGAGGCACGGCTGGAGCTGGTTGAAAGCGAGGACCCGCTGGATGCGGGGCTGGAGATCCTGTGCCAGCCGCCGGGCAAGAAGCTGTCGACCCTTTCGCTTCTGTCGGGCGGCGAGCAGACGCTGACGGCGCTTGCGCTGATCTTTGCGGTGTTCCTGGCGAACCCGGCACCGATCTGCGTGCTCGACGAGGTCGACGCGCCTTTGGACGACGCGAACGTGACGCGGTTCTGCGATCTGCTGGACGAGATGACGCGGCGGACCAATACCCGGTTCCTGATCATCACGCACCATGCGGTGACGATGGCGCGGATGGACCGGCTGTTCGGCGTCACGATGGGCGAGCAGGGCGTGTCGCAGCTTGTCTCGGTCGATCTGAAGCGGGCAGAGACGATGGTGGCTTGATTTTTCGGGCGGGTTTCGGGGATCTGAGGGTGGGGTTTTGACGCTCCGTTGAGGTTGGCGTCAGGGTTTCACTCCGAACTCCGTCAGGATGGCGTCGCGTTCGTCGGGTGAAAGCGCGTGTTTCCCCAGATAGCCTTGCCTGATTTCGGTGCGGCCGCGCTGCTCGCTGATGCTGGCGCCGTGGTTGACGAGGTAGAGCGCGGCGGGAAACGGGACCGGGGCAAGGGAGAAGCCGTAATCGGCCATGCGGGTGGGCGTTTCGGTGTGCGACCCGCGGCGGCTTATGACCTCGGTGAAGTCCCGTCGGCCGCGATGATCGAAGCGGAGCGCATTGGATGAGCCGCAGATTCCCCAGAAAGGTGGCTCCGGGCCGAGATGGGCGATGGCGGGCTCTGTCTCTTCGAACATGTAGCCGGTTTCGATGACGTATCCCTGGCCGTTATTGTCGGTGCGGATGTGGTCGACGAGCCCTGGGTGGAGAATGTCGTCTGCGTCGAGGTGGAAGACGTAGCCGTCGACGCCTTTTGTGCGGCCGACCTCTTCGAAGAGCATCGCGATCTTCTTGGTCCTGTCGGAGCCGCGGGAGGGGCCGGTATAGGGCAGGTGCCTGATGCGGGGGTCGTCGGGCAGGTCGGGCTGGTCCTGGCAACAGATGAGGGCGGACCAGTTCGGATCGGTCTGGCGGAGGAGGCTTGAGAGGGTCTGCGTAAGCAGGCGCTGGATCGTCGGCCAGTCATCGGTCTTGGCGCGTCCGACCAGGGGGATCGTGAAGATGACCTTCGGATCGGCGGACGGGGGCGGCAGACGGGTCGTGGCACGGAAGATCGCGCCCTTGATCTTTCGTTGGAGCGGGGAGTTCGGCTTGAAGAGCCCGGAGAGGCGGAGATTGCGGGTCATGGGGAGGGCAGGTGGAAGACTTTGCGCACCTCCTCGGCCATCTCGGGCGGCAGGGCGTTTTTGTCGAAATGGGTCATCTTGCGGTGCAGGCTGCCGCGTTTCTCCCTGAGGTTTTCGCCATGGTTCACGATATAGGCCATGGCGTGGAACGGGACGAGGGCCAGCCGGAAGCCGTAGCGGCGGGCGTGGCGGGCCACCTGTTTGTGGATCTCCCGTTCGATCAGGAGGCCGGTGAAATCGGCGCCGCTGCGCAGGTCGTAGCGATAGGCGGCGGACGAACCGCAATGGTTGTAGAAGCGCTTGGCTTTCGGGAATTGCCGGTTCGAGGGCTGCAGGACGGCGAGGCGGCCTGTGGCGGCGTCATACATGTAGCCCTTGTCGATCAGGTAGCCGTGACCGTTATTGTCCGTCCGCATGTGGGCGGTCAGCCTGGGATGTGGCAGGTCGTCGGCGTCAAGCGGGAAGAGGTAACCGTCGCCGGTTTCCGTGTCGAGGACATGGCCCGCGAGTTGGCGCGCCTTCTCGGGCCGGTCGTTGAACTTGTCCGACGCGTCAGAGGGCAGGAAGCGGACGTTGTCTCCGAAGGTGACCCGTTCGGGCTGATCCTGTCCGCAGATGAGCGCTGTCCAGTTCGGGTCGGTCTGGCGGTGGAGCGCCTCCATCGTGCGGGCGAGGTTGGTTTCGACCACGTCCCAGTCGTCTGAGCGGCGGCGGGAGACGAGAGGGATCGCGTAGATCACCTTTGGGTCATCCGACGGCGGGTCGAGCGGGTTGGCGGCGCGCCAGGTGCGGGCATGGCTTGCGTCATCGAGGCGCTGGCGGAGATCGGTGAGGAGTTTCATGGCAGATCGTCCAGGCGGAAGTCTTGGCGGACTTTGGCGGCTTCCTCCGCGGTCAGGGGTGAGATGTCCAGATGTTGCAGCTTGCCAGCCATCTTGCCGCGGCGCTGGCGCATGTTTTCGCCGTGGCCGACCACGTAGAGGGCGGCGTAGAAAGGGATCGGCGTCATGTGCAGGCCGAAATGGGTCATGTTGCGGGGGACCTTGCGGTGGGCGCCGCGCTTCTTGATCAGCGTGGCCATGTCGGCACCGGCGCGCCGGTCGAGGCGGATGGCGGTGGACGATCCGCAGGAGCGGAGGAACTCGGTCGCGTTCGGGAAGCGGGCATCGGGGGGCTGGAGGGCGGCGAGATCGCCGGTTTCCGCGTGGAGCATGTAGCCTTTGTCGATGTAGTAGCCCGCGCCGTTGTCGTCGGTGAGGATATGGTCCACCACCTTCGGGTGGAGGATGTCGTCGGCGTCGAAGGGGAAATAATAGCCCTCTTCCGGGCCCTCGGCGAGGATGTGACGGGCGAGTTTGGACATCTTCGCGCCCTTGTCGAAGAAGGCGTCCTTGCGGTCGAAGGGCAGGAAGGTGATGCGGTCGTCCTCGGGCAGCACGGGGCGGTCCTGGCCGCAGATATAGGCGTGCCAGTCGGGCCGGGTCTGGTTTTGGAAGCTTTTGAGGGTACCGGCGAGATTGGCCTCGACCTGGCCCCAGTCGTCGGAGCGGGCCTTGGCGACGAGCGGGAGGGCGAAGATGACAGTGCCGTGGCCGGAAGGGGGGGGCAGCGTGTTGCGGGTGCGCCAGAGGAGGCCCGTGACGCGGCGCTGCACCCATGTTTCGCCGCGGCGGAGGCGTTTGGCCACGTCTTTCGGCGTTGTGTTCACTAGAGGCGGTTTAGCAGGTCGGGCGTGGGCCAGGCATCGGCGGGCAGGCCGAGTTCCTGCTGGACCTCCTGCACCGCGTTGCGGGTCTTGGCGCCGAGGATGCCGTCAACATCGCCCACGTCACGCCCGCGGGCCTGGAGGCGGCGCTGAAGCTCTTCCATCTGGTCGGGCGACAGGCCGGGGTCGGGGTTGCCTGCGTCGTAGACCGGGGCGCCCATCAGGCGGGTCGCCATGTAGGCGGCGGTGGTGACGTAGGTGAAGGACTGGTTCCATTCGAAGAAGACGTCAAAGTTCGGATAGGCGAGGAAAGCGGGGCCGTTGCGCCCCTGGGGCAAGAGGAGCGACGCGTCGAGGCCGTCGGTCAGCGGGCCGGTGCGGGCGGCCACGCCCATGGCCTGCCAGTCCGCGATGGGCAGGCGTGTATCGGTGCCGGTGAGCGACCAGTCGAGCGTGTCGGGGACGGTGACCTCTTGCAGCCAGGGTTCGCCCGCGCGCCAGCCGAGGGAGCGGAGCATGGCGGCGCCGGACAGCAGCGCGTCTTGCGGGGAGGTCTTGAGGGAGACCTTGCCATCGCCATCACCGTCGCGGCCGTTTTCGAGGATGTCCTCGGGGAGCATCTGGACCATCCCGATCTCACCCGCCCAGGCGCCGGTCGTGGTGGCCGGGTCGAAATCGCCGCGTTCGTAAAGCTCGAGGGCGGCGAAGATCTGGGGGCGGAAGAGTTCGGGCCGGCGGCAATCGTGGGCGAGGGTGACGAGCGCGTCGAGCGTGTTGAAGTCGCCCTGGACGGCGCCGTAATCGGTTTCGAGCGCCCAAAAGGCGAGGAGGACGCCGGGGGAGACGCCGAAGTCCTGTTCGATGCGGTCGAAGGTGGCCCGGTGGCGTTCGTATTGGCGGGCGCCGTTCTGGAGGCGGCCCGCCGAGATCACTGCGCGGGAGAAGTCGAGGAACGGGCGCTGGAAGATGCCTTGGCGGCGGTCTGCGGCGAGGACGGATTGGTCCTGATTGGCCGTGGCGAGGAAGGCGCGGGTCGTTGCTGAGTCGTGACCCTTTGTCGTCGCCTCCTGCACCAGTCCGTCGAGGAAGGCGGGGAAGGGGCCGCCGCAGGTCTGGGCCGCGGCGGGGCCTGCGAGGGCGAGAAGGAGGGCGGCGAGGCGCATGTGGGCGCTCCTTGGATTGGGTCGCGGCGGACCTTAGCGGGGTTTGGGCGGGTCGCAAGGTTTGGGGATGGTGGGTGACGCTCGTCCTTCGGACGTTGCCCCACCCGCCATCCCTTATAGGACGGTGAGGATGGCTACGATGGCTAAGCCCAGGGCCCAGCTGCGCCAGAGGAGGGTGATGGCGGCGTCTATGTCGGCTGGGCCGGGATCTTTGCGGCCTTGGGGGTGGACGAAGGGGAAATCGCGGAGCTCGCCGTTGTAGCTGCGGGGGCCGGCGAGGGCGATGTCGAGGGCGCGGGCCATGGCGGCCTCGGGCCAGCCGGCATTGGGGGAGCGGTGGCGTTTGGCGTCCGCTGTGAAGGCGGACCAGTCGGGGCGATGGCCTGCGGCGGCGAGGATCAGGGCTGCGGTCAGGCGGGCGGGGATCCAGTTGAGGACGTCGTCGAGGCGGGCTGAGGCCCAGCCGAAGGCCTCGTGGCGCGGGGTGCGGTAGCCGATCATGCTGTCGGCGGTGTTGATCGCCTTGTAGGCGAGCAGGCCGGGGGCGCCTGCGATGAGGAACCAGAAGGCGGGGGCGATGACGCCGTCAGAGAGGTTTTCGGCCGCGCTTTCGATGGCGGCGCGGGCGATGGCGGGGTCGTCCATCGCGGCGGTGTCGCGACCGACGATGCGGGCGACGGCGCGGCGGCCTTCGGCCGTGGAGAGGCGGAGGGCGTTTGCGACGTCGCGTACATGATCGGCGAGGCTGCGCTGGGCGAGGAGGATGGCGGCCAGAAGGATCTCGGCGATCTGGCCGGGGAGGGCCATGAGAGCGAAGCCTGTCAGGAGCGCGCCGGTCGTCAGGGTGGCGGCCGCCGCGACACCCTTGGCGCGGCGGGCGGGGCCGTGGTTGAGGCGTTCGTCGAGATAGCCGATGGCGCGGCCCATGAGGACCGCCGGGTGCGGCAGCCGGCCCCAGAGCCAGCGGGGTTCGCCGAAGGCGGCGTCGAGAAGCGCGGCGAGGAGGAGGGCCGTGGTCATCGGGACGGCCGTCCGGCGCTCGCTGGCGGCTCTGCCGCAGCGTCGCCCCGCCCGCCGTCCCGCGTCATGGGAGCGCGTCCCGCAGCTGGTCCCAGCGGTCGGGCGCGGGGAGGCCGAGGCGGAGCCAGGTTTTCGAATAGGGGAAGATGCGGGACCAGACGCGGTGTTCGGCAAGGCGGTTTTGCCATCGGGCGGCGTCGTCGACCTGGTAGAGGCGGAAGAGGGGAGTGCCGCCGACGAGGTGGGCTCCGCCGGCGGTGAGGAGGGTGTCGAGGCAAGTGGCGTCCTGGGCGAGACGGGCGCGGGTGGCCTTGGCCCAGGCGTGATCTTCGAGGGCGCGGGCGCCGATGTCGAGCGCGGGGCCGGAGACGGGCCAGGGGCCGAGGAGGTCGGTGAGGGAGACGAGACCCGGAGGTGCAAGCGTCTTCGGCGTTCCGATCGCGAAACCGAGGCGGAGGCCGGCGAGGCCCCAGAACTTTCCGAAGCTTTTGAGGACGACGATCCCGGTATTCCCAGTGAACGGGACGTGGCTTTGGTCGGGGATCGTGTCGCAGAAGCTTTCGTCGACAATGGTTAGGGAGCGGCCTCCCATGATTTCGGCCCCCCATAGGCGGCCGTCCGGATTGTTGGGATGGACGTAGACATGGGTATTGCTATCGGCCCGGTCCGGGTCGTTGACGGGAAATCCCGCCTTGGAGAAAGCTCGGGCGTGTTCGTTATAGGTGGGGCCGGGGATGTGGGCGGCTGTCGTGGCAGTGAGGTCGGGCATCCGGGCGATGAGCGCGGAAGCGCCGGGGGCGGCGACGATCCGGGCGGCGTCGGGGATTTTCCAGAACTGCCTGGCGGCCACGAGGAGGCGGTCGGTCGCGGCTTGGTCCGGGAGCCGGGTCCAGCTGTCTTGGCTGATGTCGCCGACAGGGTAGGGCACGGGGTTGATGCCGGTCGAGAGGTCGAGCCAGTCGGCGCGCGTGCCGCCGTATCGCGCGATGGCCGCGTCGAGGTTTCCGCCGTGGTCGGGGCTTTCCCGGGCGTCTGGAGTTTCCTCTGGGAGGGGGGCCGTCATCACTCGTCGGGGAGCGGCGGATGGCGGGTGACGAAGTGGCCTTTCACGCCTTCGGGCCATTGGCGGTAGGGGACAACGCCGGTTTCGCTTGCCGAATGGAGGGCGGCATAGGCGGTGATAGCCTCTGCCGCGTCGGCGTCGGGGGTGAAGCGGCCGAGCGTGTAGGCGAGCTTGCCGTCCGCCTGGATTGCGACGTTGCAGCCATGGGAGCAGCCCATCAGGCAGGAGACGCGGCGGGTGCGGAGAGGCACCTGTGCCGCGGCTTCGACCAAGGTGGCGAGGCGCTCGCCGTCGGTTTCGGTGGCGCCTGTCGCCTCCCAGCCTTCGAGCTTGCAGGTGTCGCAGATCGTGATCCAGGTTGTCATCGGATGGCCGGCCCCTTGCTTTGTCGGAACGGGTGAAACCCGAAAAGCGGTGCCAGGGCAAGGCGGGGTGGTCTGGCTGTGACCGGCCGCGTGCCCTTGAGGCTTTCCGAACCGTTACCGGAGCGTTTACCTTTGCCGGGAAGATGCTGTGGTGAAAGGTCTTTGACCCACGAGATATTCCCGTTCCGCTAAGGAAGATCTTTACCAGGGTTAGCGAAGTATTAACCTTTCTGAATCATGATCGACGAGAGAACATCCTGTCCTGCTCTGCCCGTGAAGGAGGGTCGCGCGGTGAAGACAAAAGTTCTGGTCGTCGAGAGCTCTCCGGAGCTTTGCAGCATCTGGTGCCGCCATCTGGAGCGGTTGGGCCTCGACGTGACCTGTGCCAATAATCAGGATGACGCCGTGCGGCAAGTCCGCGAGGGCGCGTTCGATGTCATCGTGCTCGATCTCGTGCTGGAAGGCGGGGGCGCCTTTGCGGTTGCCGATTACGCGAGCTACCGGCTGCCTGAGGCGCGGGTGGTGTTCGTGACGAATACCACCTTCTTTTCGGACGGGTCGATCTTTCAGCACATCCCGAACGCCTGCGCCTTCGTGCAGTCAGAAACGCCGCCGGATGATCTGGCGGCGATCGTGGAGCATTACGCCGCCAACTGAACCCGGTCGCGCTGGTGCGGCGCGTCCCAGTCGAGCACCGGGTTGATCGGGATGATCCGGTTCGGATTGATGCTTTCGTGGCTGTAGTGGTAGTGCCGCACGATGTGGTCAAGGTTTACCGTGCCTGAGATGCCGGGCCATTGGTAGAGCTCGCGCGTGAAGGCCCAGAGATTCGGATAATCGACGATCCGGCGGCGATTGCACTTGAAATGCTGGTGATAGACGAGGTCGAAGCGGACGAGCGTCGTCCAGAGACGCCAGTCGGCCTCGGTAATGCGGTTGCCCATCAGGTAGCGGTTGGTGGACAGGCGGTCTTCGAGCCAATCGAGGCTGTCGAAGAGGGGGTGGACGGCCTTTTCATATGCCTCCTGAGTGGTGGCGAAGCCGGACTTGTAGACGCCGTTGTTGACGGTGTCGTAGATGCGGTCGTTCACCGGTTCGATGGCCTCGCGGAGCTCTTCGGGCCAGTAATCGTCGGTGTTGCCGGTGATCCCGTCGAAGGCCGAGTTGAACATGCGGATGATCTCGGAGCTTTCGTTCGAGACGATGGTACGGCACACCTTGTCCCACAGGATGGGGACGGTGACGCGGCCAGAGATCTTCGGATCGGCCTTGAGGTAGATGTCCCGGGCGAAAGGCAGATCGTAGAGCTTGTCACCCGTCGCACCGGGGAAGTCGGTCGCGAAGGTCCAGCCGTCGCTGAGCATATCGGGGTGGACGGCCGAGACGCCGATATGGTCGGTGAGATCCTTCAGGGCGCGGAAGGCCAGCGTGCGGTGGGCCCAGGGGCAGGCGTAGCTGACATAGAGATGGTAGCGGCCCGATTCGGCTTCGAACCCGCCCTCACCCGACGGGCCGGGGGCGCCGTCAGGCGTGATCCAGTTGCGGAACTTTGCGGTCGAGCGTTTGAACGCGCCGCCGGTCGATTTGGTGTCGTACCAGGTGTCGTGCCATTCGCCGTCGACGAGCTGTCCCATCGGTTCCTCCATGCTTTGCGGGTTGTGAGCTAAATCTAACGGGGCATGCGGATGTTCCTATTCCGCAGGAGCGCACGGGGTCTGCGCGGGATGGCGGGTGCCGGTTATGGGGCCGATGGGCTCGCGCTTTGCATTGAAGCGCCGTGCGCCGCGGTCTAAGGAAGGGACCGACGACGCCCTGCAGAAGGGCCGGAAAGGGGGCGCGGGCCGGGCCGACCCAAACAGGGGGCGAGGCGCGCGCATCGTTGAAGCGCGGGGTGAGCCCGCGCTCCGGTTCCGCTGCGCCTGACAACCGGAGTGCTGCCCATGACCGTTCTACCCGCCCATCTTGGCCATATCGGAGAGGTTGCCGGACACGATCATTGGGTCGCCGGAGCGGCCATCGGGGCCGCGATCGCGGCCGTGATCTGGGGCGCGCTGAAGGGGCGGAAGGAGCCTGAGCCCGAGGAGGCGGAAACCGAAGAGGCCGAGGAGGCGCCCGCATGAAGACCGGCGTTCTTCTGTGCGGCCATGGCTCGCGCAGCCAGTCCGCGGTGGATGAATTCGCCACATTGGCCGAGAAGCTGCCGCCGATGCTGCCGGAGGATTGGCTGACCGAGTACGGCTATCTGGAATTTGCCAACCCGGTGCTGCGCGACGGGCTCGACCGGTTGCGGGAGGCGGGATGCGCGCGGATCCTGGCGGTGCCGGGGATGCTGTTCGCGGCGATGCATGCGAAGAACGACATCCCGACGGTTCTGTCGACCTATGCGGCGACACATGGGATCGATGTGCATTACGGACGGGAGCTGGGCGTCGATCCGAAGATGATCGCCGCGGCGGGCGACCGGATCCGGGAGGCCGTGGTGGCGGCGGATGCCGAAGAGGCGGTGCCGCTGCACGAGACCTGCCTCGTGGTGATCGGGCGCGGGGCGAGCGATCCGGACGCCAATGGCAACGTCGCGAAAATCGCCCGGATGCTGGCCGAGGGGATGGGCTTCGGCTGGGTCGAGACGGGCTATTCGGGTGTCACCTTCCCGCTGGTCGAGCCGTGTCTCGAGCATGCGGCAAAGCTGGGCTACCGGCGGATCGTCGTTTTCCCCTACTTCCTGTTTTCAGGGATCCTGATCGACCGGATCTATGGCTTCACCGACGAGGTCGCGGCGCGTCATCCGGAGATCCGGTTCGTCAAGGCGGGCTATCTGGGCGATCATCCGAAGGTGCTGGAGACCTTCGCGGAGCGCGCGACCGAACAGGTGGGTGAGATCCCGCCGCCCAATTGCGCGATGTGCAAGTACCGCACCCAGGTTCTGGGGTTCGAGGCCGAGGTTGGGGCGGTGCAGGAAAGCCACCACCACCACGTGGAAGGGCAGGGCGCGAGTGCGCCGGGGTCGAACGTGGCCGATTGCGATCTTTGCGACACGTTCTGCACCGGGCTCTGCCGGCTTGAGGCCGGGGATCATCACCACCATCATGGTGACGGGCACGATCATCACCACCATCATCACGCCCCCTATCCGCAGGCCGACCATCCTCATGGGCCGGAAAGCGTGCGGAGGCGGAAGGGGTGATCTTCATCTGGCCAAAAGTATTCTTGGCGCGGACCGAAGGTATCATGTCCTCCGATGTGGCCTGAGCGATGCGTCCGTATCTCAAGGATCCCGCCGCGATCTATGCGGAAAGCTTTGCCACCGTCCGGCGGGAAGCCCGGCTCGACCGGTTTCC
The DNA here is from genome assembly GCF_040779325.2 of Aestuariibius violaceus. Lineage (NCBI taxonomy): Bacteria > Pseudomonadati > Pseudomonadota > Alphaproteobacteria > Rhodobacterales > Paracoccaceae > Aestuariibius > Aestuariibius violaceus. The sequence goes on from NZ_JBFONT020000001.1 coordinate 904,290, forward strand.
GGAGGCGATGCAGGAGGTGGCGGTGCGTGTGATCCATGCCTGCGGGATGGTCGAGGTTGCGGACCGGCTGGCCTTCTCGCCCGGCGCTGCGGAGGCGGGGCGGGCGGCTTTGGCTTCAGGAGCGCCGGTGCTTTGTGATTGCGAGATGGTGGCGGCGGGGGTGATCCGCCGGTTTCTGCCAGCGGAGAACGAAGTGATTGTCACGCTGAACGAGGAGGGTGTCATACCGCGGGCGAACGCGATCGGGACGACCCGGTCGGCGGCGGCGGTCGAGCTGTGGGAAGAGCGGATCGGCGGCGCCGTCGTCGCGATCGGAAACGCGCCGACGGCACTTTTCCGGTTGCTGGAAGGATTGGATGCGGGCTGGGCGAAGCCTGCTGTGATCCTGGGCTTTCCGGTCGGATTTGTCGGGGCTGCCGAGAGCAAGGCGGAACTTGCGGGCAATCCGCGGGGGTGTGACTTCGTGGCGCTTCGGGGCCGTCGCGGCGGGTCGGCGATGGCGTCCGCTGCTGTCAATGCATTGGCGGCGGGGTTATGACGGTGCGCTCTTCCCTCCCTTGCGGGCGGTCATCGCTTGGTTGCGTGAGACGCGCCCGTGAGGGAGCGCCGAGGGGCTGGTGACGGGGCCTTGGTTGCATATCGTTGGGATCGGGGAGGACGGGATGGCCGGGCTCGCCCCGGCGACGCGCGCAGTCGTCGAGGGGGCGGAGGTCATTGTCGGCGGTGACCGGCATCACGTGCTCAGCGAGGCGGTATCCGCCGAGCGGGTGGCCTGGCCGTCGCCCTTCGACGCGATGATCGACACGCTTCTATCGTTCAAGGGGCGGCGGGTCGTGGTTCTGGCGACAGGGGATCCGCTCTGGTACTCCGTCGGCGCGCGGATCGGGCGGGCCATCTCGCCTTCAGAAATCGTCTACCATCCACAGCTGTCGGCGTTTCAGCTCGCTGCCGCGCGGATGGGCTGGAGCCTCGCCGATGTGGAGACGCTGACGGTTCACGGGCGGCCCGTCGAGCAGATGATCGCTTTCATCCAGCCCGATGCGCGGCTTCTAGTCCTCACGACGGGGGCCGAGACGCCCGGCAAGATCGCCGCCTTTCTCACTCAACGTGGGTTTGGCGAAAGCCGGATGTCTGTCCTCGCCGCTATGGGCGGTAAGGATGAGGCACGGTTCGATGGGATTGCGAGGGCCTGGGACCATGCGGTGCCGGAGTTCAACACGCTCGCTGTGGACTGCGTGGCGGCGCCGGATGCGGCACTGGTGCCGCGGGTGCCGGGGCTGGCGGATGACCTCTTTCACCATGACGGGACGATGACCAAGCGCGAGGTGCGTGCGGCCACGCTCGCCAAGCTGATGCCGATGCGGGGGGCGCATCTGTGGGACATCGGGACGGGATCGGGGTCGGTCGCGATCGAGTGGATGCGGGCGGCCCGCTTTGCCCGCGCCACGGCGATCGAGCCGCGGGCGGACCGGCGGGCGATGGCGGCGGCGAATGCTCTGGCCTTGGGTGCGCCGAAATTGGCGATCGTTGAAGGGGAGGCGCCTGCGGCGCTGGAGGGGCTGGAGCCGCCGGATGCGATCTTCATTGGCGGCGGGCTGAGCGCGGAGGTCTTCGCAGCTGCCTGGAAGGCCTTGCGGCCGCTCGGGCGGCTCGTGGCGAATGCGGTGACGCTGGAAAGCGAGGCGGCGCTGATCGCGCTGCAGGCGGAGCATGGTGGCGATCTGGTGCGGATCGGTGTGGACCGGGTCGAGCCGGTCGGGCGCTATCGCGGCTGGCGGCCCGCGATGCCTGTCGTGCAGTGGAGCCTGGTGAAGCGATGAGGTCAGTGGCACGTGGGGTATTTGAGTATTTGGGGCCAGATGACGGATCGGGTTGGCTTCAGGAGGCGAAGCGGTGAGCGGGACGCTTTACGGGGTCGGTCTGGGGCCTGGGGATCCGGAGCTGATGACGGTGCGGGCGTCGCGGTTGATCTCTGCGGCGCGGGTGGTGGCCTATCCCTCGCTTGCGGGGGCCGAGAGCTTTGCCCGGTCGATCGCGGCGGCGCTGATCCCGGGAGGCGCGCGGGAGATCGTTATGGATATCCCAATGACGACGGCGCGGGAGCCTGCGCAGACGGCTTATGATCGCGGGGCGGAGGAGATCTCGACGGTGCTTGAAGGCGGCGTCGATGTCGTCTGTTTGTGTGAGGGGGATCCGTTCTTCTACGGTTCGTTCATGTATCTCTTTGCGCGGCTGTCCGAGCGGTTCGCGGTGGAGGTTGTTCCGGGAGTGACGTCGATGACGGCTTGTGCGGCTGTGGCTGGGCTGCCTTTGGCTGCCCGGACGGGTGGTGTGAGCATCGTGCCGGGGACATTGGCGCGCGAGAGTTTGGCGGCCCGGTTGGCGGGTGGCGAGACGGTCGTTCTGATGAAGGTGGGCCGGCATTTGGAGAAGATCCGCGCAGCGGTGTCCGAGGCGGGCCGGGAGGCTGGAGCCGTTTACGTGGAGCGGGCGACCCTTGCAGAAGAGAGAGTTTTGCCGCTTGCCGAGGCACCGGAAGAGGCCCCCTATTTCTCGATGATCATCGTTCCGGGAGCGCGGGATCCATGGCTGTGACGCCGGTTGTCGTGGCGCTGTCGGCGTCGGGAGAGCAGGTCGCGCATCGTGTGGCGGCGGCTCTTGGCGCTGCGGTGCATGGGCGAAAGAGCCGCGTGGCGCAAGCGGATGCGTTTTTTCCGGATGCGTTGGTTCATGTGCGAAGCCTTTTTGCTGCTGGCGTGCCTGTGATTGGCGTTTGCGCGAGCGGGATCCTGATCCGGGCGGTCGCACCTATGCTGGCGGACAAGCGGCGAGAGCCGCCGGTCATATCGGTCTCGGATGACGGGTCGGTGGTCGTGCCTTTGCTCGGCGGGCATCGGGGGGCGAACCGGCTGGCGCGGCGGATTGCCGAGGCTCTGGGCGGCACGGCGGCGGTGACGACGGCGGGGGATGTGGCGCTGGGAGTGTCACTGGATGAGCCGCCGGTCGGGTGGCGATTGGTCAATCCGGAGGCGGCGAAAAGCGTGATGGCCACGCTTTTGGCAGGCGGGGGAGCGCGGATAGACGGAGAGGCGGCCGAGGCAGCCGAGTGGCTCTCGGGTTTGCCGGAGGGCGAGGCGGTTCGAATCAGCTGCACGATGGTGCCCGAGGAGACCGGGCGGGATCATCTGGTGTTCGTGCCGCAGCGGCTGGCGCTCGGAGTTGGATGCGCGCGGAACTGTCCGCCGGAGGAGCTGTCGGGGCTGGTGGCCGAAACGCTGGCCTCGGCCGGTTTGGCGCCTGCGGCGGTAGCGTCGGTTTCGACCATCGATCTAAAGGCGGATGAGCCGGCGGTGATTGACTTGGCGGCAGAGCTGGGCGTGCAGCTGCAGCTGTTCACAGCGGACGAGCTTGAGGCGGAGGCGGACCGGCTGGCGATGCCATCCGATGTGGTTTTTGCCGAGGTGGGCTGTCACGGCGTCGCGGAAGGGGCGGCGCTGGCGCAGGGCGGACCGGAGGCCGGATTGCATGTGGTGAAGCGGAAGACGACGAATGCGACTTGCGCGGTGGCTCTGGCGCCTGAGCCGTTGACGGAGTTGCGGGGGCGGCCCCGGGGGCGGCTGTCGGTCGTGGGGATCGGACCCGGGCAGGCGGAGTGGCGGACGCCGGAGGCGTCGCGGCTGATCGCGGAGGCGGAGGAGTTGGTGGGCTATGGGCTCTATATCGATCTTCTCGGCCCTTTGGCGGCGGGGAAGGCGCGGGCGGATTTTCCCCTGGGCGGGGAGGAGGAGCGGTGCCGTTATGCATTGGAACGGGCGGGCGAGGGGCGCGATGTGGCGCTGATCTGTTCGGGCGATGCGGGGATTTACGCGATGGGGGCGTTGGTTTTCGAGTTGCTCGATCGTGACGAGAAGGGCGTGAGCGACGCGGCGCGTCGGGTCGAGGTCATGTGCGCCCCGGGGGTTTCGGCGCTGCAGGCCGCGGCAGCACGGGCGGGGGCGCCGTTGGGGCATGACTTCTGCGCGATCTCGCTGAGCGATCTGCTGACGCCGCGGGAGGATATCGAACGGCGGATCAAGGCCGCGGCGGAGGGGGACTTCGTGATCGCCTTCTATAACCCGGTCTCCAAGCGGCGGCGGACGCTTCTGGCGGAGGCGCGGGAGGTGTTGTTGAGACATCGGCCGGCGGAGACACCCGTTTTGCTCGCAAGCTCTCTGGGGAGGCCGGAGGAGGAGGTGCGGTTCCGGCGGCTTGATGAGCTTGAGGTGGATGAGGTGGATATGCTGACGGTGGTGATCGTCGGCTCGTCGCAGTCGCGGTTGGTTGAGCTTGGGGAAGGGCCGCGGATGGTGACGCCGCGGGGCTATGCAAGGAAGGCGTTTGGCGAGGTGTGACCAAATTGAGCGGGCTTGCGCCCGCGCCTCTTTCTGGATTGGCGCCCGGTGGTGCCTTGACGGCGAGACGGGCGGCGTCGTGCGGGTTGAGAGAATTTGGATTTGAGTATTTGGGGCAAGATGAGGAGGTGAGGTGAAGGTCTATTTCATCGGGGCGGGACCGGGGGATCCGGAATTGCTGACGCTGAAGGCGGCGCGGATCATCGCGGCCTGTCCGGTCTGCCTTTATGCCGGGTCTTTGGTGCCGTCCGAAGTTGTGGCCGGGGCGCCGGAGGGCGCGCTTGTGCGGGACACGGCGCCGATGACGCTGGAGGAGACCCATGTCGAGATCCTTGCCGCGCGGGACCGGGGGGAGGACGTCGCGCGGGTGCATTCGGGGGATCCGTCGCTTTACGGCGCGATTGCCGAGCAGATCCGGCTTTTGCGGCGGGACGGGATCCCTTACGAGATCGTGCCGGGGGTGCCGGCCTATGCGGCGGCGGCGGCGGCGCTGGGGCAGGAATTGACGATCCCCGAGGTCGCGCAATCCATCGTGCTGACGCGGATGGCGATGAAATCGACCGCGATGCCGGAGGGGGAAAGCCTGGAAAACTTCGCCCGGACGGGGGCGACTTTGGCGATTCACCTGGGGATCCGGGCCTTGCGTGAAATCGAGCGGGTGCTGATTCCGCATTATGGTGCGGAATGTCCGGTGGTGGTGGCCTACCGGGCGAGCTGGCCGGATGCGATCTATCTGCGGGGAACGCTGTCGGACATTCGCGAGAAGGTGCGCGCGGCGAAAATCACCCGGACGGCGCTGATCCTCGTGGGGCCAGCGATGGGGGAGGCGGGGGATTTTCGCGACTCCGCGCTTTATGATCCCGACCGGCCCCATGTGCTGCGGCCTAAACGAAAAGTTTGACTTTCTGTGACCTTGATCACGGATCCTGACCGGTTGACGTGGGTTAGGTTGAGCGTGCATGAGTGACGTGGGGGTAAAGGCGATGTCTACCTATCTGTCGAGAGAAGTTCGGGAAGGTTTGGAAGCGGCGCGGGCGGCGGCTGCCCGGCGTAAATCGCGGCTGCGGCTGACGGCGGGTGGCAAGACCTATCCGGTGTTGCGGATTTGGGAGACGGGCTTTGCCCTGGACGCGGACGATGCCCCTATCTTGCGCGGCTTCGTGGATCTGTTCGACGGGTCACGACATATCGCGCAATGCCTGATCGTCGCCTCCCAGGATGAGGCGGGGGAGCGGCAATTCGAGTTCAAGCTGCATGTCCGTGCCGATGCGACAGCGCCGCGGGATTTCGAGATGCCGGATCACGCGCCGGTGGCACTGCTGACCTGAGCGCCTGGGGCTTTCTGCCCCGGCTTCGGTAGAGGCGCTACCAGCCTGGCTTGAGAGGTTGGTCTGCTTTGACGATCGAAGGGACATGCCACTGCGGCGCTGTGCGGTTTACGCTCCACGACGATCCGGAATGGATGACGGAGTGTAATTGCTCGCTCTGCCGCCGGATCGGCGCGCAATGGGTGCATTCGGAAGCGCAGCATCTCACGATTGACGCAGCGCAGGATGCCACGTTGCGGTATGTTCAGGGCGATGCCACGTTGGAGCTGCATACTTGCAGGACCTGTGGTTGCACGACCCATTGGCTGAGCCTGGGGACGGAGCCGTCGCGGCGGGTGGCCATCAATACGCGGCTGGCAGAGCCGGAGGCGGTTTCGGGCCTTCCGGTTCGCCACTTTGACGGCGCGGACAGCTGGCGGTTTCTTGATTAGGGTTCTGACCCTGGCCCGGGATTTGCCGCTTTTTGCGGGCGGATGGATGTGATCCAGTCTGTCCCAGGGGGGTGAGATATGCCACGCATCATCATCCTTGGCGGGACGGGTCAGATCGGGCTGGCGGCGGCGGATCGTTTCTCTGGTGAGGGGTGGGATGTCGTGCTGGCAAGTAGGACACCGCCTGCAGGAGCGGACGTCTGGACTCATGTTTTGGTTGATCGGGAAGATCCCGATGCGCTGAATGACTTGGTTTCGGACGGGGTGGAGCTGATCTTGGACTGCGTGGCCTTTGACGAGGGTCATGCGGATCAGCTTTTGCAGCTGGGTGGCTCGGTCGGCCGGATTGCCGTTGTTTCAAGCGCGAGCGTCTATGCGGATGCAGAAGGCCGGACACTGGACGAGGCGCCGGAGTTTGGATTTCCGGAGTTTCCGGTACCGATCCCAGAGGATCACCCGACCGTGGCGCCCGGGCCGGAGACGTACTCGACGCGGAAGGTGGCGTTGGAGCGGCGGTTGTTGGAGCGGGCGGAGGTGCCGGTGACGATCCTGCGGCCTTGTGCGATCCACGGGCCTTATAGCAAGCATGCGCGGGAATGGTGGTTCGTGAAGCGGCTGCTGGACGGGCGGGCGCGGATCCCCTTGGCTTATGGGGGGCGGAGCCGGTTTCAGACGACCTCGACCCGGGCGATTGCGGAGGCGCTGGTCCACGCTCTGGGCGTCGAGGAGCACCGTATCTGGAACGTGACGGATGCGGATGCGCCTGATGCTGCCGAGATCGGACGGACGATCATGCGTGTGATGGGGCAGGAAGCAGAACTGGTCGGGCTGCCGGATGCGCCGTTTCCGCCGAGATATGGCGCGACACCCTGGTCGACGGAGCGGCCTTTGGTGTGCGCGTCATCGGTGCCGGATTTGAAGAGCTATGCCGAGAGTGTTCCCGCTGCGATCGCGTGGCTCGCGGGCGAGGTGAACCCTCAGGACTGGGAGGAGGCCTTGCCGCAATTGGCGAAATATCCGCGGGATCATTTCGACTATGCGCTGGATGACGAGGCTTTGGCCTTACCCGGAGCGGAGCCGATTGGCGCTTAGCGCCCTATTGCAGGTCCGAGAACGCCGTATTCAGCCGCCCGACGGCATCCTCTACCACCGCGCGGGGGGTGGCGATGTTGAAGCGAAGGAAGCTTTCGCCGCCCTTGCCGAAGGTGGGGCCGTGGTTGACGGCGATCTTGGCGTCCTGTTCGACGCGGCGGGTGAACTCGGCCATCTCCATGCCCGTGCCGGAGAAATCCACCCAGGCGAGGTAGGTGGATTCGAGCGGCATGGAGTGCAGGCCAGGGATGGCGTTGACGGCGTCGTCGAAGAGGCGGCGGTTGGCCTCGAGATAGGGGATGAGGTCGTCGACCCAGGCTGCACCGCTTGCCGAGTAGGCGGCGGTCGCCATGAAGAGGCCGAAGCTGTTGGGCGACATGCCGAGCGCGGCCATGCGGGTGGCGAAGCGCTCGCGCATGGCGGGATCGGCGATGATGACGTTGCCGACGTGGCTGCCTGCGATGTTGAAGGTCTTGGTGACGGCGGTCATCATCACCAGCCGGTCGGCGATGCCGTCGACATGCGCCATCGGAATGTGGCTGTGGCCCGCGAAGACGAGGTCGTGGTGGATCTCGTCCGAGACGATGATCAGGTCGTGGCGCTTGGCGAAGGCGGCGACGCCCTCAAGCTCGTCCCGGGTCCAGACGCGGCCGCCGGGATTGTGGGGGGAGCAGAGGATGAGCATCGTCTCGCGCCCGGTCATCTGGGCATCGTAGGCGTCGAAATCCATGACGTAGCGGTCGCCGTCGCGGGCAAGTTCGCATTCGACGACCTGACGGTTCGCGGCGCGGATGACTTTGGCGAAGGCGTGGTAGACGGGGGTGAAGAGGACGATGCCGTCGCCTTCTTCGGTGAACGCGTCGAGGCACATGGCGGTGCCGTTGACGAGGCCGTGGGTGGTGAAGATGTGCGCCGGGTCGATCTGCCAGCTATGGCGGGTTTCCATCCACCAGCGGATCGCCTCGCGATACTTGGAGTCGTCGCCGAAATAGCCGTAGATGCCGTGATCGACCATGGCCTGCACAGCCTCCTGCACGCAGGCCGGGGGGCGGAAATCCATGTCGGCGACCCACATGGCAATACCCTCGTCCTTGGGGACGCCGTAGATCTGCTCCATCATGTCCCATTTCACGCAATGGGTGCCGCGGCGGTCGATGATCTTGTCGAAGGACATGTGGGGCTCTCCTTTCTGGGCGACCCTAATTGGGCGGCGCGCGGGGGCAAGGGCCGATTGCGATGGTGCGCGGGCTGTCCTAAATGAGGGCCATGGCGAAGCGACCGATCCTGATCCACCCCGACCCGCGGCTGAAGACCGAGGCCAAACCCGTTGGCGTCATCTCGGACGAGGTGAAGCGGCTGGCCGAAGACATGCTCGAGACGATGTATGACGCGCCGGGGATCGGGCTGGCGGCGCCGCAGGTTGGCGTGCTGTCGCGGCTTCTGGTGATGGATTGCATCAAGGAAGAGGATCAGCCGCCCCGGCCGATGGTGCTGATCAATCCGGTGGTGCGCTGGACGTCGGACGAGACGAATGTCTACGAGGAAGGCTGCCTCTCGATCCCCGAGCAATATGCCGAAGTGGAGCGTCCGGCGGAGGTCGAGGTGACCTGGATGACGCTGGACGGGACCGAGGCGTCCGAGCGGTTCGACGGACTTTGGGCGACCTGCGTGCAGCACGAGATCGACCATTTGGACGGGAAGCTTTTCATCGATTACCTCAAGCCTTTGCGGCGCCAGATGATCACCCGGAAGATGCAGAAGCTGAAGCGGGAACAGGCGCGGGCATGATCCGGAAGATCGTTGTTGAACCGGACGACGCGCTGCGTGTGACCTGCAAGGCGGTGGATCAGTTCGGTGAGGAGTTCCAGGCCTTCGTCGAGGATCTCTTCGAGACGATGTATGAGGCCCAAGGACGCGGGCTGGCTGCGCCGCAGGTGGGCGACGACCGGCGGGTTTTCGTGATGGATGCGCGCTGGAAGGATGGAGAGGCCGCGCCGATGGTGCTGGTCAACCCCGAGATCGTAGAGGCCGCACCGATGCGGAATATCGGCGAGGAGGCGTGCCTGTCGATCCCCGGTAAGGTTTACCGGGTGCACCGGCCGGTCTGGGTCGATATGCGCTGGACCTCCCGCAAGGGCGTCGTGACCACAGAGCGTCTGGTCGGGCAGGAGGCGGTGATCGCCTGCCATGAATTGGACCATCTGAACGGGCGGCTGATCTCGGATCACGGCGCGGAAGTGTGACGCGGCCCTTTTTGCGTTGGCCTGACAAGCGGTTGCGGATGGCGGCCGCGCCGGTGGCTTTGGTCGATGACGAGGTGCGGGCGGTCTGGGACGAGATGATCGCGGCGATGGAGGCGATGCCGGGGATCGGCTTGGCGGCACCTCAGTTGGGTGTGATGTTGCGGCTGGCGGTGGTGGACGCGTCGGAGGCGCGGGCGCAGGCGGTCCGGATGGCCAATCCGGAGTTGGTGTCGGTGAGCGAGGAGAGCGTGGCGATCTACGAGGGGTCGCCCAATCTGCCGGGTGTCGGGGCGGAAGTGACGCGGCCGGCCTCTTGCGTGGTGCGGTATCTGGATGAGACGGGGGTCCCGGTCGAACGGTCGTTCGACGGGATGTGGGCGCGTTCGGTGCAGCATCAGATCGACCATCTGGAGGGGCGGATGTACTTTCACCGCCTGAGCCGGCTGAAGCGGGAGCGGCTGTTGAAGAAGGCGGCGAAGGGGGCAGATTTTTAGCTAAAAATCTGACGAAGGCGGGGGCGCCCTGCGGGCGGGGCGATGTCTTCTGCCGAAGACATCGGAAAGGAGAGCGGATGAAGGTCGTGTTCATGGGGACGCCGGAGTTTTCGGTGGCGGCGCTCGAGGCGATCGTGGGCGCCGGGCATGATGTGGTCTGCGTCTATACCCAGCCGCCGCGCCCGGCGGGGCGGGGGAAGAAGGCGCGACCGTCACCGGTAAAGGCGCGAGCGGAGGCGCTGGGGCTGGAGGTGCGGCATCCGGTATCCTTGAAGAACGCGGAGGCGCAGGCGGCGTTTGCAGCTTTGGGGGCGGATGTGGGCGTGGTCGTGGCCTATGGGCTGATCCTGCCGGTGGCGGTGCTGGAGGCGCCGCGGTTCGGGTGTCTGAACATCCATGCGTCGCTCTTGCCGCGGTGGCGGGGGGCGGCGCCGATCCAGCGGGCGATCATGGCGGGCGATGCCGAGACGGGCGTGGGGATCATGCAGATGGAGGCGGGGCTGGATACCGGGCCGGTGCTTCTGGAGAAGCGCATCGCGATCGGGGCCGAGGAGACGGCCGGGGAGCTTCATGACCGGCTGTCGGTGCTGGGGGCGGAGGCGATCGTGGAGGCCTTGGCGGCGTTGGGGGAACTGGAGCCGGTGGCGCAGCCCGAGGAGGGCGTGACCTATGCCGCGAAGATCGACAAGACGGAGGCGCGGGTGGATTGGACACGGCCTGCGGAGGAGGTGTCGCGGCTGATCCGGGGGCTTGCGCCGTTTCCTGGGGCCTGGTGCCTGGCGGGGGAGGAGCGGGTGAAGCTGTTGGGGGCACGTGTTGTCGACGGCGCTGGGGCACAGGGAGAGGTTTTGCACGGGTTTACGGTGGCTTGCGGGGACGGCGCGGTGGAAATCACACGAGCGCAGCGGGCCGGGAAAGCGGCGATGAGCGCGGGGGAGATCCTGCGGGGGGTCGAGATGCCCGCGACGCTGGGGTGACCGCGGGTTGGATCGCATGTTGCGGGTGTGTGGGTGCTGTAGGCCTTGGTTTTTACGGACGGTCCTCTGTTTCTGCGGAGGCTTTGGCTGAGATCGGGGGTGCCTCCGGCGGGGATATTTGGAAGGCAAAGAGGAGAAGGCGCTCTCTAAGAGGCAGAGTGTTTGGCTCCAATGCCGGTGCCCGAGGAGAGGCTGGGCAGGTCTTGCGGGGTGCGTTTCGGAATTTGCTTCTATGGGGTTGAGGCCATGCCGGGGGGGCGAGAAGGATTGTTCCCTGAGGCAGATATCATAGCTGTCCGAGGCTTTGCTGGCGGTCGGAGGCATTAAGGTTAACGGGCGTTAACCTTAATGGAAGGCAGAGAGTTGGTGCAGTGTGTCTTCGAACCCCGATAGAGAGAGTGGAGCCGGTCTGGGTGGGGGATCTCACGTTTTGGACGGAGCGCCTTTGACCTTCTTGGGCTTCGGCTTGAACGGCGCCATGCCGGCGCGGGCCAGCGCGTCGGCGCGTTCGTTTTCCGGGTGGCCGGCATGGCCCTTGACCCATTCCCAAGTTACGTCGTGACGCGCCTGCGCGTCGTCGAGGCGGCGCCAGAGATCTTCGTTCTTGACCGGCTTTTTCGTCGATGTCTTCCAGCCGCGGCGCTTCCAGCCCTCGATCCACTCGGTGATGCCGCCCTTCACATAGGCGCTGTCGGTGACGACCGTGATCGTCGAGGGTTTCCCGAGCGCCTCGAGCGCGTGGATTGCGGCGAGAAGCTCCATCCGGTTGTTCGTCGTCTGAGGCTCGCCGCCGTTTAGCTCACGTTCCCTTAAGACATCGTTACCGTTGCGCGCGACGAGCAGCGCGCCCCAGCCGCCGGGGCCGGGATTGCCGGAGCAGGCCCCGTCGGTATAGGCGAACAGCTCAGGCATGGGCGGCGATCAGGATGTAGGGATCGACTGATCCGGCGAGGCCGCGTTCCCGGCCTTCGGTGGTTTCCAGAAGAGTGAAGCCCGCGGCTTGCAGCAGATCCCGCAGCTCCGATGGGGTATAGTAGGTGTAGAAGCGGCCAAGCGCGTCGCGGCCTTCGCCGGTGCCGGTCTTCAGGCCGAGATGCAGGCGGCCCCCCGGTTTCAGCGCTGTTGCGATGGCGGCGAGATGGCGCGGGAAGGCGGCGCGAGGGGCGTGGAGAAGGCTGAAGCTGGCCCAGACGCTGTCGTAGAGGTCGGTGCCGGTCAGGGCATCGAAATCCTCCTCCCGTACCGTGATGCCGGGGACCCGGGAGGCCAGCGCGACCATCTCGGGCGAGGCGTCAGTGGCGGTGACCGTCAGACCTGCCTCGGCCATTGTGCGGGCGGAGGTTCCGGGGCCGCAGCCGAGGTCGAGGACGTGGGCGTCCCTGGGCATCGCCGCGATGAAATTCGCAAGCGCTGTTGAGGGTTTGGCATCGAAGGTCGCCGCGTATTCGGTGGCCTTCGCGTCGTAGACGGCAAGGGTTTCGCGGTCGCGGCTCATAGCGCGGCCACCAGCAGGCAGGCAATGACGCCGGCCGTTAGCGGAATGCGGAGCGACAGCCACCAGTCCGGCGCGAGGCCCTGACGCTGGAAGCCCCAGTCGAGGATCAGAAGGCCGATATAGCCGATGATGAGGTTTTGCGCCGCCACCTGCGCGCCGGGTCCGAAGACGAAAAAGGCCCATAGGGCGGGGAGGGTGGACAGCGCGTAGGCCGCAGCGGCCGCTTTCCCTTCGGTCTTGGTCGCGAACCCCCAGAGGACACCCGACATGAAGGCGAGGATGACGGTGCCGTAGGAGATGATGAGATAGGTGCCGAGGAAGCGCGGGCCGACGGTGGTGCGCGTGAACTCTGCCATCTCGGGTGACAGGGTGGTCAGCACGCCCCAGAGAAACGGCAGAAGACCGGCGGCGCCGAGCAGCATTGCGGAACGGGGGACGATCTTCATGACAATGCGTCGCCGGGGGTGTTGAAGGTGACGTCGCGGCTCATCCGGTGGCCCGGGCGGTCAGTGCCGGATGGGGGCGCATGTCAGACGCGTTCCGTCGCCAGTTTGGCGGCCAGAAGGCCCATGGCGCCCGCGATCGTGCGGTTGAGCCACGCCATCGCCTTTTCGGAGGTGAGGACCGCGTCGCGGGCGGCGGCGGCGAAGAGCGCATAGGCCGCGAAGGTGAGGAAGGTGACGGCCATGAAGACGGCCCCGAGCGCGATCATCTCTTGCGTAGCCGTCGCCGGGTTGCCGGAGAGGAAGGGTGGGAGCAAGGCCAGGAAAAAGATCGACAATTTCGGGTTCAGGACGTTGAGGAGAGTGCCGCGGACCGCGATTTTGCGCATCGATCCGGCGCTGCGGTCAGGGGTGATGTGCAGCGTGCCGCCGCCTTTGAGCGCGCCATAGGCGAGCCAGAGGAGGTAGGCGACGCCGGCCCATTTCAGCACCGAGTAGAGCACGGCGGACGTGTGCAGGATCGCGGCGAGGCCGAGGATCGCCGCGGCCAGATGGGGCAGCGGCCCGAGGGTGCAGCCTGCCGCGGCGGCGAGCCCGGCCTGGCGCCCGCGGCCGAGTGCCGTCGCCGCCGTGTAGACCACACCGACGCCCGGGACGATGCAGACGGCGAGACAGGTCAGGATGAAGGCGAGCGATATCATGAACTTAGGCGGGTTCCCGAAGGATGCGGGGGACTTTGAATTCCACGTTCTCTTCGGCTGTTGTAACAGTTTCGATCGTTACGGCATAGCGGTCTTGGAAGGCGGTTATGACTTCCTGGGTGAGGATCTCGGGCGCGGAGGCGCCTGCGGTGATGCCGACCGAGCGGATGCCGTCGAGGGCGCGCCAGTCGATCTGGTCGGCGCGGCCGATCAGTTGGGCGTAGGGGCAGCCGGCCTTGCTGGCGACCTCGACCAGGCGGCGGGAATTGGAGCTGTTGGGGGCGCCGACGACGAGGAGGGCGTCGCAGCGGGGGGCCATCGCCTTGACCGCCTCCTGACGGTTGGTGGTCGCGTAGCAGATATCTTCCTTGTGGGGCCCGATTATGCTGGGAAACCGGGCCTTTAGCGCCTCCACGATCTCGGCCGTGTCGTCGACGGAGAGGGTCGTCTGGGTGACGAAGGCGAGCTTTTCCGGATCGCGGACCTGAACCGTGGCCACGTCTTCGACGGTTTCGATGAGCAGGACTTCGCCGGGTGGGAGCTGACCCATCGTGCCGATGGTTTCGGGGTGCCCCTCGTGCCCGATCATCACCATCTGGAGGCCGTTTGCGGCATGACGCTCTGCCTCGATATGGACCTTGGAGACAAGCGGGCAGGTCGCGTCGACATAGATCATCTGCCGCTCTTCGGCCTCGGCCGGGACGGATTTCGGGACGCCGTGGGCGGAGAAGATGACGGGGCGGTCGGTGGGCGCCTCGTCCAGTTCTTCAACGAAAACAGCGCCTTGGGCGCGCAGGTCATCGACCACGTATTTGTTGTGCACGATCTCGTGCCGGACGTAGACCGGGGCGCCCCATTTCTGCAGCGCCATCTCGACGATCTTGATGGCGCGGTCGACGCCGGCGCAGAAGCCGCGGGGGGCGGCGAGGTAGAGCGTGAGGGGCGGCTTGGTCATGCCCCAGAGGTAGGCGGTTGGGGCGCTGGCGTAAAGCAGTCGGCGCGGGTCAGGCTGCCGCAGGTGCTGATGGATCGTGAGGGGTGCGTGCGGTGGGATTTCGGCGGCGCAACCGGCGGAGGCGGCGAATCAGCTGTTAACGCTGGCTGGGAAGGCAAAACCGGCTGTCGGCATCCTGTCGGCTTTACGTCGGCATTTTGTCAGGCATTTGAGCGACGACGGGCGGGGTTAACGCACCGAACGGCCGGGAACGGCGCAACAGTTTGGGTGATCCATAAGTGGTGGCTGATGGGTCGGATCATGATGCCAGTCTAGCATCCGGACGGCTGACCGCGATGCCGCGTGGTAGGCTTCAGCGACGGATTTGGGTTAGTCTGGAAACATGTCAGCTAAGATCTTCCAGAACCGACCCGCAAGGATGAGGTCTGCTGTCGGGCTGCTCTTGGTGTCGATCTTCACGCATCCTCTTTCTGCCGACGATATGGACGTGTGTGACGGCATCGTCCTTGCAGGGCAGTGCATCGAAAAAGACGTCCAACACCTTGATGCGAGCTATTCGAAGCTGACCGATCTTTCGGCTCTGAGCGAACTGACCGAGTTGCGATATCTGAGAGTCGGCTTCAATCCGGTTGCGGATCTGTCTCCACTGTCGTCGCTGACGAAGCTGGAATACCTCAATCTGGATGAGATGAGGGTCGACGATCCGCTCGATCTGACGCCGCTTTCGACCTTGGTGAAGCTGAAAGAGTTGTCTGTCGTGCTGACGCCGCTTGAGGATATATCGGCGCTTTCCGAAATGCGGAGCCTGGAGACTTTCGTCGCGTTCGGAACGGACATCGAAGATGTCTCGCCTCTTGCCGGGCTTCCGAGCCTGACCGTTCTTCAGCTTCAAACGACCGCGATCACGTCTGCCGAGGATCTCTCGCGGATCAGTGGCCTGACGCATCTCTATCTGAATGGAACCCCGATCGAGGATCTTTCGGCACTGGCCGCGCTTGAGCATCTGGAGGTTCTTGGCCCGCCATCCGGCCCGACCCTGCACGGCAAGGCAGAGATCAGAGCCGCGCTGGAAGGACTGAATCGGTAGACAAATTCCTGCATTGGCTTCATAGGGATCGGGTTTGAAGCAGGACCCGATTTTGAGGACGATTGCAGAATTGATGAGTTTGCAGGACCGTCCGGGAACATGTTTGCCGATATGAGAAAACTGAGGCGTATCTTGGGTTTCTGCGTCCTTGCCGCCGGAGTCGCGATCGGCGGTATTTTTGTCTTTGCCCCTCAATTCCCGATCCTGCTGCGAGAGGGTTTCCCACCGGATGTTTGGACAGAGTCCGGACGTTATCTTCGCGTTGAAGGCGTGATGGGTGAAGAGGCGATAGGTGTTCCCGAAATCCCGGCCGACGCCCGAAAGCGTTTTGACGCCGCTGGTGGCCGTGCGATGCTTGTCGAGCAGAACGGGACGCTGATTTTCGAAAGCTATGGCCAGGGGGTCGCGCGGGAGGATCGCCTGAACTCGTTTTCAATGGTCAAAAGTCTTATAGGTGCCCTTGTCATACGCGCCTACGCGGATAAGCGCATTGCATCGCTTGATGATCCGCTGTCGCTTTATTTGGGATCAGACGCCCCGGATGTGACGGTAAGTGACGCTCTGATCATGAGGTCGGGGCTGCTGTATGATGGCGAGCCGCCAAAGTCGGTTGATGATGCAGGCTTTTCGCCCTTCGGACCATTGGCCCGACTGCACGTCTTCGGCATGGATGCCCTTCTTCCAGACCTCACCGTCGATCCCGCTGCGAAAGGCGAGTTTGCCTACCAGAGCGTAAATACGGCGCTTTTGGGTGCCGTGTTGGAGGCGGCCTACGACCAGCCTTTGCCGCAAATCCTTTCGGATCTGATCTGGAAGCCTGCAGGTGCCGCAAGCGCTGACTGGCGAGCCTATTCAAGGGCTGAGGGGGTTTCTGCCTATTGCTGTCTTTACGCCCGGCCCAGAGACTGGCTACATGTCGGGCGCTACCTGCTGGACAATGGAACGCCCGATGATCCGTTCCTGCCTGAAGATCTGTGGCGCGATTTCGTTCGACCGGAGCTTGACGTGTCGTTGCGACGCGAAAGTGCCTATGGGTGGCATTTGAGGCATGATGTTTTGGATCGGGACGGCGAAGCATTGGCCGGGCCGTTTGCCTATTTCATGGGGCATGGCGGTCAGATGCTGTACCTGCTGCCTGACAGTGACATGGTGGTGGTCCGCTTTGGCGATGGCCTGCAGCTTTTGCATTCAACTCTGTACGAATTGGCGCCCCCGAATTGACCGCGCTGGATTTCTGGCATTGAGGCCCGTCCGGTAGACCTTCACGGCTGACGCGCACGTCAAGACGTGGCGTCGATGGACGGTTTTGCGTCGATTTACCCCTGTTGTGGCGCGTTCCGGCGCGGTAGGTCATGCGGCGACGCGACAGTTAAGGGAGGCTTTGGCCGATGAAAGTGCTCGTGCCCGTCAAGCGCGTGATCGATTACAACGTGAAGGTCCGTGTGAAGGCGGATGGCTCCGGTGTGGATCTCGCCAACGTCAAGATGTCGATGAACCCGTTCGACGAGATCGCCGTGGAAGAGGCGATCCGGTTGAAGGAAAAGGGCAAGGCCGAGGAGATCGTGGCCGTGTCGATCGGCGTGAAGCAGGCGCAGGAAACGCTGCGGACGGCGTTGGCAATGGGGGCGGACCGGGCGATCCTGGTCGTGGCCACCGATGACGTGCATCAGGATATCGAGCCTTTGGCGGTCGCGAAGATCCTGAAGGGCGTGGTCGACGAGGAGCAGCCGGGGTTGGTTCTGTGCGGCAAGCAGGCGATCGACAACGACATGAACGCGACGGGGCAGATGCTGGCGGCGCTGCTGGGCTGGTCGCAGGCGACGTTCGCGTCCGAGGTGGATGTCGACGGCGAGCATGCGACGGTGACGCGCGAGGTCGATGGCGGCCTGCAGACGATCAAGGTGGATATGCCGGCGGTCGTGACTGTCGACCTGCGGCTGAACGAGCCACGCTATGCATCGCTGCCGAACATCATGAAGGCGAAGAAGAAGCCGCTGGATGAGAAGACGCCGGCCGATTACGGCGTGGACGTCGCGCCGCGGCTGACAATCGTCAAGACGGAGGAGCCGCCGGAGCGCAAGGCGGGCGAGATGGTGGGCTCGGTCGACGAGCTGGTCACGAAACTCAAGGAAGCGGGGGCTGTGTGATGGCGGTTCTTCTGGTTGCGGAAGTCACGAATGGCGAGCTGAACGCGGATGCGACGGCGAAGGCTTTGACCGCGGCGAAGATGCTGGGCGAGGTGACGGTGCTGTGCGCGGGCGCGTCGGCCAGCGCGGCGGCCGAGGCGGCGGCGAAGCTGGACGGCGTGGCCAAGGTGCTGTGCGCGGAGGATCCGTCTTTGGGGCACCGGCTGGCCGAGGCGACGGCGGCGCTGATCGTGTCGCTGGCGGGCGATTACGAGCATATCGTGGCCCCGGCCACGACGGATGCGAAGAACGTGATGCCGCGGGTTGCAGCGTTGCTCGACGCGATGATTATTTCGGACGTGTCGGGCGTCGTCGACGGTGAGACGTTCGAGCGGCCGATCTATGCGGGCAACGCGGTGCAGACGGTGAAGTCGGGCGATGCGAAGAAGGTTGTCACGATCCGGACGTCGACGTTTGATGCAGCCGGTGAAGGTGGCTCGGCCTCGGTCGAGACGGTGTCGGTTGGCGCCAATCCCGGCCTGTCGGAATGGGTCGAGGACAAGGTGGCCGAGAGCGATCGGCCTGAGCTGACCTCGGCCGGCGTGGTCGTCTCGGGTGGCCGCGGCGTGGGGTCCGAAGAGAGCTTCGAGATGATCGAGAAGCTGGCCGATACACTGGGCGCCGCTGTTGGCGCGTCGCGGGCGGCGGTCGATTCCGGCTATGCGCCGAATGACTGGCAGGTCGGGCAGACCGGCAAGGTCGTGGCGCCGGATCTGTATATCGCCGTGGGCATCTCGGGCGCGATCCAGCACCTGGCGGGGATGAAGGATTCGAAGATCATCGTCGCGATCAACAAGGACGAGGAAGCGCCGATCTTCCAGGTTGCCGATTACGGACTGGTCGCCGACCTGTTCGAGGCGGTGCCGGAGCTGACCGAGAAGCTGGCCTGAGCCGTGGGCCCCGCCGCTACGGGGTGGCGGGGCTTCGGATGCAGTGGGTGAAGGCCGCGCGGAGCATCCGGCGGTCCATCGCTGTCAGGTCTCGCCTGACCCATTGCGTGCCGCCCGAGACGCGGGCCATCCTGAAAGTGACGTCCAGCGTCGCGATGTCTTCGACGTCGCGCATATGGTCGGGGTCAAAGCTGAGTTCGATGAAGCTGTTCTTATCCCCGATCCACGTGCGGTAGTCGGCGATTTCGATCTTCGTCTCGGCCGGTGACTGTCCGTCTGCTTTGTCTGTCCAATAGCTCACGCTGGCATCCCCCGAGTCCGCCACGAATGCGCCGACGCCGGTGAGGAGGAAATGGGCCTTCTCGTCCCGGCAATAGGCGGTGAGCTGGATGGCACGGTCGTAGGGATGAGGGTCGTCCAGTCGTTTGCTGGCGGCGACGATCCCGTCACGATAGGGCTCGATCGTGAAGGGGCCAAAAGCGCGTTCGACGACATGCGTGATGCCGTGGCGCCCCAGCTCTTCAGAGCTCATCGGGCGGGACGGATCGTCCCGAAGCAGAAAGGCGGGGTCGGCGCCCATTTCGATCACGTAGGCGGTTGCCATGACGGCGCTGGACGGGCCGGGATCGTCGGGGACGAGCGGTTGCCATTGGAAGGTGATCTCGCTGCCTTCCGCCGCGAGGCGCGCCTCCCCTCCGCCAAGGAAGGCATAAAGGCAGGCATCGCGGCATTCTCCCGGTCCGGGCTCGCCGCCTTCGGTCCTGCCGATCTGGGTGCTGAGGCCCAGCTGACGGATCGTCCGTCCAAGCGCAATCGCTCCTGCCGGATCGCCGCCGGAGCTGGTCAGAAGGACGGTACCGCCATCAGCCGTCTTGGCGGCGGCTTCAAACTCGGCAGCGGTGTCGGGGGTGATCGGCCCGTCGATGGTGATGTAGCAGCTCTCCCACGCGTTGGCGAAACAGACCCCGCCGATCTCGGCGGCCGTGGCGGGTATGGCGAAGACGGTAAGGATCGCGGCGCAGATGGATCTCAAAATCATTGGCACTCCGAATTCGGACGGGACACGAAAGGGGCTTGGCGGAAAATGGGAAAGGTGTTCGCTGCGTTGAGGCTCAGCCTGCGCGATCGGTGGATCGTGTCAATCGCTTTCCATTGTCGTCTCTCCCGGGTTGGAAGTGGCCCCTAGCGCGCCAAGCCCGATCTGCTCGAGCACGCCTGTCAGGGCATCGGCCGTCATCCGATGCGCTTCCGTCCCGAGCATCCTGTTGGCGGCGGTCCGTTCCGCGGTGGGAACGACAAGGCCGGTCTGGCCCTTTGCGATCTCGGCCTCCGTGGGCAAGACGGTGACAAGGGCCGCCGCGGGAGGGGCGATGCGGGCCATCATCTCTTGACTGACGAGGGCTGGATCGCGGGTAAGCGGGTCTGCCCCCTTGTCGCTGGCAGAGGGGCGGGGCGGGGTATCGGAGAGCCAGAGCAGGATGAGCGGCGTTTCGATCTGCGCGATGAGCTGGGTCATCCGGTCGACCCATGCCTGCTGCAGCTCTTGTCGCAGGTCGGTGAAGGCCCTGGGATCACGGCGCCAGAGGGTGCCGATGAGGTGGCGGGTGAAGGTGAATTCGGTGAAGTCGATTTTCGGGAAGGCCGCGCGGGCGGCTTCGGACGCGCCGGTAAAGCGGTCGTTGCGGCGGGGATGGACGCTGTAGAAGCGGTTGGAGAGGTTGAGCGCGCCTGGGATCTGCAGGATCGTCGCCGCAACGTTGTTGCAGATGTCGATCAGCGACGGGTCGCCCAGCAGCAGGTCCGGCCCGGCATTGGGGACACCGAGGTTGAGGCAGGGCCGGCCGAGCATCCGGGCTATCTGGGTCGTGAAGGGGTCTGGCGTGAACCGGCCAAACGTCTCAATCCCGCCGACGAAAGCCAGCGCATCAGGCGACGGTGCGGCCTGTGGCCCGCGAAACCGCAGGCGTGAGGTGCCATAGTGGCAGGGTGCGTAGTCGAGGCCCTGGGCAGTGATGGGGTCATGCAGCATGGCGTGGGTCCGAATTCTGGTGCGTCTTGATCGCGCCCAAGTCTTGCCATTTGTCTAAACGCCGAATTTGCCGCGTTTTTTATCCACCTGCCGCCCTTGAGGGGGGCGGGGCGCGCGCCTATGCTCCGCCCGATTTCACCAGCGGGGTTTGGGCATGGGCATTGACCGGGTGGGCGTCGTCGGCGCCGGGCAGATGGGCAACGGAATTGCCCATGTCCTTGCCTTGGCGGGCTATGAGGTGCTGCTGAACGATATCAGCGACGATGCGCTGAAGGCGGCGACGAAGGTGATCGAAAAGAACCTCGACCGGCAGGTGTCGCGCGAGAAGATCTCGGAGGGCGACAAGGCGGCGGCGCTGGAGCGGATCGGGACGACGCTGACGCTGACCGATCTGGGACAGACCGATCTGGTGATCGAGGCCGCGACCGAGCGGGAGACGGTCAAGCAGGCGATCTTCGAGGATCTGCTGCCGCATCTGAAGCCCGAGACGATCCTGACCTCGAACACCTCGTCGATTTCGATCACGCGGCTGGCGTCGCGGACGGACCGGCCGGAGAAGTTCATGGGCTTCCACTTCATGAACCCGGTGCCGGTGATGCAGCTGGTGGAGCTGATCCGGGGGATCGCGACCGATCAGCCGACCTTCGAGGCGTGCCTGGGCGTGGTGGACCGGCTGGGCAAGACGGCGGCGACGGCCGAGGATTTCCCGGCCTTCATCGTGAACCGGATCCTGATGCCGATGATCAACGAGGCGATCTATACGCTCTATGAGGGCGTGGGGTCGGTGAAGTCGATCGACATGGCGATGAAGCTGGGTGCGAACCACCCGATGGGCCCGCTGGAGCTGGCGGATTTCATCGGGCTGGATACGTGCCTTGCGATCATGAACGTGCTGCATGACGGGCTGGCGGACACGAAGTACCGGCCTTGCCCGCTTCTGACGAAATATGTCGAGGCCGGGTGGCTGGGGCGGAAGAGCCAGCGCGGGTTCTACGATTACCGCCAGGACCCGCCGGTACCGACACGGTAGCGCGGCACGGTCGGGCTGGGCGCCAATCAGGATATTGTGCGGCGAAGCCGCTCAATCTGATAGCGGTCCGCTTCAGCCTTTGAGCGACAGGGTGTGGTCGCGCAGCCAGGACATGAAGGCGCGCGGGTCGCCTTCGCGGCGGGCGATTTCCTCGCGGGGGATCGGGTCTCCGACGACGGGGGCCTGGTTCTTGTTGAGCGCGTGCACGATCTCGTGCAGCAGTAGGCCCTGGCGGAGCGTGGCCGAGAGGCGGTTGGCGATCTGGTACCAGCGGGAATTGGAGCCCGGGAAGTAGATCGGTACCACGGCGGCGCCCGAGCGGCGGATCATCTTGGCGGTGAAGACGTTCCATTCGGCCTCGATCGCCGGCCCCATCATCGTCTCAGACGACGCTACGACGCCGGAGGGGAAGAGGGCGATCACGCCGCCTTCTTTCAGTTCGGCCATGGCGGTGGCCCGCATCTCCATCATCTTGCGCTGGGCGTCTTCCTCGTGCGGGAAGGGAACGGGGATGAGGTAGGAGGCCGCGACCTCGTCGATGCCGGTCAGCAGCGCGCGGGTGAGCACCTTGTAGTCGGTGCGGACGCGGCCGATCAGTTCGGCAAGCACCATGCCGTCGACCAGCCCGTGGGGGTGGTTCGCGACGATGACGACCGGGCCGTCCTTGGGGATGCGGTCAAGCTGTTCGCGCGGAGTGGTCAGCGCGATGCCCATCGTGTCGAGCGCGGCTTTCCAGAACGCCTGGCCCTGCGGGGCGCCCTTGCGTTCGAATTCGCGGATCAGGCGGAGGATCGTGATCTTGCCCGTCATCCACTCCATCGCGCGGATGGTCGCGGCGGTCAGCGGGTTGTCGAACGTGTTCGAATAGGTCAGCGACCTGCGGTCATAGGTCTGCTGCGGCTGTTGCCGGTGCTGGGCCAACGGAGGGCCGACGAGCGATCTGTGATGAGATCCGTCCACCACGCTATCCTGCCTCCCGCGGCCGGGGCACTCTTCAGTAACCTTCGCCGAACTTATCGGCGACAAGCGCTTCGAGCGCATCTGCCAGCGCCTCTGCCTGGGCGCCGTTGGTTTCAACGTCTATAAAAGTTCCTTTCGACGCTGCCAACATCAAAAGCCCCATGATGCTGTCGCCCGAGGCCTCCATGCCGTCGCGTCGCACGGTGGCGGAGGCGTCAAACCCTTCCACAACCTCGACAAATTTCGCGGAGGCGCGGGCATGCAGACCCTTTTCGTTGACGATCTTCAGGTGCCGTGCCGCCATGGGGCGCTTAGCCGGCCCCTAGCGCGTCGGCGCTGACAATCTGGCTGTCTATATACTTGCGCCCGGCGGCAAGTGCGCCCGCGACGGCGTCGGGGACGGTTTTGCGGCGGGATTTCGCCAGCTTGATCAGCATGGGAAGGTTGGCGCCATAGACGATGCGCCGGTTTTCCGGGCAGCAGGCGCGCAGGCTGAGATTGGACGGGGAGCCACCGAACATATCCGTTACGATGACGACACCGGCGCCGGTGTCAACATCATCGGCGGCATTACAGATTTCGGTTTGCTTCTGGCCGCGATCATCTTCGGGCTGGATCGAGATGGCCCGGATGCCGGATTGACGCCCAACGACATGTTCGACGGCCGAAAGGTATTCCTTCGCGAGGCCGCCATGCGCGACGATCACGATACCGATTACACCCGTCTCCGTCTTGGCGTTTGCCTGGACGTTCACTGGCCTGCTCCGTTTCCCCCGGAGGTCGGCGACTCCCGACGCCGCTCCAGTTCCCGGTGGCGACTAGACACCTGCCAGCCCTGCTCTGCAAGGGTTGCCGTAATCCGTTCCGTCACGGCAACGGAGCGGTGTTGCCCTCCGGTACATCCGAAGGCGATGGTGAGGTGCGCCTTGCCCTCGTCCCGGTAGGCGGGGAGGAGGGTTTCGAGCAGCGCCTTCAGGTGCTGATCGAATGCCGCGAAGCGGGGATCGGCGGTGACGAAGGCGGCGACTTCGGGTGCGCGGCCGTCAAGGGGGCGCAGATCGGCCTCCCAATGGGGATTGCGCAGAAAGCGGCAGTCGAAGACCAGGTCGACGCTGCGGGGCAGGCCGCGCTTGTAGGAGAAGGATTGCACGGAGATCGCCATGCGCTGGCCGCTTTCGGGGGCGAACCAGCGGTTCATCTCTGCCCGGAGGTCGTGCGGCGAAAGCGTGGAGGTGTCGATCAGGATATCGGCGCGGTCGCGGATGGGGCCGAGCAGTTCGCCTTCGCGCCGGATCCCGTCAAGCGGGCTGGCATCAGGCGCCATCGGGTGGCGGCGGCGGGTTTCGGAATAGCGGCGCAGCAGCACCTCATCCGAGCAGTCGATATAGAGAACCTCGGCCGAGATGCCGGGATCGGCGCGGAGGCCGTCGATCAGGCCGGTCAGGCGCTGCGTCGAGAAGTCGCGGTTGCGCACGTCGAGGCCGAGGGCCAGCGGACGACCCAGCGGCGGCCCTTCGAGCAGGCGGTTGAGGAGCGAGAGGGGCAGGTTGTCGATCACCTCGAACCCGGTGTCTTCCAGCGCTGCGATCGCGGTGGAGCGCCCGGCGCCGGACGGGCCGGTAACGAGGACAACCGACAGATCCGCGGGGTCGCGGCTGTCGGGATCTGGAAGCGTGATGCGGGTCGTCTCTGTCATGGATGGCTCTGGCCTGCCTTCAGATATTGCAGAAGCGCGGGGGCGAAAGATCCTCTCTCTGGCTTGTGAAGGAGAGGAACGGGCCGATCCAAGAAGGTGATTTGCCGCATCGGCGGCAGACGGCCGGTTTCGGTTTGGCCAAGGTCGATCGCGGCGGCGACCGGGGTGGGAGGCGCGAGCGTGGCATTGAGGAGGCCGATCCCGCGCGCCTCGATCAGGGGGGGCAGGGTCGGCGGCGCGCTGGCGAGGATCTGGCCGTCCGTGCGGACCAGCCGCGTGCGATCGTCTGCGAGCAGGGTGGCACCGTAGGCCATGAGGTCGAGCGCGAGGGCGGACTTTCCGCTGCCGGCCGGCCCGAGGATCACAAGGGCGCGGTTTGCGACGGCGACGGCGCTGGCGTGGATGACGGTTTCGGTGGCATCCGCGCGCGGCGCGGAGGTCTCAGACAGGGAGGCCAACGACGAAGCGTGCGCCGAGCGGTGCGGAATCCGGGTCGGCGTCGGTGGGGCGGATGTTTTCGGCCCAGATCACGCCGCCATGGGCCTCCACGATTTGTTTGGAGATGGCGAGGCCGAGGCCGGAATTGTTGCCGAACTGCTTTTCCGGACGCTCGGAATAGAAGCGCTGGAAGATCTTGGTGAGCGCCGATTCGGGGATGCCGGGGCCCGTATCCTCGACCACGACCAGCACGCGGTTGTCACGTTTGCGGACCCAGATGCGGATCGCGTCGCCCGCTTCGCAGAACGAGATGGCATTGGTGATGAGGTTGACGAAGACCTGGGCCAGCCGTGCCTCGAGCCCGCTCACATGGATCGGCCGGTTCGGCATATCGGTGATGAAGTCGATTTCCTTCTTATGCGCCTCTTCCGACAGGAAGCTGGTGAGGTTGGTGAGCATGTTGAGGATATCGAACGCCTCTTCCTCTTCCTTGACGAGTTCGCTGTCGAGGCGGGAGGCATTGGAGATGTCGCTGACCAGGCGATCGAGGCGGCGCACGTCATGTTCGATGACATCGAGGAGCCTTTCCCGCTGATCGTCCCGATTGGCGAGCCGCAGGGTGCCGACGGCGGAGCGCAGCGAGGCGAGCGGGTTCTTGATTTCGTGTGCGACGTCGGCGGCGAATTGTTCGTTGCCCTCGATCCGTTCGTAAAGAGCCGAGACCATGCCACGCAGGGCGCCCGAAAGCCGCCCGATCTCATCCGGGCGGGCGGTGAGGTCAGGGATGCGCACGCGGTGGGGGCTCATCTTGCGGGCGTTCTTTTCGTGGCCGATTTCGGCCGCGGCGGCGAGGTCGGAGATCGGATTGGCGATGGTGGAGGCCAGCGCGAGGCTGAGGAAGATCGAGACGACGATGCCCAAGACGAACATCTGCAGCACATCCTCACGCTCCTGCCGGACGAGGCCGTCGATCTCACCGGCGGCCGAGACGACAGCGACCGTCGCAACCGGAGTGCCGTTATCGAAAACCGGCGAGACAACGGTGAAGATAGTGCCGCCTTCGCGGTCGCGGGCGGTCTTGACCTGGGTGACGCCGGTCATCGCGAGGGGATGAAGCTCGCGGGCGATAGCGATGACGTTGACTTGCGTCGGCTCGGGCGCGTTGAGATTGCTGAGCCGCGCGAGCCCATCCCAGATCAGCGACAGAAGATCGGTCACGACGGTGCCCGATCCCGTCTCTTCCAGGCCGACGACGGGGCCGACCTGGCCCGACGGGCTGTCCTTGGTCGTTGCGATGACGGCGCCTGCGGCGTTGAGGACCATGATGTCGGTCCCGGTCCGCAGCTCGAGCTGGCGCAGGATGCGCGAGGCGTCGTCGGTGGCGAGGTCGAGCTGGCCAAGCGTTGCTTCGTAGACGTCGGCGACCAGCTTGGCCTCGGTGACAAGCGCGTTGGCCCGCTGGGCCGCGAGGCTGTCGCGGGCGGGGTTCAGGTAGAGGACGCCGGCGAGAAGCAGCACGAGCGCCATCAGGTTGAAGGTGATGATCTTGCGGGCGAGCGGAGAGCGCTTGAGGCGGATGAACTTGCGCCGTCCGCGGGCCTTTCCCTCACGCGAGATGGGGGTGAGGTATTCGTCACCGATGACGATCTCGGGATCGCGGGCCCGCTGCCGCTCGATCTTTTCGGCGGCGTCGCGGACCGACTTCAGATCCCTGACATCAATGTCCTCGGCGACCGCCATTCACTCACTCTTCGTTGTAACGGTAGCCGATGCCGTAGAGCGTTTCGATCGCAGCGAATTCGTCGTCGGCCGTGCGCATCTTCTTGCGGAGGCGTTTGATATGACTGTCGATCGTGCGGTCGTCGACATAGACCTGATCATCATAGGCCACATCCATCAGCTGGTCGCGCGACTTCACGAAGCCGGGGCGCTGGGCGAGCGCCTGAAGCAGCAGGAATTCGGTGACGGTCAGCGAGACGTCGCGGCCTTTCCAGGTGACGGCGTGACGGAGCGGATCCATTGTGAGGTTGCCGCGGATCATCACCTTGGTCTCTTCGGTTTCTTCCGGGCCGTTGCCCGCGATGGCATCCTGACGGCGCAGAAGCGCGCGGATGCGTTCGACCAGCAGGCGCTGGGAGAACGGTTTCTTGACGTAGTCGTCAGCGCCCATACGCAGGCCCAAGACCTCGTCGATCTCGTCTTCCTTGGAGGTCAGGAAGATGATCGGGATCGAGGTTTTCTGGCGCAGCCGCTGGAGCAGATCCATCCCGTCCATCCGCGGCATCTTGATGTCGAGGACGGCCATGTCGGGCATCCGCTTGCTGAACGCCTCGTAGGCGGACTGGCCGTCATTGTAGGTTTCGACCTCGAAGCCTTCTGCCTCCAACGTGATGGAGACGGAGGTCAGGATGTTCCTGTCGTCATCGACCAATGCGATCCGTGCCATGGCTCCTCCTCAACGGAAACACGTTATTTTCTTGAGTTTACCCCACTGTCTCGCCGGTTTCGACCGCCGAATCAATTGCAAAACACCACTAGCCCCCCGGGGCACGGCAATGTGGGTGCCTTGTTCGTCCATCAGATGACCAAAATACGACATGCGATGGGCAAGTGCCCGCTGCTGGTTGCGATAACATGAACTTGGTTGCGCTAACGGCCTGATCTGCGGCTATTCAGCCGGCTTTCCAGCATGTTAAGCGCATCCCACCGGGCGGCACGGACCCGCCTTCATACCGGGAGAGCACGCAATGGACCATGGACGGGTGAATCCCCAGTTCAAGCTGGAAGATCAAGGGATCGAAGGGCTTGGGCAGGTCTATTACAACGCTCTCGAACCGGATCTGATCGAATATGCGCTGGCCGCGGACGAGGGAAAGCTGGGCCGCGGCGGGACGTTTCTGGTGACGACGGGCAAGTTCACGGGCCGGTCGCCGAAGGACAAACACGTGGTCAAGACGGCCTCGGTCGAAGGCGACATCTGGTGGGAGAACAACGCCGCGATGAGCCCCGACGGGTTCGAGGCGCTGCATGCCGACATGCTGGAGCATATGAAAGGCGGCACCTACTACGTGCAGGACCTGTATGCCGGGGCCGACCCCGCGCTGCGGCTGGATGTACGCGTGGTGACGGAGCTGGCCTGGCATGGCCTGTTCATCCGTCACATGCTGCGGCGGCCCGAGCGGGCGGAGCTGGACCGGTTCACCGCCGATTTCACGATCATCAACTGCCCGTCCTTCAAGGCCGATCCCGCGCGGCACAATTGCCGGAGCGAGACGGTCATCGCGCTGAACTTCGACGCGAAGGTCATCCTGATCGCGGGCACGGAATATGCGGGCGAGAACAAGAAGTCGGTCTTCACCCTGCTGAACTACCTGCTGCCCGAGAAGGGCGTGATGCCGATGCATTGCTCGGCCAATCACGCACAGGGCAACCCGGTGGATACCGCTGTCTTCTTTGGCCTGTCGGGGACGGGGAAGACGACCCTGTCGGCCGATCCGGGCCGGGTGCTGATCGGGGATGATGAGCATGGCTGGTCGGATCGGGGGACCTTCAACTTCGAAGGCGGCTGCTATGCCAAGACGATCAACCTGAGCGCCGAGGCGGAGCCGGAGATCTACGGCACCTGTTCCAAGTTCGGGACGGTGATCGAGAACATGGTCTTCGACGAGGAGACCCGCGAGCTGGATTTCGACGATGACAGTCTGACGGCGAATATGCGCTGCGCGTATCCGCTGGATTACATCGCGAATGCGTCGGAGACGGGTCTGGGCGGGCATCCGAAGAACGTCATCATGCTGACCTGCGACGCATTCGGGGTGCTGCCGCCGATCGCGCGGCTGACGCCGGCGCAGGCGATGTATCACTTCCTGTCCGGTTTCACGTCGAAGGTTGCGGGCACCGAGCGGGGGGTGACCGAGCCGGAGCCGACGTTTTCCACCTGCTTCGGCGCGCCCTTCATGCCGCGGCGGCCCGAAGCCTACGGGAACCTGCTGCGCGACAAGATCGCCAAGCATGGCGCGACCTGCTGGCTGGTGAATACCGGCTGGACGGGCGGCGCCTATGGCACCGGCAACCGGATGCCGATCAAGGCGACGCGGGCGCTGCTGACGGCGGCCCTGGACGGGTCATTGAGCGAGGCGACGTTCCGGAAGGATCCGAATTTCGGCTTCGAGGTGCCGGTGACGGTGCCGGGGGTCGATGCGGGCCTGCTGGATCCACGGTCGACCTGGGCGGACAAGGCGGCCTATGACGCAGCGGCGGACAAGCTGGTCACGATGTTCTCGGACAACTTCGCGCAATACGTGCCCTTCATCGACGAGGACGTGAAGGCGGCGGCGATCGGTTAGCTGGCCGATCGAAAAATTGCCGATCCGAATCACCACGGTTGACTGATTCGCTGAGTGTGATTCTACTCGCGGTATGCGTATGCTTCGCGACCGTGGCACCGCGTTTCTCTGGCGCGTCGTCCTTCCGGCCTTGCTGGTGGGGAGCGGCACCGGTCTGGGCGCTGAGGTTGCGTTGCAGCGGCCGCAGGTGGTTTCGCTCAAGGCCGGGCTCTTCTGCCCCGGCGCGCCGGAGGAGATCCACCAAGCCCCGGATACCTATAAGGGCGAGCGGCACATGATACCGGGCCTGCATGAGGCTCTGGTCGTCGAAACCTTCCGGATCCCGATGGAATACGGGGCGACGCTGGGGGTGATCGTCGAGCTGGCGCCGTGGTTCGACTATTTCGACGCGACGATGGTGTTGGAGCATCCGGCGATGGGATCCGACGGGCGGACGCGGCAGGTGGCGGAGATCCCGCTGGTTTCGGGCGCGGCGAACGTGCATGCCTACGGGCTGAACCACGCCTACGAGATGTTGCCGGGGTTGTGGCGGCTGAGTGGGCAATCCGGGGGCATGACGATCTACGAGGTCGTGTTCGAGGTGGTCCATCCCGACAGCGTGCCGGAGCTTGCGGGTTTGTGTCGCAAGGATCTGCTGAGTGCGGTGCCGGTTCGGCGGCAGGCCGGTTGACAGCACCCGCGGCGATCTAGAGAGGTTTGATTATGTTGAGATATCTCCTTCCTCTGCTGGTTCTGGCTGCGCCTCTGAGTGCGGCGGGGGCGGCGTTTATCGATCCGCGGATTTCGGTGGCGCATGGGGCGTTTTGTGCGGTTGAGACGTTCGGGGAATCTCCGGCGCCTGAGACGGCGGCGGGCAAGATCGACCTCTATGACGACGTGCCGCGCATCCGCTGGCACGGGCAGATCGTGCCGGCGCATGGGGTGATGACCTTCGGGATCGTGTCGAAATCGCCGGACGGGGCCGTCTATAACGATGTGGAGATCATCCTGCGGCATCCGCCCTTCCGGGAGAGCGGGGTGACCGAGCAGCGCTATCTGACGGTGCTGGGTGGGGCGGGGAATTCGATCAACGCCTACAGCTTTGATTTTCCGGAGGAAATGGTGCCGGGGACGTGGGAGTTCGAGGCGATCTGGCAGGGCGAGACGCTGTACAAGATCCCGTTCGAGGTGGTTCCGGCGTCGATGATGCCCGACATGATCTCGGCCTGTCTGGACCGGACGTTGACGTCCTAGCGGTAGCCTTGTCGAGAAACGGCAGGATGCGGCACCACGGATCCTGACATATCGTTAATCGGCGATATGGAACGGTTTGGGCGGCACCGGCGGGGGTGCCGCGAATCATGTGTTAACGCAGGTTTTTTAGGGGATTTCGGCGTGTCGGCATCCGGTCGGCATCGCGTCGGCATTCTGTCGGACATCTTTGAGCGAGTTTGCGGGGTAACGGACCGTTCTGCTGCGGTGCAGCGCAACACCGGGGACAATGATACGGAGGGCGGGATTGTTTCGGGGTGGGAAAGGTGGGGTGAAACCCCACCCTACTGCGGATGGTTGGGCCGGGGAATGATGCGGACAGCGGGGTGAGCCCCGCCCTACGGAGGTAGCCGGCCTTCACAGGCACGGCTGCGTGAGCAATGGCTGCGTGCGCAATCTTGCAATGGAGCGTTTTTGACGCACGGGCGCGGCAATGGGTTCATGTCCAGATAGCGGGATGACGTGAGCTTTCGCTGCAGTTGCGCCAATGGCAACTTTCAAGACTATATGGCTTCCGGCAATTCGTCTGATGGTCTGGCCATGTCCTTCAACGCCTCTTTGCGGCGGGAGAGGGTTTCATGCCACTCCTGCGCCTCACGGTCTGAGAAAAAGCTGGCGGACGGGGCAAGGCGTTTCACAGCGTCCTCGACCTCCTCCAAGCCGACCCGGAAGAACTCTTTGCGCATGTTGGAAGCGTTCACGCGGCGGTCTGCAAACTCTTTGTGAAGAGCGTTTTCGAGGGCAGGCGCTTCATCCGAGTAGATCATGGCGTGGGTGTCGAAGCCGAACGGGACGCTTGCGTCACCAAGCTCTTTTACCCGGTCGTCTGGCTCAAGTCGCCGCGTCAGGCCGATCTTGACTACATCCTCGCCAAAGGAACCGATGTTCGAGATAATGTAGACATAGCCGGATTTGGTCATCTCAGCCATCGCGCGGGCGCGTTCGCTCGTCGCGTGGGCTTCGGCCAAAGCGGCTTCAAGCTCCGCAATGCGGCCTTCATCTACGCCCGCCTCTGAGCGCGCTTTGTCCAAGAGCTTTTGATACCTTTCCTCTTCACGTTCTGCTGCTTCAGCCTCCGCTAGTAGCTTTTTCTCTTCGCGTTCCGTGCGGGCCAGCTCGGCGCGCTCTTCTTTCTCCATCTTGAGGCGTTCTCGGTATTCATGGGTTGCGTGCAATTCGTCCAACTTAAGGCTGACATATTGCTCGCTGATGCGCAGGTTCATTGACTCATTGGCTTTGTCGATTTGCTTGGCCGCGTTGAGGATACGCTTCTCCATCGCGTTGACATTGTTCCAGCGCGTGTTTGCAATTGCGGCTTCGCATTCGTTGTTAAAGGCGCGCATGGTCAGACGGGTCTGGCGGTTAATCATCGTCTGCCCCTTGGCGCGGCTCCCATCCACTTGCCAGTCAGTTGGACAAAGGGTCGAGGTCTTGGCCGAGACCATTGCTTTCTGGCGGTCGCGGATGCGTTTGATCTCTTGCTTGTATTCGTCAGAGTCGGTGAACTCGAAATGTGGTTCATAGACGCCCAACTCCGCGAAGGAGAGCTTTTCGTCATAAATTGCGACTTGTTGTTCTAACTTTTTTAGCGTGGCGCGCTTCTCGGAATAAGAGCTACGCGTCTCTTCGATTTGCTTCAGTATCTTTGTTGCCGTGTCCTTGAGAGTCGAGACTTCATCCTCAACAGAAATGATGGGCGCATATTTTTCCTTGAGCGATTCTGCGGTCGCTTCTGCTTCCGCGATCCGTTTTTCGGCACGGTTCTTTGCGCCACGAGCGCGAAGCCAGAGGATCAAAAGAAGGATGGGTAGGAGCAACCAAGCGATTGCGAAAATCGTAATAGCGTCCAATATTTGCAGCCTTTCAATCTTTTTTTGTCAGTTTGACTAGCGAAACGGTGGCGATCAAGGAGAAGGTTTGCAGACCTTCGCTTTGTAATGTCGAATGCCCAAGATGACTCTTCCCGACCTTCGCTACAGCGCGGTATGTGCCGAAACTCAACCTTTTCAGTCCCCGGCGGAAAGGATCACGTACGCCCTGCGCGCCGCAGTCTTCCAACAGAAGACAGGCGGCTGGATCATCTGGGAGTCCGTCTGATCCGGCAATTTGGTGAGGAAAGATAGACGCTCTAGCCCCGGGCGTAGAGATCCTCGTAGCGGGTGATGTCGTCTTCGCCCAGGTAGCTGCCGGTCTGGACCTCGATCAGGACCATGGGGACCTTGCCTGGGTTCTCCATCCGGTGGACCTCTCCCAGGGGGATGAAGACGGACTGGTTTTCGGTGACGAGGCGGACCTCCTCGCCGATCGTCACGCGGGCGGTGCCTTCGACGACGATCCAGTGTTCGGCCCGGTGGACGTGGCTTTGCAGGCTGAGGATGCCGCCCGGGCGGACGACGATGCGTTTGACCTGGAAGCGGTCGCCCACCACGAGGCTTTCGAACCAGCCCCAGGGGCGGTAATCGCGCGGCAGGTGGGTCGCCTGGCTGCGGTTCTTGGTCTTGAGCGTGTCGACCACCGCCTTGACGTCCTGCGCGCGGGAGCGGTCGGCGATGAGCACGGCGTCGGGCATGGCGACGGCCATGACGTTGTCGAGGCCGAGGCCCACGAGTTCGAGGCTGTCCGCCTCGGACCTGAGCAGCGTGTCGCGGCAGTCGATCGCGGTCACCGGCCCGTCGGCGGCGACGCCGGCCTCGTCGCGAGGCATCTCTTGCCACACCGCCTCCCACGAGCCGAGGTCGGACCAGCCGCCGCTATAGGGCACGACGGAGAGGTTGGCGGATTTCTCCATCACGGCGTAGTCGATGGAGATGTCTTCGGCCTCGGCGAAGGCTGTGGGGTCGAGGCGCAGGAAGCCGAGATCGGGCTGGGCGCCGTCGACCGCGCGGCGGACGGGGCCGAGAAGGCCGGGGGCGTGCGCCTCGAACGCGGCGATCATGTCGGCGGCGCGGAAGAGGAAGATGCCCGCGTTCCAGAGGTGGCAGCCGCCCTCGAGCATCTCCTGCGCGGTGGCCGCGTCGGGCTTTTCGGTGAAGCTCTTGAGCGGGACGGGGGTGTCGCCGTCGGGCCGCGCGTGGAGTTCGAGGTAGCCGTAGCCCGTCTCGGCCCGGTCCGGCGTGATGCCGAAGGTGACGAGCTGGCCCTGGTCCGTCGCGGGCAGGCCGGCGGCGACGGCCTTGCGGAAGGCGGCCGGGTCGGGGACGACCTGGTCGGTGGGCGAGACGAGGAGGATCGCCTCGGGGTCATTGGCATGGGCGTGCAGGACCGCGGCGAGGATCGCGGGGGCGGTGTTGCGCGCCGCGGGTTCGATCAGGACCGCGCCGGGGTCGATCCCGGTCTCCTGCAGCTGTTCGGTGACGATGAAGCGGAAGTCGGAATTGGTGACGACGATTGGCGGCGCGAAGGCATGGGTGCCGTTGGCGCCGGTCAGGCGCTTGGCGGTGGCCTGATAGAGCGTTTCGTCGCTGAGGAGCGGCACGAATTGCTTCGGGTAGGACTTACGGGAGAGTGGCCAAAGGCGGGTGCCCGAGCCGCCGCAGAGCAGAACCGGGGTGATCTGGGACATTGGGCGGATCCTTTTCGTCCGAGCCTACGGTTCTTTGTTCAAGATCGGCATGTAAAAATCTACCCGGAAGCGCGGTGACGTGGCGAGTCTCTTCCAAAGGTTGCAGCACTTGCCCGGGGACTGAACCGGGCGGAGCATGTCAGGTCGCATCAAGGGCCTCTTGAGCGAGTTTGAGGGCGGCGTCCCGCAGGGCAGCGGCCGCTTCCGTCGTGTCTGCTTCGGCGTAACAGCGGAGTTCGGGGGCGTTGCCGGAGGGGCGCAGGTGCAGGATGCGGCCGTCGGTGAGCGTGATCCTCAGGCCATCGGTGCGGTTGGTTGCCGCCGCCTGACCGAGCGGCGCGAGGAAGGCGGAGGGGTCGTCCGAGAGGTGGGCGATGAGTGCCTTGCTCGCCTCGGTCGGGACGTTCTGGAGGCGGTCGCTGGCGGTGCGGCGGGCGGGCCAGTCGGCGATCAGGTCCTTGAGCGACCCGCCCCGGCGGCGCGCCTCGGCGAGCGGAGCGAGGATCGGCAGCAGGCAGTCGCGGGTCATGAGCGGCGGCAGCGGGCCGGTGGGGGCCTGGGCCGCGAAGCCGAGGAGGAAGCCGCCATTGGCCTCGTAGCCCGCGACGTTGCCGCCAAGCTCCTCCATCCGGGCGATGACGTAGGGCGAGCCGATGCGGGTCAGGCTGACCTCGGCGAAGCGGCCCGAAAGCTGGGCCATGGTGTTGGAGGAGACAGGCGTGACGATGCGCTCGGCCCCCAGCGCGGCGGCGGTCAGGGGGCCGAGGATATCGCCGGGGACGACATCCCCGTCCGCATCGGCGAGCAGCGGGCGGTCGGCGTCCCCGTCGGCGGAGATGAGCGCATCGAGGCTGTGTCTGCGCGTCCAGTCGGCGATCTGGGCGCGGGTCGCGGCGTCGACCGCTTCGGTGTCGACGGGGATGAAGGTGTCGGACCGGCCGAGGGGGACGGCCTCGGCCCCGAGCCCGCCGATGAGATCGGTCATCAGGTCGCGGATGACGGTGGAGTGCTGGTAGATGCCGATGCGCAGGCCTTTGAGCGTGCCGTCGAAGCCCGTGCGATACCGGTCCGCGTAGAGCGCAGCGACATCCGTGCGGGTGGTGCGGGTGCCCTGCCCTGCCGGGGTCCGGCCGAGCGCAGCGAGGATGGCCTGTTCTTGTGCCTTGGTGATCTCTCCGGAGGGTGTGTAGAACTTGATGCCATTGCGGTCGGCGGGGATGTGGCTGCCGGTGATCATGATGGCGGCGGCCCCTGCCTGCATCGCGGCGAACGCGAGGGCGGGGGTGGGGACGGCGCCGCAATCGGTCACGTCGAGGCCCGCGGAGCGCGCCGTTGTCAGCACGGTCTCGGCCAGGTCGGGAGAGGACGGCCGCAGATCGCGCCCGACATAGAGGCCCGTGCCGGTGTCGCAGGCGGCGGCGAAGGCGCGGACGTGGTCCGCGACCAGATCCGGCGTCAGTTCGGTGACGAGGCCGCGCAGGCCGCTGGTGCCGAATTTGGGGGGCATGGGCCGTCTCCTGTTTCCTCTATGGGGAAAGGTTTGCACTGCTCTGGTCAACCGGGAATGCCGCCCTGCCGTGACGATGCGCCGTTGGGGTTGCCATGCGGAAAGAAGCACCGTTGGGTGGCTACATGGACGACCCATTCGATACGATCTGCGCACATATCGAGGCTCTGACGGCCCGGCCTGCCCCTGAGGGCGTGCTGGCCGGGGCGCTTGCGCGGATCTCGCCCGAGGGAGACGAGCGGGCAGCGATCTTCGGGCGGGCCACACCCGGCGGGCCGCCGGTCGAGGATGCAGGCGTGCGGGTGCGCGTGGCCTCGATCTCGAAGGCAGCGACGGCGCGGGCGGTGGTGGAGACCGTGCTGGCGGGGTGGCTGTCGCTCGATGAACCACTGGTGGAGGTGATCGGGTGGGACGACGCCCCCGCGCAGGTGCGGAAGGTGCGGATCCGGCATCTGCTTTCGCATCTCTCGGGGCTGACGGATCACGGGGGATACATCGTCGATCCGCCGGGATCGGTGACGGCATTCATTGAGGCGACGCCGACGGCGCTGTCGGGCGACGCGCCGGGGATGTTCTTTCGCTATGCGAACCTGAATTACGTGCTGCTCGGGCAGGTGCTGGAGGTGGTCCGGGGCGAGCGGTTCGACAGCATCCTGCGGCGGCTGGTGCTGGAACCCGCGGGGATTGCGGGCGGGTTCAATTGGGCAGGCGTGGACGAGCGGAAGCGGCGGTTGCCGCTCTACCAGTGGACCGGCGGGCGGCTGGTCCTGCAGGTGGACGGGCCGGAGGCGGAGTGGGACGCCGATCTGATCTGGCGGGACGGGGCCGGGCAATCGCTGGAGGACTGGCGGCCCGGCGTGCAGACCTCGTGGTTTTCGCCCCATGCGGGCCTCAGGATGAGCGTCAGCGAAGCCGCCCGGCTCGCCCGGCTGATCGGCCGGGATGACGCTGCCGGGCGGATGCAGCGCGAGGTGCAGTGGGCCCATGACGGCAAGAACGGGGAAGACGGCGACGGGCTGTTCCAGCGATTCGCTTTGGGGTTGTCTGTCTATGAGGGCCACCCGCGTATTCCGGGAAAGCTGGTCGGCCATGCGGGGCACGCGCTGGGCTTCTCCGGCGGGGCCTGGTTCGACCAGGGGAGCGGCACGGCCTGGGCCTATTTTCTCCTTGGAATGCCTGACCTTACGGAAGGTCAGGACGAGGAGGCCTTCTATGCGGAAGATGAACTTTTCATTCTGCGGCAATTCTAGGCAACTGCCCGGTTTCGCACCGGTTTGACCCTACGCGGCTCTTGCACCTTTCGCCAAAGAGGCGAAGGATGCCTGCCATTAAGAAATAGCGGGGCCGCCTCAGATCCATGGTCACCGCAAGACAGGGAGATACCTCATGAAGCGTAGAACCGTTCTGTCGTTTACCGCCGCCACGTTTGTTGCCCTTTCCACCCAGAGCGCGCTCGGCCAGGAGACGCATCCCGAAACCGGGGAGCCGCTGGCCGAGAACCAGACGTTCTCCTACCGCCTGCTCGACCAGTTCCCGACGCTTGATCCCGCGCTGAACGAAGAGACCGCGGGCTTTCACGCGATCCGCCAGCTTTTCGAGGCGCTGGTGAGCCAGGATGCCGAGGGCAACATCATTCCCGGCGTCGCCGAGAGCTGGGAAAACACGGATTACACGACCTGGACGTTCACGCTGCGCGAGGATGCGCGCTGGTCGAACGGAGATCCGGTCACGACCGAGGACTTCATCTATTCCTGGCGCCGTGCGGTCGATCCCGCGACGGCGTCGCCCTATGCGTGGTATATCGAGCTGTCGTCGATCGAGAACGCGGCCGAGATCCTCGCCGGCGAGGCAGATCCCGAGACGTTGGGCGTCGAGGCGGTCGACGAGCGGACGCTCAGGGTCAACCTGACCCAGCCCCTGCCCTTCTTCCCGTCGATTGTGACCTACGCCACTTTCATGCCGGTCCACCGCGCGACGGTCGAAGAACACGGCGACAACTGGACCGCGCCCGAGAACATGGTGTCGAACGGCGCCTATGTGCTGGAAGAGGTCGCCCTGAACGAGCGCTGGTCGGCCACGAAGAACCCGGAATACTGGGATGCCGACAGTGTCATCATCGAAGAGATCACCGGCGTCATCATCAACGATGTGAACCAGGCGCTGACCCGCTGGGAAGCCGACGAGTTCGACCATCTGGAACCGCTGCCCGCTGGATCCTTCCCGCGTCTGCAGGAGCAGTATCCGGACGAGGCGACCTCGATCTCGCGTCTGTGCTCCTATTACTACCAATTCAACCAGCGGCCCGATGCCCATCCGGCGCTGCAGAACCCGGATGTGCGCCGCGCGCTGAGCCTTGCGGTCGATCGGGACGTGATCGTCGACCAGATCCTGCAGGGCGGGCAGCTGGCGGCCTATAACTTCATCCATGCCGATACGGCGGGCTTCACCGTGCCCGAGATCGACTATGCGTCCATGACGCAGGCCGAGCGGGACGCGGAAGCGGCCGAGCTGATCGCCGCAGCGGGTTATGGCCCGGATGGCGAGCCGCTGGAGTTTGAGCTGATTTATAACACCTCGGAAAGCCACCGGCAGATCGCGACCGTCATCAGCCAGATGTGGAAGCAGAAGCTGGGGGTCGACATCACGCTCACCAACTATGAGTGGACGACCTATCTGGACCTGCGGAAGGCCGGGAACTTCGACCTTGCCCGGTCGGGCTGGTGCGCGGATTACAACGAAGGCTCGACCTTCACCAAGATCCTGCGGACCGACCATGAAAACAACGACGGCAAGTATTCCAACCCCGAGGTCGATGCGATCCTAGACACGGTCCTGACGTCGGAAGATCCGAATGCGGGCTATGCCGAGATCGAGCGGATCCTGGCGGCGGATATGGGGATGATCCCGATCTACCATTACGCCAACACCTTCCTGCTTGATGCGACGATCAAGGGCTGGCCCTACGGCAATGCCGAAAACAACTGGTACGTGAAGGACTTCTACCGCGTCGCGGAGGAGTGATCCGTTCCCTCACCTCTGGTCCCGGCCATGTGCCGGGGCCTTTGCCCCTTTCCCGCGCTGACACCGCGGGACCCACTCCGACATCACCTTCGGATAACCCAAGCACGCCCTGACGGAGGGGTGCCATGACCGTTTACATCCTGCGCCGCCTTGCCGTGGCGATCCCGACGCTGCTTTTGCTGATCGTCTTTTCCTTCATCCTGATGGAGGCCGCCCCCGGCAGCCCCTTCGACACCGAACGCGGCGTGCCGCCGCAGGTGCTGGCCAATCTGGAGGCGAAATACGGCCTGGACCGGCCGATGGTCGAGCGGATGGGGATCTATATCTGGAACGTCGTGACCCAGTTCGATTTCGGGCCATCCTTCACCTATACCAACCGGACGGTGAACGACCTGATCGAGCAGGGCTTTCCGATCACGCTGACCTACGGCTTCTGGTCGTTCATCGTCGCCGTCCTCTGCGGCGGGGCGCTGGGGATCGCGGCGGCGGTCTATCACAATTCCTGGCTCGATTACGCCGCCGTCGGGGTGTCGATCGGCGCGCAGGTGCTGCCGAACTTCGTGATGGCGCCGATCCTGGTGCTGATCTTCACGCTTTGGCTGGGCTGGTTGCCGGGGGGCGGCTGGCGCGGGGGGCAGATCGAGTATCTGATCCTGCCGGTCATTGCGCTCTCGACCTCTTACATGGCGTCGATCGCGCGGCTGACGCGATCCTCGATGCTGGAGGTGCTGAATGCGGGCTTCATCCGCACGGCGCGCGCCAAGGGGCTGCCCATGCGGCGTGTGATCTTCCGCCACGCGCTGAAGCCGGCGCTGCTGCCCGTGATCTCGTATCTCGGGCCCGCCTTCGTGGGGATGATCACCGGATCGGTGGTGATCGACATCTTCTTCTCGACGGGGGGGATCGGGCAATTCTTCGTGTCGGCAGCGCTGGCGCGGGATTACTCGGTCATCATGGGGATCACGATCCTCGTGGGGGCGCTGACGATCTTCTTCAACCTTGTGGTCGATGTGCTTTACGCTTGGATCGACCCCAAGATCCGGTATTGAGGGGCCGCCGATGTTCGCTCAGAAAACCATGGCAGAGACGGCCGATCTGGCCGGGCTTCCGGCGGGAGATAAGGGCCGGTCGCTCTGGCAGGATGCAGGCCAGCGTTTCGTGCGGAACAAGGCCGCGATGGCCAGCGTGCCGGTGCTGCTGTTTGTCGTCCTCTTCGCGTCGTTCGGGCAGTTCTTGACGCCCTGGTCGAACGAGGAGGTCGACTGGTCGCTCCTCGGGCAGGTCTACGAGGAAGGCGGACCGTCCTGGGAGAACCGGCATTATTTCGGCGTGGACGAGACGGGGCGCGATCTGTTCGCGCGGACGGTGCAGGGCAGCCGCATCTCGCTGATGATCGGGCTGATCGGCGCGCTGGTGGCCGTGATCGTCGGCACCACCTATGGCGCCGTGGCGGGCTATGTCGGCGGGCGGACCGACCAGCTGATGATGCGGCTGGTCGATGTGCTGATGTCGATCCCCTACATGTTCGTGCTGATCCTGCTGCTGGTCGTCTTCGGGCGGTCGATGTTCATGCTGTTCGTCGGGATCGGCCTGATCTCGTGGCTCGACATGGCGCGGATCGTGCGGGGGCAGACGCTGTCGCTGAAGAATACCGAGTTCGTGGAGGCGGCGGTGGCGACGGGGGTGTCGACCCCGGTCATCATCTTCCGCCACATCGTGCCGAACCTGCTGGGGGTCGTGATCGTCTATG
This sequence comes from Aestuariibius violaceus, assembly GCF_040779325.2. Classification (NCBI taxonomy): domain Bacteria; kingdom Pseudomonadati; phylum Pseudomonadota; class Alphaproteobacteria; order Rhodobacterales; family Paracoccaceae; genus Aestuariibius; species Aestuariibius violaceus. The sequence goes on from NZ_JBFONT020000001.1 coordinate 944,593, forward strand.
CGACGCTTCTGGTCCCCTCGATGATCATCTTTGAGAGCTTCATCAGCTTCCTCGGCCTTGGCGTGCAGGAGCCGCTGACAAGCTGGGGGGCGCTGATCAATCAGGGGGCGGACCATATGCGCTATGTCGGCTGGATGCTGGGCTTTCCGCTGCTGTTCTTTACCGTCACGCTGTTTGCGCTGTTCTTCATCGGCGACGGCCTGCGCGACGCGCTTGATCCGAAGGACCGCTGATGACCCTGCTGTCGGTCGATAATCTGAGCGTCACGTTCGCGACCAATGACGGCCCGGTGCGGGCCGTGAACGGGCTGTCGCTGGAGCTGGACGCGGGCGCCGCGCTGGCCGTCGTGGGCGAAAGCGGGTCGGGCAAGAGCCAGACGGCGTTCGCCATCATGGGACTGCTGGCCAAGAACGGCCAGGCCGACGGGTCGGTCCGGTTCGAGGGGCAGGAGATCCTCGGCCTGCCGGAGCGGAAGATGAACAGGATCCGGGCCGAGCAGATCGCGATGATCTTTCAGGACCCGATGTCGTCGCTGAACCCCTATATGCGGATCGGTGACCAGATGATCGAGGTTCTGACCCTGCACAAGGGGATGGGCAAGACGGAGGCCCGGGCCGAGGCGGCGCGGATGCTGGATGCGGTCAAGATGCCCGACGCGGCGGCGCGGCTGTCGATGTATCCGCATGAGTTCTCGGGTGGGATGCGGCAGCGGATCATGATCGCGATGGCGCTGCTCTGCCGGCCGAAGCTCTTGATCGCGGACGAGCCGACCACGGCGCTGGACGTCACGGTGCAGGCGCAGATCATGGATCTGCTGGCCGAGATCCGGACGGAGTTCGACACGGCGCTGATCCTGATCACCCATGATCTGGGCATCGTGGCCGAGGCCTGCGAGCGGACGATCGTCCTTTATGGCGGGCGGATCATGGAAAGCGGCCCGACCGAGGAGCTGTTCGCGGCGCCGAGCCACCCCTATACGCTGGGCCTGCTGAAGGCGGTGCCGCGGATCGACATCGATCAGGAGGAACTGGCCGCGATCCCGGGCGAGCCGCCCGATATGTCGCGCTTGCCCGCGGGCTGCCCCTTCGCGCCGCGCTGCCCGCTGAAGATGCCGCGTTGCGAGACGGTGATGCCGGAGCTTCGGCACCATGACCGCCTGCGCCGCGCCTGCCACGCCGAACCGGGAGCCGTCGCCGCATGAGCCTTCTGTCCGTCAGGGATCTGTCCGTCATCTTCGACATCCAGCCGCGCAATGCCTGGCCATGGACACCGCATCACAAGCTTTATGCGGTCACCGACGCCTCGTTCGAACTGGCGGCGGGGGAAACGCTGGGCATTGTCGGCGAAAGCGGGTCGGGCAAGTCAACGCTGGCGCGCGCGATTGCCGGGACGGTGCCGGTGGCCTCGGGCGAGATCATCTTCGACGGCAAGGATCTGGCCGCGATGTCTCCGACGGAGCGGCGCAAGCACCGGCGCGATGTGCAGATGATCTTTCAGGACCCGCTCGCCGCCCTGAACCCGCGGATGACCGTCGGCCAGATCGTGGCCGAGCCGTTGACGACGCACGAGCCGAATCTCGACAAGGCCGAGGTGCGCAGGCGGGCGGGCGAGATGATGGAGCGGGTCGGCCTGCTGCCGAAGCTGCTCAATCGCTATCCGCATGAATTCTCCGGCGGGCAATGTCAGCGGATCGGCATCGCGCGCGCGCTGATCGTGAAGCCGCGGCTGATCCTTTGCGACGAGCCCGTCTCGGCGCTGGACGTGTCGGTGCAGGCGCAGGTGGTGAACCTGTTGCGCGACATCCAGACGGACATGGACCTGTCGATCCTCTTCATCGCCCATGACCTGTCGGTGGTGAAGCACATCTCGGACCGGATCTTCGTGATGTATCTGGGCCGCCAGATGGAGACGGGATCGTCCGCCGATATCGTCCGCGCGCCGCACCATCCCTATAGCCAGGCGCTGCTTGCCTCCGTCCCGGTTCCGGACCCGTCGAAGAAAGCCGCCCATGCCCGCATTCCGCTGGAAGGGGAGCTTCCCTCGCCGCTCGCCCCGCCGTCAGGCTGCGTCTTCCGCACGCGCTGTCCCAAGGCGCAGGAGGTTTGCGCGGGGGAGCGCCCGCCGATGGAAGAAGTCAGCACCGGCCACCTCTCGGCCTGCTATTTCAACGAGCGGATGGATTTTCACCGCGACGCGGCGGAATAGGCGCGCTCGAGCGGTTGGGACGGGATCACGTTCGCCTCGGGACCGTAGGGGAAACCGGTGATGTTCTCCGCCCCCGTCTCGGTGACGACGAGGATGTCATGCTCGCGGTACCCCCCTGCGCCACGCTTGCCCTCTGGCACCCACAGCATCGGTTCCATCGAGAGGACCATGCCGGGCTCTAGGGCGGTCTCGATGTCTTCCCGCAGTTCCAGCCCCGCTTCCCGGCCGTAATAGTGGCTGAGGAGGCCGAAGGAATGGCCATATCCGAAGGATCGGTACTGAAGGACGCCTTCGTATTTGAGGAAGCGGTTCAGTTCGGCGCAGATCCCCGCGCAGGTCGCCCCGGGGCGGATGAGCGATAGCCCAAGCTCGTGCGCCGCAACATTGATCCGCCAGAGGCGCAGCACCTCATCCGGCGGCTCGCCCAGAAAGAGCGTGCGTTCGAGCGCGATGTAGTAGCCCGAGATCATGGGGAAGGCATTCAGCGACAGGAGGTCGCCGTCCTGCAGAACACGCGTTGTCACGGGGTTATGCGCACCATCGGTGTTGGGGCCGGACTGGAACCAGACCCAGGTGTCGCGCAGCTCGCTCCCCGGAAAGGTGCGCGCGATCTCGGCCTCCATCGCGTCGCGTCCGGCCATGGCGACATCGATCTCTCGCGTGCCCGGGCGGATCGCATCGCGGATCGCGGCGCCGCCGATATCGGCGATGCGTGCGCCTTCCCGGATCAGCGCGATTTCCTCGTCCGACTTGACCATTCGCATCGCCATCGTGTCGAAGGCAACATCGACAAGCCGCCGGTCGCCCAGATGGATGGCCAGCGCCGTCCGCATGGACAGTGTCAGGTGATCCCACTCCACCCCCAGCTGCCCGGGCGGGAGGAGGTCGGCAGCTGCGCGCCAGAAGTTATCGCGCTGCCAGTCTGTATAGATGACGTTGTCGCCAACAGACCGGCGCGCAGGCTGTCCGCCATCGATACGGGAACTGATCGTCGTGCAGCGCTCTGGCGTCACGACGCAGCCATAGGGGCGGCCGAAACTGCAGGGCAGGAAGCCGGAGTAGTAGGCGATGTTGTGTGTCGAGGTCAGCAGCACCGCGGGCAGGTCTTTCTCGGCCATCATTGCGCGCAGGGCGGCCAGCCGGCGTTCGTATTCCGCGTCGCTGAAGGGGCGTGGGGCTTTGGAGACGGTCTGATTGGTGAAGAAATTGGGACGGACTTCCATAACGGACTCCGAAGATGTCCGGGCGTACAGGACGGATAACAATGAAAAAGCCGACGACGCCATCGCCGACGGGTTAAACCTATGGCGGTGGCCGCTATCCATGCAAGAGTGTTGAACCTTTTGAAAACGAGATCGTCCGGGTTAGGCTGGGAGCAGACTCACTCCAAGGGGGAAACCGATCATGAAAGTTCTCTCGTTATCCTGCGCCGCGCTTTTTGCGGCAACGACCGCTTCGGCCTGGACGCTCGACGGGGAGGCGTCGGCGATCGGCTATGTCAGCATCAAGAACGCGGACACGGCAGAACCCAATCTGCTGCCCGGCCTCAGCGGGTCGGTCGACGAGGACGGCACGGCGGAGATCCAGATCGATCTCGCCACGGTCGAGACCTATATCGACATCCGCAACGAACGGATGCAGGAGCATCTGTTCAGGGTCGCAGAGCATCCGGTCGCCACGCTGACGGCCGAGCTTGATATGGCCGACTACGAGACGATGGCCGCGGGCGAAACCAAGCAGACGGAATTTGCCGTGACCGTCGCCACCAACGGGGAAGAGCGGACCTATGATGCGCTCGCCACCGTGACGCGGGTGGGCGAGGATCGGGTCGCCGTCGCCTCACGCCAGCCGGTGATCGTCTATGCCGACGAACTGGGCTATGCGGACGGGCTTGTGACGCTGCAGGAGATTGCGGGGCTCGACTCCATCCAGCTGGCCGTACCGGTGAACTTCACGCTGGTCTTCGACCGCTAGGGGCACGACCCCGAGGGATAGAGTGGGCCGGGGGACCGTCCTTGCGGACGATCGACCCCGACCCGGCCGGGCACCCAGCTGCCCGGCCACCCTTCCCACGCATTCCGGTCGCCTGCTCGCGGCCAGCAATCCGCGGTCCAGTCCATCGTCAGCGTAGTGGACGCCGGGGCGTCCTGGACACGTCCCCGGCCGATGCGGCACACACCAACTCCAGCAATTTCACACCATACTCAAACCCGCATCGGGCAGATTTCTCACTCGTGCAGAAGCACCCTTTACCGTCAAAACCTAACCTGCGCCGTCATCACCCGAAGGCGCGGCGGGACTTGGACCGGACAGGGGGTTTTTCGCGGTTATTCCGGACGGCCGGTGCCACGATTGGGTCTGAAATGGGGCGGCGGCACAAAATGTGGCGTGGACGGAGTAGAGGGTCGGACGACCTAAAGAACGATCTCGCCTAAGCCAAACTGCGCCCCGATCACGCCGATGACGATACCGACGGGCAGGCTGAAGAGGAGGGCGAGAGGTCTGCGTTTATTTATCTTTTGTTTGGTCACGAAAAATCTTCCCGTGAATATCCAATCGGACAGCCGCTCCAAAAACAGATAGAAAACGTACCAACATCCGAACAGGACCGGGATGATGATGATCATTGGCCAGAACGGGGTGCCCACGAGGTCTACCATGCCGTCGACAGCCAAGCCGAGAAAAACCCCTATCGCGACAATTGCAGCCGCGTTGAACCAGTCAAACGCCTGCATCTTACGTCTTTCACTCATAGATCCGTCACTCGTCACACCAAAGGTCCAGGACGAGAAAACACGCTGGATCCAAGCTGCGCAAGCTTCTCGTCGTCTGGCAGGAAACCGACAGACCGCAAAAAAGCCAGCGGGTTGTTTTGGTTGCTGGTCTCATATCGCATTGCCGTTTCTGGCTTGGGGAGGACAAATCCTCCATCACGATATCTGACAGAGTGCTCTGCCATCGTATTTGCCATGAGGCGGCCGCACGCTCTGATCCGTGATTGCGCCACGAGGGGCGGACCTGTAAATCCGGGATCAGCACCTGCCGGGACCGCCTTACAGGGGAACATCATATGCCACACCGCGCCGAGACATCGAGCCGCGCCCTTCTGGGGCGTCTGCGCGATGCCATGGCCGATGGCGGTGGCGACGGGCAGGCGCGGCTGGACCGGATCGTGGACCTGATCGCCTCGTCCATGCAAACCGAAGTATGTTCGATCTACCTCTTCCGCGACGCCGAGACGCTTGAGTTGAGCGCGACAGAGGGCCTGGCGGCGGAGGCCGTGCACAAGACGCGGATGCGGCTGGGCGAAGGCCTCGTCGGTCGGGTGGCGCGGCAGAAAAGCGTCATCAACACCGCGAACGCACCGGGCGAGAAGGGTTTCCGCTACATGCCCGAGACGGGGGAGGAGCGGTTCTCGTCCTTCCTTGGCGTGCCCATCCAGCGGCTGGGCGAGGTGCTGGGCGTTCTCGTCGTTCAATCAAAGCAGGCCCGTGAGTTCACGCCTGACGAGATCTATGCGCTGGAAGTCGTGGCCATGGTTCTGGCCGAGATGACCGAACTCGGCGCCTTCACCAACGAAGGCACCGGCATCGCCGCGCGGCACCAGCAGCCGGTTCTGTTCCGCGGGATCTGCGCGCAGGAAGGCGCGGTCGAAGGCTGCGTCTTTCTGCACGAACCGCGGGTCGTCATCACCAACCCCTTCGCAGGCGATACGGTAACCGAGCTGAAACGGCTGACCGACGCGGTCGACACCCTGCGCGTGTCGGTCGACCAGCTGCTGTCGGGCGCGACCGTCACGGGGGCCGATCAGGCGGAGGTGCTTGAGGCCTACCGGATGTTCGCCAATTCCCGGTCGTGGCTGCGCCGGATGGAGGAGGACATCAAGGGCGGCCTGTCGGCGGAGGCGGCGGTCGAGAAGGAGCAGTCTCTGGCCCGGTCGCGGATGGAGCAGGCGGGCGACAATTACCTGCGTGACCGCTTGCATGACCTCGACGATCTGTCGAACCGGCTCTTGCGTATCCTGACCGGCCAGGGGCAGGAGACAGGCGCCGAGATCCCGCCGAACGCCGTTCTCGTGGCGCGCAATATCGGGCCGGGAGAGCTGCTGGATTACGGCAAGACGATGCTGCGCGGGATCGTGCTTGAAGAGGGCTCGGTCGGGTCACACGCGGCGATCGTCGCGCGGGCCTGGGCGATCCCGCTGGTCATCAACGCGCGCGGTATCACGACCGAGGCGTTGAACCGCGATCCGATCCTTGTCGACGGGGATCAGGGCATCGTCCACCTGCGGCCCGACGATACCGTCCACGCTGCGTTCAAGGACAAGATCGCGATGGCCACCCGCGCGCAGGAGCGCTACGCGTCCCTGCGCGAGAAGCCGGCGAAGGCCCGGTGCGGGTCGGTCGTGGCGCTGCACATGAATGCAGGGCTGATGGCCGATCTTCCCTCGCTTGACGGGTCGGGGGCCGAGGGTGTGGGCCTGTTCCGGACCGAGCTGCAATTCCTCGTCCGCAACCAGATGCCCACGCGGACGGAGCTTGCGAACCTCTACAAACGGGTGCTTGCGGCGGCAAAGGGCAAGCGCGTGGTGTTCCGCACCCTCGATATCGGATCGGACAAGGTGCTGCCCTACATGAAGCGGCAGGACGAGCCGAACCCGGCGCTGGGCTGGCGCGCGATCCGCGTGGGCCTCGACAAGCCGGGCGTCCTCAGGATGCAGCTGCAGGCGCTGATCCGGGCGGCCGATGGCGGGCCGCTGACGGTGATGTTCCCGTTCATCGCGCAATACGAGGAATATACGGCCGCGAAGGCGGAACTCGACAAGGCGCTGGAGCGCGAGACGATCCTGGGCCATCCCCTGCCCTCGACGGTTGAGGTCGGCGCGATGCTTGAGACGCCGTCGCTGGGCTTTGCGCCGACGAAGTTCTTTCAGGAGGTAGAATTCCTGTCGATCGGCGGGAACGACCTCAAGCAGTTCTTCTTTGCCGCCGACCGTGAAAACGAACGTGTGCGGCGGCGCTACGACACGCTGAACGTGTCGTTCCTGTCCTACCTCGAAATGGTCGTGGAGCGCTGCAAGGAGACGGGCACGCCGCTGTCGTTCTGCGGGGAAGATGCAGGCCGCCCGGTCGAAGCGGTGTGCTTTGCCGCGATGGGCCTCAGGACGCTCTCGATGCGCCCCGCCTCGATCGGGCCGGTCAAGCATCTGATCTGCCGGGTCGACCTGGACGAGGCGCGCGCCGTGATCGACGCCGCCCGTGACAGGGGTGAGATGTCCGTGCGCCGCGCCGTGTCGGACTGGCTGCGGACCCTGCCTTAGGATCGAGCCGCTAGGGCTGCAGCATCCGGCCAAGCGGACGCCCGCCCAGGATATGGACATGCAGATGCGGCACTTCCTGCACGCCGTTCACTCCGGCGTTCGAGATCGCCCGGAACCCGTCCGCCTCGACCCCTTCCATCTTGCAGACCTCGGCGATGGCGCGCATCCAGCCGATGATCTCGGCCTCGCTCGCCTCGGCTGCGAAATGGGCGAAATCGACGTAAGGCCCCTTGGGGATGATCAGAACATGGACCGGCGCCTGCGGGCGGATATCGCGGAAGGCGAGCGCGTGGTCGTTCTCGTAGACCGTGTCGTTCGGGATCTCGCCCCGCAGGATCTTGGCAAAGATATTCTGGTCGTCATAGGTCGGCATCGCGCCCTCCCCTCAATCGGCAAAAAGATGATCCGTCTCGGCGATCTGAAGCCCGATCTCGGCGGGGACATCCAGGAATTCGGCAATCGCAGCACCATTCTCGGCTGGTGAGGACGTCTCGCGAACGCGCCCGAAATTCGGGAAGTTCGCATCCCGCAGCCGCTCGCTTTCATAGCGGATATCGTAGCGGATGGTCGGCAGCAGACGTTCCAGGGTCGCGGCCTCGGTGTTTTCGCCGGCAAGCCCCACACGCAGGGCATGGCCGGTCAGATACTCGTCGGTGAAGGTGCTTTCGACCTCCAGCACTCGCATGGTCGACCGGTCGGATCCGAAATCGGTCAAGAGATCGAAATGGGACGGGTCCAGGCAGATGACCAGCCGGTCGGTCCCGAAATGATCGAACAGCATCCGCATCAGCGACCGCCGGTGGCGGTTGCGCTTTTCCAGCGTCGACTGGATACCGCCGAGATCCGGCAGCTCCGTATGTTCTTCGCTGAAGAGGTAGTCGATCGTCGGCACGTTGGTGAACTTCCGGATCGCCTCCACAAGGCGCTTGGCCACGTGCCACTTCTTGCTGACGACGACCATCAGCTCCCGGTCACGGCCGAGGGAGCTTTCCGTTTCCCAGAACCGGGCGGCGAACCGGCGCCCCTCGCGCCCGCGGCCGGTGAGGAAGGAATAGAGGTTCTGCCCCTCGTTCGAGACGGCGAAGTCCTGACGGTCAGAGGCATAGAGCACGCCCAGACGATCTCTCAACTCGTGCGCCTCGGGGCTGATCTTGCGGGCAAAGAGGTAATCCTGGTTGAGCAGCATGTCATAGTGATCGTTGTAGAACGTCACCGGCATCCCGTAGTCGGAGAAGAGCAGGAAGGTCAGCGTGCGCGGCCGGATCTCCTCCTCGGGCACCAGATGGCGCACCAACGTCTGAAAGAACGTCTCGTCCGGGATCCAGGTGGTGCGGAAGAACCGCAGGACGTCGGGCCGCTGCGCCAGGAAATCCATGATCGCCTGGACCGTCTTGCGACGAAGGCACCACCACTGGCTGCCGATCATGATCTCCAGATCTTCGGGAATCGCCCGTTCCAGCCCCAGCCGTCGCTGCAGGTTCATCGAGGCATAGAAGAGCCCCTTGCTCTCCCGCTCGTTGAAGAAATGACGGTAGATCAGCCGCTCTTCCTTCAGGCCGGTCTTGATCCAGCCGCTTTCGAAGAAATCGACGCTTTCGATATAGTCGGCATCGTGCCCGTCAAGCACGCCCTTGGCATAACGGGCCGACTTGATCGCCATGCAATCGCCCGAAACCATGTAGAGGTGCGTCGTATCCTCGAACGCCTCCAGGGCGGCCTCGATGGCGTTCAGCGTCGCCTGAACAAGGCTCCACGCGCCCCAGCCACAGCGCACCCGGGTCCTGGCGAAGACCACGCCCGGATTGTCGGCCAAGGCTTCGGTAATGCGCCTGTAATCCGCCTCGGACGCGCGCGCATCATAGTGGATCGCGATGCAGTCGCCGGTCGCCGTCAACTGCTCTGCCTGCTGGATCACCCCTGCCGGGTTCTTATGGCACAACAGAATGAAGGCGATTTTGGCCAAGGCGATATCCGGTGCGGGGGGCTTTTGTCCGCTCAGATAACGGAAAGCCGCATTGAAGTGGAAGGGGATGTTTGCTTTTTTGTCGCGGAGGTAACGAGGGGGCGGCACCCGCCGCGGTGACACGAATGGCAACTTTCCCAGGAACATGGATGACCACCAGCGAAAGCATGGTCTACCGGGTGGTGCCGAAATGCGCCTGCTCGTCCATCGGTCAGATCATGTATTTCTCCGACCACGGAGAGTTCTTCGACGGCGACATCCACGATGCAACGTCGGGCCTGCACAAATGGGCAATCGACGACAGCCAGTCGCTGATCGCCGATAACGTGACCACCCATCGCAGCTATGCCTTCACCTGCGTGCGCAACCCCTACACGCGAATCCTGTCGTCGTTCTTCGACAAGATCTGCGGCATCCAGCGGAACGGGCGGCGTTACCGCGGCAACCTCGTCCCGCAGATTATCCAGAAATACGGGATCGAGGTCGGTGGCGAGGACGGCAAGCAGGAGTTCGACCAGATCCGGTCGTTCCGGCGGTTCCTGTTATTCGCACGCGACACGATCCGCTTCCGCCGCCCAATGGACCCCGACATTCACTGGTCGCCCGTTGCCAGTCACGTGTCGACCTTCATCGCCAATGGCGGGCGCTACGACCACATCTTCTGGACCGAGAAGTTCAACGACGGCATGCAGGGCGTCCTCGACGCGGTCGAGACACCCAAGCCCGTCGACCTCGCGGCGATCCCCCGTTTCAACGAAAGCGAAGGCCACGGCCCCAAACGCGCCCACCCGGTCGAGGATTACTTCGACGACCTCTCGATGCATCTCGTCTACGAGATCTACAAGAAGGACTTCCTTCTGTTCGGCTACGATCCTCAGGATCCGTCGAACAAGATGCCCGTGCGGGAGATCGATCTGACGGAGGTGCACGCCAAGCTGGGCGATTGATCCGAGACGATTTTGTTCACGGCAGGGAGGAGCAGGGGGCGTTGCCCCCTCTTGGCTGCGCCAATTCACCCCCAGGATATTTCAAGAGGCAAAGAAAGCCTTTCTTAAGCTGAATCGCGGATACCGAATGGGCGGTACAGGCGGGGACGCCGATGATCGCAGGCGAAGACGGTTCCTGGAGCCCGGCTGCATCGGCAGGTGCCGACCGACCGGTCTCCGGGGCCCCACCTCCTATCGAAGGCATGTTAACCCTAACGGATGCTAACCTTAACGACCGCTGGAGAAAGGAGAGCTTGCGGCTCGTCTTTGCCTTGTAAATATCCTCGCCGAAGGCAATCCCGCACTCTGAACAGGCGCAGGCGCCGGATCAGACCAGCCCCGCCTTCGCAAACAGCGCCTTCAGATCCGTCTCGGGCCGCGGGCCGATATGGGAGATGACTTCGGCGGCGGCGACGCAGCCCATCTTGCCGCAGGTCTCGGCGTCGCGGCCGGTGGCGAGCCCGTAGAGGAAGCCGGCCGCGAACTGATCGCCCGCGCCGGTTGCATCGACGGGGACCACGTGGTCGACCGGGATCTCGGCCCGAACGCCGTCATGGACCACCGTTACGGGCGAGCCGGACCGCGTGAAGGCGACCGTCCCGCATTCCGTCACCGCATGGTCGAGCGCGGCGTGGAAATCGGTGACCTCGTAGAGCGACATCCATTCCTCCTCGTTGCCGATGACGAACTCCATCTCCTGATGCACCAGCCGCCGGAAATCGGCGCGGTGTCGGTCGACGCAGAACGGATCGCTCAAGGTGATCCCGGGCTTGCCGCCGCCCGTGCGGCAGGCCGCCGCGGCGGCGAGGAAGGCGCTCTTGTTCGTGTCCTTGTCGAACAGGTAGCCTTCGAGGAACAGGAACCGCGCACGGCCCAGATCGGCCTCGGGCACGTCGTCGGCCACGAGCGCGGTGCTCTCTCCCAGAAACGTGTTCATCGACCGCTCGCCGTCCGGCGAGACAAAGATCATCGACCGCGAGGTCGGCAGGTCCGCCTCCGCCACCGGCGCATTCATGAAAGCCGTGCCGCCGTTGTTCATCGCATCGGCATAGAACCGGCCCAGCGCATCGTCAGCCACGCGCCCCACAAAGCCGCAATCGAGCCCCAGCATGCCGACACCCGCCAGCGTGTTCGCCACCGACCCGCCCGGCGTCTCCACCCGGCTGTCCATCGCGGCATAAAGCACTTCGGCCCGCTCGCGCTCGACCAGCTGCATGATCCCCTTGGTGATCCCCATCTGGCCGAGGAACAGGTCACTCGCAGGGGCGATCACGTCGACCATCGCATTGCCGATGCCGACGACGTCGTAGGTTTTGCTCATGAGACCTCGGTCTTCTCTTCAAAGGGGCACAGGTCACGGATCAGGCAGGCCGGGCAGGCGGGCTTGCGCGCCTTGCAGATGTAGCGGCCATGCAGGATCAGCCAATGGTGGGCGTGGCGGGCGAAATCGACGGGCACGTTGTCCTCGATCGCGCGCTCGACTGCGATCACGTCCTTGCCGGGCGCGATGCCGGTGCGGTTGCCGACGCGGAAGATATGGGTGTCGACCGCTTGCGACGGATACCCCCACCACATGTTCAGCACCACATTCGCCGTCTTCCGCCCCACTCCGGGCAGGCTTTCCAGCGCCGCGCGCGAATTGGGCACCTCACCGCCATACTCCTCGACCAGGATCCGGCTCAGCCGCATCACGTTCTTGGCCTTGTTCCGGTAGAGCCCGATCGACTTGATGTGCTGGGTCAGCCCCTCCTCGCCCAGATCCAGCATCTTCTGCGGCGTGTCGGCGATTTCGAACAGGGCCTTCGTCGCCTTGTTCACCCCCGCATCCGTCGCCTGCGCCGACAGCGCCACGGCCACGACAAGCGTGTAGGCGTTCAGATGCTCCAGCTCGCCCTTGGGCTCGGGTTCCGCCTCGTGAAACCGGTCAAAGACCTGACGGATCGTATGATAATCAAGCTGTTTCGCCATCCGCGCCCCTATGCCTGCGCGGCACGAGATGCGCAATATCCGGGTCGCAGGAGGGGTGCGGATCCCCTAGTTTAAGGGCAACAGAAGATCTCCGGAGGGCACATCCATGCTCCAGACCCGCACCGACCCGACCGACAGCTACCACTTCCACGTGATGCGCCGCGCGATCGAGGCGATCGATGCCTCGACCGAGACCCAGCCGACGCTCGACCAGATCGCAGCGCAGATGGATATGAGCCCGGCGCATTTCCAGCGGCTCTTTTCCCGCTGGGCGGGCGTTTCGCCCAAGCGCTACCAGCAATACCTGACGCTGGGTTATGCCAAGAGCCTGCTCGACGATCGCTTCACGACGCTTGATACGGCCAATGCCGTGGGCCTCTCCGGCACCAGCCGCCTGCACGACCTGTTCCTGCGGTGGGAGGCGATGAGCCCCGGCGAATACGCCCGCAAAGGCGACGGCCTGACGATCCGCTATGGCTGGGTCGAAAGCCCCTTCGGCGACACGCTGGCCATGGCGACCGACCGTGGTATCTGCGGCATGGCCTTCGCCGAGGAAACAGGTCGCGACGCCGCCTTGGACGACATGACATCCCGCTGGCCCAACGCGACCTTCATCGAGGACACCGAGGCGGTGGAGAAACTGACCCACGCCGCCTTCGGCCTGGGCGGCGAGGCGCAGCTGCACCTTATCGGCGCGCCGTTCCAGATCAAGGTGTGGGAAGCGCTTCTGCGCATCCCGTCGGGCCACGTGACGACCTATTCCGAGATCGCTCAGGCCATCGGCCACCCCAAAGCCGTCCGCGCCGTGGGCACCGCCGTGGGCCGGAACCCGGTCAGCTGGCTGATTCCCTGTCACCGGGCGCTGAGGAAATCGGGCGGTCTGGGGGGCTATCACTGGGGCCTTCCGGTCAAGCGCGCCATGCTGGCCTATGAAGGCGCCCGCCAGGACGGGGCGGCCTGACCGGCTTATTTTCGCCGGAACTCCCCTATCAGAGACGTGTTATTGAATATCAGGGGCATGGGGCTGTAATCCGGCCCCATACCCCGGGCACGCAGTGCGTCTGCGCGCCTGTCAGAGATAAAAATGAAAGTAGAGACCATGGCTTCGATCACGAAAACCCTCGCGCTCATGACCGCCGGTACGCTCGCATTGACCGCCTGCGCCCCGCTCCAGGATCCGAACAACCCGAACCGGAACACCCAGACGGGTGCCCTGATCGGCGGTATCGGCGGCGCCGTCGTCGGCGGGCAGATCGGCGACAGCGAAGAGCAACGCCGCCGTAACGCGGTCGTCGGCGCCCTGGCCGGTGCCGGTGGTGGCGCCCTGGTCGGCAACCGCCTTGACCAGCAAGAGGCCGCCCTGCGCGCCGCGCTCGGCAACCAGGTTGGCATCCAGAACACGGGCAATCAGCTGATCCTGACCCTGCCGCAGGACATCCTCTTCGCGACCGACAGCGCCACGCTGCGGCCCGACCTGCAGCGCGACCTGCGCGCCCTGGCCGCGAACCTGCAGCAATATCCCGACACCCGCGTCAACGTGATCGGCCACACCGACAATGTGGGCGAGGCTGGCTATAACCAGGGCCTGTCCGAACGCCGCGCGCGGTCTGTCGCGAACACCCTGATCAATTCCGGCGTGTCACCGTCCCGGATCTCGGCCACCGGCCGCGGCGAAAGCCAGCCGGTCGCGACGAACCTGACGCCGGAAGGCCGTCAGCAGAACCGCCGGGTCGAGGTCATCATCACCCCGATCTAAGGGGTTATTCGAGCAGACGTCTCACCCTCCACGGAGACGCTCAGTGGGCCGCCCCTCCTGCCCGAGGGGCGGCCCTTTTCGTGTTGTGGGCCTCGCGGCGGCGGTCATATAATCTGACCAATCCGCCCAAGAGGCCCCCATGCCCTTCGAAAAGGTTCAGTCCGACAAGCTCAGCACCGGCATCGTTCGCCAGATCGAGGGGCTGATCCTGCGCGGCATCCTGCGCCCCGGCGACCGCCTGCCGGGGGAACGCGACCTTGCCGCGCAGATGGCCGTCTCGCGCCCCTCGCTTCGCGAAGCCTTGGGGGAATTGCAGGAGAACGGCCTTCTGGAAAGCCGCCCCGGGGCGGGCGTCTATGTCGCCGATGTGCTCGGCTCTGCCTTCTCGCCCGCGCTGATCGATCTTTTCGCGCGCCATGACGCGGCGATCTTCGACGTGCTCGCCTTTCGCCGCGATGTCGAAGGGATCGCCGCCGCCCGCGCCGCCACGCTCGCCTCGGACGAAGACCTTGCCGTCATCGACCGGCTGACCCGCCGGATGGCGGAAGGCCCCCGCAGCCCGGAGGACGAAGCGCGCCTCGACACCGAATTCCACCTCGCCATCATCGAGGCGGGCCACAACATCGTCATGCTGCACATGATGCGCTCGATGTACGAACTCCTGCGCGACGGCGTCATCTACAACCGCCAGGTCATGTTCCACCAAAGCCCGACGCGTGACACGCTGCTCGCCCAGCATCAGGCGATCAACGCTGCCCTGCAGGCCCGCGACCCCGAGCGCGCGAAAGCCGCCATCGCCACCCATCTCGACACGGTCGAAGCCGCCATCCGTTCCCAGCGCCGCGCCGAGGCGAATGCCGGGTTTGCAAAGAAGCGGATGGAGCAAGAGGCGCGGCGCGGGTGATCCTGTATGGCCCGGCGGCATCGCCGGGCCGCGCCCGACCCTCCCCCCGGGAGGGCGCTCGGCGATGTCATTCGCAGCCCGACCGACATGGATGCTTTGAAGTGATCACGCCAGCCGTATCGAAGAGCGCCCACCCAGGGTCGGGCGCGTCCCTCATCACCCAGCGGAACGCCCTGCGCTTCGCGCGTTCGCGGCTGAATCGTCCACTGTACGATTTCCGCGACGCCGCTCACCCCACCCAGGGTCGGGCGCAGCCCTTAGCACTCAGCTTCAAGAGCAATCCCCGAAAACAGTTGACCCGCGCAGCGCATCGGCGCGACGCTGATCCCATCGGCGGACGGGAGGCCCGCAGAAGGCTCCGACGCCGGCAAACCGGTGGGAGGAAATCATGAACTTACGACCAGACCCGACGTTCTATCCGTCGCCCAGGATCGCGATGGAGGCGCCGGTGGAAACGCTTGCCTTCACCCTGATGCTCAGCCCTGACGGGTCGCAACCCGACGGGCTGGCGGTCATCGACGTGGACCCGTCATCGAAGACCTACAGCCAGATCGTCCACCAGCTCCTCATGCCGAACACGGGCGACGAGTTTCACCATTTCGGCTGGAACGCCTGTTCCTCGGCCCTCTCCCCGCTGACCGGGCATGCCTTCCTCGAACGACGCTACCTGATCATCCCCGGCATCCGGTCCTCGCGCATCTACGTTATCGACGTGAAAGAGCCACTGAAGGCGAAGATCCACAAGATCATCGAACCCGAAGAGGTCTTCGCCAAGACCGGCTATTCCCGGCCCCACACCATCCATTGCGGGCCGGAAGGCATCTATGTCTCGACCCTCGGCGGCGGTGGACCGGACGGGACCGACGGCCCGCCGGGCATCTTCATCATGGATTGCGAAAGCTTCGAGATCCTCGGCCGCTACGAGATGGAGCGCGGGGTGCAGGACAAGCACTACGATTTCTGGTGGAACCTGCCGCGCGACTACATGGTCAGCAGCGAATGGGGCCTGCCGCCGCAATTCGAAAACGGCCTGGTGCCCGAGGATCTGCTCAGCAACAAATACGGCCACCGGATCCACTTCTGGGATCTGCGGGCGCGGAAAAACATCCAGACGATCGATCTGGGCGAAAACCACCAGATGGCGCTCGAGATCCGACCTGCCCACGATCCGGTCAAGGAATACGGCTTCTGCGGCGTTGTGGTCGACACCACCAACCTGCAAGGCGCGATCTTCACCTGGTGGCGCAATCCCGACGGCACGTTCGAGGCGAAGAAGACGGTCACCATCGACCCGGTGCCCGCCGATCCGGGCGACCTGCCGGAGCTGCTGAAAGGCTTCGGCGCCGTCCCGCCGCTCGTCACCGATATCGACCTCAGCCTCGACGACAAGTACCTCTACGTCGCCTGCTGGGGTCTGGGCGAGATGCACCAATACGACGTCTCCGACCCGATGGCGCCCAAGTTGGCCGGCAAGGTCGAGATCGGCGGGATCGTCGCGAAGACGCAGCACCCGAATGGCAAGGAGTTCGGCTACGGCCCTCAGATGGTCGAGATCAGCCGCGACGGCAAACGGGTCTACTGGACAAACTCGCTCTATTCCACGTGGGATGACCAGTTCTATCCCGGTGATCGCGGCGCGGCGATGGTCATGGCCAATGTGGGTGAGGGCGGCGGCCTGACGCTCGACCAAGACTTCTGGGTCGACTTCCCCAAGGGCTACCGAAGCCACCAGATCCGGCTTGAAGGGGGCGACTGTTCAACCGACAGCTTCTGCTATCCGTCCGTCTAGGCGGTGTCGGGGCTGATGACGACCACGGCGGGCCTCTGGCTGGCCGTGATCGCAAGCGGCATCTATCACGGGGTCAATCCGGGCATGGGCTGGCCGCTTGCCGTGTCGTCGGCACTGATGGAGCAGCGGCGCAAGGCGCTGTTCGGTGCGCTTGTGGCGCTCGCCGCCGGGCATTTCGTTGCCATGCTGCTGATCCTGCTGCCCTTCTCGATGCTGGGGACGCTCGTCACCTACCAGACCGAGCTGCGGATCGGCGCGGGCGTCCTCGTCACGGCAATCGGCCTCTACATCCTGATCACGCGCCGCCACCCGCGGTTCCTCGCCCGCGTGCCGCCCTCGCGGCTTGCGCTCTGGTCCTTTCTGGTGGCCATCGCTCACGGCGCGGCGCTTATGCTGGTGCCGATCTATCTGGGGCTCTGCAGGCTGGACGAGCTCGATATGGGCCACCGCGCCGCGGCCGACCTGATGGCGCGGAACATCGGCCTGACCTTCCTCGTCGCGATCAGCCACACGGCGGCGATGCTGCTGTCCGGCGGGGCGCTGGCCTTTGCCGTATACCGCTGGCTGGGCCTGCAATTCCTGCGCCGCAGCTGGTTCGATCTGGAGGTCGTATGGGCGCTGTCGCTCATCGCCGTCGGTCTGCTCGGCCTGGTGACAGCCGCCGGGGGCCACTGACGAAAAAACCCGGCCGCGGGGCCGGGTCAGATCCGTCGGAAGGGACCGCTGTCAGTGCAGCTTCGCCTCGATCGTGCCGATGGCCTCGTCGGTCAGCTTGTTGCGGTCGTCGGCGCTCATCTGCGATGCGACCACGTCGCGGGCGGCCGAGATGGCGACATTCACCGCCTGATCGCGCACATCCTTGACCGCCGCCGCGCGGGCCGAGGCGATCTGCTCTTCGGCTGCGTTCAGGCGCCGTTCCACCGATTTGCGGATATCCTCCTTGGACTGCTCCGCGGCCTCGGCCGCCTCTTCCTTGGCGCGGGCCACGATCCGGTCGGCCTGGTCGTTCACCTCGCGCGCCTTGCGCTCGTAGGAGGCCAGCAGCGTCTGCGCCTCTTCCCTGAGCGCCCGCGCCTCATCGAGATCCCTCTGGATGCCCGCCGCCCGATCGTCGAGCATCTTGGCAAGCATCGGGGGCACCTTGAAGTAGACCAGGATGCCCAGGAAGATGAGAAAGCCGATCAGGACGATGAAGTCGGTGTTCCTGAGCGAGAAGAAACCGTATTCCGACGCCGCAAGCGCCGGTCCGGCGGCCACGGCAAGGCCAAGGGTCAGTGCCATCCGCATCATGCTCATCCCTTCACCTGCGCTTCGACGGCGCTGTCGATGGCGGACTGATCCGCCTCCCGGCCAAGCGCCGCGACGATGGCGGCCGCCGTGTCCTTGGCGACCTCCCGCACGCTGTCCAGCGCGCCCGCCCGGATCTCGGCGATGGCCGCTTCGCTTTCCGCGGTCCGTTCCGCGATCTGTTCGTCGGCACGCGCCAGTTCGGCGTCGAGCTCCTTCTGGATCTCGGCCTTGGCTTCGGCGACGATCCGGTTCGCCTCTGACCTTGCCTCGGCCAGCGCCTTCTCATACGCCGCCTCGGCCTCGGTCGCCTTGGTCTTCAGCTCTTCGGCCGCGGCGATGTCGTTGGTAATCGTCCCCTGCCGTTCGGCCAGAACCGATCCGATCCGGGGCAGCGCCACCCGCGACAGGATGAAGTAGATGGCCACAAGCGCGATGACGAGCCAGAAGATCTGGTTGTCGAAGGTCGAGAAATCGAGCTGCGGAAGACCCGTCGCCTGCTCTTCGCCCGCACTGCTTTCGGTTGCCATGACGTCTCCGCCCTAAAGGATTGTCCGGGGCGGCATAGTACCGCCCCGCCCGTAAGGATAACTCGGCTCTTAGACCGCGAACATCAGCAGAAGCGACACGAGGAACGCGAAGATCCCCAGCGCTTCGGCGAAAGCGATGCCGATGAAAAGCGTGGCCGTCTGGCCGGGGGCGGCCGACGGGTTGCGCAGCGCGCCGGCCAGGAAGTTGCCGGCCACGTGGCCCACACCGATGGCAGCGGCGCCCGACCCGATCGCGGCCAGACCGGCGCCGATGAATTGACCCATATTTGCGATATCGCCTTCCATGACGTGTTTCTCCTTACGGTTGGAAGATGGATTAGTGATGCGGATGCAGCGCGTCCTTGAGGTAGACGCAGGTGAGGATGGTAAAGACGTAGGCCTGGATGGCGGCCACCAGCACTTCGAGGGCGTAGATCGACACCACCCCGAAAATCGCCAGCGGTGCGGCGGGCGTGATCTGCGCGAAGCCCGCGAACACTTTCAGAAGCGCGTGACCGGCCAGGATCGCGCCGCCCAGACGGACGGCGTGGCTGACGGGCCGCATCCAGAAGAGGATGAATTCGATCACCGCAAGGATCGGCCGCATGACAAGCGGCGCGGCGGTCAGCCAGAACAGCCCCAGAAACCCGACGCCGTTCTTGACGAAGCCAAGGACGATCACGGTGACGAAGACCGCGATCGCCAGCACGCCGGTCACGGCAAACTGGCTGGTCGGCGAGAACGACATGGGGATCAGCGCTAGGAAGTTCGCCATCACGATGAACATGAACAGCGTCATGATGTAGGGGAAGTATTTCAGACCCTCGCGGCCGCACACATCCTCGACCATCTTGTGGATGAAGCCGTAGGCCAGCTCTGCCACCGACTGGGTCCGCGACGGCACGACGCCCCGCTTGCGCGTGCCGAGGACCAGCAGGGCAAAGACCGCAAGCACCGACAGCGCCAGCCACACCGTCATATTGGTGATCTCGTACCACGCGATGTTGGTGGTGCATTCGTTGATCGCCGTCTCGGCATTGTCCGAACAGAACAGCCGCGACACGATGAACTGGTCCATCGGATGAAAGGAAAGGCCGCCTGCCTCGCTATCCGTCGCCATCTCGTTCGTCCTTCTCGGCGGGGCCCTGCCCCTTCTGCGTCACTTCCTGCGCGGTTCTCAGCATCGCCTTGATGCCCGCCGCGAAACCGAAGAACAGGAACACCACCATCAGGATCGGCCGGGTCCCGAACAACGTGTCGAGCCCGTAGCCAATCGCAAAGCCAAACCCCAGCCCCACGACCAGCTCGATTACCATCCGCCAGGCCAGATGGGCCTGGGAGTAATGCTCCTCAGAGTGGTGTTTCGGCTCCGGCTTGCCCTTCGCGGCCGCGATCCGCTCTTCCAGGTCCCTCAGCCGGTCCCTGTCCTGCGGCTCACCCATCGCCTTCACCCCTCCTTCGGGTTGTCGGGTGGGTAGTCTGCGGGATGGAGAGAGTCAATGTGCCGCGATGGGCCGGACGTTGACGCTTATCCATCTGTTTTAAATGAGTATTTTTAGCCAGATGAAGCAGGGGGAGTCTCTCCGCGCCAAACCGTCTCATTCAACCGGCCGGTTGACCATCCGGTCCGAATAGGGCACCCGGGGCGCCATGTCGCGCGACCTCGACACCGTTTTCTCCGCTCTGGCCGACCCGACCCGTCGGGCGATCCTGCAGATGCTGCTTGAGGATGACATGGCCGTCACCGACGTGGCCGAGCCGTTCGAGGTGTCGCTCGCCGCGATCTCGAAACACCTGATGGTGCTGACGAGGGCCGGGCTGATCGCCCAGGAAAAGCGCGGCCGGGTCAAGTGGTGCAAGCTGGACCCCGATGCGCTCCGCGCCGCCTCTGTCTGGATGCAGTCCTTCGGGCAGTTCGAACCCGTCAATCTCGACGCGTTCGAACGATTTCTCGAGGCAGAGCTCGGCCCGTCGCCTGCCCCTAGAGGACGCCGAGCAGCCGCAGAATGAACAGAACGACAACGATCAGGCCGATCAGATAGATGATATTACGCATCGGGTGGTCCTTTCCTTTGACACCGCCCAACGCGCAATCACGCGGCCCGTTCCACCGGCGCTTCGTCCTTGAGCAACAATCCGAGCGCCAGAAGCGTCGCCGCCACCCCCGACGCAACGGCCCACGGCGCGCCGGCCCCCGAGCGGACCAGCTCCCATCCGATCACCCAGGCGGGCACCAGATAGGTGTAGGCCATCACCTTGGCCGAGGGCAGCCGCAGCGTCGCGTATTGCAGCAGAACGAAGGTCGCCGCACTCGCGAAGACCGCCGTGTAAAGGATCGTGACCCAGACGATCGGCGGCAGCGCGCCCCATTGCGTCGCCGCGACGGCAGGCGTGCCGACAACACCCAGGATCACCGCCCCGGCCATCAGCATCCCGAAGGTGAACAGAAGCGGTGGCTCCCCCCGGTTCAGCTTCGCCACCATCGGCGTGTAGAGCGCGTGCGCCGCGCAGCCGACGAAATAGATCGCCTCGCCGCGGCCGACCTGGAAGGCGAGGATCGCCACCAGATCCGCCCGGAAGATCACCCAGATGGCCCCCGCCGCCCCGATGGCCAGCGCAAGAGCCATCCGCGCCGTCATCCGCTGGCGCAGCACGAGATACCCAAAGCCTCCCGCCAGAACCGGCGTCAGCGTGAAGACCGCCGCCGCACTGACCGGCGGCGCTGTCTTCAGCCCCTCGAACATCAGCACGAAGTAGATCGAGAAAAGCCCGCCCAGAACGAAATACCGCCACGGCGCCTGCCGCGCCTGCCGCCAGCGGACCCGCGGCACCAGCACGACGGCCAGCGTGCCCAGGATCGCCGCCGCGATCAGGAACCGCACGAGGTTCAGGACCGGCGGCGCGATCTCGTTCGCCGCCGACGCCCCCAGCGAGAACGACCCCGCCACGAGCATCGAGAAAAGCAGCATGGCCAGGTGACCGCGCGCCCGCTCGCTCAGCCCCACTTCGCCGACCACTCCTTCGCCCGCGCCTTGAGGAAGGTCAGGCAGGCCTGCACCTTCGACGTGCGGTGCAGATCCACGTGGGTTACCAGCCAGAGGGGCGCCGCCCAGTCCGTCATCGCCGGCAGGATCTCGACCAGCCCGTCATGCCGTTCATACTCCCAGACCGGCAGGAACCCGATC
Source organism: Aestuariibius violaceus (assembly GCF_040779325.2). Lineage (NCBI taxonomy): Bacteria > Pseudomonadati > Pseudomonadota > Alphaproteobacteria > Rhodobacterales > Paracoccaceae > Aestuariibius > Aestuariibius violaceus. Next base: position 966,486 of record NZ_JBFONT020000001.1, read on the forward strand.
CCCGCGCCGGACAGAACCGCATCGCCCATCGCCCTGTTGTCGGTGACCCGGAACGAGATCGCCTCGTCCGGCACGTTGTTCCTGAGCCAGATGTTGAACGGCGCACGCGAGGTCGCGCTGTCGTGGCCGATCATCCGGTGGTTCGCCAGATCCTCCACGCTTCCCGGCTTCCCGCGCGCCGCGACATAGGCGTTTGCCGCGACCATCCGCATCTGCTGGTGCATGAAGGGCTGCACGACATTGTCGGGCTGGTCCGGAGCAGCCCCCGCGCGGATCGCCACATGCGCCTCGCCGTATTCCAGCCGGAACAGCCGGTCGCCGGTCAGATACCGGATGCGGACATCCGGGTTCTCCTCCTGAAAGTCGGCCAGCACCGGCGCCAGAAGCGGCGACAAGGATGTCAGCGACGTCACGACCATGTCCCCGGTCACCCCCTCGCCACGGCCCCGGATCCGCCCGAGCAGCTGGGTGAACTGGTCATCCGTCGCGCCTGCGACCTGCAAAAGATCCTCGCCCGCCTCGGTCGCCGTGTAGCCGCGCGCATGGCGCTGGAACAGCTTTACGCCCAGTTTGCTCTCAAGCGAATCGATATGCCGGATGACCGTCGCATGGTGCACGCCCAACGCCTCGGCCGCGCCCGAAACGGTCCCTGCCCGCGCAACGTGATAGGCGGTTCGAATCTCGTCCCAGTTGCTGAACGGCATTGGCGATCTCCTTACGTAACAACATAACTTTTATATGCATCTGCGCACATAGTCACCGAAATTCTTGCGGAATGGCGCGCAAAAGGGAGAGGTTCTAGCTCTACCCCCACACGCTTTATCCCACGAGGAGACCCGCCATGTCCCACACCATTCTCCGGATCGATGCCTCGGCCCGCGATGCCGCCTCGGTGTCACGCCAGCTGACCGACCGTATCACTGCCAAGCTTGGTGGCGATGTCATTCACCGCGACCTCGCCGAAACACCGCCGTCCTTCGTGACCGAAGAGATGATCGGCGCCTATTTCACACCGCCCGCCGACCGTAGCGCCGCACAGGACGCGACGCTCGACGCCTCCAACGCCGTCGTCGCCGAGCTCCAGAAGGCCGACACGATCGTCATCGGCATGCCGATCTACAACTTCGGCGTACCGGCCGCACTCAAGGCCTGGGCCGATCTGGCCGCCCGCGTCGGTGTGACGTTCCAGTATTCCGCGGATGGCCCGAAAGGCCTGCTCGACGGCAAGCGCGCGATCATCGCCGTGGCCTCAGGCGGCACCGAAAGCGGCTCCGAGATCGACTGGGCGACGCCGTGGCTCAAGTTCTTCCTCGGTTTCCTCGGCATCACCGACGTTCAGGTGATCACCGCCGATCAGCTGAACATGGAGGCCGAGAGCAAGATCGAAGCCGCCTATGACGAGATCGAGGCGCTTGCCGCCTGACGCACCGAGAACCAGCCCCGCCACCGGCGGGGCAAAATACTTCTAGAAGGATTTTAACCCCCAGAATTTTCTAGAAAATTCTGCAAAGCCACGATCTTCTAGAAGATCGTGGCCCACGTCACCGCCCGCGCTATCTCTGAAGCCAGACCAGAGGGCCAGACGCGATGACTCCGACAACAGACCACCGGCTCACCGCACTCCGCGTTACGCTCACCGCGCTCTTCCTCTATTTCGGCCTCCGCAAGCTCCTAGGCGGGACAGCCGACATCGAGATCTACAACGATCTCGGTTTCGGCCAATGGCCCCGCTATGTGACCGGCAGCGTGGAGGTCACCGCCGCCCTCCTCCTCTGGCTCCCCGGCGCGCAAGCCATCGCGGGCCTCCTTCTGGTGGCGACGATGATCACGGGCCTCTCCGGCCTCCTGCTCTTCACGGACCGAGCTTTCTGGCATCTCATCGTCCTCGGCTTCGCGAGCGCCGCAATCGTGATCGCCTACCGCCACCAGCTTGTCCGCTTTCTGCCCTCTCCCCGGTAAAGCCGCAAAAGCGTCCCTCTTGGGTCGCAACGGCGCCCGCATCGCCTGCGTTTCTCACTCCAAGTGGTGAAGGAGTACGAATATGCGGATCACATGTCAGGATGCAGACCGGTTCACGCTCCACGGCCTTCCCCATCTTACCATCGCGGCTTCCCTCGGCCTCGCCGGGCTCGCAGCGCTGGCTCTTGTCGCGCCTGCGCTGATCCCGCCCGCGCTGACCACAGGCCCCATCAACCCTGACCTTCTGCCGGCCGGTCTCGCCCTCGCATCGCTTCTGACCGCCAGCATCGGCGCCGCGCTCGGCATGGGGGAGGCCGATTTCGACGCCATGTCGGATACCGTCCGCCTCGGCGCAGGTCTCACCGGCCGCCGGACCCTCCCCCTCGACACATTCCGCGGTGCCCGTCTGGGCCAGCTTTCCGAACGTACCAGCCGCGTCACACTCCTCTTCGACGAGAATGGACAGCAGGCCGAACATCCCCTGTCCCTCCCGCTCCTCGCCCGCGGAAAGGCGCCCGAGATCGTCTTCGCCCTGAACCTCTGGCAAATCCGCCGCGGCGGCGCGGTGGCCGATGAACTGGCCGATATCCCGGCCTCTCCCGTCAATGCCGATGGGCGTGGCCTGCCCTGGGGCCGCCGCGAGGCACAGTTTTAGGCCCTTGACCGCGGGCCCGACCGGCGCGAACGCTCGTTCCATGACCTCACGCCCCCAACGCCTTCTGAACGTCTTCGCCCGCATCGCACAGAAACCCGCACTGGCGCTGCCCTGGCCAAGCCTCGCCCGCGCGGGGTTCGACCTCAACGCACGCGTCCTCTACCCGCAGCCGAACGACCTCAAGGTCGAACGCTTCACCCTGTCCCACGACGGGGTACATCTTCCCGCCGCATGGATCTCTGCAGGCGATCCCGGCCCGGCAACCCTGCTCTATATCCATGGCGGCGGCTTCACCGTGGGCTCGCTGCGCGGCTACCAGCACCTGATCGCAGCCATCGCCAAAACCGCGGGCGCAAGGGGTCTCTATGTCGACTACCGCCTCGCCCCCGAACATCCGTTCCCGGCAGCGGTTGAGGACGCGCTGACCGCCTACCGCGCCACCCTCGCCCTGACCGCGCCCGAAGACCTGGTCCTCGCAGGCGACAGCGCGGGCGGAAACCTCGTCCTCGCGACGCTTCACCAGGCGCTGGCCGAAGGTCTGCCGATGCCCGCTGCAGCCGCCTTCCTTTCGCCCGTCACCGATCTGCGCCTGATCAACCCGTCCCTGATGGCCAACCGCCGCAGCGAAATCCTCCTCCCGGCCGAGGCCTGCCGCCGCCAGATCCTCGACTACCTCGCCGATGCCGACCCGTCCGACCCCCGCGCCTCTCCGGTCCTGGGCCGCTTCGAGGGGGTCTGCCCGACCCTCTTCCAGGTCGACCGGACCGAGATGCTCCATGATGACACCCGCCTGATGGCCGACGCCCTCCGCCGCGCGGGTGGCGAGGTCGAGATCGAGGAAACCGAAGGCCTGCCCCATGTCTGGCAGATCAATTGCGGCCTCTCCCCGGAAGCGGACGACGCCGTCGCCCATATCGGCGCGTTCCTCAAACGCCACCTGAACGTGGCAAAGCCTGCGGCCTGAAATCCACGCTGAGGAACCATCTCGGCAACGCATCTTGAAAGAACCTCGGCCCAGCCCCGACATTCAAACCAAAGGCTCAGAACGGATCCCGCTATGCGCGTGATACACGAAAGCCAGGACTGTCTGATCGTCGAGAGCCGTCCGTTGCTTCTCAGCGTCCTGTTCATCCCGGTCATTCTCGCCTTCGTCTACGTCGCAATGCAGAAGGCCGCCGCCGGTGCCTCTGGGGATGCCGCAATCGCCTTTTTCGTGGGCGGCGGCATGGGCCTCCTCGGTCTTATCTCCTTTGCCGAGGTGAAACGGTTCACCTTCGACCGATCCGCGCGAACCGTCGAACACCTCTGCCGCAGCATCTTCAGCACCACGCGGCAGACCCATTCGCTCGACCACGTCCTCAAGGCGGTGATCCAGCGGGACAATAGCGGCGACGGGGACGCGTACCGCCCAGCCCTCCTGATCTCTACCACCGAGGGCGAGGACCTAACGCTGCCGCTCACACATATCAGCGGCAGCTTCATCCAGACCGGCCTCGTCGACCAGATCAACGGATGGCTGGGGCGCGATCTGCCGACCGAATACGTCCTGAAGAACCCTCCTTCCCGCCCCGCGTCATTCTCGAACAGACCGAAAGACGGCTCGTGATCCGCCAGGGGTCTGACGCATGGCTGAGCCACTCCTCGGGGTCGCGATCTTCCTGACGATCTTCTACAACATATTGACAATTCCCGGTCCACGCGCAGCATCCACAATTGGCGGGCAGATATTCCAGATCGCGATCATCGGCCTTGCGGCCTTTCTGGTCTGGGAGCTCCTTCTCAAGACGCGGGGTATCACTCTCACGTTCGACCGCGATGCGGGAACGGTCCTGCGGACACGCCACCGCCTCTTTCCCGGCCGCAGGATCATCGCCGATCTGAAGGACATTCGCGGTGCCGAGATCCGTGATGAAACATCGTCCAAAGAACGTCGCCGCGTCTCCCGCCTCGTCCTCAATACGACCGGCCCGACCGGGCAGATCGTCCTACCCCCGATCGCGGTCCGCGCCGCCTCGCTCGACCAAGAGGTAGTTGCCGTGATCAACGACTGGTTCCACGCCCCGCACGCCTGACCGCTCCGCCAGATTGCCCACGGCCTGCCCCATTCCGCTCCCATTTGGCTGCGAACGATCCTGCCGCAGCCTGATGGGGAAACCGCGATGACGCCGACCGAAGACACGCCCGACCGTCTGGTCCTGACCGAAGGCCCGGGCATCGCCATCACCGGCGCCGTCACAGCGCTTCTGGCCATCCCGGTCATCGGGATCGTCGATCCGACCGGCACGGGTGAAGCGCTGCACTGGGCCGTTCCTCTCGGGCTCGGCCTCGGTGGCTATTTCGCTTACCATATCTACACCACGCGCCTCGAATTCGACACCGAGCAGAACTGGGTCTCCGTCACGCGGAAGGGACCGTTCGTGAATGCCAGTACCGAGCTTCCGCTCGACACGTTCCGCGGCGCCCGGATCGAGGCCCAGCGCCGCTACGAACGCCGCCGGTACGTCACCCGAAACCGGCTTGTCCTGATGTTCGATCTGGGCGGCACCCGCCGCGAAGTGCCGATCTCTGCCTTCATGCAAAAGGGCGCTGCCCCGCGGTTCACGGCCGAGCGGATCAACAGCTGGCATCGCCGCCGGGGCGGAGAGATGTTCGAGGATCCCGGCGACGGCCCGCCCCGCATCGCCCTCAAGCTCGGCGACCCGATCCCGGTCAGCACAAGCGACTTGGATATCACCGCGAAATACCCGGTCGCCCGTTAAACCGGTTTCTCCCAAAGCATCACGAGGAAATAGGGCGCCTCGTTATACCGCACCGCCCGCTCGGGCCGGATCGCGGGCGGCTCTTCGAACCGGACCAGCCGCAGGCCCGCGCAAAGGAACGCTTGCATGTAGGCCGACAAGGGCCGGTGCCAGTTCTCGATCTCGACCCCGCGCCAGGCGGCTTTATGGGTGTGCTCCTCCAGATAGCGGCTCATGGTCATGCGGACGCTCCCGTCCTCCTGCCGCTGCCACCCGCTGCCCTTGATCTGCGAGGCGGTCGAAAAGCTCTGCAGGTTGGCGATCAGGCACTGCCCACCGGGCCGCAGCGCGCGGGCCATCTCGGCCACCGCGGCCTCCATGCCGGGGATGTCGATCAGGCTGAGGTAGCTGACCACCAGCCCGAAGGCCCCGTCTTCGACCGGCAACGCCTCCGCCCGCCCGTCCAGATAGGTCCCGCCCGGATCCAGCCGCCGCGCTTCGGCCAGCAGCGCCGCGGTCGGGTCCACCCCCACGCAGCGCAGCCCGCGCGCCGCCATCATCCGGCAGAACCGCCCCTCGCCGCAGCCCACATCCAGCATCTCCGACGCCCCCGAGCCCTCGGCCAGCGCCACCATCACCGGATCAAGCACATCCACCCTGCTGCTGTCCCCACCGCCCGCCATATCGGCGATCCACGCCGCAGCCGACCGGTCCCAATCCGTCTCACCCATCGCTGCCCCCGCCGCCAGCACCCGCCTGACCGAAGTCCGCCCGCACCGCGCCCATGGCATCCGATCAGGCCCACCTCTATGTCATCCAGAGACCGAGACGGATAGACAATGTGCGCGTAACCGAAGACACCAACATTCGCCTGGTGGCGAAGGAATATCCTCAGGAGGCGATCCTCACAATCGTCCTGTGCCTTCTTGGGGCCTCGATCTTCCTTTTCGCCGACGACGGTCTTTGGGCAAACACTCGAGACCCTGAGAAAGGGATTTCGGATTATGGAGTGACAGGGCTCGTTGTCCTGATCCTGATCGGCATCATCCTCCGTTATGGATGGAAAGGCTACGCGATCCGCCTTGAGCTCGACGCGGATCAGGGCTGGGTCTTTCTGCACAAGGAGGGCTTCTTCCGAAATGCGAGTGCGGAGTGGCCGCTAGAGGCTTTCCGCGGCGCACGCGCTCAAACCAGGATCAGCAGCGGAAAGGGAATTAACAACTACAGAAGAGAGCATCGCGCGATCCTGATTTTCGAGATCGATGGGCGCGTCATCGAAATTCCCGTCACATCCCTCCTTACCACCCACAAGGGCACTATCCCGACTGTCGCCCGCATCAATGCCTGGCAAGCCGCCCGCGGCGCTCCTGTCCTTGGCGGCCGCGGCGACGGCCCGCCTCTCGAAAGCAGAACCGCAGCGCCAGTTGACTCCCGCGCTCCGCCCCCTTAGAGCGCCTCCATCCGGAGAGCCACAGCCTCCGGTCCCGGCACGAAGTCCGGGATCGCCCCCCGTCAGCGAGTTTCGCCCACGGGGGTCGTTCTGCATTTTCGCCCCGCCGGTCCTATATCGGTGAGACAACAGCCAAAGGAGACGGCCCATGTTCGAAAACCTGTCCGAACGCCTCGGCGGCGTCTTCGAGCGTCTGACCAAGCAAGGCGCGCTGTCCGAGGCCGACGTCAAGACCGCCCTGCGCGAGGTGCGCACCGCCCTGCTCGAGGCCGACGTCTCGCTGCCCGTCGCGCGCGATTTCGTCTCGCGCGTGCAGGAAAAGGCGACCGGCCAGGCCGTCACCAAATCCGTCACCCCGGGCCAGCAGGTCGTCAAGATCGTCCACGACGAACTCGTGGTCACGCTGACCGGCGAAGGCGATCCCGGCGCGCTCAAGATCGACAATCCGCCCGCGCCGATCCTGATGGTGGGCCTGCAGGGCGGCGGTAAGACGACGACCACAGCGAAACTCGCCAAGCGCCTGACCGAACGTGAGGGCAAGCGCGTTCTCATGGCCTCGCTCGACGTGAACCGCCCCGCGGCGATGGAGCAACTGGCGATCCTCGGCGCCCAGATCGGCGTCGACACCCTGCCCATCGTCAAGGGCGAGGATCCTGTCGCCATCGCCAAACGCGCCAAGACCCAGGCCTCCCTGGGTGGCTACGACGTCTACATGCTCGACACCGCGGGCCGCCTCTCCATCGACGAAGAGCTCATGGCCCAGGTCGAAGCCGTCCGCGACGTCGCGAACCCGCGCGAAACGCTCCTGGTGGTCGACGGCCTGACCGGGCAGGACGCCGTGAACACCGCCCAGAACTTCGACGACCGCATCGGCATCTCCGGCGTCGTCCTGACCCGGATGGACGGTGACGGCCGCGGTGGTGCGGCGCTGTCGATGCGCGCCGTCACCGGCAAGCCGATCCGCTTCGTGGGCCTCGGCGAAAAGATGGACGCGCTCGAGACGTTCGAGCCTGACCGCATCGCGGGCCGCATCCTCGGCATGGGCGACATCGTCAGCCTCGTCGAAAAGGCGCAGGAAACGATCGAGGCCGAACAGGCCGAACGCATGATGCGGCGCTTCCAGAAGGGTCAGTTCAACATGAACGACCTGCGGATGCAGCTGGACCAGATGCTCAAGATGGGCGGCATGGAAAGTATGATGGGCATGTTGCCCGGGGCCAAGAAGATGGCCGCCCAGGCCGCTGATGCGGGCATTGATGACCGGATGCTCAAGCGCCAGATCGCACTGATCCAGTCGATGACCAAGAAGGAACGCGCCAATCCCCAGATCCTCCAGGCCTCCCGCAAGAAGCGGATCGCGGCGGGCGCGGGGCTCGAGGTGCGCGAGCTGAACCAGCTTCTCAAGATGCACCGCCAGACGGCGGACATGATGAAGAAGATGGGCAAGGGCGGCATGCTCAAGCAGATGATGAAGGGCATGATGGGCAAGGGCGGCGGCATGCCCGATATGGGCGATCCGGCCGCGATGGAACAGGCCGCCAAGGCGCTCAAGGGCCGGATGCCGCCGGGCATGGGCGGCCTTCCCGGCATGGGCGGCGGTGGCCTGCCCCCAGGCCTCTCGGGCTTCGGTAAGAAGAAATGATCACCTGCACCGTCCGATACGAGATCGACCCCGATCAGCTTGACGCGTTCGAGGCCTACGCCAAGGCGTGGATCCACCTCGTGACCAAGCTGGGCGGCACGCATCACGGCTATCACCTGCCCCACGAAGGGCCGAACGATATCGCCTATTGCCACTTCTCGTTCCCAAGCCTCGCCGATTACGAAGCCTACCGCACGAAGATGTGGGCGGATGCGGAGTGCCAGCGCACCTACGCCCACGCCCAGCGCACGAAATGCATCCGCCGCTACGACCGCTCCTTCACCCGCCCTTTGCTGGACGGGGCCACCGTGGACGAACTGGGCCTGTGACCGACCCGGCGCTCCATATCCCCACGCTCGAAACCGACCGGCTGATCCTGCGCGCTCCGCGCGAGGCGGACTTCGCGCCTTTTGCCGCCTTCTACGCGGATGGTAGCGCGTCCAGCTCCGTCGGCGGGCCCATGGAGATGCGGGAGGCTTGGCGCCGGTTCACCGCCGACATGGGACACTGGGCCTTCAAGGGCTTCGGCTGGTGGACGCTGGACGACGGCACGGGTCCCATCGGCACCTGCGGTATCCATGCCCCGCCTTCGCATGAAGAGCCGGAACTGGGCTGGCTGCTTTTCGCCCGCGGCCGAGGCCGGGGCTATGCGACAGAGGCCGCCCGCGCGGCACGTGACTGGTGGATGGAAAGCTTCCAAGGCGGACAACCGCGCCTGACGTCGAACATCCTGCCCGGCAACACCGCATCAGAAGCCGTCGCCCGCCGTTTGGGTGCGACACCGACCCGCGCACCCTCGCACAACCCGGACGCCATCGCCTGGCTTCACCAGAGGGCCGCATGACTCTCGTCGCCGCAATCCCCACGCTCGAAACAGAGCGGCTGATCCTGCGCGCTCCGCAGCCAAAGGACGTGCCCCCCTTCGCTGCCTTCTACGCGTCGGACGCGGCCGGCTTCGTCGGCGGCCCGCTCGATGCGGCGCAGACCTGGCGCTACCTGGCCGAGGTGATCGGCCACTGGACGATGCGCGGCTATGGCCGCTGGATCGTCACGTTGAAGGACGAGGACGAGGCGATCGGCCTCGTCGGCCTGCACTACCCGCTCGACTGGCCGGAACCCGAGGTCGGCTGGTTCATGTGGTCCGGCAACGGCAAGGGCTATGCCAGCGAAGCGGGCCGCGCCGCCCGCGACCACGCCTACCGCACGCTCGGCTGGAGCACCCTCGTCAGCATGATCGCCCCCGCCAATGGCGCGTCCATCCGCGTGGCCGAGGCGATGGGCGCCCGGCGCGAAGACGACTACACCCATCCCCGCTTCGGCACGCTCACCGTCTACCGCCACCCGGCGCCAGAGGCTCTGGCATGACCTCTATCCCCACCCTCGAAACCGATCGCCTGACCCTGCGCGCGCCACAGGCCGAAGATTTCCCGCTTTATCGCGACTTCTACGCCGATGCGGAGGGGTCCGGGAATTACGGCGGCCCTCTGCGCCCGGACGAGGCGTTCCGCCGCCTCGCCGCCGATATCGGCCATTGGCACCTGCGCGGCTTCGGCAAGTGGATCATCGTGTTCCGCCAGACCGGAACGGCAGTCGGCGGATGCGGTCTCTGGCACCCCATGGGCTGGCCGCGGCACGAGCTCACGTGGTGGCTCCTGCGCGCCTTCCGCGGCCAGGGCATCGCGACAGAGGCCTCCCGCGCCGTGATCCTCTTCGCTCACCGGACCCTCGGCTGGGACCGCGTCGAAACGCATATGCGCGACACCAACCAGCCCGCCCGCCGGCTGGCCGAACGGCTGGGCGGAACGGTCACCGATCGCGTCACGTTCCCCGACGGCGTCACCCGCGACGTCTTCCTGCTACCGGAAGGCGCCGCATGACCGCCCCCGTGCTTGAAACCGAGCGGCTGATCCTGCGCAGGCCCGACGATCGCGACACCGACGCCGCGATCGCCTTCCTGACGGGGGAACGGTCGCGGAGTGTCGGAGGCCCCCTCTCCCTCGGGCAGGCCTGGCGGGCCCATGCCAAGATGGTCGGCCACTGGACGCTCCGCGGCTTTGGCCTCTTCGCCGTCACCGAGAAGGAAACCGGCCGGACCCTCGGCATTTCCGGCCCCTATTACCCCGCCGACTGGCCCGAGAAAGAGCTCGGCTGGCACATCTGGGACGCCGCCTCCGAAGGCAAGGGCATCGCCTACGAGGCCGCGCTGGCCGCCCGCCGCTGGGCCTATGGCGACCTCGGCTGGCCCACGGCCGTCAGCTATATCGACCCGTCGAATGCCCGCTCCATCGCGCTGGCCGAACGCCTCGGCGCCCGGCTCGACACCGCTGCCGAGCGACCCGATGACGAGTGCGTCGTCTACCGCCACCCGGGGCCGGAGGGGCTGCAATGACCGCCGCGACTCTCCAGACCCGGCGCCTCACCCTCCGCCAGCCGCAGGCCTCCGACCTCCCCGCCTACGCCGCCTATTGCGCAAGCGAGCGCAGCCATTTCGTCGGCGGCCCCTTCACCGAGGCCCGGACCTTTGACCGCTTCGCCGCCATGATCGGCCATTGGGCGATCCGCGGCTTCGGGCGCTACGTGATCGTCCACGAGGGCCGCCCCATCGGCCATGTCGGCCCGCTTGCCGTTCATGAGGGCGAAGAAGTGCCCGAGCTCAGCTGGACGCTCTGGGACGCCGAAAGCGAAGGCCACGGCTTCGCCACCGAAGCCGCCCAGGCGGTCTGGACGCATCTCAGCAAAGATCTCGGCTGGTCCGAAATGCTCGTCCGCATCCAGCCCGAAAATGCGGCCTCCATCCGCCTCGCCGAAAAGCTCGGCGCAGAGCGGACCGAGGAACCGGCGCCGGACCATTACCACGGCTGCCTCACCTACCGCCTGACCGCCAAGGTGCCCGCATGACCCCCCGCTGCACTCAGGCCCCGACTGGCCGCGCGGCCCAGGCCGCCGCCCGCCACCGTGCCCCCCTCCCGCGGCTGGAGACCGAGCGCTGCGTCCTGCGCGCGCCCGAACTGACGGACCTGCCCCTCTGGACGCAGGTCTTCACCGGTCCCGACTCGACCCATATCGGCGGCCCCTACACGCCCGAGAAGGCGTGGGAGGAATTCAGCTACTACACCGCTTGCTGGCTGCTCCACGGCCATGGTCTCTGGTCGGTCACCCGCAAGACCGACGACGCCCTCCTCGGCTTCGTCCATCTCGGCCTCGAATGGGACGATCTCGAACCCGAACTCGGCTGGCTCTTCGGCCCCGACCACCGCGGCCAGGGCTACGCGACCGAGGCCGCCGCGGCCGCCCGCGACCACGCTCTCGCCCTCCTCGGCGCGGGCCGCTTCGTCAGCTATATCGATCAGGACAACGCCCCCTCCCTCGCCGTCGCCCAGCGCCTCGGCGCGCACCCCGAGCCGGACCTGATCGAAGGCGACACCGTCGTCTATCGTCACGGGGGGACCGCATGACGACGCTCACCACCGACCGCCTGACCCTCCGCCGCCCCGGCCCGCAGGATGCCGAGGCGATCACGGAGTTCTACATCTCCGAACGCTCGGCAATGGCCGGCGGTCATGTGCCCCGTCCAAGGGCGTGGAGGACCTACGCCTACACGCTCGGCCACTGGCAGGCCCGCGGCTACGGCCTCTGGGCGGTGACCCGCAAAGACGACGACCGGATCATCGGGCTCGTCGGCCCCTATTTCCCCGAAGGCTGGCCCGAGACCGAGATCGGCTGGGTCATGTTCGACGGCGCCGAAGGGCACGGCTACGCCTTCGAGGCCGCGAAGGCGGCGATCGCCGATGCCCGCAGCCGCCTCGGCTGGACGGAGATCGTGCACTACATCGCCCACGGCAACGACCGCTCGGTCGCGCTCGCCAAAAGGCTGGGCGCAACCGAAGACCCAGCGGCCCGGATCCCCGATCCGGACAAACCCTGCCACGTCTTCCGCCAGCCGGGGGTGTCCCCATGATCCCCACCCTGACGACCGAGCGCCTGACGCTCCGCGCGCCCCACCTCGCCGATTTCGAGGCCTTCGCCGATCACTGCGCGTCCCCCCGCGCGACGTTCGAGGACGGCCCGCTCGACCGCGACGCCGCCTGGGGCGAATTCGCCGCCGCCGCGGGCAGCTGGCTCCTCCACGGCTTCGGCGCCTGGTCGATCGAGGACAGCGTAACCGGCGACTATCTCGGCGAGGTCCTGATCCAGCAGCCCCCCGCCTTCGCCGAACCCGAACTCGGCTGGACTCTCATGGCCCAGGCCGAAGGCAAAGGCATCGCCAGCGAGGCCGCCCGCGCCGCCCGCAACTGGGCCTTCGCCACCCTCAACCTGCCGACGCTCGTCAGCTACATTTCGAAGGACAACACCCGGTCCATCGCGCTTGCCGAACGCCTCGGCGCGACCCGCGACGCCACCGCCCCGGCGCCCGCGAAGGACGACCTCGTCTACCGGCACGAGGTCCCCGCATGACGACGCTCACCACAGACCGCCTGACGCTCCGCCAGCAAGAGATGTCCGACTGGCCCGCCTACCGGGACTTCTACGCCTCCGACGCGACCCGCTATACCGGCGGCCCCTATGACGCGAAACAGGCCTGGACGCTCTTTGCCGGAGATGCGGGTCACTGGCGCCTCAAGGGCTTCGGCTGGTTCATCCTCGACGACGGCACCGGAGCGGTCGGGGCCTGCGGCCTTCACCATCCGCCCCACCAGGCCGAGATCGAGATCGGCTGGAACACCTTCCCCGCGGCTCAGGGCAAAGGCTACGCGACCGAAGCCGCCCGGGCCGTCTTGGACTGGGGCTGGACCATCACCGACGCGCCCCGGATCGTCAGCTATATCGACCGCGACAACGCCGCCTCCAAGGCCGTCGCGACCAAACTCGGCGCCAGTTGGACCGGCGACATGGCAGCTCACGACCCGGCCTGCGAGGTCTGGGCGCATAGGAGGCCATCATGATTCCCATGGACTGGATACTGGGCCTGATCGGCGGCCTGATGATTGGCAGCGCGGCGGCGTTCTACCTGCTCGTCTCCGGCGGGATCATGGGCGCCTCGGGCCTCCTCGGCGGGCTTGTCGACGGCACGGGGCGGAACACCGCGAAGGAACGCCTCGCCTTCGTCACCGGCACCATCGCCACCCCGGCCGCCATTGCGCTGCTTGTCGCGGCCCCCGCGACCAACATCACCACAGCACCCTGGCTCCTGATCGCGGGCGGGCTGCTGGTGGGCTTCGGGACGCGGATCGGCAATGGCTGCACGTCCGGCCACGGCGTCTGCGGCATCTCGCGGCTCGCCCCGCGGGGCATCGTCGCGACGCTGGTCTATCTCGGCGCCGGGTTCGCCACGATGGCGCTGCTTCGTCACGGGCTGGGGGTGATCTGATGCGCCCGCTCGTGGCTTTCCTCACCGGCGCGCTCTTCGGCAGCGGCCTCCTTGTGTCGGGGATGACCGACACGGCGAAGGTCCAGGGCTGGCTCGACCTCTTCGGCGCCTGGGACCCGACGCTCGCCTTCGTCCTCGGCGGAGCGATCCTGCCCATGGCCGTCGCCTGGCGCATCGCCGCGCACCGCAGCACCTCCGTCCTCGGCGACCCGCTTCCGACGAGGCCCGCGCCCGTCATCGACGCCCGCCTGCTGACCGGTGCAGCGCTCTTCGGCATCGGCTGGGCGCTGGTTGGCCTCTGCCCCGGCCCCGCCATGGCCGTCCTCGGCTTCGGCGGCTGGCCTGCCTCGCTCTTCTTCCTCGCCATGCTCGCCGGCATGGCGCTCGCCCGCCTGCCCGGCCGGAAGGAGGCCGCGATATGACCGTCACCCTCACCGGCCCCACGCTCAAGACCGAACGTCTAACCCTGCGCCTGCCGCAGCTGTCGGATTTCGACGCTTTCGCCGCGTTCATGGCGACCGACCGGTCCCGCTTCGTTCGGTCGGAGGATCTCGACCGCCGCAAGGCCTGGCGCGTCTTCGGGCACATCGTCGGCCACTGGCCGCTCCGCGGCTTCGGCTCCTTCGTGCTCGACCGCGACGGCACGCCCATCGGCGCGGCGGGTCCCTGGTTCCCCGAAGGCTGGCCGGAACACGAATTCGGCTGGACGCTCTGGTCCGCCGAACACGAAGGCCACGGCTATATCGTTGAGGCGATGTCGGCGATCCTGCCCTATGCGTGGCAGACGCTCGGCTGGACGACGGCCGTCAGCAATATCGAACCGGACAACGCCGCCTCGATCCGCACCGCCGAACGCCTCGGCGCGACGCTCGACACAACCGCCAAAGGCCCGGACGACATCGACCTCGTCTATCGCCACCGCCCGGGAGGATTCCCCCAATGACCGACGCCGCCCGCGCAGCGGATCTCCTCAAGGATCACAGGGACAGCATCGACCGGCTCGATGCGATCCTCGTCTATACCCTCGGCGAGCGTTTCAAGCACACGCAAGCCGTGGGGAAACTCAAGGCGGCCAACGACCTGCCGGCCTCCGACCCGACCCGCGAGGCGGCGCAGATCGCCCGTCTCGAGGATCTGGCCAAGCGGGCCGATCTCGACCCCGCCTTCGCCAAGAAATTCCTGGCCTTCATCATCCAGGAAGTCATCCGTCACCACGAAGAACATCAATCGAAACTGTGATGTAGGGCGGCAGACCGCCGCCAAACCCGCCATTAACGAAAGGACACACAATGGCTATGAAGATCCGCCTCGCTCGTGGAGGCTCCAAGAAGCGCCCGTTCTACCGCATCGTCGCGGCCGACAGCCGCATGCCGCGCGACGGCCGCTATATCGAAAAGCTGGGCACCTATAATCCGCTGCTGCCGAAAGACAGCGAAGATCGCGTGAAGATGGACCTCGACCGCGTGAAGCACTGGATGGACCAGGGCGCCCAGCCGACCGACCGCGTCAGCCGCATGCTCGAGGCCGCAGGCATCCTCGACAAGAAGGAACGCAACAACCCCAACAAGGGCACGCCCGGCAAGAAGGCCCAGGAGCGGGCCGAAGAGAAGGCCGCCAAGGCCGCCGCTGCCGACGAGGCTGCCAACGCCCCGGCCGAAGAGCCTGCGGAAGAGGCACCCGCTGAAGAAGCGGCAGAAGAGAAAGCCGAGTAAGCCGCCCCCATGGCGCGCTATTTCATCGGCGTGGCCGAACGGGCCTATGTCCGCGCGGCTGTCGGGGAAGGGGTCGTCCTCTTCTCCGGCGGCCGCGAGGCACCCGTGCGCAACACCGCACCGGGCGATAAGGTCATCTTCTATTCACCAAAAGATGCCCATGACGGCGACCCCCTCCAGGCGTTTACCGCGCTTGGGGAGATTACCGGCAACGAGGTACGCCTGAAAACCGACTGGCCCGACCACACCGGGTTCGAGGCGCATGTCCGCGACTGCGCTTATGAGGATGTGCAGGAAACCCCGATCCAGCCACTGCTCGAAGACCTTGATTTCATTGAAGACTCCAAAAACTGGGGCTTCTACCTTCAGGGCGGCAAGCGCGAGATCTCAGCGGGCGACTACCAACGCATCGCAGGTGCGATGCTGGGTGGATCATGACCGCCCGCTACTACATCAGCGTCGTCCACCGGCGCCAGGTCGAGATCGCGCAGGAAGAAGGCTTCGTCTCCTTCAGCCACGGGCGCGAGGCCTTCATCAAGCCGCTCAATCCCGGCGACAAGGTCATCTACTACGCGCCCAAATCCGATATGGACGGCACCCCCGTCCGCGCCTTCATCGCCCACGCCACGGTCACCGGCGACGTGGTCGAGACGCGGGATTTCGGCGATTGGGGCCAGGGGTTTATCCGCAGCGCAACGTTTGATGATGTGACGGACATCCCGGTCGCCCAAATCCGCGACCAGCTCGATTTCGTCCCCGATGGCCCGTCCTGGGGCACCGCCTTCCGGAACGGCAAGCGCGAGATTTCGGCCGACGACTATTCCAGACTGGCAGGCGCCCTGCTTGGAGGCACTCCATGACCGACAAGGTCGTTCTCGGCACCATCGGCGGCGCCTTCGGCGTCCATGGCGAAGTGCGCCTCAAAAGCTTCTGCGCGATCCCCGAAGACATCGCCGACTATACGCCCTTGGAGACTGAAAAGGGCCGCGTTTTCAACCAGATCGTCCTGACGGGCCGCACCAAGAACGGCCTCACCGCCCGCCTCGACGGCGTCACCACGAAGGAAGAGGCCGACGCGCTCCGCAACACCGAACTCTTTGCCCCCCGCGACCGCTTGCCGCCGACGGATGACGACGAATTCTACTACGCCGACCTGATCGGCCTGCCTGTCTTCGACACTGGCGGCGAACAGCTCGGCACGGTCCGCGCCGTCCAGAACCACGGGGCGGGAGACCTTCTGGAAATCCACGCCCCCGGCCGCTCGACCACGATCCTCCTGCCCTTCACGCAAGAGGCGGTCCCCACCGTCGACCTCACCGCAGGCCGCATCGTCGCCGACCCGCCGGAGGGGCTGTTCTAAGCCGCCAGCAGATCGCTCGCCAGCGCCAGGATGTTGTCGAACCGCACCCGCTGCATCCGCCCCAGCCGCCCTTCCGGCATCGCCTGCCAATCCTCCAGCAGCCGCACCCGGATCATCAGATCCAGCGCAGGATGCGCCGACAGATCGGTGCCGTACCCCTCCCAAAACGCCGCCGCCAGGTCGGGGCCCAGAAGGGACCCGCCCTCCGACGGCGGCCCGATCACCCGTGCCGTCGCATCGACGAGGAACCGGGCCAGATCGTAGCAAACCGGCGCGTCATGGGCGTTGCGAAAATCGATCCCGTTCACGACGTCCGGGCCGATCAGGATGTTCTTCGCATGCAGATCGCCATGGTTCGGCCCCACCGGCAGCACCGCCCCCTTCGCCGGTTCGCCGTAGGACATCAGCGCCGCCAGCGCCCGCCGGTAATGCGCGGGCCGGCGCAAGGCGCCTGCCCCGTCCTCCAATTCGCGCCGGCGCTTGCGCATGTGGTTAAGGATGAAGGACGGCCGGAACGGCCGCTCGGGCTGCGGAGACGTCCGGTGGAAGGCCCCGATCCATCCGCCGACGCTGCGCATCACACGCACCTGCGCCGCCGCATCCCCGTAGGCCTCGAGCAGGGCGTCATGGGCGGTGAGCCCCGGCGCCTCTTCCATCAGAAGCGCCAGATCATTGTCAGCCCGCGCCAGCACCCGCGGCGCCGCAAATGGCGGCCGCAATGCCCCTGCCATCCGCTCCTGCATCACGGTCGAGATGCGAAACGCTTCCGGGTCATGGGGCGCGAAGACCTGCTTGAAGATCAGATCCGGCGCGCCCGCCCGTTTGAGCCGCAGCACGAACCGCACCCGGTCGTCCTCAACCCGCCGCCACAGAACCTCCGACCGCAGGGAGGCTGGATCGACGCCGATCTCGCGAACCAGCGCCTGCCATGTGCGCTCCAGCGCCGATCTGTAGGGTCTGATCTCCAATCCCAGCATGGCGGCCACCCCTAGCAGGAACCGGCAGCGCGAAAAACGCTTCCGTTCCAAACCGTTTCCCGGCTATCGCGGGCAAACCATGAAAAGCCACGGCCGCAAATCCATCCGCGCCTCCAGCGCGCCGCAGGATCTGATGTCAGAGCCGCCGACGCTGGCGGGGATCTGGCAGGCCACGGTCCTGACCCTCTTCCCCGAAGCCTTCCCCGGCACGCTCGGCCTCAGTCTGACCGGCAAGGCCCTGAAAGAAGGTCTCTGGCAGCTTCACACCGCCGACCTCCGCCGCTGGGGCGAGGGCAAACACCGCAATGTCGACGACACGCCCGCGGGCGGCGGCGCGGGCATGGTCCTGCGGCCCGACATCCTCGGCCAGGCGATCGAGGCGACCCACCGCACCGGCCCGCTGATCTATCTCAGCCCCCGCGGCACGCCCTTCACCCAGGCCCGCGCCCGCGCGCTGGCCCACGGCCCCGGCATGACGCTGATCTGCGGCCGCTTCGAAGGCATCGACGAGCGCGTCATCGATGAATACGCCATCGAAGAGATCTCGTTGGGGGACTTCGTTCTGACGGGGGGAGAGATCGCCGCACAAGCCTTGATTGACGCGACCGTCCGACTTATACCCCGCGTGCTCGGGAATCAGGCAAGCACCGAGGAAGAAAGCTTTTCCGACGGCCTGCTCGAACATCCGCAGTATACGCGGCCTGCGGTCTGGAAGGGGCGTGCGATCCCGGAGGTGCTTCTCTCCGGCCACCACGCGCATATATCCGACTGGCGCAAGGCCCAGGCCGAAAGGCTGACAAAGGAACGACGACCTGACCTCTGGCGCGCCTACACCGGTAGGGACAGCGACGAAGACCCAGAGCTCTGAGGCGGCACAGACACCTCTCCGGACAAACCGGGGGCAGTATGAGGAGACGCGACAGATGGACCTGATCGCACAATTGGAGGCCGAGCAGATCGCGGAGCTCGGCAAGGACATCCCGGATTTCAAGGCCGGGGACACGATCCGCGTAGGCTACAAGGTGACGGAAGGCACGCGCAGCCGCGTGCAGAACTACGAAGGCGTCTGCATCAGCCGCAAGAACGGCGATGGCATCGCCGGATCCTTCACCGTCCGCAAGATTTCCTTCGGCGAAGGCGTCGAGCGCGTCTTCCCCCTGCATTCCACGAATATCGAGAGCATCACGGTCGTCCGCCGTGGCCGGGTCCGCCGGGCCAAGCTCTACTACCTCCGCTCGCGCCGCGGGAAATCCGCGCGGATCGCCGAGGTCGCCAACTACAAACCGAAATCCGCTGACGCCGGCGCCAAGGCCTGAGAGGATCCGCAGCGATGAGAAAAGACACCCATCCCGACTACCACGTCATCAACGTCAAGATGACGAACGGCGACATCATCCAGATGCGCTCGACCTGGGGCTCCGAAGGCGACCAGCTGTCGCTCGACATCGATCCCACGGTCCACCCGGCCTGGACGGGCGGCAACACCCGCCTCATGGATACCGGCGGCCGCGTGTCGAAGTTCAAGAAGAAATACGAAGGTCTGGGCTTCTAAGACACGCCGACCTCGTTTGCTGAAACGCCGCCCTCCGGGCGGCGTTTTTGCATGTGCAGAAAAACGGGTTGCGGCCCGGCGGTGCAGCCGACAAAACGAACTTTGGGTTGAGGGGTTTTGACAAGGAAAGACCATGACATTCAGAGACCTAGCGGCCGGGCTCTTCTTCGCCCTGACCGCCAGCATTGCAGGCGCGCAAGAGGTTCTGTCGCGCCAAATTCCATCCAGTGAACTCGAATTTACAGAAACCCGCTGGACCGACGGCACGGTCGGCCAGATCATCGGCTGGCAGCCGATCGCCGTAAACGGCCAGATCGAAATCTGCGGCGCGGCGATCATCCCGACCTCGATCTACCGTCAGGAATTGCGGCGCGGCCTTCGCCAGGCCAAGGTCCTCATCAATGACCAAGTCGTGCTCGAGGATCTCAGCTACTGGGAACAGCCGCGCAACGTCCGCAGGGCCGAGGATGCCACCGGAAACTGCAAGGCCACGGGCTATCCCGCAGCAGAGGCCGGACCGGGCTCCATCCGGATCCAGTACCGCGCCCGCGCCCGCCGCTGATCCCGGCCCCTAGCAGACAAGCTCGTTGTCCCGCTCTTCCTCGCGGCTCTCGTCATGGGCCGCGATGGCGATCCCGAAGGTCAGGATCCCGACCCGGCCGGCGGTCATCAGGATGATGACGATCACCTTGCCCAGCACCGACAGATCGCCCGTGATCCCCAGCGACAGGCCCACCGTGCCCAGCGCCGAAATCACCTCGAACATCACCACCTCGAACGCCGCCGCCGGCTCCGTCAGGAACAGCAGCATCATCGCGACCAGCATCAGGACCATGTAATAGGCCAGCCCCGCCGTCGCCGTCTGCAGCGTCTTCAGCCGCACCTGGCGCTTGGCGAACCGCACCCGCTCCCGCCCCTTCAGCGTCGACCGGACAAGGCCCACCAGCGCCGCGAACGACGTCGTCTTCAGCCCGCCCCCGGTCCCCGAGGGCGACGCGCCGATCACCATCAGAAAGAACAGCACCACGATCACCGACAGCGACATCGCCGAAATCGGATGCGTGTTGAACCCGACCGTGGTCGAGGCCGTCATCGTCTGAAAGAACGCGGCCAACAGACGCTCCCGCGGCGCAAGCTCCTGCAGCGAGGCATCGGCCACGAAGATGAAGATCGTGCCGAGCAGCAGAAAGCTCATCGTGATGCGCACGATCACCTTGCTGGTGAACCCCAGATGCCGCGCCTTGCCGGTGAAGTTCCGCCAGCCATCGACCACGATCAGGAACCCCATCGCGCCCAGGATACACAGCACCGACACGACGATGTTGATCCCGGCATTGTCCCGGAACGCCTCCAGACTGGTCGAGTTCAGGCTGAACCCCGCCGTGCAGAAGGCCGAGATCGCGTGGAAGATCGCGCTCCAGACAGCGCCCTCCACCCCTTCGGCCCGGAACATGAAGTACAGGATCAGCGCCCCGATCGCCTCGCAGATCAGCGTAAAGATCACGACCGACCGGATGAACGGCCCGATCTTGATGTCCTCGGGCAGGTTGAAGGCGCTTCGCGTCGCCTTCTCCCGCACCGGGCTCAGCTTGTTCTGCAAGGCCAGCGCCGCGAACGACCCCAGCGTCATATAACCCAGCCCCCCGGCCTGGATCAGCAGGATGATCACGATCTCCCCGAACAGCGTGAAGCTCGTCCCCGGATCGACCGTCACGAGGCCGGTCGTCGACACCGCCGAGGTCGCGATGAACAGCGTGTCGATCGGCGCGACCGGCACCTCCTGCGCGAAAGGGAGCGCCAGCAGGATCCAGCCCGTCACCATATAAAGCGCATAGCCGAACAGAAGCATCTTTGCCGGCGGCAAACTCAGCAGGAACATCCGGAAACGTGCCATGCCGTGCAGAACCGGCTCGGGGGCTTGAGGTGACGTCATCTATGTCCGAGAGCCGCCGGCGACGCGCTGGCAATGGCCAGCCTGAAAGTCGCGACCACCGGGCAGCTTTCCTTTCGTAAAGACCCGCGCGCCAGCTTTCGCTGCCGCGATGAACCAAATATACGGAGCCTCGAAAAGTTCCCGAAAATCCCGAGGCAGACGTGGCGCATATCATCGTGGTCGGCAACGAAAAGGGCGGTGCCGGCAAATCCACCGTGTCGATGCACGTGGCAACGGCGCTCGCCCGCATGGGCCACGACATCGCCGTGCTCGACCTCGACCTCCGCCAGCGCTCGCTGGGCCGCTATATCGAGAACCGGCAGGACTTCATGGCGAATGGCGGCCCCGCCCTACCCACGCCGACCCTCGTCGACGCGCCCCAGATCGACGAGGCGGCCCTGCCCGCACTGGTGACGAGCCTCGCCCACCACGACTTCGTCCTGATCGACTGCCCCGGCTCGCACAATGCGCTCAGCGAACAGGCCCACAGCCTCGCCGACACGCTCGTCACGCCCTTGAACGACAGCTTCGTCGATTTCGACCTTCTCGCCCGGATCGACGGCGAAGGAGAGAAGATCAAAGGCCCCAGCGTCTATGCCGAGATGGTGTGGAAAGCCCGCCAGATGCGCGCCCGCGAGGGGCGCGAGGCGATCGACTGGGTGGTCGTGCGCAACCGCTTGGGCGCGCAGAACATGGTCAACAAGAAGCGCGTCGAAACCGCGCTCGCGCTCCTCTCCCGCCGGATCGGCTTCCGCACCGCGCCCGGCTTCGGCGAACGCGTGGTGTTTCGGGAGCTTTTTCCCAAGGGCCTCACCCTCCTCGACCTGCGCGATACCGGCATCCGCCAGCTCAACATGTCGAACATCGCCGCCCGGCAGGAGGTGCGCGACCTGCTCAAGGCCCTCGACCTGCCGGGGGTGCAGGTCCGGGTCTAGCGCATCATTGTCTCATTTTACGAGACAATTTCGTGTCAAATTCATTATTGAATCGGTGTTGCGCGCCGCGCCACCGTCCGCACCGTTAATCAGGCCGATTTCCGATCCCTTTGTCCGACAGGAGTCCGACACAAAGCCGACGGAACGCCGCCCCCCTGCAAAATCAAGGTTAATGCGCAAAATAGGATGATTCGTGCAGGTTCCGCCCGATACCTGTCTCAGCCCACCGAACGTCCTCGCAACCCGATCTTAACCGGTCCTCAACTCGTCAGCGGCGGCCCGTTGCACGGCACCCGGCTCCGCAAGAGCTTCACCAGCCCCGTATGGCTGTCATCCGTCACCGCCCCATCGATAAACGCCTGGGCAAGCGCCCGCGTCACGATCGGCGTCGCCATGCTGGTCCCCGCCATCTCCCAACGGCCCCCGCTCTGCATCCCCATGACCGGCAGGCTGCGCAGAACCGTGCTGACCGCGGACGATGCCCGCACATCCCCTTCCGCCGCCGTTTGTGGCTGCTCAAAGCCAAGCGCCGAATACGGCACCGTCTCGCAGCTCTCCTCGTAGAGCCCACCGACGCGGATCTGATTGCGCCCGCAGGCAAAGGCGTTGATCGTGCCCATCCGCAGCCCCCCGGTCATCTTCCCCGGCGGATCGAACAGGATCGGCCGGCCATCTGGGGCGTAGATCGGATCATCCGGATCCTGAAACCGCGACTGCCGCCCGCGGCGAACCCCGAAGCCCGGCACGGTATCGTCGCGCTGAATATAGCAGTCGAAAAAGGCCCCGGCAGGGGCGATGACCCGCAATTGCCAGCGACCGGGCACCCCATAATCCTCGCCGATCTTCTCGGGCACCGTCGGCGGCACGACCAGGGTGATGACCTCTCTGCCGCGTCCCTCGAACAGCTTGAATTGCAGATAGGCCCGCGCGATCTCGCGGCCGTTCAGAAAGAAGTTCTGGTAGGTGCCGTGACTGGCAAAAGTCGTTGTGATCGCAGTGCTTTGCCCCGGCGGCGTGACCTCGATCTGCATCGGTTGCGATGGCGGCCTGGTGCCGCCCGGCGCCCCCCAGATCTCAACGAAGCTGGCCGTGCGGTCGTCCGGCTTCACGCTCCAATCCAGCGGCTCCGCCGCATTCGCCGGCACCCGCGCCCGGACCCGCGACAGGCGATGATTGCCCATCGCGATCAGGAACCGCACCGGGCCAAGATCGGGCGATTGAACATCGGCGATGGCGTCGAACAGCTGGTCCATCAGGCTCGATCCGTCCTTCGGCCCGGCGGTCAGGCCGAAGCTCAGGTTGATCAGAACCGGCAGCCTGACACTGTTCGCAGGCAGGCCTTTGACCCTCTCGATCCAGCGGCACAGGCGGCGTGCCCGAAAGATGATCTGAAGCGTCCCGAGGATGATATAGAATGGCGCCGCAAAGCCCAGCGTATCCCGGATAACCGCGGGCGGCAGGCACGTCGCGATGATCGGCAACGCCTGCCCGAGATCAGGATCCTTGGGCGAGACGCCAGCCGCCAGCCCCCCGACCGAGGCCCCATGACCGCCGGTCAGGGCCAGCCGGGGCGGCACCGGCCGGTTGAGGTCCAGCACGCCCGCCTTGCGATAAAGGTCGCCCTCGCTCTTCAGCGTGCCGTTCTGCAGCTCCTTCAGCAGCTGGGTGATCTGCCCTCCGCGAAGCTCTTTCCCGAAGGGGAGATCCTGGCCGACAGGGTTTGTCGGATCCCAAAAGGCATCCTGAAACCAGACAGAGGCAATGCGGGACGTTGCCTTTCCTACCCGGAACTGCTCGTGGGCAAACGGCAGCGCATCGTCGATGATCCCGATGATTGCCGCCTTCGACGGATCGTCGGGAATGGCGTCCTTGGTGAGATAGGGGAAGTCTTCTTCGGTCGTCTCGTCATAGGGCTGAGGGTCGGCGTTGAGCGAGTCGCTCTCGGCCAGCCCCGCGATGTTGTCGAGCAGCCCGTCGAACGCATCAAGCGCCTGCATCGCAATCATTTCAAGGACTTCCCCACGGGCTTGTCGCTGCTGTCCACGCCGCCGAAGGCCCGCTCTACCAGCTCTTCGGCGCTCTTGCTCAGCCGCACGGTCTGGTCGAGCGTGCTCCGGCGCTTGTCCTCTGTCGGCAGCCCCGGCGCGGCCACCGGCAACTGCGACAGCCAGTAATGGAT
The DNA here is from genome assembly GCF_040779325.2 of Aestuariibius violaceus. Taxonomy (NCBI): domain Bacteria; kingdom Pseudomonadati; phylum Pseudomonadota; class Alphaproteobacteria; order Rhodobacterales; family Paracoccaceae; genus Aestuariibius; species Aestuariibius violaceus. The sequence goes on from NZ_JBFONT020000001.1 coordinate 990,946, forward strand.
CGCCGGATCGGTGTCGTTGTCGAAGGGCGGCGCGTTGTCGTCCTCACAGGTATCCCATTTCAGGTCCATTGGTCCGCGTGCTCCTTCAGGGCCTTGGTCCAGATCCAGTTCAGGATATCGGCGGGCCGCGGCGTGACCGTCCCGGTCTGAGAGGTCGAGGGATCGCCGGCGAGCATCTTCGCGAACTCGGCATAGGTGAAGTCGCGCGTCGCGCCGTTCTCGACATAGTTCTGACCTTTGAACTCCCGCGCCGGGCTCGACCCGCTGCCCCTTGCACGGGCGACGAGGTACTGGCCAAGCGTTGTCCCAAGGATCGCTCCGGCCGCACTGTCCGAGGTGAAGTGCACCCCGGCCACCGTCCGGTTCGCAGCGATTCGCGATGCGAGCCGAAACCGCTGGCTGTCCGCCGCTACACCGGCCCCGGCGAGCTCGGCCAAAACCGTAGCGACTGCAAAGGCTTGCGTCGCATGACCGCTGGGATAGCTGCCGTGTTCCGGTGTCTGGATCAGGGGCTGCAGCTTCGGCGTGAAGACGATCGGCCGCGGACAGGCGAGCGTGAGCTTCATCGTCTGCGCGACCGATGTGGCGATGTCGAGGACGATCGACAGCAGATAGATCGTCCACTTGTTCCGCGTCGGCGTGAGATAGTCGATCGCCCCGAAGAATGAGAGGACATCGGTGCGCTGCGTAAAGATCTCCGGCAGGCGCTCGGTGCGGAGATCGGCATAGTTGGCGACCATCTCGGTATCCCTCTCAAACTCGGCATTCGAGGGGCGAATCATTTCAAGAAGCGTCGCGTAAGTGGGCGTCCCGGCATTGGTACGGACCGACAGGGTAGAGGTCGTGGCCCGCGCATCCGGGTTCGCCGCGTTGCTTGAAAACTCGAGATCCGCCAGAATCTCGGCAAGCAGCACCGCAGTCCGATGCGACCCGTTAAGCCGATCAAAGCGATGGCCGAGAGACAAATCGGGGATCGTCCCAAGCGCCCCGGTGATTATTTCGGTGCCGATAATTCCATCGCGGGTGCGTGCCAGAGCCGTCGAAAGCAAGAACGACCCGCGTCCTCCGCCAGCAAATCGCCCTTCGGCATTCTCGGCGTTTTCAGCGTTTTCCGCATTCTCTGCGTTCTCCGCATTCTCGGCGTTTTGAAGCACAGGATGCCTCCCTGTTTCGCATTACAACGAGAATATGCTAGCGTCGCCTTGGAAGGTTGACCATGCGTAAATGCTGGGTAGAGCGATAACTTCGTAAATGTTCCAAGGAGTTGTACGGATCGCTGACATGCGTGCGACACTCACACTTGCCGGACCTGTATCGCTTGTAGACAGCGAGGGGCAGGATCGGACTCCGCTGTCCATGAAGGCCCGGGGGATTTTGGCCATTCTTGGCACCGCGCGCGAACATCGTATGTCCCGCGCCAAGCTCCAGGACAAGCTGTGGAGCGAGCGGTCACCGGAACAGGGCAGCGCCAGTCTGCGTCAGGCGCTGACGGAGATCCGCCGCACGTTCGGGCCGTTGCGCTCGGCGCTTGTCAGCGGACCGGGATGGATTGGACTTGATCCAAACGTCATCGACATCTCTCTTGACCTGCCCGCGAACGCCGTACCGGAAACAACAGAGTTCGCGGACGATCTGGATATTCGGGACAGTGAGTTTGAAGAGTGGCTTCTCCTCCAGCGCCAGCACTTTTCGAAGCTATGGAGCGCCAAGCCGGCGACAGCAGTTTCACGAGATACCCGTCCCACTATCCGCTTCGAGCCTGCAGCAGTGATCCTCACACCGCCTAAAACGGGCGACAAACAACTCGACGGATTTGCCGACCTTGCGCTGCGGGATGCCGCACAGCGAGCATCCGACTTCCTACCCTTGCGAATTTTTCATGATGCATCGGCGAAGACTGACTTTCCCGATGCGGTCGAAGTTCATGTCCGCGGGATCGGGGCAGTTCACGATCTGGCCTTGCATGTCTCAATCTGCCGTGGCCGCGACGGACAGCAGATCTGGAGCAGAACATTTGAAACCGATCGCTCAAGGGTCGCGAACCGCTTTCGGGAGGTTTCTGGTGAAACGACCCTCGCACTCCTTCATGCGGGATCAGCAGACACCGAGAGCGACGCAAGGGGCAGTTCGGTCTCACTGACCGATGTGTTCGGCTACTCCCGGTCGAATCTGTTGAGAGCCGATTCGATCCTCGGCACCGCGGAAGAGAGCCACACTGTTCTGGCGTTGAGGGCCTACATCCGGAACACGCAAATCCTCGAGCGGCAAACAGAGGATTTCCGGCAGACCCGGCAGGAGGCAACGGACTTCGCCGATCGTGCCCTGCGTATGGCGCCCCAGAACGCGACGGTGCTGAGCGTGTCGTCTTTCGTTGCTGTGCGAAATGGTCATCTGGAGCTGGCATCAGACTTGGCTAACCGGGCCGTGCGGGCTGATCCGGGGAACTTGCTTGCCCATATCAGCCGATCCGTGACGCTTGCGCAGGCGGGTCGGCACGATGAAGCCCATGCTGACGCTCTGACTGCGCATCAAGATCCGTTGTCGGCCCTCAGCCCCGCAAGCTCCGCGATTGGATGCTCCGTGACAGCAGTTCGCGCAGGGCGTCTTGACGAGGCTCTACGCTATGCCGCGATTTCACACGGCTATGCGCCAACTTTTCGCCCCGCACTAAGATTTCTGGCGGCCCTTCATTTCAAGCTCGGAAATGTCTCGGAAGCCGAAACCGCCCTATATAGGCTTCGCGAGTTAGAGCCGGACTTCTCTCTCGAACTGATGTCGAGCCCCGAATACCCTGTCGCGAGTCTGAGAGCCGCCAGACTGTTGGACATCACACACTCGCAACTGATCTGATGACCGGTTTGCGCCTCAAAAACTTCGAAATCTTGTCGAATTCACAAAAAACTGACGGCGGATTCACGCCACATTCACAGCAATAGTTAATATTCGGTTTACAGACACGGAAATGGGGATGGGTGGCAAGTCTCAGCAAAGACCTTTTCAGTATCAAGTTGTTGTTATTCTGAGACTTCTTTCCTACTAGGACCGTTTTTTCGTGTTACCGGGTCGCGCCGGAACTGGATTTGTGAGTGTTTTGTTACAAGTGCCCCAGGACCGTCGCGACCCGCTTTCCTCCCAGGCAGGGTGTGTCTTTCAAGTAAGCTTGCGGATTGCGCTTTTAGGGGACCTCTCACGTCAGCATCGATGACCGCCAAACACCCAAGCCCTGGCCCCCTAAGTTGCTTCGGCGTTTGTAGATCCCCAGCTTGATGGTTTTCTGAGCCTAACGACTTATCCATCTCTTCGGGGAATCGCCCTTTTCGCCTCTCCACCTCTGCAAGATTCGAGTACCTCGAGCAGGGAGCGCTTTCCTCACACGCGTGGCCGCCGGCTTATGTTTGATGCAGAAGAGATTAGAAGCGCCCAGATCCGGGACATCACCGCTGACAAGAGGGCAGATGCTGGAGCGGTCACCGTTCTTCTCTCGGATCCCTCATTCTTTGCGCCAGGAAATCACGAATATCGATCAATGTTTTCTCATCGATTGAAACGTAGATCAGGGCCATGTTGGTCCTTTCGCGAACCATCTCACCTGGAAACGGTAAGTAGCTCAGGTCGCGCGATCCGAAAGACGGCGATGCAGTGCCCACCTGCCATTCGGTCTTGAGCTCGATATCCACCAGCTTCAGCGCGTTCGTCCCGCCCGCACCCTGCCTTTCGAACGGCACGCCAGCCAAGCGCAGATAGCTCGTCTTATCGGCGGCCTGAATGAAACCATCGATGAATTGCGTGGCCATGACCTGCAACTCAGCCGCCGCATCCTCCGGAGGAATATGGCTGTGCAGATGATCGTGGTGGAGGTTGTGGCCGATATGGCCGTTCACGATGTCATGTGGCATTGGACCACCGCTTTCCTTCAAAGTCGCCATGCGGGATGGTGACAGGCTTGTCGATATGCGCCTTGTGGGCGCCCAACCTGCCACTTGCGACCAGTGACCCTAACACATCCACGATCACCCGCGTGCCCATTAGCGCCGTGATATCCGACGTATCGTAAGGCGGTGAGACCTCGACCAACTCCATCCCGCAGATCCCCTCGGCAGCGACCTTGGAAGCAAGCGACAGCGCCTCGCGCGGAAGGAAGCCTCCTGGTTCCGGCCAGCCGGTGCCAGGAACGAAGCCACAATCGATGCTGTCGATGTCAAACGACATGTAAACCATGTCAACGCCGTCCCAGGCCATTTCCAACGCCATCTCGGCTGTGCGGTCCACACCCATCCGCTCCATATCGGACATGGTGATGATATTGGTTTCACGCTCGCGGGCCACTTTGACGGCCTCTCGCGGCACCTGCCAGCCGCCGATGCCCACTTGTACGAGGTTCCTGGCGGGTACGTTGGGCAGGTTGGTCGAATGGAACCACGGTGTGGTGTGCATGCGCTCGTCCAGGTCCTTTTCCTGGATGTCGGCATGACGATCAAAATGGACGATGCCGATCTTCTTTGAGGTGCATCCGGCGATGCCGCGTACACAGGGAAATCCAATAGAGTGGTCGCCGCCGATCATGACCGGCAGCGATCCGGACGAGAATACGTGGCTGACGGCGCGGCTGATCTGGTCGAAGCTCTTCTCGATATTGGCTGGGATGGTGAACACATCGCCTGCGTCGCATAACGTCATCTGCTCGCGCAGATCGATCCCCATCTCGTAATTGTAGGGTGTATAAAGCGCGCTGATCTTCCGCACGCCCTGCGGACCGAAACGCGTGCCGGGGCGATAGGTCGTGCCGCCATCGAACGGGATGCCCAGAACTGTGGCATCATAGTCCTTCACCTCCGTTACGTCTTCGGCATAGGGCGCCTTGAGGAAGGTGTTGATGCCGGCGTAATGCGGCAGCTCGCCCCGCGCGAAGGTCGGGATCGACTTATCCTCGATCGAATCCGCACCAGTTAGGCCCATGCGCAGGGCCCAGCGCCGCTCCTCATCCCAGCTGCCCTCCGGGATATCGGCCTCGGCCTTCATCGACTTCCAGCCTTGCAGCCGGGTCAGGTCGGGGTGATGGAACCGGCGCGCATCACGGCGCAGGTCGCTGGGATGGTGCGATCGGGTCCGGTCAGGCGGGGTGAACAGCATGGATTTCCTCCTGAATGCGTTGAAACGGGATCCCGCCATCGCGGGCATCGAAGTCGTAGGTGATGGTGGCGCCGTACGGGTCTGGATCCGTTGGGTCCCAGCGGGGCTTGTCAAAGACGACGACGCGATCACCCAGCTTGAAGCCCTCTGCCAGATCGTGCGTCACCATGAAGACGGTCATGTTCGTTTCGGCCCGCAGATCGGTCAGGAAACCGTGCATCTGAAGACGGATGCCGGGATCGAGGGCACCGAAAGGTTCGTCCAGCAGAAGGATACGGGGCTTTGCGGCCAAAGCCTGGCCGATCGCCAGCCTCTGCTGCATGCCCCCCGACAACGTAGCCGGGTACTGATCGGCAACGTTCGACAGGCCGATCCGGGCCAGCGTTTCGTTGGCGCGCCTGATCGCATCGCGCCGGGCTGCGCCGGTAAAATAGCCCCACCGCCTACGGAAACTTTCGCCCGCCACCACATTGTCGCGCACCGTCAGATGAGGAAAGACCGAGTATTTCTGAAAGACCACGCCACGGTCCAACCCCGGTTCGGCAGCTGGCGGGGCGTCAGCAATGCGGATTTCACCGCGGCTTGGTTGCTCCTGAGCCAGCAGCAACCGCAAGAAAGTGGACTTGCCGCAGCCTGATGCGCCAACGATCGAGATGAACTCCCCTTCATCTACCGTCAGATTCACCCGTTCGAGGATTGGCCTGCGACCGTAGGATTGAAAGATGTTCTCGACTGTCACAAAGCTCACAGCGTGACCTCCGTCCACGGGAACAGGCGACGGGACAGTGACCGCAAGGTGAGGTCCATCATGAAGGCCAGAAACGTGATCCAGATGACATAGGTCAGGATGACATCCATCGCGAGGAAACGGCGCACGAGGAAGATCCGGTAACCAAGCCCCTGTTCAGCTGCGATCGCCTCAGAGGCGATTAGGAACAGCCAAGCAGGCCCAAGCGACAGACGCACCGCTTGGATCAGGCGCGGAAGCATCTGCGGCAGCGCGACGCGGATCGCTATGACGAAGCTCGATGCGCCGAGTGTCTCGGCTTTGACGATCGTCTCGCGCGGGATCTCGATGACACGCTGGCTGAGGTCCCGAATCATGAAAGGCAGGATTCCGATCACGATCAGCACGACCTTCGATGTCTCCCCCAGACCGAAGACAATGAAGAGGATCGGCAGTATCGCGAGTGGCGGGATCATCGACACCACTGCCACCAGACCGGCAAGAGCGGTCCGGAAATGGGGCAACAAGCCGATCAACAGCCCGAGAACCGTCGCGAGCATGGCTGCGATCACCACGCCAACGAACAGTCGCTGCAGGCTGGCCCAGGTGTCGTGCCAAAGCAGGATCCGGCTCGAACGCCGGTCCGGCTCGGTAAAGAGGCGCTCCGCCGTGGCAGCGATCGTCGCGGGCGAGGGCAACAGCCTATCGGAGGGGTTGGCGGCCAGCCGGATCTCGGATCCGATCGAATAGGCGAGGAACAACAGGACAAAGGGCAAGCCGATCAGAACCACCCTCAGCACAACGCCTGGACGCCTGTTTATCCAACGCACGGCTTTGCCTCCGCCCTGTGATCAGAGCGCGCCGTCCACTGCCATTTGCATGTAGGTCGTGTCGAAGCGGAAGTTCACGTTATTCGGATCGCCTGTGGTCGAACCGTCAGGATAGGCCACGCCTATGAAGTCGGCTGACGGCGCGCCTTCGCCAAGGATGCCCTTATCGAACAGGAATTCGGCGACACTGGTCATGGTCGATGGCAGTTCGGCGCCTTGCGCGAAGGCAACTGCATCCGCGGGGTCATAGAACATCTGAGTGGACGCCAGCTGGGCCTTGTAGCCTTCCAAGTCGGTGCCGGAAGCCTCGGCCATCGCGGTCAGCACCTCCTCGTCCCCCGCCATCATCAGGCCCATCACCTCGTACCAGGCGCCAACCAGAGCTCGGCCAAATTCCGGATTCGCTTCAAGGGTCTCAGTGTTCACGACCATGAGGTCGATGATCTCGCCGGGGATGTCCGAGCTGTCGAACAGCTTGTTCGCTGCTGGATCATCGAGGATGGTCGAGACGAGTGGATTCCAAGTTACGACGGCCTCCACATCGTCTGTCTGAAACGCGGCGATCATGTCTGCGTCCGAAGTGTTGACGACGCCGGCAAGGTCGGCTTCGGCCAATCCAACGCTATCAAGCGCGCGTGCTAGCAAGTAGTGTGAAACGGAAAGCTCCACCAGGTTCACTGGTTTGCCGGCAAGGTCCGACAGGCCACCCTCGCCCTTGAGAATGACGGCATCGTTGCCATTCGAGAAGTCGCCGACGATCAGCGCGGTCGTATCCACCCCGCTGCCCGCCGGGATGGAGAGCGTGTCCATGTTTGTGGCTGAGACGCCGTCGAAGGCTCCGGCCGTGTACTGGTTGATCGACTCGACGTAGTCGTTGATCTGTACGATCTCGACATCGATCCCATACTTTTCGGCCCATTTGTCCATAATGCCCGAGTCCTCCAGGTATCCCCAGGGCATCCAGCCGACATAGATTGACCAAGCGATGCGGAAGTCGGTCTTTTCCTGAGCGGGCGCGGGTGCGGCGAGGCCGAATAAGAGAATGGCCGTGGAAGCCGCGATATGGCGAAGTACAGACATTGGGTTGCCTTCCTCTACGTCGTTCCGCCGGGATCGTTTATCTGGGATGCGGTGGCGGAACCTGAGAGACCTACAAACCCGTCGCAGTGCTCTCCCGGGATTTTGTCCCGCCGTGTACTCGCGCGGGGTTTACCGCGCGGGCGGCATCTCTCGGACCAGGCCCCCGTGAACGGAGCGGAACCCTAGACGCCCTGCGGATCTACTGTGCGTCGGGAGTGCGGACTGATCCCAACGATCCATCGCTTTTGCACACCGCCTTGCAACGACCTGCTTGAGACTTGGGCAAAACCAGACAACTTGCTGAAGGGATAGGCAGACAAGTTGGAACAGATCGGTGTAAAGCGCATGCCATCGGCATGACGCTTTCCGGCGCCTCCTCGTGGTACCGGATTGCGCAGGTCGGCCTGCGGATCTGGTGCGTGGCCGAGCCGCATGTCCACCCGATCTTTTCCGCAAACATCTTTCTCGTTCTCGCATCCAGGACCGATCTGGTGATCGACAGCGGCATGGGCATCGTGCCGTTGCGACCCGTCATCGATGGCATCCGGCCGCAGCAGGGCAGACCGCTTGTCCTGTTCACAACCCACGCCCATGTCGACCACATCAGCGCGGCGCATGGGTTCGACATCCGTTTGGCCATTCGCTCGAAGCTAATGAGATGGCCGGTCCGACACCCTAAAGCCTCGATGGCGATGAGATCCCGGACCGTCTGCAGCGCCTGTTCCTAGACGCGGGCTACCCGCAGTTATGGCCGCTGCTTCTCGATGCAATCCCTTGGGCAGACTACGATCCAGCGACCTATGGGTTACGCGGCGCACCGGTCACACACCTTGCTTCGGGAGGAGAGGTTGTGGATCTGGGAGATTGAGTGGCCGAGGTACTACATATGCCGGGCCACGCTCCGGGGCAGATCGGTTTGTGGCACGCAGGATCTGGAGCACTATTCGGCGCGGATGCAATCCATGACGGGCCACCAATCGACGATCGACCCGGCACGAGCGTCGCCGACTACCGTCAGACCTTCCTGCGGCTCCGCGACATGCCCGTGGGCCAGGTCTATGACGGGGACGATCCTGCCGCCGGACATGAGAGATACCATGCGATCTTGGATCACTACCTCGGCCTGTGGCAGTAAGGCTAGGGTCGCAGATACCCTGTCGTCGCGAGGCCGTGAAGGTCGACATCGCGAAGGACGAGCCCATTCTCATTTCGACGCAGCAAAGCTGCATCTTCACGAACCGGGTTGGCTGACAGGCAAACAATGCCCTCGGCACCCCGCCATTGCTCGAAAAGGCAGTGAGGAGCAAAGTTCGCAGTGATATCATCGGAAACGCCCCCCGCATCGACTTCGTTAACCAGGGTCTCTGACGACGGAACGTCGAGGCGGCAGGAAACGATCACAAACCGCGTCTCGTCTGCCACGAGGACGCCACTGAAGCCACCAGAGTAAAGAGCCTTGCGTTAAAGCAGCCGCCCTCGTGAAGCCAGCGTCCGGTATAGGATGCATGGACCTCTTCTTCGATCAGTGCATCGCCGTCGAATGACATGCGCCCCGTGTCAACTTCGTCTTGGTGCCCGTGCCAGTTCACCGCGCGATGCCAAGTGCAGATTCCACAAGACACATCCGTCGTTCCGGCGAAAGCCTCAGCCTGTATGAGCAATCGCAGCGTCTCAGGCGGCGCGTCGGCCAGCTTTCTCCCGGTCAGAACTGGGCGGTCCGCAGGGATCCGGATGGCGGCATAGTACCTACCCGCCTGCACCCAATGAACGTGTGTCGTATCATCGAAGCGAAGGCCTACCCGGCAGCCAGTCGCGGCACCAGTGCCCCGGCAGGTCCTGTTCAGCGATCACTCAGCCTCCAGTCGCCCCGCCCCTATTGCCACGAAGATATCTTCGGCGGTCATCACCGCACCCGTCTGCAGGTACTCCATGGCGTTTGACGACGCCTGATGCACCTCGGGCGAAGCGTTGTCTTTCCGCAGCCCGAAGGGCCCAGAAGGCCAATCAACTCGCCGTCAAGAAAGGTCAAATCGGTCGGTTCGACGGCACGGGTGCCACCGAACATCTTGGAAATCCGTTGAAGCTCGCCCCCCGCCATAGGGGCGTGAGGCTCCCGCTAGCATCTTGTCCCAGGTTTCCTTGATGAAGATCTTTCGATCGATAAAAGCGTCGTAGGCCGGGCGGATGGCGCGTGTGCCGGAAACGAAGGTGAATTCCTTTTCTGTCAGGTCCGTCATTGATCGGTCGACCAACGGCGCCGTTCCGATCTTGCGCCTCATCAGGGCCTGCGTCGTGGGGTCGGACGAGAAGTCGATGAATTCGGCCGCCTCCCCAGACCTCTCTGACAAGACTGAGAGAAACTAAGGCTCATGGTCCTTCGGGTTGCTCTCCTTCGGGAAGATAGGCTGAACCGGAAAGCCATCGGCTACCATCAAAACGGCCAGCATTATGTGGATGGGGCCAGTCCGATAGCGGAGACCCCAGCCACCCCGGTCTTGAGACATGTCCGTCTCTTCGGTTTATCCATCAGTCTAGATCCCCCTGTGAGGTCGCTGGTACCGTGTCAGGCAGTACGGCCAATCGTCTTTGCGCCGGTCATCAGCCGAGGATGGACGGGTTTCGGTCAACGCGAACGAGCCAAAGTCGCGGTCGCTGCTCACCGACATGGCCTTTCATTCTACAACACGCTGTGCTCTCAACAGTCTCTCAACCGTTGATCATCCGCTCCCGCTGCCGACGTCTAAGTTTGGGATGGTAGGGAAATCCGGATCCGGTAAAGCGTGTCTCTAAGGCGCTAGCGAGAACGTCATTCCAAAGACCGAAGCCAACAATTCCCCCCCAACAGCATCCCTGAAGGCCAGGGTAACGCTAAACGTTTTTTTGGTCCAACGGTGCTCGATCTGACGAGCACTCCATTCCATTGATAAACGCTACCATTTTCGGTCACGTCGATCGGAAGAGCTACCCACATCGCTGCACCATCTCACGCGAAACGATGGCTTCGGTTCCTTTGGGAAGGCATCTCTTATCCCTTCCAAAAGCGCCAAGATCGTCGCAATTTAGGCTGTCTTGAGAAGATCTGGTGCCGCTGAAGGGACTCGAACCCCCGACCCCATCATTACGAATGACGTGCTCTACCAGCTGAGCTACAGCGGCCCGGCGCGGGACTTAGCATCGTGGCGCGTGGGAGGGTAGCCCTAAAATGCACCTATGACGGGGGGTTCAGGCGGACTTCTTCTGGTCTTCTTCGAGCGGGAAGATCTCCAATTCCTCCTCAACGCGCCCGCCGTCGTCGGTCCTATTATCGTCTGACGCATCAACGACAACAGCATCCTCGGCGACGACCCCTTCCACTGGTTGCGGGCTCTCAGCCACCGGACTCTCCGCGGCCTCGGCTGAGACGATGGCGGTGCCGTGCGCACTGGGCTGGTTCGGACTGCCGACGATCAGCGGCAACATCTCTGTTGAGGCCGGCATCGAAATCTCACCCGCCGGAGGTTCCTTCCAGGCCAGGGTGTCGAAGCCACTGCAATTCGAGCACGTCGGATGCCAGGCACTGTGAATCTGGGAACAATTCTCGCAGACCCATTGCGGCCCGCGCGGCGCCGTCAGGGCCTTGGTCAGCCAGCCCCGAACGATCGCATCGTCTGAACCCGAACCGCGTTCGATCGCAGCCATAATCGTCAGATTGCGCGCCGTCGGATGCTCGACCGGTAGATCCCCCAGCGCCCGACGCGCCTCCGGGAAGTTCTCGGCCGCGATGTAAAGCTCGGCCATCAGCATCTTGGTCTCCTCATTGTCCGGGTTATGCCGGATGAGGGTCTGGAAGCGCTTGATCCGGGCCTCGGCACTCTCTTCAGGTTCGATCTCGGCAAAGGCGGTGGCGAGGTCGGGATGCGGCTGCGCCTCCCACGCCTTCTTGATGACGCGGGTCGCGTATTTCGGCTTCTTGTCCTCGATATAGCTGCGTGCCGCCATCAGGGCGGCCGGGATCAGGTCGGGCGACAGGCGGTTGGCCGCGATTGCCGTTTCCCGCGCCTCGATCGTGGCCCCCTCGGCCAGCACATCGCGGGCCTGGCTGACGGCCAGCACGGCGTCGCGGCGACGATGGACATCACGCGGCAGGGAACCCGATTTCAACTTGGCGCTTAGCGTCTTCCGCGCGCCCTCCCAATCGGCGCGATCCGCCTGCAGTTTGAGAAGCGTATCCTGCACCTCCACGTGCTTCGGCTTCAGTGCAAAAGCCTTCTCGGCCAGCTTCAAGGCCGTGTCGGTATCGCCATCGGCGAGCTTCTGCTTCATGATCCCGCGGACGCCCACGAACCGGGTCCGGTCGTCAGTCAAAAGCTTCTTATAGGTCTCCTCGGCCTTCTTACGGTTCCCCGTCAACTCGGCCGCCTGCGCTGTGATCAGGTTCGTCAGCTCCGGCCGGTTCAGGTAGCGATCCGCCTTTTCCGCCTTTTGCATCGCCAGTTGCCCCTCGCCCGAGGCGAGCGCCATCATGCCCTCGGACAGCGCCTGAAAGCCCTTCCTTTCGCGATTTCGATTGAAATAGCGCGAAATCGCTGTCTCGTCTCCGTTTAGGAACTTCACAAAGGCAACCAGGAAGCCAATCGCTTTGATCGTGACCCAGATTGTCAGGAGCAGCACTCCAGCGCCGATCAGCAGCTCCAGCGGCCTGAGCGTCATTTCGAACCCGCCGAAGGTAACTATCGCCTGACCATCGAGTTGCATCACCTGTTCGACGCCGAAGGCGATCGCGATGACGAGCGCCACGAAAAACAGAACCTTGAGGAGGGAAACAAGCATAAGCTGTCCTTAATTCGAGATCATGGTCTCATTGAGGGTAGAGGCGGCGTTGACAGCATCAGCCCGCGCCCGAGCCGCGACAATCCAGTCGGCCATTGCGGTCTGTGCCTCTTCCGGCAGCAGGTCAATCTCGGTCAGCGCATCGGCCACCCGTCCCTCATCAACCGCTGCCCCGATGCGAGATAGAACGGCATCGGGATCGTCACCCTCGCGTGGTTCGACCGATCGGATATTCAGCCGTGACTGAACGAAGGCACCAAGGCCCGTCGCCTCGCTCCCCGACCGGATTGCCGACAGCGCAGCGCGGGCAGCGGCGGGAAAGTCGCGGGCCAGCTCTTGAGCGGTCGCGACACCTGACGCGGCATGTTCCCCCAGCGTGGCCAATTCAGGCGCTTCCATCCGGGCAGAGAGATCGGCAAGTGCATCGGCAAACGGCTCTCCGGTCCCCAGGGCTGTCTGGATGCGGGTCAGCGCAGCGTCAGCAAACGCTTCATCCGCGGCGGCGATCGCGCCTTCTTCCTGACGGCTCATCCGACCCTCAAGTTCGCCGATCTGGTCTTGCAGGCCCGATAGGTCGTCCGCAATCGTCTCGACAGTGCCGCGTAAGGCCGCGACATCGTCCGGCAAACCGCCGAGATCCGCAGGCTGGCCGTCGCCGCCTCCGGCAGGGCGGGCCTCGAGGTCGGCAAGACGGGTCTCGATTCCCGCCAACCGCTCGTCCAGTGCCGTGACCGCCGAAACCGCATCGGCCACCTGTGCCGAGGCATCTTCGCGCAAGATCGCGATCTCCTCAGCAAGCGCCGGATCCTCTCCCGGCGTCCCCGCATCGGCCAGACCGGCCTCAAGCGCGTCGATCCGCTGCCTCTGCTCCTGAAGCGTCGCTTCCAACTCTGCCGAACTTCCACCGGGGGCCAACTCGCCTTCGAAGTAGAAGAACGCCGCGGCAAATCCCAAAGCCGCGGCCAGCGCCCCGCCAAGCAACAACGTGAAGACACCTCCACCCGAAGACTTCGTCGTCGCAGCTGCGGCAGCAGGCGCGGGAGCGGGTTGCGGTTCGGTGTCCTCTGTTTTCCGGGTACTCGTCGCCTCCTGCAGCTGAGGGTCCACCATTGTCGGTGCATAATCCGGAACCTCAGCCCCACCTTCGGGCACGCCGGCGTCCACACCCCGAGGCGAACCATCCTCGTCCAGTAGTTGCGGATCCGTCATCACGGGCGTGTAGTCAGGTACCTCTGCCCCACCCTCGGGCACGCCGTCGTCAACATCCCGTTCGGTGGGCGCATCTTTCAACTGCGGATCAGTCATAACCGGCGCATAGTCCGGGACATCAGCCCCTTCCGCCGGAACCTCGTCTGCGTCCTTTAGCTGAGGGTCGACCATAACCGGTGCATTCGGCGGAACCTCCGCGCCATCCTCCGGCACGCCGGCGTCGACGTCTTGATCGTCCTTTTGTTTCCGGTCAGGGGTCTCGTCGGTTCCGGTCACTGGGCGCCCTCCCTTTCCGGCCCACCCAATGCAAGCCACTCTCGTTACTTAGTCCGGCGGCGGGGACGGCTCAAGCATGGCAAGCGCATCGCCTACTGCCCTAACCATCGAAGGTCCGTCTGGGTTTCGTGCAATTATCTCTGTGGCCACACCAAGTGCCCGCGCTGGATCCGCGGCAGCCTCACTGATCGCTACGAGCGTCACCGGCGCTCGAACAGGCGCCAGACGGGCCAGTCGCTGTCCAGAAAGAGGGGAAAAGACCGGCAGGATGACCGGCCGCTCCTTATCCAGTACGACCCGGCCCTTCGGGGACAACGGCACGTCGCGCTGCGCGTAGACCACCACATCGGTCACGTCGAGGCCGGCCTCCGACAAACGCGCCGCGATCGGAACACGCGATGGCTCCCCCCGCAGGTAGAGAAGCGGCCCGGCCGGCGCAGCGTCCATGACCTCGTTGACAAGACGGTCGGCATCCGGCGCGACAACCTTGACGACCGCACCTTGCTCCATCGCCACTGCTGCGGTCCTTTCACCGACGCAATAGCAGGACAATCCCTTCGGCATTCCCAGCTTGCCCAGGCGCCCCGACCCGCTCTGCGATGTCACAATGATGCCTGACACCGCACTCCAGTCGATCTCGGCTGGGTGATCGACAGTCTCCACCATAGGTGCAATGACCGGCGAGACGCGATCACCAAAGCTTGCCCGCAACGACGCAGCGAATAGAGCGGCAACCTCCACTGGCCGGGTTAGCAGGACGGGAACGCCACGCTTGATCACTCTTTCCTCGATCATTGTGGGCCGGGCCCGCAAGTGTTACCTGCCGCACGGTTCAAGGCAAGCCAGGGCCCATGACCGGTACCTTTCATATCCTCGGGATCGAAAGCAGCTGCGACGACACTGCCGCGGCCGTTTTGCGCGTGGACAGATCAAAGGCTCAGATCTTGTCGAATGTCGTCTACGGCCAGTCTGAGCTGCACGCTCGCTTCGGTGGTGTCGTGCCCGAGATCGCGGCCCGAGCGCACGCCGAAAAGATCGACCTCTGCATTGAGGACGCTTTGTCTCAATCTGGTCTAGCGCTCGAGGATCTCGACGGCATCGCCGTGACCGCTGGCCCAGGCTTGATCGGCGGCGTGCTCGCGGGCGTGATGTGCGCCAAGGGTCTCAGCGCCGCCACTGGCCTGCCGCTGATCGGCGTGAACCATCTTGCCGGTCACGCCCTGACGCCCCGCCTCACCGATGACGTCACCTACCCCTACCTCCTACTGCTCGTCTCGGGCGGCCATTGTCAGATCCTGATCGTGCGAGGCGATGAAGACTTTACACGCCTCGGTGGGACTATCGACGACTCACCAGGTGAAGCGTTCGACAAGACAGCGAAACTGCTTGGCATGTCCCAGCCCGGCGGACCGGCTGTCGAGGCGGAGGCCCGCAACGGCGATCAGCGCGCCATCGCGCTGCCCCGTCCGCTTCTTGATCGACCCGGTTGCGACATGTCCTTCTCGGGCCTCAAGACCGCCGTTCTGCGCCAGCGCGACGCGGCCGTGGCCCGGGATGGCGGCCTGAAACGCTCTGTCCGCGCCGACCTTTGTGGCGCCTTCCAACTCGCTGTGCGCGACATCCTCGTCGAAAAGACCCGCCGCGCCCTCGACATCTATCTCGCCGAGCGCCCCAAGACACCGACGTTAGCCGTCGCTGGCGGGGTCGCTGCAAACGGCATGCTACGGGCAGGCCTCGAGAAGCTCGCCCGACAACAGGGCATGGCTTTCGTCGCCCCTCCGCTGGCGCTCTGCACCGACAATGCGGCAATGATTGCCTATGCTGGCGCCCAGCGCCTGATCGCCGGTGCGCAGGACGGTCTCGACCTCGCTGCGCGGCCCCGCTGGCCGCTGGATCAGAAGGCGCCTGCAATGCTCGGCGCAGGTAAACGAGGCGCCAAGGCGTGACGCCGGTCGTCATCACGGGTGCGTCTGGTATGCTGGGTTACGAGGCCACCACGCGTCTCCCCGCGACCGAAATCATCGCCATCTATCGCAGTGCGCCGCAAACCCCCTTCCCACGCAATATCCAAACCTACCGAACCGCGGATCTTTTCGACCGCGACTGGTTTGGCGCGGTAGCTCCTGAGGCAACGATCATCCACTGCGCTGGCCTCGCCGATCCTCGTTCTTCAGCCGATTCGTCCCACCTCGCCAAGGCCAAGGCCGAGGCCATGCTCTTTGAAACCCTGCGACAGGCGGGATGGCGTGGACGGTTGATCCTGCCCTCTTCGGCGGCCGTCTATGGCGCCCCGGGACGCGCCCCTGTCTTGGAAACCACAGAACCGCGACCAATCTCCGCCTATGGCAACCTCAAGCTGGCAACGGAAGCGGCCTTCTTGGCTGAGGCGGGACTACCGCTAACAATCCTTCGCTTCGCTTCGCTCTACGGGTCTGAAGCCGCCCGCCCCGGGCAGGGCATCATCCGCATCCTCCGTGACCGGCTGGCAGACCGCAGGCCTTTCACCCTCTTCGGCGACGGAGCTACTTGCCGTGACTACCTGCACATCAAAGATGCAGTTGCAGCCATCGCGGCCACCCTCGAATACTCACACAACGACACCTTCAATATAGGGACCGGCATCGCGACCAAAGTCATCGACCTGATCGCGATGACAGAGAGGCTGACCGGTGAGACGCTCCAGATCGAGCGAAGACCTGCAGTCGCTGAGGCTGGATCGACCATCCTCGACCCAACCCGCGCCGCCGAGACCTTCGGCTGGCGCGCCAAGATCCCGCTCGAAGACGGCCTGCGACGCTACCTCACGGCCTAAACCGTCGTCCCATCCATCGCTCGCCACACGGCACCGTCCGAATAGACCGGCTGCGACCCCGCGGGACCGTCGGTGACGAAGGCGAGCGTACCGGCTGCAGCACCCACAGGCAGGCCGGCCACAGATCCCGGGGTCAACGCAAGCACCGTCCCGATCGTCACCGCCGCAGTCCCCCCATCGATACGCAGCGCCTCCTCCCAGGCCAAGCCATCAGCGCTCACCTTCACCGACAGGTCGTCATTGCCCGCCGTCCCGATCTCGGCTCGGCCGCTCCAACCGGTCTGGAACAGAAGGCTCGCCGTATCGTCAGCGTCAGACTTGTTCAGCTTCACCTGATGCCCGCCCCCTGCATGGGTAAAAAGCGTCGCCGGTCCGGATACGGCAAGCGGATTGCCCGCATCCGCGCTCGTACCGACACCGACCCGCTGCACGTTCTGCAACTCTTCGGGAACGGCGCCGAATGGCTCCCACCCCAAATCGCCAAAGACGATCATCCCATCGGCCTCTTCGACATAGGCCCGCCACCCCGGCTGCGGCGTGAAGAACTGCCAGACGCCATGCTCGCGCATCGCGATTTCGTCGTCATGACCCGCCCAATCGCCCGTCGCCCCGGTACCGACCACGTGGCGTTCACCCTCCGCCGCGGCAGCCGGAGCGATCGTCCGGTCAGCAGACGTCACGCTGAGTTGCACCAGAAGATCCAGCAGACGAACCGCCTCGTTATGGGTGACATGCTTCTGCGCCTGCGACGGTTGGATGTAGGGCAGGGCGAGTATCGGCGATTGGTCGGTCATGGCGGTCCCCTTGAAAATGGCAGGGACCGCTTTGCGCGATCAATGGTAAACGCGCGCCTAGGTCGGCGCGCGTTGCGTCCCTACTGGAACCGCTGCGCCTGGCCTGCCAGACCGAAGCCGCTGCCGATCAGGCCGATGATTGTGCTCGTTGTTGTGATTGGGCTTTCGGTTGCCAAAACCACGTCGCCCGGCTGGATCCTGAACCGTCGGGCTGAAAAGAGGCCGTCCGTCTCTGTCAGGTCGATGGTGAAAACGACCCTCTGCTTGGTCGGACCGCTCGGTCCTATGGCGCCGGGGCCGTACTCCCGAAGGACCAGAACACCCTGCGGATCCCCCCGCGCCGCTTGAATTCCGCCCATCAGCGAGACGGCGTCGAGCGCACTGATCGAGGTCTGCGTGAAGAATATCTGTGTCTGCGCTCCCGCAGCGCCGAGCGTGAGGAAATATCGGTCATCTTCGACCACCAAGACACGATCCCCACCGCGTACGCGCACATCGAGCCGGGGACTCTCGAACAGATTCTCAACTGAGGTTTCGAACCGCTCGCTCCCGCGCAGCAAACGCACTTGCGGGTTCCGCAAGCCTGGCGCAACGCCCCCGCCGAACGCGATAAGGTTGAGGATCGAGACGTTCTCGTCCGGTAACGGATAAGTTCCCGGTGCAGAGACACCCGTAACCAGGTTGGCCGTGCTTGCACGGCCCTGTTCGATCCGCAGCTGAACCTGCGCCGATGGCAGAACCTCGACCATGCGCCGCTCAACCAGGTTGCGCGCCGCTTCCGGCGTTCGGCCGGCGACCTGGACGGTGTTGATGTAGGGCAAGAAGATCGTCCCACCTGGCGAAACCCGGATATTGGCCAGTTCGACGACCTTCATGCCCGGCGCGGTCAGAAGTGAGTTCTCGTTGTTATCCCAGACTGTGACAAAGACCTGATCGCCTGGTCGGATGACCTGATTTAACGATCCACCGCCCGCTGAAGGCCAGTTGTGGCGCAGCCCGTCATCGAATGGCCAGCTTGCGATGATTGGAAGATAGGCCCGCGTGACGGGGTAAACCGCGAAATCCGCAGTGTCCTTGTTGGCCCCACGGACGATCTCGCGCTCCATGGGCGCACTCCGCGGTAGCGAACACCCGGCCAGCACAAGCGTTAGCGTGACAATCATCACGGCCCGGAGGTTCCGGTTCAATCGTCCCATATCATGTCCCCCGGACTGCCCTTTTGGCTATTGGAAGCAGTGCTTCGCTCCGCGGGCGGATACTACATGCCCCTAAGAAGCCGTCAATTGGCAGAACGCGCCGCCGCGACCCTTGGCGGACCTTCTTCAGGCGGGTAAGGCGTGTGAAATGGATAATACAGGAAGCACTTCCGGGATTACTGCGGGAAAGAGACTCTTTGATCTGGGCCTTGCTTCGGTTCTGACGATCGCCCTTGCACCTCTGTGGCTTGGTCTTGCTATGCTGATACTTGTCAAAGACGGTCGCCCGGTTCTCTTTCTGTCCGAAAGGATGAAGACCCCGCATGAGAGCTTCAATCTCTGGAAGTTTCGCACCATGCGTGTCGCTGACGATCCTGGTACAGGTGTCTCTGGTGGCGACAAGACTGAGCGGATAACCGCAACCGGCACTATCTTGCGCAGAATTCGCGCTGATGAGATTCCACAACTTTTCAACGTTTTACGCGGCGATCTCAGCTTTGTCGGTCCACGCCCGCCGCTGCGGGTCTACGTCGAACGGTTCCCCGATCTCTATGCGGATGTCCTGAGCTGCAGGCCGGGCATTACCGGGCTTGCCACATTGGTCTTCGCTCGGCATGAGGCGCAACTCCTCGCTGCCTGCCGCACGCCTCAAGAGACCGACGCCGTTTACGCCCGGCGCTGCGTGCCGCGAAAGGCTCGGCTCGATCGCATCTATGCGCGCAATCGATCGTTTACCCTCGACCTCTGGATCCTCACCCAAACGCTCCGCCTTGTCGCTGGCGGGCGCCTCCGCCGTCCAAGTCGACAGGGGTGGGCCATCACAGCAGAGAATCGCCCAAGCAATTCAACAGGTTGAGTCTGAGCGCTTGCTTTGACAGCCCAACTGGCCCTAAGAGAATGGTCAACAATGATCGAGGCGTCAGGGGGTGACGCAGCCTTGAATCCAATTCTGTGCCTCGCAACTGGCCTCTGCACCATCGGACCTAAAGCATCATGATAATGGATGCGCTCCAGCGTCTGACGCGTCGGCAACGGCAGGGGTTCCTCTTCCTCACAGACCTCGCCGTGGTCCCGATCGCCCTGTGGTGCAGCCTCGCCATCGAAGGCTCCGAGCGCCCGCTCTATGACCTCTTTACCCAAGTTGACGGAGCGATCGTGGCCATCGCCATCGCCGCGCTCGTCTCGGTCATGCTCGGCATGCCGCGGGTAAGGCTGAAGAGCTACGACACCAACGGCCTCGTCCGAAGCGGTGTCTATTCGGCCGTCCTCAGCAGCGTCCTTGCCCTTCTCGGCTGGATTGCAGGCTACAGCGATCCGGGCTTCTGGATCACCTTTGCGATGTGCTTCTTCATCGGCTCGGCGATGCTCCGGCTTGCGATGCTCCAGATCGTATTGATTGCCTACCGCCGTGCCGGGCCGCGCCGCCGCGTGTTGATCTACGGTGCAGGATCCACGGGCTTGCAACTTGCCACCGCGCTTCGCCACGACGAATCCGTCGAACCAGTCGGCTTCATCGACGATAACCCCGCTATGCAAGGCCTTTCCATCGCGGGCCTGCCGGTCGCAAGCTCCGCCAAGATCGAAAAACTGATCAGGAAGCGGGATGTCAGTCTGGTCTGTCTCGCGATGCCCTCGCTTTCAGCCCCCCGCCTCAACCAGATCGCCCGGCGGCTTGAGGCGCTTGGCGTCGATGTGCAGGCTCTGCCCTCTTTCGCCCAGCTTATCGGTGCTGAGGCACTGGCCGACAAGCTCACCCCGGTCCGCCCCGATACCTTCGTCGGCCGGGAGACCTTCAATTGCACCCCTGATCTCGGCTGCGACGTTTATAGTGGCCGTTCGATCCTCGTTACCGGGGCAGGCGGCTCCATCGGATCAGAGCTCTGCAGACAGCTCCTCGGATGCCGCCCAACCCGGCTTGTTCTCTTCGACGTGTCCGAGGCCGCGCTCTACCAGATCGAAAGGGAACTCTCCGACCTTGCCCCGGCGGATGTCGAAGTCATCCCCAGCCTAGGATCGGTGACCGACGATCGTCAGATCCGAGACGCGCTCGACCGCTACCAGATCGATGTCGTCCTCCATGCGGCGGCCTATAAGCATGTACCGCTCGTCGAAGCGAACCCGCTGCCAGGTCTCTCCAACAACGTTCTCGGCACCGCAGCGCTCGCACGGGCTGCGAAGGCCGCCGGCTGTGAACGTTTTGTCCTCGTCTCCTCAGACAAAGCGGTGCGGCCAAAGGGCATCATGGGGGCCTCCAAAAGGCTGGCCGAGATGGCGGTGCAGGACCTCGCCTCCCGCCCCGGCGATACGATCTTCGCCATGGTGCGCTTCGGCAACGTGCTTGGTTCCTCCGGTTCGGTCGTCCCGCTCTTTCAGGATCAGGTTGCTCGCGGCGGACCGCTGACCGTCACGCATGAGGATGTCACTCGCTTCTTCATGACCGTGACCGAGGCCGCGCGCCTCGTTCTCCTGTCCGGTTCCTTCGCCAAGGGTGGAGAGGTGTTCGTGCTCGACATGGGAACCCCCGTCCCGATCAAGGACCTTGCCCGGCAGGTCATCGAAAGCTCCGGCTACACCGTTCGCGATGCCGACAACCCCGACGGCGATATCGAGATCGCGATCACCGGCCTGCGCCCGGGGGAGAAACTGCACGAAGAACTTCTCGTCGGTGAGGACCGGCTAGAAACGGCGCATGAAAAAATCTTCGCCGCCCGCGAACGCCACCCGTCTGAGATCGAGGTTGCTGGTGCCTTTCGCGCCCTGACGGCCGCCATAGATGCCAATGATGAGGCCGCCGCCCGCAAAACGATCGCTCGTTATGTCGAAGGCTATAGGGCCGACGACAGCGTCAGCGAAGGTGTCGCAGCTCCACGGGGTTAGACGAAGGCAGGCAGATTGTTTCGGATGATGATCTCGACCGCATAGATCGCGAACAGCGCAACTAGCGGCGACAGGTCAACACCGCCCATCTGCGGCAGAAAGCGCCGGATTGGTTCGTAGATGGGCTCAAGGACGCGCTGCAGACCGTACCAGATCTGGGCAACGACCGGCTGACGCAGGTTCAGAACCTGGAAATTGATTAGCCAGCTCAGAATGAAATGCGCGAAGATAATGATCTTCGCGATGCCTAGCGCCAAAAGCACGATCTGCAAAAAGGATACCATCGGACCTCCGTTTCAGACGCCAGACCTAGGCGCTCGGAACGGGGCGGGCAAGACCCGCCGCGCCTGCCGCGCCGTTCCGGTTGACCCGGCCCCAACCCTCCGCAAGGGTCCGCCGCGAAGGAGACGGCAAATGTATCCATTCCTGCGCCTCGCCAAAGAGATGTGGCTGCACCGCGATGCTCCCGATTTGGGTCTGACCGAGGCGCATATCAGCCGCCACCGCTGCTGGCCGCACGATATCGACGGGTTCCTCGAGATGAATAACGGCCGGATCCTTACGATCCTCGACCTCGGCCGCCTCGTCCTCGCCAAGCGCACGGGCCTTCTCACCACGCTCCGCGAGAAGAAATGGGGGTTGACCATGGCGGGTGTCTCTGTCCGCTACCGCAAGCGCATCCCGACGTTCCAGACGTTCACAACGGTCAGTCGCGCCGTCGGCTGGGATCACCGTTTCTTCTATATCGACCAGCAAATCTGGATTGGAGAGGACTGCGCCGTTCAGGCCCTCTACCGCTCGGCCATCGTCGAGAAGGGCAAGATGGTTGATCCGACACGCGTGTTCGAGGCGCTCGGCGCAGGCAGCGAAAGCCCCGATCTGCCCGATTGGGTAGCGAACTGGATCGCGGCAGATGCAACACGGCCCTGGCCGCCCGACCGTCATTAGGCGTTCGCTGCTTGCCACACAGCCTCCCGCTCTGTCTTATCCGGCCACCGGGCAGGAGAACCAATGAGCGAGATAACAAAAAGAAAACGCATCTGGGGCTGGATGGCTTTCGATTTCGCGACCCAACCCTACTATACGCTTGGTCTGACCTTCGTTTTCGGTCCCTACTTCGCTGCCGTCGCTGCCGACTACTTCCTCGGCACCGGGCTTAATGAAACCGCCTCCGATGCCCGCGCCCAATCCGTCTGGTCCTTAGGTCAGACCATTGCAGGCATGTTCGTTGCCTTCACCGCCCCCATCCTGGGCATCTTCGCCGACCGCTCGGGCCGCAAGATGCCGTGGATCATCTTCTTTTCGGTCCTTTACGTCATCGGCGCCTGGTCGCTCTGGTGGATGACGCCGGATGGCGCGAACCTCTACCTGATGCTCCTCCTCTTCTATGTCGGCTTCATAGCGGGCGAGAGCATGTTGAACTTCGTCAACGCCTACTTGCCGTCGCTCGGAACCGAAGCCGAGGCTGGCCAGATCTCCGGCTCCGGAGCAGCCTTCGGGTATGTGGGCGGGGTTCTTGCCCTCTTCATCATGCTGCTCTTTCTGGCTGAGAATGAAACCGGCCGCACCCTGATCGGCCTGGATCCGATCCTCGGCCTCGACCCGGAAACCCGCGAAGGTACCCGATCCGTCGGGCCGGTCATCGCGCTCTGGTTCATCGTCTTCATGATCCCCTTCTTCCTCTACGTCCGGGACGACGCGGTGAAGACGGCGACCGAAAAGGTCGGAGGCCTCGGCAGCGAGCTTAGGACACTTGCCCGGACAGTTGTCCGTCGCCGCAGCCTCGGGGCGTTCCTGCTGTCCTCAATGCTTTACCGCGACGCGCTCAACGCGCTTTATGCCTTCGGCGGCGTCTACGCGACGCTCGTTCTCGACTGGTCGATCATCCAGATCGGCATCTTCGGGATCGTCGGTGCCGTTACCGCCGCGATCGTCACCTGGATCGGCGGCATGGCCGACCGGCGCTTCGGCCCCAAGCCCGTCATCATCACCTGTATCCTCGCTCTTGTCACCGTCTGCACGACGATCGTCGCCATGTCGCGCGAAAGCCTCTTCGGCATCCCGCTGGCCGAAGGCAGCGCGCTTCCCGACATCGTCTTCTACATCTGCGGCGCAACGATCGGTGGTGCGGGCGGCGCAATCTACGCCGCCTCCCGCTCGATGATGGTCCGCCACGCCGACCCCGCCCGGCCCGCCGAAGCGTTCGGCCTCTTTGCGCTTTCGGGCAAAGCCACCGCCTTTCTTGCGCCCGCCCTCATCGCGCTCTTCACCTGGTTGCTGCAAGATGCTCGATTAGGTTTCATTCCGGTCATCTTTCTCTTCCTTATCGGCCTTGTTTTGCTAGTCTGGGTGGAAAAGGATGGAGACCGAGCCGAATGGTCCGCAGACTTGCAACCGCAGCCCTCCTGATCCTCCTCGCCGCCTGCGGACCTGGGGAAGAAACCGCTACGGTCGTATCCACCCAAAGCGCGCCCGCCAATAACGGCGACACCCGCGTCGCAAAGCACCTCTTCGGGGCGGCCCAAATCTCTTCCCGGCAGGCCCCAGCCCCCTTAGGTGGCTATTCTCGCGGCTGTCAGGCCGGCGCGGTGCAACTGCCCGAGACGGGGCCGACCTGGCAAGCAATGCGCCTCTCTCGCAACCGCAACTGGGCCCAGCCTGTCGCCATCGACTATGTCCAGGACCTCAGCCGCTTCGCCGCCACACAGCCCGGCTGGAACGGGCTCTATATCGGCGATATGAGCCAGCCGCGCGGCGGCCCGATGACCAGCGGCCACCGCAGCCACCAGTCCGGTCTCGACATCGACATCTGGCTGCGCCCTGCAGACAATCTCCGCCTCAGCCCGCAGGCGCGCGAGAACATCTCGTCCATCTCCCTGCGCCGGGCCGAGGGGGCTTACACGAACGGCAACTGGACTCAACAGCACATGAATATCCTGCGCCAGGCAGCCAGCGACCCCCGCGTCGCGCGGATCTTCATCTTCCCCGGCGCCAAGGTCGCCATGTGCGAAGCCGAAACAGGCAATCGCGACTGGCTCCGCAAGATCCGCCCCTGGTGGGGCCACCACTACCACTTCCACGTTCGCCTGAACTGCCCGCCGGGCGCGAGCGGGTGCGAAAGCCAGTCCCCCATCCCGGCCGGCGATGGTTGTGCCGACGCCCGCCAATGGGTGCGCAACATCCTCAACCCGCCCCCGCCGGATCCGAACGCCCCGCCGCCCAGACCCCGGCGAGAGATCACGATGGCGAACCTCCCCGCCCAATGCACCGCCGTCCTGACATCTGACTGACTTGCTCCGATCAATAGCGCTCCTGCTCGCGGCAGCCCTGCCTTGCTGCGCGGCCCCGGAGGCCGAGTTGGTCGCGATGCGTGCTCTGGGAACGATACGAAACGAAACTGCGTTCGGCGGTTTCTCTGCAATCGAATATCAATCGGTTTCCTCGGACGATTTGCTTACAACTGGCAAGTTCACGATCATTACAGACCGCGGGAGCATCTATACCGGGCCGATCTTTCGCAACGATGCGGGCATTGGAACCGGGATAATCGACTTGGAACCAATTCTTGCCGAAGATCTTAGGCCCGTCGCCGAGTTGACAGGTACGGGCTTCGATGCCGAGGGCCTAACGATTGCCGCCGATGCCCTCTACATCTCGTTCGAAGGCCAGCATCGCATTCTCCGCTATACTCTCGACGGTACCGTTTCGCGCCTCCCCGATCTGCCGCCCGAGGCTCGCCTTCAGCAAAACTCCGGAATCGAAGCGCTGGCGACCGACGACAACGGCAACGTCATCGCCATTCCCGAACGTTCCGGCCAACTCGACCGACCCTTCCCTGTCTTCAGCTTTGATGGCGTTGAGTGGTCTGTCCTCTTCAGCATCCCACGCGAAGGGCCCTTTCTCGTCGCAGGTGCGGACATCTTAGAAAACCGTCTCTATGTCCTCGAACGCGCCTTCACGGGCCTCGCCTTCCGCAGCCGCGTCAGAAGCTTCGCGATGGACGGCTCGGGCGAGCAAACACACCTCGAAACCCCTGCCTTCACCCACGACAACCTCGAAGGCATCACCGTCTTCCGCGACGAGATGGACAATTCGATCCGCCTCCTCATGATCTCCGACGACAACTTCAACCCGCTGCAGCAAACCCAGATCGTCGAATACCGCCTGCCCGATTGACCGGCACCGCGCTTTGCCCTACTCAGCCGCGTCCGCCAACGTGGCGGGCCAAGTGCCGCACCCTTGTCAAAACGGATCAGTCCCATGTCCCGCACGCTTCTGCCTGGCATCGCCGCCATGGCCGCCATCGTCGTCGCCTCGAACATCCTCGTGCAGTTCCTGCTGCTTGACGGGCTCCTCACCTGGGGCGCCTTCACCTACCCCTTCGCCTTCCTGGTGACCGACCTGATGAACCGCCTCTATGGCGCGGCACAGGCCCGCAAGGTCGTCTTCGCAGGCTTCGCCATCGGGATCGTCTGCTCGGTCATCGGCTCGCAGATCGTGCTGGAATACGGGCCCGCCGTCCCTCTCCGCGTCGCTATCGCTTCGGCCACCGCCTTCCTCGTCGCGCAACTCCTCGACGTCGCGATCTTCTCGCGCCTGCGCGAGGGCGTCTGGTGGCGCGCACCGCTCGTTTCGACCCTGATTGGCTCCACTGTGGACACCGCGCTCTTCTTCTTCATCGCCTTCTCCGCCGCCCTCACCTTCGGCGCCGCTGCAGACGCGAACATCGCCTGGGCACAGGACGCAGCGCCCCTCCTGCTGACCGGCCCCGAAGCCCCGCTCTGGGTGACACTCGCCATCGCAGACTGGGGTGTGAAGCTCTCCATCGCGCTGATCGCACTCATCCCGTTCCGCCTGATCGTGTCCCGCCTGCGGCAAGGCGCCGCCTGACCGCTCTCTGTGGTATTTTTCGTTTGGTAGAACGCAACATCTGTGGCAGCGTTCTCCATAGGCGAAACATTGAGAAAGGAGGTGATCCAGTGATCAGAGAAACATTGGAGAGCGAGGTCGGGACAGCTTGGGAGGTCCGCCACTAGGCAATCCTGGTGGTGATACCCATCCCAGGTGGATCGTGATCTAACCGACCCACCTCCGTACTTCTCGGAAGGGCCGTTTCATCGCCGAAGCGGCCCTTTTTCGTGCGAGGGACCAAGGATCAGAGAGCATCACGCCGCCAGAGCACAGCCGCGACCGGGTTGACGTTGCCGTCACCGCGTCGAAGGATCGGAATGACGTCTGGCGCGGAGATCACAAATGGAAAGCGGCTGGTATATCCTCCTTCTCCTGTTGTTGCTGCCCTTTGCGACATCCCTCGAATTTTCATTCGGAGACGATGATGATGACGACGATGACGGCGCCACGTTCGAGGGCACCGATCGCGATGAAAGGATTCGCGGCACCGAGGGCGACGACACCCTCCTGATGCGCGGCGGCGACGATGTCGCCTTTGGCGATGATGGCGACGACGTGATCGACGGTGGCAGCGGTGATGACGACCTCTTCGGCGAAGATGGGGACGATGTCCTGACTGGCGGCTCGGGCCGTGACGAACTGGTCGGCGGCGAGGGCGCGGACGTCCTGCGTGGCGAAGATGGGGATGACCTGCTCGACGGGGCCGACCCCGACGATGACGGCGACCGCGACGTTCTGGACGGCGGCGACGGCGAGGATGAACTGATCGGCAACGAAGGCGACGTCATGACCGGGGGCGATGACGACGACCGGTTCATCGTCGAAGAACCTGATGAAGACGGTCCGGCAGCGACGGTTACGGATTTCGATCCGGACAACGAGACCCTTATCCTCGAGCTTGATGAGGACGATATCGACGAGGATCTGATCGAGTTCGAGGATACCGACGACGGCGCCACGCTGAGCTACGACGGCGAGACCTATGTCGTCTTCGAAGGGCTCGACGCCGACGATCTGGAAGACGCCGACATTGAAGTCGTCGCGACGGGCTGACCTCTACACGGCAGCCTTGCGGCTCTCCTCCAGATAGATCTCGCGCAGGCGGCGGGCAACGGGCCCGGGGGTGCCGTCGCCAAGGGTTGCCTCGTCGATCTGCACGACAGGCATGACGAAGCTCGAAGCAGAGGTAATAAATGCTTCGTCGGCCTCTTTTGCTTCGTCAGGAGTAAAGGCGCGTTCTTCAACCTTCATCTGCGCTTCGCGCGCAAAGCGAAGGACGGCTGAACGGGTGATGCCGTGCAGGATCTCCGTGCCCAGGTGGCGGGTCACGATGGTGCCGTTCTTGACGATATACGCGTTGTTCGACGTACCTTCGGTGACGCAATCGTCTTCCACCATCCAGGCGTCGTCGGCGCCCTCGGCTTTGGCCATCATCTTGCCCATCGAAGGATAGAGAAGCTGTACCGTCTTGATGTCCCGGCGGCCCCAGCGCTCATCAGGGATCGTGATGACGCGGATGCCCCTCTCGGCCTGCGGGCTATCGGCAAGGCCGGGTTTGGCCTGGGTGAAGAGGACGACAGTCTGGGGCGTGCCCGCTTCGGGGTAGGCGAAATCGCGATCGGCGGCGCCCCGGGTGATCTGGAGATAGACGAGGCCATCCTCGATGCCGTTCTCCTCGACGAGATGCCTGTGGATACCAAGAAGCTCGTCCTCGGTCAGCGGCATCTCCATCCCAAGCTCCTTGAGCGAACGGTCCAAGCGTTTGGTGTGGCCCGCAAAGTCGATCAGCTTGCCGCCAAGGACGCTCGTCACCTCGTAGACGCCGTCGGCGAACAGGAAGCCACGGTCGAAGACCGACACCTTGGCCTGCTCTTCGGGCAGGAATTCGCCGTTGACGTAGACGGTGCGGCTCATTGCGATCTCCCTCTGGGTGCGCGGTTGGTGATAGGCCGAACCAGGCACGGGGCGCAATGGAGGACGCGGCATGATACGGACAGGGCTTCTCGCGGCGGCACTTGCCGCGCCGGCGGCGGCGGAAACCGAGGTAACGCCCTTTGTGGAAAATGTCGTGATCCACGTGGTCATGCACGAGATGGCGCACGCATTGATCCGGGAATTCGACCTGCCGGTCCTCGGCAACGAGGAGGTGATCGCCGATGCCTTCGCGACGCTGGCCGTGGCCGAGATCTGGCCCGATCGAGCAGCCGATATCGTGATGGCACGGGCCGCGTCGCTGTGGTTGGAAGGAGAGCAGTCAGGTGAGGCGGACTTATGGGGCGAGCACCCTCCTGACACGCGGCGGGCATTCCGCGCGGCCTGTCTGCTTTACGGCTCTGATCCCGGGCGGTTTGGCGAGATTGCGCAACTGGTGGACATGCCCCGCGATGCCGCCGAGGATTGTGCGGAGGCCGCGCCCGAGATCGCGCGAAGCTGGCGGCGGATCGTGGCGCCCTACCGGATGCCCGAGGGGCGGCTGAGCACTGAATTCCGGCTGATATACGAAGACGGGCCGCTCACAGCAGAGATGCAGGAAAGCGGCGTTCTGGCCGAACTCGCTGTGGTCTTTCGCAACGTCGACTGGCACTCGCAGATCACCTTGCGGTTTGCCAATTGTGACGGTGCGGCAGAGTGGAGCCGGAACGGGCGCACGATCACGCTTTGCGACAGCTATGTGGAGCGTTTCGCGATGCAGGAAGGTGAGATATCGGGCGGCTGACGGTCAGGAGGCGCCGAGGACGCGATCGATACCGTGTCGCAAGCGCTCGGTCGAAAAGGAATGGCCGCCGGTGAAGAGGCAAAGGTCGAGGATCTTGCCATCGGGATTGGCGGTCTCGGTACAGGACAAGCCGCCCGGGGCCTCCGTCTGAGAGGGATCGTTGAAGCCGCCTTCGGCGGTGTAGCGATAGATGACGGTCGTAACGTCGCCCTGGCTCGTCTCTCCGATCGGGCGGCCCTTGATCGGCACGACCGGATCTTCGGTCCCGTGGATATGGACGATGTTCGCGGGCGGTGTGGGGCAGCTTTCGGGGACAGGTGCCCAGAACGTCCCGGACATCGGGATAAAGCCCGCGAAGCTTTCGGACATTCCACAGGCGAGCGTCCAGGTCATCATGCCGCCCGCCGAGAATCCGGTGACGACAAGGCGATCGCGGGCGAGGGGGACGCGGGTGGCGACATCCTCGATCACGGCAGCGGCGTAGTCGTATTCGCGCGCCTCTTCCTGCTGGGGCTCCCGCGGGCGATGGGCGAGGTTCCAGTCCTCCCCCGCCGACTTGAGCGCGACAAAGGCCATGCCGAGTTCGTCGGCGAGACTGCGGAGCGATCCGTTGCGCATCGCCCCGGCGGCGGAACCGCGATAGCCGTGGGCGAAGAAGAACGCGCCGATCTCCTCTCCATTATGACCCTCGGGCAGGTAAAGCCGGTAGGTCCGGTCGCCGATCACGCAATCCGTGTCCGGCCCGCAGGCGGCCACCGGTCCGGCCAGAAGGGCAAGGCAAAGGGAGAGGGGGCGCATGAGGCAGTCTCCTGTCCGTCGTTCCGGCGCAACGTGGCAGCGCCGCCCCAGCCCGGCAAGTCACATCCCGGTCAGCCCGCGATCATCTCGGCCTGTCGGACGATGACCTCCGCCTGCTTGATCGACGCGATATCGACAAGGCGCCCTTTGTAGACCGTCGCCCCCTCTCCCTTTGCCTTGGCCTCTTCCATGGCAGCGAGGATCTCTCGCGCCTCTTCCACGGCCGCCTCGGACGGCGTGAAAACCTCGTTGGCAAGCGCGATCTGCTTTGGGTGGATCGCCCATTTGCCGACCATGCCCAACACGGCGGAGCGGCGGGCCTGGGCGCGGTAGCCTTCATCGTCAGAGAAGTCGCCGAACGGACCATCGACGGGCAGGAGGCCGTGAGTACGGCAGGCGGCGACAATGGCGGCCTGCGCCCAGTGCCACGGATCGGACCAATGCCGTTGGCCGTCCTTCAGCATGTAGTAGTCGTCCTGCGTGCCGCCGATACCGGTCGTCGCCATGCCCATGGAGGCCGCGAAATCGGCGGCACCCAGGCTCATCGCAACAAGGCGCGGGCTGGCCGCGGCGATCTCTTCCACATGGGCGATTCCAGCGGCGCTTTCGATGATGACCTCGAAGGCGATCGGCTTGGCCCGGCCCTTGGCAGCCTCGATCGCGGTCACCAGCGCATCGACGGCATAGATATCCCCGCCTGTACCCACCTTTGGGATCATGATCTGGTCAAGCCTGTCACCCGCCTTTTCCAGCAGGTCGACCACGTCGCGATACCAGTACGGCGTATCAAGCCCGTTGATCCGGACGCTCAGCGTCTTGGTGCCCCAGTCGACCTCTGAGATCGCCTGGATCACATTCTGCCGCGCCGTATCCTTGTCGGAGGGGGCGACCGAGTCTTCGAGATCAAGATTGATGACGTCCGCAGCAGAGGCCGCCATCTTTTCAAACAGCGCAGGACGAGAGCCCGGACCGAAAAGCTGGCAACGGTTCGGCCGGGCCGGGGCGACAGGCTGGATGAGGAACGACATGTACGGATTCCTTCAGGCAAGAATTGCAAATGATTTGTCGCCTTGCCGATAGATTCTTGCGCAACAGAGCGCAAGCGCTGTGGGGCTTTCGCGGCATCGAAGGCTCTGCCATGCTTTCCCCATACCAAAGGCGAGCCTTCAATGATTCCAACACCCTATCTTCTGTTCCTCGGCGACGCGCCGGACGCGCTGGCCGCCAAGGTCGCACAGGGAATTCGCGACTGGCGGCCCGAGATCGCCGTCGGTCAGGTGCGACTACCGGGCTGTCAGGCGGATATGGGCCTGCCCGATATGACGTTGGACGAGGCGAAGGCCGCCGGAGCAAAGACGGTTGTCGTCGGGGTTGCGAATCGGGGCGGACGGATGGCCGACAACTGGATTGCATTCCTGAGTGATGCGCTGGCTGCAGGGTTCGACGTGGCAAGCGGGCTCCATACGATGCTCCGCGATCAACCGGCCCTGGCTGAGGCGGCCGCGCGGGCCGGGCAGGAATTGCATGACGTGCGGGTCCCGACAGTCCAATACCCGATCGCAGACGGGCAGAAGCGGACGGGCAGGCGGTGTCTGGCCGTCGGCACGGATTGCTCCATCGGCAAGATGTACACGGCAATGGCGATGGACCGCGAGATGCAGGCCCGGGGGCTGAAGTCGACGATGCGGGCCACGGGGCAGACTGGAATCCTGGTTACCGGCGCTGGAGTGCCCCTGGACGCGGTGGTCGCCGATTTCATGGCGGGGGCGGTGGAATGGCTGACGCCGGATAACGACGCTGATCACTGGGATCATATCGAAGGCCAGGGAAGCCTTTTCCATGTCTCCTATTCCGGAGTGACGATGGCGTTGATCCACGGCGGCCAGCCCGACGCGCTGATCCTGTGCCACGAGCCGACGCGGACGCATATGCGCGGTCTGCCCCATTACAGCTTGCCGACGCTTGAGGCGTTGCGGGACACGGCCCTGCCTCTGGCGCGTCTGGCAAACCCGGCCTGCAAAGTGGTTGGGGTTGCCGTGAACACCAAGGCACTGTCGGATGACGAAGCTCAGACCTGCGTGAAGGAGATCGAGGCTCGGATGGGTTTGCCGACAGTCGATCCGGTACGGCACGGGGCCGGGCGGCTGGTCGACGCCCTCGTCGATCCTCACGGATCTTCTCGGTCCAGCGAAGAGGCCCGCAAGGGCCGATGAGCACCCGCCTGAGCGTCACACGCGACATCTTTCCGCTGGCCGAAACCTTCACCATTGCCCGCGGATCGCGGACAGAGGCGCAGGTCATCCGCGTCGACGCGTTCGACAGCACTGCAGCAGGACAAGGCGAATGTGTGCCCTATGCTCGGTACGATGAAACGCTCGACAGCGTTGCAAAGGCAATCGAAGCCCTGCCGGACGACATAAGCCGTATAGACTTGCAGGAGGCTCTGAGGCCCGGGGCGGCGCGAAATGCAGTCGATTGCGCGCTCTGGGATCTGGAGGCCAAGCAGGCAGGGCGGCCGGCCTGGGACCTGGCAGGACTGCATCGTCCCAAGCCAGTGCGAACGGCATTTACACTATCCTTGGCAGAGCCGGAGGTGATGGAGCAGAAGGCGCGACAACATGCGGCGTGGCCCTTGCTCAAGATCAAGCTCGGTGGCGAAGGCGATATGGAACGGCTTGAGGCTGTGCGGCGCGGCGCGCCCGACACCGAGATCATCGTCGATGCGAACGAGGGGTGGACGGCAGAGCTGTATTCAGAATTGGCGCCTCACCTGGTGCGGCTCGGTGTTGCAATGGTCGAGCAACCCCTGCCTTCCGGGAAGGATGGGATGTTGGCCGAAATCGCGCGCCCCCTCCCCGTTTGCGCAGATGAAAGCTGCCATGATCGCACGTCGCTACCGGAACTCACTGGCAAGTACGACATGGTGAACATCAAGCTCGACAAGACCGGTGGCCTGACCGAGGCGCTGGCACTGCGCGACGCCGCGCGGCAGGCCGGCTTCGGGATCATGGTCGGCTGCATGGTCGGGTCATCACTGGCCATGGCTCCCGCCATGCTCGTCGCCCAGGGAGCGGAGATCGTGGATCTCGACGGCCCGCTCCTGCTCGCCGAAGACCGCAAGCCCCCCCTGCGCTACGACGGCGGAAATGTCTTCCCGCCATCGCCAGAGCTTTGGGGGTAGCCGCTCAGGAGGGATCCGCCATCTCGGCGGCCACCGCGGCTTCGGCGCTGTCGATCAGGCCGGCACCGTCTAGACCTTTGCGGCTGACTTCGGCGATCCAGTCTGCACGCACCTTCTCCCCGATCTCACGCAGCCGCGCGGTTTCAGCCTCGCTCAGTTCGGCGATGGTATTGTCCGCGGCAGCCATCAGCTCGCGTCCGACCCTGTCGCCGGTATCATGGGCACGCCCCGCCCAGGCGCTCGCCATCATGCCGGAATTGGCGTCGATGATTGCCCGCAGATCATCCGGAAGGTCTTCGTAGACGTCTCTATTCATCGCCCAGATGAAGTAGAGGTTGTAGAGGGACCGGTCCCCGGCGACATCCGTGTGGCTGTCGGTCAGATCATCGAGCTTGAGTGACGGCGACATCTCCCACGTGATCACCCCACCGTCGAGGACACCTTTCGACAACGCCTCGGGGAAAGCGGGGACAGGCATGCCGACAGGCTCTGCCCCGATCTCCTTCAGCAGCAGCGTCGCCGGACGGGACGGGCCGCGGAGGCGGAGGCCATCAAAATCCTCGACCGTCCCGACAGGTGCGCCGGTTTTGTGAACGATCCCAGGCCCGTGCATATGCGCGGCGATCACGTGAACATCCGCGAAGTCGTCCATCAGGTGCTCTTGCGTGAAAGTCCAGGCAGCACGGCTCGCCTCTTCGGCGCTTTTTGTGGTCATGAAGGGTAATTCAAGCGCTTCCGCTTCGGGAAAGCGGCCGGGCTGGTAGCCGGGGATGACCCAGCCGCCATCGATCGCGCCGTCGCGGATCAGGTCATACTGGCTCGGGGCCTTCCCGCCGAGTTGCATGAAGGGATAAAGCTCGATCTCGATCCGGCCACCCGATTGTTCTTCGATGGCCCGGGCCCAAGGGTCCATGAAATAGGTCGGGTTCGCAGAGAGCGGTGAGACGAAGTGCTGGAAGCGCAGCGTTACCTCGGGCTCCGCCAGCACCGGTGCCGTCAGGCCGGTCGCGGCGATGATGGCGGCGAGTGTGGACTTCAAGAAACTCATCATGGATGCCCCCCTTTTCTGCTCGGTCAGGCAGGAAATAGGTAAGCTATGCTGACATTATTTGCAAGTGATTTGCAAGTGCGGTTACGTCATGTCCAAGTAGGATGATACCTACCTGCCGGAGAAAGCGTAAAGATTTCAGCACCATGGGCGGTAATGCCCACGGAATGCTCGAACTGGGCGGACAGCGACTTATCCCGGGTGACAGCCGTCCAGTCATCAGCCAGCACCTTGGTCTCCGGACGGCCGAGATTCACCATCGGCTCGATCGTGAAGAACATGCCTTCCTCCAGCCGCGGGCCGGTATCAGGGCGCCCGTAATGCAGCACGTTGGGCGGCGCATGGAAGACGCGGCCCAGACCGTGCCCACAGAAGTCGCGAACGACCGACATGCGCTGGCGTTCAACATAGGATTGGATGGCAAAGCCGATATCGCCGAAGGTGTTGCCAGGTTTCGCTGCCTCGATCCCCAGCATAAGCGCGTCATGCGTCACCTGGATCAGACGCTCTGCCTTGCGGCTGACGGTGCCGGCCACATACATCCGGCTGGTATCGCCGTACCAGCCATCGACGATCACGGTCACGTCGATGTTCAGAATATCGCCGTCCTTCAGGACCTTGCCGCCAGGAATACCGTGACAGACGACATGGTTCACGCTGATGCAGCTGGCATGCTCGTAGCCCTTGTAGCCGATCGTGGCAGACGTCGCTCCCGCGGCCTCGACCTGCTCGGTGATGAACTGGTCAAGCGCACCGGTGGTCTGCCCCGGCACGACAAGCG
The DNA here is from genome assembly GCF_040779325.2 of Aestuariibius violaceus. Lineage (NCBI taxonomy): Bacteria > Pseudomonadati > Pseudomonadota > Alphaproteobacteria > Rhodobacterales > Paracoccaceae > Aestuariibius > Aestuariibius violaceus. The sequence goes on from NZ_JBFONT020000001.1 coordinate 1,026,121, forward strand.
GAGCCACGGCATCGAGGATCTGCGCGGCAAGACGCCCCGCACGGTGCATTCCGGCGAAATCCGCGAGATCGTATATACGAATACCATCCCTCGTCAGCCGACCTTTCGACTCGTCCAAAACCACGCTCCTGTCGCTTGCCACAGACCATAAATAGGCCGTTTATCGCGGATATTCTAGTTATGCGGCGTCGCAGCAATCGGCAATGGGCGACCGAAAGAGACGCCGTCGCGGTCGATCACGGTGTCGTAGCAGAGCATTTCGACACCGGCGTCCCGCGCCGCCTGAAATGCGGCGGCATAGGCCGGGTCCAGATCGGCAGCCATCTTGAGCCGTGCGCAATCGGTGCGCTGAACGAGGTAAAGCATCACGGCGCGGTGGCCCTGGGCCGCCATGTTAGACAGCTCACCCAGATGCTTGGCCCCACGGGCGGTGACGCTGTCGGGAAACTCGGCCCAGTCGTCCTCGCGCCGAAGGTGGACGTTCTTGACCTCCACATAGGCGTCGGGAAGGCCCTCCTGGGTCAATAAGAAATCGATGCGGGAATTGGTACCGTACTTCACCTCCGGCCGGACGCCTTCATACCCGGACAGCTCAGCCACTGCACGGCTGCGCAGTGCCTCCCCCACCACACGGTTCGGAACGGCCGTGTCGATACCCGACCAGTGGCCATCCGGCAGCTCGACCAGACGCCAGCCATACTTCAGCTTCTTCTTCGGATCGTCGTTCGGCTCCAGCCAGATGCGCAGGCCCGGTTCCTTCAGGCCCATCATAGAGCCGGGATTGGGGCAGTGGGCCTTGATGATCTCGCCCGTCTCAAGCTCCGCATCGGTCAGAAAGCGATTGTAGCGGCGGATCAGGCGGGCGGGGACGAGGGGGGTGTCAAAGCGCATGCGCCCTCCTATACCGCAGGGGAAGAGAGGGGAATGCCATGTCAAATCCGAACGCCGCCATGCTTGTCATCGGGGATGAGATCCTGTCAGGGCGCACGCGGGATGCGAATATGCACCATCTGGCGGCGCGGCTGACGGCACACGGGATTACGTTGGCCGAAGCGCGGGTGGTGGGCGATGACAAGGCGGCGATCGTGGCGGCCGTGCGCGCCCTGTCGGACGAGTACGATCACCTCTTTACCTCCGGCGGGATCGGGCCAACCCATGACGACATCACCGCCGACTGCGTGGCCGAGGCGATGGGCGCGACGATCCGCATCCGCGACGATGCGCGGTCGATCCTGGAAGCGCATTACCAGCGGGCCGGTACCGAACTGAACGAGGCACGGCTGCGTATGGCGCGGGTGCCGGAAGGGGCCGTCCTTATCGACAACCCGATCTCGGCAGCGCCGGGCTTCACGATCGGGAACGTGCACGTCATGGCGGGCGTGCCTGCGATCTTCGAAGCGATGGTGGCCTCCGTCTTGCCAACTCTGACAGGGGGCGCGCCGCTTCTGTCGCAATCCCTCAGGATCGAGCGTGGCGAAGGCGATATCGCCGGGCCTTTGGGGGACCTGGCCGAACGGTATGGGGATCTCAGCTTCGGCTCCTATCCGTTCCAGAAGGACGGGATATTCGGCGCCCAGGTTGTCGTGCGCGGAACGGATGCCCGCCGCATCGACGCCGCGATGGTGGAGCTGACGAAGCTTCTGCCGGAATGACCGGGCCGGGAATGGCCGGGCTCTACCGCGTCATCGAAGGGACGTGGCCGCCCGCCTCGCGCCAGCGCGTCGGACCATGGACGATCCGCGAAGGGCGCGGCGGTGGCGGGCGAGTGTCGTCGGCAACCGCAGAAGCCGCGGTCACCGACAACGACATACCCGCGGCGGAGGCTGCGATGCGGTCGTTGGGACAGACCCCGCTCTTCATGATCCGGGAGGGTGAGGATAGGTTGGACACGCTGCTCGCGGCCCGCGGCTATGGCGTGAAGGACGCGGTGAATGCCTACTCCGCGCCGGTGAGCGCATTCCCGGCTCCACCGCCCATCACCTGTTTCAACGTCTGGCCGCCCCTGGAGATCATGAAGGAAATCTGGGCCGAAGACGGGATCGGCCCGTCGCGGCTTGCGATCATGGAGCGGGCACCCGAGCCAAAAACCGCGTTCCTCGGGCGAACAGACAACCAGCCAGCCGGTGCGCTGTTCGTCGGCTGCGCAGAGGATCTCGCGATGGTCCATGCGGTGCATGTGCTGGATCGTTTCCGCCGCCGGGGCCTGGCCGCACAGATGATGGGGGCCGCGGCGCGGTGGGCCGGCTGGCACGGCGCCGAACACATCCTGCTGATGACAACCCAGGTTAATACAGCGGCAAACGGATTCTATCGCGCTCTGGGCATGTCCGAGATCGGCCACTACCATTACCGCATTCACCCCGATCCGGAGTCTGCATGACCGACACCCCCACAGCCCTCGATCTCCCCGAGGTCGATCCGATGCCCGAGGCAACGCGGAAGTATTTCGACATCTGTCAGGAAAAGCTCGGCCTCGTCCCGAACGTGCTCCGCGCCTACGCGTTCGACATCGACAAGCTGAACGCGTTCACAGGGATGTATAACGACCTGATGCTGGGCGAGAGCGGCCTGTCCAAGCTCGAACGCGAGATGATTGCCGTCGCCGTGTCGTCGGTGAACAAGTGTTTCTACTGCCTCACCGCCCATGGTGCGGCAGTGCGGGAACTGTCGGGCGACCCGAAGCTGGGCGAGCATCTGGTGATGAACTGGCGCACCGCTCCCCTCGATACCCGCCAACTGGCCATGCTCATCTTCGCCGAGAAGGTGACGGTCGAAAGCCACAAGATCACGGAGGATGATCGGGAAGCGCTGCGGCAGGTTGGCTTCAGCGACCGGGACATCTTCGACATCGCGTCGGTTGTCGGCTTCTTCAACATGTCGAACCGGGTCGCATCGGCCGTCGATATGCGCCCGAACGACGATTACCATTCAAAGGCGCGATGACGCGCTTCATCACAGTCGTTCTGGCGGCCTTTCTGACCGGGCCAGGGGCAGCACAGACGCTCGACCTCCCGGCGACGGCCACTCTTCAGGTCGAAGAGGTCGAGCCGGCGACCACCTATTCCATGCCAATCGGCCCTTGGGCCGAGACCGGCGTCGCCGTGGAAGAACGCACAGGCACGGTCAACCGCCGGGTCTGGCGGATCGGCGGCGGGCTGACCACGGCGCAGCTGATTGCGCCGATCCGCCAGCAGCTCGAAGCGGATAACTGGGACATCCTCTTCGCTTGCGAAACCGAAGGCTGCGGCGGCTTCGACTTCCGCTTCGGGATCGACGTGATCGGCGCACCGCGGATGCAGGTCGATCTGGGGGATTTCCGGTTCTTGTCGGCAGAACGGCCAGAAGATGCGGCAGCGCTCCTGGTGCTGGTAAGCCGAACCAGCTCGGCCGGGTTTGTTCAGATGATAAGCGTCGCTGGCGGGTTGGACCTACCGCTTACCGCGGTGGTGAAGGAAGACGAAACCCCGAGGGAGAGCGCAACTGCCGAGCCATCGCCACCCCCCCGGCCAATCATCGCCGCACCGACGACGACCACCGGGCTCAGCGGGAACATCGCACGCGATCTCGGAACCGTCGGCCGGGCGATCCTTGGGGATCTGAATTTCGCGACCGGATCCTCTGATCTGGGGCCGGGACCGTTCGCCAGCCTCGACGCGCTGGTGGCCTCCCTGCGCACCGATCCGGCCCTGCGCATCGCGCTGGTCGGACACACGGACGCGGAAGGATCGCTTGAGGCAAACATCGCCCTGTCGCGCGCCCGCGCCCGATCAGTGCTGCAACGGCTCGTCGACAGCTACGGGATCGACCGCACGCGGCTCGAAGGCGAGGGGATGGGCTATCTGGCCCCGATCGGAAACAACCGGACGGAAGAGGGTCGGGCCGCCAATCGCCGGGTCGAGGCGATCGTCATATCAACCGAGTAACCGGATCAGGCCGCATATTGGGTTTTGGTGGCATCCCGGTGCATAACGCAACCGCGCCGTCTGACCCAAGACCTGTGATGGTCTGCGGCACGATCTGCTTTACCAAGGAAACGCAAGACTACTTACCGCGGTGCTGGCGGAAGGCCTCAGCCGGACGCCTCAATCGAGCTTTGGGACCCTACCAGTTCTCCGGGCCCTTCTCGGTGAAGGAGTGAACCAGGAAATCGATGAAGGCGCGCACCTTGGGCTGGGTAAACCGGCCCGGCGGGTAGACGGCATAGATCCCCTGAAGCTCCACCGGCAAGTCCGGGATCGCCTCTTCGACCACGCCATCCGCCTTCGCCTCTGCGTAAAGAAACGACGGCAGGTAGGCGATGCCAAGCCCCGAGATCGCGGCGTTCAACAGCGATTGCCCGTCATTCACGGTCAGCCACCCGGCCGTGCGCACCTGGCGCTTCTCGCCCGACGGCGCGGTCAGCTTCCACACCGCGCCATTCGACTGGTTCGAGTAATGCAGCAGCTTGTGATGGTTCAGGTCGTCGATCTTCTCGGGCCGGCCATACTTCTCGAAATAGGCGGGCGAGGCGATCATCCGCTTCGTCGTCTCGGTCAGCTTGCGGGCGCGCAGGGTCGAATCCTCAAGCTCGCCGATCCGAATCGCCATGTCGAAGCCTTCGGAAATCAGCTCCACATACCGGTTGTTCAGCACCATGTTCACGGTGATGTCGGGATATTCCTGCAGGAACGCGCCGATCACCGGGCTCAGATGGTTCACGCCGAAATCGGTCGCGACCGAGATCCGCAGCAGACCCGACGGCGCCGATTGCATCGATGTGACAAGCGCATCCGCCTCGCCGGCGTCGTTCAGGACACGGCGCGCGCGGTCATAATAGGCAAGGCCGATCTCGGTCGGGCTGACACGGCGCGTCGTCCGGTTCAGCAGCCGCGCCCCCAGCCGCGCCTCAAGCGACGAGACGTGTTTCGAGACGGCGGATTTCGAAATCCCCATCTTCTTGGCGGCATCGGTGAATCCGCCCTGATCCACGACCGTGGCAAACGCCTCCATCTCGGTCAGACGATCCATCCGAACGCTCCCGGTAACTCCTTGTTGGACAAAGGTATCGGGACAGAATCGGGCAAGATTGAGAACGATCCGGGACGATAAAGGGGTTTCGCACAGGATCGTTCGCAAGACGGAAACGCAACTTTGGGTGGCTTTGACCTCTCAAAGCATGTCGCGCAAGCGGTATCCAAGCATGGCGAGGACCAGCAACGGGCTGCGGAAAAACGTCCCGCCGGGGAAGGGCGGCGCAGGGATCGCAGCCAGCGTATCGAACCGTTCCGCCTGCCCGGCGATGGTCTCTGCCGCGATCTGACCGGCGAGCGTTCCCATGGCAACGCCATGGCCGGAATAGCCGGAAAGCGACAAGGTTGCGGGACCCACACGCATCAGATGCGGCATCCGGGTCATCGTGATCCCCAGCGTGCCGCCCCAGGCATGGGTGATCTTCACGGTCTTCAGTTGCGGAAAGACCCGGGCAAGCGGCCCGCGCACCTTCCGGGCGATGTCGCGCGGGAAGCGATAACCGTAGCTTTCGCCGCCGCCGAAGATCAGGCGGTCGTCCTGCATCCGGAAGTAATTCACGACGAACTTGTCGTCGGCCACCGCGATGTCCCGCTTGATCGGGGGATCAGGTAACGGCTCGGTCGCGACGATGAAATTGTTGATCGGCATCACATGGTCGGCGACATAAGGCGCCAGATCGCCGAGATACCCGTTGCAGGCAAGGATGATATGCTCTGCCGTCAGCGTCGCCTTCGACGTCCGCACCGTGCGATCCGTCAGGCCGGTAACGCGGGAGTTTTCGTAGATCGTGACGCCCGCCGCCTCTGCCAGCCGCGCAAGGCCAAGCACATAGGCCAGCGGGTCCAGATGCGCTCCGCCGTGGTCAAGCACACCGCCCTCATAGACCGGGCTGTCGATCAGGTCCCGCAGATCGGTGCGATAGAACGTCTCGGTCTTCTCATACCCGTACTCGGTGCCCAACCAGTCGGCATAGATATGCGCCGCGGGCATCCGGTCGGGGCGGTAGACGGCTTCCAGGATGCCGTCCTTCACCGGCACCCCCGCCTCGGCCGCCAACGAACGAACGAGCGACACCGCATCAAGGCCCATCTGCCAAAGGTGCCGCGCGGCCTCGCTGCCGGCCTTGCGCTCGATCCAGTCCTGATCGCGCCGTTGTCCCGTTCCCACCTGCCCGCCATTGCGGCCCGAGGCGCCAAACCCTACCCGCTGCGCCTCAAGCACCGTCACCCGGTAGCCCCGACGCGCCAAATGCAGCGCGGCGGACAGGCCGGTATAGCCCGCGCCGACGATGGCGATATCGGTGATCGCCGACGCCTCGAACGCCAGCCGCGGCTCCGGCAGATCGTTCACGGCCGCGTAGTAGGAGGGCGGGTATTCGCCCGGCCGGTCGTTGGCGGTCAGAAGATCCATCAGGCGGCTTCGAGCAGCCCCTCCGCCTTGGCCTTGTCATACGTCTGGTCCAGCGCCCGGGTCGCCCGGTCGACGAAGACTTCCGTATCCGCTTCGGTCATGATCAGCGGCGGAGAGACGATCATCCGGTCGCCCACATGGCGCATGACGATATCGTTGGCGAAGCAGGCATCACGGGCGATTTCCCCGATTGTCCCCTTCGGCGCCTTGAACGGAGCCCGGCGCGACTTGTCCGGCGTGAATTGCAGCGCGCCCAGCATCCCGAGCGATCGCGCCTCGCCGATCAGCGGATGGTCCTCGAAGGTCGCGATGGCCTTGGCAAGCGCCGGCGCCGCAATCTGGTTCACATGATCCAGAAGGCTCTCCTCCTCCATGATCCGCAGGTTCTCCAGCGCCACGGCGCAGGACACCGGATGCCCGGAATAGGTGTAGCCGTGGTTGAAGTCGCTCTCGGCGATGACCTTCGCCACCCGGTCCGAAACCATGGACCCGCCGATCGGCGCATAACCCGACGACAGCCCCTTGGCGATCGTCATGATATCCGGCCGGATCCCGTAATACTCGCTACCGAACCAGCGGCCCGTGCGCCCGAAGCCCAGGATCACCTCGTCGGCGATCAGAAGGATTTCCCGCGCATCGCAAATCCGTTGGATCTCCGGCCAGTAGGTCTCGGGCGGGATGACCACGCCGCCCGCCCCCTGGATCGGTTCGGCGATGAAGGCGGCGACGTTGCCTTCGCCCAGCCGGTCAATCTCTTCCTCCAGCTGCCGCGCGCGGAGCAACCCGAACTCCTCGGGCGTCATATCCCCCCCCTCGGCCCACCAATGCGGCTGGTCGATATGGACGATGTTCTCGATCGGGAGCCCGCCCTGGGAATGCATATGCGCCATCCCGCCCAGCGACCCGCCGCCCATTGTCGAGCCGTGATAGGCGTTCTTCCGGCTGATGATGATCTTCTTATCGGGCTTGCCCACCGCCGCCCAATACTGCCGGACAAGGCGGATATTGGTGTCGTTAGCCTCCGACCCCGAGGCGGCAAAGAACGTCTGATTGAACGGCTCCGGCGCCAGTTCCGCCAGCTTCTGCGACAGCGCGATGACGGGCACATGCGAGGTCTGGAAGAACGTGTTGTAATAGGGCAGCTCCTTCATCTGCCGATACGCCGCCTCCGCCAGCTCGTGCCGCCCATACCCGATATTGACGCACCAGAGCCCCGCCATCATGTCGAGCACCTCGCGCCCGTCGCTGTCGGTCAGCATCATGCCGTCGGCCCGGGTGATGATCCGCGCGCCCTTCTTGGCCAGCGCATCGCCACCCGTGAACGGATGCATGTGATGCGCCGCGTCGATGCGCTGCAGCTCGGCGGTGGGCAGATGGTTCGTCAGGATGTTCATCGGATGTCCCTCGTTACAGTGCCGCGGCCCCCGCCGGGATGTCTTTTCGGCCAAGTTGCTCGGAAAGGCGGCGCTTGTCCATGCGGCGCATGCGGCAAGCGCGCGTCTGTCTTGCAAGCGCGCGCGATCCGCTATTTCCTACGCTGCAAAGTCCGACACTTAGGGGAGTCGCCTTAATGAGAACCACCGTTACCGCCATCGCCACCCTTTTCGCCGCGCAGGCCGCGCTGGCGCAGGAGGTGCGGGTCTACAACTGGTCCGACTATATCGACGAAGAGCTTCTGACCCAGTTCGAGGAAGAGACCGGGATCGATCTGATCTACGACGTCTTCGACAGCAACGAATTGCTCGAGACCAAGATGCTGGCGGGCAGCTCGGGTTACGACGTGGTGGTGCCCACCGGCACCTTCCTCCAACGGCAGATCACGGCGGGCGCCTTCCAGCCGCTCGATTTCGAGAAGCTGCCAAATGCCGAGAACCTGTGGGACGTGATCGCAGACCGGACGGCGCAGTACGACCCCGACAACCAGTATTCGATCAACTACATGTGGGGCACGACCGGTATCGGCGCGAATGTCGCAAAAGTGCAAGAGATCCTCGGAGAAGACGCGCCGCTGGACAGCCTCGCGTTGATTTTCGACCCGGCGAATATGGAACAGCTCGCCGAATGCGGGGTCTATTTCCTCGACGCCCCGACCGAGATGATCCCGGCCGCACTCCAATACATCGGCGAAAACCCCGACGCGCAGGATGCCGACACGATCGAACTGGCCGAACCGGTGCTGAGCGCTGTCCGGCCCTACGTCCAGAAATTCCACTCCTCCGAATATATCAACGCACTCGCCAACGGTGAGATCTGCGTCGCCTTCGGCTGGTCCGGCGACATCCTCCAGGCCCGCGACCGCGCGGCCGAAGCCGACAACGGGGTCGAGATCGTCTACAACGCCCCGAAGGAGGGCGCGCTGATGTGGTTCGACCAGATGGCGATCCCGGCGGACGCGCCGAACCCCGACGGCGCCCACCAGTTCCTCGACTTCATGCTCGACGCCCAGAACATGGCCGCCGCCTCGAACTACGTCTACTACGCCAACGGCAACCTCGCCTCGCAGCAATATCTCGAGGCCGACGTGATCGAGGATCCGGCGATCTATCCCGACGAGGCGACGCTCGAAAATCTCTACACGACAACGCCCTACGACGCCCGCACCCAGCGGACCGTCACGCGGATGTGGACCCGCATCAAGTCGGGCACCTAAGCAGACTTTCGGCGAGGTATGGTCATGATCGATCCGTTAAGCCTTCTGACATACACGGCAATCGTCGCGGGGTTCGTGTTCATCCCCGGCCCCGCGACGCTCCTGACCATGGCGCGGGCAACGGGGTCGGGAACCCGCGCCGGGATCGCAACCGCCTTCGGCATTGCCGTCGGCGATGTGATCCACACCATTCTCGCCGTCATCGGGCTGTCGGCAATCGTCTTCGCTTCTGCCGTGGCCTTCACCGTGGTGAAATATCTGGGCGCCGCCTACCTGATCTATCTTGGTCTCAAGGCGATCTTCGCAAGCCGTCCCCGATCCGACCGCCCGGTCCAGGTTGTTACCCCTCGGCGCGCCTTTCGGCAGGCCATCCTCGCCGAACTGCTGAACCCCAAGACGGCCCTGTTCTTTGTCGCCTTCCTCCCGCAGTTCGTCGTGCCTGAAAACGGCGCCGTCATGATGCAACTTGCGATCTTCGGCGCGATCCTGATCGCGCTCGGCCTGCTCAGCACGCTCATCTTCGCGATCACCGCCGGTCATCTCAGTGACTGGCTGCGCGGGAACAGAACCTTCCAGATCTGGCAGGGGCGCGTTGTCGGCAGCATCTATTGCGGGCTGGGCCTCCGGCTCGCCCTGCAAGAGCGCTAGACCGAATGGTCAACGCAGCGGCCTTCGCGCCGTGGACCGATCCTGACGCGGCGCCCCTGATCGACTTCAGGGGCGTCACCAAGCGCTTCGGCGACTTCATCGCGATCGATGATCTCGACCTGAAGATCTACCCGCAGGAATTCTTCGCCCTCCTCGGCCCCTCGGGCTGCGGCAAGACCACCCTGATGCGCATGCTCGCGGGCTTCGAAGACCCGACCGAGGGCACGATCCTGCTCGACGGGAACGACATCGCCCATGTCCCGCCGAACAAGCGCGCCGTGAACATGATGTTTCAAAGCTTCGCGCTCTTCCCCCACCTGACTGTGCGCGAGAACATCGCCTTCGGCTTGCGCCGCGACGGGATGGAAAGGGGCGCACGCGAGGCGCGGGTGGACGAGATGATGCGCCTCGTCCAGCTCAAGGATCTCGGCAATCGCAAGCCGCACCAGATCTCCGGCGGCCAGCGGCAGCGCGTGGCCCTCGCCCGGTCGCTCGCCAAGGCGCCGAAGCTCCTGCTTCTCGACGAACCCCTCGGCGCGCTCGACAAGAAGCTGCGCGAGGAAACCCAGTTCGAGCTGATGGAGATCCAGGAGACGACCGGCACCACCTTCGTCATCGTCACCCACGACCAGGAAGAGGCGATGACCGTCGCCTCCCGCGTCGCCGTGATGAATGCCGGGACACTCGTGCAGGTCGATACGCCCGAACGGATCTACGAACAGCCGAATTCGGTCTATGTGGCGGACTTCATCGGCGACGTGAACCTGATCCAGGGCCAGGCCCGGCCCAATGGCGGCCGCGTGGCCGTCGACGTGGCCGAAGGCGTCACCCTCCACGCCGAAGGCGACGTCTCGGGTGACGTCACCTACGCCGTCCGGCCCGAGAAAGTGACGATCTCCCCCGACAAGCCCGAGGCCGACAACGTTGTCCAAGGCAAGGTGATCGACATCGGCTATCTGGGCCTATCCTCCACCTACCACGTCGAATTGCCCTCCGGGCAGGTCGTCAAGGCAATGACAGCCAATACCAGACGCGCCACCGAGCGCCCCTTCGACTGGGAAGACGAGGTCTGGCTCGGCTGGAGCGACGCCGCCGGGATCGTGCTGACGCAATGAGACGGCTCACCATCGCCTTGCCATACCTCTGGCTGCTCGCGCTCTTCCTGATCCCCTTCGCCATCGTGTTGCTCATCTCGCTAAGTGACCCGGTTCGTGCGATTCCACCCTACCTGCCGACATGGGCAAGTTCGGATGGGCTCCGCGACTACCTCAGCCAGCTCGATTTCGAGAATTTCGTCTTCCTCAGCGAAGACGATCTCTATTGGAAAGCCTACCTCTCAAGCCTCCAGATCGCGACCATCTCCACACTCCTCGCGCTCACCATCGGCTTCCCCATCGCCTATGGCATCGCCCGCGCGCCGGACGGCTGGCAGCCGACGCTGCTCATGCTCATCATCCTGCCCTTCTGGACGTCGTTCCTGATCCGCGTCTACGCCTGGATCGGCATCCTCGGAACCGAAGGCTACCTCAACCAGGTCCTCCTCGGCCTCGGCCTGATCTCTCAACCGCTCCGGATCCTCAACACTGATTGGGCGGTCTATATTGGTATCGTCTATACCTACCTGCCCTTCATGGTCCTGCCGATCTACGCCACGCTCGGCCGCATCGACAAAGAGCTGCTGGAGGCCGCCGAAGACCTCGGCTGCTCCCGCATCACCGCCTTCTGGCTCGTCGTCATCCCCCTCTCCAAGGCCGGTGTCATCGCCGGCTGCTTCCTCGTCTTCATCCCGGCCATCGGAGAATTCGTCATCCCCTCCCTGCTCGGCGGGTCCGACACGCTGATGATCGGCAAGGTGCTGTGGGAGGAGTTCTTCAACAACCTGGATTGGCCCGTCGCCAGCGCCGTGGCCGTCATCCTCCTGCTGATCCTGATCGTCCCGATCATCCTCTTCCAGCGCAACGAACAGCGCCAGCGCGAGGCCGAGGCATGAGGGGCCCGACCTGGTTCAACGTCACCTCGCTGGCGCTGGGGCTCGCCTTCCTCTACCTGCCGATGCTCATCCTCATCGTCTACAGCTTCAACGACAGCCGCCTCGTCACCGTCTGGGGCGGCTTCTCCACCCGCTGGTACGGCGAACTCCTCCGCAACGAGGCCTATCTCGACGCCGCCTGGGTTACCCTCCGCGTCGCCTTTTTCTCCTCCACCATCGCAACAATCCTCGGCGTGATGGCCGCCCTCGCCATGGTCCGCGCAGGCCGCTTCCGGGGCCGCACCCTCTTCTCCGGCATGATCTACGCGCCCCTCGTCATGCCGGAGGTCATCACCGGCCTCTCCCTCCTCCTCCTCTTCATCGCGATCGGGCTCGACCGGGGGATCTTCACGATCATCTTCGCCCACACGACCTTCGCCATGTGCTACGTCTCGGTCGTCGTCTCCGCCCGGCTCGCCTCCTTCGACCGCTCGCTCGAAGAAGCCGCGCTCGACCTCGGCGCCTCCCCGGCCGAGGCGTTCCGGCTGGTGACCCTGCCGATCATCTGGCCCGCCGTCCTCTCCGGCTGGCTCCTCGCCTTCACCCTCTCGCTCGACGATCTGGTCATCGCGTCCTTCACCGCCGGCCCCGCCGCGACGACCCTGCCCATGCGCATCTTCTCCGCCGTCCGCCTCGGCGTCACGCCCGAGATCAACGCGCTCTCCACCATCCTGATCGGGCTCGTCGCCCTCGGCGTCATCGCAGCCTCCCTCACGACCAAACACGCCGCCATCCGGCGCGAGCGCGACGAAAGACTGGCCGCCGCATGAGCTGGAAAGACGAAGTCGCAACCTTCCTCAAGACCCACGGAGAACCAGACCGGGTCGAGGTCATGCTCTGCGACCTCAACGCCGTCCTCCGCGGCAAATGGGTCCCCGGCACCGCGCTCGACAAGATCGGCCGCGGCACGGTCAAGCTGCCCGTCTCCACCTATGCCCCCAACATCTTCGGCGAGGAGGTCCCCGAAAGCGGCCTCGGCATCGTGCAAGGCGACCCCGACGGCGCGCTCCTCCCCGTCCCCGGAACCCTCGCCCCGATCCCCGGCGGCGGCGCGCAGGTGCTGGTCGAGATGGCGGGCGAATGGGCCTCCCCCCGCGGGCGTCTGGCCGACATTGTGACCCGCTTCGCCGACCGCGGCCTCACCCCCTGCGTCGCGCTCGAACTTGAATTCCACCTCCTGCAACCCCGCACAGCACCCGAAGACCCGCCGGTCCCCCCCGAAGGCGCCCCCCAGGCCCAGAACTACGATATGGAGGTGCTCGACCGCACCGCCCCCGTCCTTGACGCGATCCTCGAAGGCGCCGCCGCCCAGGGCCTGACCACCGAAACCGTCATCGCCGAATACGGCCCCGGCCAGTTCGAGGTGAACTTCCGCCACTGCGCCGACGCCCTGCACGCCGCCGATATGGCCGTCCTCTTCCGCCGCCTCGTCCGCACCGTCGCCACCTCTCACGATCTCGAGGCGACCTTCATGGCCAAACCCTACGCCGACAGCCCCGGCAACGGCCTCCACGCCCATGTCTCCCTGCTGAACGCCGACGGCGACAACATCCTCGCCACGGAAAATGGCCTCTCCGACCCCCTCGGCCACGCCATCGCCGGCTCCCTCGCCACAATGGCCGACTGCCAGGCGATCTTCGCCCCCCACCTCAACTCCTACCGCCGCTTCCAACCGATGAGCTTCGCGCCAACCGCCCCCGACTGGGGCCTCGACGACCGCGGCGCAGGCGTCCGCGTTCCCACCACATCCGGCCGCGATGCCCGCCTCGAACACCGCATCGCCGGCGCCGACGCGAACCCCTACCTCGCGCTGGCCGCCATCCTCGGCGGCATCCTCTGGGGCCTCGACCAGCGCCTCACCCCGCCCGCCCCCCGCGGCGAGACGGAAACCCCACCCCTCGGCGACGACTGGTCCGCCGCCATCGACCGCTTCGCCACCTCCGACGTCACCGCCTGGATCTTCGGAGACGCCTACCGAGACCTCTACACCGCCATCCGCCGGAACGAGATCGCGCGTCTCATGCCCATCATCCACCCCCTCGAATACGCCACCTACCTCTCCCGCCTATGAGGCGGATCGGAGAAGCTCGGCACCCGTGTCCCTAACCACCGAAGCGCCAAGGCGGTAAGGGTTAGGAACTCCGAGCATATGCTTTGAGCCTTTTTTGCCAATGCGCCGTCCTTTAACCGGACTTCAAGAAGCGACAAATTCTCGCCATAGTTGCAGCCTTAAGTATTACCCGTGAGGCAAATTTTTTGGATAGCCGTCCCGCTCGGACTCCTAGCTTACGCTTGTTTCAACGTCATTTCTTTCATTGACGGCTCCACAGCTGTAAAGGACTGGGATGAGCTGTGCCGAATGGAAGATTGCGGTCAATTTCCCGATCTTCACATGACTTACGAGGTCGACGGCAGACGTTACTATTTTCCTGCCTCAACGGACAAACAGATCCGCGGGAACTTATTTGGTGTTCTTCCCATCGGAGCAAAGTCCAGCCCAGGAATAATCAGGCCGACTTTCAAACATGAGCATTGGGCACGCGAGGTCTACGTCAACTGGAGGGTCTTGGACTTTGATATGTATTTGGAAACCCGCGATGACGACACAATACGGCGTGGGTTTGGCAGATTGAATGAAGACACTGAAATAATGCGTTTTGGGCGTGGCGTCCTATCGAAGCTACCTGAATATTTCGGAATCGAGATAGACCACCCCTCTGGACCGCTTGTCGATTTCAGATTCTATATTCTAAGTAAGGATAGTACTTTGGATGACTTTCGTTTGCATCATCACTTGGCAGAGCACCGCGATTATCATGCTCTAAGAAACGGTACTGAGCTAGAGGGCTATTTGCCAAATAGAACTTGGAATATTCGCACTCGCGATGATTTGAGTGACGCTGGCTTTACCTCCTTCAACGACGCATTCTGGCTTGTATCACAAGACCTGCACGGAAATTATTTGACCTCCCATACCGCAGTTGTCTCCAAAGCGCCGATGCTGCATGGTCGTTATGTCTACGGAATTTGCAGGAGCACTTGCTGGTTTTACTCGCTGAAATTCATGGATGATCCTCCTAATGAAGAACCACTTGTCGTGGTTAATTTGGTTGGCGACGACATGGCTGCTTTTTATGGGGATCGCTGCCGAGAAAGTCGCAGCGTTGAAGAATGCGATCCGTCGGTCGTAAGTTTTCAGAATATCGAACTCCGGTTCTCGGTCGTCGAGAAAGTCTTGGAGGCACTACGCAAGCAACCCGTAGTCGACAGCGATTAATTCGACCTGCACGCCGCGGATTGGCAAGAAGACGAGAGGCGGGAGTTTTCGGTTTGTCCCCCAAAAACGGCCGTTCGAGCAAACACATCGAGGCGATACTCCGCCATCGCAAATCCGGTCTTTCAGTGCACTACGCCCCGGCCCAATCACCCACCGTAGGATGGGTGATTTCACCCATCATCCAATCTTGGAAACAATCCCTGCCATCCGCCCAATTGTCCACGCCGTTGCGCCGCACCGCAGCAGAACGGTCCGTTACCAGGCAAACTCGCTGAAAGATGTCCGACAGAATGCCGACGTGATGCCGACCAGACGCCGCCACGCCGCAACGCGCCGAATTCCTTCGATTAACCCGGAAATCCGCCCGATTCGCGGGGGCAGGGCGGTTGCGCCCCTTCCGCCCGCCGTCCGCACCGCTCACATCCCGTTAACATCCGCCTCTCCAGTGAACCGGAACGCCCCGATGCCGGGCGGCGTTCGGTCCTCATGGCAAATCACACATTCGACCTCATCGTGATCGGCGGCGGCTCCGCCGGGCTCGCCTGCGCCAAGCGGGCGGCGGGCCACGGCGCCCGTGTCGCCCTGATCGAGCGTGACCACCTCGGCGGGACCTGCGTCAACCGCGGCTGCGTCCCGAAAAAGCTGATGTGGGAGGCATCCGAGGTCTTCGCCCGCGCCCGCTCCATGGCCGATCTCGGCCTCTCCGGGCCGCCCGGCACGCTGGACCTCGCCGCCCTAAAGGCCCGAATAGACAGCCAAATCTCCGATATCCGCGGCAACTTCGAAGACGATCTCGCCGACAAGGGCGTCACCCTCATCCGCGCCACCGCCACCCTCGACACCCCCGGCGAGGTCCGGGCCGGGGGCCGCACCCTGACCGCCCCCCATATCGTCCTCGCCACCGGCGGCGCCCCCCAGACGCTCCCCATCGACGGCGCCGAGCTTTTCGACACCAGCGACGACGTCTTCGGCTGGACGACGATCCCGGAACGTCTGGTCGTCATCGGCGGCGGCTATATCGGCTGTGAATTCGCCTCGATCTTCCGGGCCTTCGGCGCGCAGGTCCGCATCGTCAACGAAGACGACCGCCTGCTCACCGATTTCGACGCCGATGCCGTCGCCCACGCCGCGCAGACCTTCGAGAACCGCGGCATCGCGATCTCGAACGGCCTCACCATTGACAGCGCCCGCCGCAACGGCACCCGCATCACGCTAACCCTTTCCGACGGCACCACCGACATGGCCGACCGCGTCCTCTGCGCCACCGGCCGGTCGCCGAACATCGACGGCCTCGGTAAGCTCCCGAAAACACTCGAAAAAGCTGATACCGGCGCGCTCGCCATAGACGCCCGCTTCGAGACCTCCCAGCCGGGCGTCTACGCCATCGGTGATGTCGCCGACCGCCTGCCGCTCACCCCCGTCGCCACCCGTGATGGAGAGGCGCTGGCCGATATCCTCTTCGGGCAAGGCGCCCCGCCCATCGACCTCGACCTCGTCGCGACCGCCACCTTCCTGCACCCGCCCATGGGCCAGGTCGGCCAGCCCGATACCGGCGACCTCCTGCAGGGCGACACGACCCCCTTGCCCGAGGGCACCGTCTGGCAGACCGGGGCCGTAGCCTACGGCAAAGTCGCCCGCGACCCCGACACGCAGAAGGTCATCGGCGCGGTCCTGATCGGCGAAAGCGCCGCCGACGAAATCGCCTGGGCTGCCGCCGCCATCGCGGGCGAACTGGACGACGCCGACCTCCTCAGCGCCACCGCAGTCCACCCGACGCTGGCCGAAGAGATCATCGGCCGCCGCTAGCCCTGTCACCAGCCCGTCAGGGATTGATCGCCGCCCCCCTGCCTGACTAGCCTCCCGTCAGGAGGGCGCCATGGCACTGGGAACAAAGCTCAACGGCACGCTGCGCCGGTTCATCGAAAGACAACCGGTCTTCTTCGTCGCCACGGCCGCGCCGACCGGGCGGGTCAACCTCTCTCCCAAGGGGGCGGACACGCTGCGAATCCTGGGCGACACCCGCCTGCGCTGGCTCAACCTCTCCGGCAGCGGGAACGAGACGGCGGGCCACCTGCGCCTCGCCAACCGCATCACGCTGATGTTCTGCGCCTTCGAGGGCGACGCGCTGATCCTGCGGGTCTATGGACGCGCCGACATCCTCCACCCCCGCGACGTCGGATGGGACGCCGCCGCGGCCGATTTCCCGTCCATGGCCGGCAGCCGCCAGATCTTCGACGTCACGATCGACAGCGTCCAGACCTCCTGCGGCACGGGCGTCCCGCTCATGGCCTATCAGGGGCAGCGCGCCGGTGAGGAACTCCTCCCATATTACGAGGAGATAGGCCCGGAGGGCGTCGACGCCTACTGGCGCAAGAAGAACACCGAGACGATCGACGGCTTCCCCACCGGCCTCTTCGAAGAGCCGTAAGGCCCCCTCAATCGCGCCGGATTTCGGTATAGAGCGCCGGATTGATCCCGAGCCCTTCGATCTGAGGAGAAGCGCCTGCCGCGCGCATCTCGGCGATGGCGGCCTCGAATGCCTCGGCGCTTTCCCAGCGGGCGACGTTCACCAACTGAAACCGCGCTTCCGGCGATAGGGATGCGTGCAGCACCGTCGAGATATAGCCCGGCTGCTCGGCCAGAAAGTCGCGAGAGACCTCCCAAGCGGCAATGGCCGCTTCGCGCTGGCCGTCGGGAACCTCGAAGGCGTTGATCAAGACGACATCGGCCGAGGCCGTGCCGGCGGCGAGGTTGAGGGCAAGGACTTTCATCATCACGCACTCCTTTCATAGCGTGCTATATTTATGATCACGCCTGAGCCGAAACCCGACTCAGGAACACCGAAAACATAGCATACTATCTATAATTTGCATAGCGCACTATGAAGTTTATGATCGCCCCATGACCTTCTCGATGCGCAGCTCTGCCGGGTACCTCACGAACCACCTCGCCCGGCTCTTCGCCTCCGGCCTGCAGGCCCGCATCCGCCCCCTCGGCCTCTCGACCGGCGTCTTCCCGGTCATGCTGCAACTCTGGGACCGTGACGGCCTCACCCAGAAGGAACTCGTCGACCGCCTCGGCATCGAACAGGCGACCGTCGCCAACACCCTCGCCCGAATGGAGCGTGACGGTCTTATCGAAAGACGGGGCGACGCAGAGGACGGTCGGGTCAAGCGTACCTGGCTGACCGATCAGGGCCGCGCGCTCCGAGATCCCGCCATCGCGGCGGCCGACGCCGAAAACTCCGACGCCCTCAGCGGCCTCACCGAGGCTGAACGCGCCCAGCTCCTGACCCTCCTCAACAAGGCCATCGCGACCTTCGGCACCCGCTAGGATCGAAGACGCACTTTCCCAAATGACCGGAGTTGGGGGGCGGCCCCTTCCCCGACAGGCGCCCTAATTCAACCCGTCTTCATCCAGCAGATGCCGCCCCGCACGATCCTCGACCTCGATCACCCAGAGATCCCGGTCGATGTCCCTCTGCCGGGCCAGCGTTGCGTCCACCTCCGCCTCCGCCCCATCGGCGAGCGTCATCCAGACCCGCTCTCCGCTCATCAGGTCATAGCTGCGCTGGAACGCCTTGGCCTGCCCGTCCAAAGTGTTGAGCTTCACCAGCACCGCCCCCGCCGTGTCGTCGCCGCGCTTGACCACGAAGGCCGGGATATCCGCCAGCCGCAACCGCGCCAGATAGGCCGACACCCACAGGCCAGAGGCCAGCCGCGCCTCAGCCATCACCGTCGCGGAAATCAAGGCCCATCTCGGAATACCGCTCTGCCTCGTCCAGCCATTTCGGCCGCACCTTCACCTGCAGGAACAGATGCACCTTGCGATCCAGGAATTCCTCCAGCTCGGCGCGGGCCGCCTGGCTCACCGCCTTGATCGTCTCGCCCTTCTTGCCGAGGATGATGCCCTTGTGCCCGTCGCGGGCCACATAGATCAGCTGGTCGATCCGGACCGACCCGTCCTTGCGCTCGTCCCAGCCCTCCGTCTCAACGGTCAGCTGATAGGGCAGCTCCTGATGCAGCCGCAGCGTCAGCTTCTCCCGCGTCGTCTCCGCCGCCAGCATCCGCAAAGGCAGGTCCGCGATCTGATCCTCGGGGTAAAGCCACGGCCCTTCGGGCACCTCGCCCGCCAGCCAATCCTTCAGGTCGTCCGTCCCGTGCCCCTTCTCGGCCGAGATCAGGAAGGTCTTCGCAAATGGGAACCGCTCGTTCATCTCCTGCGTCAGCCCCAGCAGCACCTCGGATTTCACCCGGTCGATCTTGTTGATCGCCAGCGCCACGGGTGCCTTGCCCGCGTGGTCAGCCAGGTTCTCGAGGATCTGCTCCACCCCGTCGGTGATCCCCCGATGCGCCTCGATCAGCAGCACGATCACATCCGCATCCGCCGCCCCGCCCCAGGCCGCCGCCACCATCGCCCGGTCGAGCCTGCGCCGCGGCCGGAACAGCCCCGGCGTATCGACAAAGACGATCTGGCTCTCGCCGGCCATCGCGACCCCGCGGATCCGCGCCCGCGTCGTCTGCACCTTGTGCGTGACGATCGAGACCTTGGCCCCCACCATCCGGTTCAAAAGCGTCGACTTGCCCGCATTCGGCTCTCCGATCAGGGCAACAAATCCGGCGCGGGTCATGGGCTATCCTTGCGATTGCGGTGGGGCCTTTTAGGCGGTCCCGGCGGCGGCGTCACGGGGGACGAGAGTGTAGACGTCTCGGCACAAGGCTGGAGCGCTTTAGCGCGTGGCGGCCAGCTTGCAAAGAAACCTGAAAAACTTCATGGCATAATCGGGCGGTTTATCCGAGAGGACCTATCTCTATGATCTTGCGGCGTCTCTTCTCAACCAAAACGCATCCTGCTCTGCCGGATTTTGATTGGCGCACATGCAAGAAATACATCGCATCCATACTGGACCCTCTCCTTCAGCCTATGGGATTGCTCCGGTCGGATCGGCAGAAATCCAGCGTCTGGTGTGACCCGGACCCGACATCCGAAGGATTGAGACGGCTCTTCATGGTTCATGACGCTGGCCTTCCTCGCCCACTCTCTGTGGCATGGGGGTACAGTCTCGACTTCGTACCGCACCTTTCGGGACGAAAGGTCATGTGGCATCGGACTTTCAAAACTGCGCGTGGCGATCTTTGGGTCCAACCAAGTGAACGGTCAGTCCCACAAGCTCACGTTGAACGCGGTGAAGCTTCGTTCCGGAAAGAGGCCGACAAGATGTGTCGCGCTGGTGTAATCCAGGCAGACGCCTTTTGGTCGCACCACCAGACAATGACCGACCTTATGCCACTGGTCGAAGAGAACGGTCGCTTTGAATGGGTTTCGCAACGCAAATCCATGCCTCCTACCGGGATAACGTGCGTCATCGGCGCATCGGACTTCACTTTACCTTTCACATTGGCGCGTTTCGGACGGGTCGTGGATGCTCGGCAGGCGCTTGAAAACGCCATTGGCGATCTCAACGCGCGATCCAGACAGTTTGGAAATCCCCGCTGGGAACTTGAGTCCGATGTCATCGAAGACTTGCGCGATCGTTTATCAAAGATCGAGGATGTTGCTTAGGTCAAAGCATCTCACTAGCCAGACCATTGGTTTCGTCTTCTGACGAATAGGCTTTCTTTCAAAAGACTTTCGGGCGCAAACCGTCTTCTATTCAATCAGGCAAGCTTCGCAAAAGCGCCTTCGCCGCCGCCTGTTCCGCCTGCCGCTTCGACCCGGCCTCGGCCTTCGCCGTCTCCCCCGACTGCAACCGCACCTCGATGGTGAAGACGGGCGCGTGGTCCGGCCCCGACCGGGCGAGCTCGACATAGTCGGGCGGCGTCTGCCCGCGGGCCTGGGCCCATTCCTGTAGCGCGGTCTTCGCGTCCCGCGCATCGTCCTCTACCGCATCGATCCGGTCGCCCCACAGCCGCCGCACCAGATCGCGCGCCGCCGGGAAGCCCGCGTCGAGGTAGACCGCCGCGATCACCGCCTCCATCGCGTCGGCCAGCAGCGCGTCTTTCCGCCGCCCGCCCGTCTTCCGCTCCGACCGGCCGAGTTTCAGCACCGCCCCCAGATCGACGTCACGGGCGACATCCGCGCAGGCCTCCTTGCGCACCAGCGCGTTGAACCGCGGCGCCAGCGTCCCCTCGGGCGCGGTCCGGTCGGCCTCCAGCAGCGCCTCGGCCATGGCCAGCCCCAGCACCCGGTCGCCCAGGAACTCCAGCCGCTCGTTATCGTCCCGGTGAGCCGAGGACATCGAGGCATGGGTCAGCGCCCGCACCAGCAACTCGGGCCGGGCGAAATCGTGGCCGATCCGGTCGGCGAAGGCCTGAAGGTCAGAGGAAAGCTTCATCGGACAGGCTCCATATACCGCCCCGCCCGCCAGGTCCAAACCTCCAGCGGAGAGACCCCGGCATAAGAGAACAGCACCCGCATCAGCCGCCCCTCGATATTCTCGATGGGGACATATCCAAAGCCGCGCGCGGCCTGCGGCGTCCGGCTGTCGGTCGAGTTGTCGCGGTTGTCGCCCATCACGAAGACATGGCCGTCAGGCACGGTAAAAGGCCCCGCATCGTCCGACCGTTGATCGGCGATGTCGAGGATCTCGTAGGGCGCGGTCCCCGGCAGTTCCTCGACCAGCATCCGCTTTTCGCAGACCGCGCCGAAGCCCACTGCACCGTTGGTGCAGCGCGGCACGAGGCCCAGCGGGCCTTGCCGCGCCATCACCTCTGTAAACATGCCCGCGGGCTCGGCGGGGTAGGGGGCGCCATCCAGAACCACCGTCCCGTCCGCCATCTCCACCGTCTCTCCCGGCAGGGCGATGATCCGCGCGACGAAGGCCCGTCCGGTCACGGGATGGCGAAAGGCGATCACCGCCCCCCGCTCCACCGGGTCGCCGAACCGCATGGCGGCGGCGTAATCGCCCACCAGCAAGGTCGGCTTCATGCTGCCCGACGGGATCGTGTAAGGCTCCCAGAGCAGGCGGCTCAGCACCACCAGGGCCAGCCCCCAGATCAGCAGGTAACCCAGCGACCGCCCGCCGGAGGGCGGCCAGCGCTTGAACTCCGCACTTCCCGGCAGCAGCATCAGGACGACCGCCAACAGCACGTTTAGCCCCGGCACGAGGCTCAACATCGCCCAGAGGCCGCTGCGCCCAGCATCGTGCAGGCGGCGCACGAAGATCCCGACCCATGGCACGATCAGCGCCGCGCCGAGGACGATCGCCCCGGCCTCGGCCCAATAGGGCACCCCCGGCGTCAGCAGCGCATAGCGGACGGCGGCGATCAGGGCCAAGAGCACGATCAGGCTCAGCAGAAACGTCCCGCGCGGGGTCGTCCCGCTCCAGTCGTATCCCGCGAAAAGCGCCTTCCTCACGCCCTACTCGATCCTCTCGAAGAACCGGTCGCCGCGCCATGTCCAGAAGGCCAGCATCGACCGCCCCCCGGACGAGAACATCACCCGGTCGGCCCGCCCGATCAGGTTCTCATAGGGCACGAACCCCACCCCGCGCGATGCCCGCGGCACCCGGCTGTCGGTCGAATTGTCCCGGTTGTCACCCATGAAGAAGTAATGCCCCTCAGGCACCGTGAAGACGCCCGTGTTGTCAGAGGCCTGCTCGCCCACATTCAGCACCGGATGGGTCGCGCCGCCCGGCAGCGTCTCGGTCTGGCGCGGCTTCTCGCAGGTCCCGCCCGGCGAGACCGGCGTGTTCGCACAGCGCGGGCTCAGCTGCTCGGGGCCCTGCGGCATGTAGGTCTCGACGAACACCCCGTCATCCTCAAGCTCCACTGGCTCGCCATTGATATGCAGCACGCCGCCGCGCATCTGGATCCGTTCCCCCGGCAGACCGACCAGCCGCTTGATGAAATCCCGCCCCGTCACCGGATGGCGGAAGACGACCACATCCCCCCGCTCGGGCTCGCCTCCGAAAAGCCGCCCATTGTCGCCGTCGAAGACCCCGCAGAAATCGCGCGCATCGATATCGATCCCGAAGCGCGGGATGCGGATCGACGGGCACGAGGCGTAGCTGTAGCCATAGGCCATCTTGTTGACGAACAGGAAATCCCCGATCAGCAGCGTGTCCTTCATCGACCCCGACGGGATCCAGAACGGCTGAAAGAACAGCGTGCGGAAGATCCCCGCGATCAGCAGCGCGTAGACGATGGTCTTCAGCGTCTCGACGATGCTGGAGAGGATACCGGTCTTTTCGGACATGAGGGGTGGGGCTCCGAAGTGGTCCGGCGCTACATGCGGGGGGCGACGTGGGGTGTCAAGCGGGCGTGGGTCGACCGCCGGCCACATCGGCGAGAGGCCGTGCCTCGATAACGACAAATGCCTGCGCCCAGGGATGATCGTCGGTCAGCGTGACGTGGATGATCGCCTCGTGACCGGGCGGGGTCATCTCGGCCAGCCGCTCCGCCGCCCAGCCGGTCACGTGCATCACCGGCTGGCCGGTGCGCAGGTTCGACACCGCCATGTCCTTCCAGGCGATCCCCATGCGCAGACCGGTACCCAGTGCCTTGGAACACGCCTCCTTCGCGGCCCAGCGCTTGGCATAGGTCCCCGCCACGTCCTTGCGCCGTTCCGCCTTGCGTTGCTCGATCTCGGTGAACACCCGGTTGCGGAACCGGTCGCCGAACCGCTCCAGCGTGCCCTGGATCCGCTCGATATTGGCCAGGTCCGTGCCGACGCCCAGGATCATTCCGCCGTCACCCAGCCGGTTGCCTGATTGACGGTCACCGTCACCATGTCCTCTGTCGGCAGCCCGCGGGAATCGGTCGCGTACCGAACCGGGATGCGCAGCGTCAGCCCTGTCGCCGGATCATAGCTCGCCTCGGTCGCCTCGATCAGAACCTCGCCGAAGAAACTCCGCCTGTCGCGATCGCTCAGGATCGCCGTGCAGCCGCGGAACATCCCCGATCCTGCCAGCTCCCCCGGCACGGGATGGAGCAGACCGATCACCGCGCTGTTGGCGAGGTTCGGATCGCCCGTGGCCTCGAAGACCCGCACCGCGCCGTTCGCGAAGCTCCGGCTGCGCTCCTCCCAAGGTTCGGTGATCATCGTCACATCGATGAACTCGTGGCATTGCTCGACGGATTGCGCCGCCAGATCGCCGGCAAGAAGCGACAAGGCGGCGGCAAGGCGGATCATCTTCGGCGACAAGGCAAACATCGCCCCAGAAAGAGAGGCGAGCGCCCGCGCTGTCAAGCAGGACAGCCCAAGGGCGCCAACGCCTTCAGATGAGCTGGCGCCTCGGCCACGTTACGCGGATCCAGCCTGTGGGCGACCAGTTCGGCGACCAACTCGGCGTCTCCCGTGGCCCGAAGCGCAATTTTGCCCATCTGCAGACACTGCCGCCGCCAGGCCGCCGCCAGCATGTGCCCGGGAAGGGTCCGCCACTGCGTATGAGTGTTCCGATCATGGATGCGCTTCCAGTAGAGCGGCCGCGGGACCTTTCTGAGCTCGCCCAGAGCGGCCTGCTGCAGGATCCAGGTGGTATCAACACAGAAATCCGACGGCGGGTTGGGCGTCAGCCGCAGACCGGCCCAATCTCGCGGACGCCGCCGCATCAGAGCGCGATAGCTGTATCCGTTATAGAGGTTCTGCATCACATGGATCATGCGCGCTTCGACCGTGCCAGGAACCTCCGACGCTATCATGAGCCCACCATCCCGGCCGATATCGCTATAGGCGCCGAACACCGCATCGTCCTCCTCCAGAATGCGGAGGCATTCCTCCAGGTATGTCGGCCTCAGCAGATCGTCATGCGGCAGGATCATGAAGAAAGCCCCCCGCGCCTTCGACAGCGCGAGGTTGCTGTTTCTCACCCATCCCTGCCGCCGCCTCTGTTCGTAGATCCGGACGTTGGGATGGGACCGAAAGGGCCTCAGGTCGGGGGTCGGATGGCCGCCGTCATTCGAAATGATGATTTCGATATCGCTGACTGTCTGATCCAGCGCGCTCTGGACCGTCTCCCGGATGAAATCTTGGCTCCGATAGGCCGGAATACAGACCGACACCAGCGGGCGCGGCTTGAGGAACGGGATCATGCCGCCCCCGCGATCGCGTCAGCGCAGGTGGCCGCGCATCGGGGCGCCGAGGTGTACTTCCCGGTATCGACCGACCAGTATCCGCGACCGAGTTCCCGCGGCCCCTGCACCCAGCGTTCGTGCAGCCCGCTCGCCGGATCGACGATATCGGTCTGCCCGGCCGCGACGATGAAATCTCCAACCAGCCGGGCTTCAAGCCGACCGGCCAGAGCTCCCAGCACTCCATAGGCCGGGTCGAGGGTGGCATAGCCTTCCCATGTCTCCCGCATCAGCCGGTTCGCCTCGGCCGCGGCGGGGAGCAGGAAATCCGTATCATCTTCGCATGAGGTGTAGCACATTCCGACCGGGTACCAGCTGCAGTAAAGGCAATCGTCCTTCTCGTAATAGACGCTGTCGCCATAGGGACCGAGCGTCCCGGTCGCGTTCCGTGGCACTGCGCCGCCGAACGCCTCCGCCGCGTTCTCCAGAAGCACGCCGAACTTGAACCGGGTGAACCAGGCGTCAGACGACGGAAAGCCGCTGCCGCGGTCGATGTTGCGCCGCTCGGCCCAGGCGGCGTTGACGACGATGTCGAACGGGCCCTCGGGTGCCCGGCCGGGATCGGCCAGGACAAGCTGCCATTTCCCGCGGCCCGCCCGCGCATGACAGACCGCCGCTCCCGCGACGACCTCGATCCGGGGATGGGACGCCACGCAGGTACGAAGGACCGCGGCAATGCCGGCCGGCCAGACCGCGCGCTCCGGCGTCTCGACCCACAATCCTTGCGTCGTCGGGCACCGTCCCGCAACGGCGAAGCTCGATAGCTGCGCCTGCCCGAGATAACACAGATTCAGCTCGTCCTGCCGTTCCTTCAGACAGATATCCACCTGCCGGAAATGCTCGAGGATCCGCTCGGGCGAAACCTGGCTGCCATGCGGAACGACGTAGCTGAACGGTTCCGTCAGACAGGCGTCGAACTCTGCGGCGCCCATCCACCTCTCGATAAGCGGCCGAAACAGCAACGCATCGTCGATCAGCGTTTGCGCCGTCCGCATGGTCGGATCGGCGGAGTAGACATAGCCCAGATGGATCTTGCCTTCGTTGGCGAGAGATGCCCGCTGGATCAGCGCGTCTTCCCTGTCGAAGATCGCCACGGGATGGCCGCGTTCGGCAAGCTCCAAGGCGACAAGGCACCCCGTCAAACCGCCGCCGATAACTGCTATCTTCATTGCCGACATCCTCAGGCCGTAACAACAATTCACTGGGGCCTGAGCAGCACCACACACACCGAACCCGTCCTGTTCTCGCGTGTCTTGTGGCGTGACAGACAGGTTTGGTAGTTTTGGTTGTCGGTCATCCTCGGCTCATTGCCAAGATGACCAAAAGTCAGGTGCCGTTGATCGGGAGCGCGCAGGGGCCAGCGGAGGTTACGCCGCCTCGCCTTGCCACTGGCTTGTCCAGATATCGAACCGGTCCAGCTCACGGCCGCAGGGGGAGACGAGGATCAGGTCGTCATAGACCTCCAGATCATTGGCACACCGCATCCCGATCTCGCGCAGAAGATCGGCATCGGCAGAGAACAGGTAGTCCCGCTTCTCCGAGGGGCCTTCCAGAACCAGGCTGTACTGTGCGTCTTGCATTTGTCCGTCCTTCTCCACTCTGTAATCCGTCGTCTCGGTCATCCCGTGAGCGTCTTCATCGCCGCTCTCGGGAAGGCTACGCACCGGCGCCGGAAGTTATTCGCGGCAAATGCCATCTTTTTTTGAAAAGCACCCGTTCAAGCAGGCGGGGGCCAACCGTAAGAGGGTGTCATCCGGCCTTGAATGGGGTTGCGCGACAAGGCCGTTGGCGCCGCTTGACCCGGAGATAACGCAGCCGGGGCCGGCCCCCTCCAAATAAAAAGGGCCGGTCCCGAAGGACCGGCCCGATCACGTCAAGCGCGATCCCTTACTGGATCTGGTAATCCGGCAGTTCCTGCAGCTGATCTTCGGTCGCGTCGATATAAACGCGCAGGCTGCCACCCTCGGCCGATTGCATGATCTGCAATTCCGAGATCTCAACGCCAACGGGCTTTTCCCCGAAGCCGAGGAAGCCGCCCACCTCGATCACAGCGGCAGCAAGGTTCCCTTCAGTGTCGACCAGAAGCTCGCCGATCTCACCAACGCTCGATTCGTCGGTGCTGTAGACTCGCGCGCCGTCAAGTTGCTCCGCCGGAATTGCAGCGGCGTCGGCCGTGCTGAAGCCCTCCAGCTGGACCGACGGTGCGGTGTATTGCACGCCGCGGCTGGCCAGCTGGTTTTCATCGACCAGAAGCGGGGTTTCCGGCTCGGGCGCGACCATGCCGTCGGACATCTCGGTCGTCCCTTCCGTCGGCTCGGTCGGGGCCACCTCTCCGGTCGCGTCCTGGGCAAAAGCCGCCCCCCCAAGCAGAAGCGCCGCCGCGGTCATCACATGCAGTCTCATTAGCTCAACCTCCTTCAAAGGTGTCATCGCAGAGACCTAAAATATCATCCCGCGGCCCGGGTTTTCAGGGGGAGGCCGGGCGATTGCCGTCCTTCGGCAACCTTTGGCGCAAGAGCGTCAGGCGCCTTGGCCATCCTCCGCCACCTGGGCGGAAAGGGCGTGAAACGCTTGACCGGCGCCGACCAGGCAGGTCGGGCCGCCGGGCTGCGTGAGCGTGATCGTCCAGCTGCCCGTGCCCTCGGCCGCGAACAGCTCCATCAGCAGACCGTCCGCCGTCAGCCCCGCCGCGCGCCGCCGCTCACCATAGCGGTCTTCCAGCTGCTCCACGATCTGCGCCCGCGGCCCGCAGGCCGCTCCCTCAGCCGCCACGACTTGCGCGGCAAGCGCCGCAGCGCATCCCCAGAAGAAAAGCGCGATCCAACCCTGCTTGCGTTCCATTTCCGTCCTCCATCGCTTGGATATGGAGGAAGGGTGGACGCGGTCTGATTGCAGGCCGGTTGACGGCCCGCACGCAGGGTGTTGCGCGGGCTTTACGGCAGGATCTTGTTGGTCGGCGATCCGCTGACGATCACACCGCCATGGGACGTGGTCGAGCCCAGATAGGCAATCGGCTTGCCCTGCTCGCTCACCATGCTGGAGCCCAGAACGATCGTCGCCCCGCAGGCGGTCATATCGCCCACCCGCGCGACGGGCTTGTTGTCGCACAGCGAGGTTCCCCCGCTGACGATCATGTTCGGCCCGCAGATCGGGCAGACATGCTTGTCACCAAGCCGTGCGATGGGCAGCATCAGCCCTCATCCTTCTGCGCGAGGCATTCTTCGACCAGCGGCAGGCCCTTGTTGGCCGCGCCCTGCAGCGTCGGCACCTGTGCGCTGCCGCCGCCGCCCATCGACACCATGCCCTTGAGGTTGATCTTCATCGCCTCCAGCGTGATGCCCGACGCGTCGATGGTGATCTTCCCGCCCGGCCCCTTGATCACGAACTTCTCGAACGCCATCAGCGTGTGCGTCTTGGTATTGTTGGTGATCGACTGGTTGACGTTCAGCGTATAGCGCCCCTTCACCGTCTCTTCCCGGTTGCGGCCGGTCTGGATCAGGTGGTCAGCAAAGATGTCCTGCTTGTGGATGTTGCCCACATAGTGGACGTGGTCCTTGCCGTATTTCTCCTGCTGGTTCTGGGCGACGTCGTAGATCACGTCGCGGCCCACATTGTGCCGGGCGTCGCGTCCGACGCTTTCGGTGTGGTCCTGGCCGACGGTGATCGATTTGTCGCGTCCGACGCTTTCGGACTGGTCGCGCCCGATCGTCTTGGCGCGGTCGTTCAGGATGTCGATCTGATGGTCCTTCTGACCATGCATATAGATCAGCTCCTGCTCCTTTTCGTCCTCGAAGGTCAGCTCGTTGAAGCCGCTGCCCTGATGCGTGTCGGTCTTGAAGACGCTCTTCGTCTTGGCCGCCGGCAGCGGGTAGGGGGGATCGTTCCGCCCGTTATAGACGCAGCCCGTGACCAGCGGCATGTCCGGGTCGCCCTCGATGAATTCGACGACGACCTCCATCCCGATCCGGGGGATGACCATGCCGCCCCAGCCCTTGCTGGCCCAGTTCTGGCTGACCCGGCAGCGCATCGAATAGTCCTTGTCCAGGTCCCACGGGAAATGGACCAGGATGCGCCCGAACTCATCGCAATCGATCTCGCCCTCACCGACGACGACAGCGGTCTGCGGACCATGGACGATCGGGCGCGGCGTGACGCGCTGCGGGGCAAGCGGCGTCGCGACCGGCGTCAGAACATAAGATCCGGTATAGGCGTAGTCGCCGGAACTCGTGCCCGACCCGTAGCCTTCGGATAAATAGGTGTGCGTGGCTTCGAGGCACAGATAGCTCTCCCCCGTCGCGCCGGCAATCTCGTCGCCGACCAACGCCACGGTCATGCCCGAGCTTAGCGAGGTGCAGTCGCCCAGCGCCCGGTGGCGGCTGTCCTGCGCCCGCTCCTGATCGGTCCGCAGGGCGGCCACGACCTTGCCGCGGCCCTGTTCCAGGTAATCGCCGGGGAAATCGTAGCTTTCGATCTGGCCCTGCGCATAGGCCGCGTCGCCCATCCGGTCGACCTCCATCGACGCGGTCGGCGTCTTGAAGTTCCAGTCGGTCAGGCGAATCGCCCCGGTCGTCAGGTTCCGCTCCGGATGCCACTCCCAGAAATGCTCGTCTTCGTGGTTGTGGTGCCCGTCCACGCCCTTGAAGGGCCGCTTGTCGCCGGGGATCGGCTTGTGCTCTTCCACCGTGTCGGTCAGCACCATCGTGTGCGACCCTTCGGCATGGGTGAAGTGGTAGGTGATCCCGAACCGCTCCATCAGCCGGCAGGCGAAGGCCAGATCGCTTTCGCGGTACTGCACGGTGTATTCGAGCTTGGGATAATCCTTCTTCAGCCGGTTCTCGAGATGCGGATCGCCGAGGCTCGCATAGGGCTCGAACAGCGTCTCGAGGATCTCGACCACGCTGACGTCGTGGAAGATCCGTTGGTTACGCCGCCGCCCGGCCAGCCACAGCCAGGGGTTCAGCGTCATGGCATACTGCATGCCGTTCTCGCCCGAGCCCAGCCAGCGCGCCTGCGTCACGATGCCATCGAAATAGCTCGGGCCATGGTCGTGGCTTTCGATCTCGACCGTCGCATGGGTGCCGATCAGTGCGTTGAAATCGATGTTGGGATCGGTCGAAAGGGCTTCGACGGTGTAGTCGAAAAGGCCATTCAGACGATCCGTACCGTTCAGTCTTAGAAGGACCAGCACGTCCTTGCCCAGCGCAGTCGTCAACTTGCCCAGGCGGGTGTCCTGCTTAAAAATCTTGTTCATCGAGAGAGTCCTCGGAAAGGAGTCAAAGAAATCTGCTATAAGTGTAACGCCGCGCCCCCGCGATGCAAGCGCCGCAACGCTATTCAGGGGGCCCGCTGCGACCGTTTGGTGACAAGTGTCTTGAAAGATCCCGTCCCTTCATGTCAATGCGGCGCAACAATATTGCGAGGTCCCCATGCCAGCCCGCCCCTACCGTTCCGCCCTCTACATTCCCGGTGCCAAGGCCCGTGCGCTTGAAAAGGCCCGCACGCTGCCTGTCGACGCGATACTCTTCGACCTGGAAGATGCCGTCGCCCCGGCCGAGAAAGAGGCGGCCCGCGGCACCCTCCGCGCCGCGCTGGAAGAGGGCGGCTATGGCGACCGGGCCCGCATCGTGCGGATCAATGCGCTCGACACGCCCTGGGGCGCCGACGACCTGTCCGAGATCGCAAATGAGAACCCCGACGGGATCCTCCTGCCCAAGGTCGGCAGCGCCAACGATATCGAGACACTGGCCAGAAAGATGGATGCGCTTCCCGGCTATGACGACACGCGGATCTGGGCGATGATCGAAACGCCGATCGGCGTCCTCCACGCGCCCGCCATCGCGCGCTCCCGCCGCATGGCGGGCTTCGTCATGGGCACCAACGACCTCGCCAAGGATCTCCACGCCACCGGCCGCGCCGCGCTGACCACCGCGCTCCAGGCCAGCCTGATCTCGGCCCGCGCCGCCGGGGTCGTGGCCATCGACGGGGTCTACAATGCCTTCAAGGATACGGGCGGCCTGCGCGCCGAATGCGAAGAGGGGCGTGCCATGGGCTTCGACGGCAAGTCCCTGATCCATCCCGACCAGATCGCCATCGCCAACGAGGTCTTCGCCCCCACCGACGACGAAATCGACCTCGCCCGCCGCCAGATCGAAGCCTACGAGGAGGCGACCGCCAAGGGCGAAGGCATCGCCGTCGTCGATGGCCAGATCGTCGAGAACCTGCATGTCGAAACCGCCAAGGCCACGCTCGCCAAGGCCGACGCGATCGCCCGGGCCGCCTGATGGGATACTTACTGCTGATCGTCGGCGTCGCCCTTTGGGCTGCCGCCCATTTCTTCAAGCGCTATGCGCCCGACCGCCGTGCTGCAATGGGCGAGGCCGGCAAAGGCGCCGTCACCGCGGCCCTCGCGCTCGCCATCCTCGCGATGATCTTCGGCTACCGCTGGGCCGACCCGATCTTCCTCTGGCAGCTGCCGTCCTGGGCGGTCCACCTCAATAACCTGCTGATGCTGATCGCCTTCTACCTCTTCGCCGCCTCCGGCGCGAAATCCCGCGTCACCCGCACCATCCGCCACCCGCAGCTCACCGGGTTCATCATCTTCACCGCCGCCCACCTGCTGGTAAACGGCGACCTCCCCTCGCTGATCCTTTTCGGCGGCCTCCTACTCTGGGCCACAGCCGAAATCGTGGTCCTCAACCGCGAGACCGCGTGGGAGCGTCCGCCGATCGCCCCAATCCGCAAGGAAATCACCACCCCCATCGCCGCTCTGGTCGTCTTCGCCGTGGTTGCCCTGCTCCACGGCTGGCTCGGCCCCTGGCCGTTCGGAGGCTGACATGCCCACGCTCTACCGCTTCCTCACCCACGACGACACGTCCGAGTTCTGCCACAAGGTCACCCAGGCCCTCGACAAGGGCTGGCAGCTCCACGGCAACCCGACCTACGCCTTCGATCAGGCCAACGGCGTCATGCGCTGCGGCCAGGCGGTGACCAAGCACGTCACCGCCGCCTATTCCCCCGACATGAAACTCGGCGACCAATGACCAAAACCAATCCCGGCCGCTTCTTCGAGGATTACCGCCTGGGAGAGACCATAACCCACGCCGTCCCCCGCACCCTCTCGGGCGGGGAACGCGCGCTCTACCACGCG
The DNA here is from genome assembly GCF_040779325.2 of Aestuariibius violaceus. Lineage (NCBI taxonomy): Bacteria > Pseudomonadati > Pseudomonadota > Alphaproteobacteria > Rhodobacterales > Paracoccaceae > Aestuariibius > Aestuariibius violaceus. The sequence goes on from NZ_JBFONT020000001.1 coordinate 1,058,362, forward strand.
CTCTACCCGGCCCGCCACGCGCTCCATTCCTCGGATGCGTTCGCGCAGCGCTGCGGCCTGCCGCAAAGCCCGCTCGACGACCTGATCGTCTTCCACACCGTCTTCGGCAAAACCGTCCCCGACATCTCCCTCAACGCCGTCGCCAATCTCGGCTATGCCGAAGGGCGGTTCCTCAGGCCCGTCTATCCCGGGACCACCCTCCGCTCCGTCTCCGAGGTGATCGGGCTGAAGCAGAATTCCAACGGCAAGTCCGGCGTCGTCTGGGTCCGCACGACGGGGCTGGACGAGGCCGACACCCCCGTCCTCAACTACGTGCGCTGGGTCATGGTCCGCAAATCCGACCCCGACGCTCCCGCCCCCGAAACCACCATCCCCGACCTCGCCGACCACGTGGCCCCCAATGCCCTGACCCTCCCCGACGGCCTCACCTTCGACCGCTACGACACCGCCCTCGCCGGAGAGCCCCACCGCGCCGCCGACTACCAGATCGGCGAAATCATCGACCATGTCGACGGCGTCACGGTTGAAGAGGCCGAACACATGATGGCCACCCGCCTCTGGCAGAACACCGCCAAGGTCCATTTCGACGCCACGAACCGAGAGGACGGCAAGCGCCTGATCTATGGCGGCCACGTCATCAGCCTGGCGCGTGCGCTCTCCTTCAATGGCCTCGCCAACGCGCAGATGATCCTCGCCATCAATGCCGGCGCCCACGCCAATCCTTGCTTCGCGGGCGACACTGTCCGCGCCTGGTCCGAGGTCCTGGACAAGGCCGATCTCGCCCCCGGCCTCACCGCCCTCCGCCTCCGCCTCGTCGCGACCAAGGGGGCGCCGGGTGCCCTGCGCGGGGACGACGGCAAGTACCTCGCGGACGTCCTGCTCGACCTTGATTACTGGGCGCTCATGCCTGCCTAGACAGCGGGTTCCCTCCACAGATGCAAAAAAGTCACCCGTGTCCGGCGCGCCACGTTTTAATCTGATTTATGCCGCAAAGTCCCAGAAGGTTGCGCCCGGCCGTGCCAGCGATACGCGGGCGGCCAAGGGAAAGACGACGGTTTTTGAAATGACGGCATTCGACAACGAAGAAAGATCGCCAAAATCCTACGGCACAGCGATCATCCTGTGTGGGATCTTCGGCGTCGTCGGTATTCATCATTTCTATCTCGAAGATTACCTGCATGGTGCGGTGGATCTGGGCCTGCTTATCCTAGGCCTCTACCTGCTTTACGGCTTGGGAAGCCCCATGGGGCTGCTGTTCCTGCTGGTCGACATCCTCCATTCCATGGTGATCTTCTACCTCCTCATCGTGGAGAAGTGGCGCGACGGCCAAGGCCGGCCGATCCGGCTTTCCTGATTGAAACCCCAGTAATCAAAGGGACATAACCATGACAGCAACGACCGATATGGGCGCCGTTTCCGAAAAGAAATTCGTGCCCGCAGTCCTTCTCTGCTTCTTCCTTGGCAGTTTCGGTGTCCACCGCTTCTACCTCGGCAAGATCGGCACCGGCCTCCTGATGCTCGTGACCCTCGGCGGTCTCGGCATCTGGACCCTGATCGACTTCGTCCGCCTCATCATCGGCTCGATGGGCGACAAGGAAGGCCTGCCGCTGGCGCGCTAAGGCTTTCTTTAGAGGCGCGCTACCGATGCGCGCCTCGCCGCTATCACCACCCCGCCCGGCGCTACCTGACCTCTCCAATCTTGTCATCCTCGGACTTGATCCGAAGATCTCCCCAGCTCAACGAGATCCCCGGTCAAGCCGGGGATAACGCTCCTCACCCGATCACCAACCCAAGCAGAAACGCCAGCGCAGGCACCCCGAAGAACACGACCTTCCGTGCCAGATCGGCATCGACGATCCATCCGTCGCTCGATGCGCGGTCCCCGAACCGTCCATCGGCGGTCGCTGGATGCTCCGCCGGGGTCTCGAGGTTGTCCTCGCGGTCCCCGGGCTCCGCCTCGTCCGATTTCTGCGTCTCCACGCCGTCCTCGGCCAGCTTCTTGTCGAGCCACGCGGGCAGCACCATCGTCCCGAAAACCAGCTGCATCACCGATTTGCCGACGAAGATCTCCCGCGCGTCGCCTTCCGCCGCTTTCATCACCGCCTTCGCCGCCAGCTCAGGCGTGTAGATCGGCGGTGCGGGCTGCGGCTTTTTCTTCATCCGGTTCCGTGCCCAGGTGAATTGCGGGGTGTTCACCGCGGGCAGCTGCACCAGTGCCAGCGACACGCCGCTTTTCTCCCGCATCAGCTCCGACGCGATCGACCCGGTGAACCCGTTGATCGCATGCTTCGCCGCGCAATAGGCCGACTGGAACGGCACCGGGCGATAGGCGAGGCCCGAGCCGATGTTGACGATCCGTCCCCGCTCCATCACGCGCAAGGCCGCGCGGGTGCCGTTGACCTGACCCATGAAGGTCGCGGCCACGATCTGCTCGAACTCCTCCGGCGGCATCTCGCGGAAGGGTGAAAAGGCCGTCAGCATGGCCGAATTCACCCAGACCGACGGCACGCCCAAGGTCTCCACGACCTCCTTGGCAAACCCCTCCATCGCGGCCGCATCCGCCACATCGACCGACGTCGCCAGCAACCGCTCCGCGCCGATCTCCTCGCGCATGGCCGCCAGCCGCTCTTCCCCGCGGGCGCAAACGGCCACCTTGTAGCCCTTGTCCAGCAGTGCCGAAACGACGGCCCGCCCGACCCCCGCGCTGCCGCCTGCCACCACCGCTACCCGATCTTTCGCCATGCCACCTCTCCATCTTGGTTGACCGCAAACAGATGGCGAAAGGCCGCAGTTCCCGGCCGGCACGATGTCGGCGAAAATCAACGATCCGCTATCCGGGGCGACCAGTGTTTCCGCCCGTTGCGCGCCGAAACCTCCGCCCGCCCGGTTAACGATGGCATTTCCACCCCCGATGTCCGACAGAAGTCCGACGGAATGCCGACCGATCGCCGACAGGGCGAAACGCCTATTAACCAAGGAAATCCAGCCGATTCGCGCGGTTTCCCCGTTGCCGGGCCAAACCCCCGCCGACCGCTCCGTTAACGAACGTGATCACAAGCGCCGGATTCTCCCGCCGCGACGCCATGCCCCCCGTGACAACTGGCTGGAATTGTTCCAGGTAAGGGCAGCCAGCGCGGAGCCTACCTGCCGCGCGCAGCGAAGGGATGATCCATGGCCGACGTGAACCGGGGCAACCGCCCGCTCTCTCCGCACCTGACGATCTACAAGCCGCAGATGACCTCGATGACCTCGATCTTCGTGCGCCTGACCGGCAACGCCCTGATCGTCGCCGCGCTGATGATCGTCTGGTGGTTTCTCGCCGCGGCGACCGGCCCGGAAGCCTTTGAAACCGCTGACGCTTTCGTCCGCTCCTGGTTCGGCGATCTGGTCCTGTTCCTGTCGGTCTGGGCGCTCTGGTACCACCTCCTGGGCGGTCTGCGGCACCTGATCTGGGACAGCGGCTATGGCCTCGACCTCGAGACGTCCTACACCATGGGCTATGTGATGATCATCGGCTCGGTCCTGCTCACCATCTTCACCGCCATCGTCGTCTAAGGAGCCTGACATGTCCTTCATGACCGACCGCAAACGCGCCATCGGCCTCGGCTCCGCCAAGACGGGGACGGACCATCACTGGTCGATGATGGTCTCATCGGCCGCGCTTCTGATCCTGATGCCGCTCTTCCTCTTCACCTTCGGCTATGCCCTTGGAAAACCTTACGAAGAGGTCATCGCCTATTACAGCCAGCCGCTGCCCGCCCTCATCGCCGCGCTCACCTTCGGCGTCGGCCTCTACCACTTCAAGGGCGGCGTTCAGGTCCTGATCGAGGACTATACCGCAGGCTTCACCCGCAAGCTCCTCATCGTTGTGATGAGCTGTATCAGCATCGCGCTTGCCGCGGCCGGCATCTTTGCCGTGGCCCGCATCGCGATCTAGGAAAGGATAACGATTATGGCCGCTTACGACTACGAGACGCATGATTATGACGTCGTGGTAGTGGGTGCCGGGGGCGCCGGCCTCCGCGCGACCCTCGGCATGGCCGAACAGGGCCTCAGGACCGCCTGCGTGACCAAGGTCTTCCCGACCCGGTCCCACACCGTTGCGGCCCAGGGCGGCATCGCGGCCTCCCTCGGCAACATGGGCCCCGACCACTGGCAATGGCACATGTACGACACCGTCAAGGGCTCCGACTGGCTGGGCGATACCGACGCGATGGAATACCTCGCCCGAGAAGCACCCAAGGCCGTCTACGAGCTGGAGCATTACGGCGTGCCCTTCTCGCGCACCGAGGACGGCAAGATCTATCAACGCCCCTTCGGCGGCCATACGACCGAGTTCGGCGAAGGCCCCCCGGTGCAGCGCACCTGCGCCGCGGCCGACCGCACGGGTCACGCGATTCTGCACACGCTCTATGGCCAGAGCCTTAAAAACAACGCCGAATTCTATATCGAATACTTCGCGATCGACCTGATCATGAGCGATGATGGCATCTGCCAGGGCGTCCTCTGCTGGAAGCTCGAGGATGGCACCTTCCACGTCTTCAACGCAAAGATGACCGTTCTGGCGACCGGCGGCTATGGCCGCGCCTACTTCTCGGCGACCTCGGCCCATACCTGCACCGGCGATGGCGGCGGCATGGTCGCCCGTGCCGGTCTGCCGCTTCAGGACATGGAATTCGTGCAATTCCACCCCACCGGCATCTATGGCGCCGGGTGCCTGATCACCGAAGGCGCGCGCGGTGAGGGCGGTTACTTAACCAATTCGGAGAACGAACGCTTTATGGAGCGTTATGCACCGACCTACAAAGACCTCGCGTCGCGCGATGTCGTGTCGCGCTGCATGACGTTGGAAATTCGCGAGGGCAGGGGGGTCGGCCCCGATGGGGACCATATCCACCTCAACCTCTCGCACCTCCCGCCCGAGACGCTGGCAGAGCGTCTGCCGGGCATCTCCGAATCGGCCAAGATCTTTGCCGGGGCAGATGTGACGAAAGAACCGATCCCGGTCTTGCCGACGGTTCACTACAACATGGGCGGTATCCCTACCAATTATTGGGGTGAGGTACTGAACTCCACACAAGATGATCCCGACCGGATCGCGCCTGGCCTGATGGCTGTGGGCGAAGCGGGGTGTGCCAGCGTCCACGGCGCCAATCGCCTGGGCTCCAACTCCTTGATCGACCTCGTGGTTTTCGGCCGCGCCGCCGCCATCAAGGCGGGCGAGGTGGTCGACGCCGCCGCCGCGCCGATGAAACCGAACCAGGCCAGCATCGACAAGGCCTTCGCCCGCTTCGATGGCCTGCGCCACGCCAAGGGCCAGACCCCGACGGCCGACCTTCGGCTCGAGATGCAGAAGGCCATGCAGAAGGATGCCGCCGTTTTCCGCACGTCGGAGACGCTCAAGGAAGGCGTTGAAAACATGACGGAAATCGCGGGCAAGGTCGACGACCTGTCCGTCACTGACCGGTCCCTCGTCTGGAATTCCGACCTGATGGAGACGCTGGAGCTGACCAACCTCATGCCCAACGCGCTCGCCACCGTCGTCTCCGCCGAGGCCCGCAAGGAAAGCCGCGGCGCCCATGCCCACGAGGATTTCCCAGACCGCAACGACGACGAATGGCGCAAGCACACCCTGGCCTGGGTCAATGGCGGGGTCGACCTCACCTACCGGCCCGTCCACCTCAACCCCTTGATGGGCCACAACGAAGGCGGCATCGACCTCAAGAAGATCGAGCCAAAGGCGCGGGTCTACTAAAGCCTCTGGCAAGATCGCCACGCCGAAAACCGCCGGTTCTGCCAGTTTTCACTTTTTGGCATGACCGGCGGAAAGCGAACCTGTATCGCTTTGATCCAGAACAAGAAAAAGACCTGATCAAATGTCGAAGCAGTCTCTTCTCGCCCTACCGTTCCTTCTGGTCGCCTGCACCTCGACGCCTGACACGGCCGACACGCTGGCCCGCGAGGCGGCCAAAAGCGTTGTCAGCGGCGTTGTCGCAACCCGCTTTCCAGGCCTCGACGTCGCCCCGGTCACCGACTGCATCATCGACAACGCCTCTTCCTCGGAGATCCTGACGATCGCCCGGGCCGCGCTGACAGGTCCGGACGCCCGTACGACGGAAACCATCGTTGCCATCGCGCAGCGTCCGGAGACAGTGCGGTGCATCGCGCAGAATGGATTTGATGTCTTTCTCTAGGCCAATCCCATGACCGAGCGTAGCTTGGCAATCGACTGATCAGCGGTGAAATGCGCAAGGACCCGTTCCCGGGCAGCGTCGCCAAGCTCTAGCGCAAGACTCTGATCCGAAAGAGCTTTTTTGAGATTGGCCGCCATTGCGGCCTCATCATGTTCGTCGCACAGAAGACCGTGGACACCATCCTCGATCGCTTCGGGGATGCCGCTATGGCGGGTTGTGATCACGCAATGACCGGCACACATCGCCTCAAGGATCGCAACGGGTAATCCTTCTGTATTCCCGTCCTCTGCCGTCACAGAATGCTGCAGGAAATAGGTCGCCTGTCCCATAAGAGCGCGAACACGGTCGTGACCTGTGCTGCCATGAAACCTGATCTGATCGGACCCCCCGGCGATATCTTTGCATGTCTCAAGAAGCGGCCCGTCCCCAACGAAGTCCAGCACAACATCAGGGTCATGCTCGGCCGCTTTTAGGAAGGCACGAACCGTGATGTCCGGGGCCTTCTTCTCGACAAACCGGCCCACGGCAAGGCACCGCTTCGGCTGCCGCTCTGACAGGGGGAAGTGTTCTGGCTCGATGCCGCACGGCGTAACGGTGATCTTATCGGCGGGGCAGCCTGCAGCGACAAGGTTGTCGGCAATAAAGCGCGACGGCGCGAAGATGCCCTTCGCGTCTTCGAAAAGCTTGGGATAGCGATTCTGCCATCTCTCCTCCCGCAAGGCGCGGGAGCCGTCAGACCCATGAAAATGAACATAAAGATCCACGCCTGCCATCTGCGTTGGCCGTCGCATCGCCACGCCTCGGGGGCCGAACTCGGCCATCAGAGTCTTGACGGAGTAATGCTTCAGAAACCGTGCGATGTGATGCTCTCTCTTGTTCCAGATTTTCCGGGAAAGCGCCGTTCCAAGCACCACGTCCTTGCCATCCGCCGACAGCGCGACAGGCTCGGCCCCGCCCGTCACCAGAACCGGGCCGGGCAGGGGGTCCTCGGGAAGATCGGTGCTTACAAAAACCGTGTTACCCGGCGCCAGTCTTCGGGCATGAAGCCGGATAAAGGTCGTGCTTGGTGCGTCGAAGCTAAGCGATGCGAGGGCAAACATCTTTTGGGTCCATACCTAAGCCTCGACCGGATACCGGTGATCTAAATCGCTGTCCATCCGGCTAAGTCCATGGCAGGACAAGCGTCATGCGACATATCCATCTGATCGATACCTCCATCGCGTCCGACAATCTGGGTGACGAGATCATCGTTGAAGAGTGTCGGCCATACATCAAGACCCTCTTCCCAGAGGCTTATATCACGACGTCTTCCGGCCACGATGGCCTCGGCCCATGGGGGCGCCAACTGGTTGAAAAGGCAGAGATCGCGTTTCTTCTCGGCACCAATGCGCTTGCCCCTCACGATCAGACAAAGCGGCGTTTCATCTGGACAATTCGCGAAGAGGATCGGCCGGTTCTGAAAAACAAGGTCGTTCTCTTTGGTGTGGGTGCAAACCGGGATTTTGATAAGGTGCTGCGGGTGCAACGCAAGCTCCTGGCCCAGGTTCTGTCGTCCAGATACGCTCACGCCGTCCGCGACAGCTCGGGTGGCAGAATCGTTGCGGCGTCGGGCAGGAAGGCGATCAACACGACCTGCCCGACGCTTTGGCGATATGCCGATTACTCTCCGTCTGTACCTGCCGAAAAACCTGACACCGTCTGCTTCACGTTGACCAAGCACAAGTCCGATCCGCTCGATGCGGAAATGGTCGCGATCCTCAAGGACACTTACCAGAAGCTCACATTCTGGCCCCAGCAGCCGCGAGACCTCGATTATCTGCGGGAACTCACCGATCTCTCAGGCATCACCGTTCTGCCAGCATCACTTGGCGCCTACGACGCTTACTTGGAATCGACCAGTACCGACGTCGTCGGCACGCGTTTGCACGGCTGCATCAGAGGATTGAAGCATGGGCATCGTGTCTTGGCGATCAGCATAGATAACCGCGCCCGCGAAATCGGTGCAGAGACAGGTCTACCGACGCTTGCTCGCGATGACATTCCCGCGCAGCTTGTGGAAAGATTGGCTTCACAATCGCGGCCTTCTCTAAGGATCCCCAGTGCGTCGATTAATCAGTTTCTCTCCCAGTTCTGATGCCTAGTGCGTCGATTTCTCTCGCATTTTCGGTTGGTGCTTCATCACGGCTTCGGCTAGGAAAATCCTGATGAGGAAAGGGTGATCGATGGTTCAGCTGACACTCCCCAAGAACTCCCGCATCCGGACCGGGAAAACCTGGCCCAAGCCGGACGGTGCGAGCAATCTGCGCGCGTTTCACATCTACCGCTGGAACCCGGATGACGGAAAGAATCCGCAGGTCGATACCTATTTCGTCGACCTCGACGATTGCGGGCCGATGGTTTTGGACGCGCTCATCTACATCAAGAACAAGATCGACCCGACACTGACCTTCCGCCGGTCCTGCCGCGAGGGGATCTGTGGCTCCTGCGCGATGAATATCGGCGGGATCAACACGCTCGCCTGTATCTACGGGATGGACGAGGTGCAGGGGGACATCAAGATCTACCCGCTGCCTCACATGCCGGTGGTCAAGGACCTGATCCCGGACCTGACCCACTTCTACGCCCAGCACGCCTCGATCATGCCGTGGCTCGAGACCAAGACGAACCGGCCCGAGAAAGAATGGAAGCAGTCGATCGAAGACCGCAAGAAGCTCGACGGGCTTTATGAATGCGTGATGTGCGCGTCCTGCTCCACCGCCTGCCCGAGCTACTGGTGGAACGGCGACCGCTACCTCGGCCCCGCCGCGCTGCTTCATGCCTATCGCTGGATCATCGACAGTCGGGACGAGGCGACGCCGGAGCGGCTGGACGACCTCGAGGATCCGTTCAAGCTCTACCGCTGTCATACGATCATGAACTGCGCGAAGACCTGTCCGAAGGGGCTGAACCCGGCAGAGGCGATCGCGAATATCAAGAAGATGATGGTCGAACGCATGGTCTGACGCCTGCACGAGGGCTGCACGAGCGGCCCTCAGCAGTCCAGCGCCTCCCATCTAGCGTGCCCTCCAAAAGCAATGGAGGGACATTATGCTTAGATCCGCCGGAATGCGATTTTTCATCGTCGGCCTGCTCGTCATCCTGATGTCGGTGCCGATGTTTCTGATCGGAGAACTCATCGGCGAGCGCGCCGACTACTCCCGCCAGACAGAGCGCGAGCTGGGCGCCGAATGGGGCGGGTCGCAGACGATCTTTGGCCCGCAGCTCGTCATCCCGGTCGAAGGGCCACACACCGTCGTCGAAGAGCAACAGCGTGTCGATCCGGTCACGCGGCGCGTCACGGTCGAAGCAGTTCAGCAGACCGAGATCATCCGCAAAGCGCCAATCTTTATCCTGCCCGACACCTTCGATTTCGACGCCGTGACCGAAAGCTCGGTCCGCAGCCGGGGGATCTTCGAGGTCCCGGTCTATTTCGCGCAGATCGATGCGCGATTCGACTTCGACCTCGACGACCTCGATGACCACCTCGGCGAAGGGGAGACGATCCTCTGGGAGGAGGCCAGGATCGAGATTGGCCTCGGCAGCAATCGCGGGCTGAGGGGAGAAACGGCTCTGATGGCCGAGGGCCGTGATCTATCGCTCGAGCCGCGCGGCGGGTCCGGCAACCGCGCTGGCATTCAGGCGGATACCGGCGATCCGCGAGATATCGACAGCTACGCCCTCAGCTTGGGGTTGAACGGTGCGCATTCCTTCGAGATCACGCCGGTCGGGCGCCGCACCTCGCTTGAAATGACAAGCGACTGGCCCGATCCGAGTTTCAGCGGGGCCTTCTTGCCGACCGAACGAGAGGTGACGACCGACGGCTTCACCGCCAGCTGGATCGTGCCGCATCTGGCCCGCAACCTGCCGCAGATCTCGCGCGCGACGGCCGAGGATCAGGCCCAAAGCACGACGTTTGGCGTCCGCTTCTACGAACCGAACGACCTCTACCAGAAGGCCTTCCGTGCCGCCCGCTACGGCCTTCTCTTCATCGCCTTCACCTTCCTGGCGGTGCTTCTGATCGAGAAAGGTAGCCAACGGCCCGCCCACCCGGTCCAGTACATCCTGATCGGGCTGGCCCAGTCGCTGTTTCTCGTCCTGATGGTCGCCTATGCCGAACAGATCGGGTTCGGCGCTGCGTATCTCTTGGCGAGTGCGCTAACCATCGGTCTCATCACCCTCTTCGGGGCGACAGCACTGAGGCTCGGCCGCCGAACGATCTGGCTTGGTGGGGCGCTGGTGACCCTCTACGGCGTTCTCTTCCTCATCTTGCGCAGTACGGATTACGCGCTCATCTCTGGCGCGACCCTTGCCTTCGCCGCTCTGGCGGGCACGATGCTCGCGACACGGAACGAGGATTGGTACGGGCCGAAGACGGAAGGCGGAAAGCGCCTCTTCGGTGGCCGCCCATCGCGAGCGAAGGATGCAGAGGATGCCGCACCCGCCTGAAGATGCCGACCGGCGGCGTACAGTGCCGCCGGTCATCGTCTATCCCAACGACAGCCTGCCGCGCCCCGATCCGGCGCGGCTTGCCCGTCTTCGCGAGGATCTGAAGATGGTGGGGAACGTGACCGTTCCGCCCCGGGAAGGACGCTGCATCGAAGTTCCCAAAGGCCACGTCTTCCGTATCTCCTGCCCGGAAGGATCGCAGGTCGGCGACCTCAACCTCTGGAACGTTGCGGACCTGTCCGAGCGGTTCTTTTCCGGAAAGACCCGCGCGCTGCATGGAACCCATGTCTCAACGGGCGACCGGCTCTGGTCGACCTTGCCGCATCTCCGCCCGATGGCCACGATCATCCACGATACGCTTGACTGGTACGGGATCGACGAATTTGGAGGTGGCGTCCACGACGTCATCGGAACCCGCTGCGATCCCTACACCCATGCGCTGCTGTCGGGCGGTGAGCGTTATGAGCATTGCTGCCACTCGAACCTCACCCGGGCGTTGGCTGATCATCTGGATCTCTCATTCGAAGATGTGGAACCGCACATCCATGACGTGTTGAACGTCTTCATGTGCACGGGCTTCATGCGCGATTCAGGGAAATACTTCATGAAGGCGAGCCCCGCTCGGCAAGGCGACTTCATCGAGTTCCTGGCCGAGATGGACTTGCTTATCGCCCTTTCCGCCTGTCCCGGCGGAGATTGCGGTGCGACCCATTCGAGCGATGAAGCGATCTGTCACCCGCTCAAGATTGAGGTCTTGAGGCCCGACTCGACGCTTTCATAGGTTCTTAAGGAATATGCCTTACGGTCGCGCTCAAAGGGCCAGCGTGGCATCCCGCAGGATGCCACGCCGAACTGCCTTACAGGCCGGAGGCAAGACCGTCGTCTTCGGCAGGGACCACAACAGGCTCTGGCTGGATCACCGTGCCATCCTTGGCAATGATCGGCTGGGGCTGGACGATCACGACCGGCTCGGGCTCGTTTCGGGCGCAGGCGGCAAGGAGGGCGATGCTTCCGGCGATGCCGATCAGTTTGAAAGTCTTGGTCATAAGGTGTGGTCCTTCTTGTCTTGAAGTGCAGCGCAACAACGTTGTTTCCTGCCAAGAGTTCCAGCGGGGAAGAAAGTCTTAGCGCATAATGGCCCAGACTTCGGGTGGAGGCAGGCAAGGTCCCGCCGCCCTAGGGCTCGGCTGTTGCCGCCGCCAATGCGATTTCAACCATTTCGCCAAAGGATCTTTCGCGCTCATCCGATGGTAAGGCCTCGCCCGTCAAAAGGTGATCGCTGATCGTCAAAACTGCCAGGGCACGGCAGCCATACCGGGCAGCGACGGTATAAAGCTCAGCCGCTTCCATTTCGACGGCGAGCACGCCGTGCCGCTGCATTTGTTCGTTCAGGTCCGGGCGTTCATCATAGAAGACATCCGACGAATAGATGCCTCCGACGTGAACCTTTGCATCCGTCTTTTTGGCCGCGGCCCAGGCGCTGTGAAGCAATTTCCAATCGGCGCATGGGGCATAATTCAGTTCTTTAAAGAAGCCGCACGACGGTGTGGAAATCGTCGACGCTGTCATCGCGATAACAAGGTCACGGATCGCGACCTCCTGTTGCATCGCCCCGGCGGACCCAATCCGGATAAGGGTCTTTGCCCCGTAGTCTCGCATCAGTTCATTGGCATAGATCGACAGGCTTGGCATGCCCATTCCTGACCCTTGGATCGTCACGCGACTTCCGTTCCATGTACCTGTAAAGCCAAGCATCCCGCGCACTTCATTCACGCAGGTGGCGTCTTTCAAAAAAGTCTCTGCCGCCCATTTCGCCCGCATTGGATCGCCTGGCATAAGGACGATTTCGGCAATCTCGCCTGGCTTTGCTCCGATATGAACGGTCATTTCTTTCTCCAGAAAATAGAAAGGCCCGGCTGCGGAGCCGGGCCTGCAACGCTTGCTGAGAATGGCCTCAGATCAAGAATTTGTCGAGCGATTGCCCCTTGGCTTCTGCATCGACGATCCATTTCGGGCGACGACCACGGCCGGACCAGGTTTGTGTTGGGTCTTTAGGGTTGCGATACTTCGCCGGGGCTTTGCTCGTCTGGCGCCCTTTGCGTCCCGACGCCTTTCCAGTGAGTTCGTCAAGTGTGAAGCCATGCTCGGCCGCAATCTTCGCAGCCTTGTCCCGCGCTTCTTTCAAATCGCGTGCAGCGGCCTGCTCAAGTTCCTTGTCGATGTCGGCGCGCAGCTGCTCGAGCTCCTTGCGCTTCATCTTGCTCAGATCAATTTTCATTCTGTTCTCCGGACTAGATGAAGTCCTAAAGACAGAAAATCGATCGAAAATCAAATCCTGAAATCTGAGATCGTGATTTGTTCGCGACTTGGTTACTCTGCCGCAATGCTTTCCGCAGAGGCCAGATCGACCAGGTCATTCATGATGTCCCCAAGACGAAAGTCTTTTGGCGTGTAGACTTTGGCAACCCCGATCGATTTGAGCCGTACGGCATCTTCGTCCGGAACGATGCCACCAACGACAACAGGAATATGATCCAGCTCCGCTTTTCGTAGTAATTCCATTAGTGTTTCAACCAAAGGTATGTGAGATCCAGAAAGAATGGAAAGCCCGATTACGTGGGGTGTTTCCGATCGCACGGTCTCTAAAATCTCTGCTGGTGTCAGGCGAATTCCTTCGTAGATAATCGCCATTCCGCAATCACGCGCGCGGCTTGCTATTTGTTCGGCCCCGTTGGAATGACCATCGAGCCCCGGCTTTGCTACGAGGAATGTCATGCGCTGGCCAAGCGTATTACTGACCGCATCGACCCGGGCCCGGATGTCGTCAAGGCCTTCGGTGCGATTTGATGGCAGCGGGCTGACACCGGTTGGCGCGCGGTACTGGCCGAAGACCTGCCGGATCACGTCCGCCCATTCGCCCGTCGTCGCACCGGCTTTCGCGGCTTCGATGGACGGGCCCATGATGTTGAGCCCTCGTTTCGCAGCTTCGCGCAGGGCGACGAGGGCCTTCTGAACCGCGTTGCCATCTCGCGCCTCCCGCCAGGTGGCAAGTCGCGCGATCTGGTCTGCCTCCGCCTCGGCATCCGCAACCATGATGGCATCGTCCCCGGCGGTGAGCGGGCTGTCCTCCCCCTCCTCCCAGCGGTTCACGCCGACGACTGTCGTCTCTCCGCTTTCGATCCCGCCGATCCGTTCGGCGTTCGATTCGACGAGGCGCCCTTTCATGTATTCAATCGCGCCCACGGCGCCGCCCATAGCGTCAATCTGGGCAAGTTCCGCGCGTGCACCGGATTTGAGCTCTTCAACCTTCGCGGCCACGACCGGGCTGCCGTCAAACAGATCCTCATACTCCAGAAGGTCGGTCTCATAGGCCAGCACTTGCTGCATCCTGAGCGACCATTGCTGGTCCCAAGGCCGTGGCAGGCCAAGCGCCTCGTTCCATGCAGGCAGCTGCACGGCCCGGGCCCGAGACTTCTTGGACAGCGTGACCGCCAGCATTTCGATCAGAATGCGGTATACGTTGTTTTCCGGCTGCTGCTCGGTCAGGCCCAGCGAATTGACCTGCACGCCGTAGCGGAAGCGCCGATACTTCGGATCCTCTACGCCGTAGCGGACCTGACAGATCTCGTCCCACAATTCCACGAAGGCACGCATCTTGCACATCTCGGTGACGAACCGGATGCCCGCATTCACGAAGAACGAGATGCGACCAACCATCGCCGGAAAGTCCTCCGGCGCGACCTTGCCCTTCAGATCATCCAGCACCGCCTGTGCCGTCGCCAAAGCGAAGGCCAGTTCCTGCTCCGGCGTCGCGCCTGCCTCCTGCAGGTGATAGGAGCAGATATTCATCGGGTTCCATTTCGGTAGATGCTGACGCGTATAGGCCGCCACATCGGTAATCATCCGAAGGGACGGCTCGGGCGGGCAAATATATGTTCCCCGGCTGAGATATTCCTTGATGATGTCATTCTGCACCGTGCCTTGCAGGGCACGGACATCCGCCCCCTGCTCTTCGGCGACCGCGATATAGAGCGCCAGCAGCCAGGGTGCTGTCGCGTTGATTGTCATAGAGGTGTTCATCTGATCGAGCGGGATGTCCGCGAACAGCATCCGCATATCGCCCAGATGACAGATCGGGACGCCAACCTTGCCAACCTCGCCACGGGCCAGTTCGTGGTCGCTGTCATAGCCCGTCTGTGTCGGCAGATCGAAGGCAACGCTCAGCCCCGTCTGACCTTTCGCGAGGTTGCCACGGTAAAGCGCGTTTGATGCCTCAGCCGTCGAATGACCGGCATAGGTCCGGAAAAGCCAGGGTTGGTCCGCCATTTTCGCCTCGCAACGATATTTCGTGTGCAAGGCGAAATACGACATAACCGGAAAGTTTGCAATCGCAGCATTCAGGTCCCACCGCCTGATGCCGGATCAGCTCACCAGTTGTTCGTAGGCGGTAACTGCGTCGTTCATTTTCTTGAGCAGCGGATCGGCCTGCGCCGCGATCGCTGCCAGTTCGTAGTCTGCGGCTTCCTGCATGTTGGCGACGCGGCGGATGATCGGCTGATAGTCGGCCCAGACCGCCTCGACCTCGTAGAGTTTCATCATAACGCCAGGCGGCGGCGCGGGCAGGGTCACTGTCGGCAGTCCGGTGATCAGTGCCGAAAGCGATACATCAAACAGATCCGCGGTCTTGTTCAAAGTCGCAGCGACCTCTTCCTTGTGCTCGCCGAAAGCGATCAGCCCGGCCTCCTTGGCCATCTTCTGGCTCAGCATCCGCTGACGTCCGGCGACGTTGATCGAAACGACGTGGCCGATGTGGACGTCCTTGTTGCCATAGACTTCGACGATCTGCTGGACGACGTTGTCGCAAAGGAACAACAGCTTGGTGTTCGTTTCAGCAACGTAGGCGATGTCCTCAGGCGTCACGGCATCGCGGTCTAGCATCCCGCGAACCTTGGCATCGAACGGCGTCCAGAGCTCCTCGACAGAGGAGATGCCCTCAATCACTTTCGCATCGTCTTCCAACGGCAGGCCAAGATCGGCGTCGCCATTGCGCAACCCGGCAAGCGCCTTGGTGAAGTCCGTATGAGAGACACGCAGCAGTTCCATGTGCCGCGTCTGCTCGACGTCGAGATGGGAGAAGACGGCGGCACGGCTCATGCGCTGGGTCAACATACGTTGCCGGCCGGACAGGTTGACCTTTCGTGCAGCTTCGGCTGCGGTTGCCGAATTTGCGCGCAAAGGTGTGAAGGCAGTGACAGAGGCAGCCGAGGCAAGCGTGATTAGGGCTTTACGTCGGGAGAGTAGTGGGGTGAGTGTCATATTAGTCGTCCCGTTCCATGGTCTGGATTGCAGCTTCGGGTTGAAGATAATTCACTTATACACGTTCAGGTTGTTAACCAATTAGGCGAAATGCGACAAGCCAGACTAAATTCGTCCGTTCCTTCGTCTTGGTCTTGTCCCGTAACTGCGGTTTTTTGGTCACAACCCTGCGTAGAACCCCTCCCTTTTGTAACATAATGTCGCGCCCATTATCTGGTTTGCCTCCGATTTACGCAGACCTGTTTCCCTGTCAGGGTCGACTGAGATGACCCAACCGGTGACGCTCCCCCTCTGGCTCCTTCTGGTGATTCTCGCTTTCGCAGCAGTCACAGCACTCAGTCATTTTCTGCTGCCATCGGTTCGCTGGTTTTTCCGCAAGCGGGCGGAGCGGGTCGTTGCCGAGCTCAACAAGCGCCTTGCCCGCCCAATTGAGCCGTTCAAACTCGCGCGCCGGCACGACATGATCCAAAGGCTTCTGTACGATCCCGAAGTGACCCACGCTGTCGTCGAAGAATCCCGGACGGAAGGCATCCCTGAAAACGTCGCCTTCCAGCAAGCACGGGCCTATGCACGCGAGATCGTGCCGTCTTTCTCGGCTACCGCCTATTTCTCTGTCGGTATGCGCCTGGCGCGCTGGCTTACAAATTCGACTTACGAGGTGCGTATCGGCAGCTTCGATCGGGATGCGCTTGTGACGATCGATCCTTACGCGACAGTGATCTTCGTGATGAACCATCGGTCCAACATGGATTACGTGCTCGTCACCTGGCTTGTCTCCCGCGCCTCGGCGATGAGCTATGCCGTCGGCGAATGGGCGCGGATCTGGCCGCTTTCGTCCCTGATCAAGATGATGGGTGCCTACTTCATTCGCCGCCGGTCTCGCGGGCACCTCTATCGGCGCGTGCTGGCGCGCTATGTGCAACTGGCCACAGAGAATGGCGTCACGCAGGCCTTCTTTCCCGAAGGCGGGTTATCACTTGATGGCTACACCGCGGCGCCCAAGCACGGTCTGCTCGATTATGTCACCCGCCGGGGGGAAGAGGGCCGTGATGTAATCTTCGTGCCGGTCGGACTCAACTACGACCGCGTTCTGGAAGACAGGGTGTTGATTGCCGCCCAAGGCCAGACCGATCGTCGTTTTGTTGTATCTAAAACGAAGATCGCCCGAGCGCTCCTGGGCCATTTGAGGCAGCGCCTGACTGGCCGTTTCGCCGGCTTTGGCATCGCGTCGGTGAGTTTTGGCAAACCGCTCCATCTTGCCGACTATACGGGTGATACAGAGGATCTCGCGCGGGAACTCATGGCTCGAATTACCGCCATCATCCCCATCTTGCCGGTGCCAATCACCGCGCGGGCCGTGCTTGAAGTGGGTGGCCCGGCAACACGGGCGCGCGTACAGGCGCTGGCCGAAACGGCGCAAGAACGCGACCGGCGCTTGCCCGTTTCCGATCCGGCCGATCTTTATCAACGCGGCATCGCGGCGCTGCGCCAGCGCGACCTGATCGTCGAAAATGCCGATGGTCCCTACCCGAAAGACGAGGGGGCACGGCGGATCCTTGCCTTTTATGCTGCATCTGCAGGATGGCCTTCGCAAGACTCCCTTGTTTCTGCAGTCGCAAAGTAATAAAATTGCGTATCATGGCTGGTTGAAGATTGCAAAGTTGCTTTAGCATCTGATATGGCCCTCTGAACCGCGCCGTTTTTCCGCAGCGCGGCGAAACGTCAGCGCAAGGAGACGCCTCATGGCCCTCGACACCTCCCCGGAGCCGCTCGCCTACGACGCTCCCGAGAAGGACCTCTACGAAATCGGCGAGATGCCCCCGATGGGCTACGTGCCGAAGAAGATGTATGCATGGACGATCCGGCGGGAGCGCCACGGCGAGCCCGACAAGTCGTTCGAGGTCGAGGTCGTGGATATTCCCGCGCTCGACAGTCACGAGGTGCTGGTGCTCGTGATGGCGGCTGGGGTGAACTATAACGGCGTCTGGGCCGGGCTCGGTGTCCCGATCAGCCCGTTCGATGTCCATAAGGCAGACTTCCACATTGCAGGCTCCGACGCGTCCGGCATCGTCTGGGCTGTCGGCGACAAGGTGAAAAGCTGGAAGGTCGGGGACGAGGTCGTCATCCACTGTAACCAGGACGACGGCGATGATGAGGAATGCAACGGCGGCGACCCGATGTATTCCCCCTCCCAGCGGATCTGGGGATACGAGACGCCGGACGGGTCCTTCGCGCAGTTCACCAACGTCCAAGCCCAGCAGTTGATGCCGCGCCCGCGCCACCTGACCTGGGAAGAGGCGGCCTGTTACACCCTGACGCTTGCGACCGCATACCGGATGCTGTTCGGCCACCATCCGCATGAACTGAAGCCGGGTCAGAACGTTCTCGTCTGGGGGGCCTCCGGTGGCCTTGGCTCCTATGCGATCCAGCTCATCAACACCGCCGGGGCCAACGCGATCGCCGTGATCTCGGATGAGGACAAGCGTGACTTCGTGATGTCGCTCGGCGCCAAGGGCGTCATCAATCGGAAGGATTTCGATTGCTGGGGCCAACTGCCTAAGGTCGGCACCGATGACTACAAGGCCTGGTTCACCGAGGTCCGCAAGTTCGGCAAGGCGATCTGGGACATCACCGGCAAAGGCGTCAACGTCGACATGGTCTTCGAGCACCCGGGCGAGGCGACCTTCCCCGTCTCCACCCTTGTGGTCAAGAAGGGCGGCATGGTGGTCATCTGCGCCGGGACGACGGGCTATAATCTCACCATGGACGCCCGCTACGTCTGGATGCATCAGAAGCGCATCCAGGGCAGCCATTTCGCGCATCTCAAGCAGGCGGCTGCCGCCAACAAGCTGATGGTGGAACGCAGGCTCGATCCGTGCATGTCCGAGGTTTTCCCGTGGGAGGACATTCCGGGCGCGCATATGAAGATGATGCGCAACGAGCATAAGCCGGGGAATATGGCGGTGCTGGTTCAGGCCCCGCGAGCCGGACTCCGGACGCTTGAGGACGCGCTGCCCGAGAACCTCTGATAGGTGCCCGATTCGAAGCCCGCCTCCTGACCGGGGGCGGGCTTGTCTTTACCCGGCGGGAAACACGCGTGCTTGCAGATCAGACACTTAAATTTTGCCACACCCGCTAAAAATGGGGGGTTTCAAACGGTGAATATTCGTGAATCCGTGCTCTTGCTATAGTTGTGTTAACAGTTTGTTAACTTCTTGAGGGAGAAGGTAGTGACGGGACAGGAATGGATATTGGACGTCCTAGCGGATCTGACCGCTTTTGCACGTCAGAACGGTTTGCCGATCCTTGCTGAGCAGCTGGGCGATGCAAGTTTGGTGGCAACCGCCGAGATTGCGTCCAATCGAAAGGGGCCGCAGGCCTCCAAGAGGACGTATGCCGCAAAAACTGAACAGTCTTTTGGAAGAACTGGAACAAGCGACCTCACTTGATGATCTCCAGCGGCATATAACTGCCCTGCGCGATCTCTACAGGGTCGACCATATCGTCTACCACTGGGTTTCCTCTGAGGGAGAGCAATACGGCTGCGGCACCTATTCGCGAGAGTGGGCGCGGATCTATGTGGAGCGGGACTATCTCCGCATCGATCCCGTCGTTATCGGATGCTTCCAGAGGTTTCATCCGGTCGATTGGAAGCGGCTCGACTGGTCCTCAAAAGCCGCCCGCGCCTTCCAGAAGGAGGCGCTCGAACATGGGGTCGGCAATCAGGGTTACTCGATCCCGATCCGCGGGCCGAACGGACAATTCGCGTTGTTTACGGTGTCGACTCAATGCTCGGACGATGAGTGGGAAACATTTACCGAGAAGCACCGGCGTGAGCTGATCCTGGTCGCGAACGTCTTCAATCAGAAGGGACTGGAGTTTGAAGAGACTCGGCTTCCCGAAGCGTCGAAAAGCCTGTCGCCACGAGAGGTCGATGCGCTGACGTTCCTCGCGATGGGCTACAGCCGTGCGCAAGTCGCCGACACGCTCTCGATCTCGGAACACACGCTCCGCGCCTATATCGAAAGCGCGCGGTTCAAGCTCAACGCGCTCAACACCACCCATGCGGTTGCTCGGGCCATGTCGCAGGGCCTGATCGTGATCGGCGCGACAGCGCCCAACGCCTTGGGTGGATGGCCCGGCCGGCTTCCGGAGCGACGGGCGTCCTAGAACCTGTTGCGCCTCAAGCGCACGTAGTCCTCAACGATCGTTAGCGATCGCCTCCCTACCGTCCTGTCACCACGGACGGCACAGGGTAACGATATGCTACGCTATCTTTTCGGCGACGAACTGAACGATCATCCGCAACTCCGCGATACGATGTTCCGCGACCGCACGACGCAGTTCCGCGATCGTCTCGGCTGGGAGGTCAGCGTGGACGCAGACGGCTTTGAGCGCGACGAGTACGACGATCTCAACCCCCTTTACGTGATCTGGCAGCGGCCCGACGGTCGGCACGGTGGATCTGCCCGCTTCTTGCCCACGATCGGTTCGACGATGGTCGAGGATCACTTCTCCCACATCGCCGATATCGCCCATCTGAAAAGCCCGTTTATCTGGGAATGCACTCGGTTTTGCCTCTCGCCCGATGCGGATTCGCAGGTTGCGGGCCTTCTGATGCTCGGCGGCGGCGAACTCATGCGGGGCTTCTCGGTCGAGCATTTCCTTGGCGTCTTCGATGCCCGTATGATCCGCATATACCGGATGATCGGTGCGTCTCCCGAAGTCTTGGGCAGCCAGGGCGAAGGCCGCGACCGTATCAGCGTCGGCCTCTGGTCGTTTACCATGGAAGACCGCGATCAGGTTCTCCAACGCGCAGGCGTGAGTTCCGAATTGTCGGAGCATTGGTTCGAACAGCATTTTGGGCAAAACAGCCTGACCGCGCTAACTGCTTGAACACCGCTGGCTCCCAACTGGCGACCGCTCTAAGGTCGTCACATGGCGCTCCCCGCACACGACCTTTCCGACGATCAAGCCGAGGCTTATGACGCCGTAACGGAGCTTCTCCGTTCGGCCGGGATCGACCTTGATCAGGAGATGCTGACGCCCGCCGACACGCGCGACGGCTCATCGGTTCTCGCAATCACAGGCAAGGCCGGGTCGGGTAAAACGCTGCTTCTCGCACGGCTCTACCACGCGCTCGAAGAGCTCGGCGTAGAGGTCGTCTCCGGCGACTACGAGGGCCGCCGCCGAAAGGATCGCCGAACCCTCGCCATCCTCGCGCCCACCAACAAGGCGGCCAGCGTCTTGCGCAACCGCCGCGTCCCAGCGACCACGATCCACCGTATTCTCTACACGCCGGTCTATGACCCGGAGTACGAGACGATCGCCGACTGGCTGGCCGGGCAGGGCGACCGGCCCGAAATTGAGGGCCTGAGCGACGAGGCCCTCGAACGCGCGCGTGTCTCCTACGAGAACCACCGGTCCATCCCCGCTGCGCTCGCCGCTGCCGGCCTCCGCGGCTCCGACTTCATCACCGGCTGGAAGCGGCGGGAAGAACCGCTCGATATCGGCTTCGTTGACGAAAGCTCCATGCTTGATCCCAAGCAATTCGAGGACCTGCAGGAGATTTTTCCAACCCTCGTCCTCTTTGGCGATCCCGCCCAGCTCCCTCCGGTTCAGCCGAAGGGGGAGGGGACCGGCATGGTCTTTGAAGCCCTCCCGCCGACCCGCCGCCGCGAGCTGTCCCGCATTCACAGGCAGGATGCGGATAACCCGATCCTCGATCTCGCCCATGCGCTGGCAGACCCGAATGTCGACTTTCAGCGCTTCGAGGACATGATCCAGGACGCCGCCCGGAGCGACACCCGTGTCGTCTGGGCCGAACGGGTCGAGGCCGATCTGATGGCCCGCTCCCCCGTCCTTGTCTGGCGCAATGCGACCCGCATCCGCCTGATCCACGCTTTCCGCGCCGCCTATGGCGCCCCGGAGGACGAACTGCTCGAGGGCGAACCGTTGATCTGCGACGGGATCGAATTGCCGCTGAAGCACCGCAAGAAGCGCCTCGATCTTGAGGCGCGCGGTCTGATCAAGGGCGCGCAGGTCATCTACCTCGGCCCCGGCCGTCGCCCCGGCTTCTCCCGCCTGCACGTGATCGGCGCGGAGGATCCGCAGGTCTCGGCCGCCTCCATCGTCAAGATCGAACAGCAGGATGGCGAAGAGCCGTTCATCCCCTTCGCCGCCCGCATGGGGGCGACGTTCCTTCATGGCGCGGCAGTGACGATCCACAAAGCGCAAGGCTCCCAGTGGGACCGCGTCCAGGTCTTCGCGCCGGACCTCTACGCCGCCGCCCGCATGGGTCGGGTGGAGGCGGGTCAGCCTCTCTGGAAACGCCTCGCCTATGTCGCGATCACCCGCGCCGAGACCCAGCTGCGCTGGGTCGTCCGGAACCGGCTGGCCAAGCCAAGCGGCGCGCTTCGCATCGACGACCTGCAAGCGGCCCCAGCGGCTTTCACGCTCGAAGCGGAAAGTGCGGATCCCTAGCCTGCGCCCATCGCACGTGCGAGCACCCGGATCCGACTGTCCCACTCGCCCCGGTCCACGTAGCAGCCGTGCAGATGCCGAAAACCGGTAGCCGGATCGAATGCCTCGCGCCCGTGGAGCACCCGGCGGTTGTCAAAAATGACCATCTCTCCCGCAGAGAGACGCAGGGAAATCACATAGCCAGGATCGCGCGTCAGCTCCATCATCTGACGGTAGGCGCGGTAATAGGCGGGCATGATCCCAGGATCCAGATCGAGGATATCTGCGATGTGAGCGTTGCAGCAAAGCTCGCTGACCTGCCCGTCCTCATTAAGCGTCAAGACCGTCTTGCGGGACCGGATGTCCGTCTCGGCATCCTGAAACCTGAACGGCACCCGAACCGTCGACAGCAGCTCGAACCCGTCAGGATCTTGAGCTTTCAGACGCTCTGCCACGGCGATCCCGTCGCAGAACACCGACCCGCCACCCTCTGCCTCGTTCGCTAGGCAATGGAGGAACTGATAGCCCGGCGGCAGCTCCTGATTGGGCAGATCGGTGTGGAGCGGCAATGCGTCCGCCGTATAGGCAAGGTTGTTGGGATCGGGCTTCGATACGACCTCGAAGGTTATGCCGAAATTGGTTTCCCGCAGATGCCCGACCCGCCGCGCGATGGCCTCCCCGGCGTCCACGTCGTCAGCCAAGCCGTCCACGATCGATAATCCAAAGGCTTTCGTTTTGCGCAGCCAGCTGGAAAGTGCCGCATCAGATGTGAGGACCGCCTCCGCAGAGGTCCGCGGTACACCGTCCGGCCCCAGCTCTGCCCGCCAGACCTTCAACGGCACATCCGCTGGGTCCGCTCGCGACACACCGGGGCGGTGCGTCCTGATCCAGTCGAGGTCGAACCGGCTTGACCGCTCCTCTCCCGGCCATCGAAGCAACAAGGCACCGCCCTCGATCTCGGCCGCTTCCGGGGCGATGTCGGGCGGCACGGTCATCAGATCGAAGTCCCGCTCGCCGGTCATTGGGTGGAACCCCGCCGGATCGGTGTCGCGAAGCCAGATATACGGGAATTGCCCGATCAGCCCGTCAGGCCATCGGATCTCGAGGTTGTCGGCCCCGCGTGTCAGTGAAGGGAACATGCACATCTCCGTCTGTCGGTAAGGTCGCGTCACACACGACCCCGACCGGCGGTGGCCACCATCCCTGCACCTTCGCATGCGGCGCGCCCGGGCATCTTCCTAGGACCGTATCCATTGGATGCAGCGCCTCTTAGCAATATGTGGCCAAGTAGACGCCCCTGGACCCAATCCGGCAAGCGATTTCGCGCCCTAACGGCGTGCGATCCGAAACACCTCGGACGCCCCCCAACCCGCAAAGATCGCGATGGCAAGCGACATGAGCCCGTAGATCAGTGGCTTTTCATGGGCCAGATTGTAGAGCCACCGTTCGAGGCCAACCTTTTCGACCGGGATGACAGTCTCGAAGACATCGACGATCCGACCCTCCCGCGTCAGAAAGATGCGGACGATGTAATCGCCTTCGGTGAGGTTCGCGGGCAGCCCGATCTCGGTCCGGAAAAGCGTCTGCGCCTCCAGATCGACGGCGCCTTCCAGGGTCTGGTACAGGCGGTCTCCCGCCCGGATCCGGATCAGAGCACGGGTAAAGGCCGCAGGATCGGTCACGTTCATCGGCGCACCCACCGACCGGATCGCGCGGGGGATCGTGATGCGGTAGCGCAGATCCTCGGTATCCTTCAAAACCTCCCGCAAGGGGCCGGTTGCGGCAACAGCGTAAAAAGACGGCGCGGAATCCACCTCGACCGCATCGGTATTCACCCAGATGCCCAAGCGGCGTTCCTTGCGCCGGACGGTGATCGGCTCGTCGGGGCCCTTGACGGTCACGATCACGTTCAAGGGTGCCCCCTCCGGGATCGGTGCCTCGCGCCGCACGGCCCCGAATATGAGCACATCGTCGCCCTCGAACGTCGCTGTGATCGCGACCTGATCCCGACTGAGACCGAGGACGATCTCCTCGGCCTCGAGCGGCCCCGCAAGAAGGCAGAGAAGCGCGAGGAGTGTCCGGCTCACTCGACCTCTCCGATGGAGTAGAGCTCGCGGGGCTCGATCAGCAGATCGGCGGCCAGCTTGCCGCAGACCGCAAGCACGAGGATCGCCAGCAGGATGCGCAGCTGTTCGGCCTTCAGGCGCGCGCCGAGCCGCGTGCCGAACTGTGCTCCGACGACGCCCCCGATCAACAGCAGAACGGCCAGGGCTACGTCGACCGTGTAGTTGGTCGTCGCGTGAAGAAGCGTGGTGAACGCGGTCACGAAGATGATCTGGAAGAGCGATGTTCCGACGACAACCTTCGTCGGCATCCCAAGCAGATAGATCATCGCAGGCACCATGATGAACCCGCCGCCGACCCCCATGATCGCAGCGAGGACACCCACGCTGATCCCGACGAGGATGGGCGGAATGACCGAGATATACAGACCCGAGACCCGGAATTTCATCTTGAACGGCAGGGCGTGCACCCAGTTATGACGCCGCCGCACGGGGGGCGCTTTCCGTCTGGAGCGGCGCAGGGCGTTGAGGCTTTCGATGAACATGAGCCCGCCGACGACGCCGAGGAAAAGAACGTAACAAAGCCGCACCAAAAGATCGACCTGGCCCATCGCCTTGAGCCAGTTGAAGATAACGACCCCGACCGCCGCCCCGATCAACCCCCCGACGAGGAGGACGGTGCCCATCCTCAGATCGACTGTCCGCCGCCTGAGATGGGCCAGCACGCCGGAGAAGGACGAGGCGACGATCTGGTTCGCTTCCGTCGCCACGGCGACTGGTGGGGGGATGCCGATGAAGAACAGAAGCGGCGTCATCAGAAAGCCACCACCGACACCGAACATGCCCGACAGGATACCGACGAGGCCGCCCAGACCCACGAGAAGGAAGGCGTTCACCGACACTTCTGCAATGGGGAGGTATATCTGCATGACCTCTCATAGCGCCGCGCCGCGTCGCAGCGCAATGGGGCGGGCGGGAGAACCCGGAGCTGTGCGCTGCGTTCGCGCCTGCAGCGGGCGGGACGCAGCAGGCGGGGTGGTCGCTATTGGTCAGGTGGCGGGGATGGTTCGCGCGCTGGCGGATTCTGAGTATTTTTGGCCAGATGAAGGAGCTAGCGCTCTTTCACATAGGGCTCGCCGCCGGCGCGCGGCGGGATCGCCTTGCCAACGAAGCCGGCGAGGATGATGACCGTCGCGATGTAGGGCAGGGCGACCAGAAGCTGCGGCCAGACGCGGACGCTGAGCACGGCTTCGATGACGTCGGGGCGGAGTTCCAGCGCTTGCAGGAAACCGAAGAGCAAGCAGGCGCCAAGGGCGGCCCAGGGGCGCCACTTTGCAAAGATCAGTGCGGCCAGCGCAATGAAGCCGCGACCCGCCGTCATGTCCTTGGTGAAGCCGGCCTGCAGGGCGGTCGAGAGATAGGCCCCTGCGATCCCACAGAGGATCCCGCAAATCGCCACCGCTGCGAAGCGCAGGCCGACGACGGAGATCCCGGCCGTATCAACCGCAGCCGGGTTTTCGCCGACGGCACGCAGGCGCAGGCCGAAGCGGGTGCGGAACAGGATCCACCAGGTGGCGGGGACAGCGAGAAGGGCGATGTATACGATGATCGTGTGGCCGGAGATCAGCTCGGCATAAAGCGGGCCG
The DNA here is from genome assembly GCF_040779325.2 of Aestuariibius violaceus. Taxonomy (NCBI): domain Bacteria; kingdom Pseudomonadati; phylum Pseudomonadota; class Alphaproteobacteria; order Rhodobacterales; family Paracoccaceae; genus Aestuariibius; species Aestuariibius violaceus. The sequence continues at coordinate 1,084,528 of NZ_JBFONT020000001.1, forward strand.
AGGATCGGGATGTCAGAGAGCGCCTCGGCAAAGGGAAGCGTGATCGGCTCGAACCGGCCGCCGGACATGAGCGCAGGCGTCCTCCCGCCCTGGCTGAACCAGCTTTGCGCAACCACCACCGTGAGCCCCGCTGCGAGGAAATTGATCGCGACGCCCGAGATCAGTTGGTTCCCCCGAAAGGTGATCGACGCGATCCCGTGAACCGCCGCCAGGGACATCGACGCACCGATCCCCGCCAGAAGGCCGATCCAGGCGGATCCCGTGACAAAGGCCATCGCGGCTGAGAGCATCGCCGCCGCAAGCATTTTCCCTTCGAGGCCGATATCGAAAATCCCCGCCCGTTCGGAAAACAGCCCCGCAAGGCAAGCAAGCAGAAGCGGTGTTGCAAGCCGCACCGTCGAGTCGAGGACCTGGAGAAGCGTGCCGAAGTCCATCAGCTTCGCTCCATCGCCAGCCGTACCGCGAAAACGGTGAAGAAGACGCCGATCGCGCCCTCAATCCAGCGCCGCGCTCTGGGATAAAGCGCCCGCACCGGTGCTGCCGACAGAAGCAGCGCCCAGCCGAGATGGATGAGGAGCGAGTTCAAGAATGCGCCGAGGACGAAGAGAACGACGACGGGCCAAGGGGCTGCTGCGAGGTTGGCGGCACTCGCGATGGCCAGCCAGAAGAAGATTGCCTTGGGGTTGGACAGCTGGAGGACAAATCCAGTCAGCGCCGTCCGGAACCCGCTCCTTGGCCGGAACTGGACATCCGGCAGGGGCGGCAGGACGATCGCGGTCCGGAACGATTTGAAGGCGAGCCACAAGAGGAAGACAGCCCCCGCCAGCCGCACCACCGTCATCAGGTCGGAATAGAGCACGAAAATCGCTGCGACTCCCAGCACCGTGCCGAGCGACATGACGATTGCCGCTGAACCGATCCCGCAGGCCGTTGCCACCGCTGCGCCACGTCCGCGCGAAGCCGACACCCCGAGAAGCAGGGTTACCGCAGGCCCGGGCGACAGCAGGCTCGCTGCCTGGATGCCCCAAGCAATCAGAAGTGCCGGCCACCAGTCCGCAATCATTCCGCCGCCTCCAGCTTGGTTTCGGGCTTGGGCGGCCGGCGCATGGCGAGGAAGATCCGCTCGAGCGGCATCCGCACCATGTTGTCGAGAGCCCCGGTGAAAAGGATCACCAGCGCCTGGATCACCACGATCAACTCCCGCGGGATCGACGTCCAGAGCGCCAGTTCGGCCCCGCCCTGGTAGAGGAACCCGAAGAGCAGGGCGGCGAGGAACACGCCGAACGGATGTGATCGGCCCATCAGCGCCACGGCGATCCCTATAAAGCCCGCGCCCTCGACCGCGTTCAGGACCAGCCGCTCGGCCTCGCCCATCACGTTGTTGATCGCCATCAGACCGGCCAGTCCGCCGGAGATCAGCATCGCGATCATGACGATCTTGGTGCCTGAGATGCCGGCGTAGAGCGCGGCTGGCTCCGACTGGCCGAAGGCACGGATCTCGTAGCCGAGCCGCGTCCGCCAGATCAGCGCCCAGACCGCAATGCACGCGATCACCGCGATGATGAAAGAGACATTGGCGGGCACCGAGGGCGAGAACCCGATCCCCGTCCAGCCGAACATCTCGTGAAAGGTCGGCAGGTTGGTCGCTTCGGGGAACCGCGCGGTGGCAGGATCCATCGAACCGGCAGGTTTCAGTGGGCCCACGAGGAAGTAGTTCAGAACGGCGGCCGCGATGAAGTTGAACATGATCGTCGTGATCACGATGTGGCTGCCCCGCGCGGCCTGCAGATAGGCCGGGATCGCCGCCCAGAGCGCGCCAAAGAGAGCGCCGGCCGCCATCGCGCCAAGCAAAGCCAGCGACCAGTGCGGCCAGGGAATGAAAAGACAGACTAGCGCCACGCCAAGGCCCCCCAGCGCCGCCTGCCCCTCACCACCGATATTGAAGAGCCGCGCATGGAAGGCGACCGCGACAGCAAGCCCGGTAAAAATGAAATTCGTCGCGTAATAGAGCGTGTAGCCCCAGCCGTAGGCCGATCCGATCGCCCCGTCGACCATGTAGCGCAACGCCTCGAGCGGGTCTTCTCCGATGGCGAGAATCACGAGGGCCGACAGGATCGCGGCCAGGAGAAGGGAAATCAGCGGGACGAGGACGATCTCGACCCATTTGGGCATGACCTCCATCAGAGCCCTCCGCGCCTTGATGTCAGGCGCCGAACACCGCGCCCAGGATGAAGATCACGACACAAGCTGCGCCCCCAAAGATCAGGTAGCTTCGCAGATCGCCTCCTTTGAAGGGATTTTTGGGCGCTCGCAGCTTGCGCTGCGGATTCAGCTCCGCCTCTTTGCGCATCAGCCGGTCTATCGCTGCGTCGATCTGATACGCGTCTGCGTCCCGATCTTCGTCGGTCATTGTCACTGCCCTTCCAAACTTCCCCCGGCCCGCGTGGCAAACCTAGCTCGCGAACCTTATACGGATCAATCGTTACGCAACGCATCATTCGCGCCCCGCATGGGCCAAATTGGCCTCGACCTTGCGGAAGTCATGATCACCGCTGGTATCCGTGACACCCGCCATCAGCAAGCCAAGCTCGGTCTCGTCCGTATCACCCGGCAGCCGTTCGCCCATCAGCTGCCCATCAAACATCACGGCGATCCTGTCGGACAGCCCCATGATTTCGTCAAGCTCGACGCTGACCAGCAGGATCGCCTTCCCCTGATCGCGCAGCGCGACGATCTGCTGGTGGATGAACTCGATCGCGCCGATATCGACGCCGCGCGTCGGCTGACCAACCAGCAGCAGATCCGGCGACCGCTCGATCTCGCGCGCCAGGACGATCTTCTGCTGGTTCCCGCCTGAGAAGCTCTTTGCCGCCAGGTTCGGATCCGGCGGGCGTACATCGAACCGCTCCATCTTGCCGGCCATGTCGTCTTTCATCGCGGCATTGTTCAGGAAGGCGCTGCCGAACTTTTCGTCCTTGTGATAGCCGAAGGCGCAGTTCTCCCAGGCGTGGAACTCCATGATAAGCCCCTCGCGCTGCCGGTCTTCCGGCACATGGGCGATCCCGCGCGCGCGCCGCGATTGGCCGTCGGACTTGGTGCCGGTCAGATCGATCTCCTGCCCGTTCATCCGCACCGTGCCGGTCGCCGCGCGCATCCCACCAAGCACCTCGAGCAGTTCCGACTGGCCGTTCCCGGCGACCCCGGCAATGCCCAGGATCTCGCCCGCCTTGATGTCGAAGCTGACGCCCTTCAGCCGCTCGACACCCTTGTCGTCGTTCACCCGAAGATCCCGCACCTCCAGCACGGTCTCGCCCACCGTCGCGGGCGCCTTCTCGACCCGCAACAGCACCTTGCGCCCGACCATCAATTCGGCCAGCTCGGGCGGAGAGGTCTCGGCGGTCTTCACCGTCGCCGTCATCTCGCCGCGCCGCATCACGCTGACCGTATCGGTGATCTCCATGATCTCGCGCAGCTTGTGGGTGATCAGGATGATCGTCTTCCCCTCGGCCTTCAGGTTGGCGAGGATCCGGAACAGGTGATCCGCCTCCGCCGGGGTCAGAACGCCGGTCGGCTCGTCCAAGATCAGGATCTCGGCCTTGCGGTAGAGCGCCTTCAGGATCTCCACCCGCTGCTGCATCCCGACCCCGATATCCTCAATCTTCGCATCGGGCTCGACGTTCAGCTCATACTCCTTGGACAGCTGCTCCAGCTCCCGCCGTGCCCGCGCAAGCGACGGCCGCAGCAAGCCGCTGTCCTCCGCCCCCAGAACGATGTTTTCGAGAACCGTAAAGTTCTGCACCAGCTTGAAGTGCTGGAAAACCATTCCGATGCCTGCAGAGATCGCCGCCTGGCTATCGGGGATCTCGGTCTTCTGCCCCCGGATCCAGATCTCGCCCGCATCGGCCTTGTAGAAGCCATAGAGGATCGACATCAGCGTCGACTTGCCCGCGCCGTTCTCACCGATGATTCCGTGGATCGTTCCCGGTATCACCCTGATCGAGATATCCTTGTTGGCCTGAACCGGCCCGAACGCCTTCGAGATACCCTTCAGCTCGATTGCCGGTGCGGTCTCGCTCATCGCAGACGATCTCCAAGTATACATACGGGGCCGCTGCCATCCGGCGCGGCCCCGCTCGTGGTCTTAGCCAGCCGTCCTCAGAAGGAGAGCGCCGGGCAAGTCTCGTCGCTCATATAGTCGTGAACCTCGGTCTCGCCGGCGATGATCGCCGCCGCTGCCGCGTCCACCGTCGCCTTCATCTCGTCGCTCACAAGCTCTGCATTGAACTCGTCCAGCGCATAGCCCACGCCTTCGTTGGCAAGCCCCATGACCATCACGCCAGTCTCGACGTCCGCACCGGCCGTGAAGGCGTCAAAGACGGCATTGTCGACCCGCTTGAGCATCGAGGTCAGAACCTCACCGGGATGCAGGTAGTTCTGGTTGCTGTCCACGCCGATCGACAGGATGTCCTCATCTGCCGCCGTCTGCAGAACGCCCACGCCGGTCGCGCCCGCTGCCGCGTAGACGACATCGGCCCCTTGTGCGATCTGCGCCTGCGTCAGCTCGGACCCCTTCACCGGATCCGCCCACGCGGCAGGCGTCGTACCGGTCATGTTGGCGATCACATTGGCATCCGGGTTCACCGCCAGAACGCCCTGCGCATAGCCGCAGGCGAACTTGCGGATCAGCGGAATATCCATCCCGCCAATAAAGCCGACCGTGCCGCTTTCCGACGCCATCGCCGCCATCATGCCGACGAGGAACGACCCCTCATGCTCCTTGAACACCACCGACCGCACGTTCGGCGCATCGACCACCGAGTCGACGATGACGAAGGTCGTGTCCGGGTAATCCGGCGCCACTTCGGACAGCACGTTGCCGAAGGCGAAACCGGTCATCACGATCGGGTTCGACCCGCTTTCCGCCAGCCGTCGCAGCGCCTGCTCGCGCTGGGCTTCGGATTGCATCTCGACCTCGCGGTAGTCGCCACCGGTCTCTTCCGACCAGCGCTGGGCGCCGTTATAGGCCGCTTCGTTGAACGACTTGTCGAACTTGCCGCCGAGGTCAAAGACAATGGCCGGATCGGCCAAAGCGCTGCCTGCACCCAGTGCCAGCACCGCCGCTGCGCCAAGGAAAGTCTGTTTCAAGCTCATCCGGGAACTCCCTGTTCTCTTTGGCGGGAGGCCAGAGCAGAACCGCCACCCCGCAGGTAAACACCGCAAGATAAGGCCCGCTGATCCGGGGAAGATCAATAGCTTTCTAGTGTTTACGCTAGGGTCACGACGGTCACATGCCCGTAATTCAGGCAGACGGGGCCGGGCACTGTCTCCGCCTCGCCAACAGACTCAGACGGGTCTAACGTTCAACCTCAGTCTGGGAGGTTTCGCCCAGCTCGGGCGAGCCGGAAACCGCAAGGCCCACCAATGGTTTCCGCATCAGCACCGCATCCACGCCGCCCGGATAATACCCGGCGCGAAGGCCCGTCTCGGCGTATCCCGCACGCGCATAAAGCGCGCGCGCCGCGCCGTTATCCGCTGCCACATCCAGAAACGCGGTCACCGCGCCCCGTCCGGCCGCCACATCCTCGAAGTCCGTCAGACATGCGCCCCCTACGCCGCGGCGGCGGAATATCGGGTCGACCGCCAGCGTCAGAAGCTCCACCTCATCCGCAGCAATCCGTCCCAACGCGAAGCCGCTTTCACGCTCCACCACGAAGACCCCCGGCAGATCTAGCATCGCCGCGATCTCCCGCGCCGACCACCCGCGCCCCCGCGGGAAAGCAGCCGCATGCAGCAACGCCAGAGCCTCCACATCAGCCATCAAGGATCACCGGAGCCGGATCCTTCGGCGGCGCCGCATCCGCGGGCCGGACATACAGAGGGGCAGGGCGCGGGATGTCTTCTCCCGTTAAAGTCTTCTCAGCCGCAAGCTTTGATAGCTTCTCGATGCCACCTTCGGCCCATTCGACCTCGGCTTCGTGAGGTGAAAGATCGTTGTCTTGGGGTTTCTCTAACCAAGGCTCTCCTTGCGGCCTACCGAACTTAAAACGTTGACCGTAAAGACAGTCTTTTGGAGCCGCCAGATACACGTAGTCGCTCAACTGCCTGACTTGTGCTCGCTTCCTGGCTCGGGCTCCGGCCATTGAGTAGTCAATCGGCTCGTAGGCCACTTCGAACGTCGACACTCCAACGGCAGGCACCCCTAGCCCCAAGGCCAAACCCCGTGCTGCGGACACCGCGATCCTTATGCCGGTAAAGTTCCCCGGCCCAATCCCGACTCCGATGGCATCCAGTTCCTCCCAGACACTTCCGGTCTCAGCCAGAACCTCCTCAAGCAAGGGCATCAGCCGCTCTGCCTGCCCGCGCTTCATCTCTTCGAAGCGCTTGGAAACGATCTCTCCACCCCGAAGCAAAGCGGCCGCGCAATGCGCGGCCGATGTGTCGAAGGCGAGGATTGTCGGGTCAGGCGGCGACAGGGCGGACCTCAAGCACTTCCGGGATGTAGTGCCGCAGCAGGTTCTCGATCCCCATCTTCAGCGTCAGCGTCGAAGACGGGCACCCGGCGCAGGCGCCCTGCATGTGCAGGTAGACAATCCCGCGGTCGAAGCCGTGGAACGTGATGTCCCCGCCATCCTGCGCCACCGCGGGCCGCACGCGCGTGTCGAGCAGCTCCTTGATCTGGCCCACGATCTCTGCGTCTTCGCCGGTATGCTCGGCGTGGCCCGAGGCGCGCTCGCCCTCAATCACCGGCTGGCCGGACTGGTAGTGTTCCATGATCGCGCCAAGGATCGCCGGTTTGATGTGGTCCCACTCAACCCCTTCGGCCTTGGTGACCGTCACGAAATCGTTGCCGAGGAACACGCCTGTCACGCCATCCACTGCAAAGATCCGCTGCGCCAGCGGCGAGGGGCCGGCACTGTCCGGCGTCGGGAAATCCGCGGTTCCCGCATCGAGCACGGACTGGCCCGGCAGAAACTTCAGCGTCGCCGGATTCGGGGTCGATTCGGTCTGGATGAACATGTTCTGGATCTCCGGAAAGCGGTCTACGGAATATGCGGATCCTGCGGGCGCGTGTCAACTCTTTGGAACGATTCTAAATGGACTAGCCAGCCTGCTCCAGGAGAGCCGCGCAAGGGTCGCTCCTCTCTGGCGCGTCCGCATCCAGAACGATGTTGAAGGGTCCAAGCGGCGCTTCCCCGCCCTCTCCTTGCCCGATGGCGACGACACGTGCATCGGCGGCCTGCGCCAAAGCGAAAGGCACCCCCCAATCATTGCGTGCGTGGCCGTTGCCGGTGATCAGAACCACCGGGGCACCAAAAGCCTCCAACGCCTCCAGCGTCCGCGCCGCAAAGATCACGTCGCGCTGCCGCTGCAGATCGACCATGAGCGGCAGCCGTGCCTCCGGCATCACCCCGCAATGGGCTTCCGCCTGCAAAGCCTCGCGCGCGGCCTGCTGCTCCTCGGGCAGCGGACCCGGCCAGCCAAACCGGGCGGCATCCTCCGGCACCCCGGCCATCTGGGGTGGATCGACATCGCGGTTCAACCCGTGCGGCCCGGTCCCGACGATCCGCGCCTCGGGCGCCGCGGCCATAATCGGTGCGTAATACGCGATATCGGGCCACCCGGACCGCTCCCAGTCAAGCAGCGGGCCAAGAACGTCCGCCTCCCGCACGGTGTCTGGCTCGATACGCGCGGCCTGATCGTCCGACAGCATCTCGAAGATGACTGCCGTCGGTTGCAGGGCCGCGACGATTTCAGCCTGGATCCGGTGATGCTCCGGATTGTCGTGATACTCGCCGATGATCACGATCTCGGCCTCACGCGCCATTTCGACCGCATCGGCAACATCATCCGCCGCCGCGGCAGAGCCGATCGCAGGCCAGACCGCAACAAAAAAGGCGCGCAACCCGTTCAATCGCACGCCTTTAAGTCTGCCTTGTCCGGAAGGTGTCATGCGAAGAAGTGATGCACCTCACGCGATTGCCCCTCAAGGCTCTTCCGCATCTTCCCGAAGGCGGCCGCCTCCAGCTGCCGCACACGCTCTTTCGAAAGGCCCAGCTCGTTGCCAAGGCTCTCAAGCGTTCGCGGCTCTTCCCGCAGCTTCCGTTCACGAACGATGAACTGCTCACGATCATTCAGCGCCGAAAGGGCCGCGACCAGCCAATCGCGCAGACAATCCGTATCGTGCCGGTTCTCCACCGTCTCGGCCGCCTGCTCGCTGTCATCCTCAAGCGTATCGATCCACTCGCGCCCTTCGTCCTCGACCGACTGCGTCGCATTCAGCGAATAGTCAGATCCCGACAAGCGCCCTTCCATCATCTCGACATCATGCAGCGGCACGCCCACTTCGCTCGCGATCATCTGGCGCAACTGATGCCGGTCAAGGTTCTCTCCGGACGAGGCCGCCTCCCGCTCAAGCCGCGCCTGCACCCGGCGCATATTGAAGAACAGCGACTTCTGGGAAGAGGTCGATCCGGTCCGAACCATTGACCAGTTACGCATCACGTAATCCTGGATCGATGCCTTGATCCACCAGACGGCATAGGTCGAAAAGCGCACCCCGCGATCGGGGTCGAACTTGTCGGCCGCCTTCATGAGCCCGAGAGACGCTTCTTGGATCAGGTCGTTCATCGGCGCCCCGTAGCGCTTGAACTTCGCCGCCATGGAAATCGCGAGGCGCATATAGGCGGTGATCAGACGATGCAGCGACTTTTCGCAGCGCTCGTCCCGCCAGGCATAGGCGAGGCGCAACTCCGTTTCGGCATCCAAGAGTTCGGCCTTCATGGCCCGGCGAGAGAGGGATTGATCGTAAGATCCGTCTAGGGCCATTGCGCTCTCCTAAGTGTATGCCGATCGGCAGCGTCTGTTTTCTGCGACATGGCTGTGTTACGGGGATCAAACGTCGCTGGATCAATAAAGTTGCGCGCATGGCGTTGAAAACGACATCCCTGGTTCTAGGTGGCGCTTCTTCCGGTAAGTCTCTGTTCGCGGAACGTCTTGTCATAGTTGAAGATTTGCCGCGGATTTACATCGCGACGGCGCAGGCTTTTGACGATGACATGTCCGTGAAGATCGCACGTCACAGGACACGCCGGGGGAATGACTGGCAGACGATCGAGGCGCCGGAGGACCTCCCGGGTGCTCTCGGAACGGCCCCCCCAGCGGCACCTGTCCTGATCGACTGCCTCACACTCTGGCTGACCAATCTCCTCCTCGGCGGGCATGACATAGCGCCCCGCCTTGAGGCATTGCTGGATGCGCTTTCGGATCGCAACGGACCGGTGACCATCGTCAGCAATGACGTCAGCGGCGGGGTGATCCCCGAAACTTCACTCGGGCGGCAATTCCAGCGCATCCAGGGAGAGACCAATCAACGCGTGGCGGCCATGGCCGATCTCGTCGTTCTGGTGACCGCGGGCCTGCCGCTCGTGCTCAAGGGCGAGCTGCCGATCAAATGACCAAACGCCTCTGGCTGATCCGGCACGGGCCTACCCATGCCAAGACGATGGTCGGCTGGACCGATCTCGCCGCCGATCTCTCCGACACCGCCGCGCTGAACCGCCTCGGCGACGCGCTTCCTTCGTCCGCCCATATGATCTCGTCCGATCTCTCCCGCGCCAAGTCGACGGCAGACAGCATCCCCGCAGGCCGCCTCCGCCTGCCGCATGATCCCAACCTGCGGGAACTGCATTTCGGCGCTTGGGAGGATCGCACCTTCGCCGATATCGATGCAGAGACCCCGGACCACCTGCGCGCGTTCTGGGAAACGCCGGGCCCCATCGCCCCTCCGGATGGCGAAAGCTGGAACGACCTGCGGGCACGAACTGACACCGCCATCGACCAGCTCATCGCAGAGGGTCCCGAAGACATCGCAATCGTCTGCCATTTCGGCCCCGTCCTCACCCAGATCCAGCGCGCCCTCGACCTCGACGCCGTCGCCGCCTTCCGCATCCGCATCGACCCGCTCTCGCTCACAATCATCGAACGGCACGAGGGCGCCTGGTCCGTCCGCGGCATCAACTGGCGCCCCTGAGACCATCGAAAACCGTGCGCCACCCCATCACGAGAATTCGTTGGCCTCGCGCCACTCCTCCGGCGAAAACCGCTGCATGACCCATCGCCTGATCCTCGGCGACCGCGCCTATTCCAGCTGGTCGCTCCGCGCCGCCCTTCTCGTCGACCGCTTCGATCTGCCGGTCGAAACCGACTTCATCTCGTTCCTTGGCAAGTCGGTGGCCGAGCAGCTTACCGACACGCCTCCCGCGCGAACCGTGCCGACCCTCGTCCTCGATGATGGGTCCGTCGTCTGGGACTCGCTCGCCGTCGCCGAAACCCTCGCCGACCTGTTCCCCGACGCCGGCCTCTGGCCTGCGGGGATCTCTGAGCGCGCCACCGCTCGCGCGCTCGCGTCCGAGATGCATTCCGGTTTCGCCGCGCTCCGCACCATGTGCCCGATGAACCTGCGCGTCGCCTATCGCGACTGGGATCCGGGTCTCGAGGTCGCCGAAGACCTCCGCCGGATCGACGTGATCTGGGACCATGCCCTCACCCGCTCCGGCGGCCCCTGGCTGTGCGGCGACTACTCCATCGCCGATGCCTTCTTCGCCCCGGTCGCCGCGCGGATCGCAGGCTACGGCCTCTCCATTTCCGATAGCGCGTCATCCTACGTCGCCGCCCACCTTGCCGAGCCCACCTTTCGCGCCTGGCGGGCCAAGTCCCTGACCGACGGTCCCGATCTGCCGCAATATGTCCGCGACTACCCGCAAACCGACTGGCCCGGCTGATCTGCCCTTAACCCTTCGCTAACCACGAGCCGTCTATTCCTGCTTCCCGGGGCAGAAGGAGGATCGGGATGACTGCGCTGGCCTATACGGTGGCGTTCGAAGGGGTCGAGGCACGCCTGGTCGAGGTGCAATGCGCCGTCACGCCGGGCATGCCCGCCTTCTCGATCGTTGGCCTGCCGAACAAGGCCGTGACCGAGGCGAAGGAACGGGTCCGCGCCGCGCTCACCGCGATGAACCTCGCCCTGCCTTCCAAGCGGATCACGGTCAACCTCTCCCCCGCCGACCTGCCCAAGGAAGGCTCCCATTTCGACCTGCCCATCGCCCTCGCGCTTCTCGCCGCCATCGATGTCCTGCCCCGCGATACCATCGCCCAGACCGTCGCGCTGGGAGAGCTCTCGCTCAACGGCACCCTCGTCCCCGTCATCGGCGCGCTCCCCTCTGCGATGACGGCGGCCGAAGAAGACCGAACGCTCCTCTGCCCAAAAGATTGCGGGCCCGAGGCCGCTTGGGTCGGCGCCTGCGCCGTCATCGGCGCCGCATCCCTCTCGGAAGTCGTCCAGCACTTCACCGGCCAAAACGTCCTCTCGCCCGCTGAACCGGGCGAGGTCATGCCGACCTCCGGCGGGCCCGACATGCGCGACGTGAAGGGGCAGGAACGCGCCAAGCGCGCCCTCGAAATCGCCGCGGCCGGGCGCCACCACGCGTTGATGATCGGCACCCCCGGCTCCGGCAAGTCGATGATGGCCAAGCGCCTGCCGGGGATCCTGCCGCCGCTCACCGCCCCCGAGGCGCTCGAGACATCGATGGTCCACTCCCTCGCCGGTCTCCTCAGCGGTGGCGGCATCAACCGCGCGCGGCCCTTCCGCGATCCGCATCATACGGCAAGCCAGGCCGCGATCATCGGTGGCGGCAAGGGGGCCAAGCCGGGAGAGATCTCGCTGGCCCATAACGGCGTCCTCTTCCTCGACGAATTCCCCGAATTCCCCCGCCAGGTCCTCGAAACGCTCCGCCAGCCGATCGAGACGGGCGAGGTTATGGTCGCCCGCGCCAACGCCCACATCCATTACCCTTGCCGGTTCATGCTAATCGCCGCCGCCAACCCCTGCCGTTGCGGCTATCTGAGCGATCCGGCCCGCGCCTGCGCCCGCGTCCCGGCTTGTGGAGAGGACTATCTCGGCCGCATCTCCGGCCCTCTGATGGACCGCTTCGACCTGCGCGTCGATGTCCCGCCCGTCGCCTTCACCGACCTCGACCTGCCCGAAGATGGCGAGACCTCGGCCACAATCGCCGAACGGGTCGCCGCCGCCCGCCAGGTACAGTTCGCCCGCTACATCGACATGACCGGCGTCCGCGTCAACGCCGATCTGGAAGGCGCCGCCCTAGACGAGGCCGCCGCCCCCGACAGCGAAGGCCGCGAACTTCTCAGTCGCGTGGCCGAACGTTTCGGTCTCTCCGCCCGCGGCTACCACAGGGTGCTCCGCGTCGCGCGCACCGTCGCTGATCTCGATGGTTCCCAAACTGTGCGCCGCCCCCATGTGGCCGAAGCGGTCAGCTTCCGCGTCACCGGCGCAGAGCCGTAAGTTTAGCCAAGCCGCGCCTCAACCGCGTCCCAGATCTTCGCGGCGATGTTGACGTTGTCGAACCGCTCCAGTTCCTGAATGCCGGTGGGCGACGTCAAGTTGATCTCGGTCAGCCAGCCGCCGATCACGTCGATCCCGACGAAGACCTGTCCCTTCTCCTTCAGAAGCGGCCCGATCGCCGCGCAGATCTCCCGGTCACGGTCGGTGAGCGTGCTGGACTCGGCCCGCCCGCCCACATGCATGTTCGACCGCGTCTCGCCCTTCTGCGGTACCCGGTTGATCGCGCCAACCGGCGCGCCGTCGACCAGGATCACGCGTTTGTCGCCCTGCGTCACGTCCGGCAGAAATTTCTGAACGATCAGAGGCTCCCGGCTCAGCCCGCTGAACATCTCGTGCAGCGAGGCGAGGTTTCCGTCCGTGCTCGACAGTTTGAACACGCCGGCCCCGCCATTGCCGTAAAGCGGCTTGAGGATGATATCCCCGTGCCGGTCCCGGAATTCCCTCAGCGTGCCGAGGTCCCGCGCGATGGTCGTCGGGGGGATGAGGTCGGGAAAATCCAACACCAGAAGCTTCTCGGGGTAGTTGCGGACCCAGAACGGATCGTTGACGACAAGCGTTTCCGCCCGGTCCAGCAAATGGGTCGTCGTGATATAGCCCATATCGAACGGCGGGTCCTGTCGCAGCCAGACCACATCAAAGTCCGATAACGGCCTGCGCGTCTCGTCCCCGAAAGAGGCATGGTTGCCGCGCTCCCGCCGTACCGTTACCTCCCGCCCCCGCGCCGCGACGACCCCTTCCTCGAAGGCCAGTTGGTCGGGTGTATAGACGAACAGCCAATGCCCCCGCGCCTGCGCCTCCTCGGCCAGCCGAAAGGTGCTGTCCGCGTCGATATCGACCCCTTCGATCGGGTCCATCTGAAAGGCGATTTCAAGGGCCATCGGCGCGCTCCATCCTCGGGTCGATCCGCCCTAGATGGCCCAGCCGCGCGGGCGTGACAATGGCCGCTCAAGCCTCGCCGAAGGCGTTTTCCAGGATCCGCACGTCGCCGATCCCGTTCATCAATGCCACGTCGAACCGCATATCGGTCAGAAGGCCGCGCGGTTCGCCCGCCGCAAACTCCTCCGCTGTCGCGCAGATCCGGTTCATCTGCTTCCGGTTCAGCCGTTCCGCTGCCTTGCCGAAGCTGCGGCTCTTCTTCACCTCGACGAAGATCAGGCCATCGTCCACTGGATCGCGCAAAACGATATCGATTTCGCCGACACTCCCGCGCCAGCGCCGGGCCGCCACCTCGCACCCCTTCCGGCGGTACCGATCGACGACACTCTCCTCAGCCGCGAAGCCGGCCGCAAAAGACACTTTCCCACTCATCACTCACTCCAACTCAAGTCACATCAGTCTTCGTCCTGAAGCCGCAAGGCCGCCTGATAAACCTCCCGCCTAGGCAATCCCAGACTTCCTGCCACCACCGCGGCGGCATCCTTCACCCGCATCGTCTCCATCGCCCGCCGCAAGGCGGCTTCGACATCCTTATCGTCCACCGGCGCCTCCGTCGCCGCGCCAACCAGCACCACGATCTCCCCCCGCGGCGCGGTTTCAGCAAAGCGGTCCGCCAGATCGCCCAATGTCCCGCTCACCGTTTCCTCGAACCGTTTCGTTAGTTCCCGGCATACCACCCCCTCCCGCTCTCGTCCCAAGACTTCGCACATATCACTTAACATTTCCCGAACACGCTGCGGCGCCTCATAGAACACCAGTGTTCCCGGGATCCGGGCCAGCATCGCCAGTTCCGCTTTCCGTGCCGCGCCGGTCGACGGCAGAAAGCCCGCGAAGAAGAACCTGTCCGTAGGCAACCCGCCGACCGCCAGCGCCGCCAGCACCGCCGATGCCCCAGGCACGGCCGTCACCGCGAACCCGGCCTCCCGCACGTCCCGCGCCAGGGCGTATCCCGGATCGGCGATCAGCGGTGTGCCCGCCTCAGACACATAGGCGACGGACCGGTCTGCAGCGATCTCGTCCACCAGCCGGGCCCGCACCTTCGCCGCGCTGTGGTCGTGATACGCCACCAGCGGGCGGCGCGACAGCGCGACCCCGTGGATGTCCATCAGCTTGCGCGCCGTCCGCGTATCCTCGGCCGCCAGCACATCGGCCGAGGCCAGCACGTCGAGTGCCCTCAAGGTAATGTCGCGCGCCGTGCCGATGGGAGTCGAAACAAGATACAGACCGGCGGAGAGTGGCTGTTTCTTAACATTCATGACTCGACCCCTCCTGTCGCTCGCCTATGATCGGCCACGACGCGATCGGCCGGCCTCCGGGCGATTGCAGATCGCAATTGGAGGAGAGAGCCAGCCATGATCGCCCTTATCCGTCCGGCCCGCAAGGCCGCCGCCCGCCTTGCGGCGCTCTTCGCAATCGCCTGGCTCGCGGCCTGTGAACCGATCGGCACCGCCGGCCTTGGCGGGGGTCCGACCATCGACACCAATGCGCCCGTCCGTGTCGCCCTTCTGGTGCCGAACGGCTCTGGGCAAAGCACGGACGCCTTCCTCGCCCGCAGCCTGGAGAACGGGGCGCGCCTCGCCATCGGCGATCTGAACGATGCGCAGATCGACCTGCGGGTCTACAACACCGCCGGCCGTGCGGGCCCGGCGGCAAATGCCGCACAGAGGGCCGTCGCCGACGGCGCGCAGATCATCCTCGGCCCGCTCTATGCCGAGGCCGCGAACGCGGCAGGCGTCGCCGTCGCGGGCAACAACGTCAATGTGCTGGCCTTCTCCAACAACGCCGCCATCGCGGGTGGCAACGTCTTCATCCTCGGCCCGACATTCGACAACACGGCCGACCGGCTGACGCAATATGGTCGCCGCCAGGGCGTCAACCGCTACGTGATCGCCCATGCCGATACCGTTCCGGGTGCCACCGGCCGCAACGCCATCACGGCTGCCGTCCGCAGCAATGGCGGCACGGTTGTCGGCGTCGAAAGCTACCCGCTGTCCCAGAACGGCATCGTCAATGCGGGCCCCCGCATCGCCAACACGGTGCAGACAACCGGCGCCCAGGCCGTCTTCACGACCGCCGTCCCGGGCGACGAGCTCTCGGTTCTCGCCACCGGCGTCAAGGAACGGGTCCCCCCCGCACAGCTTGTCGGCCTGACCCGCTGGAATTCCGAGGCCGCGTTCCTCACGCTCCCGGCGCTCCAGGGCGGGCTCTTCGCCATCCCCGACCAATCGCTGCAATCCCGGTTCGAGGCGCGCTACCGCGCGGCCTACGGCGAACCGGCCCACCCGGTGGCGGGCCTCGCCTATGACGGCATCGCCGCCATCGGCGCGCTCGTCAGCTCCGGCAACCGGCAGGCGCTGTCGGCTTCGGCCCTGACGCAACGCTCCGGCTTCCGGGGAACGGGCGGCATCTTCCGTCTTCTGCGCGATGGGACTAATGAAAGGGCCCTCGCAGTCGCGACGATCCGCAACAACCGGGTGGTCATCCTTGACCCAGCTCCCACGACCTTCGGCCGCGCTGGTTTCTGACAACGGCGGCGACTGGGCCCCGAAAGAGGGTCTGGTCGCGCCTGCCATCGAGATCTTCGACCGTGACACGGTCCGCGCGGCCCTTGACGTGGCCGCCGGGGCCGATCCCGCCGATCGCCGCACCGCAATCGTCCGGATCCTGAAAGAGGCTCGCAAAGGCGGCCTCGCCCGTATCGCAGAGGCATTCCGCGCCGCCCCCCGCACCGCGCGCCCCGTCACGCGGGCTTATGCCTGGCTCACCGACCAGATCGTCTGCAGCCTCTTCGATGTCGTCTCGACGAAGATCCACTCGCGCCCCCAGACCGACGCGCCGGGCCAGATCGCCCTCGTCGCGATCGGCGGCTACGGGCGGGGCGAGATGGCGCTCCACTCCGATGTCGACCTGATGTTCCTGACCGAACGCAAACTGACCCCCTGGGCCGAAAGCGTCGTGGAAGAGATGCTCTACGTCCTCTGGGACCTGAAGCTCAAGGTCGGCCACGCCACCCGCACGGTCGGCGAATGCCTGCGCCTTGCGCGCGAGGATTACACGATCCGCACCAGCCTCGTCGAATACCGCCACCTGACGGGCGACGAGGCGCTCTCGTCCGAGCTGCGCCGTCGCCTCATGTCAGACCTCTTCCAGTCCACCGCCTCGGACTTCGTCGAGGCCAAGCTCGCCGAACGCGCGGAACGCCACCGCAAGCAGGGCGGCCAGCGCTACATGGTCGAACCCAACGTGAAGGAAGGGAAGGGTGGCCTGCGCGACCTGCAATCGCTCTTCTGGATCGGCAAATACGTCAACGGCGTCACCGACGCGGCGGAACTCGTCGATCTCGGCGTCTTCACCAGGGACGAATTCGCGACCTTCCTCGCGGCCGAGGACTTTCTCTGGGCCGTCCGCTGCCATCTCCACCTGATCACCGGCCGGGCGATGGACCAACTGACCTTCGACCTGCAGGTCGAGGTCGCCGATGCGATGGGCTACCTCGATCAGGGCGGGCGCCGGGCGGTCGAACATTTCATGCAGGATTACTTCCGCCACGCGACCTCGGTCGGCGAACTGACCCGGATCTTCCTCGTCTCCCTCGAAGACGCCCATGTGAAGACCGAACCGATGCTGACCCGCATCTTCAAGCGCCGCAAGCAGGCCCGCGCGCCCTATGCCATCGCCCAGAACCGCCTGACCGTGGCCGATGACGCGGCCTTCCTGTCCGACAAGCTCAACATGCTGCGCATCTTTGAAGAGGCGCTCAGAACCGGCACGCTGCTCCACCCGCACGCCATGCGCCTCATCGCAGCCAACCTCGACCTGATCGACGCAGAGGTGCGCGCCACCCCCGAAGCCGCGCAGATCTTCCTCCGGCTCCTCCTCAAGCACGGCAATCCGGAACGGGGCCTGCGCCGGATGAACGAACTGGGTGCGCTTGCCCGCTTCATCCCGGAATTCGAACCCATCGTCGCGATGATGCAGTTCAACATGTATCACAGCTACACCGTTGATGAGCACATCATCCAATGCATCAGCCAGCTCGCCCAGATCGAGCGCGAGGAGCTGGTCGAGGAACTGCCCGTCGCCAGCGGCATCCTGAAGGACGGCGTGAACCGCCGCGTCCTCTACGTGGCGCTGCTCCTCCACGACATCGGCAAGGGGCGGCAGGAGGATCACTCGATCCTCGGCGCCCGCATCGCCCGTGACGTGGCGCCCCGGTTGGGGCTGAAAAAGAAGGAAGCCGAGACGGTCGAGTGGCTCGTCCGGCATCACCTCTTGATGTCCGACATGGCCCAGAAACGCGACATCGCCGACCCGCGCACCGTCCGCGACTTCGCCAAGGCGGTGCAGACGCGCGAACGGCTCGACCTGCTGACGGTCCTCACCGTCTGCGACATCCGCGGCGTCGGGCCGAACACCTGGAACAACTGGAAGGCCGTCCTGATCCGGGCCCTCTACCGCCAGACCCGCCGCGGCCTGGAAACCGGCCTCGAGGACATCAACCGGACCGAACGCGAGACCGAAGCCAAGCGCAAGCTGCGCGAGGCGCTGGAAGGCTGGCCCGCCAAGGACATTAAGGCCGAGCTCGCCCGCCACTACCCGCCCTATTGGCAAGGCCTGCACGTGACCGCCCATGTGGATTTCGCGCGGCTCCTCCGTGGCCTTGAACCGGGGGAGATCCGCATCGACCTGACCATGGACCAGGACCGCGACGCCGCCCGCATCTGCTTTGCCATGACCGACCATCCGGGTATCTTCGCCCGCATCACAGGGGCCCTGGCTCTTGTCGGCGCCAACATTGTCGACGCCCGCACCTTCACCACAAAGGACGGCTTCGTCACCGCCGCCTTCTGGATCCAGGACGCCGCCGAAACCCCCTACGATGCCGACCGCCTGCCGCGGCTGCGCAAGATGATCGAACGCACGCTCAACGGCGATTTCGTCGCCCGCGACGCGCTGACGGGCCGCGACAAGGATCGCCTGAAAAAGCGCGAACGCGCCTTCCGCGTGCCCACCTCCATCACCTTCGACAATGAGGGCTCCGACATCTACACGATCATCGAGGTCGATACCCGCGACCGTCCGGGCCTTCTGCACGACCTCTCCCGAACCCTTGCGGGCGCGAACGTGTATATCTCCAGCGCGGTCATCGCGACTTACGGGGAACAGGTGGTGGATACCTTCTACGTCAAGGACATGTTCGGCCTGAAGTACCAGTCCGAGGCCAAACAGAAGAGCCTCGAGAAAAAGCTGCGCGACGCGATCGCGGCCGGCACCGAACGGGCCGCCTCTTGAAGCCGATCAGACTGGTCGCGGGCTTCCTGACGGTCGGTGTCTGGACGCTGCTCAGCCGGATCCTCGGCTTCGTGCGCGACATCATGATCGCGGCCTTCCTCGGCACCGGCCCGGTGGCCGAGGCGTTCCTGATCGCGTTTTCGCTGCCCAACATGTTCCGCCGCTTCTTCGCCGAAGGCGCCTTCAACATGGCCTTCGTGCCGATGTTCTCGAAGAAGCTCGAAGGCGAGGAGAATGCCGAAGCCTTTGCCCGCGACGCGCTCTCGGGCCTTGCGACGATCCTCATCGTCTTCACCCTGCTGGCGCAGATCTTCATGCCTGCGCTGGTCTATGCCATCGCCAGCGGCTTTGCCGGAGATGTCCGGTTCGAGCTGACCGTCACCTTCGGCCGCATCGTCTTCGCCTATATCCTCTTCATCTCGCTCGCCGCGCTCGTCTCGGGCGTGCTGAACGCCATGGGCCGCTTCGCCGCCGCCGCCGCCGCGCCGGTCCTGCTGAACGTCATCCTCGTCGCCGTCCTCCTGCTGGCCGAAACCGCGATCCTCGAAGAGCTCGTCGTCATCGAGGCCGTCGGCGCCGCCGAGTTGACGGGCCTCCACCACGGTACGCTCCTGACCTGGGGCGCGGTGCTGGCCGGTATCGCCCAACTGGCCCTCGTCTGGGTGGCGGCCCGCCGCGCCGGCATGTCGCTCACCCCGGTCATGCCCCGCCTGACGCCCGAGCTGAAACGGCTCGCCATCATCGCCGCCCCCGCCGCGCTCGCCGGTGGTGTCGTGCAGGTGAACTTGCTGATCGGCCGCCAGGTGGCGAGCCATTTCGACGGCGCCGTCGCCTGGCTCAGCTATGCCGACCGGCTCTACCAGCTGCCGCTTGGCGTCGTCGGCATCGCCATCGGCGTGGTGCTGCTGCCCGACCTCTCCCGCCGCCTCAAGGCGGGCGACACGGCGGGCGGCCGTGACGCCTTCAACCGGGCGAGCGAGCTGAGCCTCGCCCTGACAGTGCCGGCCGCCGTCGCGCTGGTGGTCATCCCGCTGCCGCTGGTCGAGGTCCTGTTCCAGCGCGGCGCCTTCGGGGCCGACGATACGGCCGCCACGGCGCTCGCCGTCGCCGTCTATGGCCTGGGCCTGCCCGCCTTCGTCATGCAAAAGGCGCTCCAGCCGCTGTTCTTCGCCCGCGAGGACACGAAGCGGCCGTTCTACTACGCGCTTGCCGCGATGGTCATCAACGCGGCCATCGCCATCGGCCTCTCGACCACTGTCGGCTACATCGCCGCCGCCTTCGGAACCACGATCGCGGGCTGGGCGATGATGATCCTGCTCTGGCGCGGCGCGCGGGGGATGGGAGAGGCCGCCTCCTTCGACGCCCGCTTCCGCCGCCGCATCTGGCGCATCCTCGCGGCCTCGGCAACGATGGGGTTCGTCCTCTGGGCCGCGTCGGTGTCGATGACGCCGTTCCTCGGCATGCCGGGCACGCGCTACGCGGCGTTGGCGATCCTCGTGGCGATCGGCATGGTCAGCTACGGGGCGGCCGGGCAGCTATACGGCGCGTTCCGCCTGTCGGAGTTCCGCCGGGCGCTTAAGCGCTAGAGCGAGATGGCAGTAGCCAGAAGCGCTCTGGGGCAGGGGTTTCGCCGCGCCTGCGCGCGGCGACCAACCGGGGGGCGCTGCCCCCCGGACCCCCCGGAAGTATTTGTGGCCAGATGAAGGGATCAGCGGCGCTTGATCCGGGTCATCAGCGCCTTGACGCCCCCGGGTGCGGCCAGGGGGGCCACGGCGAAGCCCACCGCGAAGCCCGCGAAATCAGCGATGATGTGCGGTGAGACGCCGAAGACGCTGAAGGCGATATGCAGGCCCGCGAGGATCAGGATCAGGCGGAACGCCTCGATCTGCCGCCCGCCCGTCGCCGCGATCCCGACCCAGAGGATATAGGTATAGGCCCCGATCAGCCCGTAGACTGCCGGATAGGCGCCGAAGAGGGGATAGTTGCTCCACGCCAGCCCTGAATAGATCAGAGCGGCCAGGATCCCGGAGGTGAAGAACACGACGATGACCGCCGCCGAAGAAAAGACCTCTCCCACGAACTTGCCGAGCGCCAGAAGGATGACGCAGGCAAAGGCCGCGTGCAGGAACCCGCCATGCACGAAGGGATAGGTCACGAAACGGCGCAGGTAGTCCAGCTGGTAATCCCCCGTCTGCGCCATCGCGGAGAGCATCCGGGGCGGCAGGGCGAATTCCGACAGCGCCTCGTTCCGCCAACCGATCGCCTGGGCGCCCCCGATCCCGACCGACCCGCCCAGCGACAGAACGACCTCGACCAGCGCCATGACGGCAAACAGAGCCAGCACGCTCGGCGGCAGGGGATTGACGGCTTTGGGTCCTTGCATCGGGCGGGCCTTCTTGACGGGGGTCCGGGCCATGGGTAAGCCAGCGCGGCCCGCTTGACCAGACAGAGCCCGTTCATGCCCGATGCAGCCTTCACCCCCCGCGTCTTCTCGGGGATCCAGCCCTCGGGCGGCCTCACGCTTGGCAATTACCTTGGCGCGATGAAGCGCTTCGTCCAGATGCAGGACGAAGGCCGGTTCGAGACGATCTATTGCATGGTCGACCTGCACGCGATCACCGTCTGGCAGGATCCCGCGGCGCTGACCGCGAATACCCGCGAACTGGCCGCCTTCTTCATGGCCGCCGGGATCGACCCGGAAAAATCCATCCTCTTCAACCAGGCCCGCGTCCCCGAACACGCCCAGCTTGCGTGGATCTTCAACTGCGTGGCCCGGATGGGCTGGATGAAGCGAATGACCCAGTGGAAGGACAAGGCCGGCAAGAACGCCGAGAACGCCTCGCTCGGCCTCTTCGGCTATCCGGCGCTGATGGCCGCCGACATCCTGATCTATCACGCGACGCATGTGCCCGTCGGCGACGACCAGAAACAGCACCTCGAGCTGACCCGCGACGTCGCGATCAAGTTCAACCACGATTTCGGCGTCGACTTCTTCCCGATCACCGAACCGGTGATCGAGGGTGAGGCGACCCGCGTGATGAGCCTGCGCGACGGGTCGAAGAAGATGTCGAAAAGCGACCCCTCCGACGCCAGCCGGATCAATATGGGCGACGATGCCGATGCCATCGCCCAGAAGATCCGCAAGGCCCGCACGGACCCCGAACCGCTGCCGTCCGAGGCCGAGGGGCTGGCCGAGCGGCCCGAGGCCAAAAACCTCGTCAGCATCTACGCCGCCCTCTCCGACCGGACAATCGCGGAGGTCATGCCCGAAATCGGCGGCAAGCCGTTTTCCGAATTCAAGCCGATGCTTGCGGACCTCGCCGTCGACAAGCTCTCGCCCATCTCGGCCGAGATGCGGCGGTTGACGGCAGACCCGGCCGAGATCGACCGCACGCTCGCCCGTGGGGCCGAGCGCGCGCGTGAGATCGCCGCGCCGATCCTGCAGCGCACCTATGAAATCGTGGGCCTTCTGACCTGACGGCCCGCGACAGTCGGGGGGCCGTCATGAAGCCGTTTCCGAATCGGCGGACCGTCGCCTGCGGGAGAGCGCGTGCCTCCCCGGCCTGCCTGCCAATCCCTCCGCACCGCTCCTGCTCCGGCGGCGGTCCCAGCCTGCCGCCGGACGCCGGCCGGACCTCCGTTTTCGGCACTGCTGACGGGGGCCGCACGATCCCCTAGGCTCGCCCGAGATGACGCCGTCTGTCCGAACCCTCCTGCGCCTTCTCCCGATTGCGCTGACCTGCCTGGCGCTGGCCGCCGCGCTGAATGCCAACCCGTTCGCCCGGGCCTTCGTCGACCGAACGACCGATGATCTGGCCGCCGCCCTCGACCGGGCCACCCTGCGAACCGTTCGCGCCGGTGCGATCCCTGCGCGGCTGGAACAGGCCCTGGTGGACGGCGACACCGACCGCATCGCCCTCCTCCTCGACCTCGCCGGGACCCATGATGCGGTTTTGCCGCCCGACCTCCGCCAGCGGGCAGAGGCGGCGGTGATCCCGGAGGGCTGGACCGAAACCGCCCTCGATTGCGGGGCCTGCATGGTCGATATCGCCAGCTGCGAACGCCTCTCGCACATCGCCGCCTGCGCCATCCCGTTCGAGCTGACGCCCGCGGGCGACGTCAACGCCCTGCGCCGGGCCGGAATGGCCGCCGCGCAGGGAGAGCCCGTCGATGAGGTCGACGCAGCCCTTGCCGTTGTCGGCCTTGGCGCGACCGCCGCCGTTGCTATCTCCGGCGGGTCGAGCGCGACGGTCAAGGCTGGTGCCACGGGCCTCCGCCTCGCCCGCAGGGCAGGGGCGCTGACCCCCACCTTCGCGGCCACTCTCGCCGATGCGGGCCGGATCGGCCTCCGGGCCGACCGCATCCTGCCCTTCCTGCGGGGGGAGGCCGCGCTCGACACCGTCCTCGACACCGCGCGCCTGGCTCGCCTCCAGCGCCTCAGCGGCGACCTCGCGACCGTTGCCCGGCACACCTCGCTCGCCGACACGCTCGTCCTCCTGCGCCAAGTCGAAACGGCCGAGGATGCCGCCCGCCTCGCCCGTGTCGCCAATGCCGCCGGCCCCGCCACCCGCGGCCATTTCGAGCTTCTGGGAAGGTCCCGCGTCTTCCGCCTTGCCGTGCGCCTCTCGGACCTCGCCGCGACGACCCTGATCCTGGCCTACGCCGCAGCACTCCAGCTTCTGATCCTCGCGGCACAACTCACCGGAACGCGTCTCCTCAAGGCCGTCCTGCCCCGTTGACGATTGCCAGCGGCCCCCGCGCCCGGCAGTATGGTCTTCCGAGGGGAAAGGGAGATCCCGATGCGGAAGTTTCTGGTCATTCTCGACGACAGCCGGGAATGCCTCAACGCGATGCGCTTCGCCGCCATGCGCGCCGCCAAGACCGGCGGCGGCGTCGCCGTCCTGTCGATCATCCCGCCCGAGGAATTCAACCACTGGATCGGCGTGGGCGAGATCATGCGCGAAGAAGCCCGCGAACGCATCCACGCCCATTTCGAGGTCTTCGCGAAGTGGATGCGCGACAAGCAGGGCGTCGACCCCGAGCTTGTGATCCGTGAGGGCGAGGCGGTGCCGGAACTCATGGCGCTCCTGAGGGAAGATACCGATATCGGCATCCTCGTCCTCGGCGCAGGCACCGACAAGAACGGCCCCGGCCCGCTCGTCACCCAACTCTCGCGCAGCTCCGGCAGCCTGCCGATCCCCATCACCATCGTTCCAGGCGACATGTCCAAGGACCGGCTTCAGGCCATCACCTAGGGTCCTGACCCTAGCCCCATGGACCCGGCCGCCCGAACCGCCTAATCCTGTGCCATGCTCGACGGAAAGCGCATCCTGCTCATCATCGGCGGCGGCATCGCGGCCTACAAATCGCTCGACCTGATCCGCCAGCTCTCCAAGGCAGGCGCGCGGGTAACGCCCGTTCTGACCAGGGGCGGCGCGCAGTTCGTGACGCCCCTCAGCGTCTCGGCGCTGGCCGGGTCGAAGGTCTATACCGACCTCTTCGACCTCACCGACGAGGCCGAGATGGGCCATATCGAGTTCTCCCGTGCCGCCGACCTCGTCGTGGTCGCCCCTGCCACGGCCGACCTGATGGCCAAGATGGCCCACGGCCACGCCGACGAGCTCGCCTCGACCCTGCTCATGGCGACCGACAAGCGCGTCCTGATCGCGCCCGCCATGAACGTCCGCATGTGGGAACACGCGGCCACCCAGCGCAACCTCGCCACGCTCCGCTCCGACGGCATCCTCATCGCCGGCCCAAACGAGGGCAACATGGCCTGCGGCGAATACGGCCCCGGCCGGATGTCGGAACCGCACGAGATCCTGGGCGCTATCGAAGCAGCCCTCACCGACGGCCCCCTCAAGGGCCGCCACATCCTCATCACCTCCGGCCCGACCCACGAGCCCATCGACCCCGTCCGCTACATCGCCAACCGCTCCTCCGGCCAGCAGGGGGCGGCCATCGCCGAGGCGCTGGCGGGGCAGGGCGCTCAGATCACCTTCATCACCGGCCCCGCCACGGCCCCCCGCCCGAAAGGCGTCAACGTCATCGAGGTCGAAACCGCCGCCCAGATGCTCGCCGCCACCGAAGCAGCGCTGCCCGCCGACGCCGCCATCTTCGCTGCCGCCGTTGCCGATTATCGCGTCGAAGAAGCCTCGGCCCAGAAAATCAAGAAATCAGGCGCAGAGGCCCCCGAAATCCGCCTCACGCAAAATCCGGACATCCTAAAAACGATCTCCAACCACGCCCAACGCCCCAAACTCGTCATCGGCTTCGCGGCCGAAACCAACGACGTCCAAGCCCATGCCAAGACCAAGCTCGACAAGAAAGGCTGCGACTGGATCCTCGCCAACGACGTCTCGCCCTCGACTGGCATCATGGGCGGCGCCGAGAACCAGATCACCCGCATTACCCGGGACGGCACCGACCCCTGGCCCCGCATGACCAAGCGCCAGACGGCCCAGCGCATCGCCACGCTGGTGGCCGAAGCGCTCGCCTGACCCTACCTTGCCCCCCATGATCGAGATCGCAACCGCCTGGACCGAGGATGCCGACCGCACCATCCCGCTCCCCGCCTACGCCACCGCAGGCGCAGCCGGTGCCGACCTGCGCGCCAACCTGCCGCCCGCCTCGCGAGACACCGGGATCACCCTCGACCCCGGTGAACGGGCGCTGATCCCCACCGGTCTCCGCCTCGCCATCCCCGAAGGATACGAGGTTCAGATCCGCCCCCGCTCCGGCCTCGCCCTGCGCCACGGGATCACGCTGCCGAACAGCCCCGGCACCATCGACAGCGACTATCGCGGCCCCCTGGGCGTCATCCTGATGAACCAGGGCTCCCACAGCTTCACCATCGACCACGGCGCCCGCATCGCCCAGATGGTCGCGGCCCCCGTTCTGACCGCCGCCTACAGGATCGCCGACAATCTGGACGACACCGACCGTGGGGCAGGGGGCTTCGGCTCCACCGGCACCGCATGATCGTCGTCTTCCTCATGGCCGCCGTCATCTGGGGCATCGGCGCCGCGATGGGCACGCCGAAACAGGCCCGCTGGACGATGCTCGGCCTGCTCATCGTCGCCGTCCTCGCGATCCAGATCGCCCTGCCCGAAGGCCATCCCCTCCGCCAGGCCACCGGCAGCTCGCCCGCGCTCTGGCTGCTGCTGCTCGCCTTTGGCGGGCTCGTCTATCTCTACCGCCAGCTTCTCGGAAATCTCCGCGCCCGCGCCAACCAGACAGAAACCCTGCCCGACCCCCGCGCGCCCGCGCCGATCCCCCAAGGCCCGCTGACCGAGATCGAGCTCAACCGCTACGCCCGCCACATCGCTTTGCGTGAAATCGGCGGCCCCGGCCAGGTCGCGATCAAACGGGCCAGCGTCCTGGTGATCGGCGCCGGAGGCCTCGGCTCCCCCGCGCTGCAATATCTCGCCTCCGCGGGGATCGGCACGATCGGTGTGATCGACGGCGACATCGTGGAAAGCTCCAACCTCCAGCGCCAGACGATCCACCGCGACGCCGCCATCGGCAAAGCCAAGGTCTTCTCCGCCGCCGACACGCTCACCGCGCAGAACCCCTTCATCACCGTCAAACCCTACAATCGCGCCTTCACCGAAGAGATCGCGGATGACCTCGTGGCCGAGTACGACCTGATCCTCGAAGGCACCGATGACTTCGCCACCCGCGAGGTCGCCAATGCCGCCGCCGTGGTCGCCGGAAAGCCCCTGATCAGCGCCGCCCTCACCCAGTGGGAGGGTCAGATCAGCGTCTACGATCCCGCGAACGGCGCGCCCTGCTACACCTGTCTCTTCCCCGACCGCCCCGACCCGACGCTGGTGCCGACCTGCGCCGAGGCGGGCGTCCTCGGCCCCCTTCCCGGCGTTCTCGGCGCGATGATGGCCGTCGAGGCGGTGAAGCTCCTCACCGATGCCGGCCAGACCCTCAGGGGAGAAATGCTGATCTACGACGCCCTCTGGGGCGAAACCCGCCGCATCAAGGTCAAGCGCCGCCCCGACTGCCCGGTCTGCGGACCGGTCGGCTGACCTACAGCGCCCGGATCTCCCCCCGCGCCGCCTCCGGCAGGGCGTCCAGCATCTCCAGCACGCTCTGCCCCGTCAGAGGATGCCGCCAGTCCGGCGCCACCTCCGCCAGAGGCACCAGCACGAAGGCCCGCTCCGCCATTCGGGGATGCGGCAGCACCAACCCGTCCGGAGCAACCTTCGCCTGCTCCTCCACCGGCAGGTCGCGCCAGCGGCTCTGCGTCTCCGCATCCGGGCAGACCAGATCGCCCAAAGCGATCAGGTCGAGGTCCAGCACCCGCGCCTCCCACCGGGCCCGCCGCGTCCGGCCCTGCGCCGCCTCGATGCCGTGCAACGCCGCCAGAACGTCGCCCGCCGCCAGCCCCGTCTCGCACCGCACAGCCGCGTTCACATAGTCCGGCCCCGCCCCCGGCGGCCAACACGGGGTTGTGAAAAGGCGGCTTTCCCCTACGACAACTCCGACCACCCGCCCGATCTCAGCAACCGCATTTTGAACGATTTTTTCCGGCCCCGCCTCGCCCACCGGCAAATTCGACCCTAGGCAGATCAAGGCCGACTGACGGCGGGTCGCTGTATCGCGGGCTTGCGTCATGAATCCGTTTCCTCCACAAACCCAAACGGGCATCGCACTTTCATTGTCAACCACCACCACTCAGGCGGTGCCCGGTGAGAGGATATTTCAGATGTTTTATCGGGACGAGCGCTTGGCGCTCTTCATCGATGGTTCGAACCTTTATGCGGCAGCCAAGGCCCTCGGGTTCGATATCGATTACAAACTGCTCCGTCAGGAATTCATGCGCCGGGGAAAGCTGCTGCGGGCTTTCTACTACACCGCGCTTCTGGAAAATGACGAGTACTCGCCGATCCGGCCCCTGGTCGACTGGCTGCACTACAACGGCTTCACCATGGTGACGAAACCGGCCAAGGAATACACCGACAGCCAGGGCCGGCGTAAGGTCAAGGGCAACATGGATATCGAACTGACGGTCGATGCCATGGAACTGGCCCCCCACGTGGATCACATCGTGCTCTTCTCGGGCGATGGCGATTTCCGGCCTCTGGTCGAGTCGCTGCAGCGCAAGGGCGTTCGGGTCTCGGTCGTCTCGACCATCCGCTCCCAGCCGCCCATGATCGCCGACGATCTGCGCCGCCAGGCCGACAACTTCATCGAACTCGACGAACTGCGCGAGGTCGTCGGCCGCCCGCCCCGCGAACCGCGCGAACCGCGGCCAGAGCCATCACCGCAGGCCGAAGCCACCGCAGACAGCGATTGACCGCCACGGAACCGGCCCCCATCCCAGCGCCTTGAGCCCGGATGGGGGAGATCGCCGCACTTGCAGGTCTGTTCGCCGCCGCCTTCGGCGCGGCGACGATCCTGCCCTTCCAGTCCGAGATCGTCTTCGCCGCGATGCAGATCGACGGTCGCATCGCGCTTTGGCTGATCCTGCTCGTCGCCTCGGTCGGCAATATCCTCGGCTCGGTCGTGAACTATGTCATGGGCGCGGGGATCGAACGCTTTCGCGGCTCGCGCTGGTTTCCCGTCAGCGACCGGCAGCTGCAGCGCGCCCAGGACTGGTACGCGCGCTGGGGCGTCTGGACGCTGCTGCTGTCCTGGGCCCCCTTCGGCGACGGCTTCACCGTGGTCGCGGGCATCATGCGCACGCGCCTCTGGGTCTTCCTGCTGCTGGTCAGCATCGCCAAGACCGGCCGCTACGCCGCGCTCGCCTGGCTGACCGCCCAGACCGGCCTCGCCGCCTAGCGGCTCACCTCGGCCCGATCACCGCGACCGGCTGCGCCGCCAGGCAGGTATCGACAAAGGCCCGCTCCCGCGCCTTCAGCGCCTGCGCCCGCGGATAGATCGGCGCCAGCCGGTCATCCAGCACCGCCGCCTCCCACCCGTCGGTCGTGTCGAAGAACCGCCGCGCGCCGTCCTCCCCGAAAACCCGCAGATACCCCTGCACGACCGTATCGAGATAGCTCAAAAGGATCGGATGCCGCGTCCCGTCCAGCGCCCCGTCCTCCACGCTGTAAACCGAAACCGGCGCAGCCCCCGCCGCGATCCGGTCGGTCACGTCGTGGCGCCTATAGGCCCGCTCCCGCGCATCCAGCGCCGCCCAGTCCCGGCCCGGCACCGCCGCCGTCAGCCCCTCGATCGCTCCGTCCGGATCGGGATAGGCCGACAGATACGCCACCTCGCGGATCGCGGTCGACCGCCATTCCCGCCGCCAGCCGGGCAGTACAGCAGGCCGCGCATCCTCGTAAGCATGCGTCGCCGTGTTGACGAGAGAGCCGTAGCCGAAAACGCGCGGATGGGTGTCCAAGGTCATGCGCGGCGATCAGTTGAACCGGGTCGCACGACCGCGGCTGGCCTGCCCGAACAGAGGACACCCCAGCGTCTGCTGCAGCGCCTCGACCAGCTCGTCGACCGTCTCGGTATGCACGTAAACCCCACCCGTCAGATCCGCGAGGCAGCTCGCCACGATCTCGGACCGCGTGAAATCCGCCCCGTTCGAATGGGTCCAGCTGAAATGCCCGCCCCGCACCTTGAAGCCGATCACATGCACCGTCAGCGCCATCCCTTCCGTCCGCAACAGGCTCGCCAGTTCGCAGGGCGCGCCGCCGCAATTCTCGTTCCCGTCCGTCACCAGAACGACGACGCCGGGCTGGTTCTGATAATCCAGAACCTCCGCCGCCCCGAAGACCGACGCGGTCAGCGGCGTGTCCCCCGACGGCTCCAGCCGGTCCAGCGTGTCGAGGATGTCCAGCCCCGCATCGTCCCGCGGCGGAAAGACCACGTCGATGTTCCGGCACGCCCCCTGATCCCCCGGGCCATAGACCATCAGGCCGATCCGCCGGTGCGGCGCCACCTGCGGAATGGCCCGATGCATGGCCCGCCGCGCTTCGGCGATCCGCGGTTCGTCCAGCAGGTTGAACCCCATCTCCGACATCGAGCCCGATCCATCGAAGACGATCATCGCATCCTCCGCGCAGCTGCCCGAGACGCCGGCCGGGGCCAGCGCAGCAAGAAACGCAGCAGTCGCGATGGCCGCGGGGCGCATCGGTGGGTCCTCCTTCGTCAAACAGGAGCACAAGCCTGCCCGCCCGAGCCGAGCCTGTCCAGTAGGCCCAAAGTCGCCCGCGCCGGTCTCACGCGCGGATAGCGAGGTTTTGACCGACCTGCCCGAATTCGCGCCGCCTCTGGTCCCACGTCCCGGTGAAACACCGGTTGCGGGGCACATAAGTCCGGAATCAAGGCCCAACGGGCCGCCGGACGAGCGCCTGCCCGCCCCGACGGGCTGGTGCTTTGGTGTCGCAAGTCCTGAGCATCGAGGGAAGATGAACGCGGCACCATAAAAGCGCGCAGCCCAACCGTTGGCAGCGCCACCCCACGGGCAGGCGCGCGTCCGATTTCTGTTGCGCTCAGTGGCTGGCGCCCCTCCATGCGACACGGACAGACTTGTCCTCTGCTATAAATCCGTCTAGCTTCGATTCCTGCGCTCAAACGTGCCGGGGCAATGCTCACCCGAGTTTTGCCAACTCCGCTGTTCATGGAGGCCCGAATGGCACGACGGAATGAGTTGCAAGGTATATGCGCTGATCTTCTTGATAGCTTCGTAAGCAGATACAATGATCTGGATGGTTATTGGGCGCTCGGAAAGTTCCAAAGCTTTCTTCAATCATCAACTGACGAGCAACTGCGCTTTCCGTTGGTTGGGGAAGAAAACGAAGAAAGCCCGTTCCCTGAGACTGCAGAGTATTATCGGGGCGCTTTGCGTCGACATCTCAGATCGAGAAAAATCTCCCTTAGCCGAGTTCAGAATGGAGCCATATTCGTTCGGGCAAACTCCCCGAAGGAATTGGTCTGCTCTATCGAAGTCACAACTGACCACGGCAAGACGTTGAGTTCTCTAAGACGCGTCTTTGCTCGATCCCACGATCCGCATCGAGAGCTGCGATCATGCGGAAAGCACGGTCCTAAAAACCAGAAGGGTCAATAGCAGGGTGGCACGTCGATAGGTTCTGCAAGTTTGACTCCGGACTTACATCTCAAGCGCCAATTCCCGCCGCGCCGGCCCGCGGATCGCCGCTGACCCGGCTTGCGTCTCGCGTGCTAGGCCCCGCCTGATGACGGGCAATGAAAACGATTGGACCTGGTACGAGCCGGAGGACCACACCTCGAGGCACCAGTGCCCGTGTTGCGACTACGTGACCTTGCCGGAGCGTGGGAATTACCTGATTTGTCCGGTGTGCTTCTGGGAGGACGATGGGCAGGACCTCGACAAGCTGGACCTGCCGTCCGGGCCGAACCACGGCATCACCCTTCGCGAGGGACGAGCGAATTTCAGGCGGTTTGGCGCGTGTGAGAAAGAGATGTTGGAGCATGTCTGTTCTGTTGGAGAACGGACGGC
Source organism: Aestuariibius violaceus (assembly GCF_040779325.2). Lineage (NCBI taxonomy): Bacteria > Pseudomonadati > Pseudomonadota > Alphaproteobacteria > Rhodobacterales > Paracoccaceae > Aestuariibius > Aestuariibius violaceus. Next base: position 1,115,622 of record NZ_JBFONT020000001.1, read on the forward strand.
GTTTAAGTTCACTCCACGCGACCCTGATTAGGCGCACTGCCGGGCAGAGCGTACATTTTTGCTCGTTGAGGGCTGGCGCATGCCAAGGGGACCATCCCGCCCGGGACAAGCGGCACCGCCGCGCCGGGCGAGCGCCTGACCGGCCCGACGGTCTGGCGCTTTGGGGACGGAGCACTGCCCGCCCCTTCTGTGGGACGAGCTTGGCAACCATAAAGCGCACCGTTCAACCGTCGCAGCGCCAGCCCCCGGTCAGGCGCCCGCCCGGCGCTCAGGAACCTGCCGGAAGAAATCTCGGCCGCTCTGCCCAAAATGGCACGCACGACAATTCCCGATCACACCCTGAATTGTTTCGACCCGTTGCGCGCCAAAATCGCCGGTCGCTCCGTTAACGACCGGGATCCGACCGACGAATGTCCGACGGAATGCTGACCAGATGCCGACGCGATGCCGCACCCCCAAAATACAGGATTAACCTTATTTTGCGGGTGATTCGGCCGGCAGGCCCCAATGCGACGCATAAGCCACGACCAATGGGATCCGATCCGCGGCGCCCCCCGCCGCTATTCCCGCACCTCGTCCGCCGCGACCCCCCACAGCCCGTCCTTGCGCGCCCAGCCGCGATAGCCGCCGGCCCGCAACCGGCACCACTCGACCGAACATTCGCCCAGCCGCGCCACCACGCCCGCCTCCAGCTTGACCGTCTCCAGCGCCGCCGCATCCGGCCGCGCCCGCAGCACTACCTCGTCCTCGACCAGCACGGTCCGCGTCCCCGACAGCAGCGAATAATGCATCCACCCGCCCTGGCCGTCCCGGTCCTGCACCCGCCGCCAGTGACCATGCTCCGCCGTGATCTCCAGCGGCATGTCCCGCCGCTTGAACACCCAGTCGATCCGGTGGCTCAGCGACGGCCCGCGCCGCACGTTCCCCTCTGCTGCCTTCAGCGACACATACCGCGGCAGGGGCAGGTTCGTGACCGGCCCGCGCTCCTGCGCGCTTGCGGCCCCGGCAAGGCACAAAACCAAGAGAATCCAACGCATCATCTGCCTGCTCTTCCTCATCGGCGGGGGGTCTTGTGCCCCTCTCACCGTTCCCCCACACTGCCAGAGACCGACGCGCGATGGAACCTCGAAGGGAGAGCGGACATGCCCGGCAAGCGCCTCACTGTTGTCGTCACGCGACGGTTGCTCGAACGGGTCGAAACCCGGCTGTCCGAACTCTTCGATGCGAAACTCCGCCCCGACGACACCCCCATGACCCGGGACGAGATGATCGCCGCCACCCGCGACGCCGACGTCCTCGTCCCCACGATCACCGACGAGATCGACGCGCCCTTCCTTGCCGCCATCGGCGACCGGCTGAAGCTCATCGCCAATTACGGGGCCGGGGTCGACCATATCGATGTCGCCACCGCCCGCCAGCGCGGCATCCTCGTCTCCAACACCCCCGGCGTGCTGACCGAGGATACGGCAGACATGACGATGGCGCTGATCCTCGCCGTCACCCGCCGCATCCCCGAAGGCCTCGCCGTCATGCAAAAGGGCGAGTGGGAGGGGTGGGCGCCCAACGCCTTCCTCGGCGGCCGCGTCGGCGGGCGCCGCTTGGGCATTCTCGGCATGGGCCGCATCGGCCAGGCCGTCGCCCGCAGGGCCCGCGCCTTCGGGATGCAGATCCACTACCACAACCGCAAACGCCTCCGCCCCGAGATCGAGGAAGAGCTCGAGGCGACCTATTGGGACAGCCTCGACCAGATGATCGCCCGCGTCGACGTCCTCTCGGTCAATTGCCCGCACACCCCGTCGACCTTCCACCTGATGAACGCCCGGCGTCTGAAGCTGATGAAGCCCCAGGCCGTCCTCGTGAACACCTCACGCGGCGAGGTCGTGGATGAAAACGCCCTGACGCGCATGCTCCGCGCCGGAGAGATCGCCGGCGCCGGCCTCGACGTCTACGAGCACGGCACCGACATCAACCCCCGCCTCCGCGAACTCCGCAACGTGGTCCTGCTGCCCCATATGGGCTCCGCGACCGAGGAGGGGCGTCTGGAGATGGGCGAAAAAGTCCTCCTCAACATCAAGACCTTCGACGACGGCCACCGGCCGCCAGATCAAGTCGTGCCGGGGATGTTGTGAGAGGCGCTCCCCGTCATATTCCGGACACAAGCCTGATCGAGAAACAATGCGTCGGAGACGGAACATGGGATGCAACCGTTGAACGCAGATGCGCTCTACGCGGCACTGGCCATCGCGATCGGCGTCGCAGGCGTGACGGCCGGCCTTCTCAAGCTGCTGCGCGTCCGGAACATCCTCTTTCACAAGGCAACCGCAACCGGAACGATCGTGGCGACGCGCCTGAAGGCGCTGCATCGCTACGACGAAGAGGCGGAGGCCCACCTGACGATCCGGTTCGAGACGCCGCAAGGCCCGGTCGAATTCCGTGAGATGGCGCCGTCACCGTTCTGGCGACGGCATACACCAGGCAGCGTCAGGGCTATGGAGGGCCGTCCGATCAAGGTCGCGTATGATTCACGCGATCCCCGCCGGGCATCGACAGACCTGACGGGTCATGTCTTCGTTGGCGCCTTCTACGTCGCCGTTGGCGCCATGTTCCTCTCCGGCGTCGCGACCCATATCAAAGAGGTGGGCGGTGTCCGGTCCATGCCTCTCTATCAGGTGGTCCAGGATTGGCTGGTGCGCTGATACGACCCACACCGGGTTCATGCACCACACACTTCTCCGCTGCCCGAAACCCGCCTATCTTGGCGATGTCACAAGCACCCGACTGCCCATGCCCCGTCGCGCCGCCCTTCTCGCCCTTTGTCTCGCCACCCCGCTCTTGGGGGAGCCTGCAGATACTCGGCCCGTCGCCCGGCCATCCCCGCAGATCGACGTCTCAAGCTACTTCGCCTCCGCGCTGACCGCCGCCCTCACCCAGGCCCGCGACACCTACGCGGCAGAGGCCGACCCGATCCCGTCCAACATCCGCGGCAAACTTACCCTCTACTACACCGCGGCCGATCTCGACCCCGTCCGCTTCATCGTCGATCGCAGCCCGGCGACGCTGCCCGCGCTGATCAACGGCGCCCAGCTCGATGCGGGCGGCACGGCGAACCACGCGGTCGTCGCGGGCCATGTCATCGTGTTCGGCAACCCGCCGGGGGACGAGACGACGCTCTATCTCTGGGCGCACGAGGTCTGCCACACGATCCAGTACCGCCGCCTTGGGATGGACGGCTTCGCCGCCGCCTACCTCGCCGATGCCGAAGGGATGGAGGCGGCAGCGCACGCCGCCGGCCTCGCCGCGGTCCGGCGGGCGAGGAACCCGTCCGCCCCGGTCGAGCCGCACACCTGCTGAGGCAACCTCAGCCGATCACCGGCCACACCATCGGCAGAACCCGCGCCCGCACGCCGGGATCGATCAGCATCTTGTAGTGCTTCATCGGATGTTGGAACGCGTAGCCGCCCGACAGGTTCAGCCGCTGCGCCAGTCGCAGATGCCGGAACCGCCCGGGCGGCAGGTCCGTCACCCAGTCTCGGCTGTCGCAGACCGTCAGGCACTTGCCTTCGTTCGGCACGGGCACCGCGCTGCGCAAAGGCCGCGGCGCGGCAAAGGCCACGGCCGGCACGTCCCAGCTCATCGACAGGATCTGGGCCGAGGCGCCGCCCAGCGAATGGCCGATGATGAACTCCGGTCGCCGGTCGTTGAACCTGTCGTAGATCGACCGTGCATGGGCCAGAAACCCCTGATGCCAGATCGCCCCGCTCGCCCCCGGCTCGGTCCCCGGGATATGGACCTGGGTCTTCTGCCGGAACAGCCGCAGCATCCGCAGATTATACTTGGTGTAATCGGCCAGCGAGTTGCTCCCCGGGATCAGCAGCACCCCATCATCCAGCAGATAGGCCTGCACGTCGTCCTTGTCGTGCGTGACCCTGATCCGCCCCCGCGTCGCCGCCGCGTTCTCTGGATCGTAAGAGGCCGCGGCCAGTTCCGCCGCCGCCTTCAGCGTCATCTTCCTCATGAAACACCCCACTCATTACGCAAGGTCAGTCTACGCGGCCTTCGCTCCCGCACCAGTCAGGTTTCCCTCACCCTTCGGCCAGTGGACGGGCAGCTTCGGGTTGGCCGCGTGCTCCAGAAGCAGCCGCCGGTAATGGGGCATCGCGTGGCGCAGGGCAAAGCCGCGCATCCCCGATTTCAGCATGGTCACCGCGCCCACATGGCGGAACTTGCCGGGAAAGCCGATCACCGGATCCCCGTCCCGGCAGATGTTCATCGTCCAGCGCTCGTCAACCAGCGGGTGGTGCCCGTAATGCGGCCGGGGCGAGGCGAAGCACAGCGTCGGCACCTTCCATTTCTGCGACAGGATCTGGGCCGAGGCCGCCCCCAGCGAATGCCCGATGATCCGCTTCGGCGGCCGATCTCCCAGCCAGTCGTGGATCACCTTCGCATGGGCAAAGAACCCCCGGTGCCAAAGCGCCCCCGACCCGTCCTGCTGGCGGGCCAGATCGCTCATCCGGTACTTGCCGTCGCCGAACCGGAAATGGCCCAGGTTGAACTTGATGTAATCCCGGTAGTGATTGCTGCCGGGGATCAGCAGCGTGCCGTCGTCGATCAGCACCGCCTGCACGTCCCAATGATCCAGCGGGTCGCGCGCAAGCCGGTCCTTCAGAATATCGCACCGGCCAATGGAATAAGAGGCATCGACCAGCGCCGCCGCCTCCGCCAGCTTGATCCGTCCCATCGAAATCCCGTTCTGTCCCAATGGGTTGGAAATTCGCGCATCGCGAATGAAAGGTCCAGTAGGGGAATGCTTACCTTTGGGCGCTGTGCTGTGAGGGTCGCGCCCTCCCGGGGGGAGGCCGCGGCCCGCCGGTGCCGCCGGGCCAGACATCTGGCCGGCGTGTCGCGATGGCCTTACCGATACACCTGATCTTCTCCCGGAAAGCTCCGGTCCTTCACCTCTTCGGCGTAGGTCTTCACCGCCTCCTCGATCATCGGGCCCAACTTGCCGTAGACCTTCACGAATTTCGGTGCCCAGTCGCCGAGGCCCAGCATGTCCTCCAGCACCAGGATCTGCCCGTCGCAGGCGGCCGAGGCGCCGATGCCAATGGTCGGAATAGAGATCTCCCCGGTGATCTTGCGCGCCAGCGGCTCGACCAGCCCTTCCAGCACCACGGCGAAGGCACCGGCCTCTTCCACCGCCTTGGCATCGGCGATCAGATCAGGCCACTGCTCCTCGTCCCGTCCCTGCGTCTTGAACCCGCCCATCACATGCGTCGATTGCGGCGTCAGCCCGGTATGGCCCATCACCGGGATCCCGCGTTCCGTCAGGAACCGGATCGTCTCGGCCATGCTCACCCCGCCTTCCAGCTTCACCGCCCCGCACTGCGTCTCCTTCATGATCCGCGCGGCATTGCGAAAGGCGACCTCCGGGCTCTCCTCGTAGGATCCGAACGGCATATCCACCACGATCAGCGCCCGCTTCGTGCCGCGCACCACCGCCTTGCCATGCACGATCATCAGCTCGATCGACACGCCCAGCGTATTCTCCATCCCGTGCATCACCATGCCCAGGCTGTCGCCGACCAGGATGAAATCCGCGTATTTCTCCACGATCGCCGCCGTATGCGCGTGATAGGAGGTCAGCGAGACGATCGGCTCACCTCCCTTGCGCGCGGCAATCTGCGGCGCCGTCACCCGGCGGATCACGCTTTCCTTGCTCATGGACTGAACTCCCTCTGATCGATCAATAGAACGCCGCCCAGATCGGCCGACAGCAGAATTGCGACAGGCCGGTCGAAGGCGCCGGTTGCAGGTTCCAGCGTCGCGACGTCGACGATATCGATGGCCCGCAGCTTCGCCCGCGGCTCCCCGTTCACCGCCCCGCGCACAGCGCTCTCCATCTGCGAGATCGAGCCCTTGCGCGCCGCGACCTCCCCCGCCCGGTCCAGCCCCCGCGACAGCACCGCCGCCGCCGCCCGGTCCTCTTTCCCCAGCCGCACGTTGCGCGATGACATGGCAAGCCCGTCGGCCTCCCGCACCGTCGGCACCCCGACGACCCGCACCGGCATATGCAGATCCCGCACCATCCGCTTGATCACCTGCAGCTGCTGCCAGTCCTTCTCGCCGAAATAGGCGGCATCGGGCTGAGCGATATTGAATAGTTTGGTCACAACCGTCGCCACCCCCCGGAAATGCCCGGGCCGCACCTTGCCGTGCAGCACATTGGCCAGCCGCACCGTCTCGACGATCGTCTCGTCGCCCTCCGGATAGATCTCCTCGACCGACGGCATCAGGACCGCATCGACCCCCGCCCGCTCGAACTTCTCCAGATCGCCGGCGTCGTCGCGCGGATAGGTCTCCAGATCCTTCGCCTCACCGAATTGCGTGGGGTTCACGAAGATCGTCGTGACCACCCGGTCGTGGTCCGCCTTCGCCGCCGCCACCAGCGCCAGATGCCCGTTATGCAGCGCGCCCATCGTGGTCACCAGGCCCACGCTCTCGCCCGCCGCCCTGTAGCGGGCGATCTCCGCCCGGAACCCCGCGATCCTCGTGCAGACCTGCAAGTGCGGCCCCCCTGACCCATGTCCGACGCCTCTTCCTACGGCGCCGCCGGGGGCGCCACAACCACGGGGGCGGCCCGGCCCGAAGATGCCGCGACCGGATTGTGGCTAAGTTCAAATGCTCAAACGGAAAATTACCACGGTCAACCCGCCGGAATCGCCATTCACACGGCTTGAGGCACGCCCCGCTTTCCCCTAGCACCGATGGCGGCCTCACCATGACAGAAACAAAAGAGCGTTCAAATGGTAAGCCGTTCCTTCTTCGCGATCGACAGCGAAGCCCTTGTCGTCACGTCCTCGACCAACCCCGACATCCTCGACAGCAACATCATCAATGCGTCCGACACGCCCGATGGGACGCGCTTCGTGTTCCAGGGCGGCTTCGGATCGCAGCTCGTCACGCTTGAGGATACCGGCGGCGATCCGGACGTCTTCGAAGACGACGATGGAGAGAACCACGTCATCACCGACGGCGCCGGGCTGGTCGAGGACGGAACTCAGGTTGAAAGCGAATCCGTCATCCTAATCCAGGCCGTCGATGCCGACGGCAATCTCACCGGTCCGGTGATCCAGCTCATCGTTTTCTCTCAGAACGGCGTGACACAGGATGTCTGGGGCTTCTCCACCACCGCCCCGCTCGAGCCCGGCGTCACCTACGAGAAGGTCGGCGACGATATCATCGGCGACAGCATCTATACCGATTTCGTCCCCTGCTTCGCCGCGGGAACGCTGATCCGCACGCCCCACGGCCTCCGCCCGGTCGAGGATATCGCCCTGGGCGATCCGGTCTGGACGCGCGGCGACCCCCGCGCCCGTGTCACCTGGACCGGCGCGACCACCGTCGCGGCGACAGGCGCCTTCGCCCCCATCGTTTTCGCCCCCGGAACCCTCGGCAACACCCGCGAACTCGTCCTCTCCCCCGAACACCGCGTGGCCATCGACGGCGCCCAGGCCGAGCTCATGTTCGGGGAAGAGACCGTGCTCGTCGCCGCCAAGCACCTCCTCGGCGCGCCCGGCGTCAGCCGGCGCGAGGGGGGCACCATCACCTACTGCCACATTATGTTCGACCGCCATCGCATCCTCGACGCGGAAGGCGCCCCTTGCGAAAGCTTCTATCCCGGCGACATGGCGATGACGGCCGTCGACAAGGCCGCCCGCGCCGAACTCATCGCGCTCTTCCCCGAGCTTGCGACCGGCCCCGACAGCTACGGCCCGCTCGCCGCCGCCTGCCTGAAACGGCGCGAAGCGGCGGTGCTTCGTCTGGGCTAGGCGCCGCGCACCTGATTCGCCCGTCAAAGCGCTGTCTTCGTCATCCCTCCACCCATGCGAGAGCCTTATAAACAAGGTCTCTCGCATGGGTGGATAAAGTGATGCGGCGATGCAGCATCATGCCCGAAACGCCGGGCAAAATTGGAAATTAATTTGGTTAAGGCACGCAAACGCCCGAACCCTGCCGCAACCCTGCCGGACGGCCATGTAGGTCTTTCACAGGTAAATGTTGATCTGGCAGACCGGTCGGGACGATCGCCGGGGCTGCCCGTAACAAGGGGGCCGGCTTTATGGTTGCACGCACATTCATCGCTTTCGACAATGATGCCCTGGTGGTCACGTCATCTTCCAGCGGCGGCCTCGTCGGCAACGGGATCATCAACAACTCCGACACCCCGAACGGGACAGAGTTCGTCTACAACCCCGGCTTCGGTCCGCAGGTCGTCACCGTCGACGATACAAGTGCCGATCCGGACATCTTCGACGATGATGAAGAAGCCAACCACGTCATCACCGACGGCTCGGGCCTCGTCGCAAACGGCACGCAGGTCGAAAGTGAATCTCAGATCCTCATCCAGGAGGTGGACGCGAACGGCAATCTCGTCGGTCCGGTCATCGAACTCACCGTGTTCTCGCAAGGCGGTGTCACACAGGATGTGTGGGGGTTCGGCACTACCGTCCCCCTCACGCCCGGCGCGACCTATCGCAAGGTCGGCGGCGATAACGCGGGCGACAGCACCTATACCGATTTCGTTGCCTGCTTTGCCGCCGGCACCCGGATCCGCGTTCCCGGCGGCACCCGCGCCGTCGAAGACATCTCGACCGGTGACCGTGTGTGGACGCGCGACGATCCCGACGCTGTCGTCACCTGGGTCGGCACCACTGAAGTCGAGGCCGAAGGCGCCTTCGCCCCCATCGTCTTCGCCCCCGGCGTGATCGGCAATACCCGCGAACTCGTCCTCTCTCCCGAACACCGCGTCGCCATCGACGGGTCGCAGGCGCAGCTGATGTTCGGCGAAGACACCGTCCTCGTCGCCGCCAAGCACCTCCTCGGTGCGCCCGGCGTCAGCCAGCGCAGCGGCGGGCGGATCACCTTTTGCCACATCATGTTCGACCGCCACCGCATCGTCGACGCCGAAGGCGCGCCCTGCGAAAGCTTCTATCCCGGCGACATGGCGATGAAGGCCGTCGACCGCGCGGCGCGCGACGAACTGGTCGCGCTCTTCCCCGAACTCGCAAACGGCCCCGACGGCTACGGCCCGCTTGCCGCGGCCTGCCTGAAGCAGCACGAGGCAGCGGCCCTTCGCATCGGTGCCTGACGGCAGCCAGATTTCAGGAACCGGCCTGCACCGCTGGTTCCGGCTACCCGCCGACAGACGTACCTCAACCTGAAGTTAGACAGGCAATGCCGTCCTAACTGGCTGAAATCTGCGCATCTCGTGTCGCCGACCTAAAGGGCGCAGCACAAATCTCTATCATAAGTTGACAGCCTTCAGTGCATATTATCTGCTTCCGGCAGGGACCCCTGCCAGAGAGGGCAAACGACTATGGCCACCATCGTCGTTTACGAACTCAATGCCGACCCCTTCGACACCGAAGATGTCGAGGTGATCAACTCGTTCACCGTCGATATCACAGACGATGACGGAACGCTCGAAGACCCCGATGGTGACGGAAGCCCGCAATTCGACGTCAGCTCTCTGCCAGATTTTCAGGGCGACTCCTCCGATCTCGGAACCTTCGAGACCTATACCGGTGAGGTCGATGGCACCCCTGTCACCTTCACGCTGATTCAGTTCGGCACCCGTGAATACATGATCGTCACCGAAGGCTCGGTCGAGGTTGGCGATATCATCGTGGGGACGAACAACGGCGCCACCGTTGCAGATCCGATCGACTATGTAGACCTCCCGGACTTCGTCTGTTTCACCGCCGGGTCACTGATCGAGACGCCGGAGGGGCCGCGCAGGATCGAAACGCTCCACCCCGGCGATCTGGTCAATGTCGCTGAAGGGCCGCCCCGGCCCGTCCGCTGGGTAGGCCGCCGGCGCCTCCGCTCCGACGATCTGAGGCGCAATCCCCATCTGCGACCCGTTCGCATCCGGGCCGATGCGTTCGGGTGCGGCCTTCTCAGGCGCGACGTCATCGTCTCCCCGCAGCACCGGATCGCCACCCGGTCCGCCCGCGCACAGCTCATCTTCGGTGTCTCCGACGTCCTCATCCCCGCCCGCTTCCTGATTGACGGGGCAGGCATCTGCGTGGATCAGGATGCGACGCAGGCAGATTACGTCCACATCTTCTTCGATCGCCACGAACTGGTCGAGGTTGAGGGGCTCTGGACCGAATCCTTCTTCCCCGGCGATACGGCGATGGACGCGATGTCCGACGCGATTCTCCAGGAATTGTTCGAACTCTTTCCTGAACTCGCAGAAGACCTTGGGACCTACGGGCAAACAGCGATGAGGGTGGTCAAAGCCTACGAAGCCAAAGCGCTGGGACCGGGCCTTCATGCGTACAGACCCAAGGGTCGCTGATCCGGCCTCGTGTCCGTTCGTTGGCGTTACCTGACAGAGTATGACGTGAGCCAAACGCCGTGCCCGGCGGCACCGCCGGGCGTCGCCCGACCTCCCCCAGGAGGACGATTTTGCGATATTGCGTATCGCGGAGCCTTCGGGCTTCCGGTGATGCCGGATGAAGCAGGATCGGTGAAACGCCCTCCGGGTCAGGCGATGCCCCATTGCACCGGTTCAGAGACTTGGATCGTCGACCACATCCGCTAGGATCGTCGCATGATCTCAGCCACCCCCATCACCGGCGGCTGCCAGTGCGGCGCCATCCGCTACCGCGCCCAAAGCCTCGGCCGCGCGTCCATCTGCCATTGCCGGATGTGCCAGAAGGCGTTCGGGTCTTTCTTCGGCCCTCTGGTGACGACCGAAGGCCTTGTCTGGACGCGCGGCCCGCCCGCCCGCTTCGACAGCTCCAACCGCAACTGGCGCCGCTTTTGCGCCGACTGCGGCACGCCGCTCACCTACGAGGGCGAGGGCCTCCTCGAGGTCTCCATCGGTTCGCTCGATAACCCCGATCTTGCGATGCCCGAGGTGCAGGTGAACGCCTTGGCCACCCGCCGCGCTTTCGCGATGCTGGCCGATCTGCCTGTGCGCACCGGCGAGGCCGCCGCCGGAGACGAAGCCTGGAACGCGGGCGTCGTCTCGAACCAGCACCCCGATCACGACACATAAGCGGCGGCTTACAGGACCGGATCCATCCATCGGCCGCCGCCTATGCGGCCCTCCCGGCGCCTTAACCTCCTGTCAACGAACAGGGCCGTTGCGCGCGGTCCGTTGCGTTAACCAGGCGCCGGATGACGTATCCCCTCCGACCAAAAGCCGACGGATGTCCGACAGAAAGCCGACACGCTGTTTTCCCTGAGACTTAAGGATTTCAGCCCGAATCATCCCGTCTTTGCGTTACAGTCCGGCAGCCCCCCACCGCGCGTTGCGTCGCATCCGTCGCGAAACCGTCGCCTCCCGCTTGCCGCGGGGCGCCTGACGGTCCTAGGCTCGCCCCGTTACAGGTGAAGGAGTCCGAGATGAAAACCCATGTCAGAGCGCTCGTGATCGGCGGCGGCGCCGTCGGCACCTCCATCGCCTACCACCTCGCCAAGGCGGGCTGGGAGACCATGCTGATCGAACGCGACGAGCTGACCTCCGGCTCTACCTGGCATGCCGCAGGCCTCTTGCCCTACTTCAACATGAGCTACGCCTCGAGCCACATCCACGACTATTCCATCAAGTTTTACAAGACCTTGGAGGAAGAGACGGGCCTCAACCCCGGCTTCTCGGTCGTCGGCAACCTGCGCATGGCCCAATCGCGCGAGCGCATGGATGAATACATGCTCTACGCCACCACGGCTGAAACCGTGGGCATCCCCTATGAATGGCTGACGCCTGCGCAAATCAAGGAGCGCTACCCGCTGGTGCGCACCGAAGACCTCGAAGGCGCGATCTTCCACCCGACCGACGGCTACATCAATCCCGCCGACGTCACGATGGCCATGGCCAAGGGCGCCCGCCAGCACGGCGCGGTGATCGAACGCAAATGGCAGGCCGATGCCTACCATTGGGCCGGCGACCATTGGGAGGTCACGCTCACCAAGATGGCCGAAAAGGGCGGCAACCTCATCGCCACAGACGAGCAGGTGATTGTCCATGCGGATCATGTGGTTACGGCCACCGGCAACCATGCTCAGCGCACTGCGCGGCTCCTCGGCATCAAGACGCCCGCCGTCCCGGTCGAGCATCAATACATCGTCACCGAACCCGATCCCGCCCTCGTCGAATGGCGCAAGACCAACGGAGAGCATCCCGTCCTGCGCGACGTCGACGCCCGCTGGTATGTCCGCGAGGAACGCGGCGGCTGGATCCTCGGCCCTTACGAAGACGGCGCCCCCGCCCGCTTCCGCTACAGCGTCCCCGACAGCTTTCGCGCCGATCTCTTCCCGCTGAATCTCGAGCGGATCGAGCAGGAATACATGGACTTCATCCACCGCATCCCGTCGACGGAAGAGGTTGGTCTGAAAGACGATTTCAACGGCCCCATCTGCTACACGCCCGACGGCAACCCCCTCCTCGGGCCAGCGCCGGGCCTGCAGAACATGTGGCTGGCCGAAGGCTTCTCCTTCGGGATCACGGCCGCTGGCGGGGCAGGGCACTACCTCGCCCAACTGATGACCGAAGGCGAAGCCGAGATCGACATGGGGTCCCTCGACCCCAAGCGCTACGGCGACTGGATGACCTCGGAATACGCCGTCCAGAAGAACGAAGAGACCTATCCGTTCCTCCTCAAGGTCCACTGGCCGGACGAGGAACGCCCTGCCGCAAGGCCACTCCGCACGGCCCCCTGTTATGACCGGATGAAGGACCACGGCGCCCAGTTCGGACAGGTCAACGGCTGGGAAAGACCCAATTATTTCGCGCCCTTGGGCTTCGACGACATGGCGTCGAACAGCTTCCGCCGCGGTGGCTGGTGGCAATACGCAAGGGACGAGGCCGAGGCGATCCGGAACGGTGTCGGCCTGATCGACGCCACCGCCTTCGCCAAGCATCGCATCAGCGGCCCCGGCGCGACGGCCTTCCTCGACTGGTTCACCACCAACCGGCTGCCCAAAGTCGGCCGCATCAACCTGACCTATGCGCTTTCCACCGCCGGGACGACCCGCACCGAATACACGATCGTCCGCCAGGGCGAGAACGACTATTACCTTGTCTCCGCAGGCGGCCTCCACGCCTATGACGAAGATTATCTCTACAAGGCGATCTGGGAGAAAGAGGATGAGTTTGGCCGCATCAACGAGGAGGATGTGACCACCAAATGGGGCGTCTTCGCCATCGCCGGTCCGAAATCCCGCGATGTCCTGGCCGACCTCATCCGCGACCCCGAGCCCGAGAGGGCCCTGTCGAACAAGCGCTTCCCCTGGCTTTCGGCCCGCGACATCGAACTCGGCATGGTCCCCGTCAAGGCCATCCGCGTCGCCTATACCGGCGAGCTTGGCTGGGAACTGCACCACCCGATCGAGATGCAGAACCACCTCTTCGACCGGCTGATGGAGGCGGGCGAGAAACACGGGCTCAAGCTCGTCGGCGCCCGCGCCCAGAACTGGCTCCGGCAGGAGAAGTCCTACCGCGCCTTCGGCACCGAACTTGGCCGCGACGCCACTCCGCTCGAGGCGGGCCTCGACCGCTTCGTCGACCTCACCAAAAACTTCCACGGCAAGGCCGCGATGGAGGCGACGGGCCTCCGCAGCAAATGCATCACCCTCCACATCGCGGGGCCCAACGATGCCGATCCCTGGGGCCGCGAGGCGCTCTACAGGAACGGCGAACGTGTCGGGCGCTGCACCTCGGGCGGCTACTCCGTCGCGGCGGCAAAATCCATCGCCATGGGCTACGTCACCCCCGATCATGCCACCCCGGGAACCGAGCTTGAGGTCAAGATGTTCGACCGCCTCTGGCCCGCAATCGTCACCGAAGACAGCCCCTACGACCCCGGCAATAAGCGGATTCGTGTGGATTCCTAGCTCCTGACAAAGCTTTGCCTTAATTCAACTAAGTTAACCGCATTCCGACCATGATCCTGCCACGGTGCTGTGCAGCACTGTTTCCGTGGGAGACTCAAAGGGGCGCGGAAATGACTTTCATGTCCAAGATCGGGGACCGTCTGGCGGATTGTGCCGTCACTGGCGTTTCCGCCGATGCCTTGCTTCGGACACCTTGTGGTGCCCGCCGGGCGGAGTTCATCCGGTCCGGCGATCTGGTAGTAACCCGTGACAATGGTCTTCAGCCGGTCCGCGCCGTGTGGACCCGAACAATTACCCGGGCCGACATGCAGGCAGATCCGTCTCGCTGTCCGGTCCACCTCGCCCCTCGCGTCGTCGGGCCGATGATGCCGCAGCGCCCCCTCACGCTTGCGCCGGATCATAAGATCCTCGTGCCCGCCTACCTGTTGAGTGAAATCGACGCGAAGGGCGGCCTTCTCAAGGCGCGCACCCTCACCGACCTCACAGAGGGGGCGCGCCTTGATCGGGAGGCCGAAGAGATCACGTTCTACAACGTGGTCTTCGATACACCGCAGATCGTTATGGCCAGCGGATTGCCAGTGGAAACCTACCACGTCTGCGCCGACCGTCTGGCGGATGTGCCCGAACGGGCCCGCGAAACACTGGTTCAGACATTTCCGATCCTGCGCGGCACCGGCGATCCGGTTCCGGCCCTGGCCTACCCGACCGTGGGGGCCGAGCAATACGCACGATCCGTCGCCTGAGCGGGCCTAGAACCGCCCGGGCGACAAAGCGTTCACAGCCTCTTCGGCAAGTGTAGGCGCGCGCCTGAACACTAGATCGGCGACCAGCCGTGCCGCGGCAAACGACGTCTGAAACCCATATCCGCCCTGACCGGCGCACCAGATGAAGGACGGCTCCGCCGGGTCCGGCCCCAGCACCGGCGTGCGGTCCGGCGCGAAACTCCGCAGCCCCGCCCAAGAGCCCTCGACCCGCGTCACAGGTGCTGTGACCATCGCCTCGTATCGCGCCAGCCCCTCGGCCAGCACCATGTCGTCCGCCCAGGCGTCCTGCGCCTCCACCGGGTCCTCGTCTGCGGGGGAGACCAGCCATTTCCCCGCATCCGGCTTGGCATACCAAGTCTCGCCCGCATCCAGCAGGAACGGCCACCCGGTCACGTCATGCCCGCCAGGCGCGGGCAGCCGCGCCATCGATCGCCGATAAGGCTGAATCCCCTTGGGCGCGATCCCTGCCATCGCCGCAATCCCGTCCGCCCAGGCCCCCGCCGCATTCACCAGCCGCTCGGCGACAAAGGTCTCCTCCGCCGTCTCGACCCGCCAGACCGCGCCGTCCCGCACGATGCTGGTCACGCTGGCCCCGGTCACGACCCGCCCGCCCGCCGCCCGCACCGCCTTGGCGAAGCCCTGCAACAGAAGGTCGGTGTCGATATCGAACGCCTCTTCGATCCACGCCGCCCGCGCCACTGCAGGCCCCAGGATCGGCACCCGCTCCTGCGCCTCGGCGACGCCGATCTCGGCCATCCCCTGCGCCGCGTCCTCGAAGCCCTCAAAACCCATCGGCGCCACCATCAACACGCCCCTCGGCGACAGGACACCGGCGGCTTCCAGCCCCGCCCGGCTGCCGCGGTTCAGGGCCCAGACGGTCTCGTTCCCGTAGCTGTCGAAATACATCGCGGCCGACCGCCCCGAGGCGTGATAGCCAACCGCCCGCTCGCCTTCGAGCAACGTCACCTCGGCGTCCTCCGACAAGGCCGCCGCCGCCGACAGCCCCGCGATGCCCCCGCCGATCACGACGATCCGGCTCATGCTTCCTCGATCCGATCGGTCGCAGGCGGCGGGGCAGGGGACAGCGCCGTGATCCGCTCGTACAGCGCATCGTCCATGGCAAAGGTCATCCCAGCCAGCGACGGCTCCAGCTGCTCTGCAGTCCGCGCCGACAGGATCGGCCCCACCTCCGGCGCGTGCCGTGCCAGCCACGCCACTGCCAGCGTCGCCGCAGGCACGCCGACCTCGCTTGCGGTCCTGGCCAGCCCGTCCGCCGCCTCCCGCATCCAACTCAGCCCATAGCGCGCCGCATAGCGGTCATCCTCGCTCAACCGCCCCGCGCCGCCCGCCGCATACTTCCCGGTCAGCAAGCCGCCGCCGAGCGGCGAATAGGGGAAGACCGCGATCCCCTGATCGGCCGCCATCGGCAGGATCTCCACCTCGACCTGCCGCTTCACCAGGTTCATCATCGGCTGGATCGCATCGATCCGCGTCCCGAACCGTTCTGCCACCACCTGCGCCTTCATCACCTGCCACGCGGCGAAGTTCGACACCCCCAGATACCGGACCGACCCGCCTTCCTGCAGCTCCGCCAGGGTCGAAAACGTCTCTTCCAGCGGCGCATCCCCGTCCCACCGGTGCAGGTAGAGCAGATCGACCACCTCCAGCCCCAAGCGCTCCCGGCTCTCGCTGAAGGATCCAAGGATGTTCCCGCGCCCCGACCCGCCTTCATAGGCGACCTTCGTCGCCACGAACACCGCGTCCCGCTCCGGCCCGACAAGCGCGCCCAGCATCCGCTCGGACGCCCCGTCCGTATAGGCATGGGCCGTATCGAAATGGCTGATCCCGGCCGCCCGGCAGGCCCGGTACATCGCCGCCGCATCATCCTCGGACGCCCGCCCGCCCCACTGCATCGCCCCATAGGCAAAGCGCGAAACCGGCGCGCCCGAACGTGTCGTCAATCCCATCATGGCGCGACCGTCCCACAGCCCGGCGCAAAGAAAAAGGCCCTCCCGCCAGGGAAGGGCCTTACCGTCAAGAACCACCCCTTACTGCGGGATCTCGCCTTCAAGCCCCTCGACATAAAAGTTCATGCCCAGCAGGTCCTCGTCAGACGCCGTCTCGCCCTCGGCCAGCCAGACCGACCCGTCCTGACGATTGATCGGCCCGGTGAACGGATGGTACTCGCCCGCCTCGATCCGTGCCTTCATGTCCAACGCCTCGGCCCGTAGCTCCTCGGGCACCGCATCGGTGATCTCGCCGATCTTGACCATGCCGGGCGCGATGCCGTCCCAGGTATCCTCGCTCTCCCAGGTCCCGTCGATCACCGCCTGAACGCGGTCGATGTAATAGGGCGCCCAGTCATCGATGATCGACGATACACGCGGCGAAGGCGCAAACTCACTCATGTCAGACGCCTGCCCAAAGCCGATCACACCGCCCGCTTCCTCGGCCGCCGCCAGAGGTGCAGTCGAGTCCGTATGCTGCAGGATCACGTCCGCGCCCTGGTCGATCAGCGTCCGCGCCGCCTCGGCCTCCTGCGCGGGGTCGAACCAGGTGTAGACCCAGATGATCCGGTACTCGACATCTGGGTTCACCGCCTTGGCGTGCAGGTAGGAGGCGTTGATCCCCCGGATCACCTCGGGGATCGGGTACGAGCCGATATAGCCGATGATGTTCGACTCGGTCATGTTCCCCGCGATATGCCCCTGGATCGCACGCCCTTCATAGAACCGCGCCGAATATGTCGACACGTTCTCGGCCCGCTTGAAGCCCGTCGCATGCTCGAACTTCACGTCCGGGAACCGCTCGGCCACGGCGATCGTCGCATCCATATAGCCGAACGAGGTGGTAAAGATCAGGTCCGCGCCGTCCAGCGCCATCTGCGTCATCACCCGCTCCGCATCCGCGCCTTCGGGCACGCTTTCGACGAACACCGTCTCGACCGCATCGCCGAAATGCGCCTCGACGGCCAACCGCCCCTGATCGTGCTCATAGGTCCAGCCGCCATCGCCGACCGGCCCCACATAGACGAAGCCGACCTTGGTTGGATCGTCCTGGGCAAACGCCATGCTGGCGAGCCCGAGCGCCGCGGCGGCGCCAAGTAGTGTCCTGCGTTTCATTCTCATTTCCCCTGTTGGTGGCCCCGGCATTCCCTCAGCCGGTCTTGTGAAAGATGCGCCCCAAAGACGCCGGGGCGCGGCCCGAGGACATTAGGACGAGCACCAGAATGGTGACAAGATAGGGCGACATCGACAGGTACTCGACCGGGATCGCGACGCCCGCCGCCTGCAAATTCAGCTGTAGCACCGTCACCCCGCCAAAGAGCCAGGCACCGATCAGCGCGCGCCAGGGCTTCCACGAGGCGAAGACGACGATCGCCAGCGCAATCCACCCCGCACCCGCAGTCATCCCTTCCGTCCACTGCGGCACCCGGACAAGGCTGATATAGGCCCCGCCGATCCCCGCGCAGGCCCCGCCGAAGGCGATCGCCATCAGCCGGATCCGGATCACCTTGTAGCCCAGTGCGTGCGCCGCATCGTGGTTCTCGCCCACCGCCCGCAGGATCATCCCGCCCCGGCTGCGATTCAGGAACCACGCGACCGCCACGGTCAGCGCGAGCCCCGCATAGACGATCAGATCCTGAGAAAACACGATCCGCCCGACCACCGGCAGATCGCTCAGAACCGGCAGGTCCAGCCGGGCCGGTGTCGGCCCCTTCACGCCCTGATAGCCTTGCCCAAGGAGCGCCGACAGCCCCAACCCGAACAGCGTCAGCGCCAGCCCCGTCGCCACCTGATTGCTCAGAAGGTACTGCGTCAGCACCCCGAAAATCAGGCTCAACAGCGCCCCGCCCAAAGCCGCGCCCAGAAACCCCAGATACGGATTGCCGCTCTCCACGCCCACGATGAACCCGCAGATCGCGCCGGTGATCATCATCCCCTCGACGCCAAGGTTCAGCACCCCCGCCCGCTCGACGATCAGCTCCCCCAGCGCCGCGAACAGCAAAGGCGTCGCCGCCACGATCAGCGAGGCGACCAGCAAGACGGGATTGATCGACGACAGGTCCATCAGGGCGTTCCCACCTGAGATCCGATAAAACCGAGCAGCGACAGAGAGAGACCAAGAAGGAAGCCAAGGAGGAGGAAAAACCAGCTGCGTTTATCTGTCTGCAGCCTCGAGCTCGCTCTTGCTCTTAGCTCCAGATCCTCCTGACGATTGGCGGCATACCAAAGAAGCCATAGCCAAAGCGCACCTGCGACCAGAACCGCACCAAGAACAATGCCGAAAACCCATGCTGTTGTCTCAGTACCGTTCATGGCGGTGGTCGACAGGGCTCCAAACAAGACCCCGACGAAGACGCTTATCAAAGACCCCAAGATCGTCCCAACGTGTCTCATTCCGCCGCCTCCGTCCGCAGCGCCTGCACCGGCTCCCGCCGCCCGATCCGCAGCCGGAACCGCGTCAGCACGTCGACCGCCAGCAGGAAGAACAACAGCATCCCCTGGAACATCGAAATCGCCGCCCCCGGCAGCCCCAGCTGCGACTGCGCGATCTCGCCGCCGATATAGGTCAGCGCCATCAGAAGCCCCGCGAACAGGATCCCCACCGGATGCAAGCGGCCCAGGAAGGCCACGATGATCGCCGTGAACCCGTAGCCCGTGTTGAAATCAATGGTGATCTGCCCCGCCGGCCCCGTCACCTCGAAAAGCCCGGCGAGACCCGCCAGAGCCCCCGAGATCCCCAGACAGATCACAATGAGCCGCCCCGGCACGACGCCGGCGAACCGCGCCGCCTTCGGCGCCTCACCCGTCAGTCGGATATGAAAGCCCAGCACATGCTTCTCCAGCAGCACATAGGCGAAGATCACCGCGATCAGCGCCGCGACCACGCCCCAGTGCATCCCCGATCCCGCAATCAGCTCCGCATTGGCCGACGCCTCCCATTGCGACAGGTTCCGCGAGCCCGGAAAACCCATCCCCTCCGGGTTCCTGAGCGCCCCGAGCGCCATCGCGCTCAACAGCCGCTCGGCCACATAGACCAGCATCAGCGACACCAGGATCTCGTTCGCCCCGAACGTGACCCGTAGCAGCGCTGGGATCATCGCCCAGAGGAACCCGCCCAGCGCGCCGAAGAGCACCATCAGCGGAAAGATCCACCGTGTCTCGGCTGGGTAAAGTGCCAGCCCCACCGCCGCCCCGCAGATCGCGCCAAGGATGTATTGCCCTTCCGCTCCGATATTCCAGATCCCCGCGCGAAACCCCAGGGCCAGCCCGATCGCGATCAGGATCAGCGGCGCGCCCTTCACCAGAAGCTGCGGCCGGTAATAGAAGGCGAATTCCCCGAAAAGCGGCTCCCAAAAGATCACCCGGATCGCCGCCACCGGATCCTTGCCCAGCAACGCGAAGAGCAGCCCGCCCGCCACCATAGTCGCGAAAACCGCGATCAGCGGCGTCACCCAGGCCATCACGGCCGACGGCGCCGCCCGCCGCTCCAGCGCGATCATGACCGCCCCCCGTGCCCGATCGTGGGAAGAGGGGCAAATGCCGCGCCGGGCCTCGAAGGATGCACAGCTTCGCCGTGGTCCCGGCCGGACAGACCAAGCACAGGCCCGCCTCGATCTTTTCGCCGCCGCGACCTCGATGTGGCTCCAACCCGGACCCGATGCCGTCCCGCTGATCGCAAGTCGGTCCGGACATCAGTCTCGAAGAGGGCGCTCTCGGTCACGTGACCCGCGCCGCGGACATCTTTCTCAGACCAACCAATGGCCGTCACCAGTGACCAGTCCCAAAAGGACCACCCCGCAGACGTGTTGCGCGGGGACACCCTGCGTACTGTTCCTCCACTGACCATAAACCGATCCGCTCCATACCGGCCCCGATCCGCCGAAACGCGCCGATCCGGACGAGAGAACAAACACCATTCCGGACGAGCCGGGACACGCCGGACAAGCCACGCCTGCGCGCACCACTCCCAACGCGCCGCAACGCGATCGGCCAGACGAGCGCAGGCCCCTCCCGTCCGAGGAAGACAATCCGCCGCCTCTCCGGAAACCCGGCCCACCCCACCCATTAACCACCGGTTAACGTTAACACCCATTAACCTTAACGCCCCGCGCGCCGGAGCAGCCCCCCGCTTCATCTGGCCATAAATACTCAAATCCTCACTCTGCCACATGCGCGGCACTCATATCATGGGCCCCGCCCAGCATGAGGCCGATCTGATCCACCGTCAGATCCGCCGTCCCAAGCGGCGCACTCAGCCGCCCTTCGTTCAAGGCCGCGAAGCGATCCGACACCTCGACCAGCTCGTCCAGATCCTGGCTGATCACCACGACCGCCGCCCCCTCCGCCGCCAGATCCAGCAGCGCCTGCCGGATCTGCGAAGCCGCCTTCGCATCGACCCCCCAGGTCGGCTGATTGACGACCAGAACGGCCGGGCGCTGCAGCACCTCGCGCCCGATCACGAATTTCTGCAGGTTCCCGCCCGACAGCGATCCCGCCGCCGCCTCGGCGCCCGCAGTCCGCACATCGAACGCCCCAATCACCTCCTCAGCGAACCCCTTCGCCGCCCGCCAGCGCACGAACCCGCTGCGGGCCAGCCCCTTCCGCGTCATCCCAGACAGGGCGGCATTCTCCGTCAGGCTCATCCCCGGCGCCGCCGCGTGGCCCAGCCGCTCCTCCGGCGCACAGCACAGGCCCAGTGCCCGGCGCGCCTCCGGCCCCAGCGCCCCGACCCCCCGGTCGCCGAACCGAACCATCCCCGGCCCGACCCGCGCCTCTCCGGACAGCACCGCCAGCAACTCGTCCTGCCCGTTCCCGGCGACCCCGCCGATGCCCAGCACCTCACCGGCGCGCACCTCGACCGAGATGTCCTTCAAGGCCGTCCCGAACGCATTGCGCGACGGCGCCGACAGCCCATCCAGCCGCAGCACCACGTCGCCCACCGGCCGCGCCTCGCGCTCGGGCCGCTCCAGCAGCCCGCCGACCATCAGCTCCGCCAGCTCCCGCGCCGTCTTCTCCCGCGGATCGCAGCGCGCCACGACCTCGCCGCCCCGCAGGATCGTCGCCCGGTCGCACAGCGTCCGGATCTCCTCCAGCTTGTGCGAGATATACAGGATCGCCGTCCCTTCCGCGCTGATCTGGCGCAGCGTCGCGAACAGGATCTCCACCTCCTGCGGCGTCAGCACGCTCGTCGGCTCGTCCATGATGAACAGCCGCGGCGCCTGCAGCAGGCAGCGCACGATTTCCACCCGCTGCCGCTCCCCCGCCGACAGATCGCCCACCGCGCGGGCCGGATCCAGCGGCAGGCCATACTCAGTGCTCACCTCCCGGATCCGCGCCGACAACGCCTTCTGGGCAGGCGGATCGGCCATCCCCAAAGCGATGTTTTCCGCCACGCTCAGCGCATCGAAGAGCGAGAAATGCTGGAACACCATCGCCACGCCCGCATCCCGCGCCGCGTTCGGATCGCCGGGCGCATACTCCGCCCCCGCCATCTCCATCCGTCCCGCATCCGGCGCGACCAGCCCGTAGATCATCTTCACCAGCGTCGACTTGCCCGCGCCGTTCTCACCCAGCAAGGCATGCACTTCGCCCGCCGCCACATCGAACGAGACGTCCTTGTTGGCCTGCACCGCGCCATAGGCCTTCGACAGGCCGCTCGCCCGGAACAACGTCACGCCCATTTCTCCCCGGCCAGCGCCAGGGGCGCCGCCAGCATCTCCCGCGCGACCCCGATCGCAATCGCCTGCGGATGTTTGCCCAGCGCCGGATCCCCGATCGGGCAGTCGATCCGCGCCACCTCCTCTGGCCCATGCCCCAAGGCCCCCAGACGGGACCGAAACCGAGCCCACTTCGTCGCCGACCCGATCAACCCGCATCGCGCAAAGCCCCGCGCCAGCAGCCGGTGACACAATTCCAGATCCAAGGCGTGGGAGTACGTCAGAACCAGATGCCCCGCCGCCTCCGGCGCCCGCGCGACCAACACCTCCGGCCGCGCCGCGGCCAGCACCGTCACGCCTTCCGGCACCGTCTCCGGAAACCGTTTCAAATCGGTATCCACCCAAACGATCCGCAGACAGGGCAGGGGGGCCAGCACCTCCACCAAGGCCCGCCCCACATGTCCCGCGCCCCAGATCCACATTTCCCGCTCCGGCGCCAGAACCGGCTCGATCATCCAGCCATCTACGAAGGTGGCAACCCCGTGCCCCCGCGCCCGCCGTACCGCCAGGGTCTCTCCGCGCCCCTCGATATCCCGCGCGACAACCGGCCCCGCCAAGGCCTCGACCGAGGACGCATCCCACACCTCCGTCACCAACGTCACCGCCCCGCCGCAGCACTGCCCCAAGGCCGGCCCCAACGGGTGCCGCACGGCTCTCATCGCGCCGTCCCGCGCCGCCCGCGCCGCCTCGAATTCCAGCGCCCCGCCGCCGATCGTCCCACTCTGCCCGTCCGCCCAGACCAGCATCGCCGCGCCCACCTCCCGCGGCACCGAGCCTCGGGTTTCGGCCACGACCACCCGCGCGACCGTTCCATGCAAAGCCACCGCCCGCTTCAGCCCGTCCAGATCAAAGCTCATCGCGCACCCTCCGCACGGCCATTAGCACCCGCTCCGGCGTCGCGGGCGCATCCAGCATCGGATAGCCCTCCCCGCAGGCCGCCACCGCGTCGCTCAAAGCGAGCCAAACCGAGATCCCCAGCATGAACGGCGGCTCCCCCACAGCCTTGGAGCGATAGATCGTCTCCTCCCGGTTCGACCCGTCCCAAAGCGCCACGTTGAACACGTCTGGCGTGTCCGAGGCGCAGGGGATTTTATAGGTCGACGGCGCGTGCGTCCTCAGCCGCCCGTCGTCGTCCCAGACCAGCTCCTCTATGGTCAGCCATCCGGCGCCCTGGACGAAGCCCCCTTCGATCTGCCCGATATCGAGCGCCGGGTTCAGCGATTCCCCGCAATCGTGCAGGATATCCGTCCGCAGAATCCGGTTCTCGCCGGTCAGCGTGTCGATCACAACCTCGCTCACCGCGCAGCCATGGGCGAAGTAGAAGAACGGCCGTCCCTCGCCCTTGATCCGGTCCCATTTGACCTTGGGCGTCCGGTAGAACCCGGTCGCACTCAGGCTCACCCGGTTCTCGTAGACGATCTTGGCGGCATCGGCGAAGCTCATCTCTTCCGTCCCGACCCGCACTCGTCCTTCGGCAAAAACCACATCCGCAGGCCGCGCCTGATAGAGCTGCCCCAGACATTCCGCCATCCGCTCCCGGATCGTGTCGCAGGCGGCCTTGACGGCCATCCCGTTCAGATCCGACCCGCTCGAGGCCGCCGTGGCCGAGGTATTGGGCACCTTCGCGGTATCCGTCGCCGTGATCCGCACGACGTCCGGATCGACCCCGAAGCGCGACGCCGCCACCTGCGCGACCTTCCGGAACAGCCCCTGTCCCATCTCGGTCCCGCCATGGTTCATGGCGATCGTCCCGTCCTGATAAACGTGCACCAGCGCCCCCGCCTGATTGAGATGGGTCAGCGTGAACGAGATCCCGAACTTCACCGGCGAAAACGCGATCCCCTTCTTCAAGATCTCGTTCCCGGCATTCCACGCCCGCACCGCCGTCCGCCGCGCCTCATAGCCCGACGTCTCCAGCAGCCGCGCCGTCATCGCCCCCAGCTCGAAATCGGTCACCTCCATCCCATAGGGCGTCGTGTTCCCCCGCCGTGTTCCCGCGACATGTCCGGTCATCCCGGAAAGCGCCGTCTCTTCCGCGGCCGCGTCCCGCCGCGGCCGCGCATCGCTCAGCGGCAGCGCATCCTCTCCCAGCCGCATCCCGCCCCGATCCGACGGCACCGACCCGACCGCCCCGCGCGACGCGACATCGCCCTCCGGCGCGACCCGTACCTCCTTCATCTGGCCGGAAATACTCCGGGGGGGCGCGTCAGCGCGGGGGGCAGCGCCCCCCTCTGTCCGCTCCGCATAGTAATTCCGCCGCCGTAGCTCCACCGGGTCCACCCCCAGCACATGCGCCGCATGATCCATCACCCGCTCGATCCCGACCATGCCCTGGGGTCCCCCGAACCCCCGGAACGCCGTCGCCGATTGGGTATTGGTCTTCAACCGGTGCGACGTAATCCGCGCCGCCGGCAACAGATACGCATTATCCGCATGCAGCATCGCCCGGTCTGCCACCGGCAAGGACAGATCCTGAGACCACCCGCAGCGCACATAATGCGTGAAATCCACCCCCAGGATCCGCCCGTCCCCATCGACCCCCGCCCGATACGCGATCCGCAGATCATGCCGCTTGCCCGTCACGACGAAATCGTCGTCCCGGTCATAGCGCATCCGCACCGGCCGCCCTGTCGCCCGCGCCACGACAGCACAGGCGACGGCCAGGGCATTCCCCTGGCTCTCCTTGCCGCCGAACCCACCGCCCATCCGCCGCACCTCGACGCGGATATCGGCCATCGACAGCCCCAGGGCCTCCGCCACCTTGTGCTGGATCTCCGTCGGATGCTGGGTCGAGGAATGGACGATCATCCCGTCCTCCTGCGGCAAGGCCAAAGCCGCCTGCCCCTCGAGGTAAAAGTGCTCCTGCCCCCCGACCTCCAGCACCCCTTCGACGACATGCGCTGCCCCGACCAGAGCCCCTTCCACATCGCCCTTGGCATAGATCCGCGGCCCGTCCTCGAACCGGCTCCCGGCCGCCAGCGCGTCATCCACCGTCAGGATCGGCTCCAACTGCTCATATTCAACCAAAGCCAACCGCAAAGCCGCCCGCGCCGCCAGATGGCTCTCCGCCGCCACGACGAACAGGGGCTGGCCCGCATAAAACACCTCCCCCTCCGCCAGCAGCGGCTCATCATGCACCGACGGCGAGACGTCATTGGCGAAGGGCAGATCCTCCGCCGTCAACACCGTCACGACCCCCGGCGCCGCGCGCACCGCCTCAAGATCCATGGCGACGATACGCCCCCGCGCGACCTCGCTCAGCCCGAAGGCCAGCGACAGGCACCCGGGCGGCGCCGGCAGGTCGTCCACATACCGCGCCCGTCCGCTCACATGCAGGGCGGCACTGTCGTGGGGCAGGGCGCGGCCTACCACGTCGCGGCGCACGTCGTCCTTCATTCCGCCGCCATCCCGAGGACCGAAACATTGCCGCCCTCCAGATCCTCGAAATACCGCCGCACCATCCCCTCCGCTGCCGCCAGCCGATAGGCGGCAGAGGCGCGCATATCCGACAAAGGCGAGAAGTCCTCACCCAACAACCCGGACGCCGTCGCGAACGTCTCCCGCGCCCAAGGCGCCGCCACCAAAGCCGCCTCGACCGCGCCCGCCCGCTTCGGCACCCCCGCCATCCCGCCAAACGCCACCCGCGCCGCCCCGATCACCCCGTCCTCGACCGTCACAGACAAGCAGCCGCACACGGCCGAGATATCCTGATCGAACCGCTTCGACAGCTTGTAACAGCGCAGCCGATCTGCCTGCCGAGCAAACGAGACCGCCTCGACGAACTCCCCCGGCGCCAGATCCTGCTTGCCATACTCCAGAAAGAAGTCCTCCAGCGGCATCTCCCGCCGGTCCTCCCCCTTCCGTAGATGCAAGAGGGCTCCCAAAGCGATCAGCGCCGGAGGCGAATCCCCGATCGGCGAGCCATTGGCGATATTCCCGCCCACCGTCGCCGCATTCCGCACCTGCACCGACCCATACCGCCGCAACATCTCCGCGAATGACGGATGCAACTCAGCGACCACTTCCCGCAGTTCCTCGACCGAGGCCATCGCCCCGACGCGAACCCGCTCCTCTCCAACCGCGATCCCCCGCAGATCCGAACAGCCTCCCAGAAACGCGACCTCTCCCAGATCGCGCAGCCCCTTCGTCACCCAAAGCCCCACATCCGTCGCCCCGGCGATCAGCACAGCCTCCGGATGCGCCAGATACCACGCCGCCAGCTCATCAGCCGAGCCAGGCCGAAACCCCGCCCGCCCGCCAATCCCCGGCACCTTCATCTGGCCCAAAATACTCCCGCCGGAGGCTGAGGACCGTCTCGGTAACGCTCCGGTGGAGCGTTTCAGGTCCGAAGGGTCGGAGACCGCCTTTACGCGAACCGTCCCCGCCCCCTCGGTTTCAAGCGACCCACTCGACTGCCGCGCCCCGCTCCCCGCAGGGGCGTCCGCGCGCTCCGCGCGGACTTCCCCGGCCAGCCACGCAGGAACCTCCCTGTCCTCACACGCCGCCGCCGCCCGCAGGATCGGCGCATATCCCGTGCATCGGCACAGGTTCCCCGCGATCTGATCCGCATGATCCCGCCGTCCGTTCAGATGCGCCACCGCCATCGTCACCACGAAGCCCGGCGTGCAGAACCCGCATTGCGACCCGTGATGGGCGACCATCGCCTCCTGCACCGGATGCATCTCTCCGGCCGGCCCCGCGATCCCCTCGACCGTCCGCACCGAGCACCCCTCCAGCTGCCCCATGAACAGAATGCAGGCGTTCAGCGCCAGGGCGTCACCGTCCCGCACAACCATCACCGAACAGGCGCCGCAATCGCCTTCGTTGCAGCCCTCCTTGGTCCCGGTCAGCCCACGCACTTCGCGCAGCCAGTCCAACAGCGTCACCGTCGGCCCGACATCGACCCGCACGGCCTCCCCGTTCAGCCGGAACGATACCTCCATGGTGCAAACCCGCCGCCTTACCGATCGCTGCCTTAAGGCCCGCCCTCGATGCGGCGTAGAAGGCGGCCAGCCGCAATGAAACCGCGCCGCGCCGCCTTTGACAAGCCTCCCGCGGGCCGATTGGCCCTAGCTCAGGACATCCTGCCGCGCATCGGCCCGGAAAACCGAGATATCCGCATAGACGCCCCAATCGGCGATGCGGCCCTTTTCATCGAAGCGATATATATCCGTGCAGGGCACGGAAATCCGCGCCCCGTCCTCCTGCCGGTGAAAGAACGACGTCACCTCGATCACCACGATCCCGTCCTTCTCCCAGGCCAGATGCGTCTCATGCCCCTCCCACCGGACCAGTTTGCCCTGCGCCGCCATATGGTCCCGCAGCCCCTGCACCCCCTGCCGCGCCGGCAGTCCCGCACAGCGATAGACCAGATCCGGCGCCAGATACTCCGCCGCCAGATCCCAATCGCCCAGGCCCACGGCCCGCTCCATCGCCTCCACGGTCTCGATCCCGGTCATCGCCCGCTCCTTCGCTCTTCGCGATCAGAGCTAATGCGCGCCGAGCGGCAAACCAAGCCTCAAAGCCCGCGCGCCACCTCTTCCAACTGTGCCGCCGCCGTCCCCCAGCCGGTCGTAAAGCCCATCGCCTCGTGCGCTTGCGCGTCCTCCGGCGCCAGATGCCGCACGATCACCTCATAGGCGCAGCCGCCCTCGATGGCCCGCATCCGCACATCGGCCGAAAAGACGAACGCCCCCGGCTCCGGCGGCGGCACCGGCCGGAACCCGGGCGCCAGTGCCGAGGTCCAGACAAGCCGCCGGGCAGGCTGGGCCACCAGAACGCAGCCCGTGCCTTCCATCTCCCCCTGATCGGGGATCCGCATCACCGTCGTGAACGCCCCACCGGGCGCCGCGACCATCTCGGCCCGCACCGTCTCGACCGGTTTCGGCGTAAACCAGCGGCAGATCAGCTCCGGCTCCGTCCAGCACCGCCAGACCGCCTCCGGCGGCACCGCCATCTGCCGCTCCAGTCGCAGATCCCGCTCCGGATCGAACGGCACCGCCGCCGGGTCATCGTCACGCATCCTGAACTTCCTCCGCCAGGGCCGAGGCCAAAGCGCCCAACAGCCACTCCCAGCCGCCCTTGCGCCGCTCAATCCCATCCGAACCGTCAAAGAAAGCGCCCTGCTCGGTCAGCCGCAGCAGCGTCCCGCCACCCGACTCCTCGAATTCCACGCTCATCAGCGACGCGGAATGCACGCGCCCGTCCATCGCCATCGTGTAGGCGTAGACGATCCGCTCGCCGTCCACGATGTCGAGATAGACCGTCTCGTTCGCATGCTCTCCCGCCATCGTCACGTCGGTCGCCGCCATCTTCCAGCGCCCGTGCTCCCGTCCGCCAACCCGGAAATCGAGCGCATAGTCCAGTGTCTCCCAACCCGGCCCCTCGTGATCCACGAACCACCGCCGCTTCAGCGCCGGATCCGTCCAGGCTGCAAAGACGTGGCCAGGACAGGCGCGGATGCTCCGTTCGATCGTGAAACTCTGATGCTCAACCGCCATGTTGGCCTCCTTCCATGATCCAAGGAAAGTCTCAGCCCGCCGGCGCGAGCAATTCCGGCAACAGCCGCTCCAACCTGGCCAGAGCACTCGTCCAACCGCTCTCATGATCCCCGATCCCGTCCGGCCCGACGAAGGAAGAGACGGCGACATCGACCTTCAGCCGCGTGCCATCCCCGTCCGCCACGAGGTCATAGGCCACGAGGCTGACGGTCATGTACTCCTCCTCGACCCGGACGCTCTCGGTGAACGCCGCGACCTCTGGAGAGGACAGCCGGAACCACACCGTATCCACGATATACATCGGGTTGTCCTGCGGCCCGCAGCGATGCCGGTCCCGCCCGCCCGGGCGCACGTCGCTCTCCTCGACGATCAGCACGTCCTCGTCACTCGGTGCCCCCCAGGCCGCCCGCGCCTCGCTCTCGATCAGAAGCCGCCACAGCACCTCCGGCGCCACCGCAAAGCGCCGCTCCAGAGAAAACGTCCCGAAATCAACCGCCATCATCCGTCCTTTCCGATAGCTCCGCGACGACCGCCTCAAGCCGGTCAAGCCGCCGCTCCCACATCCGCCGCTGATCCCGCAGCCAGCCTTCCGCCGCCGAGAGCGCCGCCGCCTCCAGATGCACCACTCGCACGCGCCCCGCCTTTTCCGACCGGACAAGCCCCGACGCCTCCAGCACCTTCAGATGCCGCAGGAAGGTGGGCAGCGCGATGTCATGGGGCGCATGCAGCTCCTTCACCGCCGCCGGCCCCTCCACGAGCCGGGCAACAACAGCCCGCCGCGTCGGATCCGCCATCGCGCCAAAGAGCGCGTCGAGAGACGATTCGTTAGCCATATGGCTAACTATCATGCTGCTGCGCCAAAAGCTAGCCATATCGCTAACCATCGCTGTGGGCCGCGCGCCACATCCTTTAACCGAGTTTAACGCAAGCCTAGCCCGGCCTGCGCGCCACAAGCTACGCTCCCCGCGTTTCAAACCGTAAATTCGTTTCCCACCAAACCCTTACCCAAGGACCACCCCATGACCCGCCCTATCCCCGCGGCGCTCACCGCGCTTCTCCTCCTCGCCGCCTGCGCGCCGCTGGTCGTCGACGGCATCGATTTCGGCACCAACAGCAGCCGATTCGCCAACGACGGCGAATGTGACGACCCGCGCTTCACCGGCGCCGGCATGGCCGATCAACTGAGAAGCTCGAACATCAAGTCCGATTCCACCGACTGCGCCACCCTCTATCAGGCCGAGCAGATCCGCCCCGCCCGCAGCCGTGCCCAATGGGACCGGGCGCAGTGCCGCCGGATCGAATACGGCGACGACAGCTCCCCCTATGCCCGCGATGGGGATTGCGACGACCCGCGCTTCACCGGTCCCGGCACGTTTTCCCTGATGCTCGCCAGTGACCGTGGCAAAGACGCCACCGATTGCCGCGCGCTCTGCAATTCCGGCGCGGTCTGGCTCAAGTAACCACCTTGAACCGGATCGCTTTCCGGGCGATCCGGTCTCCATGCCCCCCTTCGACCCGCCTCCAACCCTCGACGGTCCGACCTTCCGCCTGGCACCTCTCCGGGCCGGGGACATTCCCGCGCTCACCGAAGCCGTGAGCGACCCCGTCACCTGGGCCGGGCATCCCGCGACGGACCGGTACAAACCCGAAATCTTCACCCCCTACGCCGAAAAGCTCCTCGCCGCAGGGGGCACGCTCACCCTCACCGACCGCGCGCAGGACCGGATCACCGGCTGCTCCCGCTACTACCCCGTCCCGGGCGAGGAGGATGGGATCGGCATCGGCTTCACCTTCCTCCACCACAGCTACTGGGGCACCGGCGCCAACCGCGAGGTCAAGCGCCTCATGCTCGACCACGCCTTCGCCCACGTCCCAGAGGTCTGGTTCCACATCGCGCCCACCAACATCCGCTCGCAGAAAGCGACCGCCAAACTCGGCGCCCGCTTCGTCCGGGAAGAACCTCTCGGATTTCTCGGCGCTCCACCCGTCGCGACCTTCAGCTACCGGCTGACCCGAGCAACATGGACCCGCCAAACCTCCTCCTGATCCGACCGCGGAACCTGACATCCCTCGCGCCGATCACGCCCGAGCTTGAGCCCACCCCCTTTGGGCTTTCGCCGTTAACCTTAATCCCCGAATCCCACGTCCCCAATCGGACGGAACCGCCCCACAAGACGCACTTTCCCATGGCGCTCCCGCCTACCACCTCAGCCATTAACCTTGACGCCTCGCCCGCAAGAAACCCCGCCCCCTCAGGCGCCGTGCCTCTTCATCTGGCCTCAAATACTCCCGCCGGAGGCACCCTTACCCACAAGAAAATGCACCCTCCGCCATTTTCCCCCCTACATCTGCCACGCAGCCCCCGCTAACCTCGCCGACATGAGCGCCCCCCGATTCATCCACCTCCGTTGCCACACCGAATACTCGCTCCTGGAAGGGGCCGTGCCGGTCAAAGCCCTCCCCGGGCTCGCGGCGAAGCATCAAATGCCCGCCGTCGCCGTCACCGACACCAACAACATGTTCTGCGCGCTCGAATTCTCCGAAGGCGCCAAGAAGGCCGGAATCCAGCCCATCCTCGGCTGCCAGATCGATCTGCAGTACCTCGACCCCGAACCGGGCAAGCGCCCCGAGCCCCCCGCCCCCATCGTCCTCCTCGCCCAGTCCGAGGAGGGCTATGAGAACCTGATGGCGCTCAACTCCTGCGCCTATCTCGACGCCGCAGGCGAGCTCCCGCAAGTCACCGTGGACGAACTCGCCCAACACGGTGCCGGCCTCATCGCGCTCACCGGCGGCCTAACCGGCCCGATTGGCAAACTCCTTGCCGCGGGCCAAAGGCCCAGGGCCGAGGCGCTCCTCACCCGCCTCGCCGCCATCTACCCGACCCGCCTCTATGTCGAACTCCAGCGCCACCCCAGCGAGGAGCGCCCGCAAGGGAGCGACGAGCGGCTGGTCGAACGCGGTCATGTCGAAATGGCCTACGCGATGGGCCTCCCGCTCGTCGCCACCAACGACGTCCACTTCCCCAAACCGGACCTCTACGAGGCGCATGATGCGCTCCTCTGCATCGCCGACGGCGCCTATGTCGACCAGAACGACCCCCGCCGCCGCCTCACCCCGGAGCATTACTTCAAAAGTCAGGAGGAGATGGCCGCCCTCTTCGCCGACCTCCCCGAAGCGCTCGAAAACACCGTCGAGATCGCGAAACGCTGCGCCTTCAAGGCAACCACCCGCGATCCGATCCTCCCCAAATTCGCTGACGACGAGGTCGAGGAACTGCGCCGTCAGGCGCAGGACGGCCTCAAGGCCCGCCTCGCCGTCATCCCCCACGCCGCGCCCGTGGAAGATTACGAAAAGCGCCTCGACTTCGAACTCAAGATCATCGAGGGCATGGGCTTTCCCGGCTATTTCCTGATCGTCGCCGACTTCATCAAATGGGCCAAGGAAAAGGACATCCCCGTCGGTCCCGGCCGCGGCTCCGGCGCGGGCTCGCTCGTCGCCTATGCGCTCACGATCACCGACCTCGATCCCCTCCGCTACTCCCTCCTCTTCGAACGCTTCCTCAACCCCGAGCGGATCTCGATGCCCGACTTCGACATCGACTTCTGCATGGACCGGCGGGAAGAGGTCATCCGCTACGTACAGGAGAAATACGGCCGCGACCGGGTCGGCCAGATCATCACCTTCGGCGCGCTGCTCTCCAAGGCTGCCGTCCGCGACGTGGGCCGCGTCCTGCAGATGCCCTACGGCCAGGTCGACCGCCTGTCGAAGATGATCCCGGTCGAAGGCGTCAAACCCGTCTCCATCGAAAAGGCGCTGGCCGACGAACCCCGCCTGCGCGAGGAAGCCAAGAACGAAGAGGTCGTGGACCGCCTCCTCACCTACGCCCAGCAGCTCGAAGGGCTGCTGCGCAACGCCTCCACCCACGCCGCGGGCGTCGTTATCGGCGACCGTCCCCTCGACAAGCTGGTGCCGCTCTATCAGGACCCGCGCTCCGACATGCCCGCGACCCAGTTCAACATGAAATGGGTCGAACAGGCGGGCCTCGTCAAGTTCGACTTCCTCGGCCTCAAGACGCTGACCGTCATCCAGAACGCCGTCGACCTCATCACGGCGACCCGGCCGATCCACACGGCCGCGGACGGCACCGACCTCTACGACCCCGCTCCTGGCACCGAAAACGATATCGGCGCGATCCCCCTCGACGACGCGGCCAGCTACAAGCTCTACGCCGCCGCCAAGACGGTCGCCGTCTTCCAGGTGGAAAGCTCGGGCATGATGGATGCGCTCCGCCGCATGAAGCCCGACTGCATCGAAGACATCATCGCCCTCGTCGCGCTCTACCGCCCCGGCCCGATGGAAAACATCCCGAAATTCTGCGAGGTCAAGAATGGCCTGACCGACCGCGAAAGCATCCATCCCCTGATCGACCCGATCCTCGACGAAACCCAAGGGATCATCGTCTACCAGGAACAGGTGATGGAGATCGCCCGGAAAATGGCGGGCTACTCGCTGGGCGGCGCCGACATGCTGCGCCGCGCCATGGGTAAGAAGATCCAGGCGGCGATGGATGCCGAACGCCCGAAGTTCCTCGCCGGGTCGAAGGAAAACGGCGTCAATGAGAAGAAAGCGCTCGAGGTCTGGAACCTCCTCGACAAGTTCGCCAATTACGGCTTCAACAAATCCCACGCCGCCGCCTACGCCGTGGTCAGCTACCAGACCGCCTGGCTCAAGGCGAACCACCCCGTGGAGTTCATGGCCGGCGTCATGAACTGCGACATCCACCTGACCGACAAGCTCGCCGTCTACTTCCAGGAGGTGAAGAAGGGCCTCGGCCTCCCCTGGCAGCCGCCCTGCGTCAACCGGTCAGAGGCGACCTTCACCGTTCGCGACGGCACGCTCCTCTACGCCCTCGGCGCGCTCAAGAATGTCGGCGTCGAGGCAATGAAGCTCATCACCGAAGGTCGCGCGAACAAACCCTTCGTCAATATCTACGACCTCGCCCGCCGCGTCGACCTCAAGCGCGTCGGCAAGCGCCCGCTCGAGATGCTGGCGAGGGCAGGGGCCTTCGACCAGCTCGACCCCAACCGCCGTCGTATCTTCGACAGCCTCGACGCGCTCACCGCCTATTCCGCGGCGATCCACGACCAGCGCGGCTCAAACCAGACCTCGCTTTTCGGCGAGGCGGGCGACGACCTGCCCGAACCGCGCCTCTCCCCGGTGCAGGACTGGCTGCCCGCCGAACGCCTGTCCGAGGAGTTTCAGGCGGTGGGCTTCTACCTCTCCGGCCACCCGCTCGATGATTACATGGCGCCGCTCAAGCGCAAGCAGGTCCTTACCCTCGACGAGGTCACCAAGCGCGTCGAACAGGGCCCCGCCATCGTCAAGATGGCCGGCACCGTCGCCGGCCGGCAGGAGCGCAAGTCGGCCCGCGGCAACCGCTTCGCCTTCGTCCAGCTCTCCGATCCGACGGGCCAATACGAGGTCACGCTCTTCTCCGACACGCTCGAGGCCGCCCGCGACTACCTCGAAACCGGCGCCCAGGTCGTCCTACAGGTCGAGGCAACGATGGAGGCCGACCAGCTCAAGCTCCTCGGCCGCTCCGCCGCGCCCATCGACCTCGCTGTGGCCGAGGCAGGCTCGACCGGCCTCAAGGTCTTCATCGACAACCCCGACGCCGTCCCCACCATCGCGAATGTCCTCGAAGACGCCGCCAAGACGGTCCTCCGCGCGGGCAAGGGCCCGGTCATCCTCGTCCTGATGGACGACACCCTGCCCGGAGAGGTCGAAATAGAAACCGGCCGCGACTATCCCGTCACCCCCCAAATAAAGGGTGCGGTGAAGTCTCTCCCGGGCGTGGTGGCTGTCGAGGATGCCTGACGGCACGCCGTCTGGTTTCGAACCCGTCCGCCACTTTGCCGTCCCTAGGGAAAGTCCCGTCCCAGAAAGAGCGCTGCAACGGCCGCCTCGATATGCCTCTGCCCAAATCCGTTGAAGATGCCGCGCAAAGCCCGCCCCTCCCGGTCCCGCGCGTCGAACATGAACGGCGCGGAACAGGGCTTCTGGACGACGATCAGCGTGTCCAGATCTAGGCGCGGCGGCAGCGGCCAATGCGATTGCGAACCCAACGTCTCATAGGTCCAAAGCGCGACGACCACCGGGATCTCTTGATCAAGGTTCTCCGGCAGCCCGAATGTGGAGTTGAACCAAAGAAACACGATCCTGTCCTCCGCCCTACCGTGGAAAACCCT
The DNA here is from genome assembly GCF_040779325.2 of Aestuariibius violaceus. Lineage (NCBI taxonomy): Bacteria > Pseudomonadati > Pseudomonadota > Alphaproteobacteria > Rhodobacterales > Paracoccaceae > Aestuariibius > Aestuariibius violaceus. The sequence continues at coordinate 1,150,762 of NZ_JBFONT020000001.1, forward strand.
GTCGACCGCAAAGCCGATCCTTGCATGTTGTCCGAGCGAATGGTCCCCCCGGACGATCTCATAGGTTTCGACACTCCCCTCCACGACCAGATCGGCACTCAGAACATCGCGAAAGTCCTGCCGCTGCCACATGATGCAGGCGCTCAAATCCGTGGCCTGAATTGACAGCACCAACGCAAGAAGGACCGCGGCAAATCGGGTCATGACGGTTCCATCCGTCCGCTCTGCGCTCATATCCAAAATCAGGCCCTACCGATCGGACCGCTGTTCGATCAGCTCCCCGGAGCATCCCCGATTTCGGCCACGGGAGAAACAGTCTCACATACTGAATACCGATCACCAGGGTACGTCGCCCACGGCACCCAACCCACACGAACCACCCAAACCACGGACCGGACGCGCCCGCCGCTCCGCCATCAGACGTCCCCAGCATGATTAACCTCAACACCCGTTAACCTTAACGCCTCCCCCCGGAGCAAAGCCCTCTCCTTCATCTGGCCCCAAATACTCCCGCCGGAGGCTGAGGACCGTCCCGGAAAAGCTCCAATGGAGCTTTTCAGGTCCGAAGGGTCTGAGACCTCCGCTGCGCGAACCATCCCAACCGACCGGACAGAACAGCACCCGCCATCCTGCCGCCCCATTCCCTCCCGATCACTGGATCTGAACCTCAAGCGACAGGCCCCCGGATGCGCAAAGCGCTGAAACCTCTCCTTCTGTCACTCCTCCTTCTCGGTCTCGCCGTCACAGCCTGGCTGATTCTGACCGACCCACAAATCGTCTCCCGGATCACCGCGCTCCTTTCCGAAAACGAGATCGCACAACGGATCGCGATCGAAATTGTCCTTCCGTTCGGCGGCGTCCTTCTCCTCAGCGCGCTTGCCATCCGGTTGGCCGGACGCGGCCGGGACCGGACTGAACAGATCCTGGCCGGACAGAGGGTTCTCTTCCTCAAACCCGGGGCCTTCTGGCTCGGCCTCACCGCCTGCCTCGCTTTGTCCTCTGCGTTCGGCTGGGCGGCGACCCGGCTGGCCGATCTCTGGGGGGGCGCCCTGACAGGTGGCCTTGCGCTCTTCTTTCTCAAGAATGCCCTGTGGTTTCTCCGCGCGCGAGTTGCCTACGATGCCCATTCGCTGTCCGTCACCCACTGGACGCTTGCCCAGAGAGAATATCGCTGGACGCATCTCAAGGCGATCGAGCGCGCGACAGAAACGATGGAGTATCACCTCACCTTCGCTCCGGGCGGGCGGGCCAAGATCAGCCAGTTCTTCTCTGATCTCGACCCGCTTCTCGCAACGGCCCGGGCTCAGATCGATCGCAACTGCGCAGCGCAAGACAACGCTCTGCTCCGATAAGACCCAACGACCCAGCTCAGGGGGTGCCCGACCCGACCTCTTCGTCCAACCGCTGCGGGACCTCCTCGGCGGCGTAGTCGACGAAGGCCCGGACCGCCGGCCGCATCAGCCGTCTTGACGTGAAGGCCAGATTTACCGGGGCCCGGCGCACCCACCAGCCGGGCAAGACACGCCTCAGCCGCCCGTCAGCCACCGCCTCCCGTGCCACGATCTCCGGCAGGACAACCACCAGATCGCTGTCAAGCGCCGCCTCCTGCAAAAGCCAGGGGTTCATCGCGACAAGCCTGGGCGCGACCGGAATGTCGCGCTCGTGTCCTGTCGCCGAGGTCAGAACCAGCGACGGCGCCTGCCCGAACCCGGGATGCAACAGACCGATCGGCAGACCCCCAAGCTGATCGGCATCCTCCGGCGCCGGATGCGCCGCAGAGCGATAGAGATACGCAAAGACCACCCCCAGCGGCTTGATGATGATCTCGTCATCCTCCGGCGGCCCGATGCGGATCGCGACATCGACGCACTCCTCCACCAGATCCACATGGCGGTCGCACAGATCGACGCTGAACGCACACTCCGGATAGCGCCGCAGAAACCCCGTCATGATCGGCCCCAGGCTCGCCTGCCCGAAGATCACCGGCGTGCTGATCGTGATCAGCCCCGCCGGCCTTTCGCGCAGATTGTCGATCGACAGATCCGCCGCCTCCGCCTGGGTCAGCATCTCGGTCGCGTGCCCGGCCGCGACGATCCCGGCCTCGGTGATCCGTACCGACCGCGAGGTCCGGTCGAACAGCCGCAACCCCGCCCGTTCCTCCATCTTGGCGATCCGCCGGCTCACCGTCGTCGTCGGCAGGCGCAACGCGCGGGCCGCCCCGTTGAAACTGCCCCGGTTCCGCAGCTCCGTCAGGATACGCGCATCGATGAGGTCGCCGATGATCATCCCGTTTCTGCCAACGCGGCAGCCCAGATTTGTGCAATTGTTTCAAGGCCTTCTTGGGCCATGTCGCGTTCTGTCGGTGCCATCGGACAGATCTGCCCGCTTGGCTCCGGCGTTTCAAGCCGTCCAAAGGAGATTAGAAATATGTCGCTCCCCAGTTCCGATCTCACCCCCGACAATTGCGTGTTTCTGATGATCGACCATCAGGTCGGGCTGATGCAGTTCCTGACCTCGATCGATCCCTTGCAACTCAAGAACAACATCCTCGGCCACGCCCGCACGGCCAAGGCGTTCGATATCCCCGTCCTTATGGGCACCAGCTGGCCCACCGGCCCGAACGGCCCCACCATGCCCGAGCTGAAGGCGATCTTCCCCGAGGTCGACGTGATCGACCGGCCCTTCGTCAATTTCTGGAAGGACGAGGCATCGCGCAAGGCGGTCGAGGCGACGGGCCGCAAAAAGCTGGTCATCTCCGGGTTGGCGACAGAGGTCTGCGCGGCGTTCCCCGCAATCTCCGCGCTCCGCGACGGGTACGAGACCTACGTCGTCATCGATGCCTGCGCCGATTTCAACCCGCTGATCACCGACGTGACCATGCAGCGTCTGTCGGCCGCCGGGGTGATCGTCACAACCTGGGTCGCCGTCCTGGCCGAGCTTGCCTCGAACACCCAGGTCAACGGCAAGCATATCGGCCAGCTGCTGAGCGACCATATGGGCCAGTACTACGCCGCGATGAACAACTTCCTCGGCGTGGCCAGCACCGCGGAAGAGGTCAAAGCGGGGGTCGGCCTGACAGGAACGCCTCCGATCCCGGCCGTCCTGAAATAGCTCCCGCAGAAGACAGGCGGGGCCGGCGCAAAGCCGGCCCTTCCCCTCCGGGTCCGGATCCGTATGCATAGAGTTATGGCAAAACTCCGCCCCAAGACCCGCGGCCCCGACGGCCACACCCCCGAGGACAGCCCCTTCCATCCGCTGATCGAAGAGGGCTACCGCGTCTTCAAACGCCCGGTCCCCGCCGGAACCGGCGTCTGCGAGTGCTGCATGGACCCGCAGATCGAAGCGGACTTCTTCAACCACGGCCAGCAGGGCCTCCCGTTCCACTACCTCCGCGACTGGTACTTCGCCGCCGCCGACATCCCGCTCGCCAAAGACATCTGGGCCTTCCTCCTCCCTCGCATCCTCGACGCGCTCGCGGCCGGTGAAGAGGTCTCTTCCGTCGGCAACGAGGTCGCCCTGAACCGTTTCCCCACAGGCAATCCGGAGAACTGGACGTCCGGGGAATGGACCGTCCTCGACCGCTTCCAGCGCCTCACCCTCGACCAGCACCGCCCGGGGGGCGCCTATTACCTCGATGATATCCTCTGCATGTTCGGCATCGCGGGATGGCGCGTCCCCGACCTCTTCCAGCAGGTCCATGCCTGGCCGATCGACCGCCTCGTCACCCAGCTCTGGCACGATTGGTGCGATGCAAAACAGCCCGGCATCTGGATCGATGCCTTCTGGCCCGACGATGCGCCGTCCTACCCGTTCTACACCGCGCCCGACCTGCACGATCGCATCCACTCTTTCGCCTTGGCGGACACCACCGACCCATTCCTGGCCGAAAAGGCGATTGAGGTCGCCCACGTCATCGAAACCGCCCCGAAATCCCCCGGGACCTCAATCGGTCCGCCGCCCTAGGCGATCCAAGACCCCGCTGACTGTCGCGCGCAATAAAGAGCTGCACCAGTCCAGACGTCCCCACCCGGTGCCACCGCTCCCAGCGCGCCGACACCGCCACTAACCCTAAAACCCATCAACCTTAACGCCCCATTCCCGGAACAAAGCCCCCCCTTCATCTGGCCCAAAATACTCCCGCCGGAGGCTGAGGACCGTAGGTCCGAACGATCGAAGACCTCCCCCACGCGAACCTTTCCCAACCTCTCCACACCAGGAGACCCACCTGCCTGCCGCGTCCCGCTCCCCGCAGGGGCGTCCGCGCGCATCGCGCGGATCTCCCCAGATCTCCAACTCAACACTGAATCTGATCAAGAGGTGATTGTCTCGAAATGGAAAACAATCCCGTTGCGCGTCTCTCCCCGGTACGGTGGGTTAACCGCCCGAACCTGGTTCGAACCTCCGACGTGATGCCGACCAAACGCCGACGGGATGCCGCAGCCCGAATTCGCGGCTCCAGCCAGCATTAACGGGTGAGTCGCATTGCGCGGCGCCAATCGTCCCGCCGCACCGCTCAGAAACGGTTAAGACCTGCGGCACTCACCAATGCGGCGGCCGCTCATCTCCCACGACCACGCCGCCTTCGGCACCGGCCTCGGCCTCCGCCTGCCTGCGCATCAGATACTCGACCCGCGCCGTCAGCCGCGCGATCTCCGCATCTTGCTTTGCCACGACCGCCGACATCTCGTCGACGCTCCGCAAAAGCTCGGCCAGGGTCTCCTCGATGGCGGTCAGACGATCATCCATCCCTCCGCTCTAAGCGGTCCGGGCCGCCCCGCCAAGGTCAGGCGGCTTCGTCGAACCGCGCGGGCAGATCCCCCAGCCGCTTCGCCTCTGCGATCAGCGCCGCGAAATCCGCGTCGAGGCAGGCCCGCAGCTCCGCGAAGTCCTTGATTTTAAAGTAAACCGGCTGAACGATGTCGATCCGGTAGGGCGTTCGCAAGACCGTCATCAGATCGAAAGGCAGGATCTCCGCCGCTCCGCCGCAGGCATGTTTCGCTTCGGCGGGCGACGACACGATCCCCGCCCCATAGGCCCGCAGCCCATCCTGCGTCTCCATCATCCCGAACTCGACCGTGAACCAGAACAGCCGAAACAGGTGCCAGCGGTAAGACTTGTCCAGCGCCACCGCCTTCTTCCCGAACCCTTCGATAAAGGCCGCATAATCTGGATCGGTCAGCAGCGGGCAATGGCCGAACACCTCGTGAAACAGATCCGGTTCCTCAATGTAATCAAGATGTTCCCGCCGCCGCAGGAACGTCGCCACCGGAAACCGCCGGCGGCTCAGCAGCTCGAAGAACTGCGAGGGCGGGATGATCGCCGGCACCCCCTCGACCCCGGCCCCCGAAAGCTCTCTCAGCCGCGCATCCACCGCCTTGATCTGCGGCACCTCCTCCGCGTTCAACCCCAACACCTTGACCCGCGCCAGAAATTCCGGCGCCGCCTTGCCGTCAAGCGCCGTCATCTGCCGCTCGAACAGCGTCTTCCAGACCGCCCGATCCGCGTCATCGTAGGTGTAAACGCCGTTCGCATCCGCCTCTTTCGAGGCATACCCGCTCGTCTTCGACATCATTCGTCCTCCTTTAGAAAGACTCTCGCAGATCCCCTGGGAGAAAGCGGTTCAAAATGCCTCGCGAGAACCGTTTGAAGGAAACAACCATTTCGCATACCCTCGAAAGATGAAACTGAGTGATCTCGAACGGCGTATCCTGCGAGAACTCCAACGCGACGCCAGCCGCCCCGTCGGCGAACTCGCCGAGGCCGTTGGCGCCGCCCAAAGCACCGTCTGGCGCCGCATCGCCGAGCTCGACAAGGCCGGGCTGATCACCGCCCGCGTCGCTCTCCTCGACCCCCGCAAGGCGGGTGTGCCGCTTTGTGTCTTCGCAACGGTGAAGCTGGCCGATCACAGCGAGGCCTCGCTCGATGGGTTCGGCCGCGTCATCCGAACCTCTCCCGAGATTCTTGAGGCACACGCCATCACCGGAACGGGAGACTACCTGCTCAAGATCCGCTGCAAAGATGTCGAGGCATATCAGGACTTTATGTCCCGCAGCCTCCTCGCTGCGCCCTTCGTTCGGTCGGTCACATCGTCGCTGTCGCTCAAGGAACTCAAGTCGACGACCGAGCTGCCGATCTAGAAAAGGTCGATTTGTAGCTATTAACCAGCCTCATTGCGGTCACACTCTGGCGCCAATCTCGTTCAGCACCAGCGAAGTACGAGTCCCCATGGATCAGCAGATTTTCCTTGCCGTCGTGGTGTCTGCCTGTGTTGTCGGAATTGCCCGCATCTTCGGGCGCATGAGAGGCGCCAGCGGGTCACCAACACGCAGGGCAGGGGGCACGCATCTGACGCCACCCGCCGCCGTTCTGTCCCGCCCGCGCCGCGCCAGACCCAACGGAAAAGGCGATCTGAGCCATATCCGCAACCTCGACAACCTGATCGAATGGCTGGCCGAGGATCGCGATCAGGCGCTCTGGCACGACGTCGTCACCAGCCTCAATTACGAACTTCCTTCGACGTTCGGCGCCGTCGCCTGGATCCTCAAACAGCCCGATTGCCAGAACGCCGTCGCCGCCGCGGCGATGGAGATGCTGGGCTACGACTATTACTGCGGCCTCGCCCGCGATCCCGGCATCGAAGACCCGGCCTATGGCCTGATCCGCACCATCGCCGAACGCGACGCCAACGAAGGCTTTCCAACGCACAAGCTCGCCGATGCGCCGACCTTCAACCGTGCAGGCCTCCTCAATGCCTGCCTCGAGGCCAACATGCAGCTACGGGCCGTGGGCGTCGAACCCATTGTCTGCGCGCCGGTCTCGACGCTCACGGTTTCCCCCAAGGGCCGCCGCCCCGCGATGAACACGCTTCTCGACGAGGATACGTTTCTCGGCTGGGCCTGATCGGGCAGGGGTGAGCTTTCCGGCCGGATCGGCTATGGCGATCCCGTTTGTTTCTGTGCCGAGTCGGTCCGGTCGTCCTTCCTGTCCCAGAGCGGAGCCCCGCGCGACGCGATCATGCAAGATGTCATCCTGATCCTCGTCCTCGGCGCAGGCGTCTATTTCGGCTACATGCGGATGCTGCGCCGCACCCATCGTATCGAACAGGCCCAGGAAGAATTCGAGCGGATGCACGAGGAGCTGGTCGAAAAGGTCGCCCGGATGGGTGATCTCGCGACCTACCCAAACCCCGCCGCCGATGCCCGCCTGCGGTTCGTTCAGGGCCTCGACGGGCTGACCGACTGGCTGGCGATCCAGCGCGATCCCGGCCTCTGGCGGGCCGTCGTGACCGGGCTCGATTACGGCCGCCGGGAGGCGACCGACGCCATCGCCTGGATCCTCCAGCAGCCCGATTGCGAAAACGCGGTGGCCACCGCCGCGATGCAAATGCTGCGCTATGACGTCTATTGCGGCATGGATACCGAACCTGGCCCGCAGGACCGGGCCTTCCCGCTTGTCCGCATCATCGCCGAGCGGAACGCGACCACCGGCTTCGATTCCGAAAAGCTCTCCGACCCGCCCGATTTCGAACGCGCCGCGCTTCTGACCGCCTGCCGCGCCGGCAATGCCCAGCTCAAGGCGGCGGGATCGGTGCCCATCATTCTCGCACCGCTCGCCACGCTTCTGGTCAAGCCCATCGGCCCGAAGCCGACGACGCCCTACATCGTCGGCGAGATCGGGATCTACGAACGCCGCTAGCGGCGCCTGTTGCCCCGGGCCAAGCGCCGCGCTAGAGGGCGTCCCGCGAAGGAGACGGCGCCAATGGCCAAGCAAAAGAAGACCCCCCGCCCCCGCGCCGCCAACCCGCGCGGCTTTCAGGACTATTTCGGGGCCGAGGTCACGGCCCGCTCCGAAATGCTGCGCACCATCGCCGAGGTCTATCACCGCTACGGCTTCGACGTGCTGGAAAGCCCCGCCATCGAGACGGTCGAGGCGCTGGGCTCCTTCCTCCCAGACGTCGACCGCCCCAACGCGGGCATCTTCGCCTTCCAGGAACCGGGAGAGGACGATGGCGACTGGCTGGCCCTCCGCTACGACCTGACGGCCCCGCTCGCCCGCGTCTACGCCCAGCACCGCAATGACCTGCCAACCCCCTATCGCCGCTACGCGATGGGCCCCGTCTGGCGCAACGAGAAGCCCGGCCCAGGCCGGTTTCGCCAGTTCTATCAATGCGATGCGGATACGGTTGGCACGGCCTCGATGGCTGCGGATGCCGAGATCTGCGCCATGCTCGCCGACACGTTCGAGGCGCTGGGCCTCGGCGGTCAATACGTGATCCGCATCAACAACCGCAAAGTTCTCAACGGGTTAATCGAGCTTACTTTCGGTGCCGCGGGTTCGACGAGGTCGTCAGAAGGTGAAGAGTCTTTGGATTCTAAACTCGATCAAATCTGGGACGAAGGGGTCACGGATGCAGTTCTTCGAACAATCGATAAGTTCGATAAAGTCGGTGAGAAGGGTGTTCGTGAGCTATTAGGTCCCGGCCGCCTCGATGACTCCGGCGCGTTCATTGATGGTTGGAACCGCACAGACGAGGAAATCGACCGGATTCTTGGCTTTATGCTTGCCCGAGGGGCTAGCAACGAGGAGACGCTCTCAAATCTGAGAAAGCTAATTTCAGAATCCGCCACTGGTCTGGAAGGTGTAGACGAACTCGAGCAGATCGCTGAACTACTCGAAACCCAAGGCTACGGTCCCGATCGCATTCTGATTGATCCATCTACCGTCCGCGGCCTCGGCTACTACACCGGCCCCGTCTACGAGGCCGAACTCACCTTCGAGATCACCGATGACAAGGGCCGCCCCCGCCAGTTCGGTTCCGTCGCGGGCGGCGGGCGCTACGACGACCTCGTCAAGCGCTTCACCGGCCAGTCCGTCCCCGCCACGGGCATCTCCATTGGCGTCGACCGCCTCCTCGCCGCGCTCTACGCGACGAACCGCGTCAGCGCCTCGGCTCAGGGCCCCGTCGTCGTCACCGTCATGGACCGCGCCCGCATGGCCGACTACCAGAGCATGGTCGCCGACCTCCGCAACGCCGGGATCCGGGCAGAGCTCTACCTCGGCAACCCCAAGAACTTCGGCAACCAGCTCAAGTACGCCGACAAGCGCCAAAGCCCCGCCGCCATCATCCAGGGCAGCGACGAGGCCGAGCGCGGCGTTGTCCAGATCAAGGACCTTATCCTCGGAGCCCAGTTGTCAGAGACGGCGAGCCACGAAGAGTGGAAGGAAAACCCCTCGCAAATCGAGGTCCCCCGCGACCAACTCGTCCCAGAGATCCGCAAGATCCTCGACCGGCACGGCTAGGATGACCGCCCCCGCCCTCCGTGCCGAGGCCGACCGCCTGCTCGGCCACTTCACCGACCGTGGCGCGAGCCCGTTCGAGACGGCGATCCTGCAGCCCGCCGAAACGCTCCTCGACCTCTATGGGGAAGACATCCGCGCCCGCGCCTACACCACGCTCGACCCCCACCGGGGCGAGATGATGCTGCGCCCCGATTTCACCGTCCCTCTCGTCCAACACCATATGACCCACGGCGCCGACCCAGCCCGCTACGCCTATGCGGGCCAGGTCTTCCGCCGCCAGGAAGACCACCCTGACCGCCCGGCGGAGTTCCTGCAGGTCGGCTACGAAATCTTCGACCGGACGAACCCGGCCAAAGCCGATGCCGAGGTCTTTGCCGCCATCCACGACGCACTGACGCCCCTCGGCCTGACGCCCTCTACCGGCGATCTCGGCATCCTCGGCGCCGCCATCGACGGCCTCTCGACGACCGATGCCCGCAAGCGCGCCCTCAAGCGCCACATCTGGCGCCCCGCACGGTTCCGCGACCTTCTGAACCGTTTCACCGATCCGCCCAGCCGGCCGGAGGCGCCCCAAACCGACGCCCCGCTCATCGGCAAACGCACCGCCGGGGAAATCGCCGCCCGTCACAAGGCCCTCGCGGAAGAGGCCGCCACCCCGCCGCTCTCCCGCAGCGACCGCGAAACCCTCGACGCCATCCTCGCCCTGCGCGACACCGTGCCCACGGCGCTCGCCTCCCTCCGCGGCCTCGCCCGGACGATGCCGCACCTCACCCCTGCGACGGACCGGCTCGAGGCCCGCCTCGACGCCCTCTCCGCCCTCGGGATCGACGCCCAGACCCTGCCATTCCAGACCACTTTCGGCCGAACGCTGCTGGAATATTACGACGGTTTCGTCTTCGGCTTCTCCCGCGGCCCCGGCACCCAGCCCGTCGCAACAGGCGGCCGCTACGACGCGCTGACGCGCCTTCTGGGCGATGGCCGCGCCATCCCCGCCGTCGGCGGCATCATCCGCCCCGACCTCGCGCTGGAGGCCGCAGGATGACCCTCAAGCTCGCCATCCCCTCCAAGGGCCGCCTGATGGACGCGACGATCGACTGGTTCGCCGCCCGCGGCATCACTCTCGAACGCACCGGCGCCGACCGTGAATACGCCGCCGCCGCCCGCGGCATCGACGGGCTCGACCTCCTCCTTCTCTCCGCCGCAGAGATCCCGCGCGAGCTCGCCGCGGGCCGCATCCATCTCGGCGTCACCGGCACCGACCTCATCCGCGAGCGCCTCGCCACCCCAGACACTCTCATCACGCCTCTCGCCGAACTCGGCTTCGGCCACGCCGACCTCATCCTCGCCGTCCCCGCCGCCTGGACGGATGTGCACACAGCACACGATCTCGATGCCGCCGCTGCCCAGTTCCGCGCGACCCACGGCCACCGCCTGCGCATCGCGACCAAGTACCACCGCATGACCCGCGCCTGGCTCAAAGAGAAAGGCGTCGCCGACTACCAGATCGTCGACAGCCAGGGAGCCACCGAAGGCACCGTCGCCGCCGAAACGGCCGAAGCCATCGCCGACATCACCACCACCGGAGAGACCCTCCACGCAAACCACCTGCGCCCGCTGGACGAGGAACCGATCCTGCGCAGCCAGGCAACGCTCTGGCAGAGCCGCACCGCGCCGCTTGACGCCGATGAACAGCGCACTCTGGACGACCTGAAAACCCGGCTGCTTGAGCGCTAGCTCCCGCGGACAACCCCTTTAGCGCACCCCGATCTCCGCCAAGGCCGCGCTCAGCTCCGCCGGCAGCCCCGGCTCGCCCTCGCGGCTCTTCGCCAAATCCCGTGGCGCATCCTCGGGCTTCAGGTACCGCCATCCCTGGAAGGGCCGCCGCAATACCGGCTCAACCCGCACAAGCTCGTCATCCAGCAAAATCGCGCAGCGACTGATCCCGTCCTGCCCGACCCGTTCCCGCAGCCCGACGATCTTCTGGCGCACCTGCATCACGCCCTGGATCACCCAGTAAATCGACCCGCCATTCGTCAGCTCCGCCTCGCGCTTCGGCCACATCCTGGTGGTATGGAAATAACGGCCCTCTAACCGCTGGCCCGACCGCCTCTGCTGCCAGTCCCTCAGGCTCTCGACGCTTTCGGACCCGACCGAAAGCTTCTGCATGTGGATAAAATCTGTCATGAAGACCCCATATATCGATACAATCTAGCCCGATTCCCTGCGGCTCACAATTGACCGACATCGCCGCAGGGCCTAACGTCGTCCGTCCTGCCGCCCGCTGAGGAGAGCCATAGATGAGCCGTTTCGCCGCGCCCATTTCCGAAACCATCTGGGACATGAAGTACCGGCTGAAAGAGGCGGACGGCACGCCCATCGACACCACCGTCGAAGACACCTGGACCCGCATTGCCGAGGCGCTCGCCGCCGTCGAGGACACCCCCGACGAGTGGGAGCCGCGCTTTTACGCCGCACTCGAGGATTTCCGCTTTCTCCCCGCGGGCCGCATTATCGCCGGCGCGGGCACCGAACGTTCTGTTACGCTCTTCAACTGTTTCGTCATGGGCACCATCCCCGACACGATGGAGGGGATCTTTCAGGGCCTGAAGGAAGCCGCGCTGACCATGCAGCAGGGCGGCGGCATCGGCTACGACTTCTCGACCATCCGCCCCAAGGGCGCGCTGGTCAAAGGTGTGGCCGCCGACGCCTCCGGCCCGCTCTCCTTCATGGATGTCTGGGATGCGATGTGCCGCACCATCATGTCCGCCGGCGCCCGCCGCGGCGCGATGATGGCGACTATGCGCTGCGACCACCCGGATATCGAGGAGTTCATCACCGCAAAATCCGACCCGCAACGTTTACGGAATTTCAATGTTTCGGTGTTAGTGACTGATCCGTTCATGGAGGCCGTGAAGGCCGACGACGACTGGAACCTCGTTTTCGAAGGAAAGGTTTACAAAACCTTACCCGCGCGCTCCCTTTGGGACCGCATCATGCAGTCTACCTACGACTACGCCGAACCCGGCGTGATCTTCATCGACCGCATCAATGCGATGAACAACCTCCGCTACGTGGAGACGATCGCCGCCACCAATCCCTGCGGCGAACAGCCCCTGCCGCCCTACGGCGCGTGCCTGCTCGGCTCCATCAACCTCGCCCGCCTCGTCCGCGACCCGTTCGAGACGAAGGCGCGCATTGACGAAGACGAACTCGACACTCTGGTCGCGACCGCCATCCGGATGATGGACAACACGGTCGATGCCTCCCGCTTCCCGCTCCCCCAGCAAGAGGAAGAGGCCCAGAACAAGCGCCGCATCGGCCTCGGCATCACGGGGCTCGCCGACGCGCTCCTCATGCTCGGCCTCCGCTACGGGACGGAGGAGGCCGCGGCCCAGACCGAAGACTGGACCTACCGGATCGCCCGCGCCGCCTACGCCGCCTCGACCGACCTGGCGAAGGAAAAGGGCGCCTTTCCGCTCTTCGACGCCGACGCCTTCCTCGCCTCCGGCTCCTTGCGCGATATGGACCACGACATCCGCGACGGCATCGCCCAGCACGGCATCCGCAACGCGCTCCTCACCTCCATCGCCCCCACCGGCACGATCAGTCTCTACGCGGGCAACGTCTCCTCAGGCATCGAGCCGGTCTTCGCCTACAGCTACAAACGCAAGGTCCTGCAACCCGACGGTTCCCGCACCGAGGAGGAGGTCGTCGACTACGCCGTCCAGCTCTACCGCGAGAAATTCGGCGCAGATGCCGACCTTCCCGACCATTTCGTCAACGCGCAGACGCTCGCACCCCTCGATCACGTCCGGATGCAGGCCGCCGCCCAGAAATGGGTCGATTCCAGCATCTCCAAGACCATCAACTGCCCCGAAGACATCTCCTTCGACGCCTTCAAGGACGTCTACATGGCTGCCTGGGACCAAGGCTGCAAAGGCTGCACGACCTACCGCCCTAATGCGGTGACCGGCTCGGTCCTCTCCGTCAGCGACACGCCTGAAAAGAAAGAGAAACCCACCCTTCATCTGGCCGAAAATACTCAAGACGTCCCGACCGCCACCGGCGATGTCGTCTACATGTCGGAACCTCTCGACCGCCCCACATCGCTCGAAGGTCACACCTACAAGCTCAAATGGCCCGACAGCGAACACGCGATCTACATCACGCTCAACGACATCCTCCTGAACGGCCGCCGCCGCCCCTTCGAAATCTTCATCAATTCCAAGAACATGGAGCATTTCGCCTGGACGGTCGCGCTCACCCGGATGATCTCCGCCGTCTTCCGCCGCGGCGGCGACGTAACCTTCGTCGTCGAGGAACTCAAGGCGGTCTTCGACCCCCGCGGCGGGGCCTGGATGAAGGGCCGCTACGTCCCCTCCATCCTTGCGGCCATCGGCGGCGTGATTGAACAGCACATGATCGCCATTGGCTTCCTCGACGGGGAGGGGCTGGGCCTTAAGATCGACCCCAAGGCAGAGGTCATGGTCGCCGGAGACCGTCCCCGCGGCGCCGCCTGCGCCTCCTGCGGCAGCTTCGATCTGCGCATGGTCGAAGGCTGCGCAGTCTGTGGCAATTGCGGCTTCTCGAAATGCGGCTAGCTCCAGTCGAGCACCACCTTGCCGCTGCCCCCTGACCGCATGGTCTGAAACCCTTGCGCGAAGTCTGCAGCGGGTAACCGGTCGGTGATGACCGCGCCCACGTCCAGCCCGTTCTCCAGCATCGCGATCATCTTGTACCACGTCTCGAAGATCTCGCGGCCATAGACCCCCTTGATCGTGATCGCCTTGAAGACGATCCGCGACCAGTCGACCGGCGACCGCCCCGGCGGGATCCCCAGCATCGCGATGCGGCCTCCCATCACCAGCGCCTCGACCATCTGGTCCAGCGCCGCCTGACTGCCCGACATCTCGAGCCCCACATCGAATCCCTGTGCCAGCCGTAACCGGCCCACGACCTCGGCCAGCGCCGTCTCGGCCACATTGACCGGCACCACATCCGCCACTCGGGCGGCCAGCGCCAGGCGGTCGGAATTGATATCGGTGATGACCACATGCCGTGCGCCCACATGCCGCGCGACGGCGGCCGCCATGATCCCGATCGGCCCGGCCCCCGTCACCAGCACGTCCTCGCCCACCAGATCGAAGCTCAGCGCCGTATGGACGGCATTGCCCAGCGGATCGAGGATTGCACCGATCTCATCCGGGATCGCCTCGGGCAGCGGCACGACGTTGAAGGCGGGCAGCCGCAGGTAATCGGCAAACGCGCCGGGCTCGTGCACCCCGATCCCGCGCGTATCCGGGTCCAGATGGAACTTCCCCGCCCGCGCCTGCCGGGACGCATGCCCGATCAGATGCCCCTCGCCAGAACAGCGCTGCCCGATCGTCAGATCGGTGACATTCGCGCCGAGCTCAACGACCTCGCCCGCGAATTCATGCCCGATCGTCAGCGGGACCCGCACCGTCCGTTGCGCCCACTCATCCCAGTTCCAGATATGGATATCTGTCCCGCAAATCCCCGTCTTGTGGATGCGGATGAGAACGTCGTCGGCCCCGATCTCGGGAACCGGCACGGTCTCCAGCGTCAGCCCCTCCGCCGAGGCGCTCTTCACAAGGGCGCGCATCGTACCGCTCACGACAGCGCCCCGGTGGACTTCCCCGCCCGCTCGAACGCGCCGAGCGCTCGGTCGAGTTCGTCGCGCGTCAGCGCAGCATTCATCTGCGTCCGGATCCGCGCCTGCCCGCGTGGCACGACAGGGAAGAAGAAGCCCGAGACATAGACCCCCTCCTCGAACAGCCGCGCCGCCATGTCCTGCGCCAGACGGGCCTCGCCCAGCATCACCGGAATGATCGGATGCTCGCCGGGCAATAGGTCGAACCCGAGTCGCTCAAGCCCCGCGCGCCAGTAGCGCGCATTGTCGAACAGGCGCTCCCGCAGATCGTCGCCCTCCTCGACCAGACGCAACGCCTCAAGCCCCGCAGCCACGACCGCAGGCGGCAGCGAATTGGAGAACAGATAGGGCCGTGCCCGCTGCCGCAACAGGTCGATCACCGGCTGCGGTCCCGCGATATACCCCCCGATCGCGCCCCCCAGTGCTTTGCCGAGCGTCCCCGTCAGGATATCCACCTCCACCCCGAAATGCGCCGGCGTGCCCGCCCCCTTCGGCCCCATGAAGCCTGTCGCATGGCAATCATCGACCATGACGAGTGCATCATGCGCCCGAGCAAGCGCCACGATCTCGGGCAGCTTCGCCAGATAGCCGTCCATGCTGAACACGCCGTCCGTCGCAATCATGACGAAGCGCGCCCCATCCGCCCGGGCCATCGTCAGCTGCCGCTCCAGATCCTCGATGTCGGAATTCGCATAGCGATACCGCTTCGCCTTGCAGAGCCGGATCCCGTCGATGATCGACGCATGGTTCAGCGCGTCCGAAACCACCGCGTCTTTCGGCCCCAAAAGCGGCTCGAAAAGCCCGCCATTGGCATCGAAACAGGCCGCAAAGAGGATCGCATCGTCCTTGTTGAGAAAGCGCGCGAGGCGGCCCTCCAGCTCCCGATGCAGGTCCTGCGTCCCGCAGATGAACCGGACAGAGGCCATGCCGAACCCCTTGTCGTCCATTGCGTCCTTGGCGGCCGCGATCAGGGCAGGGTGGTCGGCAAGCCCAAGATAATTGTTCGCGCAGAGGTTCAGCACCTGCGCGTCGCCCACGGTGATCTCGCCCCCCTGGGGCGAGGTGATGAGCCGCTCGCGCTTCATCATGCCGTCGGCCTCGATCTCCTCGAGCGTCCGGGCGACATGGTCAAGAAAGGTATCTGACATCGAAATCTCCTCGGGTCCGAGCCTAGCTGGCCGACCGGCAGGGCGCCTTGACGGAAATCGTCAAAATTGGCGCCGTTGGCGACGGCGCCGCGCGACCCGTCGGATGTGGTTGACAGGCCGCGCCTGTCCGCATAGATGGCGGCCTTCGTTGGTGTTGGCGGCCCCCGCAAGGGGAGGCCTGTCGCCCGGAAACGGGAAAGGACAACGCCCTTCATGAAACCGCCCGAGAACGCCCGCAAGGGCGGACGAGGGTCCCCTGAAGGAGATCAGCCGTGACCAAACGCACGTCTGCCAAGTACAAGATCGACCGCCGCATGGGCGAAAACATCTGGGGCCGTCCGAAAAGCCCCGTCAACCGCCGCGAATACGGCCCCGGCCAGCACGGTCAGCGCCGCAAGGGCAAGCTGTCCGATTTCGGTATCCAGCTGCGCGCCAAGCAGAAGCTCAAGGGCTATTACGGCGACCTGACCGAAAAGCAGTTCCGCCGCATTTATGCCGAGGCTGAACGCGTTCGCGGCGATACCGGTGAAAACCTCATCGGCCTGCTCGAGCGGCGCCTCGACGCCGTCGTCTACCGCGCCAAGTTCGTGCCCACGATATTCGCGGCCCGCCAGTTCGTGAACCACGGCCACGTCAAGGTGAACGGCCAGCGCGTCAACATCCCTTCCTACCGCGTGAAGGAAGGCGACGTGATCGAGGTCCGCGAGAAGTCAAAGCAGCTGGCCTCCGTGCTCGAAGCCGCCCAATTGCCCGAGCGGGACGTGCCGGACTACATCGAGGCGGACCATTCCAAGATGACCGCGACCTTCACCCGCATGCCGCAACTGGGCGACGTGCCCTACCCGGTGATGATGGAACCGAACCTCGTCGTCGAATTCTACGCCAAAAACTGATCTGGCGCTGAGCCAGTCCAAAAGCCGCCCTCGCCCGGGCGGCTTTTTTGTCGGCGCGCAAAATCTTCCAGAAGATCTTGAAGCGTCAAATCCTTCTGGAAGGATTTGCATCTCGAGGATTCTCTAGAAAACCCTTCTTGCGGCAACAGATTGCGTGGACGGCCACCCCTCCCATCGACCTACTGGCCAGAACCGATCCGTCCAGCTAGAACAACGCGGCTGCTATCCTGGACCAGACCCGATGACACAGATCCTTAGACCGCAACCTGGTATCCTCGATATCGAGCTCTATGAGGGCGGAGCAAGCCGCCTTCCCGGTCAATCAAACGTTCTGAAGCTGTCGTCGAACGAGAATCTCTTTGGTCCGTCAGAAGCTGCGGTCGAGGCTTTCCGGCGCGCCGCAACAGAGCTGCACCGCTATCCGTCCTCCGACCATCTGGACCTGCGGGAAGCCATTGGCGACGTGCATGGTGTCGATCCGGCCCGTATCATCTGTGGCGCCGGCTCGGGCGAGATCATTGACTTTCTCTGCCAGGCCTATGCAGGTCCCGGGGACGAGGTGATCCACACTGAACACGGTTTCTCGATGTATCGGATCTGGACGCTGGCAGCTGGCGCGACGCCGGTTTCCGTGGCGGAATGCGACAGAGTAACGGATGTCGATGCGATTCTGAATGCGGTGACGGACAACACCCGCCTCGTCTTCATAGCGAACCCGAACAACCCAACCGGAACGATGATCGGCACTGACGCACTCGCTCGTCTAGCGGATGGCCTACCGGGCCACTGTCTTTTGGTGCTCGATGGTGCCTATGCGGAGTATGTCGAAGGCTACGATGCGGGCCTCGCGCTGATCGAGGCGCGGCCAAATGTCGTGATGACCCGGACGTTTTCGAAGATCTACGGGCTTGGCGGGCTGCGCATCGGGTGGGGTTATGGCCCGCAAGAGGTGATCGATGTACTTCGGCGGATCCGCGGACCGTTCAATCTTTCCAGCGCGGCTTTGATGGCGGCGGAAGCGGCGGTTCGCGACATTGCTCATACGGAAAGATGCAGAGAGGTCAACAGCCGCTGGCGGCATTGGCTGGCTGAGGCTTTGGCGAGCCATGGGGTGCCCTCCGACACCTCCATGGCGAACTACGTCCTAGCCCGTTTTGCCGACAGGGCCGAGGCGGAAGCCTGTGACGCGTTTCTTAAGGAAAACGGGATCATCGTGCGAGGGGTGGCGGGCTATAACCTGCCAAACTGCCTTCGAATTACCGTCGGCGACGAAGCGGCTTGCCGGCGTGTCGCCCATACGATCGGACAGTTCAAGGCTGCCCAGCAGTGAGCGTCATCTACCGCAAGGTCGCCCTGATCGGGCTGGGTCTGATCGCGTCTTCGATGGCCCATGCGATCCGCCGTGCGGGCGCCGCCGGGACGGTCGTGGGCACCGCGCGGTCTGCCGAGACCCGGGCGATCGCCAAGGAAATGGGCCTGGTCGACGAGGTTGCGGAGAGCGCGGCCGATGCCGTGGCGGATGCGGATCTTGTGGTGCTTTGCGTTCCGGTCGGCGCGATGGGTGCGGTGACCGAAGAGATCGCGCCGATGCTCAAGCCCGGTGCGGTCGTGTCGGATGTCGGTTCGGTCAAGCGGGCGGTGATCGCGGATGTCGGGCCGCGGCTGCCCGAGGGCGTGCATTTCGTTCCGGCCCATCCGCTTGCCGGAACGGAGCAGTCCGGGCCGCAATCGGGCTTTGCAGAGCTTTTCGACAACCGCTGGACGATCCTCGTCCCGCCTGAGGGCGCGGATCGGGGGGAGGTCGACCGGCTGGCGCGGTTCTGGCAGGCGCTTGGCGCCTATACGGATGAGATGGATGCCGATCACCACGATCTGGTGCTTGCCGTGACATCGCACGCGCCGCATCTGATCGCCTATACGATGGTCGGCGTGGCCGATGATCTGCGGCGGGTTACGGATAGCGAGGTGGTGAAATACTCCGCTGCCGGGTTTCGGGACTTCACGCGGATCGCCGCATCGGATCCGACGATGTGGCGGGATGTGTTCCTGACCAATCGCGACGCGACGCTGGAGATCCTTGGTCGGTTCACGGAAGAGCTGTTCGCGCTTCAGCGGGCGATCCGGACGGGCGACGGGGACCATCTGCATGCCTACTTCACCCGGACGCGGGCGATCCGCCGGGGGATCGTTGAGGCGGGGCAGGATACCGATGCGCCGAATTTCGGGCGGAGACCATGAAGGTCGGGAGCCTGGCATTGATGCTGATCGCGGTCGGTTTGGCCGGGCAGGCCGATCCGCTGCGTCCAAGCGCGCGCCCGTCCGGGCCTGCTAAGGTGGTGGAACTGGCCGCTTCGGCGCGGCCTGTGGCGCGGGACGCGCCGGTCGAGGCACTGGCTGTGGGTGGCGGCGGATCGGAGACTGCGCTGGGCAGGATTGCCGCGCCGGTTGTCGCCGGAGAGGCGGATCTGTCCGCGCCGGCGGATCTTACCCCCGCAATTCTGTCATTCGCGGTGGAGGCGGGCAGCGGGCTTGACCCTGTCGCGCAGGTGGCGCTGAGCTTTCCGCAAGGGCTGGCGCCCTCCGTGCGGCCGCAGAGGCGCGGTTTGCCAGCGGCGCTGCCGGTTCCCGCAGCGCCCGAGACGGCTGGCCCGGCAGCGGCGCGCCCGGAAGCGCGGCCGAGCGAGCGGTTCGCCCAGATCGCCTTCGAGCGGTCGGTGATCCTTTATTCCGCGACAGAGGAAGCCGTGCGGGTCTCGCTGCGGCCCGCGCAACGGTCCGAGGCGATCCTTGCCATGGGGCAGCGTGTGCAGAGAGAGCGGCGGGCAGGCGCGGTATGCGGGAACCTGCTGATCCAGGGGGAGGTCATTCCGCCGGTGCCGGGGCGGATTCCGGGCTGCGGTGTGGCCAATCCGGTGCGCATCCGATCGGTCGATGGCGTTCCGCTGACCCAGCAGGCGACGATGGATTGCGTAACGGCGGATGCGTTTTACCGCTGGGTCTCGCAGGGGGTGAAGCCTGCGATCGGATCGACCGGTGGCGGGCTCGCGCGGCTGCGGGTGGCTGCGCATTACTCGTGCCGGACGCGGAACAATCAGCCGGGTGGGCGGATTTCCGAGCATGGCAAGGGGCGCGCGATCGATATCTCTGGTTTCATTCTGCGGGACGGGACGGAGATTACACTGCTGACCGGTTGGCGGAGCGCGGCGCATGGCCAGCAGCTGCGCCAGATGCACAGCGCGGCCTGTGGGATCTTCGGCACGGTCCTTGGGCCGGATTCGGACCGGTTCCACCAGGATCACTTCCACTTCGATACGGCGCGGTATCGCAGCGGGTCGTTCTGCCGCTAGCGGTCAGCCGTCGACCGATGCGATCTCACCGAGCGGGCGGCGGGCCCTTTCCGCAGGTATGCCGTCTGGCGGGCCGACGCGCAGGGCGGCGATCAGGCGGTGGTCCTCGAAACCGAATTCCTTGAGAAACCCTTCCTGCGCCTCCGGATCGTCCACGAGGACGGAGAGAGGCCAGGTGGCGAAGCCGAGCGCGGCGAGGTCGAGGAGTCGCCGGTAATAGGGGCGTCCAGCGTCGAGGGCGGACGTCCCGGCGGGCACGGCGAGGAAGACGAGGGCGGTGGCGGAGAGGGTCTTGTCCGCTTCCGCGGTCAGGGGCCGGGCCATGCCGATCCTGTCGAAAAGGGTGAAGAGCGCCCGGCCGAAGAAAAGCGGCATCAGCCGGGCCTGCCAGGCCGGGAGCGACAAGGCGGCGGCGTTGAGCCCGTCCCGCGCCCAGCGGGGGTGGGCGGGGCTGAGGCGGCTCCAATCCAGAAGCTCTTCCCGGAAGCCATCGTTGCGGAGAATGCTGTGGGCAAGGGCGTCGCCGTATTTCGCGATCTCTCGCAGGCGGGTCTTTTCGGTGACGATGGCGACGTCGTTTTGGTTGGCCGCCCAGTTCGTGATGGCCTGCTTGCGATCCTCCGCGGGAGCAAAGCCGCCGCGATAGGTTGTGCGGGCCTTGACGTGGTCGGCCAGCGGATCGGGACCGGCGTCGGTTTCGGTGATAAAGAGCGTGGCGATATCGGCGCCGATCGTGCCGTCGAGCGCGGTGACCGACGCGGTACGCCCGTGGCGGGACAGCGCGATCAGGAAGCCTTCGAGCGCGGTGCCGCAGCTGAGAAGGAGGTCGTGGCCCGACGGGTCGGCGACGGGCAGGGCGGCGTCCTTGCGGCAATGAAGGGTGACGGTGCCGTCGGGTCGCAGCGTCCAGTGGGCGGGTTGGGTGTTGTGAATGCTGGGCGCAAGCCCGGCCTCTGCCGCGCAGGAGAGGAAGGTCTGACGGTCGAGCGTCACAGAGATTTTCGGAAAAGGTGGAGCGATTGCAGTGTTCGCGCGCCGAGTTTTTCCTTCTGACGGAGGCTTGCGATGTTTTCTTCCGAGATCCAGGTGCCACCCGCCTGCCGATATCCCGCCTTGAGTGCCGCGCGGAGGACGTGGTCGAGCATGATGAGCGTCAGCCCGCGACCGCGCCACGCGGGCAGGACGCCGTAATAGACGACGACCATGCGGCGGTTGGTGAGCCTGTGGTGCATGTAGTGGATGGGTGTGGAGAGAGACAGTTGCGAGCCGATCCGTTTCAGCAGCGGGTTCAGATCGGGGATCGCGATCAGCGCGCCGACAGGTTTGCCTTCGGAGTGGACCACGGCGGAGAGGCGCATATCCATGACCCATTTCAGGTCCTTCGCCTGAAAGTCGTACTCCGCCTTGCTGACCGGGACAAACATCGGGTTGTCGGAAAAGCTTTCGTTCAGGACCTGGCGCGCATCGTCCAGCCGGGCGGCGAGGGTCCGGCGGGTGATCGGGGCGAAGGTAAGGTCGGTGGGTAGGGTGCGGGCGGGGCCGGCGCGTCTGTCCCAGTCGGCGAGGTCGATGTCGTAGGTCGACATAGGGAAAAACGGTTTGAAGCCGTTGGCTTCCAGAAGGCGCGGAAGGTGGGGTGGGCCGGCCATGCAATCGGAATAGGCCGGGTGGTCGAAACCGCCGGTCTGGACGCCGATCATCTGCATGGCGGTGAGGTTGAAGTTGCCGACAAGGGTATCGAAACCGCGGGCCTTGGCCCACTCTTCGGCCGCGGTCAGCAGGGCGCGGGCGGCCTCGGCATCGTCGGCGCAGTCGAAATAGCCGAAATAGGCGGTGTTGAGCCCGTGGGCGTCGTTCGAGGCACGGTGGACATGGGCGGTGATGCGCCCGATGGGCTTGTCATCGCGATGGGCGGTGAAGATCGCGATATCGTCCGCGCCGTCGAAGAGCGGGTTCTCAGCGGGTGAAACGAAACGTTTGAGGTCGGCCTTGAGCGGCGAGACGTAGGACTGACCCTCATAGGCCTCGAACGGAGCCTGGAAGAACGCCTCGAAATCGCCGGTTCGTATCTCGATGCTCATGGCGTGGCCTTTGTGCGGAGGCGCCAGGCGGCTGCGGCCAGCAGGCCTTCGACCTGTGCATTCGCTTCGGCGGGGGACAGCTGGAGCGCGACGAGGCGCAGGGGGGCGATATCGGTCGCCAGGATATGGGTGCTTGTGGTGCGGCGGAGGATTTCCGTCAGTTGTTCGGTCGTATCCTCGTCGGTCGTGCCGTCCGGTGTCCAGAGCGGCCGTGTGCCGAAGGTGCGGGTGAGCGCGGTTTCGTCGAATTCGGACAGCTCGGCACTGTCCAGCGTGATCGGGTCGAGCCCTGCGAGGCGGATCAGCAGGTCGCTTTCCTGATTGTCCCGCGGTGGGATGACGAGGAATTCTGTCAGACGACCGGCGAGGGTGCCGGCCTTGAGCCGCAGTGCTTCGCCAATGATGGCGGCGAAGATCAGGAGGGCCAGCAGGAAGGCGGTCGCGGTGACCGGGTTCGCGCCGGCGGACAAGGCGACGGTGAACCCGCCCAAGGTCGCGAGCGCCGCGAAGCAGCCCAAGGCGGCCAGTGCGATGGTGGGCCGGACCGTCCAGCTGGACGCGGACACGATCAGCCAGACACCGACCAGGATCACAAGGGCCGAGAGGTGAAGCGGGAACCCGGCGTTGGTGAAGGAGAAGTCAGTGATGACGAGCGGGCTGGCGGCCAGCATGACCAAACCGAAGGTCCGCGCGAGGCGTCGCTGCGCGAGGGTGAGGTCGAGCCCCTGGCTCCACAGAAGGCGGGCGAGACCGATGAAGGTGGCGACCTGAAAGACGAGGAGGAGCGGCAGGTAGATGCGGCCGGTAGAGGACGGTAGGACCAGCGCGCCGAGGATGAACGCCGGGGTGCCGACCGCCATCATCAGCTTGATCCAGCGCGGGGCGTGGCGGCCGACGGCGGTTTCGGCGACGAGTGTCATGGCGAGCGGGATCAGCGCGGCTGTGGCGATCACCGCGCGGTCGGCCAAATCGGCTTCGGTCAGCCAGGCCGGGACGCGCAGGAGGTAGAACACACCGAGCACACCTGCGGCGAAGCTGAACATCCGGCGCATCCGGCCGGTGACGCCTGTCTTGGAGACGCCCCAGCGGAGGCCGAAGAGCGAGATACCGGCGAGGACCGAGACAAAGGCGTCGGCGTAGAGGGTGCCGGTCGAGGTCATTCCGCCATCATCCGCTTGAGCTTACGGCGGACGATCGGCCGGATCAGGGCCGCGATCGCAGGATTTCGCGGGCGTTCTACGCGGGCAGCGTAGGGGTTGAGGAACCAGCCGCGGCAATCGGTGCGGGTCTTCCTGCCGATAAGCGCCGCGATGGCTTCGTAGCCCATCAGCATGCCCGAGGTGATGACCATCGGGGCAAAGGACATACGGCTGCGGCGGCCTGCGGCGACCTCTCCGGCAAGGGCGAGGTCGATGTGGAACGCAGAGCTGGAGTGGGTCAGCACATACTCCGCCTCTGCCTGGAAGGCCGCGTCGCGCTGTGCATCGGTCAGGGCGTTCCAGGCGGTGTCGCGTGTCGGGTAGCCGAGCCTCAATTCCGGTGCGGGTTCGTCGGGGCCGGTGACATAGACCGACGGCAAAGGCGAGGCGTAGCTGTCGATCACCGGGCGGCCGGTGCGATGGGCGGTGCGGTAGAGCAGGAGCGAGGCGCCGAGGTCGTCGGTGCCGTTGATGACGACCTGAGCGTCGGCGACGATCCGGTCGACCTGATCGGCCCAGTTGTCATGCAGCACCTCGAGCTGGATGTCGGGGTTGATTCGGCGAAGCTGTTCCGCCGTCGCCTCGGCCTTGTGGACACCAATCGTGTCGGTCCAGGCAAAGACCTGTCGGTTGAGGTTCGACATCTCGAAGCTGTCGATATCCGAGAGGGTCATCCGCCCCACGCCGGCGCGGGCAAGCGCCAGGATCGCCGCGCCCCCCATCCCGCCCGTGCCGCAGACGAAGACGTGGCCGTCGCGCAGCATCTGCTGCTCGTCCCCGGTCACGAAGCCCAGGTTACGGGTGGTGAATTCGGAATAATCAAACATCTGAAGCTTTCGCCGGCCGCAGGCCCTGCCATTCGCGCTTGCTGTTCAGCCAGCTGGCGGCGGGGGCGGCCCAGTTTTGAACGACCGAGAAGAGACCGGCCATGAGGACCGCCTTGCGGCTGTCGCGCGGGACATCGCGCAGGAGGTATCCTCGGGCGATCGAAAGGTCCATCTCGCCGATCTGAAGGAAATCGTCGCCTCGCGAGTAATCCAGCGTCTCGCGGCAGAGGTCGTTGATATAGGCGTCGCGGTGGTGGGCGGCCTCGTCGAAGGCTTTCTTCATCGCGTCGGAGCCGCCGGTATAAGCATTGCGGATGACGAAGCCGTCCTCTTCGAACCACGCATCGTCACCGACACCGAACGCGTCGCGGTGATCGGCCATGATCGCGCGCGCGATGCGCAGGTGGCGAAATCGCGGGCGGTCGGCCTTGCCGTCGGGGTAGGTGTCCTTGAAGGATTGCGCGACGCGGCCGACAACGGCGGGGACCTGGCTGACACTGGTCACCCGCATCGGCCTGAGCCCGCCCCGCATGAAGACGAGCATGACGGTCAGCCCGTAAAGGATCCACGAGACACCGCGCGACTGGTAATCGGGGTCAACCATGGCGAGGCCCAGATGCAGGATCGGCTCGCGCCCTGTCTCCTCAAGATCGATCCAGCGGAGCGCGTTGAAGGCGATGAGGGTGCCGGTCTGGCGGTCGTAGACCAGCGTCAGGCAGAGCTGCGACCAGACCTGCGCGTCGTCGAGGAAGACGCCATAATCGAGCGCGCCGCGCGGTTCGACCTTAGCGGCGAGTGCGGTGACGGTCTGGCGGATCTGCTCGCGTTCGGCCTCGGGCAGCCAGAGGCCCGGACGGTCGAGCACGCGGGTCCGGTGCGGTCCGCTCTTCAAGGTCAGTTCGAGGTGCCGTTCGGTAAGGGAGGACAGGAGGCTGAGCGCCTTCATGCGGCGCCGCGCCCCGCTAGGGGGGCTCTCTGATGGGCAGTCTGACCAACCATGTCTCTTCGCACTCTCCCCGAACCACACGTCCCTCAGGCGCTTGACCGTCATAGCGGTAAACGCGGCATCCGCTTGGCAGGAAGAGAGTGTTTTGGCGGCGACCTTTCGCCAAGTCAGAGAAACCTTACCTTGTGGCGGCCCCTCCGGCGCTGGGATCTGCGGGCTCAGGCGGTGTAGAGCGCGGCGCTGCGGGGCGGCAGGCCGTCGCCCTTGTGGCTGATAAGAACCGGATCGCCGCAGCCGTCGGGATGGGCGCGCCCTTCGCCGGAATGGTTGATGGCGGCCCGGAAATTGCCTTCGGGCGTCTTGAGAGAAAGTTCAATGTAGTCGTCGGCGATGTCTGCGACCTCTGCCGTGCCCCGTCCGAGCCCGTGGGTCCGGCGCGCTTCGGTGAGCTTGCGATAGAACGCCGCCACGCCGCCGTCATCGGCCTGGCGCATCACTGCCTTTCCGGACGGCCAGCGCATGGGCAGCCAGGGCGTGCCGGAGGTGAAGCCGAAATTGTCCGCCCCTTCATGCCAGGGGATCGGGACGCGCGCGCCTTCCCGCCCGGGGCCGTCCGGCCAGTAGAGGAGGTCGAGCGGGTCGGTCGTCTCTTCCCGCGTGAGGTCCGGTTGGGGAAGGGCCAGTTCCTCCCCCTGGAAGACGAGCCACGGGCCGGGCAGCAGGGCGCATTGCATGGCGAAGAGCCGGGCGTCTCGGTCGGAGCCGTCGCCCGCAATGGTCAGGTGGCGCGGCTGATCGTGGGACGACATCCACCAGGCGGCGCCGGGCTTGTCCTCGCGCGACAGGATGTCGGCGATGGCGCGCGGCTTGCCTTTGTTTTCGGGCAGGTCGGTCGTGTAGCAGGCGTCGAGTTTGTCGGGTGCGGTCATCCGGCAGGCGAGTTCGATGGACTGGTTGCCCGAGCTGATCTCGCCCAAGAGCCAGGCGTCGTCTCCCGCCCAATCGCGCAACTTCTTCATGTAGTCGACGCCGTCGCCCGGCAGCATGTCGTAGACATGGTCCTGATACGTGTAGGGCACGAAGTTCTCGCCCGAGACCTTGTCCTGGACGTCGGGCGAGGCCGGGGGGTTGTCCTTCATGGAGGGGTCGAAGAGGTAGGAGGTACAGACGTCGAAGCGGAATCCATCGACGCCACGGTCGCGCCAGCACTGGATCTGCGTGCGGTGCTTGTCCTGGACCACCTCGTTGCGCAGGTCGAGCGACGGCTGGCCTGCGAGGAACTGGTGAAAATAGTATTGCCGCCGCTTATGGTTCCACGTCCAGGCGGGCGGGCCGAACTGGGAGAGCCAGTTGTTCGGCGCCGTCCCGTCGGGTTTGGGATCGCGCCAGACATAGCGGTCGGCGCAGTCACTGTTGCCGTCGATGGCGCGCTGGAACCAGGGGTGCTTGTCGCTGGTGTGGTTGAGGACCTGATCGATCATGACCTTGAGGCCACGCTTGTGCGCGGTCTCCACGAGGGTTTCGAAATCGCGGAGCGTGCCGTAGCGCGGATCGATATTGCGGTGGTCGGCCACGTCATAGCCGCCATCGGCATGGGGGCTGACGAAGAAGGGCGAGATCCAGATCGCATCGACGCCAAGATCCACGACGTGGCTCAGCCCCTCCGTGATGCCGTTCAGGTCGCCTTCGCCCGAGCCGGTCGTGTCGCGGAAGGAGCGTGGATAGATCTCGTAGATGACGGGGGCTGCGGGCCAGTCGCCGCGTCGTTTTGGTTCGTAGGCCATGGCTAGCGAACGCCAGCGGTGGGGAAGGGTTCCGGCGTCATTCGCGGGCGCGGAGGACTTGGGCGGGCCGTGCAGCGAGCGGGCGCCATGCGAAGGCGAGGCCCGCGAGTAGCGTGGCCGCGATGCCGCCGAGGATGATCGGCAGGGCGGAGCCCCAGATGACGGCGTAGGACGTGTCCATGATGAAGGTCGTGACGGACCAGCCGCCGATGATACCCGCTAGCAGCGCCACGCAGCCCGCAGCGAAGCCGAGGAGGGCGGCGCGCAGGGCGAAGCTGGTCAGGATGCGGCGCCGGGTGGCGCCGATGGTCTTGAGGATCGCGGCTTCGGTCGTCCGCGCCCGCTCGCCCGCGGCGGCGGCGCCGATCAGGACGAGAAACCCGGTCAAGAGTGTGGCGGCGGCGCCGTAGGAGACAGCGGCGGCGATCCCGTCGAGCAGGTCGGAGGCGCGGGCGATCCCGTCGCGCACGGCGATGCCGGTGATGTTGGGATAGGCGTTGGCGAGGTCCCGGAGGATCTGCGCCTCGGCCTCCTGTTCGGCATAGACGGTGGCGATGTGCGTGTGGGGCGCGCCTGCGAGGGCGGCAGGGTTCATCGAGAGGATGAAGCCGATCCCGGCGGTAGAGAAATCGACCTCGCGGAAGCTGGCGATCGTGGCCGTGATGTCGCGGCCGAGGATGTTGATGGTGATCTCGTCGCCGATTTCGAGGTCGAGCTCCGCGCCTTCTTCTGCGGCGAACGAGATGAGGGGCGGGCCGGTATAGTCTTCGGGCCACCATTCGCCTTCGGTCAGAGTGGTGTTTTCGGGTTGGGCGGCGTTGTAGGTGACGCCGCGGTCGCCATCGAGGACCCAGTGATCGCCCGCGACCTGGCGGGCGGGCTGGCCGTTGATCTGCGAGATGATGCCGCGGAGCATCGGCGCGGTATCGACGCGGGAGACGGCGGGGTCGGTCGCGAGGCGGTCGTTGAAGCCCTCGAGCTGGTCGGGCTGGATATCGACGAAGAAGAAAGACGGCGCGACCTCGGGCAGGTCGCGGGCGATGGCTTGGCGAAGATTGCCGTCGATCTGGCCGACCGAGGCGAGGACGGTGAGGCCGAGGCCGAGCGAGAGAACAACCGAGATCGCCTCGGACCTCGGCCCGCCGATGGCGCCGAGCGCGGCGCGAAGGGCCGGCCTGCCGCGCGCGGCGGTGGTGGAGCGGCGGGCCAGGGCGCGGACGGCGAGCGCGGCAAGCGCAAGGATCACGAGAGAACCGGCGATGCCGGCGGCTGTGTAGAGCGTGAGGGTCAGCGCGTCGGTGAGGGTCGCCGCAGCGGCGATGAGGATGGCAAGGATCGCGAAGGTCGCCACGATGTATCCGGGGCGGGGGAGCCAGCCGCCTGCCTCCCCCCCGTCGCGGAAGAGGGTGGCGGCGCGGACATCCTCGGTTCGGGCGAGCGGCCAGAGGGTGAAGACGAGGGCGGCAAGGAGACCGTAGAGGGCGGCTTCGGCCAGGGGCGCCGGATGGATGGTGAATTCCGCCGGGACGGGCAGCCGGGCCTCGATCAGAGGCGCGAAAAGGAGGGGGAGGGCGCCGCCGAGGATCAGGCCGAGTGCGATGCCGACGATGGTCAGCGCGCCGACCTGCAGGAAGTAGGTCAGAAAGATCGTCGCGCGGGTGGCGCCGAGGGTCTTCAGGGTGGCGATCGTGCTGGTCTTGCCCGCAAGGTAGGCGCGGACGGCGGCGGAGACGCCGACGCCGCCGACGGCCAGCCCGGAAAGGCCGACGAGCACGAGGAAGGCGCCGAGGCGGTCGACGAATTGGGCGATGCCGGGGGCGCCGTTGCGGGCATCGGACCAGCGGGCGCCGCCCTGGGGGAACGTCTGTTCCACCTCCGTGCGGAGCGCGTCGAGATTGGCGCCGTCAGGCAGGTCGAGACGGTAGCGGCTTTCGAAGAGCGTGCCTTCGGCGAGCAGGCCGGAATTGGCTAGGTCTTCGAGGAGGACGATGGTCGTGGGGCCGAGGGCGAAACCGCCGGCATTGGCGTCGGGAATGTCGATCATCGTGGCGGTCAGGACGAAATCCTGCGTGCCCAGGCGGAAGGTGTCACCGGGGGCGAGCGCCATGCGGTCGGATAGCTGACGCTCCATCACGGCGCCGGGGAGGGTGCCGTTACCGGAGAGCGCATCGGCCAGCGGGATGTCGGGGGTCAGGACGACCTCGCCGATCAGGGGGTAGAGGCCGTCGATGGCTTTGACTTGTGTTAGGCCGCGGTCGGCGCCGGTTCCTTCGCCGGTCGTGGCGAGCGAGCGGAAGTCGACGATTTCGGAGACCGCGAGGGCATTGGCGTCCATCCACGCGCGTTCGTCCTCGGTCGCGTAGCGGTAGGTGTAGCGGAGTTCGGCATCGCCTCCGAGGAGAGCTGCGCCTTCGCGTTCGAGGCCCGCCTGGATCGCGGCCCGGACGGAGCCGACGGCAGCGATGGCAGCGACGCCGAGGGCGAGACAAGCGAGGAAGATACGGAAGCCGCGCAGGCCGCCGCGGAGTTCCCGGCGGGCGAAGCGGACGGCGGTGCTCAGCATCCGCTCGGCGCTCGGGCATGTGCCCGCGCTTCTCGCTGAAGGTTCGTCATTCAGCGGCCTCGGCGTGGGCGGGCAGATCGAGGCGGCCGTCGCGTAGGCGGATCGTGCGGTCGCAGCGGGCGGCGAGGCTCATGGAGTGGGTGACCATGACGAGCGTCGCGCCATGGCGGTCGCGCAGGCCGAGGAGAAGGTCGATGATGGCCGAGCCGTTCGTTTCGTCGAGATTGCCGGTAGGTTCGTCGGCCAAAAGGATTTCGGGTCGGGGGGCGGAGGCGCGGGCCAGCGCGACACGCTGCTGTTCGCCGCCGGACATCTGCGTAGGGTAGTGGTCGGCGCGGTGGGAGAGGCCGACGGCTTTGAGTTCCGCCCCGGCGCGGTCGAAGGCGTCCTTTTCTCCCGCCAGTTCCAGGGGGGTTGCCACATTTTCAAGCGCCGTCATCGTGGGAATGAGGTGGAAGGACTGGAAGACGACGCCCATATGATCCCTGCGAAACCGGGCGAGGGCGTCTTCGTTCATCTCCGTCAAGTCCTGGCCGAGGGCCGTGACCGACCCGGAGGTGGCGCGTTCGAGCCCGCCCATGAGCATGAGGAGTGAGGATTTGCCCGACCCGCTTGGACCCACGAGCGCAAGCGTTTCGCCCCGCGTGACGTCGAGGCTGATGCCGTGGAGGATCTCGATCCGGCCGGCATTTCCATCGAGCGAGAGCGTCGCGTCCTTGAGAGCGAGGACGGTATCGGCCATGAAGATCCTCCTGAGCGGCGTCACGAGGGGATATGGGGCGCTTCGCTGTGGGCGCAACCTTGGGACGGCTTTGCTGATTTCGGGGGTGATCGCCGGCGGGGCGCGGGCCGAGATCGTCGTCGCTGCGCTTGGCGATAGCCTCACCCAGGGTTATGGACTTCCACAGGACGATGGTTTCGTCCCGCAGATGGAGATGTGGCTGCGTGATCAAGGCTATGAGGTAGAGCTGATCAATGCGGGCGTTTCCGGCGACACGACGGCCGGGGGTCTGGCCCGAGTTGCCTGGACGCTCACACCGGAGGTCGATGCGATGATCGTGGCGCTTGGTGGGAATGATTTTCTGCGCGGAATCGATCCGGCGGTGAGCCGTGAGAACCTTGCAGGGATCCTTGAAGCGGCCCGGGCGGCGGATGTCGAAGTGCTGATGGTCGGTTTGGAAGCGTCATCAAACTACGGTCCTGACTACAAGGCCGCCTTCGATAGCATGTATCCTGAGCTTTCCGATGAATTTGGCGTATCACTTGTCCCGTCCTGGTTTGACGGCATCCTTGCAGCTTCGGATAGCGACGGCCCCTCTGCCTTCATGCAGCCAGACGGGATCCATCCGAACGCAGAGGGGGTGTCCGTTATCGTCGACGCACTCGGCCCCGCGGTCGTCGATCTGGTCGAGAGCGTGTCTGACTAACCGATGCCGGGACGGTTCTTTCTGACGTCTGGACATGCTGAGATCTGCACCTTCCTGTGCCTTTCCGAACAAGGCGCTGCGGATCCGCCTAGGCTGAACATCGCCCCGGGGGAGGAGCTTTGTTGCCGTGTGGAAGATCGCCTCGAACGGATGCGTTGGGGGCTTATTCCGCAGGGCAGGACGAATGCGCGCGGTCGTCCCGTCATGGAGGTGATCGTCAACGCCCGGTCCGAGACGCTCTTTGCGAAATCGGCGTTTCAAGGGGTGAGGCGGTGTATCGTCCCTGTAAACGGTTGGTATGAGTGGACGGGCGAAACCCGCCGGAAGACTGCTTGGTCCATCAAGCCGAAGGACGGAGGTTTGCTCGCTTTTGCTGCGATTTATGACGTCTGGCACGGTCCCGGAGGTGTCGAAGTTCCGCAGTTCGCGACCGTCACTTGTGAGCCGAATGCCGATGTGAAGGACATTCATCATCGGATGGGGGTGATCCTTGCTCCGGATGATTTCGACACTTGGCTCTTCGAAAAAGAGGAGGCGGTGCAAGAACTTATGCGTCCTTGGCCAGATGGTGCCCTATTGGTGGAGAAGGCTGTCGATTTGGGACCGGACGGTCCGCGGGCCTCTTAGGCATTCCGCGTCTTGCCAAGACTAATTTGAGAAGATCTTGCGCAGATGTGCGTGGCTGTAGATCGAAAGGTCGGGGTCTGTGGTCTCTTTTTGGAACTCGGGATCCTGCGGGACGCAACCGGTTGTGCAGATGAGACGTATCGTGCGGCCGGCCGTATCGTTGAACCAGAGGCGGCCGCCGGGGGTGGCGATGTAGCCGTTCAGGTCTTTGGCGAGATCGGACTCGATATCGTCGGGGGATGGAAATTCCGAAATGTAATCAGGGTGATAGGTGGAGTGCGTGTGAAACGTCGCGGTCACGTCCAGCTTGTCCGGCCAGGGGGGGAGGGTGCAGGTGGCGTAGGTGCCGACGCGGATTTCGGAACTGGCTGGATTGCCGAAGACGTCACGGCCGATATAGCCGCATAATTCCCTGTTTTCCTTGAAGGAAATGGGTTGGATGCGATCCGCGAGCGCCTTCGCGAAGGCCGCTTCCCCCGCATCCTGAGATATGGCGGCGCTGGCCGAAAAGGCCAACGCCAGAAGGGCTTTAGTCAGCGGGCTGTATATTAACGGCAGATTCACGTCCGTCCCGTCCGGCCTCGAGGTCGTAGGTAACCTTCTGGTTGTCGGCGAGACCCGTCAACCCCGAGCGTTCCACGGCCGAGATATGGACAAAAACGTCCTTGCCGCCGCCATCGGGCGCGATGAAGCCGTAGCCTTTGGTGGTGTTGAACCACTTCACGGTGCCATTAGGCATGTCGTTGTTTCCTTTACATCTTACCGCTCGCGGGAGTGCAGCGGGTTGGCTTTCGTCAGGGTCTTCGAGTGACTGAGCCGCGAAGGAAACAGTGGTCGATAGAGGTAACGTCGCAAGGCCGCATATGGCCCGGTTAACGCGATCTGGCAAGAAAAAATGCCCGCTGCGGCATACTGTCGGCATCTGGTCAGCATCACGTCGGAGGGGACCGCGCGGTCCTCCGCCGATTCGTTAACCCTTTCTGGCGAGGGTTTGCCACGCCAAGGAGGACAGGCCCATGACCCGCATGACCAAGACCGAACGGATCGCCCGCCAGAAGCTCGTGAAGCTGATGGCGGAGGACACTCAGGACATGATCACCGATGGCGAGAGCCTGCGTAGCCAGGTGCCCGAGGCGTGGCACACGCTGGAGCGCGACATCGACGTGCGCGAGAAGAAGGTGAAGGTAACGCTGTGGTTAGATGAGAGCGTTGCCAAGTTCTTTCGCGCCACGGGCAATGGCTATCAGCCGCGGATCAATCGGATCCTCGCGACATGGGCGCAAATGCGGATCCTGGACTGGTTGAAAAGCGAAGAGATCATCCGCGAGCGCAACCGGGCGATCCTGCGCGCTGACGAGGAAGCCTGGGCGCGGGGGGACCGGCCGCCATCGCTGTTCGGGTAGAGTGCGGAAGAGCCGCCAGGCCCCTCCGCAAGATCGTCAGGCTCAGGCGAGCTGAAGGTTGATGGCGCTTTCGCGACCGTCGCGGCCGGCTTCGACATCGTAGGTGACCTTCTGGTCGTCGGAGAGGCCGGTCAGGCCCGAGCGTTCCACGGCCGAGATATGGACGAAGACGTCCTTGCCGCCGCTTTCAGGCGCGATGAAGCCGAAGCCTTTGGTGGTGTTGAACCATTTCACTGTGCCATTGGCCATGTGAGATTTCCTTGTCTGTTTGCCATCCGCGGAAGTGCGATGGCCCGGCGTCGTCAGCTCTGATCGAAGAACTTGGGCCGGTGAGGGAGCAAGGAACGGTCGAACGTATCGTGTCGCACTGGGGCATATGACAGCGTGTGCGCCGTCTGGCAAGGGGGATGCAGGATTGATGGCGGCGATGCGCCGTGAGGCGCTTCCCGAGTTTCCTTAAAATGCGGCCCAATCGGTGAAGCGATAGGTCGTGGGGCCGCGCGGGCCGGGGCGGGGTGCGGGGACAGGTTTCGGATGAGGGCGTTTGGTCATGGCTGGGCTCCGATCGCAGGTTACGGATCGAAGCTTGCGCCTGCCTTTCCGCGCGCGCCATCGGGCAGGGGTTTAGGGCCGTCCCTCTTGGGTTGAGGGACGGTGCCTCGGTTTTTGGTTTAGAGAGTGTTATCGCCTATCAGGCGGCCCTGCTCAGCCAAGTTTTGCAGCGATCTGATCCTTCAGGAACAGGCGCTGCCGGCGCAGCTGGGCCTCGTGTTCCTCAGAGCAGGGTTCGACATTCGTCTCGGCCCGGTGGATGGCGCGGTTCACCTCGTGATAATCCTCGGTCAGCTTTCGGAAGTTGCCGTCTTTCATCTTGAGATCGTGGATACGGTCGGCCTTGTCAGGAAATTCATCGGCCAGCTCGTGGGGGGTGTGCGACATGGGTGGTCCTATCTCTTCTATGCCGCGAAGATGGGGCACAAAACGCCGTGGATCATTGATCTGTGTCAGTTGCCCTGCCTGACCAGACGTCAGCGTTCCGGACGGGCAGAGAGCGCGTTCCTATCGATTCCGAAAGTGTCGAAGAGCATCTCTGCCTCTGTTTGGTACGGTTTCGGTATCTGGGTAAATCGGCAGGCCGATTTGATTGAGCCGTCCGCGCAATCGCCAGACCTTCCATCGGACCATTGGAGGTGGCCGCCTTCACCGAGGCGTGACTCTACAAAATCTGGCCTAGTTGTATTCATCACTGTTAGGGAGATCCGTATGTTACGGAACGTCAGCATAGCCGCGATCCTGTCCCTTGCAGTCGTCCTGCCCGCGATGGGGCAGCAGGGTCCGTCTTCGGTCGGTGTCGAGACGGTCGACATGCGCCGCTTTGCCGAGACGGTGCCGATCTTCGCCGAGGTCGTGACGGCCCGCGACGGGCAGGTGGCCACGAGGGTCGCGGGCAGTGTCAGTTCGGTCGACGTGGTCGAGGGTGCGCCTGTTTCCGCAGGCGATCCGATGGTGAGCCTGGACACTGAATTGCTGGATATCCTTCTGCGCCGTGCCGAGGCCGAGGTGGCGGTCGCCGAGGCCGGGCTGGCCGTGGCCCAGACACGGCTCGACACGACGCGCACAGCGTTCGAACGGATTGCCGGCCTTGAAGGGACGAGCGCCTTCTCAAGCGGCCGCTTCGATGACGCCGAAGGGGCGCTTCTGGAGGTCGAGGGCCAGATTGCCGAGGCCGAAGCCCGTCTTGCCGTGGCGCAGGCGGCCAGCGCCGAAGCCGCCTACAACCTGGAGCGGGCGACGATCGTCGCGCCTTTCGACGGTGCTGTCCTGGACGTTCTGGTCAATCCGGGCGAGTTCATTCAGACCGGCGCGCCGGTGGTGCGGCTGCTGGATACCTCCACGCTTGAGGTCGAGGCCAGCGTGCCTGCGCAATATATCGACCTGATGACGCCCGGTTTGCGTGTGGATGCCCGGACCGAGACCGGTGCGGAGTTCGAGTTCGAGCTGCGCGCGCTTCTTCCGATCGAAACGGCGGCGACACGGACGCGGCCGGTGCGCTTCGCCGCGCCGGACCTTGCGTCCTCGCGCACGACGGCGCTTGGCCAGTCGGTCACCGTGATGATCCCGATTGCCGCGCCGCGCGATCTGCTGACGGTGCCGAAGGATGCGCTGGTTCAGGCGCGGGGCGGCTGGACCGTCTTCGTCGTCGAAGAGGGGATCGCGCAACCGCGGCCCGTCGAGGTCGGCCTGGCCGTGGGGGACCGGTTCGAGGTCGTCTCGGGTCTGGCGGAGGGCGATACGGTCGTCATCCGCGGCAACGAACGGCTTCGCCCCGGGCAGCCGGTCGCGCCGATGCCATCCGAAGCCGCGCCGCAGCCGACAGCCGCGGCGACGGACGCGGCGAACTGATGGATCCGATCCGCCTTGCCATCGACCGGCCGGTCGCGGTCATGGCGGCGGTCATCATGGCCGTCCTGTTCGGCCTGATCGCCGTGTCGCGCATCCCGATCCAGTTGGCGCCGGATGTCCGCAAGCCCATCGTGGTCGTCTCCACCAACTGGCCCGGCGCGGCCCCCGCGGAGGTCGAGCGCGAGATCGTCAATCCGCAGGAAGAGGCGCTGCGCGGGCTTGACGGGCTGGAGCTGATGACTTCGCGTTCGCAGACGGGCGAGGCGGAGGTGACGCTGGAATTCGCCATCGGGACCGACATGTCCCAGACGCTGCTTCTGGTGTCCAACCGCCTCGACCGGGTCTCGGGGTATCCGGAGGAGGCCGACGAGCCGTCGCTTGACACCTCGGGCGCCGATGACAGCGCCATCGCCTGGGTCATCCTGCGCGCGGGCGAGGGCAATACCCGCCCGATGCCCACATATGGCGATTTCCTCGAAGATGTCGTGCAGGACCGGTTGGAGCGGATCGAGGGGGTGTCGGCGGTCAACGTCTTCGGCGGGGTCTCGCGCGAGCTGCAGATTGTCATCGACCCGCGCCGCATGGCCAATTTCGGCCT
Source organism: Aestuariibius violaceus (assembly GCF_040779325.2). Classification (NCBI taxonomy): domain Bacteria; kingdom Pseudomonadati; phylum Pseudomonadota; class Alphaproteobacteria; order Rhodobacterales; family Paracoccaceae; genus Aestuariibius; species Aestuariibius violaceus. The sequence goes on from NZ_JBFONT020000001.1 coordinate 1,186,979, forward strand.
GACGGTGCCCGAGATCGTGGCCACCCTGCGGCGCGAGAACATCTCGCTTTCCGCCGGCGACGTGGAGGAAGGCAAGCGCCGCTATGTGGTGCGCGCCGAGGGCAGCCTGAACACGGTGGAGACCATCGGCTCTGTCGTGCTGCGGTCGGACATCGCGAATGGCTCGGCGGGGCGGCTGCGGGTCGCCGATATCGCCGATGTGTCCTTCGCCTATCGCGAGCCCACCGCCCGCCTGCGCTTCCGCGGCGAGCCGGGGCTGGCCTTCAACATCGTGCGCGAACCGGGCGCGAACGTGATCGAGACGATGGAGGAGGTGCGCCGCACACTGTCGGAGCTGGAGGCCGGGCCCATCGCCGAACAGAACCTCATCATGCGGCAGGTCTATGATGAGACGATCTATATCCAGGGCGCCATCGACCTCGTCGTTCAGAACATCTGGATCGGCGGCATCCTGGCGGCGACGATCCTGATGCTGTTCCTGCGATCGCCCCGTGCGACGCTGGTCGTGTCGCTGGCCATCCCCGTCTCGATCGTCGCCACGTTCGTCGCCATGGCCGTCACCGGCCGAACGCTGAACGTCATCTCGCTGGCCGGTATCGCCTTTGCCGTCGGCATGATCGTCGATGCCGCCATCGTGGTGCTCGAGAACATCTATCGCCTGCGCGAAAAGGGGCTCAGTCGACGGGAGGCTGCCTATCAGGGTGCAAAGCAGGTCTGGGGCGCAATCCTCGTGTCTGCGCTGACCACGGTGCTTGTCTTCGTGCCGGTCCTCGTCATGCAGTTGGAGGCGGGGCAGCTTTTCCGCGACATCGCCGTCGCCATTTCGGTTTCGGTCCTTCTGTCGCTGCTGGTGGCCGTCACGGTGATCCCGACGCTGGCCTCGCGGCTACTCAAAAGCGGCGGTACGCAGACCACGATGCGCCTCTGGGGCCTCGACCACGCCGCGAGGGCCTTCAAGTCGGCCGTGATGGCCTATGTGCGCGTCACCGTGCGGATGCGGACGGTCGGGATTGCCATGGTCGCGATCATCGCCGGCAGCGCGGCGGTGGCAACCTGGGCCTTCCTGCCGCGGCTTGAATATCTGCCGGAGGGCAATCGGAACCTTGTCTTCGGCCTGATCATCCCGCCGCCGGGCTACAACCTTGATACGACCGAGACCATCGCCCAGCGGATCGAAGACTTGGCCGAGCCGATCTGGAACGCGGCGCCCGCGCTGGAAACAGAAGACGGCACGCCCGCCATCGACAGCTTCTTCTTCGTGGCCACGCCCGGCAATTCTTTCGTCGGGGCGGCCGCTGTGGACGGCCAGCGTGCGGGGGAGCTGATCCCTGTTCTGTCGCGTCCCATCTTTGCCGAGCCGGGCACCTTCGGTTTCATGACGCAGCCCTCGCTTTTCGGGCGCGGCGTCGGCGGGGGGCGCACGATCGAGCTGAACATCTCTGGCCAGGACCTGAACGAGATCCTGGCCGTTGCGGGACAGGCCGCCGGAATGGTCTCTGGCCTTCTGCCGCGCTCCGAAGGGCATCAGTTCCGGCCCATTCCGGGGCTCGAGCTTGGCGCGCCCGAGGTCCGGCTTATCCCCGACCGATTGCGACTGACGGATGCGGGCCTTGACAGTTCCGCCCTTGCCGCCACGGTGGATGCCTTCAATGACGGCCTGCGCGTGGCCGAGATCACCGTTGGTGCCGAACGCCTGGACCTCGTGCTCAAGGGCGATCCCGAGCTTCGGACCGGCCAGCGCACGCAGGATGTCGGCCGCTACCCCGTCGTCACACCATCGGGCGAGATCGTGCCCGTCTCTGCGCTGTCGGAGGTCGTCGTCACCGCAGGCCCCACCGAGATCCGCCACCGCGACCGGCTGCGCACCGTCACGCTGGAGGTCCGCCCGTCTGACGCGCTGCCGCTTGAGGCCGCCGTCGAGCTTCTGCAGGACGAGGTCGTCACGCCCCTGACAGAGGGCGGCCTGCCCGACGGTGTGCGCCTGACCGTGTCCGGGACCGCCGACCAGCTGAGCCAGACCTGGTCGGCCATCCAGATCAACCTGCTGGTCGCGCTGGTCATCGTGTTCCTCGTGATGGCGGTTCTCTTTGAGTCTTTCGTCCTGCCTCTTGTCATCCTCATCTCCGTTCCCGTCGCAGCGGCGGGCGGTGTGGGCGGGCTGGCGCTGTTGAACCTGTTCCAGGTGCAGCCGCTGGACATGCTCACGCTTCTGGGCTTCGTCATCCTGGTGGGGATCGTCGTGAACAACGCCATCCTGATCGTGCACCAGTCGCTGTACCACCTGCGCGAGGACGGAATGCCGCCGGTCGAGGCGATCGAGGAAGCGACACGCAACCGCATCCGCCCGATCTTCATGTCCACCCTGACGTCGATCTGCGGGATGCTGCCCCTTGTGATCTTCCCCGGCGAGGGGTCGGAGCTTTATCGCGGTCTTGGCGCGGTCGTCGTGGGCGGGCTGTCAATGTCGGCCTTCCTGACGCTCCTCACCGTGCCGCCGCTTCTGAGGCTCTGCCTCAGTGCGACGGAACCGGCCCCCCAGCCCGACGGCGTGGTTGCCGCCGAATAGGCCGACGAGGTCTCGGTCGCGGCATGCCGCGCATCCTTTTCGACGTCATGAACCATGGTGGGGACGCGAGACACTCAACGGCATCGTCATAAGCCACGGCAGGAGGCGTTGGACGCACCTGCGGCGCCTGAAAGAGCTCGGGCAAGAGAATGCCCGGCTTAGGTGCGCTTTTCTGACCTGACGTTCGACAAGTTGATCCTGACCGAAGCGGCAAAGGAAGCTTCATTCAAGCGTTGTCGCCCGGGGCCAATGGCGAGTTCTAGCGTAAAGAACTGGACGATGGTTCCGGTGTTTGGCGCTCCGGTGTCTGGTCGCCAATGGTTGCGCTGTTGGTTCGAGCGATCACCGTCCACGGTCGGAGCGGCCGAAGCATGTCCGGTTCTGCGACTTCGTTCAGGATCCTTGCCTGACCGGCTGCCGCATCCCGCAGGGACGTCGACCGAGGACCGTCATAGAATGGAATCGTCCAGCAATCCGGCCAACGCGCCGGAGAATGCAGCGTTGTAGTCGATCGCCACTTCGTTCCCGACATAATCGGTTCGGTCGTCAACATAGTTTCCTGATTGGTCCGGGCCGCCCACCAGCGCGCCGTTCAGGTCGTACAGATTGTCGCCGTCCGCTCCGACGTGATCGGTTCCCGACGCGCCGCGGTGATGCGGCTGTTGCGCGAAATCATCGCCAAAGCCGACGACGTAGCTGAACTCGTCCGGGTTGTCGCCCAGCATGTAGTCGATCTGATCGCGGGCAAACGCGGTAAGCTCGTCGGCGCGATCATCCTCTTCCTGCGTACGGAGGAGTTGGGCGTAGTCCAGAGCCAGAAAGGCCGTATTTGCGGCGTAGCGGTTCGATCCCCATTCGTCGATCCAGGCCAGGCCGTTATTGGTGTCGGTCCCGTCCAGACGATCGACGACATAGAGCCAGTGATCGAAATGCTGGTCGAGATCGTCCAGATACTTCTGATCGCCGGTAAACTCCGCGAGTTTCAGGGCGGTCGCCATCGACTGGTCGTCCCACGTCATGGCCCAGTAGGTGCCGCTTGGCTGGTAGTACTCTTCGGCTTTGGCGAGGTACTCTTCGTCGCCTGTCGCCTCGTAGAGCCATGTGGCGGCCCAGGCGATTTCGTCCTCGTATCCGCTGTGGGAGCCGTAGAAGTCGGCGGCTTCGGGAATGGCGTCCGTGTAGGTGCCTTGATACTGCACCGAGAAGGCGAACAGGCTTTCCGCAGCTTCAATCAACGTGTCCGCGCGGCTGTCGTCGCCCGTTTCGCGCATCAGCAATGCACCCGATGCCAGCGCCGCGGCGGCCTGGGCGGTGACTTCGGTGCCGGGCTGATCGGCGGTGATGGCATAGGCCGGGCGTTCCATGTCCATATCTTCGGCCGCACCCCAATAGGCGTGGTCGTCCTCGGGGTTGCCGACCTGACCGTAGAAGACATCATCGGACAGGTCCGCGGTGCCGTTGTCGTCATAGCTGCGCAACAGGTAGTCGGTGACCCACGACACATGCGCGACCACGTCGTTGTAGCTTCCCGCGGCGCGGTATCCGTCTTCGAATTCGAGCGCGCCCATCGACAGGATCGTCGACGTATAGGCCTGGGGGAGGCCGAATTTCACGTGGTCGCCTGCATCGTAGAAGCCGCCCGTCAGATCGCGGCCAACATCGGCACCGTCTTCCAGGCCGCTGTCGCCGCGCCATTCGATCGGATGATCCTCGTCCAGATCGCCCGAATACTGGGCGTAGTAGAAATCCATCGAGAGATCGAGCACCTGAGCGTAATCATCGCTGTCGAAGGGACTTGTGTCGTCCGGCGCTGGATCCTGCGGGGGCGACACGATGTCCAGCGTGTCCGGCGCATCGCCAGAGGCGGTGAAGCCGACGGAAATGGTCTGACCCGGTTCGAGGGAGGCGCCGTAACCACTGCCTTCGAGCAGGATCGTGCCGTCGCCCAGATCGGTGGCGGTCATGCCCCAGGAATCCTTGATGTCCAGATCGTCGGACCGGACCACAATCGACCACGAGTCCAGCGCATCGGACGACGTGTTCTGGATTACCAGAGAGCCGACATATCCACCGTTCCAACTGTCTTTGACGCTGAAATCGACTTGGGACTCAGAAAGCTGGTTCGAGTTTTCGGACATGGGCAAACCTTTTGTTGTGAGGGTGTAGGGGTTGTCAGGGCACGGTGCTGAACGCGCAGGGCGCTCTGGATCGATTTCGCTCGTCGGGTTGGGCAGGCTGCGAAGGATTGATTCCCGCGCCGACATCTATCGTGGCGGGAGTTTCAGTCGTAAGTAATCAGATTGCAACCATAGGTTGAAATCTGATATGGTCAGTTGGTCCGATTGGTCGTCAGAGGAGCGCTGACCTTATTGCAGATGAACTTATAGCGTTAATTGTTGGCAATGTCGGCACGTCGCATGGGGATCGGCAATGACGTGCGCGGCGACCGGTTGGGGGTGGCAGCAAACCGCCGGGGCGGACCGCTTCGGTCGGAAGATGGCATCGCCGCCTGATTGGGAGGCGTCATGCCGCTTTGTCGCGCAATCGGACCACCCGTCGCGTAAGGCGCCGGAACGACACATCGCCGCATCGGGCCGTCCCGTTCGATCCGCGCCGGCCGAGGCAGATGCCGCGTGACTGGAGCGCCTGTCTTTGCGGCATGGCAGCACGTGACACCGCGTTCGTTTGCGGTGCTGTCTTCAGATGTGTGCCAAGTCTACGCAGTCGAGTGACGCCTGTCGAAAGCGTAGGCGACGGACCAAATCGCGATGTAAAGCTCGGTAATCTCAGTGGTCCAGCGCACCGCGCCCGCGGGAGCCGCCGCCGGTATGAGCACGGGGTCGACGGCCTTCAACAACGCGGTGAAAGTGATGCACCCCAAGAGCGGCAGCAGCGCGCGCCTCGGCCGGAAATCCATCCAGGCTCGGGGCGGAATGCCCGGTACGCGCGGCAGATAGAGCGCCGCAACCGCCAGAATGAAGGCGAAGTAGAATATCTCTGCCCGTCCCTGCGCTGCGCCAACATTGTGAAACGTGAATTCATTCTGCTCGTTGACCTCGGCCATCCAGCCGGGGATCTGGTAGCCGAGAATCGGCTGGCCCCACTGCGTCTCTTCCATCGCCATGACGAAAGCGATTGCGGCGAAAATAAAGAAAGCGATGGACTGGACTTTGCCGCCAAACTTAATGTGCCGGATTGCAGTCTGCGTGGCGATCAGTGCTGCCGCAAGAAATGCAAAAGCGGTCGTCATTTCGACGATTGTATATTCCCGCGCCGTGCGGAAATTGCCTGTCGCGAAATCATATGTACTGGGGTTGAAGACGAGAAAAAGCCAAATAATCAACGCGACAACAGGACTCCAGATCGCGGCCTGGCGTGCAATCTTCCATGCTAGCGCATTATTTTTATTATCTAAATCATAATTCGAAGCCTTGACCGGCTTCTTGTCATATTTCTGTAACATCCCTGTTTCTTACCACAGCGAAATGCTTTGGGTAAATGAGCCAAATTGCGCCCATCTTTTTTGCACTCCGGCTTGGCACGGCGAAATAAGACTTCATCTTTGGCGTTAGGCTTGGGTGGGACGCCGCAAGTGCTCACGCGTTGAAACGCGTCGTGACATTGTTGGTCTGCCGCTCTCGATTACGCATCGCGCGTTGCCAATGCAGCGCAAAGATAGAAGGAGCGGATGTGGAACCGGATTTCATAATAGGAGGGGCGCCGAAATGCGGCACGACTTCGCTACACCAGATCCTGGACCGGCATCCCCGGGTCTGGATGGCGCCGAACGAGGTTTATTTCCACGATGCCGACGATCCGGTCGCGCATCCGGATTTTCTGAGTGTTCAGGACGGGTCACTGATCTGGCGCGATCCGGACGGGCCGGCGATGCGCGATTGGTACGCCGAGCGCTTCGCAGACGCCCCGGCGGGAGCGGTTCTTGGCGAAGACAGCACGACATACCTCATGTCTGACGTCGGGCCTCACCGCATCGCTCGCAGTTCCCGGACAAAGACGATCATCATGCTGCGCGACCCGGTCCGGCGGGCGGTCTCTCAGTACTGGCACCTTCTGCGCAGTGGCCGGACCCACCTGACACTCGAACGCGCGCTGAGCGCCGAGCCGTCGATCATTGCGGGGTCGACCTACGCCCCGAGGCTGCGCGCCTACCGCGAAGCGCTCGGCCCGGAGCGCATGCACGTGTTTCTGTTCGAGGATTTCAATGCCGATCGGCAGAGGGTGCTCGACGGGGTAACGGATTATCTGGAGATCGACCGACTGTCGGTCGGTAATGCCGACAATTGGCACAATCGCACGCGCTATCCGCGACGGATGGCGACACTGCGGCGGTGGAACAGGGTTGGACGCTACCTCGTGCGGTACCGATATGCGCGCTATTTCGGCTCGAATGCGCCGCTGCGGTCGCGCGCGATGCACAAGGCCTATCGCGTTTGGTTCAACCATGTGTCGCGGGCTGTGCTGACCGAGGACGCGCCGCCAGAGGCGCTGAGCGACGGCACACGTGACTTCCTCGTTCGGCACCTGTCGGCCCGAAATGCCGGCTTGTCGGATTTTCTGGGCCGGGATCTTGCCGAAATGTGGCCGGGTTTCACGCAATGATCGCGACTGGCTGGCAGGTATATGCTCAGTGTCCCGTCAGCCATTTGTCGCACTGTCGGCGGTCCTATAGAAAACAGCGTATTCCTCAATCGGAGGTGCAACTGTGACACCCGCAGCATTCTTGACCTGCCGGCGTGCCTTTGGTGTGCTTGCTCTCGCATTCTGGGCAGGGGGTGCGGGTGCCGATGGCGCCTCATTCTTCGAACCTTTCGACGCGCTGGACGGTGACCGCTGGTTTGTGTCCGACGGCTGGGCCAACGGCCCCCATCAGAGCTGTCTGTGGCACCGCGACCGCGTGGCAGTCCGTGACGGGGCCCTCGTTCTGTCGCTGACTGACGACGCCGAGGGCGACAGGGCGTTGAGCTGTGCGGAAATCCAGTCGGAGGATCGGTTTCACTACGGAACCTTCGAAGCACGCGTGAAGGTGCCTTACGCGCATGGCATGAACGTCAATTTCTTCACGTTCATCGGGCCGCCGCAGGACCGGCCCCACAACGAGATCGACTTCGAATTCCTGGCGCGCGACGCGCCGGTGCTGCAGACGAATTTCCATCTGCGCGACGACAACCGCAACGAGGAACTGCATCCGATGGAGGATGACGGCGCCTTCCTTACGCTATCGGTGATCTGGGAAGCAGACCGCCTGCGATGGTATGTCGACGGAGAGCTCATTCGAACCGAAGCCGACGGGGACCTGCCCGACGAGCCGCAGAAGATCTATCTGAGCCTCTGGTCGACCGATACGCTGACCGACTGGATGGGGACCTTCCGTGCCGAGGATGCCCCGCAGCACATGGAGGTCGACTGGGTCGCGTATACAGCACCCGGTGAGGGCTGCGCGTTCGAGGCGTCGATCCTTTGTGCGCAGGGCGTCGAGGTCCCGAATTGACAATCTTCCCGAAAGCTTCAGCGCGATGGACCTGAGACAGAGCGCGATCATCGAGCCTGACCGGAACACCGCATATGTCGTTCCGGCGATCGCGGTGTCATTGTTCGTCTTCGCCTATTCCACCCAGTTCGGCGCAATCTCGATCCTCGTCTTTTACGGTCTGTGGCTCGGTCCGCTTATGCTGGCGCCGCGGGTCCTTCTGGTACATCCGGCGGGTGTGCTGGCCTTGCTGACCGTGCCGGCGATCTTCGTGGCCTCCACCGCCTGGAGCGATGCCGCCGGTACGACGCTGCGCGCAGGGATCCAGTATGGAGTTACCTTCACCTGCGGAATGATCGCCGCGAGGATCGTCAGCGGGGCCAATCTCATGCTGGGTGGAACGGTCGGCAGCCTGATGGTGCTGATCTATTCCGCGATGATGGGCGGCTATTCCTACGATTACATCGATGGCACCTACGCTTTTAACGGCGCGTTCTCGTCCAAGAACCAGATGGGATATTACGCAAGTCTCGCGATCCTGTTCTCGTCCTCGCTGTTCTGGGCCTTTCGCAGCCCGCCCCGGCTGCTGCCGCTGGCGCTGGCGACGCTGGTGCTGGGTCTGGTGCTGCTCGTCATGTCGGATTCGGCGACATCGCTGCTATCGGGGTTCGCGGCGATCAGTGCGGTGCTGGCGATGCGGCTTGTCCTCGGGCTTGCGCCGGGTCTGCGGTTCGCGGCCGTCCTGTTCATCGTCAGCGCGGCCATGGTCGCCGGGCTGGCAGCCTGGTGGGGCGGCGCGTTCGACGCGCTCTTCGCCGCCTTCGGCAGCGACTCCACGCTGACCGGGCGCACGTATCTCTGGAACAGGGCGCTGGAATTCGGCAGGGAAAGTCCCCTTCTGGGAACCGGATACAATGCCTTCTGGGTGCGCGGCCGGCCGGAGGCGGAGGCGTTGTGGGAGACGTTCTACATCACCGCCCGGACGGGCTTTCATTTCCACAATCTGCTGATCGAGGCCTATGTGGCGTTGGGTGCGCTTGGCCTTGTCGTCACCGGCGCGCTTTGCCTGCTGCTGTTCACGCTGCCGCTTGTCGTGGCGCTTGGCCCCGGCAATGGCGGTACATTGCTTGTCTTCACCGCGCTTTGCATGATGTTCCTGACACGATCGGTTGCCGAGGTCGATTTCATAACACCGCACACCGCCGGGACCTTTCTTGTCGCCTTTGTACTTCTCAGTCTGATCGATCGTCGCCGAACTGCGTATGACGCGACGCGGCTGTCGCGACCTTCCTACGTTTCGAGCCATGGTGTGGCCGCATGAGATGTCATCGCACCCCATCGCGCCGAACGATCCTGACACATCCGGAGCCTTCCAAATGACCCGACCCTTTGAGGAACGCCGCGTCGCTTGGACAAAGGAGAAACCCGATCTTGTCGGCGGATATCGCGAAGATCCCCGCATCGATATCGGCAGCATCCTGCGGGCGATCCGCCGGCAAATGCTGCTTGTCGCGATCTGCGCCGGTATCGGGATCGTGTTTGCCGTTCTGATGATCCTTGGCTCGGTCCCGCGTTATACGGCCGTCGAGACCGTTCTTCTGGACGAAGAACGCGCGGATCTGCTGAACGAGATTTCCCCTCTGCCCAACGCCACCCGGTCGGACACGGCAATCCAGAGCGAGATCCAGATCATCCGATCGCGGGCCCTGGCGTTGCAGGTGGTCGATCTGCTGAACCTCGAGGAGGACGAAGACTTCATGTCCCCGCCGATCGGAGCGACGCAGAGAGTGACCCGGGCGATCGGGGATTTGACCGATCCGATCGCGCGTCTGCTGTCGCCGCCCCCGCCTGAGCCCGTGACCACCGGTGGTCAGGACGGACAGGCCGATGGTCCTACCGACGGCGCAAGCGGGGCGACTTTCGATTTCACCGAGACCGACCGCGACCGCGCGGCGTCGCTTCTGCGGGATCGGCTGTCTGTGTCGCGATCGGGTCGCTCTCTCGTGATCGAGATCGGCTATCGCGGCTACAATCCCGAACGCGCGGCGCGGATCGCCCGGGGCTATGGTACGGCCTACGAAAGCTTCCAGTTGGAGACCACGACCGCCGTGGCGGGCAGTGCGGAGGAATGGTTGCGTGAACGGCTTGAAGTGCTGGAGCGTCAGAGCCTGGAAGCGGCCGCCCGCGTTCAGGAATTCCGCGTCGAGAACGATCTTTTGCAGGCGCGTGGCAACCTCCTTACCGAACAGCAGCAATCGGAACTGGCGAGCGAACTCGTCTCTGCCGCCGCGGCCGCCGCAGAGGCCGAGGCGCGTCTTGAAAGCATGGAGATGCTGGTCGCCCGCGCGGCGGATGGCGAGGACATCATCACGGTCCCGCTGGCCGAGGGTCGGGTGAACAGCAATGTCGAGGAGCTGCGCCGCGAGTATCTGGACGCCAGACTGCGCTACAACCGGCTGGTCGACCTGTCGGGCGAAACGCATCCGCAAGCCGAAGGGCTTGGCAGGACGATCGAGGACCTGAGAGAGGCCATTCGGATCGAGCTTGAACAGGCCACGGAATCTGCGCGGGTCAGCTACAACATGGCGCGGGGGCGCGAACAGGCCCTTCGCCGGAACCTCGCCACGATGACGGATGGGACCGAAAACAACGCGGCCCTGCGCGGCCAGTTGGAGCAGCTCGAGGCGATCGCCGACACTTACGCGCAGGTTTATCGCGACTATCTGGCGCGTCTCGAAGTCACCATGCAACAGCAGGGCTTTCCGATCGCCTCGGTCAAGGTGATCTCTCCCGCTGAAGTGCCGAAGGCGGCATCGAGCCCGCAGGAAAAACGTATGCTGTTCGCCGGTATGCTTCTGGGCGGTTTCTTCGGCGTCATGATCGGTGCCGCGCGCGAATTGGCGCCAAAGCCGTTGCGCACGGCGTCTGCGATGCGCGACGAGGTCGGTGTGCCCTGTGCCGGGTTGCTGCCGCGTGCCGGCGGAAAGGATGGCGCCGCGGCGCGCGACCGCACCCTGGAACGTTTGGTCCAGGCCTGCGAAGCGGGACGGCAAAAGCCCGGCGGGACGATTACCGCAATCGCGGCGATCGGCGACGGACTTGCCGATCCTGAAGCGCTGCCGGCCGACCTGGCACGCCGCCTTGCCGAAACGCGCGGGCGGAAAGTGCTGCTCATCGATTACGCCGGGAAAGGGTTCAAGGCCGGAGACGGGATCGACAACGCGCATCTTGTCGAGGTGCTTGAACGATATGCCGGGGAGGGCGCGAAAGTGTCCGTGCCGGACAAGGTCGCGGCGGATCTGCGGGAACGGTATGACCATATCCTCGTCCTTCTGCCGCCTCTCGACCGGGCGACGAGTGCCGAACCGCTCGCCGGGAGCTACGATGCGACGATCCTGCGCGTGCCCTGGGGCAGGGTCTTGCCGGATTTCGTTGCAGACGGGCTTCGCGATCATCCGCGCTTTCGCGAGCGTCTGGCAACCACGGTCCTTGAAGGCGCCAATCTGGCCAAGGCGCGGCGCTATGTGCCGTCCGGAAGCTACGAGGAACGCGAAACCTATGCCTGACAGACGGCTGCGTCACGGGATAATGAGTGCGATGATATGGCTGCTGCTGGCCCCAGCAGCCGCCATGTCGCAGGATGGCGTCCAGGTGCCGACCCTCGCGCCCTTTCAGGTCCTCGAGATCAGGGTCGGTCGCTGGGATCCCGTCAGCGAAAGCTATACCGCCTGGGCGGAGGTCGGTGGATCGGTCACGGTTCAGTCTGATGGCAGCGTTACCCTGCCGCTTGTCGGGCGGGTCGAGGCCGCAGGTTTGACGACCGAAACGATCGCCGATGCGATCGCCACGCGGCTGCGGGACCGGATAGGATTGCGCGGCGAGATCGAGGCGGTCGTCACCATCGCGGAATATGCGCCGATCTATGTTCTGGGCGATGTCCGCGCCCCGGGTGAGTATCCTTTCAAGCCGGGCATGACGGTTGTTCAGGCACTGAGCCTGGCCGGCGGAATTGATCGGCCCGGCGCGTCTTTCCTGCAAGGTGATCGCAGCGCGCTGACCGCACAGGGCAACTACCGTGTCTTCGAGCAAGAGCTGTTGCGGCGGCTGGCGACGTTGGCCCGCCTCACTGCCGAGCGGGACGGTCGTGAGATTGTTGTACCGGAAGAGCTTTCTCAGGCGTCTCTGGGCGAAGAACTGGTCGCGCAGGAGGCGCGTATCATGCAGTCGCGCGCATCGGCCTTCAACTCGAACATGATGCAGATCGAAGAGCTCGAGACGTTGTTGCGGAACCGGATCGACCGGCTTGGCCAGCAAGCGCAATTGCGGGAGGAGCAGCTGGCCCTCGTGGAGGACGAGCTTGCCGATGCCCAGCAACTGGCGGAGCGCGGCTTGTCGACCGCCGCGCGCGAGCGTGATTTGCAGCGCAGGCTTGCCGACCAGCAGGTGAACCTGCTTGAAGTCGAGACGTCTAGACTGAATGCGGAACAACGCCTCAACGAGGCACGCCGGGATCGCCTTGACCTTGCCAATGCGCGCGCCAGCGAGGTGGTGCAGGGCATCCAGGATCAGCGAGCTGCCATCGCCGAGTTGCGCATCCGGATGGAGACAGAGGCGGCGTTGTATGCCAACGCGCTCGGCACCGGATCGGGCTTTGTGCGGCCTTTTGCGGAAGTCTCGCCCGATCTGCTTCTTCTCCGCGAAGAAGATAACGGAGGTGCGCCCGTGATCGTGAGCCGCACCGACCGCCTGTCCGGCGGTGACGTGCTTGAAGTGCGGATGCCATTGCCCGAGATGACGACAGAAACAGTCCGCCGGCCGGAAGTGGGCGAGACACCGGGCTGAAGTGTTTCGGGCAAGGTCCAAGCCGCCAATGCCACGTGGACTCAAAGCTTTCTGGGACGGTCGCGACCGCGATGTATCAGGTCTTTAGCGAAAGGCTGTGAACGGGCATTCAGGATTGCAGGATCTCGAGCAACTGATCGATCTGTCGCTTGGGATCCATGGCCGGTCGCGCGGCGTGCGCGCGTGCGGCTTCCGACGCAGCGGAATAGGCTTGCTCGTCGGAGTGCAGTGCACGGATCGCCTGCGCCCAGTCTTCCGCCGGTGCGTCCGGTGCGACGAGGCGGCCGCCGGGTCCGACGGCCTCGGGGAGACCACCGATGGCTGAGGCCACGACGGGTATACCACTGACCTGCGCTTCGGCGGCGACACGCCCGAAGGCTTCTTCCCATTGGCTGGGCGCCAGAACGATGCGCGCCATGGCATAGACCGAACGCATATCGTTGGTCGAGGGTAGCAGCGTCACGTTCGGCAGGCGCTTCAAGCGGGTTTGCAAGACCTCCTCATCCTCGGGTGACAGGCCCCATCCACGCACGAAGGTGAAGGGAATGTCCGGGCAAAGCTCGGCCACGTCAAGCGCCACGCCTGCCCCCTTGCTGGGGTGCGGATTGATGAAAACAACGCTCTCGCGCCGCGCATCCACGCGGTACTTGGCCGGATCGATCATCGGATAGAGCACATCGGCATCTATCCCGTCGGTTTCGGCAAAATGCCTGGCGGTGAAGCCGGAGTTGGCGATAAATCGCACACCTGACAGCGCGTCGATCGGGCCGCCCAGATCCCCCTTTTCGACGTTGCGCAGGTAGATGAACGTCCGCAGGTCCTGACCCGCCACCGCCTGTGCAAGCGGCACCGGCCGCATCGACTGAAAGATCGCCACGTCGGCGCGGAAATCCCGTACGACCCGCGCCACGGCCTGTTCGGCGAACCATGCCCGAAAGACCGGATATCCCAGTTGAACGTCGCGCACGTAGCCGCGCCTCGTGAGTTTCAGCGCCACCCGCCCGCGCAATCCGAGCCAGCCCTCGCCGGTCAGCCCCGCCAGCACGGCCGCCTCATGGCCGCGCATACGCAGATGGCGAACCAGTTCATCCGTGCTTGACTGCGCGCCGCCATACATCTGCGGCAGGTAGGGATGGGCGCTTCCGAACAGGATGCGCAACGGACGGTCTGAGCGGAGCGTCATGCGTTATCTCATCCCCGTCACGTCGCAGTCTTCAAGGTGAGGCTTAGGTAACTTACCCGGCCCCCACTGCTTCTCCGACCACCGATTGGTCGTGTCCAGACGGTGTTGACGATGAGACGTGCAGTTCGACGCCCTGTTGCGCGGATTTTCGGCAATTGGGCGTTCGGGGCAGGCAGGGCACCGCCGAGCCGAGGATGGATGTTTGCCTTCGCCGGATTTCAGCCAAGAAATCCGGATGACACGGGGCCATCAGTCATCAAGATTTCTTGGTCGAGTGGACTTGGTCTTTTACGGCATGCGAGGACGATCTTGGAAACGCTTCGTTACATTGCGACCCGCACTTTCTCGAAGTATCGTTGCCTTGTACCAACCGACGGGGCGTATGGAGCGTTCAGAAGTCGCCGCTTGAGCGCCCGACTTGGCGTCTCGCATGGATGACAAACCCGCGCGGCCCCGAATGACCGCGGTGACCGGCGATGGTGCAGCCCCGGACATGGTGTCCGTCGTCATGTCGAATTTCGAAGGGGCCGACTATCTCGAAGCGGCGGTGCGGTCGGTCCTCGACCAATCTCACAAGACGCTTGAACTCATCGTTGTGGATGACGCGTCGGGCGATGACAGCCGGCAGATCCTGCAACGTCTTGCCGCCGAAGACCAGCGCGTTCGGCCCATCTTGCTTGAGCGGAATGGGGGCCCCGCCGCAGCGCGCAATGCGGCGTTCGACGCGGCGCGTGGGGAATGGATCGCGATCGTCGATTCCGATGATCTGATCCACCCGAGCCGTCTGGCGCGGCTGATCGCAGCGGCGCAAACGACCGGCGCCGACATTGTGGCGGACGATCTTCTGCATTTCGGGGATCCTGCGACGACCGGACGGACGCTGTTGCAGGAGCGGCGCATGACCGGCGCGCAAGAGATCACCCCGGCCGAACTGGTGCGCAGCGATGTGGCGCGGCGCGGCGTCGCCTCCCTCGGCTACCTGAAGCCGATGATCCGTCGCCGCACCCTTGGACCGCTGCGCTATGACGAGACGCTGCGGATTGGAGAGGATTTCGACCTGCTGCTTCGTCTCGTCGTTGGTGGCGCGAGGCTGTGCCTGCTGCCTGATCCGACCTACCTCTATCGCCGCCATGCAGGATCGATTTCTCATCGGCTTTCCGTGCCGACGCTGGAACGGCTGGTTGAGGCACATGGGAGCGTCTCCGCACTGGCGGAGCAACTTCGCGCCCGGGATGCGGCGCTTGATGCCGCCTTGCGGTCACGGCATGGCCTTTTGACGCGGGCGCTGCGCTACCAGAGGCTGGTCGCGGCGCTGAAGGGTCGTGATGCAGCCGGCGCGGCACTCTGTTTTGCGAAGGATCCGCGAATGGCGCTTGATCTCGCCGTCAGCGTCACCGACCGGATGCGGCGGAGGCTCGCCGTGAGCAAGGCGGAGGTTGTCCCGACCCCGCGATGCGTTGTTCTGGCGCCAGCCGACAGCATCGAGACGGTGCCGGCCCCCGAGGATGCCGTGCGCGTGACTGTTCCACCCATTTTGCAGCCCGGCGCCCACGATGAGGGGCATCAGCGGCGCCTTGCTGCCCGGCTGGCACGACTTGCTGAAGCGCACCATCTGGACGTCGTGGCGCTTGGATCGGCAGGATTGCACGCATTGGGATATGTGCCGCATTGGCGGACGGCGCGCGTGATACTTTCGCCCGAAGATGCCGCGGGCGCGACGGTTCCCTCGGGCGTCGGCCTAGAGCTTGCCGCCAGGCGCGGATAGGTCCCTTTCCATCGGCAGAAGCAGCCGCGCCGCGCCGTCGGGGACGGCATCGCCCGCGCGGACGCTCAGCCCCAGCTTGTCCCGCAGGATCCGCCAGCCGATCGAAAACGGGCGCATCGGCGCCGCCATTGCGTAGCGCAATGCGGCCAGATTTCCGTCCTCTCGCCTTGTGTCGAGAAAGGCGCGATGATCTCGGTTGCCGCGCACCGTTGCCAGATGTGTGCGCATCGCGCGATCGAGCGAGGGGTCACCGGAGCGTTCGGCCACATGCCCGGCCAGGCAATCGTGGAAATGCGACAACTCGGTCGTTCCGTGTTGCGCGCTCAGCGATTCCGCGCGCACCAGTGCCGCATAGCCCGGCACACGTGTCATCCGCAGCTTTGCCCCTGCCCGGAGCATCCTGAGATAGAGATCGAAATCCTCGCCGAGCCGAAGATCCGGATCGTAGCGCAATCCATACCGTTCGAGGAAATCGCGCGACATCAGCGGCTTCAGAAAACCGAGCTCCCCCCGGGCAATGCCACGGCGCGGCAGGTTGCCGCGCACGAAGGCGGCCGCGTCGATTGTTTCGAACCGCGGTTCCTCATCGGAGATATCGGGCAGAGATCCAAGCGCGCCTTGCGTCGCAAAAAGGATGTTGTCGGCGATCATTTCGGCATCTTGGCAGGCTAACAGCCGTGCGAGCCGTCCAGGCAGAAACACATCGTCGGCGTCGAGAACCGCGACAAAGTCCGATGTCGCAGAGTCGAGCCCGAGGTTACGGGCCGCGCCGGGGCCGGAATTGCGCGCCAGGCTCAGAGGTTTCACCCGCGCGTCGCGCGCCGCCTCGTCGCGCGCAATTTCCAGTGTGGTGTCGGGCGAGGCGTCGTCGACGACGATCACCTCGGCAGCTTCCGGCTGGGCAAGGGCCGAACGGATCGCGCGTGCCAGTGTCGCCTCAGCATTGTACGCCGCGATGATCACGCTGACGGTGCGGCTTTCGGCCTCTGCGCTCACGGGTGCGGCCCCGAAGGCGCGGTCGGGAGACGACGGGTCGGCGCCCATGCCATGATCATCACGCCGCGCGCGGCCGCTTTGTGTCGTGCGGCGCGCCTCCGTAGATCGTGACGGTGCGTGCGCTGGTCAGACCTGCCAGCGTGCCGACATGCAGCGCGCCGCGCAGAAGCGCCGCATTCCGTTTCGGGGCGAAAGGCACTGACAGCACCATCGCGCCCCCGCAATATCCGGCCTTGGCGCCAGCGAGCGCGAATTGGCGCAAACGCCCCGGAAGGGAACGTGCCGGCCCGCTGCGCAGCAGAGTGCCATGCGTCTGCCCCATGCGAAACTTTCGCTTCAGCAGCCAGCCCAGCCGCGCCCGATGCGACGGCACGGATTCCTCAAGCAACGCCTCGGGGGCAAGCGCCAGCCTGGCCCCTTGTTCGACGGCTCCGTGAAAAAACGCGGTGTCCTCCCCGCCCGAGAGGCCGCGGCCATGGTCGAAGTGACGCTCTTGCAAGGCGGGGTGGGACAAATCCATCGCCACATTGCAGCTGTGGCCCGCGATGGGTCGTCCGTCGGACCCAAGTTCCGGCACCGTGTCGTGGGGGCGCGCTTTCAGCATCCAGTCGGGCGCATCGTTCGGATAAATCGCACGAACTGGACCCACCACGACATCGGCATCGTCATGGGCCAATCGTGTTGCGAGACCTTGCAGCCAGTTCGGTGGCGCGATTTCATCATCGTCGATAAAGGCCAGGGTCGCGAAACCACCGGAGCGCGCCGCCTCGAGCACCGCATTTCGCGCGACCGAGATGTTTCCGGCCGGTGCGTGGCGATAGATCACGTCATGCCCCGAGCCCGAGGCGAAGCGTTCGACAAGCTCAAACGCCGTGGGATCGTCGTCATTGTCGGCAACGATTATGGATAGGCGCGTGCCGCTAGGCATCTGCTGCTTCTCCAGCGATGCGAGCGTGTCGATCAGGCCGGGCCTGCGGAACGTGCAGACGCCGACGGCGATCCTGTCCGGCAGTTCGACCGATGCTTCGGGCGCCGGAAGCGGCGCCGGGTGCGGAGCCCCTGCAGCAAGCCCGTTCCAGAAGCCCACCGACCACGCGAGTTGCATCACTGCCGCGACGGGACCGCAGAGGATGACGGACAGGTCGCGTTGTCCGACTGCCAGAAGGCCGCCCGCAATCAGGCAAGCCGAAAGCCACGCCAGCGCCGGCAATGCGAAAATCCAGTGGACCGGCGCCAACGCAAGCAAAGCGACCGAAGGCGCGATCGCGATGGGTATCATTTGACGCAAGCGGGGCTTTGCCCGGTGCTTCAGGACCGTTCGCGCGCGTCCCGCGCCGAAGCGCAGGTATTGCCGCGCCAATGACGCGATGTCTTTGCGCGGCACATAGTCGAGGCGGGTGCGCTGCGTCAGCCAGATCCGATGTCCGGCCTGAGCAAGACGCAGGTCGAGTTCTGCGTCCTCGTTATGCGAGAAGGTCGCATCATACCCGCCGACGGAAAGAAACGCCTCCATCCGCATCAGCGCATGATGCCCATGATCGACAAAGCGGCCGGCATTCCCGGTGCGGTGGGCCGCGCCGCCATTGCCGAGGGGGGAATTCTGGGTGCGTGCGATGATCCTCTGCGTCGGTGTTTCGCTGATCGCGCGCATCGCAACCACGATGCTTGCCGCGCCGGAGCGGCCCGCCTCGCTAAGGAGCGTCTCTACATAGTCATCAGGATAACGGGCATGCGCGTCCATCCGCAGCAGCCAGGTCATCCCTTTTCCGTGGTCCCGTGCCGCCTGGTTGACGGCCGCGCTTTGCAGCCTGTCAGGGTTGTCCATCAGTCGCAGGTCGAGGTCGGGATGCACCTCTATCCGCTCCCGCACGACCTGCCTCGTTGCGTCCGTCGACCCGCCATCCGCAATGACCAACCGCACCACACGCCCGTCTGCGGCCAGACGCCTGAGGGATGGTGCAAGACCGTCGATCACGGCGCCCACATGCGTTTCTTCGTTGAGTGTCGGAACCACGATCAACACGCCGCCATCCGGCAGTTCGGTTTTGGGTTCAGTCTTCGGGAGCGCCAGCATCTGTGACAGGAGTTGCCGCCCATCGTCCGGGCTGGCACGCCAGGTATCCTCGGGCAAAGCAGCTTGCGCCTCTCTCAGCTCGGCCAGACCTTCTTGTCCAAGAGTGTCCAAGGCGTCGAGGGCCGCTGCGGCATCGGCACGCTGCAACCGAATGCCGATGCCGAGCGACGCCATTCTCCGCGCGATTTCCGTCCCTTCCAGCGCAATTGGGGGGACATGGGCCATGCCGCTTTCATACAGGCGGTTCGGCAGCAGCCAGTCGGAATTCGCGCCCTCGTCGTAGCGGTCGACCAGCCAGGCCAGATCGACCTCTCCGTAGATCTGCGGCAGATCATCCGGATAGGCATACGGCCCTTCGAAGCGCAGGTCAGGATTGGCGGACACGACGTCGTGGAAGTCCGGCATCGCATCGAGGGCCGGTTTTCCGCGAAGCACGACCTCAAAACGGCCGGGCCGTTCACGCGTTATCGCGTCGAGGCAGTGGAGGGAGGTGCGGCAGCGCAGGATTCCGAACCAGCCGATGCGAAGCCGCCCGTCACCGGCGGGCGGGAAGACGGGCTTGGGTAAGTCGTGGCCGGACAAGACCTTGTTCTCCACCAGCACCGCGGCTGCACCACACTGGCCATAGGGCTCGAAATAGTTCCGAAGGAAGGCCGGTGATGAAACGACAAGCCGCGATACGTGCCGGCAGAGCCGTCGCTCGATACGCCGCAGCAATCGCGAGGCGGGCGAGGCGCCCACCATCAGCCGGTGGATATCGAGCACCTCGTAGGTGAGCGGAGCGCCGGATTGCCGGGCCAGCGGCACCGCGAGGGCCAGCATTTCGAGGTTGCGGGCCATGATGGCGTCGAACGGCCCCATCTTCCGCAAACGGGGGTTTGGTCGCAGCCGTTGATGCAAGACCGACAAAGCCCGCTCTGCCATGCGCCCGTTGCGCGTATGCCCCAAGACAAGCGCGTCTTCGGGCAACGGACCATCGCCGCGGCGGAAGCCTGCCAGCGTCACCGAGGCGCCGCCCAGCCGAAGCATTTCTGTACGTCGCCAGACAGCAGGATCGTCGAGGTCGTGCACGAGGTACAGGACACGCGGCGCGCGGCTGGTATCGACCAGAAGGTCAGACGTCATCGCAATGCCGCTCCATCAGCCATCGTCAACGATGGACGTATTGCACACCGGCGAGGCGGTCAAAGCAGCGCGCCACCGATGCGCAAAGGCTGGCCGACTGCGCTGAATTTGTAGGCGCGGAAGGGCTGCCCTGCCACTTTTTCTGCTCTCGCAGCCAAGGGTTGAGGGCCTCGTATCGACAGGCTGGCACCGCACGAAATACGGCTGATGGCGTGTGCCGCTGCGGCATCCGCCGTTATCCGCCGAAAACCGCCAAGCCGCCGGTTCCGCTTTCGAAAAGTCGAGCCGACCAGTATGCCGAACCCTGTCGAAACCAGTGCATGTCCGAACCCGAAACTGGACCCAGAGACCTGATGACACGCCCTCATCCGGACGACATCGTGGAAACCGACGCTCCAACGAGCTTTGGTGGAACCGTGCTGCGCGGCAGCTTTCACACCGCCCTCAGTCAGGGTGTCACGGTCGTCTGCCAGATCGCGTCGGTCCTGATTCTGTCACGGATGCTCGAGGCGCGGGACTTCGGGCTTATCGCGATGATAGGCCCGATCATCGCGTTCCTGTCGATGTTCAAGGAAATGGGGCTTCTGCAGGCGGTGGTGCAGAAGCGCGACCTGACCTACGGCCAACTCAACGCGCTTTTCTGGCTGAACATGGCGGTCAGCAGCGTGCTGACGCTTATCTTGATACTCGCAGCTCCGCTCGTCGCGCAATTCTATGGAGCGCCGGATCTGACGCCTCTTGTGCAGGCGATGGCGCTGACGATGTTGCTGACCGGGATCGGCGCGCAGCATTATGCGTTGCTCAACCGGCGTATGATGTTCGGACGGCTGGCGATCAATGCCGGGATCGCCGCGATCGTCTCGTTGGGAACCTCGATCGCCTGGGCGTTCGTCGCGCCGTCGGCTTGGGCGCTGGTCGCCGGCACGGTCGCCGGTGCCGCCCTCGGCGCGGGCCTGGTATGGCTTTGGATCCCCTGGCGTCCTGGCCGGCCCGCCTGGGCGGCCGGGACCGGCGACTTGGTCGTGTTCGGTGGCGGCCTGACCGGGTTCAAGCTGACCAACTTTCTGTCGCGCAACCTCGATAACGTGCTGATCGGACGGTATTGGGGTGGCGAGGCCCTGGGCTTCTACGACCGTGCCTACAAGCTTCTGCTCTTTCCGCTTGCGCGCGTGGCACAGCCGTTGTCGCAGGTGATGGTGCCGGTCCTGTCGCGCCTGCAGGACGAACCCGCCCGCTATGAGCGCGCCTTCTTCCGCGTCTTCGGGCTGATGCAACTCGCGATCCTGCCCGGCGTCGCCGCTTTGACAGCGATGGCCGATACGGCGGTGCCTTTCCTGCTGGGGCAGCAATGGACGGCGGCGGCACCGATCTTTGCGGCGCTTGGCGTGGCCGGCCTTACGCAACCGCTTGCCAATCCAACCGGCTGGCTGTTCATCAGCCAGGCCCGCACGATCGAGATGGCGTGGTGGGGCCTAGCCTCGGCGATCGTGACCTGTTTGGCCTTCGCCTGGGGCGTCCGATTTGGCGTGGTCGAACTCGCGCAGGCCTATGCGGCCGTTTCCGTCGCGAAGCTGTTTCCGCTCTGGTGGCTGGTCGGCCGAAAGGGGCCGGTGCGGCGCGACACGATCATGCGGCGGATCTTGCCGATCTTCTGCGCAGGCGTCGTGACTTATGTCGGCATTCTGATTGGCCGCCACGCGTTGCCGGAGACCGCGCTGACGCGGCTGCTGATCGGCACCGCGCTTTGTTACGTGGCATTCGCCGCCATCTTCGCGACGTCCCGATATGGGCGCGAGACGCTGGGCGAGGCGCTGGACCTGACACTCAAAGGCGCCGGGCGACTATCCCGGCGTAGCAGGAAACGTCCGGCTTGACCGCCGGATGGACATGGAGGCACCGATGAACGGACCGACCCCTCTTGCCCAAAGGCTTGGCTGGCGGCTTGCACCTGGTCGGATGATCGCTTCGGCCACCCCGCTCTACGATCCGGCGCTCGACCGCGTTTACCTCAAGCGGGGCCTCATACTCATTCACATTCCGAAGAATGCCGGCACCTCAGTTGAGGACGCGTTGTTCGGCTATCGCGTGCGACACCGCACCTGGGCGGAGATCCGCGAAAGCTGCCCCGAAGCCTGGGCCAAATGCCCGAAGCTCGCGATCCTGAGGGATCCGGTCGACCGTTTCCTGTCGGCCTACGACTATCTTTCAGGTGGGGGCCGAAATGCGACGGACCGCGCATTCGGGGCCCACATGATTGCGGGATTGCCGATCGACCGCTTCGTCGACCGGTTGGTGCGAGATCGGCGTTTTCGAGAGCAGGTCATGCGATATTTTCACTTTCGCCCGCAATCGGATTACGTCTGCGACGGCGACCGCCTGGTGCTCGATCATCCGATCCCGTTCGCGTCGATGGAACAGGGCCTGATCAAGGTTGCAGGCCTTCGCCCCGGTGACCTGGCCCACACCAATCGCACGCGTGGAGCAAGGACGCAGCGCGACCATATCGGCCCCGATACGGTGGAACGGATCATCGCACTCTACGCCGCCGATCAGCGGCTGCATGAAACCGCATCCGCGTGGTGGACAACGCACTGCGCAGAGACCGCCGAAGCCCTGAACTGAACGGAGTTAAAAGCCATGCGCATCCTCTTCGCCGGCGGCAACGGATGGTTGCCCGAGGCCAGCGGCGGTACGCAGAACAGCACCGATCACCTGATCCGCGAAAGCCTTTCCCGGGGGCATGATTGTGCGGTGTATTGCGGTTTCTCCGGCCGGGGGGTTTTCGGCTTCCGCATGAAAGTGCAACGCAAGCTCACCGGTCGGCCGTTCAGCATTGACCGTAGCCAGGGGTACGAGGTCATGCGCACCTGGGAGCCGATCGATGCCGCCCGCATTCGCGCCGCAGTCGACCGGTTCCGGCCCAATGTCGTGGTCGTACAGACCCGCAGATCCGCCGCTCTCGGGCTTGGCTTCGCGGAGTTGGGGGTGCCTGTGGTGCTTTACCTGCGCAATGTCGAGTTTGCCGAGAACGACGGCGACGTCAGCGCCATTCCCGGTGCTCATTTCATCGCCAATTCCGAGTTCACCGCGCGAAGCTACGCGCGCGAATACGGGATAGACTGCACGGTGATCACACCCACGATTCATTTCGAGAAGTATCGCTGCGACACCACGCGCGAATTCGCCACGCTTATCAACATTCACCCCAAGAAGGGCTATGAGATCGCGCGCGATCTGGCACGTGCCAATTCAGACATTCCCTTTCTGTTTGTCGAGGCCTGGACCCTTTGGGATGGCCTGTTCGAGCAGATCAAGGCAGAGATCGACGCCCTCGAGAACGTCACCTTCATGCGGCGCACATCGGACATGTCGAAGGTGTATGGCCGCACGCGGGTCCTGCTTGCGCCAAGCCAATGGGAAGAGGCATGGGGGCGGGTCGCCTCTGAGGCCCATTGCAGCGGCATCCCTGTAATCGGATCGGATCGGGGCGGGCTGCCGCAGGCGATCGGGCCGGGCGGCGTGGTGCTGCCGCATGATGCCCCAGTTTCCGAATGGTCATCGGAGTTGCGGCGGCTTTGGTTCGACGCCGATGCCTATGACGAGGTGTCGAAGAGGGCCTTGGACTATGCCAAGCGCCCCGAGCTCGATTTTGCCGAGCAGTACGAAACATTCATGTCGGTTTTGCGCAAGGCAACCGAGACGGCGGAAGCCCCAACTGCAACCGCGGAGGCCTCATGAAGATGTGCTTCTGCGCCTCGACCTTTCCCTCGCGGTCGCAGACCTTCGTCACCTCGCAGGTGCTTTATGCATTGCGGAACGGGCATGAGGTCACGGTCGCCTGCCGGGAGAGCGAAGCCGACGCAGGATTGTCTGATGCCGATGTACGGGCACTGGAGGCGGTGCGCATGGTGCGCTGGCCACCACCGCCTCTGCGCGCGGCGGCGCTTCTGCCCGACCGGCTTGGTGACCGGATTACCGAAGCGCAGGCTGCGTGGTCCTGGCGGCGCCAGATCGACGCGGATGTCGTCGTCGCACATTTCGGCTACCGGGGCGCGGCAGTTGCCCGGGCACAAAGAGGCTGGGACAAGCGAAGGCCTCTCGTCACGATTTTCCACGGACGTGACGTCGTGGTCGAGGCACGGCGCAGCGGTCTGGCAAAGTACCGTCCCCTTTTTGAAGACGGGGATGCGCTTCTAACGGTCAATCGTCCCTTCGCGCGGATGCTCATCGACGCAGGCGCGCCTGCCGATCGGGTCGATACGCATCACCTGGGCATACCCGTCAGCCGGTATGCCTTTGCGCCGCGACCGCCAGGGCGGCAGTTTCGCATGGTGACGGTCTGTCGCCTGGTCGAGAAAAAGGGTCTCTCCGTCGCGATAGATGCGCTCGCGCGTTTGACCGAGACAGATCCCGACCTTGACTGGCGCTTCGATATCGGCGGCGGCGGGCCACTCGACGCCGATCTTCGGGCGCAGGTCGCAGCCGCCGGTCTGGGCGCGCGCGTGCGTTTCCTCGGGCCGCTGTCACATTCGGACACGCTGAAACACATTGCCGATGCCGATGCCTTCCTACTGCCGAGCATCACGGCCCCCGACGGCGATCAGGAGGGGATTCCCGTCACGCTGATGGAGGCGATGGCTCTCGGCACGCCGGTTTGCACGACCCGTCATTCCGGTATCCCCGAACTGGTGCGCCATGACGAAAGCGGGCTGTTGTCGGAAGAAGGGTCAGTCGACGGTCTGGCCAGCAACATTTCGCGACTGGCGCGGAGCGATGTGGACCTCACGGCGATTGTTCGGGCCGCCCGCGCGAAGGTGGAGAAAGAGTTCAACGAGGAAAGGCAGAATGCCGAGCTTCTGGCCCGCTTCGAGGCCCTTGTCGCACAAAAGCAGCGGCAGACCCCTGCAAAGATCGGTCGAAAGGCACAGATCTCCTGACTGGTAGGGCCACTTACCTCTGATGGCTGCGCGCGTACCGCGAGCATGAAGCTCTGTCCGCTACTGGTCCGAGGACGATGGCGGGTGCGAAAAGGGGACCCCAAACGAAGAGCGCTTGGTTGGCGAAATAGTCAGGTTCACTTACCCCGCTCCCTGGATTGTCGTCGTTTCAGGAGAGAGGTTGTTCCTGTATCGACGTGCGACCCAACGCGTTCGAGCGTCGCGACGACATCCTCGCCGCGATCGCCGCGCCTCGCTAACCCGCAAGCCCGAGCGCTATCGTCGGACCACATCGTGGGATCAAGCCAGAGGTGAAGGAAAAAACCGAGAAATGAATAGCTTAGGTGCCCCTATATTCGGGGGTGATGAGGCTGCTTGGTGCCATCGATCAGACACGAACCGAGGACTTATTGATTGTACGTCCATTGGTATAAGCTATTGATTTAATTGGTCGGAGTGAGAGGATTCGAACCTCCGACCCCTGCCTCCCGAAGACAGTGCTCTACCAGGCTGAGCTACACTCCGACCGTGCGCGGGGCCTACTGCGCGTCGCTTTCTTTTGCAAGGCTGTTCTTGGGCTCCGCCTCGGTCCGTCGGGCCATTGCGTGAAGGATCGGGCCGACGCGCAGGGTGGTGCCTGTCTCGGGCCGGGAGCGGGTGCGGAGGACGGGTTGCGTTTCGGACGCGCCGGAGCGGCTTTCGCGCAGGACGATGTAAAGGCCGCTTGCGATGATGATGCCCGCGCCGATCAGCGTATTCGTCTCCGGGATCTCTTCGAAGAAGAGCAGGCCATAGAGTGTGGCCCAGAGGATCTGCGAATACTGCATCGGGGCGACGATCACCGCCTCTGCCGTCTTGTAGGCGGTGAGGATCAGACGTGTCGCGAACCAGGCCAGCACGGCGATCACGGCGAGAAGGCCCAGATGTTCGATCGGCATCGGTTCGTAGACGAAGGCCAGCGCCGCGCCGAGGACGAAGAAGTTCGTCATCATCGGGTAGAGCATGATGACGGCCATCCGCTCCTCCCGCCCGATCTTGCGGACGACGACCGAGGCGAAGGAGCCGCAGAGGGCGGCGGTGAGCGCGGCGGCGTGGCCGATCTGGAGCGATGTCGTCGCCGGATTGAGGACGACCAGGACGCCGACCAGTCCGACGATGACGGCCGCCCAGCGGCGGAAGCGCACCGTTTCGCCGAGGATCGGGATAGAGAGGATCGTGATGAACAGCGGCGAGGCGAAGAGGATCGTGTAGACCTGCGCGAGCGGCAGGACCGAGAACGCGTAGAACGCGGTGAGCGCGGTGATGACGGCCGCCGCGGTGCGGGCGGCCATCCACCAGGGGTGCTTCGGCAGGAGCGTTCCCGGCTTCGAGTCGCGCATCAGCATCAGCGTGGCGAGCGGGAAGCTGAGCAGAACGCTGAAAAAGACGATCTGGATCGGCGAGTAGATCCCGCCCAGCACCTTCACGACGACGTCGTGGCTCGCAAAGAGACCGAAGGCGGCCAGCGCGAGGAGCGCGCCGCGGGCGTTCTGGGTCATCGGCAGATCCCTTTCGTTGCGTCAACCGCTACCGCAACCGGCGCGGGATGCAAGCCGCTGACGCTGCCGGATCGACGGATCGCCGCGATGCGGGTCGGTCGGCCGCTTCGATGCCTGAGAATTAGCCCTTGTCGAGCGCGGCCAGGATCGCGTCGCCCATGCCGGAGGTGCTGACGGGCTTGGTGCCGTCTTCGCCGATCAGGTCGCCGGTGCGGACACCGTCGGCCAGCACCTGCTCGACCGCCTTCTCAAGCCGGTCGGCCTCGTCGCCCTTGTCGAAGGAATAGCGCAGCGCCATGGCGAAGCTGAGGATGCAGGCGATCGGATTCGCCTTGCCCTGGCCCGCGATATCGGGGGCCGAGCCGTGGACGGGCTCGTAAAGCGCCTTGGGGCGGCCGTTCGCCATCGGCGCGCCGAGGGAGGCCGACGGCAGCATGCCCAGCGATCCGGTGAGCATCGCGGCGGCATCGGACAGGAGATCGCCGAAGAGGTTGTCGGTCACGATGACGTCGAACTGCTTGGGCCAGCGGACGATCTGCATGGCGCCTGCATCGGCGTACATATGGCTGAGGTCGACATCGGGATATTCGTTGTCATGGACCCACTGCACCTCTTCCCGCCAGAGGATGCCGGATTCCATGACATTGGCCTTTTCCATCGAACAGACCTTGTTGCCCCGGCGACGGGCCAGTTCGAACGCCGATCGGGCGACGCGGCGGATCTCTTCGGTCGTGTAGCGCTGGGTGTTGATGCCGACGCGGCCGCCTTCGTTGTCGTCCATGATGCCGCGCGGTTCGCCGAAATAGATGCCGGATGTCAGCTCGCGCACGATCATCAGGTCGAGGCCGGCCACGACATCGCGCTTGAGCGAGGAGAAATCGGCGAGCGCGTCGAAGCACTGGGCAGGGCGGAGATTGGCGTAGAGGTCCATCTCTTTCCGCAGGCGGAGAAGGCCGCGTTCCGGTTTCACCGGGAAGTCGAGGTCGTCGTATTGCGGCCCGCCAACCGCGCCGAGGAGGACGGCGTCAGCCTCTTGCGCCTCGGCCATCGTCTCGTCCGTGAGCGGTGTGCCATGGGCGTCATAGGAGGCGCCGCCGACGAGGCCTTCGCTGACGTCGAAAGCAAGGTCGCGGTTGGCGCCAAACCAGTCGATGATGCGGCGGACCTCGGCCATCACCTCGGGGCCGATGCCGTCTCCCGGCAGGATCAGTAGGGACGGGTTCGGCATCGTTACGGCTCCTTTTTCGCTGGCGGGCGAGGGGTAGCCGGGGGTCGAGGGCGGGTCAAGGCAGGGTGATGTCGACCCAGACGATCCGGTGCGGCCCGGCGGCGTTTCCGTCTTCCCCGAAGAGGGCAGGATCGGGGTCGGCTGGCCAGAAGACGCCAGCGTTGCGAATGGTGAGCCGGGCGTCGGGCAGGATGTAGGCGACGCGCAAGTTGCCGGGAGCGCCGTCGGGCCAGTCGACGGTGTCGAGCGCTGGGTCGCCCTGGTGGTCGGGGTCGGCTGTGGCGACGCCGCCTTCACTGGCCGGGCGCGGGTCCTGAACGTCGGGCCGGGCGAGCAGGTCCTTGATTGCTTGTGGCCGCCCTTCGCCATCGACCGGGTCGAGGTTGGCGACGCCTGCGAGGACGACCGGATGGCCACTGGGCGGGCCGAACGCGCCGTCGAGATAGGCGGACCAAAAGCGGATCTCATCAGCGTTCCGCCAGCCGTTGTGGTCCTCCGGCCCATCAAAGACAGGGGCCGTGGCGTGGAAGACGAGGAGATCGAGCGGTCCGTTCACGGTTTCTAAAGGAACGACCCAGTGGACGGTGGTGGACAGCCGCTCGCCCGGTTGCGCGATCGCGGCCGCGCCGGGAAGATCGGTCCAGAGGAGGTCGGTGAAGTCTCGGACGTTCTCCGTCGCGATGGGCTGGGTCGAAAGCACGGCCATCCCGCCCTCGCCGGTGAAGCGGCCGTAGCCATAGGCGTCTTCGGGATCGCCGAGGCGGCCGTTGCCGTTCAGGTCCATCCCGCTAGGCACGCCGCGGTTGGGGCGGGCGGTGAAGCTGTGCGGCATCGCGTGGCCCGCGTCGCGCAGCACATTGGACAGCGCGGCGAGCGCGGCCGCGCCCCTGTCCCAATCGATATTGGCGAGGACCAGAATGTCGGGCGCGGTCTGTGCGATCTGGGCCACCGCCGCGGCGATCTCAGCATCCTCGCCTTTCAGCAGATCGCGCAGCAACAGCCCCGGGCCGTTGCGGGAGAGGGGGGCGGTGAATTGGGCGATGCGGAGGGTGCCGGTGGATTTGGGGGGTGGGTCTGCCGAAAGCGGCGCGGCGAGAGTAAGGAACGTTAAGAAGAGGCCAAGTATCCGTCGCGCTCTGCCCGTTCGTAGGTCTTGCGGCGCTTGCCCTCGATAATCATCGCGACCTTGGCCAGCGCGATCCCCCGCATCAGCAGGCTGGCAGGCAGGAAGGCCCAGGCGACGGTCAGCCATATGAGGGTCTGGGTGTGCGATAGGTAGCCTGTCAGATCTTCGTTGGAGACGACGGTAAAAAGCTTCACCAGTGCCGGAAGAATGAATGGCAGCAAAAATCCTGCGATAAGGTTAAAGCGCGCGTCCCGGTAGAGCCGGATCACCACGTCGTCGCCCGTCGACGGGTCGAACATCGGCAGGTTGACCCAGACGTTGAAGGCCCGCTTTCGGCTGGGCCAGCGATGGGCGAGCATCAGCGCCACGAAGATCAGCAGCGACAGGATCGAGATCACGTAGCTGAGCCCTGCGGCCGTTCGGACCTGGCTGATGAGCGCCGGTGACAGGTCGGACGGCATCGCGACGACCACAAGGCGGACTGGCGAATAGGGGAAATCGGCCGCATCCGCGATCGTTCGACCAAGGATGGACACGAAACGATGGACGACAGCCCCGTCGCTGGGAGTCTGCAGCACGGCGATCAGCAACATCGCCGTCGCGAGGATCGCGATGAAGCGGATGCGGTTATAGGGTGGCGCGTCGCGGAATTCGACGAAGCTGGGTGCGTCAGAGCCGTATTCGACGAGCGTCATGACGGCGGCGAAGAGGGCGACGAGGGCGGCGATCTGCGCGGCATCTGCCGACGTGCCGTCAAGCAGAAGCGACGGCGCGAGCACGAGTGCCACGACGAGCACTGCACGCAAGACCGCACCTGCCAGCCTCGTGATCACGTCAATACCTCGCCTCGTGCCAGGCGATAGGGCCGTGGGCCAGCCCCTCGCCAGTTATCTGTCCCTGGAATGTGTCGAGCTGCGGCAGCAGCATCTTGGCAGACAAATTCCAACCCCAAGTGAATACATTGCAGACTTTCGCATTCACCTGCGTAAAAAAGTAGGACGATTTTGCGGCAGGAGTGGTGCGGTATTGCAACCATTCATGGCCAGAGAGCAGACCATCTCGTGGCAGGCAACAATCCTAGTATCCGGGGCGGCCTGAGCTACCAGATGTTGATGCACCGTTGTTTACAAATTGACGTAAGATCACAACTCCTGGGTGACCAATGTTTCCCCGATTCAAACAAAAATACCGATCCGCCGGGGCGAATCGGTAGCCTCTTGTGGATAACTTTCGAGGTCAGACCCAGGGGCGGGACTGCCCTGCCTGCGCCTCGAACGCGTCGATCGACGCTGCCTTTTCCAGCGTCAGGCCGATCTCATCGAGGCCGTTCAGCAGGCAGTGTTTCTTGAAGGGATCCACCTCGAACGAGACGACCTCGCCATCGGAGGTGGTCACAGTCTGCGCCTCGAGATCGATCGTCATGCGGGCATTCGCCCCCTTCTCGGCATCCTTCATCAGGAGGTCCACCTGCGCCTGCGGGAGCGCGATGGGCAGGATGCCGTTCTTGAAGCAGTTGTTATAGAAGATGTCGGCGAAGCTGGGCGCGATGACGCAGCGGATGCCGAAATCCTTGATCGCCCAGGGGGCGTGTTCGCGGGAGGAGCCGCAGCCGAAATTGTCGCCGCCGACCAGGATCTCGGCCTCGCGATAGGCGTCCTTGTTGAGCACGAAATTCTCGTTCTCGGAGCCGTCGTCGTTGTAGCGCATCTCATCGAAGAGGTTCACGCCGAGGCCCGAGCGCTTGATCGTCTTCAGGAACTGCTTGGGGATGATCATGTCGGTATCGACGTTGATCAAAGGCAGCGGGGCGGCGATGCCGGTGAGGGTGGTGAACTTGTCCATCTGGTCTCTCCTTTCGGGAGGAGGGTTAATCTTCATCTGTGTTGGGCGGGCGTTAACACGCTGCATCCGGTCGGCACCTTGTCGGCAGTACGTCGGAGGGAACCGAGCGTCGCGCGCCAGATATCTGCATTTCCGTCAGGAGAGCCGCCGCATGGGGCGACTCTGTGCGGATGTGCAAAGTTATCCATTCGCCGACGCGAATACGTTTTACCGCATCGTAGGACGCCGAAACTAACCGCTTCATATCCAGCTCAGTCGACAAGCACGCGCCCTTTCGGGGCATTGATCCTGGATGCCTCGCGTTCGGCCTTTCGCCGATCCGGATCGTCGCCATACTCCGCCAATGTGAACCGTTCGAGCTTTTCGTCGATCGCCTGAAGGATCCCTTCGAACGGCGCGGTCTCATGGTCCCGCAGGCGCTTCCAACGATCAATCTCCTGAGGCTCCACCAGGAACATCACAAGCGCATCCCTTTCGATCGTCGACGAGAACCCGTGGTAGGAATAGAAATGCGGCGCGAAGATACAGACGGAGTTGCGTCTGAAACGCGCGGCATAGCAGGGGTCGAGGTTCTTATCGTAGAGAATTGTAGCGTTCTTCTTCTCATCGTCTTCGCTGACTTCAAAGCTGGGAAGATAGAAAACGAACGAGAGGACTTTTGCCGGGATGTCGACGTGGATATTTTGAAACCGTCCGGGCTGGCAATAAACATACTCGAATTCATTATGAATTCTGGCCGATTGCGATAACTCCTCCGCCCCACCGGAGTAGAAGTTGCGGAAACAGGCCAGCATAACTTCAGGGTCAGACCAGACCGCATGGAATTTCCTCACCGTCGGGTGATCGTTTCCAACCAGATTGAAGCGTCGGTTGGCGAATTCCGGATTATCCTGCAGCCGTGGCTGCATCTTCTTCTCATCCTTATGCTCGAGCATATGGTTGAGCAGTTCTTCGTAGAAATCGTCCGGAAACAGGCGATCAACCCACATGTGATAAAACGGATCAGTCCCTACCGGCACTTCCTCAAGTCGTGCCAAGACGTGCGATTTGATCCTTTTCAGATCTTCGCGGTCTTGTTCTGACATGGAATCCTTAGTTTCGTCGGCCTTTTCGCCGAACAGTCCCCTCATCTTGAACATGAAACTTTGCCACTTTCATATGTCTCAGGTTGAATAAAATAAGCGGTTCTCCGCTGGCAGACTTATACCTGAGACATACGCCTCTCGAAAGCCCGCACGTCCGTCAATCGCCCAGTAATTGCAGCGGCGGCGGCCATTGCTGGCGACATCAGGTGGGTGCGACCGCCTTTGCCCTGACGCCCTTCGAAGTTGCGGTTCGAGGTCGCGGCGCAGCGTTCGCCGGGGGCGAGCTGGTCGGGGTTCATCGCGAGGCACATGGAACAGCCGGCGAGGCGCCATTCGAAGCCCGCCTCCTTGAAGATATCGGCCAGCCCCTCTTCCTCGGCCTGGGCACGGACGAGACCGGAGCCCGGGACAACCATCGCGCGCAGGCCGTCCTTGATCTTGTGGCCTTTCAGGATGGCGGCGGCGGCGCGCAGATCTTCGATGCGGCCGTTGGTGCAGGAGCCGATGAAGACGGTGTCGATCTCGACCTCGTTCAGAGGCGTGCCGGGCTGGAGGCCCATATAGTCGAGCGAGCGGCGTGCGGCCTCGACCTTGCCGCCTTCGAACTCCTCGGGCGCGGGGACGGCGCCGGTGATCGGCAGGACGTCTTCGGGCGAGGTGCCCCAGGTGACGACCGGGGCGATATCCTCGCCACGGATGGTGACGACCTTGTCCCAATGGGCGTCGTCATCGGATTTGAGCGTCTTCCACCAGGCGAGCGCGGCTTCCCACTGGGCGCCTTTCGGCGCGTGGGGGCGGCCTTTGACATACTCGAAGGTGGTTTCGTCCGGCGCGATGAGGCCAGCCCGCGCCCCGCCTTCGATCGCCATGTTGCAGACCGTCATACGGCCTTCCATCGACAGCGCGCGGATCGCCTCGCCGCAATACTCGATGACGTAGCCGGTGCCGCCTGCAGTGCCCGTGGCGCCGATGACGGAGAGCGTGATGTCCTTGGCCGTGACGCCGGGCTGAAGCTGGCCGGTGATCTCGACCTTCATGTTCTTGGACTTCTTCTGGATCAGCGTCTGGGTCGCCAGCACGTGCTCGACCTCGCTGGTGCCGATGCCGTGGGCGAGTGCCCCGAACGCACCATGGGTCGCGGTGTGGCTGTCGCCGCAGACGACGGTCATGCCGGGCAGGGTCCAGCCCTGTTCGGGGCCGACGATGTGGACGATGCCCTGGCGGATGTCGGTGACCGGGTAGTAGTGGATGCCGAAATCACGCGCGTTCTTGTCGAGGGCCGCGACCTGGATCGCGCTGTCCTCGGTCATGTTCGCCGGATCCTCACGGCCCGCCGTGGTGGGCACGTTGTGGTCAGGGACGGCGATGGTCTTGTCCGGCGCGCGAACGGGGCGGCCCGCCATGCGCAGGCCTTCGAAGGCCTGGGGGCTGGTCACCTCGTGGACGAGATGGCGGTCGATATAGAGCAGGCAGGTGCCGTCTTCGGCTTCGTGGGCGACATGGGCGTCCCAGATCTTGTCATAGAGCGTTTGGGGGGACATGCGGTCCTCCTCCTTTCAGAATGTCACGGGGTCGGGCGAGCGGGGACGCTCAGCCGCGGGCGACGGTCCGGAAGGGGCCGTGAAAGCGTTCGGTAAGGCGGACGCGGTCGCCGATGTCGAAGAGGCTGGTCATGGGGCGGGACGATACGCGCTGGCGGGCCCGGCTGCAAGCGCGAGTGATCCATTCGCGGCCTTGCTGCGTTGACTTTTATGGAGGTGTGCGATGCTGAGACAGGTTGTGTTGGGCGCGGCGGCGGTGCTGGGGCTGAGCCAGGGTGCGGCGGCGCAGGGCTATAATGGGCTGGAACTGCCGCCTTACCAGGTCGTGGCGCGGGACGGCGCGGTCGAGGTACGGGACTATGCGCCGCATATCCTGGCCGAGGTGACGGTCGAGGGCGAGCGCCGGGCGGCGCTGACCCAGGGGTTCCGGGTGCTGGCGCGCTATATCTTCGGCGGCAATCAGGCGGCGGACAAGATCGCGATGACGGCGCCGGTGGCCCAGTCGGAGAAGATCGAGATGACGGCCCCGGTGGCCCAGACCGGGGACGGGGCGCGGTGGACGGTGACCTTCATGATGCCCGCGCGGTATTCGCTTGAGACGCTGCCACAGCCCGAGAGTGCGGCGGTGGTCCTGCGGCAGGAACCGGCGAGCCGTCAGGCGGTGCGGCGTTTCTCGGGCCGCGCGACGGAGCGGCGGTTGGCCGAGGAAGAGGCAGCCTTGCTGCAGTGGATGGCAGGGCAGGGGCTGGAGGCCACGGGGCCGGTTGCGCATTATTACTACGACGATCCCTTCACGCTGCCCTCGCGGCGGAGGAACGAGGTGGCGTTTCCGGTGCGGTGATCGTCGGAGCTCCGCGGTGAGGGCATCGCCCGACCTGGAGGGCGTTGCGACGGCCGGGCGGCGAACTAGCCAGCCAGCCTTCCTATGCGAAGTCTAATCGAGACGTTGCAAAATCGCCCTCCGGGCGGGAGGTCGGGCGGGGCTTTGCCCGTTCGTGCCGGAAACCGTCCACTGGACGGTTTCTGTCTCGGCACTCACCCGGGTGTTGCCGCCGGGCGGGACCTGTGGGCAGCGAGGTGCGGAAAACCGAACGCTGTTGACGCTGGCGCGGCTCAGACCCTCTCGATCGCGACCGCTATGCCCTGGCCGCCGCCGATACACATCGTCATGAGGGCCTTGGAGCCGCCGATGCGCTCGAGCTCGTAGAGCGCTTTGACCGTGATGATCGCGCCGGTGGCGCCGACCGGATGGCCGAGCGCGATAGCGCCGCCGTTCGGGTTCACCTTCTCGGGGTCGAAGTCGAGCGCCCGGCTGACGGCGAGAGCTTGCGACGCGAAGGCCTCGTTCGATTCGATGACGTCGAAATCGGCGGCCTTCAGGCCCGTCCGCTCCATCAGCTTCTGCACGGCGGGGATCGGGCCGATGCCCATTACATCCGGCCGGACACCCGCATGGGCGTAGCCGATCACGCGAGCCTTCGGTGTGTGGCCGTTCAGCGCATCCTCTCGCGCCAGAACCACCGCCGCGGCCCCGTCATTGATGCCCGACGCATTGCCCGCCGTGACCGTGCCGTCCTTCTGGAAGACGGGCCGCAACCCGGCCAAAGCCTCGGCCGAGGTGGCCTTGGGGTGCTCGTCGGTGTCGAACACCACTGGGCCCTTGCGGCTGTCGATTTCGACCGGGGCGATCTGATCCGCAAAGTGGCCGTCGGCAATGGCGCGGCCTGCGCGGGTCTGGCTCTCCAAGGCGAAGGCATCCTGATCCTCGCGTGTGATCTGGTGTTCGCGGGCCACGTTCTCGGCCGTCACGCCCATATGGCCGGTGCCGAAGGGACAGTTCAAAGCACCCAGCATCATGTCCTGCGCCTTCGCGTCGCCCATCTTCTGGCCCCACCGGGCAGAGGGGGTGATGTAGGGCGAGCGGCTCATGCTTTCGGCCCCGCCCGCGACGGCGATGCCCGCATCGCCCATCTCGAGCGCCTGAACCATGGAGATGACGGCCTGCAGGCCGGACCCGCAGAGACGGTTGACGTTCATCGACGGAACCGTTTCGGGTATGCCGGCGTCCATCGCGGCGATCCGGCTGAGATACATGTCGCGCGGTTCGGTGTTGATCACGTGGCCGTAGGCGACCTGGCCGACCTCTTCGGGTGCCACACCGGCACGGTCGAGCGCGGCCTTCGCCGCCACCGTGCCAAGCTGTGCCGGTGGCACATCCTTCAGCCCGCCGCCAAAGGTGCCGATCGCTGTCCGCGCACCGCTCAGAATGAAGATATCGGTCATGTTTCGCCCTCCTCGCTTGCGCTTCATTTGACCCTCCGGGGTGCAAGACTGCAACGGCCAGGGGATGTGACGCTGGGTCCGGAATTCGGCCTCGCGCTTTGCCGCCCGCCTTGCTTAGACTGCGCGCGACAGACAAGCGGAGATCCCATGACCGATCAAATCCAGACATCGGCCGAAATGCTCGAGGCGGAGGCCATTCCGCGCTGCCGCGAGGTGCATACGGAAAGCGACGATCACGGGCCGGACCTGCCAGAGCCGCTGAAAAAACCGGTCGGCAACAAGAGCCCGGCGCGCTGGGCCTATGAGCGGCTGATCCTCTACGTGAAGAAGTTCGAGGAATCGCTCGATGGCGATCAGGAGGTCGCGCTGGGGTTTACGGGCGGGGATGCGGGCACGCTCAGGATCGAGGGGATGGGGTATTTCGACCCCGATATCGTGACGTTCTACGGCACCGACACGATGGGGCTGAAAACCCAGATGATCCAGCATGTGAGCCAGTTGAACGTTCTTCTGCGCGCGGCGCCCAAACATGTCGACCGGCCGGAGCCAATCCGTATCGGGTTCCGGCTGGCCGAAGAGATCGAGGTCGAGCAAGTCCTTGAAAATGATGACATTCCGGTGACGTGACAGGCACGCCGGAATCGTCTAGACACCCCCGCGACAGATCGATGAGGAGACCACGACGTGGCTGACGACTACAAGCACGGCGAGATGGATATCACCGCCCAGGAAAAGACCTATGACGGGTTCGTCACCTTCACGGTGCGCACGGTCATCGTCATTCTGGCCGTTCTGGTCTTTCTGGCGCTCTTCGCATCGTAGCATGATCCGGCTGGCGACCTTCGCGGCGCTTTGCGCGCCGGTTCTGCTTGTCGCCTGCGGCGCGGCCGAGCCGCGCTGGGCCTCGGACGAGGTGGTGGCGAAGGCGCGCTATGAGCATCCGGGGCCGACGACGCTGACGCTGATCACCGCGCGGGGCACGCGCGACGGGTCGGGGGCGCATTCCGGGCTGCTGATCAACGCCTCGCAGCGGGCGGTGTTCGATCCGGCGGGCAACTTCTTTCACGAGACCTTCGCCGAGCGGAACGACGTCATCTATGGCATGACGCCGGGCATGCTCGACATCTATATCGATTTCTACACCCGCGAAGACCTCGAGGTGATCTCGCAGACGGTCGTCGTGCCGCCGGAGATCGCCGAGATGGCATTGCAGGTCGCCGCGAACCATGGCGCGGTGCCGAAGGCCCATTGCACGCAGTCGATTTCCACGATCCTGCGGCAATTGCCGGGCTTCGAGGGGATGCCGCAGACCTATTTCCCGATGCGCCTGCATAGGGCGTTCGCAGAGATGCCGGGGGTGAATTCGCGGCTCTACGAGGCGGACCTGCCCGGCGGGATCGAGTCGGCGCGGTAGGGCCTGTCCACGTTTCCGTTTTTCCAGTGCGTCGATCAGAAGTTCCGCCCGGCGGATACGCCGGGCAGCGCCCGACCCGCCCCCCACGGGGCGGGCGCTTTTGCAACGGTGTAAGTGGCGCATCTGTGGTGCTTTGTGAGAGCGGTGCGATCAGCTCTGGGCCTGCCCGTCGGGTCGGGCGCTGCCCTTGTCTCTAGTGGAGCAGCGCCAAGAGCAGGTAGAGCGTCCCGAACCCGGCGACGATCGCGGCGAGCAGGTTCTTCGTGAAAATCCCCACGACCACCGTCACCCCTGCCGCCGCAAGCCGCGCCGGATCGGGCGATCCGCCCGTCGCGGGCGGCCAGAGGACAAGCGGCGCGACAAGGCCCGGCAGCACGGCGACGGCCGTGTAGCGCAGGTGGCGCAGCACCCAGTCGGGCAGCTTGCGGTTGCCGATCAGCCCGAGGAAGGAAAACCGGATCAGGAACGTCCCGGCCCCCAGCGCAAAGATCACGAACCAGACGAGGGCAGGGTCGAGCGTCATGCCCGCCGCTCCAAAGCCGCGCCGGTCATCATCCCGGCCAGCGCCGCGATCAGAAGGCCCAGATTGTAGGGCAGGAAGGCGAAGGTCAGCGCCAGCGCAACCGAAACGACCGCCGCCGCCGCATGGGCCCGCGTCCGCAGCATCGGCGCGATCAGGGCCAGGAACGTGATCGGCAGCGCGAAATCCAGCGCCAGCCCGCCCGGGATCGCATTGCCCAGAAGCGCCCCCACCACCGTCATCACGTACCACATCGGGCAGACGAGGGTGATC
Source organism: Aestuariibius violaceus (assembly GCF_040779325.2). Lineage (NCBI taxonomy): Bacteria > Pseudomonadati > Pseudomonadota > Alphaproteobacteria > Rhodobacterales > Paracoccaceae > Aestuariibius > Aestuariibius violaceus. The sequence continues at coordinate 1,224,805 of NZ_JBFONT020000001.1, forward strand.
GCTCCGAAGAAGTAGGCCGTGCGCTGGGACAGGCCCCAGCCCGGGTTCTGCTCGAACCGGGCGATGGAACTGGCATAGCTCTGATCGACCAGGAAATAGGCCGCGAATGCCCGGGTGCGCAGCGGGGCCTCCCCCAGATAGGGGACAAGCGCCGCGGAATACATCGCCATCCGCAGGTTCACCGCCAGCGCGGTGGCCAGCACGATGATGACCGGCGCCTGCTCGACCATCAGCTGCAACGCGGTGAATTGCGCGGCCCCGGCAATGACGACGATGCTGAAGGACAGCGTCTGGAGCAGGTCCAGCCCGGCCTCGGTTGCGACCACGCCGAAGAGCATCGCGAAGGGCGCCACGGCCAGCACGAACGGTGCCCCGTCCCTGACGCCAAGCCAGTAGGCCGATTTCGGTGTGGTGGCGCTCACGCGAAGCCTCTAGGTTGTCGTCCGACGACCCGCATATCGGCCACCTCGCAGGACCGCAATTGGCAAAGACCGAAGACCTGACCGGCGTTCTGATCGCCCCCGATCCGGATGCCCCCCGCCTGACCCGCCGCATCAGCGGAACCGACGCCAGCGGCGCCCCGCTCGATATCTCTGTGGTCGAAGAACGGCCGCTGACGATCTTCCTCAACGGGGCCGAGATCGTGACGGCGATGACGATCGGCGATTACCCGGAATACCTCGCTTTGGGCTTCCTCAAAAATCAGCGGATGCTGGCCGAGGGCGAGGCGATCACCGGCGTCGATTACGACGAAGAGCTTGAGACGGTCGTCGTCCGCACCGACCGCCCGACGCGCCATGAGGAGAAGCTGAAGAAGAAGACCCGAACCAGCGGCTGCGCCGTCGGCACCGTCTTCGGCGACATGATGGAGGGGCTGGAGGATCTGGTCCTGCCCGCCGCGACTTTGAAGCTGTCGGATCTCTACGCGCTGTCGCACCGGATCAACCGGATGCCGTCGCTGTATCTGGAAGCCGGGGCGATCCACGGCACCGTGCTGTGCCAGGATGACCAGCCGCTGGTCTATATGGAGGATGTCGGGCGCCACAACGCCGTCGACAAGATCGCGGGCTGGATGCTGTCGGAAGGCGTGACCGGGGCGGACAAGCTGCTCTACACGACGGGCCGCCTGACCTCCGAGATGGTGATCAAGACCGCGCTGATGGGGATCCCGATCCTCGCCTCGCGGTCCGGTTTCACCGCCTGGGGGGTCGAGATCGCGCAACAGGTCGGGCTGACGCTGATCGGGCGGCTCAGGGGGGAGCGGCTGGTCTGCCTCTCGGGTGAGGACCGGCTGATCCGTGATACGGCGCCCTCGGGGCAGGAGGAAGATCCAAAGCATCGCCGGAAGGGCGCGCGATGACCCGGCCCCTCGGCGTGATCCTGGCAGGCGGGGCGGCAACCCGGATGGGCGGTGGCGATAAATGCTTGCGCGAGATCGGCGGGCGCCCGATCCTGTCCCACGTCATCGATCGGCTCACCCCGCAGGTGGACGAAATCGCGCTCAACGCGAACGGCGATCCACAGCGGTTCGCGGAGTACGATCTGCCGGTCCTGCCCGACAGCCTGCCCGACCGCCCGGGGCCTCTCGCCGGTGTTCTGGCCGGGCTGGATTGGGCGGCAAAGCGCGGGGCGGAACAGATCGTGACGGTCGCCGCCGACACGCCATTCTTCCCGGGCGATCTGGTCGCGCAACTGATGGCAAAGGACGCCCCGCTCGTGCTGGCCGCCAGCCCATCGGGCCGTCACCCGACCTTCGGCCTCTGGCCCGTCGCCCTGCGCGACGACCTGCGGGCGGCATTGCTAGAGGGCACGCGCAAGATCGTCCTCTGGACCGATGCCCATGGCGGCAAGGTGGCCGAGTTCCCCGACGACGATGCTTTCTTCAACGTCAACACGCCGGAGGATCTGGCCCGGGCGGAGGGGCTGGCGTGAAGGTCTTCGGCGTCGCGGGCTACAAGAATTCCGGCAAGACGGGCCTGATGGAACGGCTGGTGACGGAGTTCACCGCGCGCGGCCTGACCGTCTCGACCGTCAAGCACGCCCACCACCGGTTCGACGTGGATCATCCGGGGAAGGACAGCCACCGGCACCGCGTGGCTGGAGCGACGCAGGTATTGCTGTCGTCCGCCAACCGCTGGGCGCTGATGAGCGAACTGCGCGGGGCGGAGGAACCCGGCCTGGACGACCTGCTCACGCGGCTCGACCCGGTCGATCTGGTGCTGGTCGAAGGCTTCAAGCGCGGCCCGCACCCGAAGGTCGAGGCGCACAGGGCCGCCACGAAACAGCCCCTTCTCGCGCCCGACGATCCGACGATCCGCGCGGTGGCAAGCGACGTGGCGCTCGACCTCGACCGGCAGGTCTTCGATCTGAACGATACGGGAGGGATCGCGGATTTCATCGCCAGTGAGGTCGACCTGTGAAGGTCGACACGGTGGTCATGGTCGACTGGTCGGGCGGGAACGACCGGGGCGCGACACCGAAAAAGGACGCGATCTGGATCGCCGTCTGCCGGGATGGCGGCGCCGCGTTGCCCGAGTATTTCCGCAACCGTCAGGTGGCCGAGGCGTATCTGCGCGACCTCTTCACCGACGAACTGGCCGCCGGGCGCCGGGTCGTCGCCGGGTTCGACTTCGCTTTCGGCTTTCCGGCGGGGGTCGCGGAAAAGGTCACGGGCTCGTCCGATCCGCTCGCGCTCTGGGACTGGTTCGAGGCGCGGATCGAGGACGCCCCGGAGGCCAACAACCGCTTCGAGTTGGCGGGGCAGATCAACACGCTCTTCCCCGGCACCGGGCCGTTCTGGTTCAACGGGGTCAAGCGGGACATTCCCGACCTGCCGATGAAGGGCACGGCGCGGTCTGGCCACGGCGTGCCCGAGAAGCGGCAAGCCGAACAGCACGCAGGCGGCGCCTTTCCGGTCTGGCAGATGGGCGGGGCCGGGGCGGTCGGGGGGCAGGTTTTCATGGGCCTGCCGGTGCTCGCCCGCCTGCGCCGCGCCTTCGACGGCCAGGTCGCAATCTGGCCGTTCGAGGCGCTGGACCGGCCGCTGTCGATCGTCGAGGTCTGGCCGTCGCTCCTTGCCAAGGCCGTCGCCGCGCAGCCGGATGCGCATGAGATCAAGGATGCCGCGCAGGTCGCCTACCTCGCCCAGACCATTGCGGGGCTCACCCCCGACCGTCTTGCCACGATGCTCGACGTCAGCGCCCATCCCGGCGCGGCGGAGGAGGGGTGGATCTTCGGCATTGGCCATGAGGACGAGTTGACGGACACCACCCCCCTCACCCCGCCGCCCCTGCGCGACGATTGCTTTGCCATGCCCCGCGGCGCCCACTGGACGCCCGTGGACGAGGCGCTGGCGCATCTGCGAGACAACCTCACCGCCGTCGCTGGCACCGAAAGCGTCCCTCTGGCCGAGGCGTCGGGGCGTATCCTCGCCGAACCGCTGGTCGCGAAGGCAAGCCACCCGCCCGCGGCGAATTCGGCGGTGGACGGCTACGGGTTCGCGGGCGCGCCGGTGGGCGAGGGCCCGCAGGTTCTGCCGCTCCTGCAACGCCGCGCGGCGGCCGGCGCACCCTATGACGGCGCGGTGCCCCCAGGCGCGGCCATCCGCATCCTGACCGGCGCACCACTGCCGAAAGGCGTCGATACGGTCGTGCTGGAGGAGGATACGGCGGTCGGGAACGGGCAGGTCGCCTTCCACGGGCCGCTCAAGCCGCGCGCCAACACCCGCCCCGCGGGCGAGGATGTCGCCGAGGGCGGCGCCCTCTTCGAGGCAGGCCGTGCGCTGGCCCCGCAGGACCTCGCGCTGCTCGCTGCGACGGGCCATGCGGAGATCCCCGTGCGGCGGCGGCTCAGGGTCGGCGTGATGTCGACGGGGGACGAGCTGCGCCCAACTGGGGAGGCGTTGGCCCCCGGGCAGATCCACGATGCCAACCGGCCGATGCTGCTGGCCCTCCTGGCCCGCTGGGGGATGGTACCCGTCGATCTGGGCGCCCAGCCCGACGACCGCGCGCAAATTCGCAAAGCCTTCGACCGCGGTGCGACCGAGGCCGACGCTCTCATCGCCAGCGGCGGCGCCTCGGCGGGGGACGAGGATCATGTCTCGGCCCTGCTGACCGGAACCGGCACCATGAACCTCTGGCGCGTCGCCGTGAAACCGGGGCGGCCTCTGGCACTGGGGATCTGGGACACTGCGCCCGTCTTCGGGCTGCCAGGCAACCCGGTTGCCGCCTTCGTCACCGCGCTGATCTTCGCGCGGCCCGCCCTGTTCCAACTCGCCGGGGCAGGGTGGGCGGAGCCGCAGGGTTTCGAGGTTCCCGCCAACTTCTCGAAATCCAAGAAGGAAGGCCGCCGGGAATATCTTCGGGCCCGGCTGACGGACGGACGGGCCGAGGTGTTCCCGTCCGAAGGCTCCGGGCGGATCTCGGGCCTTTCCTGGGCCGACGGGCTGGTCGAACTCGGCGACGGCGCGCGCGAGATCGCGGAGGGTGACCCGGTCCGCTTCCTGCCGTTCGGGAGTTTCGGGCTGTGATCACGACGTCTATCGGCTTCCGGCCGGAGGAGCGGCGGCGGATGGCCGAGCTTTATTGGGAAGCGTTCCGCGGAAAGCTCGGCCGCGTCCTGGGCCCCGATGCGAAGGCGCTGCGCTATCTGCGCCTGGGGATGCGGCCCGATCACGCCATTGTCGCGCGGGACGAGGGGGACCGGTTGGTCGGGGCGGCGGGGTTCAAGACCTATCAGGGCGCGCTTGTGGGCGGCGATATCGCCGATCTGCGCGAGGTCTACGGTCTGATCGGGGCGCTGTGGCGCGTGTCGTTCCTGATGCTTCTGGAGCGCGATATCGAGAACGAGCGCTTCCTGCTCGACGGGCTTTTCGTCTCGGCCGAGGCGCGCGGTCGCGGCGTGGGCACGGCGCTGCTGTCTGCGGTCTACGACGAGGCGCGCAGCCGCGGCTACCGGGAGGTGCGGCTGGATGTGATCACCGACAACCCGCGCGCCCGGGCTCTTTACGAGCGGGAGGGGTTCCGGGCAATCAACACGAGCCATGCAGGACCGCTGCGCCATGTCTTCGGGTTCAGGTCCGCCACAACTATGGTGCGGCAGGTCGTTTGAAATCGTGAAACGGAAGCCGGGCCAGCACCAGCCCGTGGGGCGGGCCGGCGCTGGCCCGGGCGCCTTCGGCTTGAGTCCGGGCCGCGATTAGCGCGCCGCAACCAAGGTTTTTGGAGTGACAAGGCCGGGGCGGCGAGGCGCCACGATGCCGCTTGCCCAGGGTGGCACCTCAATCAAACGTTCCCGCCGCGCGGCCGATCAGCATGAAGGCCCGGGCAGAGCGGGTGCCGGCCATCGCCAGCATCTCCTGATCGGTCGCGCCCTCCTCGAAGGCGATCAGCATCTGGTCGAACTTGCGCAGGAAATGATGCGCCGCGTCGCGGAAGATCGTGTCGGCGCGCATCCGGCCCGCGGCCAGCGCGATGGCGGACCGGTCGCGGATGCCGCCGACGGCGCCCATCTCAGGCCCCCGTTCGCCCTGCGCGAAGCGCCGCCAGAGCGACGGCCGGGCGGGATCGGGGTCGAGGTCGTCCATATAGATTCCGTCCTGGCTGAGCAGCGTCAGTACATCCTGGCTGGCCTGGATCAGCTGTGCGGTCGACCGCTCCGTCAGGGCGCGGCGCAAGGCGGCGAAGCCATCCTGATCTTCCGGCGTGTCGGGGAAGTTCAGGGCCCGGATCAGGTCGGGCCGGTCAAGCGTCAGGGCGATCGCCTGCGGGCCGAGCGATAGGGACGGCTGGCTTTCCGGCTCGGCCTCGGCCTCGACCTCCGGCGCGGGTTCGGGCGCAGGCGCCTCGGCCTTCGGCTGCATCACGGCGACATTCGAGGATGGCACTGCCTTCAGCCCGCGCCCGGCGGCGGCAGGATGCACCATCTCGTCCGCGTCGGGCCGGGTGCGGATCATGCCGCCGCCCGCCTGACGCTCGGCCACATAGGTCTTGCGCATGGCGTCGATCGCCGCCTGCAAACGCTCGGATTCCGCCTGAACGACCCGGCTTGACCGGATGGCGACGGCGCTGACCCAGATCAGTCCGATCGGCGTCAGGACCACGACCAGGACAAGCAGCAGATCCGGAACCGCCCGGCGCGGCGCGCTTCCGGGATCGACCAGAAACAGGATGACGACGAGGACCAGCCACAGCCCGCTCAGGCCCACGGCCATCCACTCCGCCCCGCCGAAGCGGGACGGCGCCTGACCGCCGCGCCCCAGCGCCGCATCCGCCTTGCTTGTCCTCACGAACGCCCCCCGTTCGCCCTGTACGATCTGGCTAGAGATAGGAGATTTCGAGGATCTCGTAAGCTTTTTCTCCGCCTGGCGTGCGCACTTCGACGCTGTCGCCCTCTTCCTTGCCGATCAATGCCCGCGCAAGAGGCGACTTTATGTTCAGTCTGCCCGCATCGATATCGGCTTCTTGCTCGCCCACGATCTGATAGGTCTTTTCCTCGTCCGTATCCTCGTCGACCAGCTTGACCGTTGCACCGAACTTGATCGTGCCCGACAGCTTCGACGGGTCGATCACATCGGCGCGCGAGATCACCGCCTCAAGCTCCTTGATGCGGCCTTCGATGAAGCCCTGCTTTTCCTTGGCGGAGTGGTATTCGGCGTTTTCGCTCAGGTCGCCATGCTCGCGCGCCTCGGCGATGGCGCGGATGATCGCCGGGCGCTCCTGGCTCTTCAGCCGCTTCAGCTCGGCATTGACCGTGTCGTAGCCGGTCTTGGTCAGCGGGATTTTCTCCATCGCCCGTCCCTCCGCACATCCGTTTCCCGTGAAGAGCTTGCGGCGCGCCATTTGAAGCCAAATGCGCCCGCGCGGCCCCCGAATGCCATGTGATGGCGCAAGCAAGGCGGCGTCGCAAGGTCGCGGAGGCGGTTTTTAACGTTCCGTTCCGATTGACCCTTGCGGCAGGCGCGGGATAGCTCTGCTCGACTTTGAACGCAGCCCGGGCCGCAAGGGCGACGCAGGAGGACGGACATGGCCGAGATCGAACGGGAATCGATGGAATACGACGTGGTGATCGTGGGCGCAGGCCCGGCGGGCCTGTCCTCGGCGATCCGGCTGAAGCAGATCAATCCCGAGCTGTCCGTTGTGGTGCTGGAAAAGGGCTCCGAAGTGGGCGCGCATATCCTGTCGGGCGCGGTGCTCGATCCGATCGGCCTGAACAAGCTGATCCCCGACTGGAAAGAGAAGGGCGCCCCGGTGACGGTGCCGGTCGAGGACGACAATTTCTACATGCTGGGCGAGGCGGGCAAGTTGAAGATCCCGACCTGGCCGATGCCGCCGCTGATGCACAACCACGGCAACTACATCGTCTCGATGGGCAATGTCTGCCGCTGGCTGGCCGAACAGGCCGAGGCGCTGGAGGTCGAGATCTTTCCCGGCATGTCCTGCTCCGAGCTGGTCTACGGCGAGAATGGCGAGGTGAAGGGCGTCATCGCGGGCGAATTCGGCAAGAACCCCGACGGCACGGCCGGCGACGGCTACGAGCCGGGGATGGAGCTGCACGGCAAATACGTCCTGCTCGGCGAAGGCGTGCGGGGGTCGCTGTCGAAGCAGGTGATCGCGAAATACGAACTCGACGCCCATTGCGACGTCCAGAAATACGGCCTCGGCATGAAAGAGCTGTGGGAGATCGACCCGGCCAAGCACAAGCCGGGCAGCGTGACCCACACAATGGGCTGGCCGCTGGGCAGCCATGCGGGCGGCGGGTCGTTCATCTACCACCTCGACAACAACCAGGTCTATGTCGGTTTCGTTGTCCATCTGGGCTACGAAAATCCCTACATGAACCCATATCTGGCGTTCCAGCAGTTCAAGCATCACCCGATGGTCAAGGACCTGCTCGAAGGCGGCAAGCGCGTGGCCTATGGCGCCCGCGCGATCTCGGAAGGCGGCTGGCAGTCGCTGCCGAAGCTGGAATTTCCCGGCGGCGCGCTGCTCGGTTGCGCCGCGGGCATGGTCAACGTGCCGCGGATCAAGGGCAACCATAACGCGATGCTCTCGGGGATCGCTGCGGCCGAGGCCGTGGTGGAGGCGCTGGCAGAGGATCGCGCGGGCGACCTGGGTGGCGCCTACGACAAGGCGGTGCGGCAGGGCGAGATCGGCAAGGACCTGAAGCCGGTGCGCAACGTCAAGCCGCTCTGGTCGAAATACGGCCTGATGGCGAGCCTTGTCGGCGGTGGCGTGGATATGTGGACCAACACGTTCGGCTTCTCGGCGCTCGGCACGCTCAAGCACGGCAAGACCGATGCCGAGGCGACGGGCGAGGCGAAGGATCACAAGCCGATCGACTACCCCAAGCCCGACGGCAAGCTCAGCTTCGACCGGCTGACCAATGTGTCCTTCTCGTTCACCAATCACGAGGAACACCAGCCCGCGCACCTGACGCTGAAGGATGCGAGCGTGCCGGTGGACATCAACCTGCCGACCTATGCCGGCCCCTCACAGCGCTATTGTCCGGCGGGTGTCTACGAGTTCGTGAAGGATGATGACGGGTCGGACCGGTTCGTGATCAACTTCCAGAACTGCGTTCACTGCAAGACCTGCGACATCAAGGACCCCCGCCAGAACATCGTCTGGACGGTGCCGCAGGGGGGCGACGGGCCGAACTACCCGAACATGTGATCCGGAAAGTGCCCGGATTCCGGGCGCTTGCACGGATACGTTGCGATTTTGCCGCGCAGCCTTAATTCACAGGGGTTTTCCCTCTAGCCGCCACACCTTTGCCGCGAATAGGCTGTGACCTGGGGCACAAGAGACTCAGGCAAGGGGACGGGCACATGACAAGGACGAAAGCGGGCCGCTTGGCCTTGGGCGCGGCTGTCGCGGCGCTGATGTCCACTGGGATTTCCACGACCGGCGCATGGGCGCAGGAAGGCGCAGGCGCCTACCTTGCCGCCCGCCATGCAGGCCACCAGGGTGATTACGAAGCCGCCGCACGCTATTTCGTCCAGGCCATGCTCGAAAACCCCGGCTACCTGCCCGTGATGGACAAAGCCATCGCTGCCCAGGTCGGCGCGGGCCGGATGCCGCAGGCGATCACGATTGCCAAGAACCTGCGCATGGCCGGCGGTACCAGCCAGATCGCCGATATGGTCCTGACCGCCGACGACGCGTTAAGCGGTGACTACGGCGCGATCCTTGCGGCGCTGGACAGCGGGAAAGATATCGGCCCGCTCGTCGACGGTCTGGTCCGGGCCTGGGCGCTTGTGGGTCAAGGCGACATGCCTGCCGCCTCATCCGCGTTCGACGACGTCGTGGCGACGCCCGGCCTTGCCGGCTTCGCGCTCTACCACAAGGCGCTGGCCCTTGCGACATCCGGGGATCTTGCCGGCGCGGAAGAGATCTTTGCCAGCCCGGCGGGCGAGGCGATCTCGAAAAGCCGCCGCGGCGCCAAGGCCCGCATCCAGATCCTCAGCGCGATGGGCGAACAGGAGAGGGCGCTCTCCCTGCTCACCGGACTTTTCGGCGCCGACGTTGGCCCCGGCATCGCGCGCATGAAGACACAGCTTGAAACGGGCCAAACGCTGGGCTTCGACCTGGTCGAAAACGCCCGCGAAGGCATTGCCGAAATCTTCTTCTCGGTCGCCAGCGCGCTCGATGGCGAGCTCGAGGATGACTTCACGCTGATGTATATCCGCATGGCCACCCATCTGGACCCGACCCATACGGACGCCATCCTGAAAAGCGCCCAGGTGCTCGAGCGGATGGGCCAGTTCGACCTGGCGACGGCCGCCTACGACATGGTCCCGCGCGAGGATCCCGCCTATCTCTCGGCCGAACTGGGCCGGTCCGATGCGATGCGCCGCGCCGGGCGCCCCGACACGGCGCTGGAAATCCTGCAGCAGCTGACCGAAACCCACGGCACCCTGCCACGCGTCCATACGCGCCTTGGCGACGCGCTGCGCCGCGCCCGCCGCTACGAGGAAGCGAAAGAGGCCTATGCGAAGGCGCTCGACCTCTACGGCGATGCGGCGCCCTGGGCGCTTTTCTACCATCGCGGCATCACGCATGAGCGCAGCGGCCAATGGGACGCGGCCGAGGCCGATTTCCGCACCGCGCTGGCGAAGCGGCCGGACCAGCCCCAGGTGCTGAACTACCTCGGCTATTCGCTGCTCGAGAAGAACCTCAAGCTGACCGAAGCGCTTGAGATGATCGACCGTGCCGCCAAGGCGCGGCCCAATGCCGGGCACATCATCGACAGCCTCGGCTGGGCATTCTACCGCCTGGGCCGCCACGAGGAAGCCGTCACCCAGCTTGAGCGGGCGACAGAGCTGGAACCCGTCGATCCGACGATCAACGACCACCTGGGCGACGCCTACTGGGCCGTCGGGCGGGTGACCGAGGCGCGGTTCCAGTGGCAGCGCGCGCTGTCCTTCGGTCCGAATGCGAAGACGGCGGACCGTATCCGCATGAAGCTCGAAATCGGTCTCGACCAGGTTTATCAGTTGGAAAATGTAAAGGTGCAGCAGGTCGCGCAGGACGAGCCCGTCCTCGAGGATGGCTGACGCCATTCGCGTCTTCGCGCCCGCAAAGATCAACCTATCGCTCCACGTCGTCGGGCAGCGGTCAGACGGCTATCACCTGCTCGACAGTGTCGTGGCCTTCGCCGATGTGGGCGATACGCTGACGATCTCGGACGCCTCCGCACCGACCCTGACCATCGGCGGGCCCGAGGCATCGGGCCTCTCGCCCAGCGACGGGAACCTGGTGACCGAGGTCGCAAGGCGCTTCTGGAGCGGGGCACCTCTACAGATCCATCTGGAAAAGCGCCTGCCGGTCGCGGCGGGCATTGGCGGTGGCTCCGCCGATGCCGCGGCCTGCTATCGCGGGCTGCGGGGGCTCGCCGGATACGATCCGGTCGCGATGGACGAAAGCGCCCGCGACGCATTGCTGGCGCTCGGCGCCGATATCCCCATGTGCGTCGTCAGCCGCACCGCCCGCGTGACCGGCATCGGAGAGCGCATCGCGCCCTTGCCCGACATCCCGCCGCTGCCGACCGTCCTGGTCAACCCCCGCGTCGGCGTGCCCACGCCCATGGTCTTCCGCATGCTGGAGGGGAAGGACAACCCGCCCATCGACGCGCCTGACGCAACGCCCGATACGCTTGACGCGGTCATCGACTGGCTGGAAGAGCAGCGCAATGATCTCGCCGCCCCCGCCCTGTCGATCGCCCCGGTGATCGGCGACGTGCTGGACGCGATTCACCGCACGGAAGAGTGCCGCCTGGCACGCATGTCGGGTTCTGGCGCGACCTGTTTCGGGATCTACCCGACGGTTGCCGCAGCCAAGGCGGCGGCGCGCATGCTGTCCAGGGACTGGCCCGATTGGTGGGTCGCCGCCGCGAAGACGGGCGTCGACGTCAAACCTCAGTTGATCCGCGCCACCACGTAATCCGCCAGATCGGCCAGCATCCCGCGCAGCGGGCTCTCGGGCAACTGCTGCAGCGCGGTCTTCGCCTTGCCGATCCAACCCAGGGCATCGGCCCGTGCCGCCTCCATCGCGCCATGCCGGGCGAGAAGCGCCAGCGCCTCGTCCAGATCGCCGTCGCGCTGGTCGCCCTTTTCGATCGTCCGCACCCAGAACGCCCGCTCCTCGTCCGAGGCGGCGGCGATCGCCTTGATCACCGGCAGGGTCAGCTTCCGCTCGCGGAAATCGTCACCGATATTCTTGCCCGTCGCGTCCGTTCCGCCGTAATCCAGCAGGTCGTCCATGATCTGAAACGCGATCCCCAGCGCGTCGCCGTAATCGTAAAGCGCCTGCACCAGATCGTCGGGCTGGCCCGCGATGACGCCGCCCACCTCCATCGCCGCGGAAAACAGCGCCGCCGTCTTTCCGCGCACGATCTTGAGGTAGATGCCCTCATCCGTCGCCAGATCCCGCGCCGCAGACAGCTGCAGCACCTCGCCCTCGGCAATCGTCGCCGCGGCGTTCGACAGGATGTCGAGGACCCGCAGACTGCCCGTCTCGACCATCAGCTGGAACGCCCGCGCGAACAGGTAATCGCCAACCAGGACGCTTGACTGATTGTCCCACAGCAGGTTCGCGGTCGGCCGTCCCCGGCGCTGCTCGCTCTCGTCGACCACGTCGTCATGCAGCAGCGTCGCCGTATGGATGAACTCCACCGTCGCGGCGAGGTGGACGTGATAGGGCCCGTCGTAGCCGCACATATTGGCCGAGGCGAGCGTCAGCATCGGCCGCAGCCGCTTGCCGCCCGCCTCCACCAGATGCGCCGTCACTTCGGGGATGCGGGGGGCATGTTCCGACGCCATGCGTGCGCGGATCAGCGTGTTGACCGCCGACAAATCGTCGGCCAGCGCGGCGGCCAGCCGGTCATGGGGTTTCTGCGAAGCGAGGTCGAGGCTCATGGGGCGTGTCCGGCGCCCGGTCTCGACAAGGCAAGGGCCGGGCCATAGGTGATGGATATGAAAGAGCTTTTGCGCAGCAACGATCCGACCGTCATCGCCTTTGCCAAGGCCCTTCTCGATGGCGAGGATATACGGTGGTTCGAAGGGGACGTAAACATGAGCGTTCTCGAAGGCAGCATCGGCATTCTGCCGCGCCGTCTGTTCGTCCGGACCCAAGACCTGTTCATGGCCGAAGTCGTGCTGCGCGACAACGATATCGATCTCGGACGGTGACGGGGTTCGATCCGGCTGATCTGACGCGGAATGCCTTTCTCGGGGGGCGGCTGACGCTTCTCCAGCCACGCGGCGGATATCGGGCGGGGATCGATCCGGTGCTTCTGGCCGCCGCCTGCCCGGCGCGGACGGGCCAAAGCGTGCTTGATCTCGGCTGCGGCGGGGGCGTTGCGGGCCTCTGCCTCGCCGTGCGTGTCCCCGGGATCGCCCTGACCGGTGTCGAGCTGCAGCCCGATTACGCCGATCTCGCCCGCAAGAACGCGGCGCTCAACGGGATCGCGGCAGAGGTTGTCACCGCCGATATCCAGACGCTCCCCGCCGACCTGCGCCAGCGCAACTTCGACCACGTCATCGCCAACCCGCCCTATTTCCGCGAGGGCAGGCGCAGCCCGTCCCCCGACACGGGGCGCGAAACGGGCCTGGCAGAGACCGCTCCGCTCAAGGCCTGGGTCGACGCGGCCGCCCGGCGCCTCGCTCCCAAAGGCACGCTGACCATCATCCAGCGGGCCGAGCGCCTGCCGGAGCTGATCGCAGCCAGCCTCGAGCGGCTCGGCAGCCTGCAATTCTTGCCGATCGCGGGCCGGGTGGGCCGCGATGCGCATCTGGTCCTTGTCCACGCCAGGAAAGGCGGCCGCGCTGCGCCCCGGCTTGCAGCGCCACTCGTGCTGCACGAGGGGGACCGGCATGTCACCGACGGCGACGACTACACGCAGCGCATTTCTCAGGTGCTGCGAAACGGAGCGCCGCTGAACCTCTGGAGTTAAGGCTTCGGCAAGACTTTCCGGTTCCTGTGGACAGATCCGTGGATACGCTGCCGTGCAGCGTGACAGGCCTTCGGTTCTGTGATCCCATTGGATTATGACGCAACGGAAAGGAGGATGCCAATGAGCCTGACATCGCATGTCGAGGAACTGAGGAAGAAGCACGAGGCCCTTTCTGAACAGGTGGAAGAGGCGCAGCGAAGCCCCGGATACGACGATCTCGCCATTGCGAAGATGAAGAAGCAAAAGCTTCATCTGAAAGAGGAAATTTCCCGGCTCACGGCCAACTGACCATCCTTGGGCCTGCCCGCGCGAAGCCGCGGCAGGCCTTTTGCGAGTGATCCCCTGCCGCAGGCGGGGCAACAGAGTTTTCGTTTCTGTCTCTGTCGCCGGATGGCGATTCGGGCCCTAAACTCCGGGCTGTGGAAAACTCTGTCGTCTGGTCAACGCCTCGATCTCTGCCACCTGCCCGGCGGTCCACTCGATGAAGCGTGCGATCTGTGGTCGCACTTCCATCCCTTCCGGACAGACCAGCCGGTAGGTCGCGTTGGCCCAAAGCGCCAGATCGAACGGCATCACCAGCTGCCCCTCCCGCAGATGCGCCTCGGCCAGCGACACGCGGCCCAGCACCACGCCCGCCCCCGCAAGGGCGGCGTTGATCGCGTGATCCGCTTGGCTGAAATGCGTCCCCGCTGTCCGGTCAGCCGCCACCCCCGCCGCCTTGAACCAGGCGGGCCAGTCCGCCGGTGGGTCAAGGAAAGCTATATCGTCCTGATGCAGCAGCGGCAGCTCCAGCAGGTGTTCGGGGCGCGAGATCCCGCGCGCCAGCGCCGGCGTCAGCATCGGCGCCATCCACTCCTCGATCAGGACGCGGGAATAGAAGCCCTCGTCCGCGCCCTGGCCAAAGCGGATGGCCAGATCCACCTCGTCCCGGTCGAAATCCATGATCCGCAGGCTCGCCGAAAATCGCAGCTCGATATCCGGGTTCTCCTGCGCGAACGAAAACAGCCGCGGCGCCAGCCATTTCGAGGTGAAGGCGGGCCCCGCCGTCACGGTCAGGACGCTGGTATCGTTCAGTTTTCTTGCAGACCGCCAGGCCGCCGTGAGCATCGCGAACCCTTCGCGCGCCCCCGGCTCCAGCGCGCGCCCCGCCTCGGTCAACTCCACCGCACGGTTGAGGCGGCGAAAGACCGGCTGGCCCAGATGCTCTTCCAAGGACTTGATCTGAAACGACAAAGCCGCGGGCGTGACGCCCAGCTCATCCGCCGCCCTGGCGAAGGACAGGTGCCGGGCGGCAGCCTCGAAGGCGCGCAGGGCGGTGAGGGGCGGCAGACGATCACTCATGCCTCACATAAGTAAATCTTAATCGAAGCCGTGAAAAGACTCGTTTGTCGGAAGACTGCGAAAGGCGCATCTAAGGGGCATCCCAGATGATGGAGGCCCAGATGCTTGAATTCCAAACCGACACCCGCCTGAGAAACGCCATGCGCGCCGCCCATGAAACCCGCGCCCAGACCGTCCGCGACGGGCTCTCCTGGCTCTTCGGCAAGCGCGAAACGCGCCGCTAATCTCGCGGTGCCGCGGCCCGGCGCAGGCGGTCGTTGATCGCCCGGCCCAGCCCCGCCTCGGGGATCGGCGCGACGGCGATCCGCTCCGCCCCCATCGCGTCCAGCTGGTGGAGGCGGTCGAAGAGGCAGGCGGCGGCCTCGACCAGGTCGCCGCTCTTTGACAGCGTCAGGTCGCCCGGGACCGCCCCGAAGCCCAGCATGACCTCGCCCTCCCGCGCCTCGGTCGCATCCAGCCGGATCGCCCCGGCTGGCGCGTAATGGGACGAAAGCTGCCCGGGCGCCGTGATCTCCTCCCCCGGCAGCGGCGCGATCAGGGGCATGCCCAGCATCTCCTCCACGTCCTCGACCGGCACGCCCCCCGCGCGCAAAAGGCGCGGCGTGCCGTAGAGGTCGATGATGGTCGATTCGAGACCCACATCGCAGGTGCCACCATCGACGACCGCGTCGATCTTCCCGCCCAGCCCCTTGAACACATGGGTCGCCGTGGTCGGGCTCACCCGCCCTGACGGATTGGCCGACGGCGCGGCGACCGGCCCGCCGAACTCTGTCAGCAGCCGCCCCGCCACGTCGCCCCGCGGCACCCGGACCGCCACGCTGGACAGCCCCGCCGTCACAAGCGGCGCGATCCCCGCCTCTTCCCTCAACGGCAAAACCAATGTCAGCGGCCCAGGCCACATTGCCTGCGCCATCGCCCGCGACGCGCCGCGCAGCTCGCCGATCCGCCCCGCCTCCTCGACGGACGCGACATGGACGATCAGCGGGTTGAAGCTGGGCCGTCCCTTGGCCTCATAGATCCGCGCCACCGCCTCCGCATTGCGCGCATCGGCGCCCAGCCCATAGACCGTCTCGGTCGGAAACGCGACGAGCCCGCCCTCGCGCAGGATCCCCGCCGCCCGCGCGATCCCGGCGTCATCCGGGCCCAGCCCCAGCGTCGCGCCCTTATGACGCCGCGTTTCGGTTGCGGGATCGCCTGCCATCCTTAACCCTTCCGTCAAGTCCCGTATTTACGCCCGCCTCCGAGGTCACGCCATGCCCTATCGCGCCCCCGTCGCCGACTTCCGCTTCCTGATGGACCATGTGACCGGCTTCGATCAGGTCACGGCCACAGACCGCTTCGCGGAGGCAACGCCGGACCTGACCGCGCAGATCCTCGAAGAGGCGGCCAAGCTGTGCGAGGATGTGCTGGCGCCGCTTCAGCGCAATGGCGACACCGATCCGGCGCGGCTGGAAAACGGCATCGTCCGCACCTCCAAAGGCTTTGCCGAGGGCTATCAGGCCATCGCAGACGGCGGCTGGGTCGGCATCTCGGCCGATCCGGACTATGGCGGCATGGGCCTGCCGCACACGCTGACGACCGCCGTGAACGAGATGATGTCGTCCGCCTGCCTGTCCCTGCAGCTCAACCCGCTGATGACCCAGGGCCAGATCGAAGCGCTGGAGCATCATGCCTCGGACGACATCAAGGCGCTCTACATCCCCAAGCTGGTCTCGGGCGAATGGTGCGGCACGATGAACCTGACCGAGCCGCAGGCAGGCTCCGACGTGGGTGCCCTGCGCAGCAAGGCCGAACCCAACGGCGACGGCACCTACGCGATCACCGGCCAGAAGATCTATATCTCTTGGGGGGACAACGACTTTACGGAAAATGTCTGCCACCTCGTCCTCGCCCGGCTGCCCGATGCCGTGCCGGGGACGAAGGGGATCAGCCTCTTCATGGTGCCCAAGCGCCTGCCCGACGAGAACGGCAATGCGGGTGTGGCCAACGACCTCAGGGTCGTCAGCCTCGAACACAAGATGGGCCTGCACGGCTCACCCACGGCGGTGATGGAATATAGCGGCGCCAAGGGCTGGCTGATCGGCGAGCCGCACAAGGGCATGGCCGCGATGTTCACCATGATGAACAACGCCCGCCTTGGCGTCGGCGTGCAGGGCGTCGGCGTGGCCGAAGCCGCCTATCAGCACGCGCTGGGCTACGCGATGGACCGCAAGCAGGGCAAGGCGCCCGGCACTGGCGCGATCGTCGAACATGCCGATGTCCGCCGGATGCTCTCGGCCATGAAGGCCGACACCTACGCCGCCCGCGCGATCACGCTCGCCTGCGCTGTCGCCATCGACATGGCGACCGCCACCGGCGACGCCGACTGGCAGGCCCGCGCCGCGTTCCTGACCCCCATCGCCAAGGCCTTCGGGACCGAGGTCGGCATGGCCGTGTCGCACGAAGGCGTCCAGGTCCATGGCGGCATGGGCTTCATCGAGGAAACCGGCGCCGCCCAATATGCCCGCGACGTGCGGGTGACGGCGATCTACGAGGGCACGAACGGCATCCAGGCGATGGACCTCGTCGGCCGCAAGCTGATGGACGGGGGCGAGGCCGCCTTCCGCCTTCTCGACGAGATCGAGACCTGCGCCGAAGAGGCCCGCACCAAGCTGCCCGAGCTGGGCGAGGCCGTGTGGCAGGCGGCAGAGACCCTGCGCGAGACCACCGAATGGCTGGTCGAACAGGACATGACCGACCGGTTTGCCGGCGCGGCAGCCTATCTCAAGGCCTTCGCCCGGGTTCTGGGCGGCACCTACCACCTCGCCTCCGCAATCCACGGGGACGAAAGCCGACAGAGGCTCGCTGCGCTCTACATCCGTCGCCTCCTGCCCGAGCATGTCGCGTTGCTGGCCCAGGTCCGCGACGGGGCCGGCACCGTCGCGGCACTCACGAACGAAGACCTCGCGGCTTAAGGGCCAAAATCCCTAGGGGATTGGGTTCGGGGCGCACTTGCTGTAGCAATGCGCGCTCCGACTCACTAGGTACCCCGCCATGGCCGATGCCCCGATCACGCCTGACCTTCTGACCGTCCCGCGCCGCGAGGCGCTGGCGGCCGACGGCCGTGTCAATCTCGTCGGCATGACGCGGGACGAGATGCGCTCGGCCCTGATCGACGCGGGCACCCCCGAAAAGCAGGCGCGGATGCGCGTGGGCCAGGTCTGGCAGTGGATCTACGAAAAGGGCGTGCGCGATTTCGCCGCCATGACCAACCTCGCCAAGCCCTACCGCGCGATGCTCGAGGAACGCTTCGTCGTCGCCATCCCCGAAGTCACGAACCGCAGCGTCAGCGCCGACGGCACGCGCAAGTACCTCGTCCGGATCGCAGGCGGCCACGAGGTCGAGGTCGTCTATATCCCCGAAGAAGACCGCGGAACGCTCTGCATCTCCTCCCAGGTCGGCTGCACGCTGACCTGCTCGTTCTGCCATACCGGCACGCAAAAGCTGGTGCGCAACCTGACCGCGGGAGAGATCGTGGGCCAGATCCTCGTCGCCCGCGACGATCTGGGCGAATGGCCGGTGCCAGGCCAGCCGAAGAACGAAACGCGGCTCCTGTCGAACATCGTGCTCATGGGCATGGGCGAGCCGCTCTACAATTTCGAAAATGTGCGCGACGCGATGAAGATCGCGATGGATCCCGAGGGGATCTCGCTCTCCCGCCGCCGCATCACCCTGTCGACCTCCGGTGTCGTGCCCGAGATTGCGCGGACGGCCACCGAGATCGGCTGCCAGCTGGCCGTTTCCTTCCACGCGACGACGGACGAGGTGCGCGACACGCTCGTCCCGATCAACCGCCGCTGGCCCATCGCCGAGCTGATCGAGGCGCTGCGCGCCTATCCCAAGGCCTCGAATTCCGAACGGATCACCTTCGAATACGTCATGCTTGACGGGATCAACGACAGCGACGCAGACGCGCGCCGTCTGATCAAACTGATCAAGGGCATCCCGGCCAAGATCAACCTGATCCCGTTCAACGAATGGCCCGGCGCGCCCTACAAGCGCTCGCCCTGGAACCGGATCGAGGCCTTCGCCGATATCATCTACAAAGCGGGCTACGCCGCCCCGATCCGTACCCCGCGGGGCGAGGATATCATGGCCGCCTGCGGACAGTTGAAATCGGCGACGGAGCGGCAGCGGAAGTCGCGGGCCGAGATCGCCGCGGAGGCCGGCCTTTAAGTCGGTCTTAACCACGCATGCGCGACGATCGCGGACATGGAAGACGTCTCTTTCAAGCTCTCACGGGAAATGCAGCGTGCCCTCGCGACGATTGCCCGGCACGAAGATGTGACGATCGGCGCCATCGTGCGCGGCGCCATCGAACGGGATCTGCGCCGCCGCCAAGCGAAGCCGCCCGACAGGGCGGATGAGCGGCTCGTCGCTCCCTTGCGGGCGCTACTCGCTGACGATCTCGCCTATGCGAGCGGCTGGAAGGATCTGGCGCAGCGACTTCGCCGGAAAGGCTACGTTCTGCGGGAGGCTGGCGGCGGGCTTGTCCTGTGCGATACCGACGGCAAGCGCCTCTGCAAAGCCTCAGAGCTGGGTTGCTCCTATATCCGCCTCGCCGAACGGTTCAACGCACCGTTCCCACACCACAGGCATCGCCTGGGATACCGCTAGCGCGCCGGGATCTTCTCCCGCTTGGTGCCCGCGCCTTCCCAGTTCTCCATCGCCTTGATGGCGTCTTCGGCGCTGTCGACGAAGCGGAAGAGCTCCAGATCCTCCGCCGCGATGGTCCCCGCCTCCGACAGCGCATCCCAGTTCACGATCCGCTCCCAGAAGGCCCGCCCGAACAGCAGCAGAGGCACCCGCTGCATTCGGCCCGTCTGGATCAGCGTCAGCGTCTCGAACAGCTCATCCAGCGTGCCGAAGCCGCCCGGGAAAACGCAGACCGCATTCGCCCGCATCAGGAAATGCATCTTGCGGATCGCGAAGTAGTGGAAGTTGAAGCTGAGCTCTGGCGTCACATAGGAGTTCGGGGCCTGCTCGTGTGGCAGTACGATCCCCAGCCCGACCGACCG
The DNA here is from genome assembly GCF_040779325.2 of Aestuariibius violaceus. NCBI lineage: Bacteria > Pseudomonadati > Pseudomonadota > Alphaproteobacteria > Rhodobacterales > Paracoccaceae > Aestuariibius > Aestuariibius violaceus. The sequence goes on from NZ_JBFONT020000001.1 coordinate 1,244,655, forward strand.
GCCGCCCGCATCCGCAGCCCCGCGGTTGCCCGCCTCCATGACACCCGGCCCGCCGCCCGTCACGATCACGTTCTCCTGCCCGCCACCCGCCAATGAGCGCTCCGTCACGATCCGGGCAAAGCGCCGCGCTTCGTCATAGTGTTTGCTCAGATCGGCCAGCGTCTCGGTCCGCGCCGTCTCCCGCCGGTCAGGCGCCGGAATGCGCGCCCCACCGAACAGCACAACGGTCGACATGATCCCGGCTTCGTCCAGGAGCAGCTCGAACTTCAGAAGCTCCAGTTGCAGGCGCACAGGGCGCAGCTCGGACCGGCAGAGAAACTCGTCATCTGTGAAGGCCAGCCGATAGGTGGGCGACAGCGTCTGCGGCGTCTGCGGCACGTGGCTCGACGCGTCGCGGTCCTCTCGGCTGTGGCGAAGCGGATGGCTCCGGTCGTCCTTCATCAAGCTCTGTCCTTCTTGCCCATCGAGGCCGGTTGCGTTGCGCGGCCCCGGAAACCTCACTATAGCCCGCACGCATCCGAGGCCACCCGTGAAAGACCCATCCCCATGTCGAACGATCAGCTTGAAGCCGCCATCGAAGCCGCGTGGGAGGCCCGCGAAACCATCAGCCCCGCCACCGGCGGCGAAACCCGCGAGGCGATCGAGGACACGCTCGCCGCACTTGACAGCGGCAGCCTGCGGGTCGCCGAAAAGCGCGGCGCCGACTGGCACGTCAATCAATGGGCCAAGAAGGCGGTGCTGCTGGGCTTCCGCATCAAGGATATGGAGATCCAGCCCGGCGGTCCCCAGGGCGGCGGCTGGTGGGACAAGGTCGACAGCAAGTTCGCGGGCTGGGGTGACAATGCCTGGCGCGCGGCGGGCTTTCGCGCGGTGCCGAACTGCATCGTCCGCAAATCCGCCTATATCGCGCCCGGCGTCGTGCTCATGCCGTCCTTCGTGAACCTGGGCGCCTATGTCGACGAGGGCACGATGGTCGACACCTGGGCCACCGTCGGCTCCTGCGCGCAGATCGGCAAGAACGTGCACCTTTCTGGTGGCGTGGGGATCGGCGGCGTGCTCGAACCCATGCAGGCGGGCCCCACGATCATCGAGGATAATTGCTTCATCGGCGCCCGGTCCGAGGTGGTCGAAGGCTGCATCGTCCGCGAGGGCTCCGTCCTCGGCATGGGCGTCTTCATCGGCCAGTCCACCAAGATCGTCGATCGCGAGAGCGGCGAGGTCATGTATGGCGAAGTGCCCGCCGGATCGGTCGTCGTGGCGGGCTCTCTGCCGTCGAAGAACGGCGTCAATCTCTACTGCGCTGTGATCGTCAAGCGGGTCGACGAAAAGACCCGCTCGAAGACCTCGATCAACGAATTGTTGCGGGACTGACGCAACCGATCGATCCCGGCGTCGCGCAGCAGGCGCCGCGGGCCGCTCTCCGGCCGAAACTCTCTGCAAACCGTCCCACCGCTAACTGCCCGAAGACAGCCCCCGGCCGACCGCTCGCGCGCGCCGGTCTTCACCCGCTGCCCACAATCCCTGCATTAACCTCAACACCAATTAACCTTAACGCGCCTTCTTCCGAGCTCGCGACGCTCCTCCTCATCTTGCCAAAAATACTCACCCCCCCGCCAACCCCAAAGACCAACGGACGCTTCCGGAAAACGGCCACCCGCCAGAGGCGCCGCGATTCGGATCCGGTTAAACCACCCCTCGGCGGGAACCCCCCTCACATCTCCGTGTTACCCGATAGAAGGTTAACACGGAGACAGACTTATGGGACTCGGACTGCTCGCCTCGATCATCGTGGGCGGACTTGCGGGATGGATCGCAAGCATGCTCATGAAGGCCGATACCGGCCTCTTCCTCAATATCGGCCTCGGCATCCTCGGCGCGTTCGTCCTGAACCTGCTTCTCAGCCTCATCGGCGTCTATGCGGCCAATAGCTGGATTCCGCAGCTTTTCGTCGGGATACTCGGTGCATGCCTGCTGATCTGGGGGTACCGCAAAGTCAAGTCCTGACGGATTGACTTTCGCTGCCCGGCGCCGCACCCCAGCGGCCCATGGGACAGACAAAGCGACAACAGGCCGTCTTCACCCTTCTGGTTGAGGTCGGCCGCAAGGCGGGCGACGGCCTGCCCGACGGCGCGTCGGGTGCCGCGCTCGTCTGCTATGCCAGCGGCGTGGACGAGGCCGAAGCGGTGCGCGAGACGGTGGCCGTCCTCAAACAGGCAGATCTCGCGCCGCTTGACGTGTCGGGCTACGGCACGCTCGACGAACGGCTTGCCGAAGGTCACGACATCCCGGACGAAGAGCGCGCCCTGATGGATCGCGCCCTGGCCGAAAACGCCGTGATCGTGGCCCAGATGACCCCCCTCTTTGACAGGCCCGAGGCCTAGGCCGCCTGCTGCCCGCCTTTTCGCGGCACGCTCCGGCTTGCCCCAAGGATCGACAGCCGCCGGGCCACCGGATCGGCGTCGAGCGCTCTTGCATCGATGCTTTCGACGGGAATGCCGCCGGCCCGGAACGTCTCCACCCGGTCGAGCAACAGGTGATGATAGCGCCGGATCAGCGGCCTCTGCGCCGCAGGCTCCGCCACGCCCGACCCAACCAGCGTCTCCGCCGGGACGACGACGCCCGTCCGGCCGCCTGCCAGGATCGGCGGTACCGCGATCCGCTGGCCCGCCGCCAGCAGCGCGTGCCCGTCCCGCCCGAAGGGCCGGGCGGGCACCCCCATCGCGCGGCAGATCCCGCGGGCCGGCAGGTCGGCCCAGCCGGTCGCGCGGATCTCCGACACCCGGCCAGAGACCGTGACGATCAGATCGCCCGACGACAGCGCATTCACAGGCCGCTCGCCGGTCGGCGTCTCGATCATCGTGTGAGGCGCCAGCGTCGGGCGCGGGCCGATGGCGCTCGGCCGGTCGGCGATGGCAAGGTAGGCTGCCCCGGCGACGGGCGCCTGATAGGCCGCCTTCTCGGCCCAGGCTGCCGTCACCGGCGGCGGGTTCGCGACCGCCGCCGTCCGGACCACCCCGCGCCCATGATCCTCTACGCAGAGCCAGCCGCACCGCGCGGGCGCGTCCCAAAGGTAGGTGACCGTCACCCGCCCCGTCTCGGCCCCGATCACACCCGCGACCTGCGCCGCCGCGTGGGCCTGCGCCGTGCCCAGCCCGATCGACACCGCACCTTCCGCACCGATCCGCAAGGTCAGCGCAAAGGGCCAGGGCCGCTTCGCCGCCAGCGCCACAACCTCGGCCCCCATCAGCGCCCCGGCCTGCGCCAGCTCCACCCGCAACGTTCCGCGCTCCAGCAAGGGCCCGCCCGCCACGGGCGCCGTCCGGCCAAGGCCGCTCCGGTTGAAACGGGAGGCGAGGGGATCGGCCAAGCCGATCCAACCCGCCGAGATGGGGTGCGCTTGCATATCATCCTCTTCGCCGCGGCCTCGTCCGGCCCGGACTGTCTTGGTATCCCCAAGGGGTTAAGGATCAATTACGGCGCGCCGGGGGCCGTCGGCGGACACTTGAATGGCCGTGCCGTTGCGATCCCCGCCCCAAGGCGATAGCGACGCCGGGAAAGGACACCGCCCATGCCCACCGACCCGATCGCCCTGACCGCCGACCTGATCCGCTGCCCCTCCGTTACGCCAGAAGACGGCGGCGCGCTGGACCTGCTTGCGGGCAAGCTCTCGGCCGCCGGGTTCACCTGCCAAAGGGTCGACCGGAACGGCACGCCCAACCTCTTCGCGCGCTGGGGCGACAAGGGCGCGGCGAAGACTTTCGGCTTCAACGGCCATACCGACGTGGTCCCGGTGGGCGACCGCGCCGCCTGGACCACCGACCCGTTCGGTGCCGAAACGCGGGACGGCTGGCTCTATGGCCGCGGGGCGACCGACATGAAATCCGGCGTCGCCGCCTTCGCCGCCGCCGCCATCGACTTCGTCACCGATACGCCGCCCGACGGCGCCGTGATCCTGGCCATCACCGGTGACGAGGAAGGCGACGCGACCGACGGCACCACCGCGCTCCTTGACTGGATGGCCAAGGAGGGCGAGCAGATGGACGTCTGCCTCGTCGGTGAGCCGACCTGCCCCAACGAGATGGGCGAGATGATCAAGATCGGCCGCCGCGGCTCGATGACCGCGCGCATCACGGCGACCGGCAAACAGGGCCACTCCGCCTATCCGCACCTCGCCGTGAACCCGCTGACCGGCCTCGTCCGTCTGCTCGACCGCCTCGCTTCCTATCCCCTCGACGACGGCACCGACCACTTCGACCCCTCCACCCTCGCCATCGTCACCATCGACACCGGCAACCCCGCCTCGAACGTCATCCCGGCCGAGGCGCAGGCGACCCTCAACATCCGTTTCAACGACGAACACACCGGCGCCTCCCTCACCGAATGGCTGGAAGAAGAGGCAGAGGCGGTGACCGACGAAAGCGAGGTCGCCTTCCGGATCGACGTCAGGATCTCGGGCGAAGCCTTCCTCACCCCGCCCGGCCCCCTCAGCGATCTCGTGGCCCGGTCGGTCGAGGCTGAAACCGGGCGCCAGCCGGTCCTCTCCACCACCGGCGGCACGTCGGACGCGCGCTTCGTCAAGGATCACTGCCCGGTCGTCGAATTCGGCCTTGTCGGCCACCGGATGCACGCGGTCGATGAACGCGTCTGCACCGACCAGATCGACCGGCTCAAGGCGGTCTATCTCAGAATTCTGCGGGACTACTTCAGCTAGAAGCCATTTCATCATGACGCCGCCGCGCCCCCGTGCTAGGCGCGGGGCCATGGCACGGATACCGACCCGCGAGGCGATCCTGGACTGGATCGCCGACAACCCCACCCAGACCTCCAAGCGCGACATCGCCAAGGCCTTCGGCATCAAGGGCGCCGACCGGATCGAGCTCAAGCGCGTCCTCCGCCAGCTCGAAGATGAGGGCCACCTGGAAAAGCGCCGCAGATCCTTCCGCGACCCCGAAAAGCTGCCGCCCGTCTCCGTGCTCGAGGTGGCCGGGCCGGACGGCGACGGCGATCTCTTCGCGCGCCCGCTGGAATGGCAGGGCGAGGGTGCGGAACCACGGGTGCTGCTCGTCCTGCGCCAATCCGATCCGGCGCTTGGCGCAGGGGATCGCATCCTCGCCCGGCTGACCGAACTGCGCGGCGAGGATCCCGCCTATGAAGGCCGGCTGATCCGTCGCATCGGCACCAACCCGAAGCGGATCCTCGGCGTCTTCCGCAAGGGCTCAGAAGGCGGCCGCATCCTGCCCATCGACAAGGGCGCCGACCGGCAATGGACGGTCGCTGACGGCGCCACCCATGGCGCGAAGGACGGCGAACTGGTCGAGGCCGAACAGGCCGGGCCCAAGAGCCGGATGGGCCTGCCCAAGGCGCGCATCGTCTCGCGCCTTGGCGATCCGTCGGCGCCCAAGGCCGTCTCGCTCATCGCGATCCACCAGCACGGCATCCCCGACAATTTCCCCGACGACGTGATCGCCGAAGCCGACGGCATGAAACCCGCGGGCCTCGAGGGCCGTGTGGACCTGCGGGAGATGCCGCTCATCACCATCGACCCGTCGGATGCCCGCGACCACGACGATGCCTGCTACGCCCAACCCGACACCGATCCGAAGAACGAGGGCGGCCATATCCTCTGGGTCGCCATCGCCGACGTGGCCCACTACGTCCGCCCCGGCACGGCGCTCGATCGCGAGGCGCGCAAGCGCGGCAACTCCACCTACTTCCCCGACCGGGTCGTGCCGATGCTGCCGGATCGCCTCTCGGGCGATCTCTGCTCGCTCCACGAAGGGGTGCCGCGCGCCTGCATCGTGGCGAAGATGACCATCGATTCAGCGGGCAACCTTATCCGGCACGAGTTCCAGCGCGGCCTCATGCGCTCCGTCGCGTCGCTGCATTATACCGAGGTTCAGGCGGCCATCGACGGCCAGCCCAATGACCGCACGGAACCGCTGCTCGACCCGGTCCTGAAACCCCTCTACGCCGCCTACGAGGCGCTCCGCCGCGCGCGCAATTCCCGCGAACCGCTCGACCTCGATCTGCCCGAACGCCAGATCGTCCTTTCCGACGACGGCACCGTCACCTCCGTCAACTTCAAGGACCGGCTCGACGCCCATAAGCTGATCGAGGAATTCATGGTCCTCGCCAACGTCGCCGCCGCCGAGACCCTGATCAAGAAACGCAGCCCGCTTCTCTTCCGCGTCCACGAGGAACCCTCGCCCGAAAAGCTCGACGCCCTGCGCGAAACCGCCCAGGCCTCCGGCCTGACGCTCGCCAAGGGGCAGGTTCTGAAGACGGCGCATCTGAACCGCCTGCTGAACCAGGCCGCCGGAACGCAGAATGCCGAGCTCATCAACCTCGCCACTCTGCGGTCGATGACCCAGGCCTATTATAGCCCCGAGAATTTCGGCCATTTCGGCCTCGCGCTGCAGGCCTACGCCCACTTCACCTCGCCCATCCGGCGCTATTCCGACCTGATCGTCCACCGCGCGCTCATCTCCGCCCATGGTTGGGGCGACGACGGTCTCAGCCCCGAAGAAATCGAGCGGCTGGAGCAGACCGCCCAGCACATCTCGGAAACCGAGCGGCGCTCGATGATGGCCGAACGCGACACGACCGACCGCTACCTCGCCAGCTACCTCGCCGACCGAGTCGGCAGCGAGATGACGGGCCGGATCAGCGGCATCGCCCGCTTCGGCATCTTCGTGAAACTGGACGAAACCGGCGCCGACGGCATGGTCCCGATCCGGTCGATCGGCGACGAATACTTCCACCACGATGCCGACAGCCAGACGCTGATGGGCGCCGATAGCGGCCGGGTCATCGCGCTGGGCCAAAAGGTACTGACGCGCCTGTCAGAGGCCGTCCCCGTCACCGGCGGCCTGATGCTGGAACTGCTCGAGATCGAGGACACCAAGCTCCCCAAATCCTCCCGCCCCGCCCGCGGCCGCCCACCCCGCCGCAAACCGGCCCAGGCCAAGCGCAAACGCGACAAGAAAGAGCGGAAGGTCAAGCGGACGCGGCGTTGAGTTTCTGGCTCACGGTTCCGTAAAACTCTGAGGGCAGTCCCCCCGGGGGGCGGTCGGGGGCTGCCCGGTGTTCGGTGTTTCACACCGGGCAGATGAATTAAATTAGGACGCGTATCCGGATCAGTCCGCGTCCGCCTTCTCCATCTGATCCTTCACGCCCTCGGCCCAATCCTTCCCCGGATCGCCGCCCCACAGCAACCAGGCAATATAACCGGCTGACGGATCGTCGTCGTTCCCGAAATCCTCGGCAGACTTGTCGACCTCATGGCGCGCGAAATAGCTGACCATCCGCTCGATCGTGTCGGGCGTCAGCCGCGCCTTGTTCTTGAGATCGCGTGCCCGGGCCACGCCCACATCCGTCCCGCCGCGCCCAAATTCATCGCGCAGCTTCAACCCTTTCTCGGCGGCCTCCGCCACGTCGCCGGGTGGAACGAAATCGATATGGTCGTATTTCTGGGGTCGGCTCATGGCATCCTCCGTTTCGCGACCAACGGAGAGGCAATCGCCAATGTTCCGAAGCGGTCAGCCGTTGCGCAGGATCGCCGCGACCCGGCTGCGGGTGCGGATATAGCCCAGCTTGTCCGAATTCGATGTCAGCAGAAGATGCAGCTGCGCCGCCTGCGCGACACTCAGCTGGCTGGTATCGACCTCGACATCATAGAAGCGCAGCTTCGTCTCGATCTGCCGCAGCAACTGCGGGTTCGGCTCATCTGCTGCCGCCGCGCCTGCCGTCAGGGCCAGGACAACCACAAGAAACCGCACCTCAATGCTCCTCCCGCGCGGCGAAGGCCGCCTTCTGATCCGCCGTGGCCTCGGTCTGGTACCGGTCGCGCCACTCGGCATAGGGCATACCATAATAGGCCTCCCGCGCCTCCTCCTTGCTCATCACGATCCCGCGTTCTTCGGCGGCCTCCTGGACCCAGCGGCTCAGGCAGTTCCGGCAGAACCCGGCCAGGTTCATCATGTCGATATTCTGCACATCCGTCCGGTTCCGCAGATGATCCCGCAAAGTCCGGAACGCCGCCGCCTCGATCTCTAGCCTCGTCTGATCGTCCATCCTGTCCTCCGTCATACGCCCGATGCCGCCAGCGCCGCCTCCAGATGCGGCACCAACCGGTCTGCCCACGCGATCTGCCCGGCCTCGGTCTCGATCAGATCGTTGCGGATCTCGATCAACACGTTCGGCCGCCCGGCGCGCCGCCCGTGGATGTCCATCGAATCCCCGGGCAGGTGCCCCGAATAGGGCTCGTTATCTCCGATACATAGGTCGGTGTCGGTCCGCAGGCTGTCAAGGAACGGCACCGCAAGCTGCCGGTCCTCGTTATAGAGCACGCCCACCTCCCACGGCCGCCACGGTCGCCCCTTCAGCTGCGGCGTGAAGGAATGCACGGCGACAAACAGCGCGTCCCGGGTCGAGGCGAGCTCCTCCAGCGCCCCGTGATACGGCCGGTGAAACAGGTTCAGCCTGCGCTCCACCTCGCCCGCATCGACGTGGCGGTTGCCGGGAATGATCGTCCCGTCATAAAGCCGCATCACCAGCGTGGGGTCGTCTTCCCCCCGGTTGGGATCGATCACCAGGCGCGAGAAATCCGTCCAGATCACCGGCCCGTCGAGCCGCTCCCCCAGCCGCTTGGCCACGCCCAGTGCCCCGATGTCATAGGCGATGTGCCGCGCCATATCCTCCTCCGGCAGGCCCAGCGGCGGCACGTCGTCCGGCACCCGGTTCGTTGCATGATCGCAGGTCACGATCCATCGGGCGGGCCGGTCGGCGCCGGTGATGTGGCAGGGGGAGTAGAGCATGAAGGGGTCGAAATTCTCTGATCTTCGGACGCCCCCGTAAAACGCGATCCGGGATGCTGTTCAACACTCTGGCGCAGATAAACATCACCTGAGGGCGCGAGTGCAGACATTCAGAGCCACATCAGCCAAAAAAACCGCCATCGCAGACCAGAGCCCGCGATGACCAACCTGTTCAACTCGACAGCTTAGCGTTCAGTCTCCGGGGCAGACGCCAGCGGACGTCCGGCAAGGCGGATGGTGATGCTGACCTTGCCGTCGGAAAAAGCGACTAATCCGAGAGGGATCCAGCAGAGGCAGTTCGGGGCCGATGCAAAGATCCTTCGTCACCGAGATCTCTCTTGAGACGGCAGCAATGACGGCGCATTAAACGGCAAGTTGAAAACACGCGTTCCGCCCGACCGTTGTCGGATGGCAACTCTCGGGGAAACCGGACCGGCCTTTTGCCTCCGTGACCGCCTCGACGGCACCACCACCAATCAACCCGCTTGAGAAATCGCAACGGATCGCCGATACCCCCGCACGTATCGAAGTTAGCGATAACACGAGGGGGACCGAACCCATGAGACGCCATCGCAACGTCAAGATCGTCGCAACGCTCGGCCCCGCCTCCAACGATTACGACACGATCCGCGCCCTGCACGAGGCGGGCGCGGATGTCTTCCGGCTCAACATGAGCCATGGCGACCATTCCGAGATCCGGGTGCGGCACGAGATCATCCGCCAGATCGAGGCCGATATGGGCTCTCCCATCGGCATCCTCGCCGACCTGCAGGGCCCCAAGCTCCGCGTCGGCGTGTTCGAGAACGGCGAGGAAGAACTGGAAGAGGGCGATACCTTCCGCCTCGATCTCGACGACGCGCCCGGCAGCAAGCGCCGCGTCCAGCTGCCCCACCCCGAGATCTTCCAGGCCCTCGAACCCGAGGCGCGGCTGCTGGTCAATGACGGGAAGATCCAGCTCAAGGTCAAATACTGCGCCGAGGATCACGCGATCTGCGACGTCATCGTCGGCGGCACGATCTCGAACCGCAAGGGCGTGAACGTGCCGGACGTCGAACTCCCCCTTGCCGCCCTCTCCGAAAAGGACCGCAAGGACCTGGAATTCGTCTGCGATCTCGGCGTCGACTGGCTGGCTCTCTCCTTCGTGCAGCGTCCGGCGGACGTCGAAGAGGCCCGCGGCCTGGCGAAAGGCCGCGCCGCGATCCTGTCGAAGATCGAAAAACCCACCGCGATCAAGAATTTCGACGCGATCCTCGCCGCCTCCGACGGGGTGATGGTCGCCCGCGGCGACCTGGGCGTCGAGCTCCCCGTCCAGAACGTCCCGCCGATCCAGAAGCAGCTCGTCCGGAAATGCCGCTCCGCCGCCAAGCCGGTGATCGTCGCGACCCAGATGCTCGAGTCGATGATCGAAAGCCCGATGCCGACAAGGGCCGAGGTCTCGGACGTCGCCACCGCCATCTATGAGGGCGCCGACGCGATCATGCTGTCGGCCGAAAGCGCCGCCGGTTCCTACCCGATCGAGGCGGTGACGACCATGGACAACGTCGCACAGGAGGTCGAAAGCGATCCGACCTATACCGAGATCATCGAAGCCTCCCGCGCGGCCAAGCGCACCTCCGTCGCCGACGGCATCGTCGCCGCCGCCCGCGAGATCGCCGAGACGTCCGATATCACCGCGATCTGCTGCTTCACCGCCAGCGGCAACACCGCGATCCTCGTCGCCCGCGAACGCCCCCGCGTGCCGATCCTGGCGCTCACTCCGTCCGAGCGCACCGCCCGCAGGCTCTGCCTCAGCTGGGGCACAATCTGCGTGATCGCCGACGATGCCAAGCGCTTCAAGGGCGCCGTGGTCGCCGCCGCCAAGGCCGCCCGCGAGGAAATGGGCGCAACCGGCGACGATCTGATCGTCGTCACCGCCGGCGTGCCCTTCGGCGTTTCGGGCACAACCAACATCCTTCGCGTCGCCCCCTGCGACGAACGTTTGATTTTTAGCACCGAGCCGGAATAGCATCCTCCCACAAGATGTAGGAGGAGGTCGGCCATGACCCCCGACCATTACCTGGTGATCGGCGTGATCGTTGTCGCGATGGCGATCCCCGGGATATTTGCCGCCATCCGCGACAACCACGCCCCCCGCCTCGCCGCGATCGCCCTGCTCGTCGGCTCCGGTTTCATCGCGGCCGCCTTCAACCAGCGGCCCGGCGGCTATTCGTTCGAGGAAATCCCCGAAGCCTTCGTCAACGTCTTCGCCACGTTCCTTTAGATTCCCCTTGCCAAACGCCCCGGCCCGTCATAGACGACGCGCTTCCAACCGGGGCGCCGGCCAAAAGGCATGCCGTGCGGCCCGCTAAATATCTCAACGGAGAGTGAAATGCCGAAGATGAAGACAAAGTCGAGCTGCAAGAAGCGGTTCAAGGTCACCGCCTCGGGGCGTGTCAAGGCCGGCCAGGCCGGCAAGCGTCACGGGATGATCAAGCGGTCCAACAAGTTCATTCGTGATGCCCGCGGCACCACGGTCCTCACCAAGGCTGACGAACAGATCGTCAAGCCGATGATGCCCTACGCGCGCTAAGGAGGATCGAAGATGTCCCGCACCAAAGGGGGTACCACCACCCACGCCCGCCACAAGAAGGTCACCGACGCCGCCAAGGGCTATTACGGCCGGCGCAAGAACACCTTCAAGGTCGCCCGCCAGGCGGTCGACAAGGCCAACCAATACGCCACCCGCGACCGCAAGACCCGCAAGCGCACCTTCCGCGCGCTCTGGATCCAGCGGATCAACGCGGCCGTCCGCGCCCATGACGAGGCGCTGACCTATTCCCGCTTCATGGGCGGCCTCGCCAAGGCCGGGATCGAGGTCGACCGCAAGGTCCTCGCCGATCTCGCCGTGCACGAGCCCGACGCCTTCGGCGCCATCGTCGACAAGGCCAAGGCCGCGCTCGCCTGACACGGCTGAAAGCGTCTGCGAATCAGGGGCCGCCCGATCAGGGCGGCCTTTCTTGTTATCCGAGAGGCTGTTTTTCTGATGTCAATTCACGATTGACGGTCAAGCCTCTACAACGCAACAATTCTCTGCCTAAATTTTAGATTTTACTTAATTTTCAAATATTTAGAGCTTGCTTGCGACGCCGCAAATGCCTTGTTTGGGCCCCCGCCCCGCATATCCTGCCCCGGGGTTCAGGTAACGAGTAACACGAGGGGCAAGTATGGCGCGTATCAGCGAACTCCATTATTCCAACAACTATGCGGCTTCATCCGGGGTGGCGGAATTCGTCGAAGTCGCCCTTGAACCCGGGGAAAGCCCCGACGACTACACGATCCAGTTTTACGAGGCTGACGGAAGCCCGGGCATCACGGTCAACCTCGCAGACGTCCCGCCCGGTCGGGTCACCGTGGACCCCGAAACCGGGGAAACAGTCTATGTCATCTCGTCAGAAGACTTCGACTTCCTGATCACCGACCCGAATTCTGGCGCCAACAACAACTACGAAGGCATCGCCCTCGTCGACGTCTCGGATCCGACCGACCCGAGCACGGTCAACTTCTACGATATCGGCGGCGGCACCCAGGGTATCGTCGCCAATGGCGGGCTGGCGGGTGGCGACACCTCCACCAACATCCCCGTCCCCCGCGGGCCGGACACGATCAACGCGTCGATCCAGTTCAACGAACCTGACGAGACCACCGTCACCTTCGGCGATGTCGGCCCCGGCGACAGCGGCCTCTGCTTCTGCCGCGGCACCCTGATCCGCACGCCCGACGGCGACCGCCCGGTGGAGGATCTGGAACCCGGCGACCTCGTCCTCACCGTCGATCACGGGCCGCAACCCGTCCGCTGGCACGGCACGTCCACTGCCCGGGCCGAGGGCAATATGGCCCCCATCCGCTTCGCCGCGGGCGCCCACGACGCGACCGCGCCGCTGATGGTCTCTCCCCAGCACCGCATGCTCGTCTCGGGGCCCTCGATCGAGCTGCATTTCGGCATCTCCGAAGGGCTGGTCGCCGCCAAGCATCTGGTCAACGGCGATACGGTGACCCGCGCCCCGGGCGGCAGCGTCGAATACCACCACATCATGTTCGACCGGCACGAGCTCATCTGGGCCAACGGCGCCGTCACCGAAAGCTTCTTCGTGGCCGAAAACGGCCTCGGCATCATGGATCCCGAAATGCGCGCGGAATTCGCGGCGCTCTTCCCCGAACTCGTCGGCGACGCGGCAGTTTTCGGCGGTCTCTGCCGGACCGCCCTGACAGGGCGCGAGGCGGCGCTCGTCGCCTGATCCCGGGAAAACAATCCCAGATCTTGACCTAGGGATTGTTTCTTCTTTTGGGGTAATCTTTCGTTAAGAAAGCCACCGCGCGCTGCGTTAACTCCGCTCCACCGCGCGGTCATGTCCGACATAAGTCCGACGCAAAGCCGACGGAATGCCGACAGGCCGAATGGCCCCGTTTCCCTTGTTAACCTGCCGATTCGCACGGTCCGGCCCGCCGACGGCCCCCAACCCGTTGCGCAACCTTGCAATGCAACACCCCAAGGGGTAGCACCCCGCCGGTACAGCCAGAGGGACCGGCGCGATGGATGATCTGAGATCCAAGTATATCGACCTGATCGCCCAGGCGGCGGACGAGGCCGCGCTGGAAGATCTCCGGGTGCAGGCTGTTGGAAAGAAAGGCGAAATCAGCCTCGCCATGCGCGAACTCGGCCGCATGACGCCCGAGGAACGGCAAGAGGCGGGCCCCCGCCTCAACGCGCTGAAATCCGAGATCACCTCGGCGCTCGCCGCCAAGAAGCAGGCCCTGACCGACGCCGCCCTCGACGACCGGCTCAAGGCCGAATGGCTCGACGTAACGCTCCCCGCAAGGCCTTCAAATCACGGCACAATTCACCCGGTCAGCCAGGTCACGGAAGAGGTCAGCGCCATCTTCGCCGACATGGGATTTTCCGTCGCCGAAGGCCCCCAGATCGAAAGCGACTGGTACAATTTCGACGCGCTCAACATCCCCGGCCACCACCCCGCTCGCGCCGAGATGGACACGTTTTATATGCAGCGGAAACAAGGGGACAACCGCCCGCCCCACGTCCTGCGCACCCATACCTCGCCGGTCCAGATCCGCTCGATGATGGACCACGGCGCCCCCCTGCGCGTCATCTGCCCCGGCCGCGTCTACCGCGCCGATTACGACCAGACGCATACGCCCATGTTCCACCAGGTCGAGGGGCTGGCCATCGACACCGACATCTCGATGGCGAACCTCAAGTGGTGCCTCGAAGAATTCTGCCGCGCCTTCTTCGAGGTCGACGGCGTCGAACTCCGCTTCCGCGCCAGCCACTTCCCCTTCACCGAACCCTCGGCCGAGGTCGACATCCGCTGCTCGTGGGCGGGCGGAACGCTCAAGATCGGCGAGGGTGACGACTGGCTGGAAATCCTCGGCTCCGGCATGGTCCACCCCAAGGTGCTCGAAGCGGGCGGCATCGACCCTTCCCAGTGGCAGGGCTTCGCCTTCGGCATGGGCATCGACCGCATCGCCATGCTGAAATACGGCATCCCCGACCTGCGCGCCTTTTTCGACAGCGATCTCAGATGGTTGCGCCACTACGGCTTCGGAGCACTGGACCGGCCGGATCTGGTGGGCGGGTTGAGCAGGTGACGTGGCTCGGAGCGCTTCTGCTATCCGTGCTGGGTTTTCTTTTTGGTCGTATCTTTGCTCAATCGGAAGCAATTCTGGCTGAGAAGCGGCGCGTCTACGAAGCTTTTTTGGTAGATGGTCCTGCGCCAAATGATGCGGACTCCGAGTGGAGCGAAGACATTGATCGAGAGAGGCAAACCCAGATCAAAAGGGTAGTAAATCCCATGCTTCTTTATGCCTCGCCGCCGGTAGCTCAAGCAGTAAGCGTCTACCTCGAGAAATTTCACGAAGCTGACGCCGAGCTTGGTCCTTCAAGCCCAGCACTTCATCCAACCTATGTTGAACTGGCCAAAAGCCACAATGATGTAGCGCTCGAGATGAGTAGGGACGCTCTTGGCTGGTCTGTTTTTGGCTATAGAGGGAAATCTCGCGTTCCAAGCCTGCTAAAGAAGTAAGACTTCTAATCGTTAGTGAATGACCCTTGCCGAAGTACCATGAGCCAGCATCTGCTAGCAAAGTAAGAGACTTAAGATCCTTTCATGCCCCTCCTCCCCTCCCTCCCCAAGATGATCCAGACCATGGATCGCGTCCTGATGCCCGGGGCCGCGACCCTCAGCCTCCAACCCGTCTGCCTCGACGTGGAGGCCGACGTCGCCATCGCCGATATGGATATCGACGAGGCGCGCCAGATCATGTCCGAGATCGACGCGAAATCCTCGGCGCTCCTGGCCGTGCTCGCCATCATCCTCGCCGCCTCCACCTTCATCTTCTCGCTCGATCAGACCTGGCTCACCCTCGCGCTCATGTTCGCGCAGGTCGTCACCG
Source organism: Aestuariibius violaceus (assembly GCF_040779325.2). NCBI lineage: Bacteria > Pseudomonadati > Pseudomonadota > Alphaproteobacteria > Rhodobacterales > Paracoccaceae > Aestuariibius > Aestuariibius violaceus. The sequence goes on from NZ_JBFONT020000001.1 coordinate 1,259,918, forward strand.
TCTCGGTCTCGATCCTGTTCCTGCTGCGCTGCCTGATCTACGAACCCTCCCCCCGCCTGCACCGCATCTTCGAGATGGAGCGGGTGACCTCCGAACACTCCATGCAGATCGAGGCGATCAAGCAGGTGCGCTACTTCAACCGGGTGATCGTACTGACCGTCCTGACCTCGATCCTGTTCTTCGCCATGTCCATGCTGGTCGGCGTCGACGCCATGATCCGCGCCGACGGCTAAGCCCCTTCCGCCCCCGCCGCAGCTAGGCTAAACGCGCTCCCGACACGCGCAAAGGCACATGGCATGAAGTTCACCCTTTCCTGGCTCAAGATCCACCTCGACACCGAGGCGACGATTGACGAGATCACCGAGACGCTGACCGATCTCGGGCTCGAGGTCGAAGGCGTCGACAACCCCGCCGACCGCCTGTCCGCCTTTACGCTCGGCTATGTGAAAAAGGCCGAAAAGCATCCCGATGCCGACAAGCTGCGCGTCTGCCAGGTGGCCACCATCGACGGCGACAAGCAGATCATCTGCGGCGCCCCGAACGCGCGTGAGGGCATCACGGCGGTCATCGCGCTGCCCGGCACCTACGTCCCCGGCATCGACACCACGATCGGCGTCGGCAAGATCCGCGGCGTCGAAAGCCACGGCATGATGTGCTCGGAACGCGAGATGGAGCTGTCCGACGAACACGACGGCATCATCGAGCTGCCGTCGGGCGAGGTCGGTCAGAAATTCACCGACTGGCTGGCCGAAAACGACCCGGCCAAGGTCGACCCTGTGATCGAGATCGCGATCACCCCCAACCGCCCCGATGCGCTGGGCGTGCGCGGCATCGCCCGCGACCTCGCCGCCCGCGGGCTGGGCACCCTGATCCCGAACAACACGCCCGAGGTGCCGGGCACCTTCCCTTGTCCGATCCCCGTCACGATCGAAGACGACACGCGCCACGCCTGCCCGCTCTTCACCGGTCGCCTGATCCGCGGCGTCACCAACGGGGCCAGCCCCGACTGGCTGCAGGACGCCCTGCGCGCCATCGGCCTGCGCCCGATCAGCTTCCTCGTCGATGTCACCAACTACTTCACCTACGACCGCAACCGCCCGCTTCACGTCTTCGACGCGGCCAAGGTTAAAGGCGGCCTGCGCATCCACCGGGCGACGGGCGGCGAGACGCTGCTGGGCCTCGACGAGAAGGAGTATACCTTCGAAAAGGACATGACTCTCATCTCCGACGACGAGGGGCCTGAAAGCATAGCCGGCGTCATGGGCGGCCTGCCCACCGGCGTGACGATGGAGACGACGGATGTCTTCCTCGAAGCCGCCTATTTCGACCCGATCCGCACCGCACTGACGGGCCGGGCGCTCAAGCTGAACTCCGATGCCCGCTACCGCTTCGAGCGTGGCATCGACCCCGCCTGGACACTGACCGGGCTGCACGCCGCGACGCAGATGATCCTCGACCACGCCGGCGGCGAGGCGTCCGAGCCGGTGATCGCCGGCGCCGTCCCCGAAGACACCCGGATCTACCACCTCGACACCGACCGCTGCGCGTCGCTCGTCGGCATGGACATCCCGGCGGAGACCCAGCGCCAGACGCTGGAATCCCTGGGCTTCGTCATGGACGGCGACATGGCCCGCCCCCCGACCTGGCGCCCCGATGTCCTGGGCGAGGCCGACCTGGTGGAAGAGGTCGCGCGCATCGCCTCGCTCACCAAGCTCGAAGGCAAGCCCATGCGCCGCCCCCAGCCCGGCGTCCCGAAACCCGTTCTGACGCCCGCCCAGATCCGCGACCGCGCCGCCCGCCGCGCCTGCGCCGCGCAGGGGCTGAACGAGTGTGTGACCTACAGCTTCATCGACCGGGACGCCGCGCTCCTCTTCGGCGGGTCCGACGATGCGGCGCTGGAAAACCCCATCTCGTCCGAGATGTCGCATATGCGCCCCGCGCTGCTGCCCGGCCTCCTGCAGGCCGCGGCCCGCAACCAGGCGCGCGGCTTCGCCGACATCGCGCTCTTCGAAATCGGCGCGGCCTTCCACGGCGGCGAACCGGGTGAACAGCACACGCTCGTCACCGGCATCCGCATCGGCCGCACGGGGCCGAAGGACATCCACGGCGCCAGCCGCCCGGTCGATGCCTTCGACGCCAAGGCCGATGCCGAGGCGGTGCTGGCGGCCCTCGGCGCGCCCGCCAAGACCCAGATCCTCCGCGAGGCGCAGGACTGGTGGCACCCCGGCCGCCACGGGCGCATCTGCCTCGGCCCCAAGAAGACGCTCGCGGTGTTCGGCGAGATCCACCCGAGGATCCTCGCCGCCCTCGACGTCAAGGGCCCCGCCGTCGGCTTCACCATCTGGCCGGACGAGATCCCGGCGAAGCGCAGCACCACCGCCACCCGCCCCGCGCTCGACGCGCCCGACCTGCAGGCGGTGGAGCGTGACTTCGCCTTCGTCGTCGATGCCCGGACCGAGGCCGCGACGCTGCTGAACGCCGCGCAAGGCGCCGACAAGGCCCTGATCGACGACGTCCGCCTCTTCGATGCCTTCGAAGGCGGCGCGCTGGGCGAGGGCAAGAAGTCGCTGGCCGTCACCGTGCGCCTGCAACCCCGCGAGGCGACCCTGACGGACGCCGAGATCGAAGCCGTCAGCGCCAAGATCGTCGAGAAGGTCACGAAAGCAACCGGCGGCACGCTGCGCGGCTAGCTGTGGCCGCGCCGCCACGCGCCTGACCTGACGGAACCGCACCCGCTTGATCGGGCGCCCCGCTCCGCCGTAAGCAGCGGGCCTGATTTTCGGAGGCCAACCATGCCTGTTCACATGCCAAACCCGGGGCCAGCCGCCCCGCTTTAGCGCCTCCCGCACGGTATCGCTGCGGGACGGCTTCGTTCGACCTCCCGCAAAACGATACTCAGATGAAACCCGATACGATCGCGATGATCCGGGACTGCGTGCCCGAGATCATGCCGCTGACCTACTATGCCGACCGCGAAAGCGCGTGGTGCCTGGCCAACATGATGCCCGCTGAGGACACCGTCCCGGCGCTTAGGAAGTCGCGCCTCGGCCGGTTCCTCGACCGTCCGATCCTGAAGCCGCTCGTCGCGTCCTGTGGCGGGACCCTGCGCCGTGCCGACGTCCGTGCGCTCGCGCAGGCGGGCGACGGGTTGCGGATGACCGGCGTCACCCAAGGCGGCTACACGGCGCTCGAGGGGGTCTTCGCCACGGCCTGGGACGACTACGTTCTGACGCTCACCAAATGGGGCGACACCTACCGCTGGCCGGATGCCCAGACCAGCTTGCGCGGCCTCAACCTCGTCCTCCAGGTCGGCTTCCCGGCGGCCCATGCGGAGCTTCTCAACAGGGTCGGTCTCAAGGCGAACCGCAAGCAGTTCGAGGTGAGCCACCATCCCATTCGGACGGATGGCGCGCCGACCCTCTCCTGGGCCCGGCTCGAGGTCGACCTCGAGAGCGGCGAAGCGCTGATCGAAGAGGTGCAGTCAGACTGGCTGCGCCGCGTCCGGCGCCACTGCGACCGGGAAAGCAAACGCGCCCCACGCTCCCGCGCGTTGCGGGTGCTGCAGAGCTACGAGGCTGACCTGACCGCGCGCTACGGCAAGCTCTGGCCGAAGGTCACGCTTTTGGCCGCGCTCCTCTTCCTGAAGGAAGAGCTTGGCTGCACCCGGATCTGGATGCATCAGCCGGGCCCGGGCGTCGCCCTGAAGCAGATCAAGGGGCCCGCGCCGCCGGTCTCGCTTTATTCGGCGCTGCCGAAATCCTTCGGTTTCACGCCGACGGATGAGGTGCCGCCTTTCCTGAAGCCGGCCCGGCGCAAGACCTTGCGCGACCTCCGCAAGAGGCACGACACGCTCTTCTGGCGGATGGATCTCTGAAAAAACGAAACCGGCGGGAAAAACTTTCCCGCCGGTAACCATTTTTCAACCCTAACGGCCTATACACCGAGATGCACAAGCGGTGGTGGCGCGGATGTCAAAAAACATCCCTCCCGGACGTTGCACGGGGCTATGGCAACGTTCGGACCCTCCTCCGCCTGCGCAACACCTAGGCGGTTTCATCCAGGCTGCGGGTTGATAAGGCGGGGGCGAACCCCGCCGCCCGCGTCAGGGTTGCGACCCTAGTCCCGCGGCGGAATATTCAGCCCGCGCTGCACCGCAGGCCGCTCCAAAAACCGGTCGAGATAGGCAACAACGTTGCCGTGGTCGGACCAGCCGACGGCCTCCTTCGCGCCGTAGAAATCGAGGGCCCGTAGCCACGGCGCGATCGCGATATCGGCGATGGAGTAGTCGCCCGCAACCCACTCCTTCCCGTCTAACTCTTTCTCCAGCACCGCCATAAGCCGCTTGGACTCGTCCAGATAGCGCTCCTGCGGCCGCTTATCCTCCCATTCGGAGCCGGCGAATTTCCAGAAGAAACCCAGCTGCCCGAACATCGGACCGACGCCACCCATCTGAAACATCAGCCACTGGATCGCCTTCGCCTTGTCGGAACCATTGCCCAGGAATTTGCCAGTCTTTTCAGCCAGATAAATCAGGATCGCCCCGCTTTCGAACAACCCCACCGGCCCGTCCGGCCCATCCGGATCGATGATCGCGGGGATCTTGTTGTTCGGGTTCAACGACAGAAACGCGTCGCTCTTCACATCCGCATCGGCGAGCGTCACCTTATGCGCTTCGTAGGGCAGGCCCGTCTCCTCCAGCATGATCGAGGCCTTCACCCCGTTCGGCGTCGGAAAGGAGTAAAGCTGGATCACCGACGGGTCCTGTGCAGGCCATTTCTGCGTGATCGGGAACTGGGAAAGATCGGCCATGTGACGTCCTCTTGTTGTATCGCGCCAACGTAATCCCGCTGACCGCGTGAAAAACCCGTAGTTTGGCGCGCAAACCGCGGTATGTCTGTGCAGCGGCGCGCGTAAACTGGTTCAAGGCGCCGTAGTAACCACTGTGGGGACAGACATGATCAACGAATTCAAGGACTTCATCGCCAAGGGCAACGTGATGGACATGGCCGTCGGCATCATCATCGGCGCCGCTTTCACGGCCATCGTGACCTCGCTCGTCGAGGATCTGGTGAACCCCCTGATCGGCCTTTTCGTCGGCGGCCTCGACTTCTCCGCCCTCAGTTTCGGACTGGCCGATGCGCAGTTCATGTACGGCAACTTCATCACCGCGCTGATCAACTTCCTGATCATCGCCTTTGTCGTCTTCATGCTGGTCAAGATGGTCAACCGCGTGAGATCCATGGCCGAAAAGCCCGACGAGGTCGCGCCAGAGGTCGACACCGGCCCCTCCGAACTCGACGTCCTTCTCGAAATCCGCGACGCCCTCAAACGCGACGCGGCCTGAGACAAAACAAAACCCCCGCGGGCCATGTGCCCCGGGGGTCCGTTCCGACAATCCGTCGATGTCTAAGGCTTAAAGCATGCCTTCGCGCTGGGCTTTCTTCCGTGCCAGCTTGCGCTGACGGCGGATCGCCTCGGCCTTTTCGCGCGCCTTCTTCTCAGAGGGCTTCTCGAAGTGCTGACGCAGCTTCATCTCACGAAAAACGCCTTCGCGCTGGAGCTTTTTCTTCAGCGCACGAAGCGCCTGATCGACGTTGTTGTCACGAACACTGACCTGCATGTGGGTGTCACCACCTTTCTGGCTAGAGTTGCATAGGTGCAGGAAGTGGCCGTATAGCAAGGCGCTCCTAGCTTGTCCAGCGACCCTTGGAAGGAGGCTGCCATGACACCCCGCACCGATCCGCTGATCGACAAACTGCTCGACGCCGCCCTGCTGCACGTCCCCTTCGACGGGTGGAGCGAGGCGACGTTCAAGGCCGCGATCAAGGACACCGAAACCAATCCCGTCATTGCTGAAACCGCCTGCCCAAGGGGCGCGGTCGACCTGGCCATCGCCTTTCATAAAAGAGGCGATGACAAGATGGTCGAGCGGCTGAAAGCCGAGGACTTGTCAGCCCTGCGCTTCTCCGAAAAAGTCGCCGCCGCCGTCCGCTTCCGGATCGAAGCGATCGACAACAAAGAGGCCGTGCGCCGCGGCACCGCCCTGTTCGCGATGCCGCACCTCGCGGCGGATGGCGCCAAGCTGATCTGGGGCACCGCCGACCTGATCTGGGACACGCTGGGTGATACCGCCGACGACATCAACTGGTACACCAAGCGCGCCACGCTCTCGGGCGTCTATGCCTCCTCCGTCCTGTTCTGGCTGGGCGACGATTCGACGAACAACCAGGCGACCTGGGCCTTCGTCGACCGGCGCATCGACAACGTGATGGGTATCGAAAAGCTCAAGTCGCGGATCAAGACGAACCCGATCCTGTCGCGCCTCACTGCGCCGCTGGAATGGGCGGGCAGCAAGGTGCGCCCACCCTTGCGCACCCCCCGCGTTGACCTGCCGAACAACTGGTCCGGCCCTTACTGATGGGCCTCTGTAGATGACAATGCGCGCGGTCGAGATCGCCAAACCCGGGGGCCCGGACGTCCTGACGCTCACCGAGCGCCCGATCCCCGATCCCCGCCATGGAGAGGTGGTCATCCGCCTCACACATGCAGGCGTCAACCGCCCCGACGCGCTGCAGCGGGCCGGCCTCTACGACCCGCCGCCCGGCGCCTCCGACCTGCCCGGTTTGGAAGGGGCAGGGGAGGTCGCCGCGGTCGGCCCCGGCGTGACCGACCTGAAAGAAGGCGATACAGTCTGCGCCCTCCTCCCCGGCGGCGGCTATGCCGAATACGCATCCACCCCTGCCGCCCATTGCCTGCCGATCCCGGACGGCATGTCCCTGCGTGAAGCCGCCTGCCTGCCCGAAACCTTCTTCACAGTCTGGTCCAACGTCTTCATGCGCGGCGGCCTGCAGGCCGGCGAACGTTTCCTCGTCCACGGAGGCTCTTCCGGGATCGGGACAACCGCGATCCAGCTTGCCCGCCACTTCGGCGCCCGGGTCTTCGCGACCGCCGGAAACGCCGACAAATGCCAGGCCTGCGAAAACCTCGGCGCCGAGCGCGCCATCAACTACAAAGAGGAGGATTTCGTCGATATCCTCCGCGCCGAAGGCGGCGCGAACCTGATCCTCGACATGGTCGGCGGCGGCTACATCCCCCGCAATATCAAGGCGCTGGCCGATGACGGCCGCCTCGTCCAGATCGCTTTTCTGCAAGGCCCCAAGTTGGAGCTCAACTTCGTCCAGATCATGACGCGGCGCCTGACGATCACCGGCTCCACCCTGCGTCCGCAATCGAACGCGGCGAAAGCTGAAATCGCCCGCCAGCTGCGCGATCAGGTCTGGCCGCTTCTCGCCTCGGGCAAGGTCGCGCCCGTGATGGACAGTCATTTCCCCCTAAAGGACGCCGCCAAGGCCCATGAGCGGATGGAAAGCTCCGCCCATATCGGCAAGATCGCCCTAGATATCGGCTGATCCCGCCCCCCGAGGCGACCGACCCTCAGTGAGGATCGGCCGCCAGACGGGACGATCGGTCAGCCACAGCGTCAACTGCATCCCCCGCATCGCAATCGTAAGAGATTGCTTTCGCCGGACCACCAACCGGCGCGGTATGAACGCATCAACCATGGCAACCTCTCATCCTGCCTTCCCCTGGGTAAGAAAGTTAGCAGGACAGAGGCACAGCGGTTAGTGAGGGATTCCTGACCTTTAGCGCAAACAGCCGGGATTACGGCACTTTTCGGGTCAACTGTCGGCAATCACAGTTTCAAGGTCCAACGATCCCCTCGGGATCTCGATCCGTTGCCGCACGTCGGGCGGGACCGCCATAACCGCGTCGAGCGTCAGGATCTGAAACCGTTCCTGCAGCGCCGTCGTCCGCTGCCGAACCTCCGCCATCAGCCCCTCCAAACTGGTCCGGTCCGTCTCCGGCAGGCGCATCCGGGTGAAGAGTTCCGTTCGGGTGCTATTCAACTCCGCCAGCTCTTCCATGATGATCTGGCGTTCCTCCCAGATCCCGCTTCGAATGTCGCGGCGGATCTCGTCGGGATAATGGGCACTGAAGCTCCCCAATGTGCGGGCTACATCAATCGGACGGCTCAGGTCGCCGGCGATGAACCCGATCAGAAGGCCGTTCAGGACAAGCGAGAGCACCAGCCAGATCCGCATCCTCAAAAGCCTCCGCCCAGAAAGAAGAGCGTCCCGCTCGCCAGCATATCCAGCGCATCGGGCGGCTCTGCCACAGCGAACCGCGCGGCGAAAAAGCCCGGGACGGTCGCGCCAAGCGCCCACCAAAGCTGCCCGAAGGACGGCCCCGAACGGCGTTTGGCCAAAGCCGCGACCATCCGCTCCGGCGCGGTTGGATCCGGCGTGATCTCCGCCAGCGCGGCCTTCACCGCACGGTGCATCTCGTCATCCCGGCCTGTCATCGCTCATCCCTTTCCGTCATCTCCCGCAGTTTCTTCCGGCCCCGCACCAGAAGTTGCTCCAGCGCCCGCGGAGTCGTTTCCATCAATTCCGCCGCCTCCGGCACGCTCAACTCTTCGCCCGCCACAAGCAGCAGCGCCATCCGTTGCCGGGCCGGCAAGGCCATGATTGCCCTGCGCACCTGCGCCAGGTCGCTGCGCGCAATCGCCGTATCATCCGCGCCCGGGCCATCATCGGCGACTGCACCGACCTCCGCCGACGCAAAGAACCGCCATCGTCGGGCCTTGCGGCCGTGATCGATGCACCGATTGACCGTCACGCGGTAAAGCCATGTCCTGAGCCGCGCGCGCCCCGCATCCCACTTCGCGGCCTGTGTCCAAAGCGTCCAGAAGACGCTTTGGGTGATCTCGTCGGCATCCGCCCCGTTCTGCGTGAAGCGAAGGGCGATCCGGTGGACGAACGCCGTATGCCGCAGAACCAGCCGGTTGAACGCCGCCTCCTCGCCCCGGCCCGTGCGGGCCAGAAGCGTTGCGTCGTCATCGGCTGCGGCATCCACGCGGTCGTGTCAGTCGCGCTGGCGCCGGATGAAGCGGGTATTGCCCCGCGGGCCGGTCACCGTCCGCACATACCCGTCATCTGTCCGCTCGAAGGTCCGGTTGGTCACATACTCCTTGCCCTGCGGACCGACATAGGTCGTGACCGAGCCATCCGCCGTCCGCTCGGTGGTCCAGCTCGACTGGCTATCGCGCCCGTTTGGCCCGGTGGAACTGCGGTGCGTCGTGCAGACACCGAAGCGGCAGGTCGTCGTGCGGTCGACACTGGTCCCGTTCGGTCCGGTGAACGCGTAATCGTTGCTATAGGTGTCGCCGTTCAGGGTCCGCACAGATGTTCCGGTGCCGCCATTCGGCCCGGTCCGTGTCACGATGGTTTCGGCCGAAACCGCCCCGGCAAGGCATAGCCCGATCACGAAGGTCGCATACTTCATCATGTCTTTCTCACGCTCCGTTCAGCGCCGCATTCCCTTGCGGCTCTGTCCCCTTGAACGCAGCAAACCGGCACCTCCTACGCGGTCTCACTCAATCGGCGCAAAAAGCGCATCGTTCGCAGTGCAGTCTCGCACGACATCCGCTGCGCACAGCACCGGCTCCAGATCGCGGGAGAAACAGATCCGCGCCTCGGCGATCCGGCCCGCCTTGCAGGTGATGGTGATGCCGTCGGGCTCCAGCTGCGGGTTGTCTGCCAGGAACGCCTCTTCGATCACATGGGCGGGCAGTTGGACCTCCTGCCGCAACTGCCGCAAGAGCTCCGGCCGGACCACGCGCCCATACATCTCCCGTGACAGGTCCAGATAGTCCGCCCCATCCAGCCCTGAACAGACCCCATGCTTGCGCCATTGATGCCAGGCCAGCCCGCCCGATCCCATGATATCGGCCATCGCGCCGGTCTCCGACCGGGTCGGCGGGCGCTTGGCTGTCGGGCAATAGCTCGGCCAGCCCCGCTCATATTGCGGCCAAAGGCCGTGCAGCGTCCAACCCGCGGGCCGCTCGCACTGGTCCGATCCGGCGCCGTCGTTTGCGCACCATGAGGGCTGCCACGACAGCGCCATCACCCAGTAATCGAACTCTCCCGCGACTCCCTCGGCTTGCACGCCACCGCCGAAACCCACCGCAAAACACGCGATCAGAGCCCGCAATCCCCGCATTTTCGCCTTTTCCTCTCGAAAACCCATGACTATATACCGCTCAAGTTCCCCGACAGCGAGAACCAGGGCCCGGTGCCCGCCGCCCCGAAGGGACGGAACCCGCCCGCTCGCGTCAAGACTTGAGGAGACCGACATGTCCGACAAGCCGCTCATGGCCAAAGCCACCGCCGTCTGGCTGGTGGACAACACGACGATCAGCTTCAAGCAGATTGCCGATTTCGTGGGTCTGCACGAGCTCGAGGTGCAGGGCATCGCCGATGGCGACGTGGCGCAGGGCGTGAAGGGCTTCGACCCGATCTCGAACAACCAGCTGACCCAGGACGAGATCGACAAGGCCGAGAAGGATTCGCTGCACAAGCTGAAGCTCAAGTTCAACCCGTCCGCCGTGGGCGAGGAAAAGCGCCGCGGCCCCCGCTACACGCCGCTGTCCAAACGCCAGGACCGTCCCGCCGCCATCCTCTGGCTGGTCAAGTTCCACCCGGAACTGACGGATGGCCAGATCTCCAAGCTCGTCGGCACGACCAAGCCCACGATCCAGTCGATCCGGGAGCGGACGCACTGGAACATTTCGAACATCCAACCCATCGACCCGGTGGCTCTTGGTCTTTGCAAGCAGTCGGAACTCGATCTGGCCGTCCAGAAGGCCAACGCCAAGAAGTCGAAGGAAGGCACCGCAATGTCCGATGACGAGCGGCGCAAGCTCGTCTCGACCGAGCAATCGCTCGTGATGGATCCCGAGCCGAAAATCCCGACGTCGATTTCGGGGCTCGAGACCTTCACGCTGTCCGACACCGGCGAGAGCCTCGATGAGGTGACTGATGACGAAGTGCCCGACGCGGACAGCTTCTTCAATCTGCCGGGCGACAGCAGCAGCGACGACGAGGAAGACGAGAAGCGCTAGCGCCGTTCGTCGCTGACGATCGCACCGTCTTCGAGCGTTACGATCCGGTCGGCCAGATCGAGGATGCGGTTATCGTGGGTGACCATCACCGTGGTGGTTCCCCGCACCTGTCCAAGCCGCTTCAGAAGTTCCACGACGTTCATACCGCTCTCCTTGTCGAGCGCGGCGGTGGGTTCGTCGGCCATGACGATATCAGGATTGCTCACCAAAGCGCGCGCCACCGCGACCCGCTGCTTTTGCCCGCCGGACAGGTTGCCGGGGAGGTAGTCGACCCGATCTCCCAGGCCGACCAGGGTCAGCATATGCGCCGCGGCCTGGTCATAGGCGTCGTCCCTGTCCTTCCGGCCATGCACCTCGACCCCCATGCGGACGTTCTGTCGGGCTGTTAGGCTTTCATGCAGATTATGCGCCTGGAAGATGAAGCCAAGCCGCCGCCGGAGCGCAACGTTTGTCTGCTCGCTCGACCCGTTGAGCTCATTGCCCAGGAGCTTGACCGACCCCTCCTGCACATCCCGCAGGCAGCCCATCAGCGTCAGCACCGTTGTCTTGCCTGACCCGGACGGGCCCATCAGCACCGTCAGGCTGCCTTTCTCGATCTCCAGGTGGACGTCGAAGATGGCCTGCTTCTTCGCCTCACCACTACCGAACCAGTGGTTCAGCCCCTGCACGACGATCGCACTTTCCGTGTTCTTCAGCATCTCAGAACAGGTCCGCCGGATCGGCCGCGTTCAGCTTACGTGTTGCAAAGGCCCCCGAGATCGTGCAGGCGAAAAGCGTTCCCAGGAAAACCATGATCGCCGTATTCGGCTCGAGGATCATCGGCAGCGCGGTCATCGCCTCAAGAAGAGTATAGAGCCCCCACGATATTATCACGCCGGGTATGAAGCCGAGGATCGCCAGCACCACTGCCTCTTCGAAGACGACGCCGAAGAAAAAGCCCGAGCCATAGCCCATCGCCTTGAAAGTCGCGTATTCGCCCATGTGGTCAGCCACATCGGTCGCGAGGATCTGATAGACGATCACCAATCCCACAAGGATCCCCATGACGACCCCGAAGCCGAAGATCAGCCCGGTCGGGCGCTCGGTGTTCTGATAGTTCTGATCCCCCGCCGCAGCCTGCTCCAGCGTACGGATGCGCAGATAGTCGGGAAGGGCTAGACGCAACCGTTCGACGACCGCGATGGGGGAAACGCCGGGGTCAGTTTTAAGGAGGATATGGTCCGGCGCGCCCGAAACGCGCTGCGGGAAGAGGCGCAGGAAGGTCTGGTCGGAAATGACCAGGTTGCCATCCGCGCTGAAGCTGGTGGTGCCTTCGAACGTATCGGCGATCATCACCCGGCGCCCGCCCAGTTCGATCCGGAGAGGGGATTGCGGAGAGATCCCGGCAAGCCGCTCCGGATCCTGCCCGCGCGACTGCGAATCAAGGAGGGCCACGTCCGGCAGGCGGATCGGCCCCGCTGCCGCCTCGATCGCGGGCGCGAGGTAGTCAAGGCGCTGGATATCGATCCCGCTTGCCAGCAGCGTCGTGTCACCGTCCAACTCGGACCATTCGATCGTGGCCAGGAAGAGACCCGTACCGGACGCGACACCATCAACCGCCAAGGCATGAAGGAGCCATTGCCGGGCGACATTACCACCTTCGGTAATCGTATTCGCGTCCTCGGCCGAGATCATGATGTCGGCGTCATAGAGCTGATAGCCCGCCTGGATCGTCCTGTTCATGCTGCCTGAGATGCCAAGCTGCACCAGAACCAGAACGATCGCGAAGGCAACGCCAGCCACAGCGGCGGCCAACCGCCCTTTGTTGTGGACAAGCTGCAACCATCCGACCGGCATCCGGCCGATGAGCCGAGCGAGCACCTTTGTCATTCGCCCGCCTGTCCGCTCCTCGCGGCGGCTTCTGTGCCGCCAGTGTCGATCCGGGCAACGACTTCCAGACCGGTGAAACGAGACGCTATTTCCGAGGATTCCTGATCGAGCGCGACAAGCACATCGACGACCCGGGCATCAACGTTGGCCGCGGTGTCGTCAGAGACGACATCCTGCCGTCCGACGATCAGGCCGATGTGTTCCACTGTTCCCGTCAGGGTCTCCCCCAATGGTTCCGCAAGGAGATCCACAGGCTGCCCTATCTCGATCTGGCGAACCTGATTCTGGTAGACTTCGACTTCGGCCATCATCTCAGCCGTCCGTCCGACCTCCATAACGCCATCGCTGCCGGGTACCTCGCCCGGGCGCGAATGGATATCGAGGATCGTGCCGTCGATCGGCGAGACGACATAGGCCTTCTGCAAATCCCGCCGGGCCTGTTCCACATCCGCCTTTGCCGCATCCAGTGTCCTGCGGGCCACGATCACATCTGCCTGCTCTTCCGGGTCGTCGGATGTGAACCGCGACAGCGTCGCGCGGGCGGAGGCCACAGACTGCTCGGCCTGCCGCAGTTCGAGCTGAGCCTGATCGAATTGCGCCTGGGTCGTGACGCCCCGCCCCAGAAGGGACTGCGTGCGTTCGAATTCCGTCTGCGCGACCTCCTCGGCCGCAAGAGCCTGATCGAGCGTCGCTTCGGCTTCGGCAATCGAGATCGCGACCGATTGCTGGGTCTGCAAAAGGCTCGCCTCCTGCAGGGCGACATTCGCCTCGGCCTGGGCGACCGCGATTTCGAGAGAGGCAAGGTTATCCAGAACGGCGACACGATCCCCGCGGGAAACATCATCTCCTATCGCAGCTAGAAGTTCATCGATACGCGCATCACCAGCCCCAAAGGGCCGGGCGACCGTGGCAACTTCTCCCCGCGGCAGGAGCCGGGCAAGACCGACGACATCCGACGGCTCCAGGCTTGCGACGACTTCATCGGGTATCTCGACCGTGCGGGGCAGGGCGAAAGGATCATCAGCGCCGCCGCCAGGCTGCAAGCCTGTGCGCTCAAAAACGGCCTGAAGACCAGGGGGCTGGAAGTAAAGACCGAGGAACCCTCCGGCAAACAGAACCGCAAAGAAAAGCGGGAGCCGAAGAAGCCGCCAGTAAAGGCGCGGGCGGCTTTCCGGGGACGGCGCAGGCTCTGTGCCGTCATCCGGAAGGACGTCTTTGGGGAGGTTGTCATCGGGTTGAGTCATGGCCCCATCTATACTAAACTTTTTAGTTCAATATCCCCGTCGCTGCGCTGCCGCAAGGGTCATTCCATGGAAACTGATCAAACCGCCTACGTAGCCTTTAACGTCGGCGAATCTGCTTTCCGTCGCGGCCCCGGTCAGGTTTGTATGCTGACGGTATGCTCAGAGCGCTTTTCTGGCGTTGAGAGCGGCAGTGATGGTCCCATCGTCCAGATAATCGAGCTCTCCGCCGACAGGCACCCCTTGCGCCAGCGACGTGACTTTCACACCATCCAGTTGATCAGCGATGTAATGCGCCGTGGTTTGCCCATCGATCGTCGCTCCGAGCGCGAGGATGACCTCCGTTACGTTTTCATCCGCGATCCGTTCGACCAGCCGCGGGATCCGCAATTCGTCCGGTCCGATCGCATCAAGGGCAGAAAGCGTGCCCCCGAGAACATGATATCGCCCCTTAAAGACGCCGGATCGTTCCATCGCCCAAAGGTCGGCGACGTCCTCGACTACGCAAATCTCTCCCGTGGCCCGCTTCTCGCTTTGACAAATCGCGCAAAGATCGCCCGTCCCGACATTACCGCAGCGCAGACATTCCCGCGCGGTCCGGCCGACCTCTGCCATTGCTTCGGCAAGAGGGACGAGCTGTTGGGAGCGCTTTTTGATCAGGTGCAGGACGGCCCGGCGCGCCGACCGCGGCCCGAGGCCGGGCAGCTTGGCCATCCGTTCGATCAGCGTTTCGATTTCCGGCGGGACGTCGCTCATGCTGGTATCGCAGGGTATAACAATTCGGAGCGCCTTCGGCGCACATCATTCTTTGACGCGGACGGCGGGCCGGTCTCCCATCCGGAGCAGCCGCGACGCGTCAGTGGTGCGCCAATGGATACCAAGCGAGCCACGTCAGAACGGTAGTTTCATGCCGGGTGGCAGGCCCATGCCCTCGGTCAGTTTGGCCATTTCCTCCTGGGCGCGCTGGGTCGCCTTCGACTGGGCGTCCTTGATAGCGGCAAGGATCAGGTCTTCGACAACTTCCTTGTCGTCCTCCGAAAAGATTGACGGGTCGATATCGAGCGCGGTCAGCTCGCCTTTCGCGGTGGCCGTCGCCTTGACGAGTCCCGCGCCCGCCTCTCCGGTCACGGTGATCGAGGCCATGTCCTCCTGCAACTGGGCCATCTTGCCCTGCATCTCCTGGGCCGCCTTCATCATCTTGCCCATGTCGCCCAAGCCTTTGAACATCAGTGTCTCCTCATGTCGCGATGCCCCGTTTGTCAGCAATCAATCGTCTTCGAACGGATCCCATTCCTCGTCGACCTCGGGAAGGGCCTCTTCGGACGCTTCCGCGGCAAGGTCGTCGGCCGTGCGGATCTCGGTGATCTTCGCCTGCGGGAACTGGACGAGGACCGCCTTGACTAAAGGGTGATCTGTCGCCTCCTCCCTGAGTTTTGTAGCCTCGGCGTCCCGCGTCTCGGCAATCGTCGGCGCGCCCCCTTCGGCGACGACGGAGATGGCCCAACGGTTTCCGGTCCAGGCCTGAAGCCGGCTCCCGAGCCGCTGAGCCAGATCCGGCGGCGCATCGTCCGCGGGCTTGAATGTGATCCGTCCCGGCGCGTAGGAGACGAGCTTGACGCCCGTCTCAACCTCCACGAGGAGCTTTACGTCCCGGTGGCTCCGGATCAATGCGACGACATCGTCAAAGCGGGCGTACCGGGCGAGCGCCGTATCGGTCTCTGCCTCAATCGCCGGAACGGCGGCAGAGCGGGCAGACGGGATCGGCGACGGGCTGGCCGCCACCGTGGGGCCGTTGCCGCTCTGGGGTGCCGGAGCAGGGCTGGCTGTCTGCGGTGGCGGCGTCTGATCCTTGATCTTGGCGACCAGATCCCCAGGCGTCGGCAGTTCGGCGACATGCGTGAGCCGAATGATCGCCATCTCGGCCGCCATCATTGCATTCGGCGCACGCCCGACCTCCTCCAGCGCTTTCAGAAGCATCTGCCACATCCGCGCGAGCGCCCGCATCGGCAAGGCCCCGGCCATCCCCGCGCCCCGGTCGCGCTCATCAGGGGAAACCGTCGGATCCTGCGCCGCATCGGGTGTGATCTTGATGACGCTGACCCAATGGGTCACTTCAGCCAGATCCCGCAGAACCGCCAGCGGATCGGCACCATCTGCATATTGCGCGGACAGCTCCGCCAAGGCTCCCGCCGCATCGCCCTTCATCACCAAATCGAACAGGTCAAGCACGCGCCCCCTGTCAGCGAGCCCCAGCATCGACCGGACCTGATCCGCGCTCGTCTCGCCCGCCCCATGGGAAATCGCCTGATCTAGAAGCGACGTCGCATCCCGCGCCGACCCCTCCGCCGCCCGCGCGATCAGCGCCAGCGCATCGTCGGCGATCTCCGCCCCCTCGGCCGTCGCAATCTTGCGCATCAGCGCGATCATCTCCTCCGGCTCGATCCGGCGCAGGTCGAAGCGCTGGCACCGCGAGAGGACGGTGACCGGCACCTTCCGGATCTCGGTCGTGGCGAAGATGAATTTCACATGGGCGGGCGGTTCCTCCAGCGTCTTCAGAAGCGCGTTGAACGCGCTCGTCGACAGCATGTGGACCTCGTCGATGATGTAGATCTTGTAGCGGGCCGAGGTCGCGCGGTAGTTCACGCTTTCGATGATCTCACGAATGTCACCGACGCCGGTACGCGACGCCGCATCCATCTCAAGCACGTCGACATGCCGCCCTTCCGAGATTGCGACGCATGGCTCACAGACGCCGCAAGGCTCCGTCGTCGGACCACCGTTACCGTCGGGACCAACGCAGTTCAGCCCCTTGGCCACGATCCGCGCCGTCGTCGTCTTGCCGGTGCCCCTTATGCCCGTAAGGATAAAAGCCTGCGCGATCCGGTCCGCCGCAAAGGCGTTCTTCAACGTCCGCACCATCGCATCCTGGCCCACGAGATCCGCGAAGGTCTCAGGCCGGTACTTGCGGGCAAGCACCTGATAGGCGGGTTGGTCTGTCATGCGCATCGTCCGGATTCGGGCATCGCCGGACAGGGTAGGGGCCCGCCGGGGGGGCGTCCAGACCGCGCAACCGATCAGCGACCGGCGCGCGCGGCCAGGCCTTCGGCCATCGCTTCGATCTCTGGCATCAGCGCCTTGGCCAGCCGGGCCTCCGCCCGCTCCTGCCCCATCCATCCGATCCCGGCCGTGGCTTGCGTGTTCGCGTAGATGTATCCGTTGCGCACATCGATGAAGGCAGCTTCGGCCAAACCGGTGCGCCCGCGCGTGTTGAGCTGATAGATGACGAGGTAGTCAGCGTGCTGCCGGGCCGCGATCTTTCGCAGCTCCATCTGATCCAGGCGCGACCCGCGATCTTCACTGTCGAGCGCGAAGGAGGTGAGCGGCACGACAGCGCCAAGCTGGGCGACGGCCGCGATACGCCCGAGCGCTTGCACCTCCTCCCCGGACGGGGCGGACAACTCCCCATAGCCGGTCAGCCGAGCCACGCCGATCCGTGCCGGAAACCTCAGATCAGGCTCGACCGCAGCCGCTGCCGCGATCTCCGGGTCGATGAAGCCGGGGCGTGCGGCGACGAACTCCGCGCCCGATGTTGTCTGAAACGACGGTGCGCACGCTGCGAGCAAGGCCGCGCAGGTCAGGGGGATCAGGAACTTCATGGGTCTCTCCAATAAATGTGTAAATTACCCATTTCATAATTTTGATAGTCGAGCAAGAAAAGATGTGCAAAATGCCCATTCATGATCCTTGACCGCCTTCTCGTCCCCGTTGCCAAGCTCTTCCTCTCTCTCCGCGTGCCCTTCCCGCAGGCGGCCGAGATGCTGAAACGGGCTTATATCGATGCCGCCGGGCGCGATCTGACTGACAGCCGGCTGAGCCTGCTGACCGGTCTTCAGCGCCGGGATATCGGCCGCCTTCGGTCCGAGCCCGTACGGGAAGACCGCCCCGACCCGCTCGCGCGCATCGTCGCGAGATGGGTGGCCGATCACGATGGCGCCCCGCTGCTCCGCCGCGGTCCGGCGCCCTCCTTCGACTCGCTGGCCGCCTCCGTCTTCAAGGACGTCCATCCCAAATCCCTTCTCGATCAACTGGTCGAGGCCGGGACCGCCGCGCTTGCAGACACAGGGGAGATCACGCTGCTCCGCCGCTTCCACAAGCCGGAGACGGGCAGCGATGAGCAACGGGATTACCTCGCCCGCAACGTTGGAGATCATCTCTTGGCAGCGATTGCCAATCTCGAGGCAGAAAAGCCGCCCTTCTTTGAACGGGCCGTTCATTACAACCGTCTCTCCGCGGCCTCGATCGCCCGCCTCGAAGGAAGATACCGCGAGCGGCAGGCCCAGCTTCTGGAAGAGATCAATACGCTGGCGGCAGAGCTGCAGAACGCTGATCTGGCCGATGATGCACGGCATATAGGCCGCTTCCGGGCGGGCGGATACTTCTACAGTGAGGATCAGAAATGAGACGTATCCTGGCAGTCATACTGCTCATCTTTCTCTCGGCCTGCGCCCAGAGAAGTGACACCGAGGTGCCGATCGATGGCGGTCTGGGTGGCACCGGAATTGAGGTACAGCGCTCTGTCAGCTAGCCTGGAACCGCAACGGATAGCAGGACCCGCCCGATGGCGCTGCAGATGATGGCCCGCCCCGAACTCTCGCCGCCTTTCCAGAGCGACGCCGTCGCTGCCGCCTTCGCGAGCTTTCCCGATCCTTATCAAGGCATCCTGCTCGATGTGAGGCGCCTCATCTTCGCGATTGCTGGCGCGGATCCCGAAATTGGTGATCTGGCCGAGACGCTGAAATGGGGGCAACCGGCCTATCTGACGAACGGCAGCCGTTCGGGCACCACCATCCGACTGGGCCGTGCCAAGACAGGGGCTGCCGCCATCTACACCCACTGTCAGACCTCGGTGATCTCGGACTTTCGGGCGCTCTTTCCCGACACTTTCACCTATGAAGGCAACCGGGCCGTGTATCTCGATCCCGCCTCCCCGCTCCCCGAGGAGGCTCTCAATGCGCTGATCCGGTCCGCGCTGAGATATCATCTATCCCCGCGCAGCAACGTGGAGCCCTGATCGGCTCAGCCCGGCGGGCCGACCATGAAGCAGGTCGTCCCCTGTGCCTGCAGCCTGCGGCACGACAGGTCGGCGCCTTCCCGCGTCATCCCCATAAACGTCGCATCGAAGCCCTGCGGATTGCGAACCACCTTGCGGAGCGTGCCATCGAGCGTCGCCATTTCAGCTAACGCGATCTTAAGCAGCGCTTGCTCAGCATGAAACCTGGACCCGTACCGGCCTACGTTGATGCCCCAATGCCGCCCGCCGGATGTCGAGACACGCGTCACGACCTCCTGCTCAACGGCCCTGACTTGCGGCGCCGCCGCCAGAACCATCTCGCCCGGCCGCGCCCGTGGGGCGACGTCGGAGCCTTCGGCTTCCTGCGGCGTCACCGCCTCCGCAATCGAGAGCGTCTGCGCCTCTTCGAGCGCTTTGAGAATGTCAGACTGAGACACCAACACCACATCGGGATCGAGCGGGGTCAGGTCGGGGCGAGTTTGTGGGCGCAGCGACCGCGTCACGAGGCCGGAGACGCGGACGGTCTTGCCGACGACGCGCCCACGTTCGGATCCGACATAGGTCGGCCGCTGCGGCGTGTTCATCGCAACCCTGCGTGGCGCTCTTTCGAACCCCATGTCGAGCAGTTCCGCCACCCGGGCGTTGCGCGCGGCCCCCGAGCTTCCGCCGAACATCGTGGCGATCACACGCTCGCCATTCCGTTCAGCCGAGGCGACAAGGTTGAAGCCAGCGGCGCGAGTGTAGCCCGTCTTGATGCCGTCGGCGCCGCGGTAGGCGTTCAGAAGCCGCCGGTTGGTGTTGGCGACCTGAGTGATGCCCGCATCCGTCGATCGGCGGGAGAAGAGATTATAGTATTCCGGGTAATCATAGATCATGTGCCGCCCGAGGATCGTCATGTCCCGTGCTGTCGACATATGCCCCTGTTCGGTCAGCCCATGGGCGTTGCGGAATGTTGTGCGGGTCATCCCCATCGCTTGGGCCGTACGGTTCATCCGTCGGGCGAATGCCGCCTCCGACCCTTCGATCGCGACGGCGATGGCAGTTGCCGCGTCATTGGCCGATTTCACCGCCGATGCTCGGATCAGAAAGCGCAACTGGATCCTCTGCCCGGCGCGCAGGCCCAACTTCGATGGCGGCTCGTTTGCGGCGATCCGCGGAATCGTCACCATCGTGTCGAGGCTGATCTCGCCCCGTTCGACCGCTTCGAACGCGATATAGAGCGTCATCATCTTGGTCAGCGAAGCCGGATGCAGGCGTGTGTCGGCATTGCGCGAATGCAGCACCTCCCCGGTGCGCGCATCCATCACCATTGCCGCGTAGGGTGCCGCAAACAGCGGTGCCGACGCAATCGCGAGCCAAAATACAAGCGAAGTGAGCACAAATCGGGTGTGCTGCCCCAGACGACCTGCCACGTCGGTGCCTCATTCTCTGAAAACTGCCTCGATAGCCGCCGGTTTTCCGACTGACCTTTGTTATTGACGTCACGCTAGCAGACGAACTTCGCTTCTCAAAGCCTTTATTTTGCTGGGAAAAGGTTAATGTGCCCTTGAGGACTCGCCGCTAGATACGGGGGGTCAATCGAACTCTGCCACGAGATCGGGCAGCTTGCCGAGGTCATCGAGCACCCGAAAGCGCGGATGGTCTTTCGGCGCATCCGCATGCTCAAGGTCCCAGGTCACTTCATAGGGCACGTGGGTGCCCCATCCGCCGGCCTCGATCACCGGTAAGACATCGGATTTGAGAGAGTTGCCGACCATCATGCTGCATTCTGCTGTCACCCCATGGCGGTCGAAGATCGCCTTGTAGGCCGCTGGTGTCTTCTCGCTCACGATTTCGACCCCGTCGAAGAAGTCGCCAAGGCCGGACTGGGCCAGCTTGCGCTCCTGATCCAGCAGGTCCCCCTTGGTGATCAGCAGCAATTCATGGCTCGCCGCAAGCGCCTCCACCGCATCGCGCGCATGGGGCAACAGTTCGATCGGATGGGCGAGCATCTCCCGACCCGCGGCCAAAAGCTCTCCGATGGCGCTGGACGGCACGCGGCCCTCGGTGACCTCAACCGCCGTCTCGATCATCGACAGGACAAAGCCTTTCACCCCGTAACCGTAATGTTCCAGGTTCCGACGCTCCGCATCAAGCAGACGGCTTTCAAGGTGATCGCGCTCCGCATAAGAGCGCAGCAAGTCTAGGAAACGCTCCTGCGTCAGACGGAACACCCTCTCATTGTGCCACAGCGTATCGTCCGCATCGAAGCCAATCGTTTCAAGTTTTGCTGTCATTGAACCGATCCCGCGACTATCGACCCCTTTTCACGCAGGGGTCGGCGTATATATACAACCGTCTTGAGGCGAGACGCATTCAGCATCGGGGACGCGCAATGCGCAGAGACGATTGGCTCATGGCAGATAAACCAAAGGACGGCGACAGTGATCTTGGCGTCGCTCTTGACGTGCGCCCGAAGACCAAGCGCCCGCCACTCTATAAGGTGCTGATCCTGAACGACGACTATACCCCAATGGAATTCGTCGTGATGGTGCTGGAACGCTTCTTCGGCCTGTCTCACGCGCAGGCGTTCGAGCTGATGCTGACGGTCCACAAGAAAGGCCTCGCCGTCGTAGGCGTGTTCTCTTACGAGATCGCCGAAACCAAGGTCGCCCAGGTCATGGACTTCGCCCAGCGGCACCAGCATCCGTTGCAATGCACGATGGAGCGGGAATAACCCGCCCGCGATGTCGCCTCGTCTTTCCCTGGCCGTCGAAAATGGCCTCCTTCCGGCGGACGCATCTTCGATCGTGGTCTTCGGCGCGCGGCAGAACGATGACCTTTCGGCGCTCCCGAAAGAGGCCGTTCAGATCGTCCAGGGCATGAAGCCTGACCATGACGCATGGAAAGAGCATGGGTATGCGGTCTCGCCCGACATCCCGGGCGAGGCGGACATCGCGATCGTCCTGTTGCCCCGCGCCAAGGCGCTCGCTCGGGACTGGATCGCAAGGGCGATGGCAATAAGCCGCGAGGCCGTGATCCTCGACGGCCAGAAGGAGGACGGGATCGACAGCCTGCTGCGCGAACTTCGGGCGTGGGGTGCGGTAGAAGACGTGCTGGCTAAGGCCCATGGCAAGATCGCCCGCCTCTCTCCCGGTATCGCGCTGCCCAACTGGCGGGATCCCGGGCCGCGGCGCGTGGCCGGATCGTTCTACACCTCGGCCGGTGTCTTCTCGGCCGACAAGATCGACAGGGGTTCGGCCATGCTGGCATCGGCCCTGCCTTCGCTTGCGGGCCGCGTCGTCGATCTCGGCGCGGGCTGGGGATACCTCTCGCACCATATTCTGCTTCAGCCGGGCGTCACCGCGCTCGATCTGGTCGAAGCCGATCATGCCGCGCTCGCCTGCGCCAGGCGCAATATCTCCGACGTGCGGGCGACGTTCCACTGGGCTGACGCCCATCGCTGGACGCCCGAAGATGCAGCGGACGCCGTCGTCAGCAACCCGCCCTTCCATAGCGGACGAAAGGCCGATCTCGATCTCGGCCGCGGCTTTGTCCGTGACGCCGCCCGGATGCTTTCGCCACGCGGCGCCTTTCATATGGTCGCCAATCGCCACCTGCCTTATGAGGCGGTGCTCGTCGAGCAGTTCAATGAGGTCGCCGAGATCGCCGGAGATCCCTCCTTCAAGGTCTTCACTGCCCGCCGCCCCCGCCGTTAAGCCGAAAGGGTCTCTCCCATGTCGTTCTCGATCTCCGGAAAAACCGCCATCGTCACGGGCGCGGCAAACGGCGTTGGCCTCGCCATCGGTCGCCGCTTCGTCGATGCGGGCGCGAATGTCGTCTTCGCAGATATGGACGAGGTGCGCCTGCAGGATGAACTGGGCGACCGCGCGGAAGAGAACCAGGCGGTCCGCCTCTTCGCAGGCGACCTGCGGGAAAAGCTGACGATCGCCAACCTGCTGTCTGCGACGATCGACGCTTACGAAAGGATCGATATCCTGGTCAATGCCAGCCGCCAGGTCGTCTCGTCCGACCCGCTCGATCCGGAAAAAGACGGGGTCGAACAGATGCTGTCGCAGAACCTGATGGCGGCGCTGCGCCTCAGTCAGGGTGTGGCCAAGCGGATGATCAAACAGGCCGATGACGGGGAAGGTGAAAACGGGGCGATCATCAATCTCAGTTCCATCGCTGCGCGGCGGACGCAGCCGGACCTGCTCGCCTATTCCGTCAGCTGCGCGGCGCTTGACCAGATGACGCGGTCTCTTGCCGTGGCCCTGGCCCCCCACCGCATCCGCGTCAACGCCGTCGCCTTCGGCAGCGTGATGAGCGCGTCGCTCAAAGGCTCCCTGCGCGAGCATGACGAATATCGCGAAGACATCGTCGACCACACACCCCTGCACCGTATCGCGGGGCCGGGAGAGGTCTCGGACGCCGTGCAGTACCTAGCGTCAGAGGCATCGGCCTTCGTCACCGGCCAGATCCTGACGGTCGATGGCGGCCGGACACTGATTGATCCGGTCAGCGCCCCGGCGCACTAGCTCTCCTCGGGGAACTGAGCTGCACATTGCGCCGCCCCCAACTGCGCCCGTTGTACAAGCTCCGGCCGCTTCTCGCGCAACGACTCGAGCTTCCTTCGCTCGGCTTCCAGATCAACCGCAACAGCGCGGCGCGTCGTGTAAGTATCGGTGTCGGTACACGGCAGCCGCACCAGCCCGCCATTCGATAGCCGTTCGGTGCAGAAACCGGTACGGCGAACGCGAATCGTGTCGACTTCGATCGCATAGCCGCGGTCGATCGTTTGCTCGGTCTCGACGATCAGTCGATCAACGATCCGCAAATCCTCAGACGCGCGCGCGACGCAGCGCTCGCGTTCCGTCGCGCAAGCGGCGAGCGTAGAGAGGCAGAGAAAGGCAAGTGGCAGGCGCATGACGGATCCCTCCTGGCAGGATGCTAGGCCGGTGGTCGCCCCATTTGAAGCCTGCTAGATTAACCCCGTTTTAGGAGGGGTTGATGACCGAACAATTCGACGACCGCAAAGCCCGCGCCAGCGCCTGGTTCCGGACCCTGCGCGACGACATCGTCGCGGCCTTCCATGCGCTCGAGGACAGCCAGACCGACGGCCCTCTGTCGGACTGGCCCGCAGGCCGCTTCGAGGTGAGCGAAACGAAACGCGCCTCGGACGATGGCACCGATGCGGGCGGCGGTGAGATGAGCGTCATGCGCGGCGGCCGAGTGTTCGAGAAGGTCGGCGTCAACATCTCCACGGTTCACGGCAAACTGGGCGAACGCGCTCAGGCGGCGATGGCCGCGCGCAAGGGCATTCCCGGCATGGCCGACGATCCCCGCTTCTGGGCGTCGGGCATCAGCCTCGTCGCCCATATGCAGAACCCGCATGTCCCCGCGGTGCATATGAACACACGCATGTTCTGGACGCCCCACGCGTGGTGGTTCGGCGGCGGCTCCGACCTGAACCCGGCCATCGAATATGACGAGGACACCCAGCACTTCCATGCCGAACAGAAGGCCCATCTCGACCCGCATGGAGATCACCTCTACCCCGAACTCAAGGCTTGGGCCGACGAATACTTCTTCATTCCCCATCGCGGCCGGGCCCGCGGCGTCGGCGGTATCTTCATGGACGACCGGAACACCGGCGAATGGGAGGCCGATTTTGCGCTCACCCAGGATATCGGCCGCGCCTTTCTGCCCGCCTATATCCCGATCGTCGAAAAGCGCCGTAAGACCGGCTGGACCGACGCGGACAAAGACGCACAACTCGTCCATCGCGGTCTCTACGCCGAATACAACCTCGTCTACGACAGGGGTACGAAGTTCGGGCTGGAAACCGGCCACGACGCCAACGCGGTGCTCATGAGCCTCCCGCCCCTGGCGAAATGGGTTTGAGGCTCTCGCAATGATCGCGGCTGTCAAACCTCTCGTGACGCGCCGCTCAGTTGCCCCCGCCCGGCGGCAATGCCGGGCCGCGCCCGACCTCAGATACCGGCCCGAACGACCTCGATCAACCTCTGCACGTTCTCCGGATCGGCATCCGGCGTGATCCCATGGCCGAGGTTGAAAATATGCGGCCCGCCGGAGAATGCGCGCATGACCTTCTGCGCCTCATCGACCAAAGCCTGCCCGCCGGTGACAAGGTGCTCGGGGGCAAGGTTGCCCTGCACGCAACCACTGATCTGCACGTTCGCGGCCGCCCACTCTGCCGAGACGCCCTGATCGATCGCGATGCAATCGGCACCGATCTGCCCGTGAAGGCCGGCATAGCGCTCTCCCGCGCCGCGGGGGAAGGCGATGACGGGCAGGTCTGGATAGCGCGCCTTGAGTGCGGCGGTGATCCGCGCCATGGGCGCAATCGACCAGCGCTCGAACGCCGCGCCCTCCAGCGATCCGGCCCAGCTATCGAACAGCTTGATGACCTCGGCCCCGGCGGCGACCTGCGCCGAAAGGTAGTCGATCGTGGCGTCGATCAGCCGCTCCATTACCGCCTCGAAAAGCTCGGGCGCCTCGACCCGCATCTTGTGGGCGGGCCCCTGATCGGGCGTGCCGCGGCCCGCGATCATATAGGTGGCGACAGTCCAGGGCGCGCCGGCAAACCCGATCAGGGTCGTCTCCTCGGGCAGTTCTTCCCGCAGGATGCGAAGTGTCTGGTACACGGGGGCAAGGTGGTCGTGGATCGCATGCGCTGGGCGCAGCTTGTCGAAATCCGCTTGGCTTTCGATTGTCGACAGGCGCGGCCCCTCGCCCGTGACGAACCACAGATCGGCGCCCAGCGCATCGGGCACCAGCAGGATATCGGCAAACAGGATCGACGCGTCGAACCCATAGCGGCGGATCGGCTGCAGAGTGACCTCGGCAGCCAGTTCCGGCGTGTAGCAGAGCGACAGGAAATCCCCGGCCTTCTCCCGCGTCGCGCGGTATTCCGGCAGATAGCGGCCCGCCTGGCGCATGATCCAGATCGGCGGGGTCGGCAGGGTTTCACCGCGCAAGGCGCGCAAGATGGTCTTGTCGGTCATTCTGGCCCTCGCCTTGCGGTTCGGCCCCGTGGTGCGAAGCGGGGGCCCGGTTGTCAAGCGATTGTCAGCGCTGCCTGACACCTCTAATGCTGGCGCCATGACGATCGACTTGCCCACCCCCGACAACGCCCTGAAAATCGGAACCCGCGGATCGCCCCTGGCACTCGCCCAGGCGAACGAAACACGCGACCGGCTCGCCCGCGCCTGGGATCTGCCCTACGAGGCGTTCACGATCGTCGTCATCAAGACGACCGGTGACAAGATCATCGACCGCCCACTGAAAGAGGTCGGCGGCAAGGGCCTCTTCACGAAAGAGATCGAAGAAGCGCTGCTGTCGGGCGAGATCGACCTGGCCGTGCATTCGACCAAGGACATGCCGGTCGAACAGCCCTGCGGACTGCTCCTCAACACCTACCTCCCGCGAGAGGACGTGCGGGATGCCTTCATCTCTCCCGGCGGGCTGACGCTGGCCGATCTGCCCGACGGCGCGGTTGTCGGCACGTCCAGCCTGCGGCGCCGGGCTCAGCTGTCCAACCGCCGTCCGGATCTGAAGATCGTGGAGTTCCGGGGCAACCTCCAGACACGCCTGAAAAAGCTCGAAGATGGCGTGGCAGAGGCAACCTTCCTCGCCATGGCCGGCCTGAACCGTTTGAACCTCGAGGATGTGCCGCGGACCGCTATCGATGTGAACGACATGCTGCCCGCCGTTGGGCAAGGCGCCATCGGGATCGAACGGCGGGGCGACGACGCCCGCGTGGGTGACATGCTCGCTGCGATCCACGACGAGGAAACCGGCCATCGGCTCGCGGCCGAGCGCGCGTTCCTCGCCGCGCTCGACGGATCCTGTGAAACACCGATTGCCGGGCTCGCCACGTTGACCGGCGGCTCGGTCGCCCTGCGGGGCGAGGTCCTGCGCCCCGACGGGTCAGAGCGGATCGATGATACGGAAGAAGCCCCGCTGGAGGATGCGGGCGCGATGGGGGAAGCGCTGGGAAAGCGCCTTTTGGACCGGGCGGGCGAGGGCTTTTTCGACTGGCGTTAGTGTAGCGCGACGCCACGGGAAACCCCTTTGGCTCAAAGGGATTTCCACGATCTTGCGGCTTGACGGGCCCGCGGGGCTCGCTTATCTGGCGGGCTGTTGGCGGAGTAGCTCAGTTGGTTAGAGCAGCGGAATCATAATCCGCGTGTCGGGGGTTCAAGTCCCTCCTCCGCTACCAACCCCTTAACAGACCGGACGCCTCATGCGGTTTCTGCCGTGCGCGACTCCTTCTCGGCGGCGTAATTCTGCTGTGCCGTCTCGACCGCCTTCGCGTGGATTTCCGCCAGTTCCGGCCGCATCTTCTGGGCGCGGATCGCCGCCTCCATCGTTGAATGGTGCTGCCCCTGGAAATGCGGGAAGACCTCGCGCGCGATCAGCTCGTAGCTGCGCTTTGTCGCCTCGAAATTGGCCCAGTTATGGGCGAGCATCAGATAGGCCCCGAACCCACCGTTCGACTGCTTCCACAGACGCTCGATCTGGGCGCGGCACATCTCGGGCGTGCCGATGGCGCCGAAGCCCGAATCGTTGATGAAGTCGATCATCTCCGCGGCGTTCTGACCGGGCATCGACATCTGCGGGAAGGCGGCGATTTCCTGGAAATAGTTGAACCAGTGCTCGATGCCGTATTCGACATCCTTACGCGCCTGTTCCTTCGTTTCGGCGATATGGCAAAGCCCGACAAGCCGCCACTTGCTGCGGTCGACCTTGTGCCCGTGATGCTTGGCCTCCTCCTCGATCACGTCCCAATGCAGCGCCAGCGCATCGAAACCGGCGGCCGTGGTCGCCCCGATGGACAGCATGCCCACCCCGTGCTTGCCGGCCAGCCGCGGGCCGGTGGGGGAGGCGACGGCGGCGGTGGCGATGTCGAAATTGGAATAGGGGCGCAGGTGCAGGCGCGCCTCGGTCAGCTCCCACCGGTCGTTCTTGAAGGTCACCGGCTCGGTCCCGCGGATGAGCTTCATCATCACGCCCAGGCCGTCGTCCAGCAGCCCGCGCGTATCCTTCTGGCTGAGGCCGATCATCGTCGCATCCGTCGGCAGCGACCCGGGGCCGACGCCCAGCATCACCCGCCCGCGGGTCAGGTGATCCAGCTGCACGATCCGTTCGGCCACCCAAAGCGGGTTGTGATAGCTCACCGAAACGACGCCGGTGCCCAGCTTGATGCGCTTGGTGCGGCAGGCGGCGGTGGCGATCATCAGCTCCGGGCTGGCCGAGATCTCGGACCCCGCGGAATGGTGTTCGCCGAACCAGATCTCGTCATAATCGCAACGGTCCAGCCATTCGGCGAGGTCGAGATCCTGTTCCAGCGCCAGTGTCGGATTGATCCCCGGCTTGTGAAACGGCGCCAGAAAAATGCCAAAGCGCATCCGGTCTTGCATGTGGTGGTCCTCCCATAGCCCGCGTGTCTTCCCCAAGGAAATTGAGCACGGGCAGCAGGGCCGGACCAAGGATTTTCGTCGCCGCGTCGCGGCGTCAGTCGTAGCGCAGATCCCGCGCCTTGCCGCGGAAGATCGTGTAGGCGAGCGCGGTGTAGAGCAGGATCGCGGGCAGCACGAAACAGGTGCCGATCAAGATGATGAAGAGGCTTTCGGGGGCCGACGCGGCCTCGTAGATCGTCAGCTGCTCGGGGACGACATAGGGGTAGAAGCTGTAGGCCATGCCGAGGAAGGCGAGGACGAAGAGCGTCGTGGCCAGCACGAACGGCAGGAGCGAGTACCGGTCGTTCTTCGCGGGCATCCGTTGGAGGAGCCACCAAATTCCGAAGATGCAGATCAGCGACAGGATGGGGAGCGGCGAGAGATAGAGCATACTGGGCCAGCTCGTCCATTTCTCCCAGATGCGGGACGATGTCAGCGGCGTTGCCAAAGAAATCGCGGCAATCCCCAGGATCACGCCCCACTTGCCGCCTTTGGCCCATTCCACCGCCTTGATTTGCAGGCGATCCTCGGTCTTGAGGATCAGCCAGCAGGCGCCGATGAAGCTGTAGCCGACGGTGAGGAAGGCGGCGGTGACAAGGGCGAAGCCGAAGGTCGCCCAGGTGTATTCGAGGCCCATGATATACATGCCAAGCATGAAGCCTTGGGCGACCGAGGTCATTGCAGAGCCCGTGAAGAAGGCCCAGTTCCAGCGCTCTTTATGGGAGGTGGGGGCCTTGACCCTGAATTCGAACGCCACGCCCCGCAGAATAAGGCCCGTCAACATCATCGCGACGGGCAGGTAGAGAGCCGTCAGAATGGTGCCGTGGGCCACCGGGAAGGCGACGAGGAGGAGACCGACGGCGAGCACCAGCCAGGTTTCATTGGCGTCCCAGAACGGGCCGATGGAGGCGATCATGCGGTCCTTCTCGTCCGGCGTGGCCAGCGGGAACAGCAGCCCTACGCCCAGGTCGAAGCCGTCGAGGACGACGTAGATCAGGATCGAGACACCCATGAGCGCCGCGAAGGTCCAGGGGAGCCAGATGGCGGGATCTCCGAACAATTCCATGGACTTACTCCGCTGCGACGATGGCTTGGGCCTTTTCGGAATCGGGCGCCAGAGGCTCGATCCGCTCACCGCGGGAGGTGCGGCGGGCGAGGTAGAAGATGACGCCGACATAGGCCGTCAGAAGCACGGCGTAGATGAAAAGGTAGCCGAGCAGCGTCGAGAGGACCATCGGGGCCGGCACGTCGGCCACGGCCATTTCGGTCGTCATCACGCCGTTGACAAGCCACGGCTGGCGGCCGATTTCCGTTGTATACCAACCCGCTAGCGTCGCCAGCCAGCCCGAGAAGGTCATGCCGACGAGGGCGTAGAGCGACCATTTCGGCAGCCCCTCGACGCCGGCGCGGGTCCGGACCGTCTTGCCGTTAACCGTTTGTTCATTACTGCGGCTGCGGCGCAACATCAGGACGGAAATCGACCAGCTGATCAGGAGCATCAGCAGGCCGGTGCCGACCATGACGCGGAACGACCAGAAGACCGGGGCGACGGGCGGATGCAGAGTATCGCCGTCTTCCGTTACGAAATCGTTCAGGCCGGGCACCTCCCCATCGAAATGATGAGTCAGGATGAACGATGCCATGTTCGGGATGCCGATTTCGAAGTGATTCTGACGCGTCTCTTCGTCGGGCAACGCGAAGAGGAGGAGCGGCACGTTAGTGTCGGTCTCCCAGTTGCCTTCCATCGCGGCGACCTTGGCCGGCTGATACTCCAGCGTGTTGAGGCCGTGGAGGTCGCCCACGAAGATCTGCACCGGGATCAGGAGCGCGGCGGCGTAGACGCTGGTCTTGAGCGCGGCGCGCACGCCCGAAGTCCGCCCGCCAAGCAGCCAGCGATAGGCCGAGATGCCCGCGATCAGGAAGCTGACGGTCAGGAAAGAGGCCAGCATCATGTGGCCGAACCGGTAGGGCAGGGACGGGTTGAAGATGATCTCGACCCAGCTGGTTGCATGCGCCACGCCATCGATCATCTCGAACCCTTGTGGCGTGTGCATCCAGGAGTTCAGGACGAGGATCCAGAAGGCGGACATGGTCGTGCCGAAGGCGACGAGAAAGGTCGCCAGGATGTGTAACCACCCGGGAACACGGGAAAATCCGAAGAGCATGATGCCAAGGAACACCGCCTCGAGGAAGAAGGCGGTCAGCACCTCATAGGCCAGCAGCGGTCCCGCGATGTTGCCCACGGT
The DNA here is from genome assembly GCF_040779325.2 of Aestuariibius violaceus. NCBI lineage: Bacteria > Pseudomonadati > Pseudomonadota > Alphaproteobacteria > Rhodobacterales > Paracoccaceae > Aestuariibius > Aestuariibius violaceus. Next base: position 1,290,772 of record NZ_JBFONT020000001.1, read on the forward strand.
TTCCATGAAGCCGGGCCAGTTCGTGCCGAACTGGAAGGACATCGTGATGCCCGAGACGACGCCCATGGCAAAGGACAGGGCGAAGACCTTCACCCAGAAGCGATAGGCATCCATCCACTTCTCGTTGCCCGTCTGGGAGAAGCGGAGGCGGAAGAAGAGGAGGACCCAGCCGAGCGCGATCGTGATCGTCGGGAAGAGGATGTGGAACGAGATGTTCGCCGCGAACTGGATGCGGGAGAGGAGGAGCGTTTCCATCATGGCTGTGGCCTTCGGAGTGGGGTCTGTCTGTCCTTGCTTTGACCTCTATTTGGGGCGGTTTCTGGCGGGGCAAATGGGGGTGCGACAGGGTGCGCGGCGTAGACGCCATGACGCTGCGTCATGGGCAATTCGGGGCTGTTGCGCGGGGGGCCGGGTTTGTTGCGTGAAACAGTGTGTCGTTGCATCGGGCCCCAATCGTTGCGTGGAGATTCCGGCCGGCTTGACAGGGGTTTGTGCGGTCTGTCGGGGGCTGGTTTTCGAAGGCGGCATACCGTCTGCTTTCTGTCGGACTTTCGTCGGACATGAGGGGACGAATCGTTGCATCTCAGGGCGTTCCAGGGGCGTTGCCCGGCACGGTGGGGTGGGAAAGCAGTAAGGCTTCGATCTCGATCCGGAGATAGTATAGGCCATTTGGGGTGGATTGTTGACTTGGATATCCGGACGATCCCGAGGATGACGGCCCACATGGTTGAGATGCGAGATAAGGGGTGTGCCCGACCGTGTGCCCGACCAGGAGCGCGATTGCAGTGGTCGCGCTTTGAGGTGTCGTCGCCAGACGTCTGACGGGCCGGCCGATTGACGCGTTGGAAAATCGGCTTCCTGCGGGACGTCGGGCGGGGCGGTTGTTCGACGCGATGTGTCTCTGATCGAAGGCTTTATCCGGAGGCGCCTTCGATCCGCTCCAAGGCTTCGCGAAGAGCCGGGGGGAATTCGGGGCTGTCGAAGATGTTGATGTGGTCGGTGCCTGCGATGGTGCGGTCGTAGACCAGGGTCTGCGCCGCCTCGCGAATGGCGACGGTGCGGCGGGGCGGCACGAGGGTGTCGTTGGCGGCGGCGATGACCGCCACTGGCGCGGTGGAGCGGGAGAGCGCCTGCGCGGCCTCCATCTCGTGCCGCAGGAGGGCACGGACGGGCAGCCACGGGTGGTGGCCGCGCACCAGCGCGTGAAGGCTGTCGAACGGGGTGATGAGGAGCGTACCGGCAACCGGGCGCTCGGCCGCCAGATGGGCAGCGGGGCCGGTGCCGATGCTGACGCCGACGATGGCAATGCGGTCAGCCTGGAGCCGGTCGTGGATCAGCAGTGCATCTTCGAGAAGGGCCTGTGCGCTGGGGGCGCCGTCGCTGGGGCTGTAGCCGCGGTAGTGAAAGACGGTGATGTCGCGGTCTGGAAAGATCGCGTGCAGGTAATTGGCGAAGACGTCGGCGTTCCAAGCGTTGCCGCCGAAGGCGAGGATATGGGCCGCGTTTGCCGGTTTCGATTCGGTCGCAGGCAGGCGGGTGCCGACGATCTGGCCGCCTTCGGGCAAGTCGATCTCCAGCCGTTCCGCCACGGTCGGAAGGGGCACGGCATCGCCGCTGACCGCCCAGGCGGGGAAGATCAGGCGGGTCTGCAGGAGGGCCATTCCGACAGCCGCGACAAGGTAGAGTGCGACGGCGGCGATGGCGATCCATTTGAGCGTGATCATGGGGTGCCCTTGATGACGATAGGGTCGACCAGCCGGTGTTCTTCGAGGTTCGGGGTGTCGCCGATGCGGTCGATGACGGCGAAGAGGCCGGGACCGGTCAGCGGGGTGAGGACGCCGTGCCAGGTGCCGCGCAGGTAGGAGACGCCCTGCGACCCGTTCGTCAGGAAGGCGCGGGGGCGGGTCGGGTGACCGGCATCGTCTTCTGCGACGATGACGAGGAAGGGGTCGGCACTCATCGGGATGAAGCTTTGGCTGCCGTCGGGGTGCCGTTCGAGGAGGTCGCAGGCATAGGGCAGGCTGCGGCACTCGGCCTGGAAGATGGAGATGCCCGCTTGCCCCTCGGGGCCGAAGTCGAGCCGGGCGCGGTCGTGGAAGCGGGCGCAGAGGCCGGCATTGATCGCGCGGCTCTGGCCCGTGGCCTCGAGCACGTCGCCGTAGGGGGCGAAGGCGTCAGCGGTGAGCGGCTCGGGCGTCATAGGGCCAGCTTCGGGTGGCGGTTGACGTCCTTGTAGAGGAGGTAGCGGAAGGGTTCGGTTCCCGCCGCGTAGCAGGCCTGCGGGCAGAAGGCGCGCAGCCAGAGGAAATCGCCCTCTTCCACCTCGACCCAGTTTTCATTGAGGTAATAGACGCCGCGGCCCTGCAGGACGTAGAGGCCGTGTTCCATCACGTGGGTTTCGGCAAAGGGGATCGTGGCGCCGGGATGGAAGGTGACGATGTTGACATGCATGTCGTGGCGCAGGTCGCCGGGATCGACGAAGCGGGTGGTGGACCAGGCGTGGTCGGTGCCGCGGATGGGTTCGGGGTCCACATCGTCGTCGTGGGAGATGATCGGGTCGGGGGCGGGCAGGCCCGGAACCGGCTCGTACCGCTTGCGGATCCAGACGAAATTGGTGCGGTCGTCGGCGGCGTTGCGGCACTGCCAGTTGGTCCCCGGCGGGATATAGGCCCAGGCGCCGGGGGTGAGCCGGTAGATCGTTTCGTCCAGGTTCAGCTGAAGTTCGCCGCGGAGGACGAAGAGCACGGCCTGCGCCTCGGGATCGGGTTCGGGGCGGTCGCCGCGACCGCCGGGCATCAGTTCGACGATGTACTGGGCGAAGGTTTCGGCGAAGCCCGACATGGGCCGGGCGAGGATCCAGACGCGCGAGCCGGTCCAGCCGGGGACGAAGCTGGAGACGATGTCGGACATGACGCCGCGCGGGATGACGGCGTAGGCCTGGGTGAACCGGGCGCGGTCATGGGCGCGGGTGCGCGGGTTGGGAAGCCCGCCGCGGGGGGCGTAGTAGGTGCGCGTCATGGTCGGGCGGGGCGCCGGTGGCGCGGTTGGAGTTGAGTATTTTTGGCCAGATGAAGCGGGGGGCGGGTCATGGGAGGCGATCCTTGAGGCGAAGCTCGGCGATGCGTTCGACCTGACGGGCGGCCTCCTGCAGCTCGGTTTCGGTGTCGTTGTCGAGGCGGCGTTCGAAGGCGCGCAGGATGCCCGCCTTGTCGTGGTCGCGCACGGCGATGATGAAGGGGATGCCGTGTTTGGCGGTATAGGCGGTGTTGAGGTCGGTGAAGCGCTGACGCTCGTCGTCGGTCAGGGCGTCGAGCCCGGCGGAGGCCTGTTCGGACGTGCTGTCGGCGGTGAGGCGTTTGGCGGCGGCGAGTTTTCCGGCGAGGTCGGGGTGGGCCTTGAGGACTTGCAGCCGCTCGTCGGCGGAAGCGGCGCGGAAGATGCGGGTGAGGGCGGCGTGCAGGCCGGTCGCGGTGTCATGAGCGGGGCCGAGTTCCAGCTTGTAGGCGCGGTCGGCGATCCAGGGGGAGTGTTCGTAGATGCCGCCGAAGGCCTCGGTGAAGGTCGTGCGGTCCATCTGGCTGGGGCGCTCGCGGGGTTGGGGCGGATGGGTGGCGGCCCAGTGTTCCGCGATCTGCAGGCGGGTGGCGAACCAGACGCCTTCATGGCCCTTCGCGTGGTCGAGGAAGCGCTTGAGCGCGGCGGCGCGGCCCGGACGCCCGGCGAGGCGGCAGTGGAGGCCGATGGACAGCATCCTGGGGTGGCCCGCGAGGCCTTCGGCATAGAGCGTATCGAAGCTGTCGCGCAGATAGGCCTCGAACTGGTCGCCGGAGTTGAAGCCCTGGGGCGTGGCAAAGCGCATGTCGTTGGCATCGAGCGTGTAGGGGACGACGAGGAGGTCGGCCTCGCCGTGGCGCGTCCAGTAGGGCAGGTCGTCGGCGTAGCTGTCGGCGGCATAGGCGAAGCCGCCGAGCTCGGCGACGAGCCGTTCGGTATTCATGGAGCAGCGGCCGGTATACCAGCCCTGGGGGCGCGCGCCGGTGACGTCCGTGTGGAGGCGGATCGCGTCTTCCATCTGGGCGCGCTCCTCGGCTTCCTCCATGTCCTTGTGTTCGATCCATTTGAGGCCGTGGGAGGCGATCTCCCACCCGGCCTCCTGCATGGCTTTCACCTGGGCGGGGGCACGGGCCAGCGCGGTGGCGACGCCGAAGACGGTGATGGGGAGGTCTGCGAGCAGGCGGTGGAGGCGCCAGAAGCCGGCGCGGGCGCCGTAATCGTAGATCGATTCCATGTTCCAGTGGCGCTGGCCGGGCCAGGCCTGGGCGCCCACGATTTCGGAGAGGAAGGCTTCGGACGCCGGATCGCCGTGAAGAAGGCTGTTTTCGCCGCCTTCCTCGTAGTTCAGGACGATCTGGACGGCGATGCGGGCGCCGCCGGGCCATTGAGGGTCAGGCGGTGTGGCCCCGTGGCCGTGGAAATCTCTGGGATAGCGGTGCATCCTCCTTGATTGCCGCGCTTTCTGCGGATTGAAAAGGGGCAAGGAGGGCCGGGGCCATGGCGGGATATCTGACGACACACGTTCTGGACACCGCGCGGGGGGTGCCTGCGGAGGGGATCGAGATCGTTCTGATGCGCCTTGACGGCGCGGAGGGGAGGGAGCAAGTGGGCCGTTCCGTGACCAATGCGGACGGGCGGACGGACGGGCCGATCCTGCCGGAGGCGCGGTTTGCGGTGGGCACCTACGAGTTGGTCTTTCACGCGGGCGACTACCTGCGGCGGGCGGGGCTGGCCGAGGGCGGGGTGCTGTTCCTCGATGAGGTGCCGATCCGGTTCGGGATGGCGGAGGCGGCGCATTACCATGTGCCGCTGCTGCTGTCGCCCTACGGGTATTCGACCTATCGGGGGAGTTAGCGGAACCACCAGTCCTGTCGGCTTGCCATTGAGCGAGCGGGGGCTGGCCCGGCGGCCCGTTGGGCGTTGATTCCGGACCAAAGGCGCGTTGCGACGTCTGCTGGAGGCAATTGGCAGTTTTGCCGTGCTCGGCGGATTTGCGCGACATCTTCGTACGTTCTCGTGACCAATTGCGGGTCGGTGCGTTAGGGCGGGACTGGGTCGGGGGACCACGATGGCGAAGAAATTGGAGATGAGACGATGAGCGCACCGATCTTGATCATGGGCGCGACCTCCGGGGTCGGGGCGAAGGCTGTGGAGGAAGCGCTGTCGCGCGGGCTGGCGGTGCGGGCCTTTGCGCGGGGGGCCGACAAGCTGGACCCGACGCCGAAGCTGGAGCCGTTTGCCGGGGACGCGCTGAAGGCGGAAGACGTGGCGCGGGCGCTGGAGGGCGTGCGGGCCGTGATCTATGCGCTGGGGATCCGGGAACGGGTTTCGATGCTTTGGGAAGAGGAGACGCTGTTTTCGGAGACGACCAAGGTGCTGCTGGCCGAGATGCCGAAGGCCGGGGTGACGCGGCTGATCGCCGTGACCGGGTTCGGCGCGGGGCGCAGCCAGGACGCGATGAGCCGGATCGAGCGGATGGGACACCGGGCGATCCTCGGCCGGGTCTATGACGACAAGGACCTTCAGGAGGAAAAGATCCTGAACAGCGATCTGGACTGGACGATCGTGCGGCCGGTGATCATGACGAAGGGCGCGAAGGGAACCTTCCGGGTGCTGCGCAGTCCGAAGACCTGGCGCAATGGGCTGGTGTCCCGGGCCGATGTGGCGAAATATCTGATCGATGCGATCGAGCACGACCTCGACCGGCAGGCCGATGTCGTTCTCGCACGGTAGGGACGGGTCGCGCGCTCGCGGCGCGAGCGCCGCATCGCCCCGCCCCCCGTCCCCGATCGGAGGTCAGCCCTGGGAGGCTTCGGCAACCTCGCGCTGGCGCTGGAGGTCGGCGAGGTAGGCTTGCACGCAGGCCTCGTAGCTGGGCGCGGTACGCGGGATGCCGGTCGCGTCGCAATCGGCCTCGGCCAGTTCCAGATCCGTCGGCGGGATGATCAATTCGCCCACCGCGGTGCAGCCGCTGAGGGCCAGCAGGGCTGCGGCTGTGAGGGTAATGGGTTTCATGGGAATGCTCCTTTCGGTTGGAAAACTAGGCGGCGTGGCGCGCCTCGATCTCGCGCGCGTAATCGGCGAGGCGACGGCTCATCCGGGCTTCGACCGCGCCGCGGCCGAGCCGGAGGGACTGGACGAGGACGCGGGCCGGCAGCGTCTTGGGGGTGATGTCGAGGACGAGCTTGAGCCTGGTGCGGTCCGCCCCGGCGGGCGCAAGCTCGACCCGGGTGACGATGTCGACACCGCTGCTATGGCTTTCGACGGTGTAGCCGTCGGGCGGGGTGAAGTCCGTGACCTGGCTGTCGACCTTGCGGTGCTTGCCGCGGTAGTCGAAGGCGAGCGTCCAGCGGGTGTCCTTGCCGACCGGGCCCTGATCGAGGCGCCGTACCTCGGCCCCGCGGCGCAGCGCGCGGCGTTCGAGCAGGTCGAAATCGGTGACATAGGCGAAGACGCGGTCCTGCGGCAGGGCAATATCTTCGGTGGTGCGCAATCTCATCGGGGTTCCGTTTTTGGCCGCTCCGCCCCTGTCATCGCGTCAATCCAGCCGGTCCGCAAGCCAGTTGCGCAGGATGAAGTGGGCGATGGCGCCGGAGCGTGCGGGCAGGATCGAGGGATGGCGGCCTGCGAAGACCTCGGCCATCTCCTCGCGCGGGAGCCAGAGTGCGTCGTCCAGTTCGACCGGGTCGAGGGTGATCTCGCGGGTCAGCGCCTTTCCGTGACAGGCGATCATCAGGGAGGCCGGGAACGGCCAGGGCTGGCTGGCAAGGTAGGAGACGGGGCCGATCCGGATGCCTGCCTCCTCAAAGGTTTCGCGGCGGACGGCAGCCTCGACCGTTTCGCCCGGTTCGACGAAGCCTGCCAGAAGCGAATACATCCCCTCCGGCCAGCCGGGGGAGCGTCCGATCAGCGCGTCGTTGCCCTGGGTAATCAGCATGATGACGACCGGATCGGTGCGGGGGAAGTGGCGGCGGCCGCAGGAGGGGCAGTGGCGTTGCCAGCCGCCATCGGAGATGCGGCTTTCGGTGCCGCAATTGGCGCAGAAGCGGTGGGTGGCGTGCCAGCCGAGAACGGCCTTGGCGGTCGCAGCAAGCTCCGCATCGCGGGGCGAGAGCGTTGTCATGACCGCGCGCAGTTCGGCGAAGCGGTCGCTATCGGGCAGGAAGGGGTGTTGCTGTTCGCTGCGGTCGGCGAAGGCGCCAAGGGTGGAGAGGTCCTGCCCGTCGGCCGCCCAGGCGGGCAGGTCTGCGGCGAAGACGGGGGCGCCGTTTTCGCGACCCAAGAGGATCCAGTCGGCCGCATCGGCGAAGATGCGATGATCGGTCGGCAGCCGGCCGAGCCGCCCCATGCCCGCGATCACCGGTTTGCCGCGCCAGAAGGGAATGGCCGTCGCCCCGGGCGCCTTGCGGAGGTCTTCGGCCTGGCTGCGCCACTCTGCCGCACGGTCGAGGCCCGATCCGCCGAAAGTGACGGTTTCAGCGATCTTCATAGGGAATCCCGCGCGTGATGCATCGGGGCAGAGATGCCATGGACGTACCGTCGCGGCAAACGAATGCTGTGTCTTCGCTGTTGAAGCGCGCCTTTTCTTTGGGCACGTTCGGTTTTCGATATCCGGTCCGCGCCCGGATTGTGACGGAGTAACAGTGACCAAGCCGCACGCGCCTTTCCCGATCCGGCCGAGCCATGCAAGTCTTCGCCTGATCGCGACGACCGATCTGCATGGGCATGTGCTGGCCTATGACTACCTTTGGGACCAGCCGTCCGATCAGGTTGGTCTGGCGCGCGCGGCGGCGCTGGTGGCGGGTGCGCGGGCCGAGGCCACGGCGTCGATCCTTGTCGATAACGGCGATTTCCTGAACGGCACGGTGATGTCCGACCTCGTCGCGCGGGGAGAGCTGGAGGGGCCGCATCCGGTGATCGCCGCGATGAACGAGCTGGGTTATGACGCGGTCAATCTGGGCAACCACGAGTTCAATTACGGGCTGGAGGCGCTGATTACCGCGCTGGAGCAGGCGGACTTCCCGATCCTCAGTTCCAACGTCTATTCGACCAGCCTGAGCGGGTTGTGGCCGCAGCGGAACGGCGGGCCGCTGGTCCAGCGGTCCGTGATCCTGGACCGGCAGCTTGTCACGGGCGAGGGGCTGAGCTTTCCGATCCGGATCGGGCTTCTGGGGCTTCTGCCGCCGCAGATCACCCGCTGGGACAGGCGCCATCTGCTTGGCCGGGTGGGGACGACGGGTATTCTTGAGACGGCGCGGGCCGAGGCGGCCGCTCTCAAGCGGCGGGGGGCGGATATCGTGATCGCGCTGAGCCATTCGGGGATCGAGGACAGGCCCTACCGGCCGGGGGACGAGAACGCCTCTGCCGCGGTGGCCGGGCTGCCGGATGTCGATGCGGTGGTGGCGGGCCATACGCATCGCCGCTTTCCGGGGCCCGGGTTCGAGACCGTGCCGGGCATCGAGCCCGAAACAGGCACGATCCACGGCACGCCGGTGGTCGAGGCGGGGTTCTGGGGCTCGCACGTGGCGGTGATCGACCTGGAACTGCGCCATACGCAGTTCGGCTGGATCAAGGTCCGCGGGCGCGGCGCCGCGCGGCCGATCGCCGAGCGGTCGAGCGGGCACGCGCTGCATGCGCTGGTCCAGTCCAACCCCAAGGTCGAGGCGGCGGTGGAGGACACGCACCGCCACACGCTGCGCCGGATGCGGGCGCCGGTGGGCGAGACGGCGGTGCCGCTGCACAGCTATTTCACGATGCTGGGGATGGATGCGGCGCTGAAGGTCGTGACCGATGCACAGGCCTGGCTGGTGCGCTCGCTGCTGGAAGGGCAGCCCGGGGGCGATCTGCCGCTTCTGTCGGCCTCGGCGCCGGGCAAGTCCGGCGGGCGGGGCGGCCCGGATTTCTACACGGAGGTGCGGGCAGGGCCGATCAGCCACCGAAGCCTCTCCGATCTTTATCTCTTTCCCAACACCATGACCGTGCTGGACGTGTCGGGCCGCATGCTGCTCGACTGGCTGGAACATTGTGCGGGCGCGTTCCGGCAGGTCGCGCCGGGGGCGCAGGACGTGAAGCTGCGGAACGAGGGCTTTCCGACCTTCAATTTCGATATCGTCGATGGCTTGCGCTATACGATCGACCTGTCCCAGCCCGCGCGGTTCGGCCCGGCGGGCGAGCTGCTGCACCCCGAGGCGACGCGCGTTGTCGAGGTCACGTATCAGGGCAAGCCGGTCGAGGAAGACGATCGGTTCGCGCTGGCGACGAACAACTACCGGGCGACGGGTGGCGGCGGCTTCCCGGGGATCGAGACCGCGCCGGTCCTTGTCGAGACGCTGATGACCAACCGGGAGGCGCTGGCGGGCTATATCGCCCAGGCCGGCGTGCTGAAGCCGCGGCCCGATCCGGTCTTCCGTTTCGCGCCGCTGGACGGGGCCACGGTGCTGTTCGACAGCGGGCCGTCGGCCCGGAGCTATCTGGGCGATCTGACGCTGCCGGCCGAGGATGTGGGAGAGACCGACGGCGGCTTCGCCCGGTTCCGTCTGACGCTGTGAGCCTTGCGGGGCCGGGGCGACTCGCCTAGATGAGGGGGTGAGAGGTTGGTGCGGGCAGGCGCCTCGCCAACCCGGTCAGGTCCGGAAGGAAGCAGCCGTAACGAGCCCCGCTTGGGTCGTTATCAGCCTCTCACCAGATTTCCTTACAGTCGGGATGTCTCTTCGCGCGGGCCGGGTTCGCCCCGTTCGTGGTCCTGCAGGATCCAGAGCATCCGGTCGACGAACCAGACCTTTGGCCCGACCGTTGCAATCACGCCGCAGATCGTCGCCCAGACATCCAGCACGACAAGCCCGTAGATCAGGATCAGCGCACCGACGCCTGAAGCCGCCGTCAGGATCTTGGCCATGCGCAGGTGGTGGTCGGCGATGTGCGTGTTGTGCCGGTTGAGGAAGACGCGCTCTCCCATCACACCTCGTGAGGCCCAGTTGTCGAGGCTGTCGGGCGGCCCGAAGATCCGGGGATTGAACCAGATCCAGAGACAGGCAAGCGCGATGGGGATTAGGCTCCACCAGCCGAGCCAGACGCGCGACCAGATCGCGAGGACCAGAAGGGGCAGGCAGGTGAACCGGGTATAGACGCTGATTGGATTCGCATGGCGGCGCCATGCCTCGTCATCCATCGACATCAGGCGTTCGGAGATCTTGAAGATATCCATGCGACCTCTTGCAGGGCAGTTGCCTGCCTCTGGATCGCGCTTTTTCCGCGCGGGGTCCAGCGCGGGTCAGTCGCCGAGGATATCGGGCCAGCAGGCCTGCGCGCGGCGGTGGAAGGCGCCGATATGGCCGATCTTCGGCAGGCCGTATTCGGCCGGGCGCAGCACCTTCTGGCTGCGTGTCGTTTCCGGGTAGAGCTGCATCAGCTTCCAGACGGTGTGCGGCGGGATCATGGGATCGTCTGCGACGGCCACCGCACGCAGCGCGCACGCGGGTTTCTGACGGTCGGGCCAGGGCAGGGTCGATCCGGCCTCGCGCGCGTAGAAGCCGCGCTGGGTGCACCAGCGGCGCCATTGCCAGTAGACGCCGGCCGGAAGATCGGCGCCGAGGCCGAAGCGGCGGCCGGGCAGGTAGCCGAGCGCGAGCGTGGCCAGCGCTGTGGGCCCGTGCCAGAACGCGGCGGCGAAGGGGCGGTAGCTCCACGGATGGTCTGTGAGGTGCACGGGGCCGCTGGCGACGGCGATGATCCGGTCGATCCGGTCGAGGCCCTGCTGCATCGGCAGGCAGAGCGCGCCGAGCGAATGGCCGATCACCCAGAGCGGCGTGTCGGGCAGGAGATGCGCCAGGTGGTCGCGCGCGGCCTGCTGATCGTGGATGCCCCAGTGGCCCATCGTGGCTTTCGAGGTCCGGATATGACCGCGGGCGGAGGCGCCGAAATCACTGTAGTCGTAGGTCAGGCAGGCGAGGCCGCGTTCGGTCGCGAGCCAGCGGGCGAAGTCGCCGTAATAGCCGTGGGGCACGCCGGTCGCCCCGTTCAGGACGACGGCGGCTTGCGGTGTCTCGCGCGGCAGGAAGAGGCGGCCGGACAGGCGGGCGGCGCCGGAGCGGATGGCCTCGTCGCGTTCGATCACGCCGCCGGGTTGCACGATCTCGATCATCTTGTTCATCGCCTTCTCCCGATGGACCGAATGGTCTAGACTGATTGGTCCAATAGCAGCTCTGGACCAATCGGTCTAGTCCTGCGATAAGCTTCCCATGTCCGAAGCGCTGTCGACCCGGGAGAGGCTGGTGATGAACGCCGCGCTGCTGTTCCAGCAGCGGGGGTATCACGGCGTGGGCGTGGCCGAGATCCTGGAGGCGTCGGGGGCGCCGAAGGGGTCGCTTTACCACCATTTTCCCAATGGAAAGGCGGACTTGGCCGTGGCGGCGGCGGAGTGGGCCTCGGCCGGGCTGTTGCAGATCATCGAGGATGCGTTCGCGCCCGCCGAGAGCTTCGAGCAGGGGGCGACGACGCTGTGCTACAAGCTGGCCAAACTGTTCGATCTGTCGGATCACTGGCTGGGCTGTCCGATCTCGTCGACCCTGTTCGAGGGGCCGTCGAACGACCGATTCCGGCGGGAATCGGCGCAGATTTTCGAGACCTGGATCGAGGCCGTGGCGGCCCATGGGCGGCGGTTGGGACTGCCTGCGGACGAGGCCGCGCGGCGGTCTGAGGCGGTCTGGATCGGGCTGCAGGGGGCGTGGACCTTGAGCCGGGCAAGACGGGGGTCGGATCCGCTCAGGCGGGTGCCGGATTTCGTCTTCGGGCGGGGATAGCGGGGCGATCCGCCCAAGGGTCTGTTCTTGCGGAATAATCTCGGATTGTCGTGCCGGTATCCGGGCGGCATCTGGTCGGCATCCGGTCGGAGGGGCCAAACCGGGAACAGGTTAACAGTATGGCCTGCGGAGCCCGTCCCGCATGGCGTTGTCCGATTAACAGGGGGAGCGGCGTGACGCTCACCGATAGGCGATGGCTTATGCGTCCGGGAGGCTTCGGCGGAAAGCGGCGCATGCCCGGAGCGGCCCTTGAGGGGGCGGATCGGACGCCGTAGCGATCGGCGCACAATACCGAACGAGCAGTGGACACCATGAGACACACAACCTTTGCCGCCGCGGTTCTGACCGCGGTGATGTCGACACTTTTGCCATCCGCCGGCGTCGCCTTCGACAGGGTGCTGGAGAGAGATGCCTTCGAAGGGGCGGTCGGGGACCGGCCTTTGAGCTTTCTGGCCTCCGATCTTGCGGATGGCAGCCGGTGCACGTTGAGCGGCAGCGATTTCGAGACGCGCCATGCGCCGTGGTCGACCTTCAAGATGCCAAACCTGCTGATCGCGCTCGAGACCGGGGCCGCGGATGGATTGGGCGCTGCGCGGGACTGGGACCGGGAACGGCATCCGGCGCGCGATTGGTGGCCTGCTGGGTGGGCCAAGGATCATACGCTGGAGAGCGCGTTCCGCGTGTCGGCCGTCTGGTACTTTCGGGATCTTGCGCGCGATATCGGGACGGAGGCGTATCGCGCGAGGCTCGTGGATTGGGGCTACGGCAATGCCGGGGTTCCCGAGGGGGCGGACGATTTCTGGTTGGCCAACGGGTTGGAGATCTCCGTAGTCGAGCAGGTGAGGTTTCTGGAGCGTCTTTTGCAGGGGGAGCTTGGGGTCTCGGCACCGTCGGTCGCGGCGCTGGCCCAGGCCAGCCTGGAATGGGAGGGGGACGGCCTGTCGCTGCATGGGAAGACCGGTGGTGGGACGCTGGTGCCCGGCGATTTCTCCGCCGGGTTTGAGGGCTGGTATGTCGGCTGGGTTGCGAGAGAGGCCGGGGATCCGGCGGTTTTCGCGCTTTATACGCGGGCGGACAGCTTTGCGGAGATCCGGGTGTTTCGGAAGGAGATGGCGGTGACGTTGCTGGAGGCGTGCGGGTTGCTGCCGGAGGGGGCGGGGTGAGTGTGAAGGCTCGCCGATCCGAGGGCGTGGTGGGGGAAATCAGTCATCCTACGCTTGTTGGATCGGGGCGCTTAGCTTTGAGCTTTGGCCCGGCGGCACCGCCGGGCCGCGCCCGACCCTCCCCCGGGAGGGCGCTCGGTGATGTCGGTCGCAGCTCGAACGGCGTGGATGCTTTGAAGTGAATGCGTTGACGATATCGTTCGAGCGCCCACCCAGGGTCGGGCGCGGCCCTCAATTCTTCGCGGGAGGTATGTTAACCGGGGATGGTGGGGTGAAACCCCACCCTACTCGGCCGCGCGGATTTCGGCATCGAAGGCGGCGGCCATGAGGGCGCGGGTGTAGTCGGTCTGGGGGGCGTCGAAGATCTGTTCGGCGGGGCCGGCTTCGACCACGTCGCCTTGCTTCATCACCATCACCTTGTGGGACAGCGCGCGGACGACCTTGAGGTCGTGGCTGATGAAGAGGTAGGCGAGGCCGTGGCGGCGCTGGAGGCTGCGCAGAAGCTCTACGATCTGGACCTGGACGGTCATGTCGAGGGCCGAGGTCGGCTCGTCCAGGACGACGAGGCGGGGGCGCAGGATCATGGCGCGGGCGATCGCGATGCGCTGGCGCTGGCCGCCGGAAAACTCGTGCGGGTAGCGGTCCATCGTCATGGGGTCGAGGCCGGTCTCTGCCATGATCTCGGCCACCATTTCGCGTTTGTCGCGGCCCGGTTCGGTGCCATGGACGCCAAGCCCCTCGGCGATGATCTGTTCGACCGTCATCCGGGGGCTGAGCGAGCCGTAGGGATCCTGGAAGACGATCTGCGTGTCCTTGCGCAGGGGGCGCATCTGGCGGGCCCGGAGGTTCTGGATGTCGCGCCCGAGGAAGACGATGCGGCCCTTCGACTGGATCAGCCGCATGATGGCCAGCGCGAGCGTCGTCTTGCCCGAGCCGCTTTCGCCGACGATGCCGACGGTTTCGCCTTCGCGGACCGAGAGCGTGGCGTCGTTGACGGCCTTCACATGGCCGACGGTGCGCTTGAGCAGGCCCTTCTGGATCGGGAACCAGATGCGGAGGTTTTCGGTCTCGGCGATGGTCTCGGCCCCTGCGGGGACGGGATCGGGGAGGCCTGTCGCCTCGGCCGAGAGGAGTTTCCGGGTGTAGGGGTGTTTGGGCGCGCTGAAGATGTCGGCGGTGAGGCCCTGCTCGACGATCTCGCCATCCTTCATCACGCAGACCCGGTCAGCGATTTTGCGGACGATCGTCAGGTCGTGGGTGATGAAGAGAAGCGACATATCCTCCTGTTCCTTGAGGTCGGCGAGGAGGTCGAGGATCTGGGCCTGGATGGTGACGTCGAGGGCGGTGGTGGGTTCGTCCGCGATCAGCAGGTCGGGGCCGTTGGCCAGCGCGATGGCGATCATCACGCGCTGGCGCTGCCCGCCGGAGAGCTGGTGGGGATAGGCGCCGAGGCGGGTTTCGGGGTCGCGGATGCCGACCTTGGTGAGCAATTCGATGACACGGGCGCGGACCTTGTCGCCGCGCAGGCCCTGGTGCAGCTCGATCGACTCGCGGAGCTGCTTTTCGAGGGTGTGGAGCGGGTTGAGGGACGTCATCGGCTCTTGGAAAATGAAGCTGATGTCGTTGCCGCGGACCCGGCGGAGATCGTTTTCGGAGGCGCCGATCATCTCCTTTCCGGCATAGGTGACGGAGCCCTCGAGCCGGGCACTGTCGCCGAGGAGCTGGACGGTGGAGAGCGCGGTGACGGATTTGCCGGAGCCGGATTCGCCGACGATCGCGACGGTTTCGCCCTTGTCGACGTGGAAGGACACGCCGCGGACGGCATGGGTGGTCTTGCCGTCCTGGCGGAAGGAGATGCGCAGGTCGCGGACATCGAGGAGGCGGCTCATGTGCGGGCGGCCTCCGGCGTGGCGGCGGGCGCGGTGTCTTCCTCTGGCGAGCCCTCGCCGGTGAAGGTCTTGCGCGGGTCGAACGCGTCGCGGACCCCTTCGAAGATGAAGACGAGCAGCGACAGCATGATCGCGAAGGTGAAGAAGGCGGTGAAGCCGAGCCACGGCGCCTGGAGGTTCTGCTTGGCCTGAAGGGTCATCTCGCCCAGCGAGGGGGCGGAGGAGGGCAGGCCGAAGCCCAGGAAGTCGAGCGTGGCGAGCGCGCCGATGGCGCCGGTGATGATGAAGGGCAGGAGCGTGAGCGTCGCCACCATCGCGTTGGGCAGGATGTGGCGGAACATGATCGTGCGGTCCGACACGCCGAGCGCCTTGGCCGCGCGGACATATTCGAAGTTCCGGGCGCGCAGGAATTCCGCCCGCACGACGCCGACAAGAGCCATCCAGCCGAAGATCACGCTGAGCGCGACGAGGAGCCAGAAACTTCGCCCCAGGATCGCGAACATGATGATGATGACGTAGAGGTTGGGGACGCCATTCCAGATTTCGATGAAGCGCTGGAAGAGGAGGTCGGTCCAGCCGCCAAAATAGCCCTGGATCGCACCTGCGGCGATCCCGATGATCGAGGCGCATGTGGTGACAATCAGGGTAAAGAGGATCGACAGCCGGAAGCCGTAGATCACGCGCGCCAGCACGTCGCGCTTGGTGTCGTCGGTGCCAAGCCAGTTCTGGTCGTCGGGCGGGGAGGGGGCGACGCCGGGGATGTCGACGATGGTGTCGTAGGCGTAGGGGATCAGCGGCCAGATCATCCAGCCTTTGTGGAACTCCGGATCCTCGATCATGTCGAGGCGCGCCTGCTGGATCAGCTCAATGGGGGTGTCGAAACAGTCGATCAGGCCGCCGGTTTCGATCAGGCACTGCACCTCGACATCGGAATAGACCGCCTCGGTCGGGAAGTCGCCGCCGAAGCTTTGTTCGGAATAGAAGCTGAAGACGGGCATCCGAAGCTCGCCGCGGTAGCTGACGAGGATCGGTTTGTCGTTGGCGATGAACTCGGCAAACAGGCTGAGCGTGAACAGGATCATGAAGATGATCAGGGACCAGAAGGCGCGGCGATTGCGGCGGAAGTTGCGCCAGCGGCGTTTGTTGAGCGGCGAGAGGAACGTACGGGGCCGTTCGGGTGCGGCGGGCACCGGCTGAGCGGGCGCGGCCGGGTCCCCATAGCGCTCGGGCGGGATGTCTGGCTGGACACTCATGCGCGGGACTCGAAATCGATGCGGGGATCGACGAGGACATACATCAGGTCCGAGATGATGCCCACGACAAGGCCGATGAGACCGAAGATGAAGAGCGTGCCGAAGACCACCGGGTAGTCGCGGGCGACGGCAGCCTCGTAGCCGAGGCGTCCGAGGCCATCCAGGGAGAAGAGCACCTCGATGATCAGCGCGCCGGTGAAGAAGACGCCGATGAAGACGGCCGGGAAGCTCGCGATGATGATCAGCATCGCGTTGCGGAAGACGTGGCCGTAGAGGACGCGGCTTTCGCTGACGCCCTTGGCCCGGGCGGTGATGACGTATTGCTTGCGGATCTCGTCGAGGAAGGAGTTCTTGGTCAGCAGCGTCAGCGTGGCAAAGCTGGAGATCGTCAGCGCGATGGTCGGCAGGGTGATGTGCCAGAAATAGTCGGCGATCTTGCCGAAGAGGCTGAGCGTTTCCCAATCGTCGGAGGTCAGCCCGCGCAGCGGGAAGATCCGGAGATACGAGCCGCCCGCGAAGAGGACGATGAGCAGGATCGCGAAGAGGAAGCCGGGGATGGCGTAACCCACGATGATCGCGCCCGAGGTCCAGGTGTCGAAGGGCGAGCCGTCCTTGACCGCCTTGCGGATGCCCAAGGGGATCGAGATGAGATAGGCGATCAGCGTCGACCAGAGGCCGAGCGAGATCGAGACGGGCAGCTTTTCGATGACGAGGTCGACGACGGAGATGGAGCGGAAATAGCTCTCTCCGAAATCGAAGCGCATGTAGTTCCAGACCATCTCGAGGAAGCGCTGGACGGGCGGCTTGTCGAAGCCGAATTCGCGTTCGAGTTCCTCGATGAAGTCGGCGGGAAGGCCGCGGGCGCCGGCGTAGCCGCTGTCATTGCCGCCCTGGTTCTCAAAATCGACGCTGCCGGTGATGCCGCCGAGGACATCGCCGCCGCCTTCCATCTGGGCGATGATCTGTTCGATGGGGCCGCCCGGTACGAACTGGATCAGGGCGAAATTGATCAGGAGAATGCCAAGCAGCGTCGGGATGACGAGCAGCAGACGCCTGAGGATATAGGCGCCCATCAGCGGATCGCGCCCGCCTCGCGCAGGCGTTCCGCAGCTTCGGCATCATACCACCAGAAATCGAGCGTTCCGAGGGCAAGGGGCGGCAGGGGGTCGGGATGGTCGTACATGTCCCAGTAGGCGACCCAGAATTCCTGATCTTCCCATTGCGGGATCCAGAAGCCGTGGGCGCGCAGGACGCGGTCGAGGGCGCGGACATGGGTCTGCAGCCCGTCAAGGGTATCGGCCGCGATGACGGCGTCGATCAAACGGTCGATCGCGGGGTCGGCGAGCGCCATCAGGTTGCGCGAGCTGTCCTCTGCCGTGGAGCTGTCGAACCATTGCATCAGGCCGAGCCCCGGTTCGAACCCCTGGCCGAGAAGCTGGTTCGTCAGGTCCCAATCGCCCGAGCGACGGCGTTCGACGTATTGCGCGGTGTCGATCCGTTCGAGCTTGGCGTCGATGCCGACGCGGCGGAGGTTTTCGACATAGGGCGTCACGACGCGGTCGTAGATCGGATTGAACTGGATGATGACGAGTTCCAGCCGTTCGCCCGCCTCGTTGCGGAGGATGCCGTCGTTGCCCGCGGTCCATCCGGCCTCCTGCAGGAGCCGGGTGGCTTCACGCAGGGTGCGGCGGGAGGGGTCGTTGGAGGAGGCCTCGTTGACCGGCGGCAGGACGGCAGGGTCGGTCAGGATCGAGGCATCGAGCAGCCCGTCCTCGACAAGTGGTTCCAGGACGGCGCGTTCCTCGTCCGACGGTTCGCCGACGGCGGCGAGGTCGGAATTGCCCCAGAAGGAATAGGGGCGCTCGTAGAGGCTGTAGAACAGGGTCTCGTTCGACCATTCGAAATTGAACAGCATCCGGACGGCATCGCGGGTCCGGGGATCCTGCCATTTCTCGCGCCGCAGGTTGAAGACGAAGCCGAGGCCGTTGCTGATCGTGCCGTCGGGCAAAGACTCGACGTTCACATAGCCTTGTTCGACCGCTGGGAAATCGTAGGAGGTTGCCCATTCGCGGGGATCTGTTTCGATCCGGTAGGTGTATTCGCCTGCCGTGAAAGCCTGGAAGGCAGCGCCTGCATCGGCGAAATACTCGATGCGGACGCGGTCGAAGTTATTTCGGCCCTGGTTGATCGGAAGGTCCGCGCCCCACCAGTCGGGGTTCTTCGTGTAGACAATGCTGCGGCCCATATCGACATCGCCGACGATATAGGGACCGGTGCCCAGGAAGGGGACGGGCGTGCTTTCATCGAGGCGCGCCTCGTTTTCTTCAAACCACGCTTGCGAGAACGGGTTCCAGATCGCGACGAGGCCCATACGGTCGCGTTTGGGGGCGGCTTCGTTGAACTCGAACCGGATCTGGTTTGGTCCAACGATCTCGATGCTTTCGAAGAAGCCGTCGATCACATTGCGGAACTCGGCGATGCCCTGTTCGAGAAAGAGGTCGATGGTGAACTTCATGTCCTCGACCGTCATCGGCGTGCCGTCAGCAAAGGTCACGTCATCGCGCAAGGTCACGACGACCCAGTCGAGGCTTTCCGGATATTCGACAGTGGTGCAGAGATAGCAATAAAGGCCGTATGGGTCATCGGCCGCACTGATCATCATGTCTTCGTAGAGAAGACCGGTCTGCGCAACGGGCACGCCCTTGCGGGTATATAGGTTGAAGCTGTCGAAGTTGCCTTGGGCCCAGAGGCTGATTTCGCCGCCCTTGGGCGCGTCGAGGTTGACGTAGGAGAAGGGCTCGTCGGGGCCGTATTTCAGCTCTCCGAAATTGGTGTAGCCGTGGCTGACGGTGATGTTTTCATCGGCGCTGTGGCTTTCGCCGAAGACCTGGGTGCCGAGGAGGCCGAGGCCGATGACCAGTCCGCCCAGGGCGATGCCCGCCTGGCGCGTTTTGTCTTTCGCTTTGGAGATGGCGATCGCGCGGGCGGGGCGTCGGCGGGGATGTGTCATATATGGGCACTCCGTCGGCTGAGGTCAGGACTTGACTTGGAAAATGTAGCTAAAGGGCCCGCCGTCCAATGATCAAGGCGAGAATGTGTGATCGGACGTGAGGGGAGGGCGGATGCGCGAAGATGTTATCCCCGGCGTGGCCGGGGATCGTCAGGTCCGAGATTTCGGCCGAAAAAGGCGGCGATCAGCTGCCGCCGATGGTTTCGAGATAGGCGATCAGGTCGGCGCGTTCCTGCGGGCGGGCAAGGCCGGCGAAGCCCATCGACGTGCCCGGCGCCCAGCCGCGGGGATTTTCGAGGAAGCCGTCGAGGTTCTCGGGCGTCCAGACCTCGGCCACCTCGCTGAGTGCGCCGGAATAGCTGAAGCCGTCGACCGCGCCGATGTCGCGGTTCACCACCCCGTAGAGATGCGGGCCGGTGCCGTTGGCGCCGTCTTCCAGCATGTGGCAGGCGCGGCAGCGGCCGTAGACGCGTTCGCCCGCGGCGGGATCGGCGGAGGCGAAGATCTCCTCGAACGGGACGGCTTCTTCTTCGGGTTCGTCCTCGCCGCCTTCGACGGCGATGGAATAGGCCTGTTCTTCATGCTCGTGATACCCGTAGGCGCCGTAGACGATCTGTGCGGTCCAGCTGCCCAGTAGGAACAGCAGGAAGGCGCCGCAAAAGCCGCCGACGATCTTGGTGAGGGTCATTGTGTCGAACATGTCGCGTTCCGTCCCGATCCGATTTCGCGGGCCATGTATCCGCTTCACCGCGCCGGTTGCAAGGTGCTAAGGCGCGACGAAACGCCCAAAAAAGGGCAGTGTTGCGCGCCGGGGGGAGCGTTTCGGATGACAGGGCAGATCGCCTTTCAGGGAGAGTTGGGCGCGTATGGTCACCAGGCCTGCGTCGAGACCCATCCGAAGATGGAGCCGCTGCCGTGTGCCACCTTCGAGGACGCGATCGAGGCCGTCCGCAAGGGGCGGGCCGATCTGGGGATGATCGCGGTTGAGAACTCGACTTACGGGCGGGTCGCGGATGTGCATTCGCTGCTACCCGAAAGCGGTCTGCATATCGTCGAGGAATCCTTTGTCCGGGTGCATATCAACCTGCTGGGCGTGAAGGGCGCGCGGCTGGAGGACGTGAAGCGGGTGCGCAGCATGTCGATCCTGCTGGGGCAATGCCGGGACTTCCTGCGGGAGCACGGGTTCGACCAGCTGAACTGGGCGGATAACGCGCGCGCGGCGCGGGATATCGCGGAGCTGGGCGATCCGGCCGAGGCGGCTTTGGCGTCGGAGCTGGCGGCGGAGATCTACGGCCTCGATATCCTGGCCCGGAAGATCGAGGACCATGACACGAACACCACGCGCTTCCTCGTCATGGCGCGGGAGCCGGATCTGAAGCGGCGGGGGAAGGCCGGGATGATGACCGCTTTCGTCTTCCGCGTGCGCAACATTCCGGCGGCGCTTTACAAGGCGATGGGCGGGTTTGCGACGAACGGCATCAACATGACGAAGCTGGAAAGCTACATGGTGGGCGGAAAGTTCACGGCGACCCAGTTTTACGCCGAGATCGAGGGGCATCCGGACGACCGCGCGGTGCAGCTGGCGATGGAAGAGCTGGATTATTTCACGACGGATGTGAGGCTCTTGGGGGTGTTCCCGGCGGATCCGCGGCGGCGGTAGCAGCGCCGAAAGGCAAAGACTCCTGCAATTTACCCAATGAGTGCCGAGCGCCGGGCGCGCGCCTGACCGGGGGCTGGCGCTGTAACGGTGGAACGACGCGCTTTATGGCAGCCAAGCTCGTCCCACAAATGGAGCGGGCAGTGCGCAGGTGGCAAAGCGCCAGACCGCGGGACGGTCAGGCGCTCGCCCGGCGCGGCGGTGCCGCTTGATCCCGGGCGGGGCGGAGACGCTTGACAGGCTGGAACCTTCAATGCGGCTGGGTCTGCTCTTCCTTCTTACCCGAGAAGGCGGCGGCAAGCGGCAGGATGACCTTGCCGACGACGGGGATCAGGAGGAGGCCGAGGATCAGGCCCAGGATGCCGTCGAGAAGCGCGGTGATGAACCACGTGACGAAGCCTTCTGCGGTGGCAATCGCGGCAGCGGTGGCCTGGGCGGCGTACTTGATCGTCTCGTAGGGCCAGTGCCAACCGAGGTCGTGCAGGCCGTGGACGATGATGCTGCCGCCGACCCAGAGCATCGCGGCGGTTCCGACGGTAGAGATGAAGGTCAGCAGATGCGGCATCCCGGCGACGATGCCGCGGCCGGCGGCACGGGTGGCGGAAAGGCGGCCGCTCTGGCTCATCTTCAGGCCCACGTCGTCGGCCTTCACGATCAGCGCGACGGCGCCGTAGACCACCGCGGTGATCCCGACCGCGACCGCAGCAAGCGTGGTGCCGATAATCCAGGTGCTGTCGCTGTCGATGGCGTTGAGCGAGATCGTCATGATCTCGGCCGAGAGGATGAAATCGGTCTTGATCGCGCCTTTGACGCGCGTTTCTTCAAGGTGGGCGGCGTCGAGGGTTTCGGCCTCCTGCGGGCCATGCTCTTCGTGCGGGACGATCAGGTGCCAGACCTTCTCGGCCCCTTCGAAGCAAAGATAGCAGCCGCCCAGCATCAGGATCGGGGTGATGAGCCAGGGCAGGAAGGCGTTCAAGAGCAGCGCCGCGGGCAGCAGGATCACCAGCTTGTTGAAGGCCGAGGCGCGGGCGATCTTCCAGACGATCGGCAATTCGCGGGCGGCGGGCAGGCCGGTCACGTATTTCGGGGTCACGGCGGCGTCGTCGATTACGACCCCCGCGGCTTTGGTCCCCGCCTTGGTCGCCTGGACGCCGATATCGTCAAGCTGGGTCGCGGCGAGCTTGGCGATGGCGCTGACATCGTCGAGCAGGGTCAGAAGGCCACTCATGATCGCACTCCGGAATTGCTGTCTTGATGGGTCAACGCCATAGGGACGCATTGCGTTTCGTGCAAGGATCGGGTGACTGAGGGGTCGGACCAGACGGAGCGGGCAGGATGTACGATTGGGCGATCCTCATGGAGTGGCTGGAATTCGCGGTGCGCTGGCTGCATGTCATCGTCGGTATCGCGTGGATTGGGTCGTCGTTCTATTTCATCGCGCTGGATCTGGGGCTGAACCGGAGCATTCCCGGCCCCGCGGACGGGGAGGAATGGCAGGTTCACGGGGGCGGGTTCTACCATATCCAGAAGTACCTCGTCGCGCCCGAGCGGATGCCGGAGGATCTGACCTGGTTCAAGTGGGAGAGCTATTCGACCTGGCTGTCGGGGGCGGCTTTGCTGGCGCTGGTCTACTGGCTGGGGGCGGAGTTCTATCTGATCGATCCGCAGGTGGCGGATCTGGCGGTGTGGCAGGCGGTGCTGATCTCTGGCGCGTCGCTGGCCGTGGGCTGGGTGATCTACGATCAGCTGTGCAAGTCGCCCTTGGGCGTCCATGCGACGACGCTGATGGTGGTGCTGTTCGGCGTGCTGGTGGCGATGGCGTGGTTCTACACGCAGGTCTTCTCGGGCCGGGCGGCGCTGCTGCATCTGGGGGCGTTCACCGCGACGATCATGAGCGCGAATGTGTTCTTCATCATCATCCCGAACCAGAAGATCGTGGTGGCCGATCTGAAGGCGGGGCGGGTGCCGGATGCGAAGTACGGTGTGATCGCGAAGCAGCGGTCGACGCATAACAACTATCTGACGTTGCCGGTGATCTTCCTGATGCTGTCGAACCATTACCCGCTGGCCTTCGCGACGCCGTATAACTGGATCATCGCGTCGCTGGTGTTCCTGATGGGGGTGACGATCCGGCACTACTTCAACACGATGCATGCGAGGAAAGGCCAGCCGAACTGGACCTGGGCGGCGACGGCGGTGATTTTCCTGGCGATCGCTTGGCTGTCGGTCGCTCCTGCGCCGGTGGAGGAGGAGGCGGCGATGACCCGGGGGGCGGAGCGGTTCGCAGCGGTTGAGAGCTTTGACGAGATCCACCGGATCGTCACCGGGCGCTGTTCGATGTGCCATGCGGAGGAACCTGTCTGGCCGGGGCTGCACTGGGCGCCGAAGGGCGTGGTGCTGGAGACGCCCGAGCAGGTGGCGGCGGGCGCGCGGGGGATCGCGATGCAATCGGGGTGGAGCCATGCGATGCCGCCCGGCAACCTGTCTTTCATGACGGATGAGGAGCGGGCGGCGATCCGGGCCTGGTACGTGGCGGCGCGATGATGGACGTCCGGCCTCTGACGCAGGATCGCTTCGGCGATCTGGAGGCGCTGTTTGCCGGGAAGGGCTGTTCCTTCGCACGGAGCTGCTGGTGCATGGAGTATCGCCTGTCGGGCAAGCGGGATCTGCCGGACGGCGTGCCGCCGAAAGAGGCCAGGAAGGCGATGCTGCACGATCTGGCGGGGCAGGCGCCCGCGCCGGGGCTGATCGCCTATCAGGACGGCGCGCCGGTGGGCTGGGTGACGCTGGGCCCGCGGGAGAGTTTCAGGCGGCTGGCGCGGTCGCCGGTGATGAAGCCGGTCGACGACGTGCCGGTCTGGTCGGTCGTGTGCTTCGTGGTGCCGTCGGATCGGCGCGGGCAGGGGATTGCCCACGATCTGCTGTCGGCCGCGGTGACATTTGCCCGGTCGCACGGGGCCGAGGCGGTCGAGGGCTATCCCGTCGACAAGGCCGAGCGGTCGCAGCCGCAATGGCTGTGGCACGGCACGCGATCGATGTTCGAGCGGGCGGGCTTTGCCGAGATCGCCCGCCGCACGCCGCAGCGGCCGGTTATGCGGCGCGTTCTTTGAGCGGGCGCGCCCGGGCGTGCGTCAGAGGCTCAGAAGCTGGCCTTCATGCCGCCTCAGCGACGGGACGCGAGAGGGGCCGTAGCTCGCGACATCGTCGATGAGTTCGGGGAAGAGGGCGTAGACCTCTTCAACCTGGTCGGCTTCCATCCTGTCGAGGCCGACCTGGCCCGGATGGAAGCTTTCGGTCGGGGTGCCTTCGGAGAGGATGATTTCATGGCGTTCGAAGAGGAGGTGATAGTAAGTGATCTCTCCCCCCTCGCGCCGATGGATCGTCTCGCCGTTCACGAGGTGCTTGGCGGCGACCAGCACCTCGTCCTCACCAAACAGCAGCTGGGCCTGCCAGCCCGTCACCAGGACGCGGTGCTGCGGCGACACCACAAGTTCGCGCACATTTCCGATGGCGCCGGGGGCGAAGACGATGGGGGCGAACCGGCCCGTTGCGGGCACGGTGCTGGAGCCGATCCAGCGAAGCTGTTCGTCCCGCCCGTCATAGGTCCGTATGAGTGCCCCTACCCGAAGGTCTTCGATTGCCGCGGGCCCCTGCGCCGTCTCGATCAGTGTGCCGGCTGCGAAACAGGCGATGTCGCCCGAGATATCGGAGAAGTCGACGATTCCCCCGTCATCGCTCGAGCTTCCTGTCGCGAAGATGACTTCAATGCTCGTCAGTGGGCCTGGGATCGAAACGGTGATCGAGTCCGGCGCGCCGGACCCCTCGATACCAGGGCTGGAATTGTCGTTCGCTTCGACGGTATTGCCCGTCTGAACATGGTAGCTCTCAAGATCGCTGAAGTTGACCGTGACCGGATTGCCGTTCGCGTCGAATGCATTGACCGTGATCTCGTCGTCCCAGCTGCCGGGGCTCGCATCGAGGTCGAAGATCTCGAATGTTACGTTTTCGACCGGTGTGCTGAAGGTGACGAGGCTTGTTGCCGAAGTTCCATCCGGGAGATTTGACACGGTCAAGCTTGAATTGCCGCCGAAATATCCGACCTCGGGGTCGGAGACCACCGTCAGTGTCGTGCTTTCAGAGCCATCATTGATCGTGGCGGAGCCGTTTGGGCTACCAATTTCTGACCAATCAAAAAGAAATGCCATTTACCTGCTCTTCATCCTTATCCGCGGATCTTGACCCGCCGTGACCTCAACCTTTTTCGATCCTGACACTTTGCGTTCTGCCCACTGCCGTGAACGGATCGTACCGGGACAGAGCCCGTTCGTTTCGGACCTGCGTGTAGTACCGCCGGTCATTGTCTCTTTCGGGAATGGCTGCCCTGAACGCGTCCTGATCGTCCGCCGCGACGAGGATCGGATCACCGGGTTCGGCGGCGAAATCGCGCAGTTCATCCTTGGTGAAGACGATCTGGACGCGGAGGTCGCTGGCCCGCTGTATCTGGATCGGGGTTGTTTCTGCCAGCGCGAGAAGGCGATCCTTCAGGCGTGCGGCAGTTTCTTCCGGCATCAGGAACAGGGCCATTGGCACATCACTTGTTACACAACATTCGGGCGGTACAGGTCGCCCTCAGGATACGGAGCTGGTCTTGCTACTCCGTAAATCCGTATCTCTTTGATCGCTGGACGCGCTGATCTTCACCGACGCACTGAACGTCTTGCCGGTTCGGGCAGGGCGATCGTCGCCCGGTGCCTTTTGGACGGGCACGAAGCGCGCCGCGTGGGAGGTAAACGTATCGTGCATCTCAGGCCGTCGCGATGCCGCCGGCGCCAAAGGACCGGCGCTTTCCCGAGAAGATCGAGCGGACATTCGGCAGCTGTTCGGCCGGGGTCTGCGTGCGCGGGGCGGGCATGGATCCGGTCACGGTGGCGCCGCCTGCGATGATCGTGTGCTCGCCGTCGAGCTCGATCTCGAGATAGGCGACCTGGCCGGCATCGCCGCGATGGATGGCGTCGCCGTCCACCAGGTCGGCGGCGGGGACGAGCAGTTCGGACTGGCCGTAAAGGATCTCGGCCTGGAAGCCGGTGACGAGAACGCGCTGCCAGGGGGCGACGACAAGGTCTTCGGTGTTGCCGATGGCGCCCTGGTCGAAGCGGATCGGGGCGTCGACGCTGTTGCGGCGGGTGACGCTGCGAACGATGCCGGTCTGGCCGCCCTTGGTGTGGATCTCCATCCCCTCGGTCAGCGCCTCGACCGCGACGGGGCCTTTCGGGGTCAGAACGCGGGTGCCTTCTGCCAGGGTGTGGAAGCAATCGTTTGTGTCGTTAGTCATCTTCTGGGCCAATGCAGTCATGGGTCAAACTCCAAAAACTCTTTACTGCTTGACCTTTACCTAACGGTCGCTTGTGGCCGGTCTGGGAGGCGTTTGGGGCAAGTTAGTGATTTGTTCTGGGCGCGGTTGCGGAGAATGCGGCAGATCCCGGATGAGTGGAAAACCGCCGATCAAAGCCAGCTATGCTGCGGAATTGGGCACTATTTGGCGTCTGCGGGAGCCGTCCGTTCCTTAAGAAATGCGACGAGATCGGCACGATCCTGGGGGGAGGCGATCTGCTGCATGGGCATTTTGGAGCCGGGGGTGAGGACGTCGGGACCCACATCGAAGAGCTGGTCGATCGTGTCTTCGCCCCAGACGAGGTCGCTGCCGGTCAGAGCGTCGGAATAGGCGTAGCCGTCAAGCTCTCCGGCCCGGCGGCCGAAGACGCCGTAGAGCGTCGGGCCCGCGCGGCGTTCCCCGTCTGGGCCGAGCGTGTGGCAGATGGAGCATTTGCGCAGGAATTGCCGTTCGCCGTTCGAGACTTCGTTCGGATCGGTGTGAAAGGCGCGCGGCGCTTCGGCCATGGCGGGCAGGGTCTCTTCCCCGTCGAGGGGCCAGAGATAGGCCTCGTCCGCGATGCCGCCGGCGATCAGGCCACCTTCTGCAGTGAAGGCAAGCGCCCAGATCGGGCCGTTCACGGCGGCGCGGAAGTCGCGGGTGATGGTCCAGTCGGCGGTGTCGACCACCATGATGTATCCCTCCCCGTCGCCGACGGCGAGGTGCTGGCCGTCGCGCGAGAGGGCCATGGAGAGGATGGGCCGGCGTTCGAGGGTGAGATCGGCCAGCTCTTCCCCCGTCGCGAGATCGAGGATGCGGGTGCCACCATCGACGGCGCCATAGGCGAGCCAGCCGGGGCCGAGCGTCAGGCGGTTCACACCAAAGCCGTGTTCGGCCAGCGTTCGGGTTGGCGCGTCGCTGGCGGTGTCCCAGAGATAGACCGCGCCGTCGGCCCCGGCCGAGATCAGATAACCGTCTGCCGTCCAGATGATGTCATTGACGCCGGAATCGTGGCCGCTGAGGACGGTATTGTCGCCGCTCGTCAGATCCCAAAGGCGGATCGTCCCGTCCCAGCTGGCCGAGGCGAGGGTTTGGCCGCCGGGATGCGGGGCGACGGCGGTGACCTTGCCCTGGTGGCCGTTGAACTGGCGCTCTGCCGTTCCGTCGGCGAGGTTCCAGAGGATGACGGCGAAGTCGTCGCCGCCGGACGCCGCCCGGTCATCCGCGAGGAAGACCACGTCGTTTACCGCGGCCCTGTGCCCGTCGAGCCAGACCGGCGCAGCGTCGTCGCCGACCGGCCAGAGGCCCACGGCGTAGTCGAAACTGGCGGTCAGGAGGGTCGCGCCGTCCTCCGAGATGGCCACGTCCATCACGGGGCCGCCATGGCCTTCGAAAGTGCGGAAGGCCTCGGTCTGGGCTTTGAGCGGCAGGAGGAGGGCGAGGCAGGCGGCGAGGGCGAGGCGGGGTTTCGGATCGCTTTGGGGCATCGGCTCTCCCTCTCTGGCGGCGTCGAGGGGACTGTCCGCCAGCCGTCCGGTCTTCGTCAAGATAGGGGTCAGCGGGTCAATTCAAGGAAGACGTCCTCGAGATCGGCCTCGCGGGTTTTGACGTCTCTTATGGAGATGCCGGAGGCGCGGACGGCGTCGAGGATGGCGTCGGCGCTGGTTTGCGAGGTGCGGTAGGTGAATTCCATCTGGCCGTCGGGGCGGGTGTCGAGCGTGGCGCCTTCGGGCGGGGTGACGTTGCCCGGTTCCTTCGGGAGGATGACCATCGTCTTCTTGTCGAGCGATCCCAGAAGGTTGGCAGTCGTGTCGCGCGCCCGGACCTCGCCCTGGTGGATGATCGCGATCTCGTCGCACATCTGTTCGGCCTCTTCGAGGTAGTGGGTCGTCAGGATGATCGTCATGCCTTCCTCGTTCAGGCGGCGGACATTGCGCCAGAGCATGTTCCTGAGTTCGATATCGACGCCCGCCGTGGGCTCGTCGAGGACAAGGATCTGGGGCGAATGGACCAGCGCCTTGCCGAGCAGCAGGCGGCGGCGCATGCCGCCCGAGAGCGATCGGGCATAGGCGTCGGCCTTGTCGGAAAGGCCAATGAGATCAAGGATTTCGTCGGTGCGGCGTTCACCCTTGGGCACGCCGTAAAGGCCCGCCTGCACCTCGAGCGAGCCGCGGGGGGTGAAGAAGGGGTCGAGGTTCAGCTCCTGCGGCATGACGCCGATGGAGGCGCGGGACTGGCGGGGGTTCACGTCCTGGTCGAAGCCCCAGATCTTGACGGTTCCGGCGGTCTTGTTGACGAGACCGGCGAGGATGTTGATCAGCGTCGACTTGCCCGCGCCGTTGGGACCGAGCAGGCCGAAGATCGCGCCGCGGGGGATCGTCAGGTCGACGGATTTCAGAGCCTCTTTCGGGGGTTGCCGGTTTGAGGCGGCGTAGGTTTTGGTGAGGCCGGAGATCTCGATGGCGGGCGGCATGGGCAGTTCCTGTTGCGCGGGGCGGCGCGGGCGCTATTGTCCGCGCTTACCTAACAGGGGGCGCGGCCCCTGCAAGTGCAAGGACCCGATGTTATGGATGCGCCCGAAGTCAAGATCGTGACCGCCTACCGGATCGCCTGCGACGGCGGGGAGGGGGCTTTGGGCCATCCGCGCGTGTGGCTGCAGATCCCGATGGACAAGGGCTGGGTCGAGTGCGGTTATTGCGACGCCCGTTATATCCACGAGGATCATCTGGACGAGGTGCCCGAGGATGTGCGGGAGGGGCGGGCCGTCTCCTGACGTGGCCACAGGTGTGACCGGATCGTAAGCGGACCGGACGGTGGGGGGCGCGGTGCGGAACGGCGACCCACCGCGAATCGGCCGTTAATTCAGGGAAATCAGGGGTTGGGGGCGTGTCGGCACCTGGTCGGCATCGCGTCGGCTTTCCGTCGGACATTCAAGCGCAACATCGCCCGGTAGCGGAGCGTTCTGCTGCGGTGCAGCGCAACTCTTCACGTGATGGACGAGAAATGCGGGGATTGCTTCAGGCCATGGGACAGGCAGGCTGCCTGCCAAAAAGGCATTCCCGGGTGTCAATAGGTATAGATCAGTATGGCTGTCACCTTAAATTGACAAAGCGGGGGTCGCCTTAGATACTGCTGGGACTGCTGCTGTCGTGACCTCTTGTTGAAACCTCGTTCCGCCGTGGCGGAGCTGGGGTTTGCTTTGGGACCTGGCTCAGCTTTTCCGAACATCGGAGGCACGGAGATGACAGATCCCAACACCGAAAGCCCGGTTTCCTTTGCCGGAATGAGCCTGCTGGAGGCTCTGGCCAAAGCACCTATTTCGATCGTCCTGACGGACCCGCGTGCCAAAGACAATCCGATCGTTTACGTGAACGATACTTTCACGACCATTACCGGCTACGCCCGGGACTTTGCCATCGGGCGCAACTGCCGGTTTCTGCAGCAGGACGATAGAGATCAGG
The DNA here is from genome assembly GCF_040779325.2 of Aestuariibius violaceus. Taxonomy (NCBI): domain Bacteria; kingdom Pseudomonadati; phylum Pseudomonadota; class Alphaproteobacteria; order Rhodobacterales; family Paracoccaceae; genus Aestuariibius; species Aestuariibius violaceus. The sequence continues at coordinate 1,320,428 of NZ_JBFONT020000001.1, forward strand.
AGGCGATCAAAAAGCTGCGCGCGGCTATCGCGAGTGAGAAAGAAGCGGTTGTCGATGTCAGAAATTACCGGCCCGACGGAGAGATGTTCTGGAACAGGCTCATGATCTCGCCCCTCGTCGGAGAGGACGGAACGGTGCTTTACTTTGTTGGCCTGCAGCTTGAGATCGAGGTTTCACCGGACGAGCAGAAGGTGCGGCAAGATCGCGAAACGCAACGCGCCCTTGAAGAGATACAGCACCGGGTGAAGAACCACCTTGCCATGGTGGTTTCCATGATCCGGCTGCAATCCCGGGGAAGTGGTGAGGACCCCAAGCAGGACTTCAACATGCTGGCCCGGCGCGTGGAGACGCTGCAACTGCTCTACGAGGAGCTGTCCGGACAGGACGAGATCAATCAGACCGACGGCGAAGAGACCGTGGCGCTTGGCGCGTATCTGTCCCGCGTGGCGAATGCGGTCGCGCATCTGGACGGCCGCAGCGGGGTGCGGGTCAATATCGATGCCGAGAAACTGCGTGTGCCGTTCCAGACGGCGACGCAGCTTGGGCTGATCCTGTCCGAACTGATGACGAATGCGCTGCAACATGCCTTCGAGGACCGCGATGAGGGCCTGCTGGAAATCGAGGCCAAGACGCTGAGCAACGGCGTGTTTCGGCTTGTCGTCTCGGACGACGGTGTCGGCATCTCTGATGACGTGAACTGGCCGGCGGATGGCAAGCTGGGCGGGCGCATCATTGAAAGCCTCGTTCGCGGTCTTGAAGGAAATCTCGATGTCGCGGCTGGCGATGTGCAGGGAACGACCGTCAGGCTTGACGTGCCGAAGGCGGGGGTCACCGTCCAGGCCGAAGAGACCGTAGATGCCTGAGGTTTCGCGTCTTATCTCTTGCCCGGCCCGCTGTTAGACGGCGTCATGGCGAATCCCCGGAAAACCGTTCTTCTGGCCGAAGACGACGCTTTGGTCGCGCTCGATCTGAAGGGTCACTTCATCGAGCATGGCTATGCCGTTCTCGGGCCGTTCGCGAAAAGCGCGGCGGCGGCGGAGGCGATCGGGCGGCACAAGCCCGATATCGCGATCATCGACTTTCATCTTCAGGACGGCACGGCCGAAGGCCTTGCCGCGGCGCTGGAGAAGGCCGCGGTGCCCTATGCGATCGTCACGGTCGCATCGCAGGACAAGCTGCCGAAAAGCGTGTCGCCGATCGGGTTCTTCGAGAAGCCGTTCGATATCGTGCAGCTTTCCGATCTGGTCTCGGACGCGCCGTAGAGCGCGCCTGGGCCTGGCGCGGCCGGTCTGTCGAGGCTGTCCCGCTCGAGTGCGGTGAAGGAGCCGATGCGGATCCGGGGATCTGCCTTCGGTGTCCGGCCCCTCCCCTCCGTCCGGCGGTCAGGACCCTCCGAACCCCAATACGCCCATCGGCAGCAGAAGCGCGAAGGCCGGCAGGGCGATCAGGATGATCAGGCGGACGATGTCGGCGAGCCAGAATGGCGTGACACCCCGGAAGATCGTACCGGTCGACACGTCCGGCACGACCGAGCGCAGGACGAAGACGTTGAGCCCTATGGGCGGCGTGATCAGCGAGATCTCGGTCACGACGACGACGATGATGCCGAACCAGATCAGCGCCGTCTCGCCCGTCACGTCGCCTTCGAAGAAGCCCAGGGATGCGATGAGGGGGGCGAAGACCGGCACGGTCAGCGTGATCATCGACAGGCTTTCGAAGACCGCGCCCAGGATCAGATAGATCACCATCATGATGGCGAGCACCGTGAACGGCTCGAACCCGTTGCCCTGGACCAGCGCCAGCAGATCGTCGGGCAGCCCGGCGCGGGTGATGAGCCGGTTGAAGATGTCGGCGCCGATCAGAAGAACGAAGAGCCCGACCGAGGTCTTGACGGTTTGCGCAAGGGCACTGACCAGGCCGGACCAGCTGAACCGGCCGATGGCGATGGAAATCAGGATCGCCCCGAAGGCGCCGACGCCCGCGGCTTCGTCGGCGGTGAAGATCTGCCCGTAGATGCCGCCGATGATGATGACGAAAAGGATCAGGATCGGGATCACCCGGATGATGCTTTTGCGGGCTTCGGCCGCATCCATGGCATCGCCGGCCGGGCCTGCCTTCGGATTGCGCCAGACGACGAAGGCCACCGCGAAAAGGTAGAGGACGATGCCGAGCAGCCCGGGCAGGATGCCGGCGAGGAACAGCTTGCCGATGGATTGGCCGGTCAGGAAGCCGTAGATGATCAGGATGATGCTCGGCGGGATCAGGATGCCGAGCGTGCCGCCCGCGGCGACCGAGGCCGTCGAGAGCGTGTCGTGATAGCCGTATTTGCGCATCGACGGCAGCGCGACCTGCGACATCGTGGCAGCAGTGGCGAGCGACGAGCCAGAGACGGCGGAAAACCCGCCGCAGGCGAGGATCGTCGACATGGCAAGCCCGCCCGGCAGGCGGCCCACCGCAGCATAGGCGGCGCGATAGAGGTCGTGCGCCATGCCGCTTTGCGCGATCAGCATGCCCATCAGGATGAAGAGCGGGATCACCGAGAGCGCATCGTTCTGGGTGACGTCGAGGATCGAATCCGCCGCCGGCCCGAGCCCCGCGGACCAGCGCCCGTCCCGCAGATAGACGAACCCGATCGCGCCGACGCCGCCCATCGCGATGCCGATGGGCACCCGCAGAAGGACAAGCCCGATGACGATGGCAAAGGCGATGAGGGAGACGGTCATCCTTTGCGGCCCATGACCATCCGGGCCAGCGTATGAAGGCCGAGGATCACACCGGTCGCGAACACCGTGGCGGCGATGAAGTAGACCAGCGGGTATTCGGGCAGGAACAGAAGCTCGCTGGTGGTGCCGCGCTCCTGGAACCGCGCACCGCGGAGATAGAGCCAGTAGCCCATGGTCAGCAGTGCCACGGTCATCAGGAGGCCGATCATCCGGTCGCGCCAGAAGGCGGCGCCTTTCGAGAAGAAGCCGTCCAGCAGATCGACGTCGATCTGTTCACCGCGCAGCGTGACGACCGGGAAGGCCAGGAAGATCGAGCAGGCCAGAAGGATTTGTGCGATGTCCTGACGCCCGAAGATCGGGGAATTGAAGACGTAGCGCCCGATGACCTCTGCCACCGTCAGGCACATGAGCGCGATGAGACAGATTGCGCTGAGGGTGAGAAAGATGCGGGCGAGCCAGGGGCCCGCCCGACCAAGCATCGCGGCCATGCGTTACTGGCTGCTGTATTCGGCCATCGTCGACCGGATGATTTCGAGCGCGGCATCGGCGTCGACGCCCTTGGCACGGACCTCTTCCAGCACCGCGTCCTGAATGCTTGGGACAAGCGCGTCGAACTTGGCCGAGGCATCGCCTGTCAGGTCGATGACCTGGCCGGTGCTTTGCTGCGCTTCGATGCCGCGCATGTTGCCTTCGTCCCAGGCGCTGCCGGCAAAGGCCGAGAAGTCTTCGCCAAGCGCGGCCTGGATGGCGGCGGCATCTTCTTCGCCGACGGAGTCCAGAAACTCTTCACTCATGATGATCGAGAAGGAGCCGCGGTAGAAGCCGCCCGGCACGCGGTAGGTGTAGGGCAGCACCTCGGTCAGGCGCAGGATGGCGATCGTGTCGCCGGGAAAGAACGTGCCGTCGGCGACGCCGTTGGCAACGGTTTCATAGACCTTGGGGGCGGCGACCTGCACGCCCGCCATGTCGAGCCCGGCAAGCACATCGCCCATCACGCCACCGCCGGACCGGATCTTGAGGCCCGCGACCTCATCCAGCGACGACACTTCCTGCGACAGATGCAGCATGCCGGGCGCGTGCACCATCATGGCCACGGGCACGACACCATCGTGTTCGTTCGCTTCCCCCAGGATTTCCTGGTGCGCGCGCCAATGGGCGGCAGAGGCGGCGGCGCTGTCGCCTTCAAGCCCGGGGATTTCGATCAGCTTCGTGGTGACGAAACGGCCCGGGTTGTAGCCGTGAAAGATCCAGGCGGCATCGGCGCCGCCGTCCTCGATCAGGTCGGCCTGGGACGGGGGTGAGGCCAGTTGATATTCGATCTTGCCTGTCACCCGGCCATCGGTCGCGGTTTCGATCCGGCTGATGAATTCGGGCCAGACAATCTCGTTCATGATGTGGGTGGGCGGCAGCCAGGACGAGATGACCATCTCTTTCTCGGCAAGCGCCGAGGTGGCCGTGACCCATGTGGTGACGGCTGCGGCCGCCAATGTTGAAAGCTTCATGTTTTCCTCCCCTTTGTTCTGGATTTCCAGACGACTCCCTGCGAAAACCGTTACATAAACCGACCGGTTGGTCAATAAAAAATCAGTAATGTGAGAAGAGATTTAAGCTGCTGATTTTGATCACTTAAATCCGTTCACGCCGTTCAATGTGAGATCCGCGATCGACGTGGCATAGTCGATGCGGGCGTCGATCGTCGCATGGGGATGCCACATGTAGAACCAGTTCAGCATCCCGAAGACCGACATGGTCACGGCGTGGCACCGCTTCTTGTCCTGCCCAAGGGTGGCGGGGGCGCAGCCCTGGAGGATGCCCGAGACCAGACGGACGAGGTCGCGCTGGTAGCCCTTCAGAACCTCCTGCTTTTCCGGGGCGAGCAGCGGCAGACCTTCGCTTTGGATTTTGTGTTCGTTGTCCATCCCGTCATAGGCCAACAGAAACTCGCTCGTGATCGTGTGCAGCTGGTCTTGCGGTGCCATCCCGGCGCGATCCAAGCCGCAGACCCGGTCCCGCAGTTCGGACAGGTAGCTGTCGAGGATGTCGAAGACGATGTCGTCCTTGCTGGAATAGTAGTGATAGATGTTGGCCTTCGAGATCCCGCAGGCCCGTGCGACCTCGTTCATCGAGGCGCGCGCGATCCCTTCACGGGCAAAGACTTCGGCCGCGATCTTGAGGATGTGGCGGCGCTTGTCGTCATGGTCTTTGGCGATGGTGCGAACCAAATCGTCTACTCCTTGGGCCGTTTGTCGATGACGCGGCGGGCTTTGCCCTGGCTGCGTTCCACGCTGCCGGGTGTGCCGACGGTTACCGTGGTCGAGACGCCGATGACGCTCTTGATCTTGTGGGTCAGGGCCTTTGCCGCGACGGCGCGGGCCTGATCGGAGGCGGCCTTGTCCGTTGCCTCGACATGGACGACCATCGCGTCCATCCGCCCATCGCGGGTCAGCTCGATCTGGAAGTGCGGCGCCAGTTCGGGCATCGAGAGCACCTGTTCCTCCACCTGCGTCGGAAAGATGTTGACCCCCCGCAGGATGATCATGTCGTCCGAGCGGCCGGTGATCTTTTCCATCCGCCGCATGGACCGCGCGGTGCCCGGCAGCAGCCGCGTGAGGTCGCGCGTGCGGTAGCGGATCATCGGCAGACCTTCCTTGGTGATCGTGGTGAAGACCAGCTCGCCCATTTCGCCGTCGTGCAGAACCTCGTCGGTCTCGGGGTCGATGATCTCGGGGTAGAAGTGATCCTCCCAGATGTGCAGGCCATCCTTCGTTTCCACGCATTCGTTGGCGACACCGGGGCCGAGGATTTCAGAGAGGCCATAGATGTCGACGGCATGCATGTCGAAGGCTTCTTCGACCTCGGCCCGCATGGCGTTGGTCCAGGGTTCGGCACCGAAGATTCCGACCTCGAGGGAGCACTTGCGCGGGTCGATCCCCGCCTTTTCGTATTGCTCGAGGATGTTGAGCATGTAGGACGGCGTGACCATGATGGTCGTCGGCCTGAAGTCTTCGATCAGCGTGACCTGGCGTTCGGTCATCCCACCTGAGACAGGCACGACCGAGCAGCCCAGCCGTTCGGCCCCGTAATGCGCGCCAAGCCCGCCGGTGAAGAGGCCATAGCCATAGGCGATATGCGCGATGTCCCCCGGTTTCGTGCCGGAGGCCCGCATCGACCGGGCCACCATATCGGCCCACATGTCGATATCGTTCCGGGTGTAGCCGACGACCGTCGGCTTGCCGGTGGTGCCCGAGGAGGCGTGCAGGCGGACGATCTGTTCGCGCGGGACGGCGAACAGCCCGAATGGGTAATTGTCGCGCAGGTCGCTTTTGGTGGTGAAGGGGAACTTCGCCAGATCGGTCAGCGCATGCAGGTCGTCCGGATGCACGCCCGCCTGGTCGAACCGCTGTTTGTACATTGGCACATTGTCGTAAGCATGCCGGAGCGACCATTGCATCCGTTCAAGCTGGAGGGCGCGGATCTCGTCAATGGACGCGATCTCGATCGGATCCAACGTTGTGGGAGATGGGGCCAGGTCTTTCATCTTGTCCTCCCGGTCATTCCTCGAAAAGGGCGCCTTGCACGGTGCGCGAACAGCCCCTGAATTCGGCGATCGTCACGCCGTCCTGATTCCGGACGGTGACGTCGTAGATGCCGTTGCGCCCGGTCAGGCCGACCTCTCGCGCCACGGCGGTCAACCGGTCACCCAGCCGGGCCGGGGCCGCGTAGGTGATGGTGTTGTGCTGGGCGACGGTGTTCTGGTTGCGGCTGTTGCAGGCGAAGGCGCTGTCGGCCAGCGAAAAGGTGATGCCGCCGTGGCAGATCCCGTGGCCGTTCGTGTGATGCTTTTCGACCGTCAGCGAGAGCGTGGCGGTGCCTTCGTCCACGCGGTCGATCCGCATGCCCAGCCAGGCGCTGGCCTTGTCACCGGCCCACATGGCCTCGGCGGATCGTTCGGCGCGTTCCTTGGGTGTCATCGTCATTGGCCCCTGAACCGGGGCGCGCGCTTGTTCAGAAAGGCGGAGACGCCTTCCGAATAGTCCGCCGTTTCGCCGCAGATTTTCTGGTAGCGCGCTTCCAGTTCAAGCTGCTCATCCAGCGTGTTGGTGGCCGCGGCATGGATCGCCTTCTTGGTGTGGGCAAACCCTCGGGTCGGCCCGTTGGCGAGCTTGCCGGTCAGCGCGCGGGCCTCCGCCATCAGCTCTGCGGCGGCGACGGATTTCCAGATCAGTCCCCAGGCTTCGGCCTCGGCGGCGGTCACGGGCGTCCCCGTCATGGCAAGCGCCTTGGCGCGCGCCGGGCCAAGGATCTGGGTCAGGCTCCACGTGCCGCCGCCATCGGGAACCAGGCCGACATTGGCGAAGGACTGCACGAACCTGGCGGTGTCCGCGGCCAGCACGATGTCGCAGGCCAGCGCCACATTCGCCCCGGCCCCGGCGGCCACGCCATTGACGGCGCAGATGACCGGAAACTTCGCATCCCGGATCAGGCGGACGAGCGGGTTGTAGAAGGTCGTCAGCGTGTGGCCGAGATCCGGCGGGCCATCCATCCGGGCCGGGTCGCGGTCGCCAAGGTCCTGACCCGCGCAGAAACCGCGCCCCGCCCCTGTCAGAAGGACCGCGCGCTTTCCATCGGTGATGGCCCCCTCCAATGCGGCGCGCAGGGCCACATGCATCTCGTCATTGAAGCTGTTCAGCTTGTCGGGACGGTTCAGCGTCACTTCCACCCACGATCCGTGGTCTTCGCATAATATCGTGCCCGACACCGAACTCTCCCTTGCAATTCAAATTGCCTCGGTTTACCCCTGATTTCATAAACCGACCGGTTGGTCAATAATAGAAAGCGCGATGTGCCGGAACGCTTTCACACACCTTGAAACCGCTAGCCCGGGGTCGTGGACCCGCGCAGGAGTATGTCGCGATGAATGAGGTTCTTCGAGAGAACGACAGCGCGTCGGCCGTTCGAGATGTCAGAAGTTTTGCCGCTGGCCAGTGGATCGGGGCGGATGACACCGCGCGCGCGATCCACTCCGCCGTGACCGGCAGGCTGATCGCGCGCGCCGGATGCGCCGCCCTCGATGTGGAGGCGATGCTGGACCATGCGCGCAAGGTCGGCGGGCCGAACCTGCGGGCCATGACGTTCCACCAGCGGGCCAAGATGCTCAAGGCCCTGGCGCTGCATCTGGGGCAGCACAAGGACCGCCTTTACGAGATCTCCTTCGCCACCGGGGCCACGCAGAAGGACCACCTGATCGATATCGACGGCGGCATTGGCACGATGTTCGTCTTCGCCTCGAAAGGGCGGCGCGAGATGCCGGATGCGCATGTCTACCTCGACGGCGATGTCGAGCAGCTGTCGCGGAACGGCACGTTTCTGGGGCAGCACATCTGCACGCCGCTGCAGGGCGTCGCGGTCCATATCAACGCCTTCAACTTCCCCGTCTGGGGGATGCTGGAAAAACTCGCGCCCACGCTTCTGGCCGGGGTACCGGCCATCGTGAAGCCGGCCACGGCCAGCTGCTATGTCACGGAACTGGCGGTTGAGATCCTGCTGGAGAGCGGTCTGCTGCCCGCGGGCGCGCTGCAGCTGGTCTCCGGTGGGTTGGGCGACATGCTGGATCGGCTGACCAGCCAGGATGTGGTCAGCTTCACAGGCTCTGCCGAGACCGCGCTGAAGCTGCGCTCGGCCCCGCATATCCTTGGCAACTCGATCCGGTTCATTGCCGAACAGGACAGCCTGAACGCCTCGATCCTTGGGCCGGACGCCGCGCCCGGCACGCCGGAATTCGACCTGTTCATCAAGGAAGTCACGCGAGAGATGACCGCGAAGGCGGGGCAGAAATGCACCGCGATCCGCCGCATCCTTGCGCCGGACGCCCACGTTGCCGATGTGATCGAAGCGCTTCAGGCAAAGCTGTCCAAGACGACCATCGGCGACCCGAAGGACGCGGCGACCCGCATGGGGGCCTTGGTGTCGGGCAGCCAAAAGGCGGACGTTCTGGAAAAGGCAGCGATGATCGGGGCCGAGGCGGACCGGGTCTTTGGCGATCCCGAGAATTTCGACGTGCACGGAGCCAGCGCCGAAGACGGCGCCTTCCTTCCCCCGATGCTGTTCCACTGCGCCAACCCGGACGCCGCCACGAACGTGCACGAGGTCGAAGCCTTCGGTCCCGTCTCGACCGTGATGCCCTATGGCGACCTCGACCACGCGATTGCCCTGGCCAATCGGGGGCAAGGCAGCCTGGTCGCCTCGGTCATCACCCATGACCCTGACGTGGCCCGGCAGGTTGCCATGGGCGCGGGGGCGTTCCACGGACGGCTTTACTTCAACGACCGCGACTCGATGGGCGAAAGCACGGGCCACGGCTCTCCCCTGCCCCATATGGTGCATGGCGGTCCGGGCCGCGCGGGCGGGGGCGAGGAGATGGGCGGCGTGCGCGGTGTGATGCACTACATGCAGCGCACCGCCATCCAGGGCAGCCCCGACATCCTGACGGCCATCGGCGGCAAGTGGGTGCCGGACGCGACCGAGATCACCCATGACGATCACCCGTTCACGCGAACGTTCCACGATCTTGAGATCGGGGAGACGTTTCGGACCAGACCGCGGCAGATCACCAGCGACGACGTCGCGCATTTTGCCGAGTTCACCGGCGATACCTTCTACGCGCATATGGATGACGCAGCCGCCCGGCGGAACCCGTTCTTCCCCGGCCGCGTGGCCCATGGCTATCTGCTGCTCAGCTTTGCCGCGGGTCTGTTCGTGCAGCCTGACGAGGGGCCGGTTCTGGCCAATACCGGACTGGACAACCTGCGCTTCATGAAGCCGGTGGAGCCGGGTGACAGCATCAAGGTGCGCCTGACCGTCAAGCACAAGACCCCGCGCAACGATGAGTACGGCGAGGTGCGCTGGCATGTCACGCTCACCAACCAGGACGAGGATCTGGTGGCGGAGTATGACCTGCTGACCATGAGTGCCTATGCCGCACGCTGACTTGCAGCCGGGACCGGGGCGGATAGTCTCCGGCCCGATGGAAACGACGCGCCCTGACCCGATCCTTGATCAGCTGCTTGGGCTTGAGACCACCAAGACCTGGTCGCTGATCGCCACGATTTTCGGGGATCTCGACGGTGACCGCCTGTCCGGCAAGGAGCTTGGGACACTTCTGGCGCCCCTGGGCGTGAAGCCCGAGGCGATGCGCGTCGCGCTCCACCGGCTGAAGAAAGACGGCTGGATCATATCTGAGAAGAACGGGCGCGAGGTGGTCTATGCCTTGTCCGATCACGGGCGGCAGGAGACCTTTGCCGCGCAGAAGGATGTCTATCGCCGCGATGTGAAGTTCGCCGAAGGGTGGCGGCTGATCATGCTGCCGGGAGAGGCCGCACGGCCGTATAATGGGCCTCATATCGCGATCGACAGGGGCCTCCTTCTGGTCCCCAAAGGTGCGGGCGCACTGCCTGCCGACGCTTTGGAACTGTCGCTTGTGGAGCCGATACCGGATTGGTTCGAAAGCCGTTTGGCCCCACCGCATGTGTGGGCTCAAGCGGGCCGATTGACAGACCTTGCCGAGCAGTTCCTGGCCGGACCCCGCTTGGGACAGATCAGTGCGCGGCTGATGTTCCTTCACTACTGGCGCAAGATGGCTCTCCGAACCGGCACGTGGGCGCATATCGGGCTCGTGCCGGAGGGCACGATGGCAAACTGTCATGCCGCGGTGACCGAGGTTTTCGAACAGACCTCTCGCACGAAGATTACTTGAGAATAGCCTTGGAGTTGAGATCGCTGGGCCGGGAATTGGCCAAAACGTTACAAGATACGTATTGCTGTATGTTTTAGTAACATGTTAGGCTGGTGGGCAAGTGGAGGAGGAATCGGCGTTGGCATTGTCCCGACGCCGGGGGAGGATCAGAGATGTACGCGCAGATCGTGAAATCGACCGGCGAGGGTGTCCTGTCGCGAGAGGAGATGTCGCCGGAAGACCGCGCCTTTCAGGACCGGATCGACGCGGGCGAAAAGATCGAACCCAAGGACTACATGCCCGAGGGCTATCGCAAGACCCTGATCCGCCAGATCGGCCAGCACGCCCATTCCGAAATCGTAGGCCAGCTTCCCGAGGGCAACTGGATCACCCGGGCGCCCACGCTGGAGCGGAAGGCGAACCTGCTGGCCAAGGTGCAGGACGAGGCGGGTCATGGCCTGTATCTTTACTGCGCCGCCGAAACGCTGGGCGTCAGCCGCGATGACCTGACCGAGCAGCTGTTGTCGGGGAAGATGAAGTATTCCTCGATCTTCAACTATCCGACGCTCACCTGGGCCGATATGGGCGCGGTCGGCTGGCTGGTGGATGGCGCTGCGATCATGAACCAGGTGCCGTTGCAGCGCACGTCCTACGGGCCTTACGCCCGCGCGATGGTGCGGATCTGCAAGGAAGAAAGCTTTCACCAGCGCCAGGGCTTTCACATCATGATGGCCATGGTCAACGGCACGGCCGAGCAGAAGCGCATGGCGCAGGACGCCCTGAACCGGTTCTGGTATCCCGCCCTGATGATGTTCGGCCCGTCCGACAAGGACAGCGTCCATTCCGCGCAATCCATGGCGTGGAAGATCAAGATCAACACCAACGACGAACTGCGTCAGAAATTCGTGGACGAGACGGTGCCGCAGGCCGAATACCTCGGGCTGACGATCCCCGACGAGGCGCTATCGTGGAACGAAGAGACCGGGCATTACGACTTCACCGAACCCGACTGGTCGGAATTCTTTGACGTGATCGCAGGCAACGGCCCCTGCAACACCGACCGTCTGAACGTGCGGCAAAAGGCCTGGGACGAGGGCGCATGGGTGCGTGAGGCGATGGTCGCCCATGCCGAAAAGAAACGCGCGCGCAAACTGGCAGCGGAGTAGATCCATGAGCAAAGAATGGCCCCTGTGGGAAGTCTTCATCCGTGGACAACACGGGATGAGCCACCGCCATGTCGGCTCGCTTCATGCCGCGGACGCGGAACACGCGATCAAGAATGCCCGCGATGTCTATACCCGCCGCAATGAAGGCGTCAGTATCTGGGTGGTCGAGGCGGCGCATATCGCGGCGTCCAGCCCCTCGGACAAGGGCCCGCTCTACGATCCGGCCCGCGACAAGGTCTATCGCCACCCGACCTTCTACGAGATCCCTGAAGACGTGGGGAAAATGTGATGGACCATCTGTTCGAGTTTCTGCTGCGCCAGGGGGACAATGCGCTTGTTCTGGGTCACCGGACCTCGGAATGGTGCGGCATCGCGCCGGCGCTGGAAGAGGACATCGCGCTGACCAACACCGCGCTGGACCTGATCGGCCAGACCCAGCTTTGGCTGGGCTATGCGGCCGAGGTCGAAGGCAAGGGGCGCAGCACGAACGATCTGGCCTTCCTGCGCGATGCCTATGATTTCAAGAACCTTCTGATGCTGGAGGTACCGAACGCGGATTTTGGCCGTACACTGGCACGCCAGTTCTTCTTCGACGCCTTCCAGGTGCCGTGGCTGGACGCCTTGCAGGCCTCGACCGACACCCGCGTGGCCGAGATCGCGGCGAAGTCCCTGAAAGAGGCGCGCTATCACCTTGAGCGGTCGTCGGCGACGGTGATCGCCCTTGGTGACGGAACCGAAGACAGCAACCGGCGTCTGCAGGCCGCGGTCGATTACCTCTGGCCCTATACCGGCGAAGTCTTTGAGGATGATGCGACCGATCGGGCGATGGCTGGCAGCGGCGTGGCTCCCTTGCCATCCGACCTCCGCACGCAGTGGGAGAACGTCGTGTCCGACACGATGATGGCCGCCTGCCTGGCCCGGCCCGAAAGCCAGTTCGCCCATAAGGGTGGGCGTACGGGGGTCCGTCATACGGAACACCTTGGCCACATGCTGGCCACGATGCAGGTGCTCCAGCGTTCTCACCCCGGGGCGGCGTGGTAGGACATGCCGGTGGCGGCGCGCATTACGGAGGACCAGATCTGGGCGTGGCTTGAGGCCGTGCCGGACCCCGAGATCCCGGTGATCTCGGTTGTCGATCTGGGCGTCATCCGCGGCGTCGAGGTGTCGGGCGACGACGTGAAAGTCACGATCACCCCGACCTATTCCGGTTGTCCCGCCATGGCGGTGATCGCGATGGATATCGAAACCGCGCTGGCCAGACAGGGGGTCACCCGCCTGAACCTCGAAACCCGTATCGCCCCGCCCTGGACCACCGACTGGCTGTCGGAAAAGGGCCGTGCGCGCCTGGAAGAGTTCGGCATCGCGCCCCCGCAGGCGGCGGGTGGTCCCGAGCGGTGCCCGCGTTGCGGTTCCGCGGCGGTCGAGAAGGTCAGCCAGTTCGGCTCCACCCCCTGCAAGGCGCAGTGGCGCTGCACGGACTGCCTTGAGCCCTTCGACTATTTCAAGTGCATCTGAGAGGTCTGCTATGGCGCAGTTTCATCCCCTCACCGTGACCGACATTCGCAAGACCACCCGCGATGCGGTGGTCGTCACGCTCAAGCCGGTTAATGGCGGTGACTTTTCCTTCACCCAAGGCCAGTACCTGACTTTCCGGCGCACCTTCGACGGCGAGGAACTGCGCCGGTCCTACTCGATCTGCGCGGGCACGTCGGAGGGGGTTCTGCAGGTCGGCATCAAGCGCGTCGCCGGTGGCGCCTTCTCGACCTGGGCCAATACCGATCTCGCGCCCGGGGACGTCGTCGAGGCGATGCTGCCGATGGGCAGTTTCTATGCCGGTGACGATGCGGAGGTGACGCACATCCTGGCCTTTGCGGCCGGGTCCGGGATCACGCCGATCCTGTCAATCATCAAGACCACCCTGGAGGACAGCGAGACCTCTCGCGTCACGCTTGTATACGGCAACCGCAACCCCAATACGGTGATGTTCCGGGACGAGCTGGAAGACCTCAAGAACGTCTATATGGGGCGGCTGAATGTCGTGCATATCCTGTCCGACGAGAGCCAGGAGATCGACCTGTTCCGCGGGCGCATCGACGCAAAGAAATGCCGGAGCCTTTTCACCCATTGGATCGATCTGGCCTCGGTCACCCGAGCCTATATCTGCGGCCCCGAAGAGATGATGAAGACCGTCTCGGCAAGCCTTGAGGAGCACGGTCTGGCCAAAGACCGGATCCGGTTCGAGTTGTTCGCCAGCAACCAGCCGGGCCTCGCCCCCAAGCGTGCAGTTGATCATGCGGCCGGAGAGGCGGGGGTTGCAGGTCAGGTGACAATCGGTGGCGAGACGCGATCGCTGATGATCCCGCAGAATACCAGTCTCCTGGAGGCCGCCCTGGCGGAAAACATCGATGCCCCTTTCGCCTGCAAGGGCGGGGTGTGTTCGACATGCAAGGCCAAGGTCCTTGAGGGACAGGTCGAAATGGTCGCAAACCACGCCCTGGAGGATTACGAGGTGGATGCGGGCTTCGTCCTGACCTGCCAGAGCTATCCAGTGTCGTCAGAGAAGGTGGTGTGGGATTACGATCTGTCCCGGCACTGAACGGGGCAGAGGGCGTCTTTCAAGACGACGGCGTGGCGCCGTGAGCCCGACGGGTGACGCCGCCCAGCCCGCGGGTCACGCGTGAATGGCGCCCATGCCGCTGGCCGCCAGCGCCGCTTCGCGGACCGCTTCTGAATAGGTCGGGTGGGCGTGGCAGGTGCGGGCGAGGTCTTCGGCCGCGGCGCCGAACTCCATGGCGACGCAGATCTCGTGGATCAGGTCGCCCGCCATCGGGCCGATGATGTGGGCGCCGAGGATGCGGTCGGTCGCCTGGTCGGCGAGGATCTTGACGAAGCCCTCCGCCGCGAAGTTCGCGCGCGCCCGCCCGTTGCCCATGAACTGGAACGTCCCCGCGCGGTAGGCGTGCCCCGCCTCTTTCAGCTGTGCCTCGGTCTGGCCGACGCTTGCGACCTCGGGATGGGTGTAGATGACCGACGGGATCACGCCGTAATTCACGTGGGGGTGCTGGCCCGCGACGCCTTCGGCCACAGCCATCCCCTCATCCTCGGCCTTGTGGGCGAGCATGGGGCCTGCGATGCAGTCGCCGATCGCGTAGATGCCGTCGATATTCGTCCGGTAATGGTCGTCGACCTCGATCTGGCCGCGGTCGCTGACCTTGACCCCCAGCGCATCCAGGCCGAGCCCGTCGGTATAAGGCTTCCGCCCGGTCGAGACGAGCACGACATCGGCATCCAGCGTTGCCTCGCTGTCGTCCTTCTTGAGCTTGTAGCTGACCTTGGCCTTCGTCTTGGTCGCCTCGACCCCCTGCACCGCGGCGCCGAGGATGAAGGTCAGCCCCTGCTTGCCGAGGATCCTCTGGAACTGCCGTTGCACGTCGGCATCCATGCCCGGCGTGATCGTGTCCATGTATTCGACCACCGTCACCTCGGACCCGAGCCTTGCATAGACCGATCCAAGCTCCAGCCCGATCACGCCCGCGCCGATCACGACCATCTTCTTGGGGATCTTGCCCAGCGACAGCGCCCCTTCGGAGGTCACGACGACCTTCTCGTCGATCTCGACGCCAGGCAGCGAGGACGGCTCTGACCCGGTGGCGACGATGATGTGCTTGGCCTCATGGACCTCGTCGCCCACCTTGACCTTGCCCGCCTCGGGGATCGAGCCCCAGCCCTTGAGCCAGTCAATCTTGTTCTTCTTGAACAGGAACTCCACGCCCTTGGTGTTCTGGCCGATCACGTCGTCCTTGTAGGCCAGCATCTGCGGCCAGTCGACGGACGGGCTTTTGCCCTTGAGGCCCATCTTGGTGAAGTTGTGTTCGGCCTCGTGCAGCAGCTCGGTCGAGTGCAGGAGCGCCTTCGAGGGGATGCAGCCGATGTTGAGGCAGGTCCCGCCCAGCGTCTCGCGCCCCTCGACACACGCGGTCTTGAGCCCCAGCTGTGCGCAGCGGATCGCGCAGACATAGCCGCCGGGTCCGGAGCCGATGATGATCACGTCGTAACTGGCCATGGGAGGTCTCCTTCGGGGCGTCTGTGCTGTTCAGATAAGGGCTGCGAGGATCATCAGGAAGGTCGCGGTGAAGCCCACGACCCAGATGATCGAGCGGTGTGGCGAAAGGCCCATCGCATAGGCCGGGATATAGGCGATCCGCGCGATCAGGTAGATCCACGCGCAGGTCGCGGTGAACCAGGTCGACTGGTCGCCCAGGGTCACGATGACCGCCGCGATGGTGAAGAGGATCAGCCCTTCGAAATGGTTCTCCAGCGCCCGTTTCAGCCGTTTCGTCCGCTCCGACAGGCCGGCCGCCAGCGCCTGCTGATCGTCGCGCGGGCCCATCGTCTTGTCTGGCCCCAGTTCGAGGTTCGCGGGCACCGCGTAGACGACGAATTGCAGCGCCTGCAGAAGCGCCGCGAGGGCGAGGACGGTGAGTTCGGGGGTCATTCGGCGATCTCGATCGGCGTGCCGTCGGGGACAAGCGCCCAGATCTCGCGCATCTCGGCGTTGGTGACGGCGATGCAGCCGTTGGTCCAGTCCCACACGCGGTGCAGGCCACTCACGAAGCCCCAGCCATTGGGCAGGCCGTGGATCATGATGTTCCCGCCGGGAGAGACGCCCTGCGCCTTGGCCCGCGCGGTGTCATCGGCATTGGGGTAGGAGATATGGAGGCTGAGATGGGCGATGGAATTCGGGTTGCGCCAGTCGATGACGTAGCTGCCGGTCGGGGTGCGCTCGTCGCCTTCCTGTCCCTTGTGGCCCTCGGGCGCGGCGCCGAGCGAGACTTTGTAGCTGCGGATCACGGTGCCCTCGCGCAGCAGGTCGAGGCGGCGGTCGGACTTGTCGACGCGGACCATGTCGGCGCGCTGGACCTCGGGCGCAAGCGGCGGGGGCGTGCCGGAACCGGTGCGGGCCATGACCTGCGTATAGCCGATGATGGCGAGCGGCAGGGCAAGGGCGGCGATGATCAGGGCGCGGCGCATCGGCGTCAGAGGGCGAGGAAATAGAGGATGCAGGTCGCGATGAACCCAGCCGTCCAGACGGCGGTGCGCAGGCCGATGATGCCGAAGATATAGGCGGGTACATAGATCACCCGGGCGACGAGGAAGATCTGCGCGGCCAGCAGTGTCTGGTTCATCTCGCGGTCGAGGACGATCAGAAGGATCACAGCCGGCGCGAACAGCGCCATGGCGACAACCGAGTTATCAAGCGCGCGGGCCAGCCGCCCGGTCATCCCCGCGACGGTCCGTTCCTCGTCGCGCGAGGACAGCAGATAGCCCATCCCGAGCGCCTGCATGGCGCCGGTTGCCTGCAGGACGAGGGTGATGGCGGTGAGAAGCCCGTAGAGGGCGAGTATGGTAGAGAGGGTCATGTCAACGTCGTAAGTGGCAGCGCGGCAAAGGTCAAAGCGCACATGCGTGCTGTTTGGTTTTACGCCGTCTCCGGCGGGTGCCCGACATAGACCGATGGGATATCCCAGACCTCGGCGACCTTGCCGTCCCGGAACCGCCAGATCACGGCGACGTCGAATTCGTGGCGCCCGGCGCCTTCGCCAAAGCTGTTTTTCGTATGGGCGACGACAAGCTCGTCCCCCAAGGGCCAGGCATCCTGCGGCACGACTTTGAACGTGGCATCTGACATCTCGGCGAGCTGCCGGAAGAACCGGCTGAGCCCGTCGATCCCGTGGTAATCGCCTTGAAGGTCGGCACGGAGGGGATTGAAGAAGTGCCAGACGAAATCCTCCGTCACGAGTCCCTTGCAGGTTTCGGGGGTCCGGATGTCGAAGCGTTCCAGCGTTTCGAGGTTCTTTTGGGCGGTCATGGTAACGGCCTTCTTGAGGGGAGTGGTGTTGAACGGGGCAGGCACGGGAAACGTTACATCGGTTCGCATAGACGAAACGGCGGACGGCCTCTCCTTGCGCGATGTCAAACTTCCGGGAAAATTCGGCCGGTGGCCAAGATGGTGAAGCGGGTCAGAGGCCCTCCGAGCATAGAGTGGGCATCGGCCCTCCGCCCGCCGTTTGCTCCGCGGTATGAGATGGTGGGCAGAATTGCCCACCCTACGCTTGCTGTTTTGTTTTAGTGCGGGATATGCGCGTCTTGCCCAGCCTATTCGACTGTTCCGTCTCCGACATTCACTTCATCCTTGCCGGATATGTTCCAGCAGGGTCGTGCGGACGAAGAGGAGCCACAGGAGCGCCAGAAATCCTATCCCGGCGATGGATTGTGCGAGCCCAGCGACGGAGATCGCGTGTGGCGAGGACGAGGCAACCACGAGGATGAGATAGGTAACGGTCCAAAGGCCCATCGCCTCGATCAACGGGATGACCAGCCTGCTGCGGAAGAAGGAAAAGACGGCAGCCGCGCCCGAAATGCCGAGGGCGCCGATGAACATGACGCTTGCCTCAATCGGGCCGATATAGCTGAAACAGTTGATCAGGCTCGGCTCCGCAGTGGTGGTCGGGAAGACAAACATCTTGATCGCAAAGGCCACCCACACGGCGCCTGTGATCAGGCTGAGCTTGAAGGGAAGTTCGAGGCCGGTGATCCGCATCAGGGTAGTTCAGGAAACCATATGAAATTGGAAGAGAGAGTTCATGAGCATCATGCCTTCGCTCTCCTCCGAGGCGGGGGTGGCAGGTCAGAACTCTCTGCCATTTCCATCCATTCTGCGGATGTCTCAAGCGTCGCGCAGATCGAGATATCCAGCTCTTTCCGACGTTGCCGTGGAATTCCAATCGACAGTTCAGGACCATTCTCGAACTGAACCATGATGTGATGGCGGCTGTCCTGTCTGACGAACTTCACCTTCTGCCCCTTGAGGAGCGCTGTCGATCGAGCGTTGGCTTCGTCGAAGTCTCCCATCTCACAAATCCATCAGCAGCCGCCGCGGATCCTCCAGCGCTTCCTTCACCCGCACAAGGAACGTCACCGCCCCCTTGCCGTCGACGATGCGGTGGTCGTAGCTGAGGGCGAGGTACATCATCGGGCGGATCACGATTTCTCCGTTCACGACCATGGGACGCTCCTGGATCTTGTGCATGCCGAGGATGCCCGATTGCGGCGGGTTCAGGATCGGCGAGCTCATCAGCGAGCCGTAGACGCCGCCGTTCGAGATGGTGAACGAGCCGCCCTGCATGTCGGCCATGGAGAGCTTGCCGTCGCGGGCCTTCACGCCCAGTTCGGCGATGGTCTTTTCGATCGTCGCGAAGCTCATGTCGTCGGCGTTGCGCACGACGGGCACGACAAGGCCGTTCGGCGTGCCGACGGCGATGCCCATATGGACGTAGTTCTTGTAGACGACGTGGTCGCCGTCGATCTCGGCATTGACGTCCGGCACCTCTTTCAGGGCGTGGCAGCACGCCTTGGTGAAGAACGACATGAAGCCCAGCTTGACGCCATGCTTCTTCAGGAACAGGTCTTTGTATTCATTGCGCAATTCCATGACGCCGGTCATGTCCACCTCGTTATAGGTGGTCAGCATGGCCGCTGTGTTCTGCGCCTCTTTCAGGCGGCGGGCGATGGTCTGGCGCAGGCGGGTCATCTTGACCCGTTCCTCCTGCGCCTCGTCCTCTGCCGCGACGGGCGCGCGCGGGGCGGGCGCGGGGGCCTCGGCCTGCTTCGGCGGTTCGGACAGCGCCTTGAGCACGTCGCCCTTCATCACCCGGCCGTCGCGGCCGGTGGCGGTGACCGCATCGCGGGAGAGGTTCTTTTCCGCCATCAGCTTTTGCGCCGAGGGGGCATCTTCCACATCACTGCGCCCCTTGTCGGGCGTCTGGGTCTGGGCAGGCGTGTTCGCCTCCATCGTCGTCTTGGGCGTGCCGACGCTTTCGGAATGGCCCGCGCCGCGGGTCATCACGGCCAGCTTGCCGCCGGCAGCGACGGTTTCGCCTTCCTTTGCGAGGATCTCGGTCAGCGTCCCGGCGGTGGGGGCGGGCACCTCGACCGACACCTTGTCGGTTTCCAGCTCGCACAGCATCTCATCCGCCGCAACGCTGTCGCCCGCCTGTTTGAACCAGGTGGAGACGGTCGCCTCGGTCACGCTTTCGCCAAGGGCGGGGACCATGATGTCGACCGGCTCTCCCTCGCCGTCATCCTCGGTCTTGGGGGCGGGCTTGCTTTCCTCGGCCTCAGCCTCGGCCGCTTTCGGAGCGGCCTCCGCCTTCGGCGCGTCATCCGCAGGAGCCGCGCCGTTTCCGGCGCCTTCCGCGATCTGGGCGAGCAGGGCGTCGACGCCCACCGTCTCGCCCTCCTTGGCCACGATCTCTTCCAGCTTGCCAGCGGCGGGAGAGGGAACCTCGACCGTGACCTTGTCGGTCTCGAGCTCGCAGAGCATCTCGTCCACTTCCACCGCGTCGCCGGGCTGCTTGAACCAGGTCGCGACGGTGGCTTCGGTTACCGATTCCCCGAGGGTGGGAACACGCACTTCGGTACTCATCTGATTATCCTTCGATTCCAAGCGCTTCGTTCACGAGCGCGTCCTGCTGTGCCTTGTGTTGCGATGCGAGGCCGGTCGCGGGCGACGCGGCGGCGGCGCGGCCCGCATAGACGGGCCGTTTGTGCTGGGCGTCGATGCGGGTCAGCACCCATTCGAGGTTGGGCTCCATGAAGGACCAGCCGCCCTGGTTGCGGGGTTCTTCCTGGCACCAGATCATCTCGGCCCCCTTGAAGCGCTCCAGCTCCTTGACCGCCGACTGGGCGGGGAAGGGATAGAACTGCTCGAACCGGAGGAGGTAGACATCGTCGAGCCCTTCGGCGTCGCGCTTTTCCAGAAGGTCGTAATAGACCTTGCCCGAACACATCACGACGCGTTTGACCTTGTCGTCGGCGGCCAGCTTGGTGTCGGAGTTGCCGTATTCCGCATCGTCCCAGAGGACGCGGTGGAAGGAGGATCCGGTCAGGAACTCCTCTTTCTTCGACACCGCCATCTTGTGCCGCAGCAGCGACTTCGGCGTCATGATGATCAGCGGTTTGCGGAACGTCCGGTGCAGCTGGCGCCGCAGGATGTGGAAGTAGTTCGCGGGCGTCGTGCAATTGGCGATGATCCAGTTGTCCTGGCCGCACATCTGCAGGAAGCGTTCCAGCCGGGCCGAGGAATGCTCGGGCCCTTGTCCTTCGTAGCCGTGGGGCAGCAGGCAGACGAGGCCGGACATCCTGAGCCACTTGCTTTCGCCCGAGGAGATGAACTGGTCGAACATGATCTGCGCGCCGTTGGCGAAATCGCCGAACTGCGCCTCCCACATGGTCAGCGCGTTGGGTTCGGACAGCGAGTAGCCGTATTCGAAGCCCAGCACCGCGTATTCCGAGAGCATCGAGTCGATGACCTCGTACCGGCCCTG
Organism: Aestuariibius violaceus; assembly: GCF_040779325.2. Taxonomy (NCBI): domain Bacteria; kingdom Pseudomonadati; phylum Pseudomonadota; class Alphaproteobacteria; order Rhodobacterales; family Paracoccaceae; genus Aestuariibius; species Aestuariibius violaceus. The sequence continues at coordinate 1,341,435 of NZ_JBFONT020000001.1, forward strand.
CCCCTCGCGGATGTTGTTGAGTGGGTAGTAGCGGCTTTCGTCCTCCTGATTGACGAAGGCCGAATGGCGCTGGGAGAAGGTGCCGCGGGTGGAATCCTGGCCCGAGAGGCGCACCGGGTAGCCCTCGGTCAGGAGGGATCCGAAGGCCAGCGCCTCGGCCGTGGCCCAGTCGAAGCCTTCGCCGCTGTCGAACATCTTGGCCTTGGCCTCTAACAGCCGACCGACGGTCCGGTGCAACGGAAAATCGTCGGGTGCCTTGGTCAGTGCCTTGCCGACCTGATCGAAGGTCTCTTCCTTGATGGCGGTCTTGCCGCGCTGGTACTTGCCCGCCTCGCGCTTGTCGAGGTGGCTCCAGCGCCCGTCGAGCCAATCGGCCTTGTTCGGGCGATAGTCCTTGCCGGCCTCGAACTCCTCGTTGAGGTGGGATTGGAAGGACGCCTTCATATCCTCGATCTCGCCTTCGGGGATCAGCCCGTCGGCGACCAGCCGTTCCGTGTAGAGCGTCAGCGTCGTCTTCTGCTTCTTGATCTTCTTGTACATCAGGGGGTTGGTGAACATCGGTTCGTCCCCCTCGTTGTGGCCGAAGCGGCGGTAGCAGAAGATATCGATCACAACGTCCTTGTGGAACTTCTGCCGGAACTCGGTCGCGACCTTGGCGGCGTGGACGACCGCCTCGGGGTCGTCGCCGTTCACGTGGAAGATCGGTGCCTCGACCATCAGCGCGATGTCGGTGGGGTAGGGGCTGGAACGGCTGAAATGCGGCGCCGTCGTGAACCCGATCTGGTTGTTGACGACGATATGCATCGTGCCGCCCGTGCGGTGCCCGCGCAGGCCCGAAAGGCCGAAGCATTCGGCGACCACGCCCTGGCCTGCGAAGGCCGCATCGCCATGCAGCAGCACCGGCAGCACCTTGGTCCGCTCGGGGTCGTTCAGCTGGTCCTGCTTGGCGCGCGCCTTGCCGAGGACGACCGGGTTCACCGCTTCGAGGTGCGAGGGGTTCGCGGTCAGTGACAGGTGGACGGAGTTGCCGTCGAATTCCCGGTCGGACGAGGCGCCGAGGTGATACTTCACGTCGCCAGAGCCATCCACGTCTTCGGGTTTGAAGGACCCGCCCTGGAATTCGTTGAAGATGGCGCGATAGGGCTTGCCCATCACATTGGCCAGCACGCTCAGCCGCCCGCGGTGGGGCATGCCGATCACGATCTCGTCGATGCCCAGCGCACCGCCGCGCTTGATGATCTGCTCCATCGCCGGGATCAGCGCCTCGCCCCCATCCAGGCCGAAGCGTTTGGTGCCCATGTATTTGACGTGCAGGAACTTTTCGAAGCCCTCGGCCTCGACCATCTTGTTGAGGATCGCCTTGCGGCCTTCCTTGGTGAACTGGATCTCCTTGCCCAGCCCCTCGATCCGTTCCTTCAGCCAGCCAGATTGTTCTGGATCCGAGATGTGCATGTATTGCAGCGCGAAGGTGCCGCAATAGGTGCGCTTCACCAGGGCCAGGATCTCGTTCATCGTCGCGATTTCGAGGCCCAGCACGTTGTCGATGAAGATCGGCCGGTCCATGTCGGCGGCGGTGAAGCCGTAGCTTTTCGGGTCGAGCTCGGGATGCGGCTCTTCCTCGCGCATCCCCAGCGGATCGAGGTCGGCGACAAGGTGCCCCCGGATCCGGTAGGCGCGGATGATCATCAGCGCGCGGATCGAGTCGAGCACGGCGGACCGCACCTGCGCATCGGTGATCGACACGCCCTTTTCCTCGGCCTTGGCCTGGATCTTCTCGCCCGCCACCTTGGCCTCTTTCGCGGCCGCCGGGTCGGCGGGCCACTGCCCGTCAAGCGCCGCGGTCAGATCGTCGGCGGGCTGCGGCGGCCAGTCGGCGCGCGCCCAGGACGGCCCCTCCGCCTCGGCCTTGGCCGCGTCGCTGTCGCCAAGCTCCTTGAAGAACCGCTGCCACTCGTCATCGACCGCGTCCGGGTTGTCGGCGTAGCGGGCATAGAGCTGCTCGATGTAATCGGCATTCGCCCCCTGCAGGAAGGAGGAGGCATGGAAGACGTCGTTGGGGGATTGTTCGGTCATTGGGGGACCTCGTTGGGCGGGAAACTATTGTAAGTGTTGAACACCGTCTGCGGGACGTATGAACGGCTGCTCTTTTCCATGAGAGACATACGGTCGAGAGAGATAACAAAAGCAGATGCTGCATCGGGCATTGTGCCGTCTGAGGAAGGCTCCCCGCGAAGCTGGACCCGATCTGAATGAGTGAAGTCGGCGGTTGCCGGGAAGATCGGCTCGGCTAGGACACCTTCGCATCTGACGACCGAGAACGCAGGATTGTTGCTGAGGTAAACGACAAGTGCTTCAGGCCCACCTTCTGTCTCGCGGAGAAAGATCCGCATCGCGCTTTCGGGTAAATCGACTTTGTGTCGTAGTCCCCGGATTGCAGACTCATTGAGTTCAAGCATCGAAGGGAGTCTGGCTACCGGTGCATCGCCAAAGAAGCTCTCGGCAGCGTTAGTCCATATCATTGCGTCGACGAAAGCATCGGGAAGGGCAGTCCGCTCTAAAACAGTCCAACCTGCCGCCTCCAGCGGAGCCTGGACCGCGGCGATCGAATTCGCACTTTGTGCGCAAATTCCCAGGGTCGCTCCCAAAAAGTTCGAGTCTGCGTGAGCTGATGTCGCCATGAAGACGAACAGCGATGCGAGTGCTTTTCTCACGCCTCCACCCCCTTCGGATTGGCGCCATAGCGGTTTGCCCCCGGCTCCGACGGGCGGGCGAGGAGGAGGAGGGTCAGGGCGAGGGCGGCAAGTTCGATCACGGTCAGCACGATATAGGCAAGGTTGCGCCCCGTCTGTAGCCATCCGGCTGCTAAAGCGGCGTTAACCGGCACGACCACCGCCAAGGGCACCAGCGTGAGCCATCCCGGCCGCCCGGTATCCTGCATCCGCCGCCAGCCCAGCGCCATCAGCGGACACGCCATGGCCAGCAGCGCCAGCCCCGTCACGGGAAACCGCGGGCTGGCATCGACCGCGACCGTTCCGCCCCCGAACACCACCTGATCCACCCCCAGCGCCAGCACGACCACACAAAGCGCCGCCAGCATCGTCCACCAGAACTCCGACCGCCGGGAGCGGCCCGAGAAGGTCCGCCAGCGGGCAAGAGAGGCTTGGAGGGCGGCGAGGGGGGTCATCTTTCCAGTATCTTCCGATCGCTGTGACCCATGCCCCGCACGTTGCTGGAGCTGTGAATGAAGTCGCTGTCGCTTTGATATGCCATGGTTCGCGTCCCGTCAGAAGGCGTTGATGACGCTGACTTGGGCAGCGAAGGTGATCGACGTTTTCAATCCGTAACGTTCCCGCAGGATTTCGGGGTCAGCACTCAGATACTCGGCGTAGTAGACCTTTGGCATGGGAACAAACGGAAGCAGCGCCAGCATCTCTGCGAACGTACCGGGATGCTGATCGACCGAGCGGAAGGCGAACCCCTCTGCGGTTGCGACCTCATCGGTTTCATCAGCGGTCGACATGAAATCAGAAGCGTTTGGCGGCGCCTCGTTCAGCAGAATCTCGCACGACCATGTGTTGTCATCATCCGATGTCAGGACCAGAACTCCTGATCCGGCAGGATCACGGAAGGCGCGGGTTCGATATGTCTGATCCAAGCCCTCGAGCCCGAATGCGGGCAAACCACCCGTCTCATTGCGATAGTCTTGCAGACTTGCGGTCCAGTCCTCTACCGAGGTTTTGCCCAGGTAGGCTGACGCCCCGAAGTATCGCAGGGCGCCGTAGACGTGACCCATCTCCTGAAGCTCTTCCGAAAGATCGGTCTCGGCCCATCCCATACGGGCAATCCGTTCCGCGACGACGGCCGCGGCGACGTCCATGTCGGTGGCGCACGCCTCGAATGCGGGCGCCTCCGGATGGGGAAGACTGGCAGCAGCCACGGCACCTCCGCTCAGGAGTGCGACCAGTAAGATGGACGCACGGCCCGTCACTTTACCCAATCGCCTCCACCACAGCCTCGCCCAGGGTCGCCGGGCTTTCGGCCACGGTGATCCCGGCGGCCTTCATCGCTTCGATCTTGCTCTCCGCGTCGCCCTTGCCGCCCGCGACGATGGCGCCCGCATGGCCCATGCGGCGGCCCGGAGGCGCCGTGCGGCCCGCGATGAAGCCTGCCGTCGGCTTGCCGCGGCCCGCCTTCGCCTCGTCGGCGAGGAACTGCGCGGCTTCCTCCTCGGCCGAGCCGCCGATCTCGCCGATCATGATGATCGCCTCGGTCTCGTCATCGGCGAGGAACCATTCCAGCACATCGATATGCTCCGTCCCCTTGATCGGGTCGCCGCCGATGCCGACGCAGGTCGACTGGCCAAGGCCCACATCGGTCGTCTGCTTGACCGCCTCGTAGGTCAGCGTGCCGGAGCGTGAGACGACGCCGACCTTGCCGCGCTTGTGGATGTGGCCGGGCATGATCCCGATCTTGCAGGCATCGGGCGTGATGACGCCCGGGCAGTTCGGCCCGATCAGCGTTGTCTTCGATCCCTCGAGCGCCCGTTTCACCGTCATCATGTCGAGCACCGGGATGCCCTCGGTGATGCAGCAGACCAGCGGGATCTCCGCATCGATCGCCTCGAGGATCGAATCCGCGGCAAACGGCGGCGGCACGTAGATGACCGAGGCCGTCGCGCCTGTCTTCTCCACCGCTTCGTGACACGAGTCGAAGACCGGCAGGCCCAGATGCTCGATCCCGCCCTTGCCGGGCGTCACGCCGCCCACCATCCGCGTGCCATAGGCGATCGCCTGTTCGGTATGGAACGTGCCTTGCGAGCCGGTGAGGCCCTGGCAGATCACCTTGGTGTCCTTGTCGACGAGAATGGCCAATGGAATCTCCTGTTTGCTTTCGTCTGCGGCTGCTAGCCGAGTTGCTGTTCTTCGTTCAAAAGATCGCTTGCGCGAAACCCACATTGGATCTGGTGCCGCCGCGAAGAGTGACGTCCAACTCAAGGCCTCTCTGCGCCAGAGTTTCACGTGTCAGCCTGCTGGCGGTGGTTATCTCTGCGGGGAATAGAGGTTCGGCATCGACCCGGCATTCATCCCGCCGGACGGTAACTCTGACCCTTGACCCACCAAGCGCGATCCGCGGGTTGTCCACCCGGATCAGATATCCGTTTCGAACTGGGGAGAAGCCTTGGCTGGCCAAGTTCGCCAGCGGTGCGTTCGACGTCTTGAATTCTGCACAGGCAATGACGCCAGAGCGAAATGCCATCTGCACATCTTCCGTAAAGAGCGGCTGCTGCCCGAAAGGGCCGGTGGCCACGTTTCCTTCGGCATCATAGGTGCTGCATCCGGCAATCAGGAATAGGGCTGCCGCGACGATCTGTTTTCCGAGAAGAGGCATCACATCCTCTCGGTTCGCGTAACGTCTTCCGATCTCTGTGTCAGGCTCTCCGTCGCGATCACGTCGACATTGGACCTGTCGAGGATTTCTTTCCCCATCTTCGCAGTCTTCCTTTCAGATACAGAAAAGCGTTCCCTTACGACCCCGTCCCGATCTCGTAGGTCAGGATCAGGTCGTCGCCGCCTGCGGCCCGCTGATGGCCCATGGCGAAGGTCGTGCCGCCCTCTTCCCAGCGCCAGGTCTTGCCCTTGGCGCCTTCGACCGGGGTCATCCCGGGCATGGTGTCGGCATAGCTCTGCAGCATGTCGGTGATACGTTGGGCCTCGGCCTCGTCCTCAAGCGTGACGATCATCGTGCAGGAGGCGGTTCGTCCGTCGCCCATCAGAAAGACCGTTCGGGCCTCGTCGGGCGACACATAGGTCTTCATCCCGCCGATCCCCGGTTTGGTGTCATAGCCGAAGCGGTCGACGAAGATCTTGCCCGAGGCGAGAAGTCCCGCCGGATCGGGCGTTACGCAGGCCTCGCCCATCTCGGCAAGCGGATCACCGGCAGAGGCAAGGGTGGCGCCCGCCGCAAGCAGGGCGGGCGCAAGGGGAAGGAGAAGCGATCTCACGGAAGTCCTCTGATCGAGTAGTTGAACTTGCTGATCTCCCGCACGTCGCGGAACTGGCCGCCCGGTGCGACCGAGGCCAGGGCCGCCTGGTTCACCGAAACGGGTTCGGGTGACGCCCAGACGAACGAGCAGATCGGGTTCGGAGAACTGGCAACCAGCGCGAACGAAAGGTCGTAGTCCACGTGGTAGTAGACGTTCTCTGACGTGTTCAGAATGAAGGTCGACTGCGCGAGCGCTGCCGGAATGGCACTCAGGTTGTTGCGATTGGCAACGCAGACGCTCTGGAACAATCGCGCTGCGCTGACGGCCGAAATGGGCCGGTCGCCGCCTTGAAATGTCGCCGAGGTGGTCATGGTCGGCCCGGCCGGGGCACAGGCCGTGGCCAAGGCAAGAACGGACAATGCGATGGATTTGTGAAAGGTCATGAGACTATTCCTTCGGGGGACTGGTATGAACAAAACCGTTCCCGAAATGGCCCATCGGTAGGGCGCGTTCGAGGATACGACGACGGCGCACAGCCTGTCCCCACAAACAAAGACCGCACCCGCCGGGGCAGAGTATTGAATAGATTAGTGATTCTGGCGAGTCCGGGTTTCCGGACATGGGTGCAATTCCTCACCATGCCGCCCGGCAGTGGCCAGGCGTGCAGGGCCACCGTTCGATCTGGCAAGGTCGTCCGGCCTTTGGCGATGGCGTAGGCGGCTCCGACGACGCCGGATGCCGCGACCATGACCGATCCTTGCGGATCGCCCGTTCGCGCCTCGAAAAGGTCCACAGGACCTTTTCGTCCGCGACACTGTCGCGGACCGGCGTTCACCCCTTCACCGCCTTCACGATCTTCTGCGCGCCGTCCTTCAGGTCGTCCGCCGCGATCACGTCCACGTCCGAGCCGTTGAGGATCTCTTTCCCCTTCTCGACATTTGTCCCTTCGAGCCGCACCACCAGCGGGACCTGAAGCCCGACCTCCTTGACCGCAGCGACCACGCCCTCGGCGATCACGTCGCAGCGCATGATGCCGCCGAAGATGTTGACGAGGATCCCCTTCACGTTCGGGTCCGACGTGATGATCTTGAAGGCTTCCGTCACCTTCTCTTTCGTGGCGCCGCCGCCCACGTCGAGGAAGTTCGCAGGTTCCGCCCCGTAAAGCTTGATGATGTCCATCGTCGCCATGGCCAGGCCGGCGCCGTTCACCATGCAGCCGATCTCACCATCCAAAGCGATGTAGTTCAGATCGTATTTCGACGCGGCAAGCTCCTTGGGATCCTCCTCGGTCTCGTCGCGCAGCGCCAGGATGTCATCGTGCCGGTAGAGCGCGTTGCCGTCGAAGCCCATCTTGGCATCGAGGCACTTGAGGTCGCCCTTGTCGGTCACGATCAGCGGGTTGATCTCCAGCATCTCCATGTCTTTCTCGATGAAGAGCTTGTAGAGCGTGCCCATCAGCGCCACGCATTGCTTGACCTGCTGGCCTTCGAGGCCAAGCGCGAAGGCAATCCGGCGGCCGTGATAGGGCTGGTACCCCATCACGGGATCGACGCTGAACGACAGGATCTTCTCGGGCGTGCTGGCCGCGACCTCCTCGATATCCACGCCGCCTTCGGTCGAGCAGACGAAACCGACGCGCGAGGTCTGGCGGTCGACGAGCAGCGCAAGATACATCTCGCGCTCGATCTCCGATCCGTCCTCGATATAGATCCGGTTGACCTGCTTGCCGTCCGGGCCGGTCTGATGGGTCACCAATGTCCGGCCCAGCATCCGCTTGGCCTCTTCGGCGGCCTCCTCGACCGACTTGGCCAGCCGCACGCCGCCCTTCTCGCCCGCATCGGCCTCCTTGAACGAGCCTTTGCCGCGGCCGCCCGCATGGATCTGCGCCTTGACGACCCAAAGCGGCCCGTCCAACCCGCCGGCCGCCGTCTTGGCCTCTTCCGCACGCAGAACCGCCCGCCCGTCAGAGACCGGAGCGCCGTAGCTGCGCAGAAGGGCCTTGGCCTGATACTCGTGGATATTCATGGATAAGACCTCGCTCTGATTCCCGTCCGGCGCCGCCCCGGGGCAACGCGCCCCGATAAGCATAACCCGCCCCGGCGCGTCATGTGTAAAGGCGTCTTGCCGCAAGGAAAACCGACATTTGTGATCACATGAAATCAGCGTGTGATCACAAAATGGGATCTCGTGGCGCGGCTGGCCCGTCAAGACATGGTTTCGATAACCTGCGCGGCGACTCGCCCGCCGCGGATGCCGGTATCCGTCAGCGCACGGTCAGATCGGCCAGCCGCGCGCGCCAGCCCCGCCGCCAGCGCGACAGATCGGCGACATTCCTGCCCTTCAGCGTCACATCGCTTTCCAGCAGCTTCGCGATCCGCGCCAGCCGCCCGTGACCGACCAGCGTCGCCAGATCCGTCTCCTGCGGCATGTCCCGCCGAAGATGCTTGTGCAGCCGGTGCAGGTGCAGCACGCGCGGGGCGGCGGCATAGCCCACCTTCATCGCATCGACCTGCCTCAGGCTGACGAGGTTGTATTCCACCGGAAGCGTCGCGATCCGCAGGTCGCTGTCATAGAGCAGCTCGCGCAGCGGGATCTGGTCCTTCTTCTGCTCTGGCTCGGCCAGTGCGGCTTCGGTCTCTTCCCAGAGCTTCAGGATCGCCGGGCTCGTCTTCACGCCCATCACGCCGGAATTCATCTGCGGAAAGGCGGGCGGGACGCTCGACCGCCAAGACCGGGAGTTGAACTCATTCCCCCGCCGGTCCCCATGGGCGCCCGCGATGTCGAACCGGTCGAGCACGTCGAAGACGTCGGTCAGATCGGCCAAGGTGATGACGTCGGTGTCGACATAGATCGTCCGCTCGAACCGCGTCCTGCGCAGCGCCTCGAACTTGGGCCGGTGCCACGACCGCTCAAGCGGGACGATCCGGTCGAACGGCCCGGGGTCGAGCCCCTCTTCATCGGTGTAGAAATCGATCAGCGCGTCCGGATGCACCTCCCGCAGGTATCGCCCGGCATGGAAGGCGATGGGCGCAAACCCCTCGCCGCTGGAAGCAAGGACAAAGCCGCGGGGTTCGGTTCGCTCGGTCATCACCTGCCTCATGCCGGTTTTCGGGCTGAGTGAAAAGAAGATTGCTGGTCCGGAATTGCAGATCGAAGGCGTGAAATGCGCTCAATCCAGGTTCGCCCACCAGTGTTTTTTCCGATGAGAGTGCAATCAGCCACCGGGCCGCTGTCAGAGCATATTTGGATCCGTTACGCCCACCACATCCGCCTTGCTCAGGTCACTCGGAGGAAAGTCGTCCTGATCGAGAGTTACGACACAGCAGTAACCATACCCCCAATTCAAACCTGTCAGAAGATCCGGCCAGAAACAGAAGATGGGCAGGACGTCATCCTCCCGCCCCCAGGCTTTCAACTCGTCGGGAAAGGCACCGAACAGCCGATGAACCGGACCAGGGTCGCTGCCTTTGGCAACCATCCCCTCTCTTACGGCCAGCGGCAAGCTGGCATAGGTCTCAGCATCAGCGCGCAGCATGCTGTGAAGCTGGGCCATCACCGGTATGGCCAGGTTGAGGTGGTGTGCCTTGGCGTAGTCCGACAGCGCACCGCCCGCCCTGAGCGGTGCCGTAAGCTCTTCGAATGCAGCGGCGTCTGACGGGGACAAAGCATCCGAACGCTGGCCCTCCGCCCAAGCGCGAAGCCTGCCGGCCAAGGCTGCGGCGTCGGCCGATCCAGCGCGGATCGCTCTTATCTTGGCGTGGGTTTCGGCTTCTTCTTCGAGGGTGCGGCGGATGACCCAGTCTTCCCGCTCGGTCCTGCCGATGAACCAACGTCGAAACAGGGCGCGAGGCGAGAATTCCAGCTCATGGCGCCGCCACATCGCGGATGACAAGGCGCTGCCACGCAAGGCTTGCACCCGATTGCGTTCATTGCCGCAGAGCCCCTCGATCAAGGTGACGACATCGAAAACCGTGCTCCACAGCCACGGCCGGTCGCCATAGGGCAGAAGGTTTACCAGATCCTCGCCGGTTCGAGGAGCACCCACGGCCTGATCTTCCAGTTCGCCAATGATGAGGGCGCACCGTCTTCCCTGGCGCAGATCCTCCTCCTGCGCAGCATTGTCCGCATCGGACGGGGCGACGACGTGAATGATCGCTCCGCCATCCCGATCGCGATCCAGAAAGATCGCCAGATGGCCATGGTCAGGAAGACCGTTGCCCGGTCGAAACCGGGCGACGTCGGCCAAATCGATCTGCGCGATGAAAGCGAGGTCGGGGTCGATCCGAGCGCCACCGAGGCTCGGGCGTCCGCCCGCCCAGCTTGACGTCAGGACGGCACTTCCATCCAGTTGTCGGGGCAGCGGGCGAAGCCCGAGAGGCGGGATCACGCGGAATGGTCGCCCGTCACGGCGTCACCCCAGCGACTCGTCGATCCCCTTGCAGGCCTCCACAAGGCCCTTCACGGCGCCGACCGACTTGTCGAACATCGCCTGTTCGTCCTTCGACAGCGAGATCTCCACGATCCGCTCGATGCCGCCTGCGCCGATGACCGTCGGCACGCCGACGTAGAACCCGTTCAGCCCGTAGGCGCCGTCGACATAGGCCGCGCAGGGCAGGACCCGCTTCTGGTCCTTCAGATAGCTTTCGGCCATCTGGATCGCGCTCGTGGCGGGCGCGTAATAGGCCGAGCCGTTGCCAAGCAGGCCCACGATCTCTGCCCCGCCGTCGCGGGTGCGCTGGACGATCGCGTCCAGCTTTTCCTGCGTCGTCCAGCCCATCTTGACCAGATCGGGCAGGGGAATGCCCGCAACCGTCGAATAGCGCGTCAGCGGCACCATCGTGTCGCCGTGGCCGCCAAGGACGAAGGCGGTGACGTCCTTCATCGACACGCCGAATTCATCGGCCAGGAAGTGCCGGAACCGTGCGCTGTCGAGCACGCCGGCCATCCCGCAGACCTTGGCGTGCGGCAGGCCCGAGAACTCCCGCAGGGCCCAGACCATCGCATCCAGAGGATTGGTGATGCAGATCACGAAGGCATCGGGCGCGTTCGCCCGGATCCCCTCGCCCACGGCTTTCATGACCTTGAGGTTGATGCCCAGCAGGTCGTCACGGCTCATCCCCGGCTTGCGGGGGACACCGGCCGTGACGATGCAGACATCGGCGCCTGCGATATCGGCGTAGTCGGTCGTGCCCTTCAGGGATGCGTCGAACCCCTCCACCGGGCCCGACTCGGCGATATCGAGCGACTTGCCCTGCGGTGTGCCGTCCTGGATGTCGAAGAGGATGACATCCCCCAACTCCTTGATCGCGGCGAGATGGGCCAGCGTGCCGCCGATCTGGCCGGCACCGATGAGAGCGATTTTGGGACGTGCCATCGAAGGGTCTCCACTTGGCTTGAAGTCGCGGGGAGGCCTACCGCCTCGCCCCGGTGCGCGCAAGGCGGGAACCGTCCGGAAATGGCTCAGGCGCGGGCGTCGTCCATGATCCGGCGCATCTCCTTGATGGCGGGATCGAGCCCGCGGAAGATCGCCTCGCCGATCAGAAAGTGCCCGATATTCAGCTCCCGCACCTGCGGCAGGGCGGCGACCGGGGCCACCGTGTCGTAGGTCAGACCGTGGCCCGCATGGACCTCCAGCCCCAGATCATCGGCAAAAGCGGCCATCTCGGTCAGCTTGCCAAGCTCCTGATCTCGCTCGGAAAAACGCTCTTCCGCATGAGCGTCGCAATAGGCGCCGGTATGCAGCTCGATCACCTCAGCCCCGATCCGGTGGGCGGCCTCGATTTGGCGCTTGTCGGCGGCGATGAAGATCGACACCCGGCAGCCCGCATCGCGCAGGGGGGCGATGAAATGGGCCAGCCGGTTCTCGTCCTTGGCGACTTCCAGCCCGCCTTCGGTCGTCCGCTCCTCACGCCGCTCGGGCACGAGGCACACCGCATGGGGGACATGGCGCAGGGCAATCGCCTGCATCTCGTCCGTCGCCGCCATCTCGAAGTTCAAGGGTGTCGAGAGCGTCTCCATCAAGGCCTCGATATCGGTGTCGGAGATATGCCGCCGGTCCTCCCGCAGATGGGCGGTGATCCCGTCCGCCCCGGCCTCTTCCGCCAGCTTGGCGGCGCGCACCGGGTCGGGCACCGCCCCGCCGCGGGCATTCCGGACGGTGGCGACATGGTCGATATTGACGCCGAGGCGAAGATGATCGGGCATGGTGGGCATCCTCTCTGTCCGGGCTCTGTTTCCGGGTCGAGCTTTGCCGGGCCGCGGCGGCCGGGGCAATCCCCTGATCGCGCAAGACCCCGGGGCTGTCAGAGGGTCAGTTGGTTTGCGATCCGGCCTTCATCCCCGGCATCGCCGCCTTCTTCAGCGCGTCGAGCTTGGCGCGCAGCCGCTGGCGGCGGCGGTTCTGATGCGCCCGGATCACCGGCAGGGACAGGTAATAGATGACCGTCGCGGTGACGATCCCCGGAAGGATCCCGCCGACCAGATACGGCACGAAGACCTCGTCATTGAAGCGTGCCAGGCGTGCCCATTCCATCGTGTCGGCGGTGAAAATCGCCAGGAAATTGTCCCACAGGTCGGCGCCCGCATCGGCGAATTTGCGCATCAGCGACACGCTCACCTCGGGGTCCGGGCGCGTCCCCAGCAGGAAATGACCGGTATTCAAAGAGATGACGCCGATCGGCACATAGGTCAGCGGGTTGCCGAAGAACGTCGCGAGCAGAGCGGCCAGAATATTGCCGCGCATCACCTTGGCGATGATCGCGGCCACGATGAAATGCAGGCCGTAGAACGGCGTAAAGGTGACAAACACCCCCGCCCAGATGCCGCGGCTGATCTTCTCGGGCGTGTCGGGCAGGCGGCGCAGGCGCAGCTTGATGTATTCGAACGCCCGTGCCCAGCCGCCGCGCGGCCAAAGCGCCTCGGCCACGATCTGCACGACACCTCGCCTGTCCCGGCGTTTGAAGACCAACTGCCCGTTCCTCTCTCTGCGGCGCCCCTACGCCGCATGTAACCACTTAGTGCCCCGGTGCCTACGGGGCCAGAATGTCAATTCTGCGTCGCGAGCTCGGTTTCCTTGCGGCGCGTGCCGGTCTCGGGATGCGTCTGCACCGCCTCGGCCGGGCTGACCCGCGTCGGGTCGCGCAGGCGGGCGATGGCGGCCACGTCGCTATCGGCCTCGAGCGCGGTCATCACCGTGTGCAGATGCGCCGCGTCGCGCAGGTCCACATCAATGGTGATCCGGTAATAATCCGGCTTGCGATCCAGAAATTTGAGGTCGGAGATATTCGCCGATTGCTCGGCGATCAATGTGCAAATACGTCCCAGAACGCCTGTCGCGTTGGAGATGGTGAGGTCCAGTGTCACCGTATTGACCGCCGGGTGCTTGCCCTCGTGCCACTGCAGGTCGACCCAGCGATCGGCCTGTTCCTCGTACTGGGCGAGCGCCTCGCAATCGATGGCATGAACGACGACGCCCTGACCGCGGAAGGTGATGCCCACGATCCGCTCGCCCGGCACCGGCTGGCAGCAGGCGGCGCGACCAAAGCTCTGATCGGCGATCAGGCCAACGACGGCCCGGGTCCCGTCGATCTCGTCGCCCTCGTGTTCGGCAAGCTCGGGATAGATCGCCGCCACGACCTCCCGCGCGGTAATCTCGGCCGAACCGAGGCGGGCCAGCATCTCGGGCATCGAGGGCAGGCCCAGCGTCTTCGCCGCCGTCCTGAGCGCCTTGTCGGTGGCGCGCTTGCCCACATGTTCGAACGCCACGCGGGCGAGCTCGCGGCCCAGCCGGACGAACCGCTCGCGGTCCTCCTCGCGCAGGGCCTTGCGGATCGCCGACTTGGCGCGGCCCGTCACCGCGATATCGATCCAGCTGACCTGCGGGCGCTGGCCTTCCGCCGTGATGATCTCCACCGACTGCCCGTTCTTCAGCCGGGTCCAGAGCGGCACGCGGATACTGTCCACCTTGGCGCCGACGCAGGCATGGCCGATCCGCGTGTGGATCGCATAGGCAAAGTCGATCGGGGTGGCGCCCCGGGGCAGCTTGATCACATCGCCCTTCGGCGTGAAGCAGAAGACCTGGTCCTGATACATCTCGAGCTTCACCGCCTCGAGGAATTCGTCATGGTCGCCTTCCGCATCCAGCCGTTCGGTCAGGGCCGAGATCCACTTCTGCGGATCGACGGCAAAGGGGTTCTCCACCCGTTCCCCGTCGCGATAGGACCAGTGCGCGGCAACCCCGCTTTCGGCGACCTCGTTCATCTGGCGGGTGCGGATCTGCACCTCCACCCGCTTGCCGTCGCGCCCCGAGACCGTCGTGTGGATCGAGCGATAGCCGTTCGACTTGGGCTGGCTGATATAATCCTTGAACCGCCCCGGCACCGCGCGCCAGCGCTGGTGGATCGCGCCGAGAACACGGTAACAATCCGCCTCTTGCCGGCAGATGATGCGAAAGCCGTAGATGTCGGACAGGCGCGAGAATGACTGTTCCTTCTCCTGCATCTTGCGCCAGATCGAATAGGGCTTCTTCGCGCGGCCATAGACCTCGGCCTCGATCCCCTCGGCGGCAAGCAGCACGCGGATATCCATCGTGATCTTGGTGATCACGTCGCCGCTTTCCTTCTGCAGCGTGATGAAGCGGCGGATGATCGACGACCGGCCTTCCGGGTTCAGCACGCGGAACGCCAGATCCTCCAGCTCCTCCCGCATCCACTGCATCCCCATCCGGCCGGCGAGCGGCGCATAGATCTCCATCGTCTCGCGGGCTTTCTGGGCCTGTTTCTCCGGCTTCATTGCCTTGATGGTGCGCATGTTGTGCAGCCGGTCCGCCAGCTTGACCAGCGTGACCCGCAGATCCTTCGACGTCGCCATGAAGAGCTTGCGGAAGTTTTCGGCCTGCTTGCTTTCCGACGACGACAGCTGAAGGTTGGTCAGCTTGGTGACGCCATCGACCAGCTCGGCAATCTCGGTGCCGAAGCGCGTCTCGATATCGCGGTAAGAGGCGCGGGTATCCTCGATCGTGTCATGGAGAAGCGCGGTGACGATCGAGGCATCGTCCATCTGCTGTTCTGTCAGGATCGCGGCAACCGCAACCGGATGGGTAAAGTAGGGCTCGCCGGATCGGCGGAACTGGCCCTCATGCGCCGCCTCGCCATAGGCGAATGCGTCGCGGATCAGCGCCTCGTTCGTGTGCGGGTTATAATTGCGGACAAGGGTGACGAGATCGTCAGCGTCGATCATGCCACCCCCATATCCGGGTCAGCTCTGGCCTTGCGCTTCCATCAGCGCGCGCAAGAGCTTTTCCTCGTCCATGTCGTCCTGCTGGGGCCTGTCGGTCTCCTGTCCCATCAGCAGCGCCATGGCGTCTTCTTCCGGCTCGTCGACCTCGATCTGGGTCTGATGGGCCTCGATCATCCGCTCGCGCAGATCGTCGGCCTGCTGCGTCTCCTCGGCGATCTCGCGCAGGGCGACGACCGGGTTCTTGTCGTTGTCGCGGTCGACCGTCAGCGGAGAGCCGGTGGCGAGCTCCCGCGCCCGGTGCGAGGCGAGCATCACAAGCTCGAACCGGTTCGGAACTTTATCGACGCAGTCTTCGACGGTGACGCGGGCCATAGGGTACTCCGGCTGGTTTGCGTAAGGCGGAAATCAGCGACATAAGGCGTTGAAAGGGGATTGACAAGGCCTGTTTCGCCTTATGCGGGCGGGAAAACAGCGTCGAGCGTGGCGTCAATCACCGCCTGAAGCGCGCCCCGATCCGCCCCCGCTTCCGCCAGCACCACCATGCCGTTTACCGCCGCCGTCAAGGCCAGTGCCCTTTGCCGGTCCCGGGGCGTCGGATTGCCATCACCGGTCAGCAGCCGTTCCATCTGCATGACGAAGCCCCCATTCGCCCGATCAAGCGCCGCGGCCACGTCTGCGCGCGGCTCCGGTTGTTCAAGGGTCGTCCGGCAGCGCAGGCAGCCATTCGGTGCGTCGGGATCGGCCAGCCGGTCGGCACTGGCCGTCAGCGTCTCCGCAACCGCCTCGCGGGGGGAAAGGCCCTTGGCCAGTGTTGCGTCCACACGGGCGTGGAAGCGATCCGCATAAGTGCCCAGCGCCCGGGCCAGCAACGCCTCCTTATCCCCATAGAGCTTGTAGAACGACGCGCGCGCCGCTCCCGTTGCATCCGTCAGGTCGCTTAAAGACGTACCGGCGAACCCCTTCCGCCAGAACAGATCCGTCACCGTGTCGATCAACGCGGCCTCGTCAAAGCTCCGGGGGCGACCCCGCGGACGCTCTTCGCGGAATTGTGAACTCATCGGTCTATTATTTCCGTCCGATTATAGACTAGCCAGTTCATATACGACCCGTGATGAAGAAGGAGCAACTCATGATCGTGTTACGCGCTGCAATTCTGGCCGGTCTTCTGGCAGGGGGCGCCATGGCCCAGGGGGTGGAAACCCGAACCCTCGACGCGATGGCGCTGAACGCCCACCCGTCCTTCGACGGCGTCTCGGCCGCGTTCGTCACCGGCGCTTTCGACGCCGATGGCCTCTATGCCGCCAATTCGGTGATGCAAGAGGGCGCCGTCTTCCCGCCCCACAGCCACCCCGATGAGCGCCTTTCGCTCGTGGTCGACGGCGTGATGTTCCTCGGCACGGGCGAGACGATCGATCCCGCAACCGAAATCCGGATCGAGGCCGGAAGCCTCGTTCTGACCCCGGCAGGCACCGTCCATTACATGATCGCCCGCGAAGGCGATGTGCGCATCCTCGAAATCGGCTCAGGCCCGTCCGGCACCGCCTTCCCGGGCTAATCGGCGGGTCCCCTCGCAGGGGCCGTTCAGGAGTGGATTCTTCCCCCCGTCCACCCTAGCTCTGGTGGAAAGGAGATCCGCGCCATGACCAACCCCCTGCTCGACACCTGGGATACGCCGTTCGGCCTGCCGCCCTTCGACCGCATCACCGATGACGCCTTCGCGCCCGCCATGGACAAGGCGCTCGAGCAGGGCAGGGCCGAGATCGCGCGGATCGCCGAAAACGACGAGGCGCCGACCTTCGCGAACACGATTGAAGCAATGGAAGTCGCGGGCGATGCGCTCAGCAAGACGGCCTCCACCTTCTACGGCATCGCTTCCGCCGACAGCACCGATACCCGCGAGGCGCTGCAGCGGGACTTTTCCCCGAAGCTTTCCGCCTATTCCTCCGATATCACCGCCAACCGCCCGCTCTTCGACCGGATCGAGGCGGTCTGGCAGGCGCGCGACACCCTCGACCTCACCGAAGAACAGCACCGCCTTCTCTACCTCACCCGCCGCAACTTCGTCCGCTCGGGCGCCAAGCTGGAAGGCGCCGAGGCCGACCGCCTGAAAGAGATCAAGAGCCGGTTGGCCACCCTCGGCACCCAGTTCACCCAGAACCTCCTCGCCGACGAACGCAGCTGGACCCTGCCGCTCAAAGAGGACCAGATGCAGGGCCTCCCCGACTTCGTCCGCGACGCGGCCCGCGCCGCAGGCGGGGAGGACGGCCCCGTCATCACCCTCTCCCGGTCGCTCATCGTGCCCTTCCTGCAATTCTCCGATCGTCGTGACCTGCGCGAAACCGCCTGGCGCGCCTGGACATCCCGCGGCGCCAATGGCGGCGACACCGATAACCGCGCCATCGCCGCCGAAATCCTGCAGCTTCGCCACGAACGCGCGCAGCTTCTGGGCTACGACACCTTCGCCGATTACAAGCTGGAGACCGAGATGGCCGGCACCCCCGCCGCCGTCCGCGACCTGTTGATGCAGGTCTGGGAACCGGCCAAGGCCCAGGCCCTCGCCGATCAGGAGCATCTGACACTCCTCCTCCATTCCGACGGGTTCGACGGCCCGCTCGAACCCTGGGACTGGCGCTACTACACCGAGAAGCGCCGCGCGAAGGAACACGACCTCGATGAGGCTGCGCTCAAGCCCTATCTCAAGCTCGACAACATGATCGACGCGGCGTTCGACACCGCCAACCGCCTCTTCGGGCTCGAGTTCAAACCCGTCGACCTGCCCCTCTACCATGAGGATTGCCGCGCCTGGGACATCACCCGCGACGGCCGCCATATGGCGCTTTTCATCGGGGACTACTTCGCCCGGCCCTCCAAGCGCTCCGGCGCCTGGTGCACCACCTTCCGCGACCAGCAGAGCTTTGAGGGGGAGATCCGCCCGATCGTCCTCAACGTCTGCAATTTCGCGAAATCCGACCCCGCGCTTCTGTCCTTCGACGATGCACGCACGCTGTTCCACGAATTCGGCCACGCCCTGCACCACATCCTGTCCGACGTGACCTATGAAAGCCTCTCGGGCACTTCCGTCGCCCGCGACTTCGTCGAGCTTCCCTCCCAGCTCTACGAACACTGGCTCGAAGTGCCCGAGGTCCTGCAAAAGCACGCCCGCCACGCGACGACGGACGAGCCGATGCCCGAGGACCTCCTCCAGCGGCTGCTCAACGCCGCGACCTTCGACATGGGCTTCCAGACCGTCGAATACCTCGCCTCGGCCCTCGTCGACTTGGGCTTCCACGACCGGGAGCCGCCCGCTGACCCGATGCAGCGCCAGGCCGAGATCCTCGAGGAAATCGGCCTGCCCCACGCCATCCCCATGCGCCACGCCACGCCCCACTTCGCCCATGTCTTCGCGGGCGACGGCTATTCCTCGGGCTACTACAGCTACATGTGGTCCGAGGTGATGGATGCCGACGCCTTCGCCGCCTTCGAGGAAACCGGCGACCCGTTCGACGACGGGATGGCCAAGGCGCTGGAGGACAACATCCTCTCCAAAGGCGGTACCGAAGAGGCCGAAGACCTCTACACCGACTTTCGTGGCCGCCTGCCGGGGGTCGACGCGCTCCTGAAGGGCAGGGGCCTCGACAAGGCAGCATGACGGGGGCGCATCCTGTGCCGCTCACCATCCGTGATCTCGAACCGGCCGACCTTGATGTCGCCGCCGGGCTGCTTCTCGAAGACGCCCGGCAAAGGCAAGCGGCGAACCCGACCCTGTGGACACTCGCCGCCAAAGCCCGTGACAAGATCACAGCCACGATCAGCGCCGCGCTGGGGCAGGACAATCCGCCGTTCCGCCAGAAGTGGCTCCTGGCCGAGGCCGACGGTGAGGCCATCGGCATCACACACACGATCCTGCTGCCGGTTCCCCCCATCTATGCCGGCGCGTTCGGGCGCCCCGGCCTCATCATGGAGGATTGCTTCCTCCGCGACGATGCGCCCGACGGGACGCTGCAAACGCTCTTCGAGGCCGCCGAGGCAGATCTGATCGAGGCTGGTGCAAGGATCCTCCTTGGCTCCTCCGTGCCGGGCGGCGTCTGGGAGCAGGCCTACGCGGCGCCGGATTACGACCCGCTGACCCTGTACTTCGCGAAGACAGGGCTCCGCTCCCCGCAAGAGCTCCAGGACGTCCGCCCCGCCAATGCCGCCGACGTCCCGGCCATCGTGGCGTCCAGCGCGGAGAACCGGCAGATCCTCTTCGACCTCAACGCATTCTGGAAACCGCATCCCGACGCAGATGCGCGGTTCGGTGCGTGGATGGAGAAAAGCCTGACCCTCCCCGATCGCGACATGTTCGTCTCAGAGGTAGGCGATACCGTCACCGGCTACGCCATCTCACAACCGGCCACGCCGCTGCACTTCCCGCCGCCGCACGACATCAGCGCCATCGGCGTGATCGACGACTACTACCACAGTGACCTGGCAGACCCCGAAAGGCTCCAGAACGACGGCGGTGCAGCGGCCTCGCTCTTACAACCGGCCGAAGCCGCGCTTCAGGCGCGGGGAAACACCGCCGCGCTGGTCGTTTGCCCCGCCGCCTGGCTCTCAAAGATCGCAATCCTCAAGGACGCTGGCTACGAAAACGCCATCACCTGGTTCAAGAAACGGCAGGTTTGAAGGGGATCCGGAAGCCCGCAGAACCTCTGGCGCAGATCGTCAAACCGACGGCCGGCGGCCACAGATCGCGCCATTCTAGATGATCCGCACCGGCCGCGTCAGGCGCCAAAGCGCAGCGCCCAGCACCAGCATCAGCGCAAGACCCCCACCGATCCAGGGCGTCCAACCCGCCAGATGCCACTCGCGGAAGACGTTGGTCCCGCCACCGCCCCGGCGCAGTTCGGCAAGCGCCGCCTTGTACTCGGCGCCGCTGGTCCGCCGCATCTGCCGGTTCGCCTTCAACAGCGTCACGGGCAACACCCCCTCCGGCGTCCGCGCCTGAGGGTCTGCGCCATGCTCCAGCAAGGTGGCGAAGACGGGCGCTTCAAATCCTCCCATCGCGGCCAGATGCAAGGCGGTCAGCCCGCCGGCATTCGGCTGGTTCGGATCCGCGTTGCCTGCAAGAAGCGCGCTCAGCACAGGCCCGCTGTGGTGGCCGCGCTCGATGGCGCGGTGCAGCGGCACCACCCCGTCGCCGCCTGGCGCATTAGCGTCGTATCCGGCGTCCATGACATACCGGATGACCGATGGATCCAGAACATCCGGCTCGATCGTTTTCAGCGCCACGTGCAGCGCCGTGTCGCCATTCGCATCCGTCAACCCGACGTCATGGGGGATGCTCACCAGCACCCGCAAGGACAGCTGCTGGTCCGCGGCCATCGACGACAGAAGGGCGAAGACAGGCGTCTCTCCCGCCGCGTTCCTCACCTCCATATCGACACCGGCGACGTCGAACGCCCGGAGCAGACCCAGATCCCCGCTCGTCTCAAGCGCCATGAAGATCGGCGCGGTGCCATCCGGCGCCAAGATGTCGGGATCTGCCCCGTATCTCAGAAGAAGCGTGGCCGCTTCTGGGTTACCGTCATCCAGCCCAAGCGCCCGGACCAGAGGCGTCTCGCCCGCAGCATTCTTCAGATCCGGATCCGCGCCCGCCTCGATCAGAAACGGGATCACCACCTCGGGCATGTCGTGGTTGAGGGCGGCAAGGTGAAGGACGCCATTGCCCTGGCGGTTCACCTCCCCGATGTTGCCTCCGCCCTCCAGGATCGCCCGAATATCCTTGACGGGACGATCCCGCGTGATAGCGCTCAGCAGGCCCGGGCACCGATCCCGGCAGGTGAACTCCTCGACAAAGCCAAGCTCCTGCAAAACGGCGACCTTTTCCTCCGCGTTCTCCCCCGAGCGCCGGGCAAAGGAGATCGCCGTCCGGAAGTTCTGATGCACCGTCGTGTCGATCCCGAGTGAGACGAGATACCGCAGCAGCTCAGGGTCCGGGTGGCGCGCCGCGGCCACCAGAAGGGCGCTGTCCATGGAAACCCCCTCGCCCATCGTGGCCCCGTTCTCGATCAACGCCCGGATCGTCCGCAGATCCTGGGGATGATGGATCACATAGTGCAGAACCGACCGCCCGTTGGAGTGATGCGTGCTGCGCACCCCATCCGCTCCCAGCTCGAAGATTTTTGCGATCACCTCCGGGTGGGCATTCATATACGCAGCCTCAAACAGAAGCTCCGTCGCTTCGATGCTGTCTTCCGGCGGATCGGAAACCTGGGTCACATATTCCAGGACGCTTGGATTATCGTAATGGATCGCGTCGAAATAGACCGGGCGCCGGTAGGCGAGCCGCCCCAGGTCGCCCTGCGCGTAAATCCACTTCAGATCCGCAAGGCCATAACCGGCATCAAGCGCAAGGGAAAACGCATCCGACCTCTGGTAATAGCTCGGGAAGGCATCTTCGTTGATAAGCACCCGCGTCGGGTCGGCCCCCCCTTCGATCAGCAGCGACAGCACCTCCCGCGGCACATCGTTTATGATGGCGTAGTGATAGACGGGCCAGAACTCCTCGGCCTCCGCATTCGGATCCGCCCCGGCCTCAAGCAGCAGACTGACGATTTCCGGATCCGCTCCGTGCGTCATCGCCGAATGGAGCGGTGTCACCCCTTCGGTATCGGTGACATTCACATAGGTGTCACCCGTCTCCTCAAGGATCGCCGCAACCGCGTCCGCCCCTCCGCCGCTGCTGATGACGTCGTGTAAAGGCGTCGCCAGATCGCGTCGGTTCTGCTCCAGCGCCTCGATCGCCGCGCGCCGCGTCTGGACGCAGGCCCGCAGCCTCTCCCGATCCGCCGCTATGCTCGCGGGTGTCATCGTAAGGTTCTCGATGGCTCCGCCCGCCCGATAGAACAGACGCACATCACAGGGATCGTCCGGCACCGCCGCCCCTGCCGCATGGCACTGGTCTGCCAGAGTGATGGCCGCCCCCGGGTCCAGCAAATCCAACTCGCCGTCTCTGACAATGACAATCGAGCAAGGGTTGGCCAAGGCTCCACCGCCAAATCCAAGGCCCAGAAGAAGTGAGAGAAAAAGCCCGCAGGGCCTAGGCGAAAAGCCGGTCAAATACATCGTGGTCCTATTCAAATACCGCGCCCGAAGGCCCGTATCCGCCAATCAATCTGCACAACGTATCTCTGCACATCCGGCAAAGACAAGAATGCCGGGTCCTCAAGCCTCACGCTTGGCACTTGAGGACAACACCGGCGGCGCCGAAGAACTCTGCATCGGCGGCGTCTGCGCGCCGCCTGGCCGGGGCCGAGGCGCCCCCAAAGGCGCGCTGTCAGCGCCGCTGGGCTTCTAGCAGGTTGGCCCGGTGCTCCGTCTGGCGTTCCAGCATCCAGCCGGGGTATTCCTCCGGCAGCTGGGTCACCGCATCAAGCGCCGCACGGTCCTCGTCGGTCAGTTCAACGTCGACCGCACCCATCGTGTCGGTCAGCTGATCGATCCGCTTCGCGCCCAGGATCACGCTGGTCACCACCTTCTGGTGCAACAGCCACGCCACCGCCACCTGCGGCACCGTGCATCCCTTCTCGGCGGCGAGCCTCCGCATCACCTCGATCACGTCATAGGCGCGTTCCTTGTCCACCGGCGGGAAGTCGAAATTCACCCGGCGCCCTTCGGCGGTCTTCCCCTCGCGGTCGAACTTGCCGGACAGGAACCCGCCCGCCAGCGGGCTCCACACCATCAGACCGATCTCTTCGGAGAGCAGCATCGGAGCGATCTCCCGCTCCAGATCGCGCCCCGCCAGCGTGTAATAGGCCTGCAGCGAAACCACCGGCGCCAGCTGCCGCGCCTCCACGATCCCGACCGCCTTCATGACCTGCCACGCCGCCCAGTTCGACAGGCCGATATAGCGGACATGCCCATGCTGCACGAGCGTATTCAGCGCCTCCATCGTCTCGACAATCGGCGTCGCCGGGTCGAAGCTGTGGATCTGATAAAGGTCGATATGGTCGAGTTGCAGCCGCGCGAGGCTCGCCTTCGCCTGATCCAGAATATGGACCCGCGACGCCCCCCGCCCGTTCGGCCCGTCACCCATCTGCCCGTAAACCTTGGTCGCGATGATCACATCCTCGCGCTTGACCCCAAGGTTCCTGAGCGACTGACCAAGGATCTCCTCGCTCTTGCCCGAGGCATAGACATTCGCAGTGTCGATGAAGTTGATCCCGGCATCGAGGGCGGCGCGGACCAGCCCGTCCGCCTCCTCCTGCTGGAGCTGGCCGATCTGGCCCCACATGTCGTCGGATCCGCCGAACGTCATGGTGCCGAGGCACAGTTCGGAAACGAAAAGGCCGCTATGGCCGAGGCGATTATAGCGCATGCACATTATCCGTGATTGAGAGAGGGCAGTCCCCCGGACGACCCATTGAAGTCTCGCAGATACCTTGGGTTGCGTGCAACGTGTTTACGCTTCGTAAAGGCGCGCTGCCAGCGCCTGAGACACCCCGCCCCATGACCGCGGCCGACCCCGCCCTATCTCCGCTCCCATGACTGACAGCCGCCGCATCACCATCGCACTCGCCTGGGGTGCTGCCTGCCATGGCGCCTTCGCCATCGGCGTGGGGCTGATGATCTACCACCTGTTCTTCGGCCTTTCCCGCAGCTGGGGCGCCGTCCCCTGGCCCTGGGCCGCGCTCGCCAATCTCGCGCTCCTCGCCCAGTTCCCGCTGGCCCACTCGCTGCTGCTGACGGGCAAGGGCCGCAAGATCCTTGCCCTCCTCGGCCCGGACGAGCGTCTTGCCACCACCAACTACGCCCTCATCGCCTCGCTCCAACTGGCCCTCCTCTTCGCGTTCTGGACCCCCTCCGGCATCCTCCTCTGGCAGGCGCAAGGCACGCTCTTCTGGGTCATGTGTACCGCCTATGCCGCCGCTTGGGGCTATCTCGGCCTCGCCATCCTCCAAGGCGGCCTCCAGCTGCAATCCGGCATGCTCGGCTGGCTCGCCATGGCCCGGGGCCGCACGCCGCAATTTCCCGACATGCCGACCCACGGCCTCTACCGCCTCACCCGCCAGCCGATCTACCTCGGCTTCGCGCTCACCCTCTGGACGATGCCGACCTACACGCCCGACCAGCTGGCCCTCGCCATCTTCTGGACGGCCTATTGCGTCCTCGCCCCCCTCCACAAGGAGAAGCGGTTCGCCAAGATCCACGGCGACCGCTTCCGCGCCTACCAAAAGCGCGTGCCCTACTGGCTCCCCCTTCCGCGAAAGGCCCCGCACGATGGCGAAACCCCAGCGCAATGACCTGACGATCTACGACGATGTGGCGGACAAATGGTGGTCCGACGACATTCGCTGGGTCCGCACGCTCAAGAACATGGTCCCCGGGCGGCTCTCCTATTTCGACACCTTCATCGATTGGCAGGACAAGCACGTCCTCGACCTCGGCTGTGCCGGCGGGTTCCTGGCCGAGGCCCTGGATGACCGCGGCGCCCATGTCACCGGCATCGACCCGGCGGCAGACGCCATCGCCGCCGCCCGCGCCCACGCCGCCGAGACCGGGCGCACCATCACCTACGACACTGGCATCGGTGAGGCGCTCCCCTACGACGACGCCACCTTCGACGCCATCGCCTGCGTCGACGTCCTCGAACACGTCTCCGACCTTCAGCAGGTCCTGAACGAGGTCGCCCGGACCCTCAAACCAGGCGGCCTCTTCCTCTACGACACGATCAACCGCAACCCGCTCTCCCGCCTTGCGGTCATCACGATAGCCGAGGATGTCCTGCGCCTCCTGCCCAAGGGCACTCACGATCCGGACATGTTCATCACGCCGGACGAGCTTCGCGCCGGGCTGGAAAGGGCGGGCCTCATCCCCGGAGAGACCACCGGCCTTGGCCCCCGCGGCCTCACCCGCCGAGGCGACCCCACCTTCGGGCGCCTGCCGCTCAAGACGATCATCTACATGGGCATTGCGCGGAAGGGGCGAGGGCAGCCCCGAACGCAAAGCGACGCGTTGGATTAACCTGAGGGAAACGCTGCGCGAGGTCCCGTTCGTGGTCGAGGTGAACTGGCGGGAGCGCGGGACAAAGCCGCCTTGTGTAGTCGCGGCCATTGCTCACGCAGCATTCATGCGCATGTGCCGCGACACGGGTCTTGCGATGCTGCGGATTTCACCCGAGCAGCCATTCGGAGTTTCAAAGTCGGACGATCCCAAACGAGGCATTCGCTGCGCGTCGGCTCAACAGGTCGGTCGCGGACTAGATGCAGAACAGACATGATGGAGGTTTCCCCAAGTCTGTTTGGTCAACGGCGTAACCTCAAGGGTCAAAGCAGTTTATCCAGCGTAATCGGCAGGTCGCGGATACGTTTGCCTGTGGCATCGTAGATCGCATTTGCAACGGCCGCTGCCGGTCCGTTCATGCCGATCTCACCCACCCCGCGCGCGCCTGTCGGGGCCTGAGGGTCGGGGACGCCCGTCCAGGCGACGTCGATCTCCGGGACGTCGAGATGGGCTGGCATGTAGTACGCCGCAAGGCTTGGGTTCATGATCCGGCCGTTCCGCTCGTCCAGATAGGTATTCTCCATCATCGCCATGCCAAGCGACATGATGATTCCGCCGCGGAACTGGCTTGCCGCGAGTTTCTCGTTGAGGATCCGCCCGCAATCGTAGACCGCGGTGATCCTGGAGACGCGCAGCTCGCCGGTGATCGCGTTGACCCGCACCTCGCAGAAGACGGCGCCGGTCGAATGCATGGACCAGTCCGTCGTCCATTCGGTGGGCGGTGGTGCTTCCGCTTCAGCAGAGACCACGCCGCGTTCAGACCGTGCGAGGACATCGGCGAGATCTGTGCGTCGGTTTGGGTCGTCCAAAGCGACGAGGGCGCCATCGGCCATGGTAAGGGCGTTCGCAGGCAGGCCGTGCAAGGGTGAATTGATCGGGACGAGCGCGGCAAGCTCTGCCACAAGGACGATCCGCGCCGCCCTGAGGGATGCACCGATTGCGGCGGTCTGCTGGGACGCGGCGGCGATCAAGGCACCGGGTAGCGTGTTGTCGCCGTGCCGGACTTCGATGCCTTCATAAGGCAACCCAAGCAGGTCAGCGGCGACCATCGCCGTTGCCGTCGAGGTGCCCATTCCCATATCCGCCGCGGCGACCTCCACCAGCGCCTTGCCCTCGCCGTGGAGCGTGATCCTGGCAGCGCCGCCTGGAAACCGTTTGTAAGGGTAGTAAGCCGCCGCCATCCCGGTCCCGACGAGCCATTCGCCCTCACTCCGCCCCAGCCTTCGGCCCGACCGGGTCTGCCAGCCGAACCTTCGGGCGCCGTCGCGGTAGGCATCGACCAGCGCACGTTGAGAGAACGCGATGCCGGTTGTGGGGTTCGTCTCCGGCTCGTTGCGGATACGCAGATCCACCGGGTCGATCTCGAGCCTCTCGGCAAGTTCATCGAGTGCGGTCTCCAGCGCAAAGGTCCCGGTGGCCGAGCCGGGCGCCCGCATGAACGTGTTGCCAAGCATGTCCAGGATGCCGGAGCGTACCTCCAGATGCATCGCATCGGCCCGATACATGTGCTCGCTGGCCTCCATGAAGGACTCTGTCATCGCGTTGTTGGCAATCTTCATCGTGGTGCCGGTGTGGATCAGCGATCTCAAACGCCCGTCGCGATCGGCGCCGAGGGCGACGCGCTGCCGCGTCGGCGCCCGACCTCCACAGACGCGATACACCCCCTCACGCGACAGGGTCATGCGCACCGGCCTTTCCGCAAGCTGCGAGGCCGCTGCGGCGAGGATATGATATTGCCACAGCGTCTTGCCGCCGAAGCCGCCACCGACATGTTCCGCCGTCAGGTGAACGTTCGCAGGAGAGATGCCGAAAACCTTCGCGATCGTGATGGCCGAAAGATCAACGCCCTGCGTGCAGTCATGCATCCTCAGCATGCCGTCTTGCCAGGCGACCGTCACAGCATGAGGTTCGATCTGATTGTGGTTATGCTGGGGGGTGTTGAACTCGACATCGACGGACACTGCAGCTTCGGCAAGCGCCGCCTCGGCATCCCCCAAGATGACCCGCAGGTCGCGCCCCGCGTGAAAGCCGAGTTCAGTATTCGCCGCGGCGGTATCGAAGCTCGTCACGGCCGGGGCGGCATCGTATTCGGCGCTGATCAGCCCGGCAGCATGTTCGGCGTTCTCTTGGGTGTCCGCGAGCACGAGCGCAATCGGCTGGCCATTCCAATGAACGTCGGCACTTTGCATCACCGGGATAGAGCTGCCCGCCATTCCGGTGGGCGAGGAATAGAACGGCTCGGGAGGCTCCATCGCTGGCGCGTTCGCGTGCGTCATGACAAGGAGCACGCCCGACACCGCCTCTGCTGCTGTCGTATCCAGGGTGCGGATGCTGCCCTTCGGGATCGTCGAGTAGGCGAGCGCGCCATAGACCATTCCCGGAAAGCTGTGTTCAGCGGCAAATCTTGCCGCACCCCGCACTTTCAGCGGCCCGTCCCGCCGGGTCCGGGGGGTGCCCAGACCGCCCGGCACACGGACCGGACGGCCCTCGGCATCGAACGAAACAACCGGTTGCGCGATGACACCGCCGCCGAAGGCAGCACTGGCTAACGTCGCGGCAGAGCCTGCAAGCACCGTGCGGCGATCAAATCTCATCGTGTCTTTGGCAGTCCGGTCGTGCGTGTCGTCGGATCGCTGGGTCATCTTGTTTCTCCCGACAGGTTCTGCAGGACGGCGACAATCGTCCGACGTGCGAGTTCCGGCTTGAAGGCATTGCCTGTTCGGGTGATGGCACCAGAAAGGATGATGTCGGCCGCTTCGGAGAAGACCGCCTCTCCCGGTGCGGCACCGATCAGGCCGGCTTCGGCTTCCTTTATCCGCCAGGGTTTGGGCGCGACGCCGCCAAGAGCGATGCGGGCTTCAACGATGCGTCCTTCCACGATCTGCAAGACGCCAGCGACCGACACCAACGCGAAGGCGTAGCTCGCCCGGTCCCGGACCTTGCGGTACATCGATCTTGCGCCGGGCGGCAGAGCAGGCAAGTCGACAGCGGTGATCAGTTCACCAGGTTCCAGATTGGTCTCGATCTCGGGCGTATCGCCCGGCAGGCGATGGAACTCTGTCAGGGGTACGATCCGCCGTCCGGTGTCGCCGACGAGATGTATCCGTGCATCGAAAGCGGCCAGCGCAACGCACATGTCGGACGGATGTGTCGCAATGCAGCTCTGCGACACACCGAGAATGCCGTGGGCCCGATTGAGCCCGTCAAGCGCGTCACACCCTGACCCGGGATTCCGCTTGTTACATCGGGACCCCTCGACATCGTAGAAATAGGTACAACGCGTTCGCTGCAGGATATTGCCGCCGACGGTGGCCATATTGCGGATCTGCACCGAGGCGCCCGCCAGGAGCGCACGGGCAAGGGCGGAATAGCGTTGGCGCACAATGGCGTTTTCCGCAAGCGCGGTATTGCTTGCCGCGGCGCCAATGAGGATGCCGCCGTCTGGCGTTTCTTCGATCTGTCGAGACAGGCCGGTCACATCCACAAGAGCATCAGGTGCCTCGACCCGTTCTCGCATGAGGTCAATGAGGTTGGTTCCTGCGCCAAGGAACTGCGCGTTGGAACCCGAGCGCCGGACGATCGCGTCAGTCTCCGAGGTTGCCTTTTCGTAGATAAAAGGCCTCATCGTCCATCCTCCGCGACATAGGTGGTGATCGCATCGATGATGCCGTTGTGCGCGCCACAGCGGCATAGATTGCCGCTCATCCGTTCGCGGATCTCGAGGAGGCTTCGTTCGGGCGTAGTGGCCATATCCGACGAGACGGCGCTCGGTGATCCTCGCGCGAACTCTTCCCGCAAGGCGACGGCGCTCATGATTTGGCCCGGCGTGCAATACCCGCACTGGAAGCCGTCATTCTCGATAAAAAGCGCCTGCAACGGATGCAGGTCGTCGCCTTCGGCCAGGCCCTCTATCGTCGCCACGGAGCGTCCCTCGTACTGAACGGCGAGAGCGAGACATCCAAGCACACGTTCGCCGTCCACCAGAACGGTGCAGGCTCCGCAGGCACCCTGATTGCATCCTTTCTTGGTTCCAGTAAGGCCAAGATGCTCACGCAGGAAATCCAGCAACGATACGCGGACATCGTCTGGAAGGTCATGGGATTGATCATTGACGGTAATCGGCATCGAGGCCTCCTGATAGGTCTGCTCTGATTGCAGGTCAGCCCAAACGATCCAGTATTCCCGGCCCACTTGGTAACGACGACAACGACTGAGGCTCTGACTTGCTCGGGCCCAAGGTATGGGCTTTGATTGAACGAGGTATGTGTCAGAGTTCAGAATTCTCTTGCCATCGTTCGAAAGTTTCCCATGGACCCGCTCTCAAACATTATCGCGCTGCTCCGTCCGCATGACTGCGTTGCAGCGGGGTTCGACGCGGCAGGCGACTGGTCGATCCAGTTCGCGGCGCATGCGGGCATGAAGTGCAATGCGTTGCTCAAGGGCATGTGCTGGATCGCCGTTGAGGACGAAGCACCCATTCAGCTGGCCGCGGGGGATTGTGCGATCCTGCCGCGGGGCCGCCCGTTCCTGTTGTCGTCCCGGCCTATGCGCTCTGGCCAGGACGCTCAGATCCTCTATGCGCCCGTTCGCCATGGCGGGACAGCGATCTACGGCGGCGGCGGCGACTTTTACATGACCGGTGCGCGGTTCCTGCTCTCCGGCCCTCCGGCGGATACCCTGCTGGGCAGCCTTCCATCTCTCATCATCGTCCGGCCCGGGCCGGAACAGGAGACCGTCCGATGGACGCTGGATCAACTTGCCAACGAACTGCGCAATCCGCGCCCCGGCAGCGCGCTGTCGATCACGCATCTGTCACATGTTCTTCTGCTGCAGGTTATGCGCAGTCATCTCGCCAGCGGCGCAGCAGCGGGCGTGGGCTGGCTCGCAGCATTGTCCGATCCGCGGATTGCACCTGCCGTAGCCGCCATGCACGACTGTCCAAGCCGATCCTGGACGGTACAGGAACTCGCGACCATCGCGGCGCAATCACGGACGTCGTTCGCCGTCCGTTTCCGGAAGGTCACAGGCCAGACGCCGATCGAATACCTGACGGAATGGCGAATGCTGATGGCAGCTGATCGCCTAAGCCGCACCCAGGTCTCGGTCGCAAATGCTGCAGCAGAGGTCGGCTATGCTTCCGAAAGTGCTTTCGGCGTTGCTTTCAAGCGGGTCATGGGACAAGCGCCGCGCGCCTTCGTTCGCGCCCGAGATGCGCATGGAGACAACCGCTGAGCCGCTCTCCGCACCGATTGGTTGCACAAAAGCGGGACACGTGAGCGCTGCGGAATGCAGCTTCCACGATGAAGGGAGACGTCAGGTTGAGTGAAGTCTTCTTTGAGAGTGTGGCGCGTGCATCATTGAAAAGAGTACAGAGTATGACGCGTCCGCACTGGGCTCCGAAGCAGACCCGAGTTGATACCGCAGCGCGTGAAGTGGGGCGATTTCGCCCGCCATCCCCGGCGGAAACAATCCCGGCCCTTCCGTCCATTGTCCAAACCGTTGCGCTGCGCTGCAGCAGAACGGTCTGTTACCGGACCATCCGTCGCCAGAATGTCCGACAGGATGCCGACCGGATGCCGACACGAAAGGCGTGCCTTGTTTCCCTGCATTAACGGGCCAATCCGCCCCGATTCGGGGTTGCGGGCCTTCGGCCCACCGGCCGCGCCGCTCATTTTCCGTTCAGAGATGGGGCACTCGGGGAAGTGCGGTCCTGCGGGTCTCTCGCCCCGTCCTCATCGCCCAGCAATTTCTTCGGCCGTATTTGATCTTCGTCAAAGCGAACGAAGCCCCGAAAAAGCTCTATAAAAACAAGCCCTTTCGGAAGGGCCAAACGCCGAACAGACCATAACGCCAAATCACAGGTGCCCCACGTGACGGCAGCCATCGAAGGCTACCTCTTCTACGAGATCGCGGCCCTTCTGGTCCTCGCCGCGGGGGCCGGGTTTGTCGGCCTGATGCTGCGCCAGCCCCTGATCGTCAGCTTCATCGCCGTCGGCATCCTCGCCGGTCCCTCCGTCCTGAACATCGCCCGCTCCGACGAACAGATCGACCTCCTCGCCGAACTCGGCATCGCCGTCCTGCTCTTCCTCGTGGGCCTGAAGCTTGATTTCAAGCTCGTGCGTACCCTCGGCCCCGTCGCGCTCGTCACCGGGCTGGGGCAGGTGGCGTTCACCACAATCTTCGGGTTTTTCATAGGGTTAGCGCTGGGGCTCGACCCGCGCACGGCTTTCTACGTCGCTGTGGCACTCACATTTTCGTCCACCATCATCATCGTCAAGCTCCTGTCGGACAAGCGCGAGATCGACGCGCTGCACGGCCGGATCGCGCTCGGTTTTCTGATCGTGCAGGACATCGTGGTGGTCGTCGCGATGATCGTCCTGTCGGCCATCGGCGTGGGCGGAGGAGAGGACGCAGCCCTCACCGACGTCCTGCTCGTCCTGGGCTACGGGCTTGCAATGCTAGCCGCCGTCGCCGTCTTCATCCGCTACGCCGCCAACCCATTGGTCGAACGCCTCTCCCGCGCGCCCGAGCTTCTCGTGTCCTTTGCCATCGGCTGGGCCGCCCTTCTGGCTGCACTCGGCCACTACCTTGGTTTCGGCAAGGAACTGGGCGGGCTTCTGGCAGGCGTCTCCCTCGCCTCCACACCGTTCCGCGAGGCGATTGCAGCACGGCTTGCCAGCCTGCGGGACTTCCTGCTGCTGTTCTTCTTCATCGCCCTTGGCGCGTCGCTCGATCTGTCGGTTCTGGGGGCAAGCATCGGCCCCGCGATCCTGCTGTCGCTCTTCGTGCTGATCGGTAACCCGTTGATCGTGCTCGCCATCATGGGGGCGATGGGTTACCGCAAGCGCACCGGGTTCCTTGCCGGGCTTACCGTGGCACAGATCAGCGAGTTCTCCCTTATTTTCATGGCGATGGGCCTCACCATCGGCCACGTGACGGAAGAGGCGCTTGGCCTCGTCACACTGGTCGGTCTCGTGACCATCGCCGTCTCGACCTACATGATCACCTACTCCCATCAGCTCTACACCGTCTTCGAACCGGTCCTCGGCGTCTTCGAACGGCGTACCGACACCCCGCGCGAGGATGCGCCCGCAGCCATCAGGCCGCATGATGTGCTTCTGTTTGGCCTTGGCCGCTACGGTCTGGGGATCGCGTCTGCTCTGCGTGAGAGCGGCTTCAACGTGCTTGGCGTCGATTTCAGCCCCGAGGCCGTGCGCGCGGCCCGCGCGAAGGGCTATGACGTGCTGTTCGGCGATGCCACAGATCCGGAGTTTCTGGCGCATCTGCCGCTCGGCCAGGCCCGCTGGCTGGTGATGGCCGTGCCGGAACATGACACCGGGCTCACCCACGACGATCCGCGTTTTTCACTTCTGCGGGCTGTCCGAGATCTCGGTTTTTCCGGCAAGGTCGCGGTTGCCGCCCACCGTGACAGCACAGCCGAGGCGCTTGCAGCGGCCCATGCCGATCTTGTTCTGATGCCGTATCGCGATGCCGCATTCGCTGCGGCCCGGATGATCACGACGACAGCAGATCGGCCCGCGCCCCTGGCCGAAGATCCCGATGGGCAGAAGGAGCTTATCGCGTGACGCCCCGATAGACCTACTGGGGCGTCTCTTTGCACCAAGTGCTTACGCCGGATCTTGACCGCCGACCTCGCCGATTTCTTCGCCGTTGAGATAGAGAGACGTCACAACCGGGGTGGCGCTGGCTACTGCCTGCAGCGCCATGCAGGCGCGGCGGCAATATTGCACGAATTCAGCGATCTTCTGCGGGCTTTCCGGGCTTTCGATGATCAGGTTCATCTCCATCCCCTCGGCGATGCCGGAGACGTCCTCGGGCTTCACCGCGCCGAGGTCGAGCGTCGTTTTCCAGGTGGAGCGCTGCTCAAGCCGGGCGCTGTCGATCGTGAAGCCGCGGCCCTTGGCCAGCATCTCTACGTGGCTCATGAGGCACAGGCCCAGCCCCGCGGCAAAGTACATCAGCGGCGATGGTGCGGTACCCCGCCCGCCGACGGCGGTGCCCTCGTCACTGATGACTTCCCAAGTGCCGCCGTTAGGCACGTTGGAGAAGATCGTGACCTTCTTCAGATGCTTGCCTTGCGGCATGGCCTCCACATTGACATGCGCATCGAAGCGCATCTGATCACCCTGCTTCACCTTCTCAAAGCTTGGGTCGGGCAGCGTTTCCTGCACGGGTTGTGAATCGACTCTGCGGACGATGGTTTCAGGGCTCATGGTCCAGGACAGATCGTTCATCTTGAGGTTTCCTTTCTTGGTTGGGTTGATCTTTGTCTGATCGCGCATCGTGCGGTTCCCGCGCGAGGTGGCTTTCACTACCTGTCTAGGCGGTCGCCATTTTCACCTCTTCCGTCTGGGCCGCGCGACGGGGCCTGCTGAAGAAAACCGAGTAAAGCACCGGTACGAAGCCAAGCGTCAGGACCGTTCCGACGACGAGGCCGCCGGCCATGACCACAGCCATGCCGTAGAACAGTGGGTCGTTCGACAGGATGAGCGGCAGAAGGCCGAGGATCGTCGTGACGGCCGTCAGTATAATGGGGCGCAGGCGGCGCTTGGCGGCTTCGACGATGGCTGCATCGACCAGTAGGCCAAGCGCGATAACGAGCGTGGCGAGGTTCATCCGGTCCGGCGGGAGCCCGACGAGCCCATGACGGCGAGCGTCGACAGCATCACGATGGCGGCGATCAGGCCGCCCCGCATGGCCAGAGGGGTGACTAGCATGGCACGAGAGATCGAGGCGACATCGTCGATCATGTCAAAGCTCCTTCCGGTTTCCGACATACTCAATGGCGTGCTTCCAAAGCTGGGTCAGACATGCTGGTATGGAAACGGCTGGAACCGAGAAGCCTCGTTCCGCAAGTGAAACGAGCCGACGTACTTCGTTGCGTCAGGCGCGGAGGTGAGGATGGCGACGCCTGCCTTTGTCTGGGAGGACCTGCCCGCGCAGCTAGGAAGAGATGGGCATTCCGCGGATAGGAAGTTGAGACGCGATCCCGACTTGTCTTTGAAAGTGCCAGAGGCGACCTTCTCCCGATCTGGTAACTCTATCGACTGCGTGGAGGAGACCTTTTACCGATATGTCTGATGTCACCAGACTTTCCGATCTTGTCGCGATGGGGCCGTCGGGATTCACGCCCATCTCCATCCGGGAATGGAAGGGGCGTCTTTATCCGCTCCGAGCTCGATGCCGCTGAACGGTATCGCAAGTCTCGACGATCTCCGGCTGTTCTGGATGATTCACGAGGCTGGCAGCATCAGCGCGGCAGCGCGCCGTTTCGGGACGTCGAAAGCCCGCCTGTCGCGATCGCTCGCCCGGCTGGAAGATGAGGTTGGGATGCCGCTCTTTGACCGGATGAGCACCGGGCTCAAGATCACGCAGACCGGTGAACTGCTGCTGCCCGCCGCCGAGGAGGCGACACGGGCTGGCAGCCGGGCCGAAGACCTGTTGCGCCGGGCGCAGGCGACGCCGCAGGGCCATCTGCGCATCGCAGCAAGCGCTCTTTCGGCGCAGCAGATCCTCGGCCCCGTTCTTGCTCAGATGAGCGTCGAGTTTCCCGAGGTCACTCCGATGGTCCAGATCTCGGCCCTTGGCCCCGATCCGCTGGCCGAGGATCTCGACCTCGTGCTGAGGCTCGGGCGGCCGGAAGAACCCTATCTGATCGCTCGCCGTATCCTTGGTTCGCATTTCCGGCTCTATGCCAGCGCGACGGACGCCCGCATTACCGATCTTGCCGATCCCGAGGCGGTGGCGTCGCTTGGCCGCATCGTTATCGATGTGCCAGGTGCCCCTCGGGATTGGATCCTGACCGGCCCGGACGACGCGCCTCTCGTGCTTGACGGGCCGCCCATTTGTTTGGTGGAAGATCCGACAGTCGCGCTCGGCATCCTACGCGCGGGTCGAGGGGTTGCCTTCCTGCCGGCGATCTTCGGCGAACCACGGGTCGCGGCGGGCGACTTTCGTCGCGCGCTGCCCGATCACGAGGGGCCGCCGATCGAGGTCTATGCATCGTTTCCTCCGAAACGCGCCAGCGTGCCTGCTGTGCGCGCCTTTATCGACCTCTTGGTCCGTATGACCGGAACCGTCTAGCCGCGTCGGGGAACCCCCTTCCTGCGGCGTTTCGAAACAGGAACGTCGCATTTCCGATGCGACAGTTCCGCCCGAACGGTCCGCCACCCATCTCTGTGCCGACCAACGCAACGGCAGTAACAGCGTAAGTGCCGCCGAAGAGAGAGGTTGCCATGACCGACCAGGACAAGACCCATCAAATGAAGCGCAAGATCATGTTGGCGCTGCAGGGTGGCGGCTCACATGGCGCGATCGGATGGGGCGCACTCGACGCCCTGCTCGATGAGCCCAAGCTTGAGATTACTGCGATCAGCGGCACGAGCGCTGGAGCGATGAACGCGGCGGTTCTGGCGGCAGGCTGGGCGGCAGGTGGCCCGGGGCGGGCGCGCGAGGCACTGGCCGCCTATTGGCGTGCGGTCAGCCGGTCCGGCATGATGTCGCCCCTTCGGCGTACGCCGTTCTCCCGATGGACCGGCAGCTGGAGCCTTGATGACAGTCCGGCCTACCAATGGTTCGACCTCATGTCGCGGTTGGTCTCGCCATACCAGATGACTCCCGGTGATCTGCACCCGCTGCGGTCGATCCTTGCCGAGCATGTCGATTTCGCTGCGCTGAACTCCGATGCCGCCCCGCGCGTCTACATCACCGCAACCAATGTCCGCACGGGCCTGCCGCGCGTTTTCAGCCAGCCGAACCTGACCGCCGAAGGTCTGCTTGCCTCGGCCGCGCTGCCGTCGATGTTCAAGGCCGTCGAGATCGACGGTGAAGCCTATTGGGATGGCGGATACGTTGGTAACCCTGCCCTCTTTCCGCTGATCCGGTCGCGCCGCGCCTGTGACCTGATACTGATCCAGACCAATCCGTTCTCGCGCCCTGACGTCCCGACGACTTCGCGTGACATCAACAACCGCCTCAATGAAATCACTTTTAACAGTGCTCTGTTGAAAGAGCTCAGAGCCGCGATGATGGCACGTAGAGCAATGCCTGACGTGCCGGATATCCGTCTGCATCGTGTTCATGCAGATGACGAGCTTGCGCAGTTTTCACCGTCGTCAAAGCTGAACGTCGAGTGGGCCTATCTCAGCCATCTGCATGACCGTGGCCTGGCCCATGGGGAGGCATTCCTGCGCCGTCACGGCGCCGATATCGGGCAGCGCGCCACCTTTGATCCCTCGCCGATGCTCGAGGGGATCATGGACGGGCCCATGGATATGGAGGAGGTGGCGGGATGATTGGCCTTCTCGGTATTCTTCTAGCGCTAACTCTACTGATCTGGCTCGCCTTTCGCGGCATCAGCGTGCTGATACTCGGTCCGGTAATGGCTTTGCTGGCGGCGGCATTTTCGATGCAGCCGGGGCTTGCGACCTACACCCAGGTCTTCATGCCTGCGGCCGGCGGCTTCATCATCAATTTCTTTCCACTGTTCCTTCTTGGCGCAATTTTCGGCCGACTGATGGACGATAGCGGCTCGGCCCGCGCCATCGCAGACGGTATCGTCGACCGGCTTGGCGCGGCGCAGGCGATCCCAGCCATCGTGCTATCCTGCGCGGTGCTGACTTACGGCGGTGTGTCGCTCTTTGTCGTGGCCTTTGCGATCTATCCCGTGGCTGCGGCTCTCTTCCGGCTTGCTGACATTCCCAAGCGTCTGATTCCCGGGACCATCGCACTTGGTGCATTCACCTTCACGATGACCGCTTTGCCTGGGACGCCAGCGATTCAGAATGCTATCCCGATGCCCTATTTCGGCACGACGCCCTTTGCCGCCCCGGGTCTTGGCATCATCGCGGCATTCACCATGGCAAGCCTTGGCCTCGGTTGGCTTGTCCTGCAGCAGCGCCGTGCTCGCGCAGCGGGCGAAGGTTACGGCGCCGAGGCAGGTGGAATGCCTCAACTCGACAACGGTGGTCATGCGCTGGCTACCGAGCGTGGCTATGACCTGCGCGAGATCGAAGGGGCAGCACGGGCGGGCCGCCCGCCCGTTTGGATCGGGGTTTTGCCCATCGTGATCGTGATCGCTCTGAACTACACGCTTAGCGTTCACGTCCTCCCCGCGCTCGACACCAGCTACCTTGCCCATCCCGAGTTCGGTGCGGCGACCATCGCAGACGTGCGGGGCATCTGGGCGATCATCGTCTCACTGACCGTCGCGATCCTGGCCATCCTCGCGCTGAACCGGTCCCGCCTTGCCGATATTCCCGGATCCCTGGGTGACGGTGCGAACGCGTCGGTCTTGCCGATCTTCAACACCGCAAGCCTTGTCGGCTTTGGCGCCGTCGTCGCAGCGCTTCCCGCCTTTGCATTGGTTCGCGGCGCCGTAGAGGGGCTGGGTGGTGGCGTTCTGGTGTCACTTGCGCTGTCCACAAATATCCTGGCCGGTCTCACCGGATCGGCCTCAGGCGGGATGAGCATCGCGCTTGAGGCGCTCGGCGCAGACTATCTGGCGCTTGCGAGGGATCAGGGGATCTCGCCCGAGCTGCTGCACCGAGTGACGTCGATCGCCACAGGCGGGCTCGATAGCCTGCCGCATAATGGCGCCGTCATCACTCTTCTGGCGATCTGCGGTCTCACACATCGGGAGAGTTACCGCGATATCGCCATCGTGGCCGTCGCTGCCCCTATTGTTGCTCTCGTCGTAGTCATCGTGCTTGGAACGCTCTTCGGATCCTTTTGAAGAAGCCCTCCCGTTCTCGTCTTGGGATCCAAGGAAAGCATCCGCCGCGCACAATCCAGCTCTTGGGCTAGCTTGCGCGGCGGCACAGCTGCGTAATGCTGTGACCGCCTCTTGGGGCCTTTGAGCGCGATCCAGGTTTTCTCTTCGGTCCTCAAGTGCCTGGTTCGCCAGCTCGCCCCCGGTCTTCAGCCAAGAGAATGAGCAAATGGCCGTTCTCGTTGAATCGTCCCAAACTGTCCGATTGTCGTTCGTGTCGGGGCGTCACCCTACTGTCACAGCAACGTCGTAGACGGCTCAAAATGGCCAGGGCAGCCCTTGAGTTATCGGACCATATTCCTCTCTGACGTTCACTTGGGCACCCGAGGGTGCCAAGCTGAGCTCCTGTTGGGCTTTCTTGCCCAACACGATGCACAGACCATTTACCTCGTCGGCGATGTCTTCGATGGCTGGAAGCTGCGGCGCGGCTGGCACTGGCCGCAAAGTCATAACGACGTCATTTTTGCCCTTCTCGACAAGGCGCGGCAGGGAACTCGCGTCATCTTCATCCCCGGCAATCATGACGAGGTCGCTCGGAACTACTTCGGAACTCATTTCGGCGGGATTGAGGTGGTTCCACGGGCCGAGTTCGTCGCCGCCGATGGCAAGCGCTTTCTGGTAACCCACGGCGATGAGTTCGACACGGTCGTTGTAAATGCGCGATGGGTCGCCCATCTGGGGGATCGCTTCTATGCGCTGCTGCTGTGGCTTAATCCCAAGATCAACGCGGTTCGCAGGTTGTGGACACGGCGCTATTGGTCCCTGTCCAAGTGGGCAAAGGGGCAGGTGAAGCAAGCGGTCAGCTTCATTGGTCAGTACGAGAAGGTGCTGGCTGACGATGCCCGGCGGGGCGGTTTCGACGGCGTGATCTGCGGGCATATCCACCACGCCAATATCCGCCGGATCGGCGATATTCTCTACGTTAATACAGGCGATTGGGTAGAGAGTTGCACTGCGATCCTCGAAGACGGAACCGGTAAGCTGACACTTGTCGATTGGGAGGCAAGAATTGCTCGCCGCAAGGCTCTGGCGCGGCGCGTCAAATACAGGAAGACGACAAAGCCGAAAGAACCGGCATAGACGCCAACCGATAGGAAATGATGTGACCTCAAGCGTGACCCAGGCCATCGGCACGGCCGTTCATGAGAACAGGCCCCTGACACTGGGCGGCATTTCAGACCGCGTTTTCGCGCGGTTGTTCCGAGGGCTGGTCTATGCCCAGATCTGGGAGGATCCTGTTGCAGACATGACGGCGCTGGAGCTAACCGAGGCTGATCATATCGTCTGCATCGCCTCCGGTGGTTGCAACATGATGTCCTATCTGACGGCGAGCCCCTCTTCCATAACGGCGGTCGATCTTTCCCCTGCCCATGTCCATCTGAACCGCCTCAAACTTCTCGCGGCGGAGAATCTGCCGGATCATGCGACCTTCTATGCCCTTTTCGGGAAGGCAAATCGGGCCGCGAACATCCCGGCCTTCGACCGCTATCTCGCACCGCATCTGGATGACGATGCAAAGGCCTTCTGGAACGGCCGGACGCTAAGCGGTCAGCGCAAAGCCATGTTTCGAAAGGGGCTCTACCGCTTCGGTGTGCTGGGCAGGTTCCTGGGGGCAATCCAGACCTTTGCCTGGGTCACGGGCGTTGATTTGCGTAGGCTTCTGAAGGCTCAGACGCTTGAGGACCAGAAAGCGTTCTTTGAAGCCGAGATCTCGCCTCTCTACGAAGCCCGGCTTGTCCGATTTCTTGCACGCCGCCGCTCTTCCCTTTTTGGACTTGGTATCCCTCCGGCGCAGTACGATAAACTTGCTGCCGATGCCGGAGGTGACGTGATCCCGGTTTTGCGCGAACGGACAAGGCGGCTTTTCTGCGATTTTCCGATTTCTGAGAACTACTTCGCGTGGCAGGCTATCCAGCGCAGCTACAAAGGCGACGGGACCGGCCCCGTTCCACCGTATCTGGAAGCGCGTCACTTCGACACGATCCGGGCCAATGCGGGCCGGGTGCAGATCTTGAACCAATCCGTGACCGATATGCTCGCCGAGCAGCCCTCAGCCGCCAAGAGCGTCTATGTGCTGCTCGACGCCCAAGACTGGATGAGCGACGAGCAGTTGAACGCCCTCTGGTCCGAAATCACCCGTACGGCGATGCCGGGCGCCCGGGTACTGTTCCGGACGGGCGGTGCGGACGACATCCTGCCTGGACGGGTCGGTGAGGCTCTGCTTGACCGGTGGGAATACGATGCGGACGCTTCAAGGAGGGCTTTCGAAAACGATCGCTCTGCCATCTATGGCGGCGTGCATCTTTATCGGCTGAAGGGTTAGGGATGTGATCGAGGCAGGGAACGATCACGGTCAGCTGATGGACGATGTCTATCGGTACCAGCGGCTGATCTACGACATCACGCGCAAGTACTACCTTCTCGGCCGCGACCATCTGATCGCCGAAATGGCCCCGAAGGAGGATGCGCATATCCTTGAAGTGGCCTGCGGGACCGGCCGCAATCTGGCCCTGATCAGGCGGCGCTATCCGGGCAGGACGCTTTATGGTCTGGATATCTCGGAACAAATGCTGGCGACGGCACGCGCCAAGCTGGATGACGAGATTGCTCTCGCAATGGGCGATGCCTGTGCTTTTGATCCGAAAGCCCTCTTTGATCGGGAGAACTTTGATCACATTGTGCTGTCCTATTCGCTTTCCATGATACCCGATTGGCGTGGCGCGATCTCTCACGCCACTTCGCAACTGGCGCGGGGCGGCACACTCCATATCGTTGACTTCGGTGATCAATCTGACTTGCCCGTGTGGTTCAAGAAGGTGCTTCGCAACTGGCTGATCCGCTTCCATGTCGCTCCTCGAGACGGTCTTGAGGGAATCTTGCACGAAATGGTGCAAACGGAACGTCTTCGCGTTCAACATCAGCCGCTTTTCCGGACCTACGCCCAATATGCCCACGTGACCGTCGCCTGAGGCCACGATGGATGGCATGTATCCTGCCCGCGATCGCGCCAGCCAGTTACAGGTCTGTCACGCTGCCTTCCGCTACTTGTCACATCGCCCGACTAAGCCGGTTCGACCCGGTTCACCGGACCGAGAGCAAGGAAGGGACCTCAAAATGAAATCAGCACATCACGGGTTTGGTTTCGCTACCATTCTCTCCGCATAGGCGATAGCGCAGGGCGCCGATGTGTCCGGGACGCTCGTCCTCTACATCTCACAGCCGAGCGAAGACGCCCAGCAGACCGTCAATGCTTTCACCGCCGCCTATCCGGATGTCCAGGTTGAGTGGGTGCGTGACGGCACGACTGCGATGATGGCCCGGCTCGAGGCGGAGTTCGTGGCGGGCAACCCGCAGCTGGACGTCCTGCTAATCGCCGATATGGTCACGATGGAGGGGCTTGAAGCGCGTGACCGGCTGCTGGCGTATCCTGACGCCGATGTCCCGGCCTACAATCCGGCCATCATGGACCCAGAGGGCTACTATTTCTCGACAAAGCTCATCACCACCGGCATCGTCTAGAACACCGCCGCTCCCCTCGTTCTGGCCTCGTACTCCGATCTCCTGCGCCGGAAGGCGGAAGGGCAGATCGCGATGCCATCGCCGCTCACGTCAGGCGCTGCGACGATCCACAAGGCGGCGCTCACCTTGCATCCGGATCTCGGCTGGGACTTGTATGAAGGCCTCGCAGAGCAAGGCGCCAACTCTCAAGGCGCCTTGGCGCCACCTACCGCGCGGTTACGGGTGCCGAGCAGATGTTCGGCTTCGTCGTTGATTTCCTGCCGATCCGGGAACAGGCGAATGGCGCCCCGGTCGGGTTCGTCTTTCCGCTGAGCCTCATGTTGCAGGTGGGCCTCAGCGATGGCAGCGGCTTCTCGATGAGTCCCGCCATCGAGATACTGTCGAGCAGTTCGGTCCCCAGGGCGCATTGACGACCGCTGGAAAGTCGTCTTCACCTCTCTGCTGCGCATCCCAACGATGATCCCACCGCATGTGACGGCCATCGCCTGGGTGCAGGCGATGGGCCCGTCTTCGCCTGTTCTGAACACGCTCGGCCTTGCCCCACCGCCGGGCTCGCCGCACCCGCTCTACGGCCGAGACGGCGTTATCGCGCTGCTTGCCGTCCGGAACATGTCGCATGTCTTTCTCGTGGCGCTCGCAGCTCTCAGGGCACTCCCGCGCGAGATGCCGGATGCGACGCGGATCGCGGGGGCCGGAGCCAGCACTTTGCTGCGGAGAGTCGTCCTGCCGCTCCTCAAACCGAGGTTGCTCCTGCCAGTCACGGCGCTGTTCGGCAAGGCACTTATGGTCGCTTACGGCCTGCCGCTCTATGCCGACACGATCACCTTCGACAGATTCCGCCAGATCCTCTTCGAGCAATCGGTCATGCTTCGCGCTTTCCGCAATTCCACGCTCACCGCTGGGGCAGCCGCCTTTCTGATCGCCGGTCTTTGCATCTTTCTGGTGCGAATGCTGGCCGGGCCAAAGGGCGTGCAGCGGCGGATCGGCTTCGGCATCTCCACGGTGGCAGAGACGACCTACACCATTCCCGGCCTCGTCATCTCGGTTGCATTCATCCTGGCGTTCATCCGCCCGCTACCGACTCTCGTCATCTCGATCTACAATACGATGGCAATCATCTTGCTCGCCTATCTCAGCCGTTTCTTTGCCACAGTGCTCAAGCCAATCGCGGCGGCGTTCCTGCAATTTGACCCGGGGCTGGACGAGGCCCCCCGTGTCTTTGGCGCGGGGTTTGGCCGGAGAACGTACCGCATCACCTTGCCGCTCGTCGCGCAGCAGCGGCCTCGGGTGCCATCCTTGTGTTCCTGACCGCCTACAACGAGGTGAAGGTCTCGGCCCTCCTATAGTCCACCGGGACCGAGATCATCGGAACTGCGATCTACAACTACGTAGATGGCGGATATCCTGCACGAGATCCCGTCGACTGCAGCCTGCCTTCCGAAGCGCTTTGTCACGCCTTTGAGGTTA
This sequence comes from Aestuariibius violaceus, assembly GCF_040779325.2. Classification (NCBI taxonomy): domain Bacteria; kingdom Pseudomonadati; phylum Pseudomonadota; class Alphaproteobacteria; order Rhodobacterales; family Paracoccaceae; genus Aestuariibius; species Aestuariibius violaceus. Next base: position 1,384,475 of record NZ_JBFONT020000001.1, read on the forward strand.
ATTGCCATCGATCGGTCTGAACGTCTGCCCTGATCCGTAGGCATGCCGACTGCGTGTAACGACCACGTAACTGAGATTGGGTAGGGTCCTTTCGCCGATCACCCTAGCTTCTTGCAGAGAATAAACGCACTTGGGTTGTTCGCCTTTATCCGGAGTTCCAGGACGAGGCGGGCGCGACTCGCTGCATCGTGAATCTTCAACAAAGCTTCACATTCGCGGCCTTCAAACCAGTCAGTGTGAACCTACTCTTTCTGTCGGGAATTGGTGCGGCGATCACGCCGGCTCCTCTCCCCATCATGGCAACCAGGGAGTATCTTCATGTCGACGAAATCGAGTTTTGCAGCAGCAACTGCTGCTCTCTCCGTGTTGTTTGCCGCCGGTTCGGTGGAAGCCCAGGACACGGGCAATGTCATCTTCTTCCATCCTGACGGTACCGGCGCAAACCACTGGCTGGCCGCGCGGATGCACATTGTCGGCCCAGACGGTGAACTCAACTGGGACCGGCTGCCTGCGATCGGCGTCTATACCGGCCACATGGCCGACCGCGTCACCGGCACCAGCCATGGCGGCGCGACCGTGCATGCCTACGGGGTTAAAGTCCTCGCTGACAGCTACGGCCTGAACGGGACCGAGCCGCTGACTGCGGCCTCCGGTCAGCAGATGTCCATCGCGCAGGAGGCGATGGAGGCCGGCAAAGCGGTCGCTCTCGTCCAGTCAGGCCACATCGCCGAGCCCGGCACGGGCGTTTTCGTCGCCTCGAACGAAAGCCGTTCCAACACCCACGAGATCGCCGCCGATGTGATCGAATCCGGCGCACAGGTGATCCTCGCGGGCGGTGAACGCTTCCTCCTGCCAGAAGGCTTAGAAGGCCGACACGGCCCGGGTGAGCGGGAAGACGGCGTGAACCTCATCGAGCGTGCCGAAGAGTTAGGCTACACCGTAGTCTACGACCGCGAGGAACTGCTTGCCCTCGATACCAGCACGGTTGACATGGTGCTCGGCGTCTTCGCCCATAACCACACGTTCAACGATCAGGAACGCGAACGGAACATCATCGACGGCCTGCCGACATATAGCGAAGGCGCGCCGGCCATCGGCGAGATGAGCCGCGTCGCGCTTGAAATCGTCAGCCGGGACGAAGACGGCTTCTTCGCGGTCATCGAGGAAGAGGGCACGGATAACATCGCTAACAATATGAACGCCGCCGGTACGCTCGAGGCGCTGGCGCGGGCCGATCTGGCTATAGGTGAGATCCTCGATTTCATGGACGGCCGGGATGACACCATGCTTATCATGGCCGCCGATTCCGATGCTGGTGGCCTTCAGGTCGTCACTGCGGACGGCCCCGGTGCCGTCGACGCCACGACCCGCGGCGGTGGCATCCTACACGGCCAGCAGGGCACTTTCGGCGATGCATTCGAGACGGCAGCAGACGCCAACGGCCTTACCCATCACTTCGGCATCGGCTGGGTCGGTTACAACGACGTGGCGGGTGGTATCTTGGTCCGCGGGGCCGGATTGAACAGTGACCTGATCACGCCGCTGATGGATTCCACCGACGTCTACGCCGTCATGCATCAGACTCTCTTCGGGGCTCCGGTCCAGTAACCTCCGTCACAGTAGAAGGAAGGCTGCGGATCATCCGCTGCCTTCTTCTTCTCGCGAGTTTGACATTCAACCCAGTCATTTGCCCATGCGGGCAGTGAGATCACAGCAAGCCATCAGGCATCTTCTGCTCCGCGGCGAGATTGGCGCGGCGGAAGAGAAGCGTCACAGCTGTCGACACCATCACGATGAAAAGCGAGTAAAGCACCGGGACAGCCATGACCGCCTGCGCCTCCTCTGCCGGCCAGGTGAAGGCGATGATCGCAACTGCAAGCGGTCCGTTCTGGATCCCCGTCTCTAGTGCCACGGTGCGCGCGTTGCGCGGATGCAGTCGGAGCGCCATGGCGAAGACGTAGCCCACGGTGATTCCGACCAGTCCGAGCCCGATGGAGGCCGCATAGGTCGACCAGCCCGTCGACAGCAGAAATCCCCAGTTACGCGGGATCCATGACACGACAAGGAACAAGATGAAAAAGAGCGCCAGCGCGCTGCCCGCAAACTCTGTCACCGCGCCGATATTCGCGTTGAGCCGGCGCAGCACCATGCCAACCGCCACCGGGACCAGCAGCAGGATCAGCGTCGCGATCACGTTCTCACGCGGGATGTCGACATCTAGCGCCCCCGCATAGAGCACCAGTACGATCGGGATCAGCAGCACACCGAAGACTGTTGACGTCACCGTCATGAGAAGCGACAGCGCCAGGTTCCCCTTGGAGAAATAGGTGAACATGTTGGAGGTCGTGCCCCCCGGCATGCACGACATGATCAGGATGCCGATCGCCACTACCTCTGGCACGGGCAGCGTGAGCGCCAGGAGAAAACCGATCAGCGGCATGAACCCGTATTGCGACGTCACGCCGACGATCAGCCCATAGGGCCGCCGGAAGGCAAGCAGGAAGTCCCGCGGGGTCAGCGACGCGCCCATGCCCAGCATGATGACAAAGATCATGGCTGCAAGGATTGCCTGTTCGAGAGGTCCGACCATTCCTTAGCCCTCCGCGGCCGTGGCTTCGGCGCGGATGTCTTTGCGAAGGATCTTGCCGACATTCGATTTGGGCAACGCGTCGCGCATCACGACACGCTTGGGCACCTTGTATGGCGTCAGATGGGCCTTGCAGTACGCGCGCAGATCTTCGGTCGTCAGGGCAGGGTCCAGAAGCACCACATGGGCCTCGACCGCCTCGCCCGTGGCTGCGTCGGGCACGCCGATCACCGCCGCCTCCAAGACGCCGGGATGGGAGGCGAGGCAATCTTCGACCTCGTTCGGGTAGACGTTGAAGCCGGAGACGATCACCATGTCCTTCTTGCGGTCGACGATGCGGAAATAGCCGTCCTCGTCGCGCACTGCGATATCACCAGTCAGAAACCAGCCGTCACGCATCGTGGCCTCGGTCTCTTCTGGACGACGCCAATAACCGGCCATCACCTGCGGTCCCAGCGCAGCCAGTTCCCCCGCCTCGCCCGGCGGCGCCTCGGCCCCGTCCTCGCCCACGCAGCGGATATCCGTTCCAGGCACCGGGATCCCGATGGAGCCCGCCCGTACCCGGCCCAGCGGATTGAAGGTCAGAACCGGCGACGTTTCGGTCAGGCCGTAGCCTTCGAGCACTGGCTTGCCGGTCACCTCGCGCCACCGCTCGGCCACTGCCGTCTGAAGCGCCATCCCCCCGGCAGAGGCGAATTTCAGGTGCTTCGGTGGCGTCTCCTTGAACCACAACTCGTTGGTCAGGCCGTTGAAGAGCGTGTTCACCCCGCTCATCCAGGTGATCCTGTAGTTCTCAAAGGCGCGCTTCAGGTTCGACAGGGGGCGCGGATTGGGGATCAGGATGTTGCGGGCGCCCAGCCACCAGAAACCCATCAGGTTCACCGTGAAGGCGAAGACGTGATAGAGCGGCAAGGCCGTCAGCGCGACCTCCTCGCCCTGCTCGACGCCCTCGATCATCTCCATCGTCTGCTCCATGTTCACCAGAAGGTTGCGATGGGTCAGCATGGCGCCTTTGGCCACGCCGGTCGTCCCGCCCGTGTATTGCAGGACGGCGACGTCATCGGACTCCACCGTGGTGCGGTACTCTTCGACCGCAACGCCTTTCTGCGCGTTCCGACCGGCGGCAAGCGCGGCCGGAAGGCGGATATGGGCGAAATCGATCTCCGGCAGGCTGCGATCCCAGTACTTCTGCACCAGCCGGACGATCCCCCGGGGCGCCGCGGGGAGGAACTCGGCCACCTGTGTGATGATCACGTTCGGGATCGGGTGGCCCTTGACGGCCTCGCGCACCTTGTCGGCAAACATGTCCACGACGATCAGGGCCTTCGGCTCGGCATCTTCGAATTGCTTGGCCATCTCTTCGGCCGTGTAAAGCGGGTTGACGTTCACCAGAACGCATCCCGCCTTCAGCACACCGAAGGCCGCCACCGGGAAGGACAGGCCGTTGGGCACCTGCAGGGCCACCCGGTCCCCCTTCGACAGGCCGCAAACCTCGCGCAGATAGACTGCCATCGCATCTGACATCTCGTCGGTCTGCGCGAAGGTCAGCGTGCCGTTCATGCCGTTCGGCAGGCAGCAGGTGAAGGCGGGCTTGCGACCGTGAAGGTGGGCGACCGCTGCGACCATGTCGCCAAGCGTCCGATATCGCGGCGCATCGATATTCTGCCGCACCGAGGGGCCGTAGAAGGCCGTCCACGGCCGGTGGTGGTCTGTCATCGTTCCTCCCCTGGCCGCGTGCTTTCCGATCAGCCATGTCTCTAGCTAAGTGATTGAAACCAGCGGTCAACGCCATCCGATCAGCGAGATGCCATCGGCTGATCTGATTTGCGGGGCAGTGATCCCAAGTAGGACGGGTCATTGCTGAGCCGTGGAGGCTTGCAGATCAGCCATTGTCGGCGCGATGACCTGTAAAACTCGGCCATAATGACCGCCTCACCCCAGCGGCTTATGTGGGGTCCTGTTTGCAGCAGGGCAGGATAGGGACTGTCTATGATGCGGCGATCAGCGATTAAACCAGAAGATCAATGTCGTCGTCCGAGAAACCGAAGGTTTTCATCAACTGGCGATGCGCTTTGCTGCCGATGAGGGTGTTGAGAACGCCATCGACAGCATCCCTCAGGTCAGGGTTGGCCTTGTCAAATCCGAAACAGCCAAAGGCAGCCGGTTTTTCTGAAGATGGAATAACAATGCTCGTCATATGCGCGTTTGGGGTCCGTTCCAGATACCCCTCATGAGCCCGCGCAACACTGGCATATGCGTCGACTTGACCGGCGCGGACTGCATCAGCGGCCTCAAGATAAGTAGCAAAGACCAAAATCCGGTCGGGCGGCACTCCCATGTCCAGTGCATTTTGGTGTTGAAACTGGTCACGTATGACCGCCAGTTTGAGTGCGTCAAGCCCTGCCAGACTGCGATACCCGTTGAACCGGTTGGTATCTGCTGACCGGATCAACAGACCGTCCGGCAATGCCCAGATCGGGCGACTGAACAGGGCGAGCGCTTGACGCGTCTCGGTTGCGAAAAGCCCGGTGGTCATCTGCCATGCCTTGCGCGTCAGTCCTGGTAGCAGATCTGCAAACTCCACCTCGACGAATATGACGTCTCCGATGCCCAGCTGGTGAAGGACTTGCCGCGCAAGCTCTACATCACATCCCGTGATGGCGCCGCTTTCATCCCTGTAATTGAAGGGGGGTTCGATGAGGTAGGCGACCTTCACGATCTCTGTCTCATCCGACAGTCACCACTTGCCCGGTGACCGCGCCTTCGACGCATTTGGCAAAGGCACGCCCAACTTTCTCCGAAGATACACGCTCATGTCCGGGAAAGAATGCGCCGTATCGCGCTTCAGACGCCTCCAGCAAGCCGGGGCTGACGACATTGATCCGAATTCCGCGCTGCTGCTCGATCGCCGCGCCGGTGACGAACCCTGCCAAAGCCCCATTCGCCGTGGCCGCACTGGTCCCCGAGACGACAGGGTCACGGTCCAGGACGCCGCTCGTCAAGGTGAAAGACCCATGGTCGGATATACGTTTCAACCCTTCAAGGACGAGGTTGATCTGCCCCATGACCTTGTTGTCCAAGCCAACCCTGAACGTCGCCTCGGTATACTCCGCAAGGGGCGCGAAGTGCACGTTCCCCGCAGTTGAAACTACGGCATCAAAGGTGCCCACCGCGTCATACATCGCCCCGATGGACTGCCTGTCACCAATATCGACACTCACATCTCCGGTGCTGCGACCGGCCCGGACGATGTCGTGCCGCTTTGACAGCTCAGAGTATGCGGCCCGGCCGACATCGCCGGATGCCCCGACCAGAATGATCTTCACCGTAGATACTCCTCATAGATCTCGAGCTTTCGGACCAGGATTTCTTCGCATCGATCGAGATCGCTGCGCCGTCTCGCGAGCCGTTCGGAATGATCCAGCAGAATGGCTTTTCGTGCCGGTATCGTCTCGTCTCCTTGCGCATAGAGCGCCGCAAATCGTTGCATGACCTTCATTGGCATCCCTGTTTCACGCAGCCAATAGAGCAGGGTCAGCCATTCGACATTCTCGCGTGAAAATCTGCGCTGCCCGTCCGATCCGCGCATGACGTTTGGCACAAGCCCTTCTGCCTCGTAGTAGCGGATCGTATCGGCCTTGAGGCCAGACGCGGATGCAGCCTCTGAAATGCGCATGAAGTCACCTCCCAACCTTGGTTGAGATACCGGCTTGGAGTTACTCCAGGTCAAGAAGAAATCTGCGCACCGGGTGTCCCTAGCATTGCGATCTGTATCCGTGACGAAACGTGGGAAGTCGGCGCGTCTTCGCCGTTGATAAACAAGGTATTATCGGTATTCGGGACTGGACGGTTGCGCGGAAAGATCGCGGCGTGCAAGTTGACGTTATGGTGCACAATGCGCCGAAATCGATTTCTCCTGGACAACCCCAGCCACCGATGCGGATTGCCGTTTTCAGTATCAGAGACCGCAACATCAGGGCCCCCGAAGCGACACCGCTCGTTGCCTGCGGGGACGCTTGCAGGGCCGTCGTCGGTGGTGATCTGAGCATGAATGGGTCGTCGGCTTTGACAAGTGGGCACCAGGTCCTTTTTGCCAAGGAGATTCTGGCCGCGATAACCAAGGCAACGGTGGCCGCCATGATCGCCGTTGCAGGTGCCGGAGGGCTCTTGCACGTTCGACACGCGGCGGCGGGCGGTGGCGGGTAGTGGCCGCGCTGCTCGCCGCGACGCCGCTTCTGGTCATTCTCGTCGGAATGGGTCTTCTCCGGCGTTCAGCGGTTATCGCCGGTCTGATGGGTCTGACCGTCGCCGTGGTTCTTTCGGTAACAGTGTTCCATCTGGAAAACGCCGCGGTCAGCGATGAGTTTACAGCCAGCTTTGGCGTCATCGCTGAGGCGGTGCATTCCACGGCCACGATCCTTTGGATCATCCTGCCCGCGCTTGCGATTTACGAGTTCCAGCGGCAGGCGGGCGCTATCGACCGGATCCGCGACACGCTGGCGGCCCTCGCCGATGATCGGCGTATCCAGGCGATCCTGATCGCGTGGTTCTTCGGCCTGTTCATGGAAGGCGCTGCCGGTTTCGGAACACCTGTCGCATTGGCCGCACCGCTCTTGGTCGGGCTTGGCTATGCCCCTGTCAGGGCGGTTGCGCTGGCGCTTCTGGGCCATGCGGCGGGCGTATCCTTCGGTGCGGTGGGAACGCCCGTCCTCGCGCAGGTCGAGGTGACCGGACTGAGTGCAAGAGACGTTGCGATGAGGACGGCGGCGCTACACGCAGTAGCCGGTCCGGTGTTGCTTCTGCTGATGGTTCGCCTTGCCGGTAAGGGGCGGCTGACCCGGTCTGATCTCGGCTGGGCCGGCTTCGCGGCGCTGTGCTTCCTCGCCCCGTCGCTTGCGCTGGCGTTCCTCGCAGGGCCGGAGCTGCCGACGCTTGGCGGGGCGCTGATCGGAACGGCGGTTTTCGTGCTCGTGCTGCGCCGCCGCCGTGAGTCGCCGAACCTGAACCTGCGCCCGTTGCTGCCCGACCTCGCCCCTTACCTCTTCATCCTGCTGCTGGTGCTCGTGACGCGGCTGATCCCGTCCCTGCAGGGATCACTAAGCGGGTTTGCCCTGTCATGGACATTCGCGGAGGCATTCCGCGGATCATTCCAGCCTCTCTATCACCCGGGTACAATGCTGTTTCTAGGCTTGTTTCTGGGCGCTCTCGTAACACGGCGTGGCGGGTTGATCGGCGGCGCCATGGCAGCTGCGTTGCAGCGCCTGCTGCCGGTCGCACTTGCCTTGCTCGTCATGCTGACATTGTCGCGTCTCATGGTCCATTCCGGTATGATCGGGACACTGGCCGTCGCAGCCGCCGGCGTCGGTCCGGCCTGGCCGCTTGTCGCGCCCCTCATTGGCGTGCTGGGCACCTTCATCACCGGCTCGGCGACCGCGTCGAACATCCTGTTCTCGGAGCTCCAGCTCTCGACCGCGTCGAGCCTGTCGTTACCGCCTGCGACGATGGCCGCTGCGCAGAGCTTCGGCGCGGCGATTGGCAACGTCGTTGCGCCGCATAACATCATCGCAGGCAGTGCTACGGTCGGGCTTGCGGGGCGGGAGGGTGACATCCTTAGACTGACGGCGCGACCGTGCATCATTTATGCTGGCATCGGCGGCGCGATCATCCTGGTCACGCAGCTTTAGGAACACGAAACCTAGGGCTAAGCGATGGGTCTGATCCCGTATTCAGGTGAAGACAATCGGAACTTGCTTTGTGCCAAAGGCTGCAAGATGCAATGAGCGTGTCGCGCGGTCGGGGCTCCATGGTGCGATGGGCTGCAATCGGCGCCGGCATCGAGCCAGTCATCAGCCGCTGGTTCTGAGGACAAGGCTGGCTTGGTGGAGCCGATCGGGATCGAACCGACGACCTCGTCATTGCGAACGACGCGCTCTCCCAACTGAGCTACGGCCCCATCGGCGCGGTATGTGGCAAGCGGGGTTGGCGGTGTCAAGGCGGGGCCTAGGTTCGGAGCATGGCTTTGGCTCGTGAAAATGTTCAAGATTACCCCCGCCCGCCGGCGCTGGAACGCGTCGATATGCAGATCGCTGGGGAGATTGCCGGAGAGGTGCTGTTCGACGTACCCGCGGCATGGCGGGTGCTGGAGACCCACCATGCGCCGACATATTACCTGCCGCTCGACGCCTTTCCCGAGGGTGCGTTGACGCCAACCGGGCGGCAGACCTTTTGTGAGTGGAAGGGGCGAGCGGCCTATTTTGACCTGACCTTAGGTGGCCGCAGGGTTTCGGATGCGGCCTGGACCTATCCCGAGCCGACCAGGACGTTCGCCGCGTTGAAAGACCATGTCTCGATTTACGCCCATGCCCTTGATCGGATCACCGTCGACGGCGTCCCGGTTACGCCGCAGCCCGGTGATTTCTATGGGGGCTGGGTGACGCCCAACCTGGACGGGATCGTCAAGGGCGGCCCGGGGACCGAGTGGTGGTGAGCCCGCGCTAGAAAGACATCCAGACTCCGATCTTGAGTTGAATTTCATCGTCTCCGGCGATGGGCTGGATCGCGCCGATCTCGACGTCGAGACCCTCGACGACCGTGACAACGCCAGACGGTGCGAACTTGGAGTATAGCGCGCCGGACGTCGATACGCTGGTCTGGAATTGAACGATACCTTTCACGTGGTCACCGAAGCGCCGGCCAAGCGTGACATCCGATTTCCAATCGGTGCGCTGACTGTTGGGCGCCGTGGTGTAGAATGTGTCGATTGTCAGCCATCCCTTTTCAAGACCTCTGCCCCAGGACAGACCGGCCCGCAGGAGGGGAACACTGACCCCGCCCTCCAGATCTTCGATCCCGAGGGCCAGCGTCACGGCGACAGGATGGTCGGTGAAGTCTTGCAGGATCGGATGACGCGCGAAGGCCAAAGCGGTGGCCGTCTGGCCATTGCTGCCTGTTGATAGATCGATGCCCGCGGTCAGATCGTCGGTCAGGCCGTATTCGAAGAAGAGCGACAGATCCCTACCTTTCAGAACCTCCGGCGGAGCGGTGACAGAGGACGTGCGCCCGAACGAGAGAAAGACGTTTCCGTCCCCTCTCGGCCAGGCACCGGCCTGGGCTGACCCTGCGATCACAGACGCCAGCAGATACGCGACGACTCGTTTCAAGAACCGATTCCCTCCACCGGATGAGGGGATCGTCGGCGCTTAGGGTTAATGGCCGCTTAATCGTCCGTCCGTGCGAGCGGCGCGGTTTCCCGCCGCGCCCCATTGCGGCGTCGCGGCGCCGACCCATCTATGAAGGAGTTTGACAGGAGGATACCGATGAAATGCCCGATTGACGGAACGGATCTGGTCATGGCCGACCGGACCGGAGTCGAGATCGACTATTGCCCCCAGTGCCGCGGAGTCTGGCTGGATCGGGGAGAACTGGACAAGATTATTGAACGTTCCACTGCGTCCGCACCGCCGCCGCCACCGCCGCCCCCGGCGCAGGATATGCGCGACAGAGATCGCTATCGGGACGACGATGATTATCGGCATTCCGGCCACCGGAAACGGCGCAAGGAAAGCTTCCTGTCGGATATCTTTGATTTCTGACCGAGCCTCGTTTCACTCCTCCCTCCGGCTTGCTATCACGCGGTGCTGACGAAGAGGGAGGAGAACGACATGGCTCTGGTAGATGCGATCGAGGAACACGACCTCGATCCGGGCCTGCGCGAGAAGGTGCAATTTTTCAAAGGTCCGCTTGGGGTTATCCCGAATTCGGTGCGGACCATGGCGTATCGCCCGGCGATCGCGGAGGCTTACACGGCGCTGAACGTCGCTGTGATGCAGCCGACCGAACGGGTGTCGTCCGAGTTCAAGCGGCTGATCGGCTATGCCTCGTCCTTTGCGTCGGGCTGCATGTATTGCCGGGCGCATATGATCCTGGCCTCCGAGCGGTTCGGCGCGTCGGAAGAGCGTCTGGCCGCCGTCACGGATTTCGAGGACTCGCCTTGTTTTACTGACGCTGAGAAGGCCGCGCTGGCGTTTGCGCATGCGGCGACGGCTGTCCCGAACGGGGTGGATGAGGGTGTTGCGCGGCGGTTGAAGGCGCATTGGGCGGATGAGGACATCGTGGAGATCATGGCCGTGATCTCTCTCTTCGGGTATCTGAACCGCTGGAACGACAGCATGGGCAGCGCGCTGGAGGACCTGCCGGTCGAGGCCGGGGAGCGGCTGCTGGGCGGCACCGGTTGGGAGGTCGGCAAGCACGCGGGCTGAGGCCATTTGTGCGCCATATTCTTGAGCTATCCGGACAGCATGAATGACGAGACGTCCCTGACTTCCGTGCGCGAAACGCGCGGGCACAGGCGGCGCTCTGCCCGGGCGGAGCGTGAGCTGGCGAAGACGTTCAGTCCCGTCAACCTGCTGATCCGTATCATCTTTTTGCCACTGACGGTCGCGTTGGTTGCCTTTGGTGTCTACCTGCGCACCAGCCCCTACAGCCCGGCCGAAGCAGCGCTGCATCTGGTGCCCCTGGCCGGGTGCGAGGCGGCGAAAAAGTTCGGGCTGGCCCCGGCGCAGCGGGGTGGGTTGGGATACCATTCCAAGAACGATCCGGACGGGGATGGGATCGCCTGCGACGCCGGTGTTTTGAGGGTGACGGCGCCGTCGAATACCACCGTCCCGGACAGGTCGTCGACGGGGGCGAAGTTCGTCCGGCCCTGAGCGTTAACCCCCGGATTTCGGGGGGCTGCATCCTGTCGGCTTTCTGTCGGACTCCTGTCGGAGATGACCGTACGGTGGCGGCGGTTAACGCAACGCCCGGCGGGCAATCGCGGGAAACAATTGATCGTTTCTGGGGGGGACTGTTCCGGATGGAAGACCCCCGCCAATGCCCTCTGCCCGGTCCGGAACCGTCAGGCGGTGTGGCTCATGGCGACCATCGCGAGGAGGGCGAAGGTGAGGCCGATGCCCTCGCGCGGGCCGATGGGCTCTTCGAAGACCAGCGCGCCGATCAGGGCGAGGGCGATTAGGGTCAGCATCGAATAGGCGACCCCGGCCTGGGCGAGCGTCACGTGGCGCATCGCGAAGTACCAGAGGATCGCGGATCCGGCATAGAGCGCGCAGCCGGCGATCACGTGGGTTGAGGTCAGGGGCAGGCGGCCATCGGCCGCGAGTTTCAGAACGTAGTCACCGACGATCACGACGAGCGCGGTGAAGAGGGCGAAGGCATAGCCTGAGGCAAACTGGGACATCTTTATACTCGTTACAAAAGGGCACTTGAAAAGGTGCGGGCCGAGAAACCGGCGTGGCCCGCATGGGCGAGCATAGCAGAAATGCCGGCCTTTGTCGCCGGGGCGCCGGAAGCGGCCTCCCAAGCGTAGGATCGGTGATTTCACCCATCACGCCGCCGGATGTTTTCGAAAGCGATGGATGCGAGCACCCATCCTACGCGTGCTGTTGTCACGGTTGGCGAAGCGAAATACCCTACGGCATGGTGAATTCGCCAGACAGCTACCATGAGCGGGTGAAAGACTACAGTCCGGACCGCATTGCACCGTTCAATTCTGCGAACAAGCGCAGTCCACAGGCGCGCAAGATAGAGCAGCAATTGCTCATTCAGCGACTTGATTTGCGACCTGGCCAGAGAGTGCTTGATACAGGTTCTGGTGGTGGGTACCTGGTTGACGGCTTTCCAAAGTCGCTTCGCGATACCGGAACGATTATCTGCAGTGACGCGTCTGAACACTTCATTGCAACCGTTCCAAAGCCGTTTCTTCCGATTGTTTGTGGCATGGACGCATTTCCTTTATCGCGTGATTCAATGGATCGCGTCTGCAACCTTGCCGGCCTTCATCATGTTGAATACAAGGATCGCTTCTTCCGCGAAGCGGCACGTGTTTTGAAATCAGGCGGGCTGATCGCTGTCGCCGATGTTCGTAGCGGCACGCGACCTGCACGCTGGTTAAACGGCCCTGTCGATCGTTTTACCGATATTGGTCATGACGGCATGTTTGTCGCAGAAGGGGAATTCAGCGCGCTACTTGAGAAGGCTGGGTTTTCTGAGATTGAAGAGAAGCACGAGATCTATCCCTGGTCTTTTGAGGGCTGGGAAGAACTCGTTGATTTCTGTCGTGATCTGTTTCGCCTCGCCAAGGCAACGAGAGAAGATATTGAAGCGGCTCTGGAAGAGTGTTTGGTCATTACGCGCGACCGTGAGGCCGTGACGCTGGAATGGGAACTGACCTACGCGACAGGGCGGATTCCTGAATAGAATGCATGATGGGTGATTTCACCCATCATGCCACGGGACGTTTTTGAAAGCGATGGGAGCGAGCACCCGCCCGGCGCTTGCTATCCGAAGCATGCTAGTGGTGCCACTTTTCCTTCTCGATTAGTCCATCGTAGCTCCAAACTTTTGCCAGATAAGAGAGGGAAAATCTTCGTTAATGAATTTGGGACGTAAAGCCCATAGGTGTGTAGAACAAGAAGTGGAGAAACCATTGCATAGCCAAGTATCATTTTCAGTCGCTATTTTTCTTCTTCTTGCAGGATGCGCTGAGACAACTATTACTCCAATTACTCAAAACCAATTTCTTCTTTCCACGAGTGCCGCACCCGCTTGCGGAACTACTGGTGCCTCTTCTGTTGCCGCTCGTATGGCAGCGGTGGAGACAATCCGGAGAGGATATCAACGGTTTGTGATACTCAATGCCAGCTCCGAGAACAACGTTCAAGCAATCACTACAGCTCCGACTTACAGTAACACGTACACTAATGCGTCTGTGTATGGGAACTCAGTCTACGGTCGCTCCACGACCTATTATGGGGGTGGAGGCACAACGCTTGTGGGTACCAACGACGCGAGCTTGAATGTCTTGATGCTCAATCCTGGAGATTCAGGATTTGAACGTGGTATCGATGCGCGAGTTGAACTCGGTCCAGAATGGCAGGCCATCGTAAATGATGGTATAAATACTTGCTCTTAAAGCGAATGGGTTGAGCGATCTCTGCCACAGATCGATGGGAAGCTTTATGGCGAGACGAGATCGCAGATAGATGCGTATCTCACTGCTCGTCTAGCTAGTTTCGCTCGCAGGCCACCCCATCTCCGTCACGATCGAGCCCATACTTATCGACGCCCACGACCCAGACGGGTCCGCGTACGTATTCGGGGCCGTTTCCGCTTCCACCAGCGCAGTCAACATCAGAGGCGATTGGGACGCAGGCGCCGGTGTAGTTCGGATCGCATTGCTGAGATATGGCGGCTTGAGGAGCCAGGATAGCAAAAACCAAAATTGCAAAAGTGATCTTGGAAGTCATCAGTTAACCTTTCTTCAATAAAGGTTAACTGTGATCTCCGGAGCGAGGATTCAAGTCTGCTTGAGGCTACCGCCCCCGCCGCCGCTTATTCCCACCCCGCTGCCCCGCTCTCCCAGCCGTCGACCTTCCCGCCGCCTTCTGGGCGTCGCCGACCGCTTTCTCCACGGCCTGCTGACGGGCGAGGGGGTCGTCGGCGACGACGAGGTCGACGGTTTCCAGCCGCTTGATCTCGTCCCGCAGGCGGGCGGCCTCTTCGAATTCGAGGTTCTCGGCGGCCTTGCGCATGTCGGTGCGGAGGCCGTCGAGGACCGCCTGCAGGTTGGCGCCGGTCGGCGTGTCGACCTGGGCGGTCACGCGGTTCATGTCGACGTCGCCCTTGTAGAGGCCCGCCAGCACATCCTCGACGTTCTTCTTGACCGTCTCGGGGGTGATCCCGTGTTCCTGATTATAGGCGATCTGCTTGGCCCGCCGGCGGTCGGTTTCCTTGAGCGCGCGTTCCATCGAGCCGGTGATCTTGTCGGCATACATGATGACGCGGCCGTCGGCGTTGCGGGCGGCGCGGCCGATGGTCTGGATGAGCGAGGTTTCGGAGCGCAGGAACCCCTCCTTATCCGCATCGAGGATGGCGACGAGGCCGCATTCGGGGATATCGAGCCCCTCGCGCAGGAGGTTGATGCCGATCAGGACGTCGAAGGCGCCGAGGCGCAGGTCGCGCAGGATCTCGATCCGTTCGATCGTGTCGATGTCGGAATGCATGTAGCGGACGCGGATGCCCTGTTCGTGCATGTATTCGGTCAGATCCTCGGCCATGCGCTTGGTCAGCGTGGTGGCCAGCGTGCGGTAGCCCTGGGCCGCGACGCGGCGGACCTCGTCGAGGAGGTCGTCGACCTGCATCTCGACCGGGCGGATCTCGACCTGCGGGTCGAGGAGGCCGGTGGGGCGGATGACCTGTTCGGTGAAGACGCCGCCCGTTTGCTCAAGCTCCCAGGATTGGGGGGTGGCGGAGACGAAGACGGATTGCGGGCGCATGGCATCCCATTCCTCGAACTTGAGCGGGCGGTTGTCCATGCAAGAGGGCAGGCGGAAGCCGTGTTCGGCCAGCGTGAACTTGCGCCGGTAGTCGCCGCGATACATGCCACCGATCTGGGGGACGGAGACGTGGGATTCATCCGCGAAGACGATGGCGTGGTCGGGGATGAACTCGAAGAGGGTCGGGGGCGGCTCCCCGGGGGCGCGGCCGGTGAGGTAGCGGGAGTAGTTTTCGATGCCGTTGCAGACGCCGGTCGCCTCGAGCATCTCGAGGTCGAAATTGGTGCGCTGTTCGAGGCGCTGGGCTTCGAGGAGCTTGCCGTCGTTGACCAGCTGGTCGAGGCGGGTGCGGAGCTCTTTCTTGATGCCGATGATGGCCTGGTTCATCGTGGGCCGGGGCGTCACGTAATGCGAATTGGCGTAGACACGGATGCGGTCGAAGCTGTCGGTCTTTTCGCCCGTGAGCGGGTCGAATTCGGTGATGGTCTC
Organism: Aestuariibius violaceus; assembly: GCF_040779325.2. NCBI lineage: Bacteria > Pseudomonadati > Pseudomonadota > Alphaproteobacteria > Rhodobacterales > Paracoccaceae > Aestuariibius > Aestuariibius violaceus. The sequence goes on from NZ_JBFONT020000001.1 coordinate 1,399,883, forward strand.
GAGTTCCTCGCCGAAGAAGGAGAGCTTCCAGGCGCGGTCTTCGAGGTGGGCGGGCCAGATCTCCAAGGAGTCGCCGCGGACGCGGAAGGTGCCGCGCTGGAACGCCTGGTCGTTGCGGCGGTATTGCTGGGCGATCAGATCGGCCATGACCTTGCGCTGGTCGTAGCTCTTCCCGGTATGGAGGTCCTGGGTCATCGCGCCATAGGTTTCGACCGAGCCGATGCCGTAGATGCAGGAGACGGAGGCGACGATGATGACGTCGTCGCGTTCCAGAAGCGCCCGAGTGGCCGAGTGGCGCATCCGGTCGATCTGTTCGTTGATCTGGCTTTCTTTTTCTATGTAGGTGTCCGACCGCGCGACATAGGCCTCGGGCTGGTAGTAATCGTAGTAGCTGACGAAGTACTCGACGGCGTTGTCGGGGAAGAAGCCCTTGAATTCGCCGTAGAGCTGGGCGGCGAGCGTCTTGTTGGGGGCCAGGATGATGGCGGGGCGCTGCGTTTCCTCGATCACCTTGGCCATGGTGAAGGTCTTGCCGGTACCGGTCGCGCCGAGGAGGACCTGGTCGCGTTCGCCGGATGTCACGCCGGCGGAAAGCTCGGCGATGGCGGTGGGCTGGTCGCCGGCAGCCTGGAATTCGGTCTGCATGACGAAGCGCTTGCCGCCCTCGAGCTTGTCGCGGGTTTTGACATCGGGCGCAGCGGAGTGGAGCATGGGTGCGGTGGCCGCATCGGACATGGGTCGGAATCCCTTTGGCGGAGACCTCTACCATGTGTCTTCCGATGCGGTCAGTTCAAGGTGGCTGACGGGACGTCCTGACAGGAGGTGGCAGGAGGGGGATAGTACGGGGTGGTTACCGGATGGAGCGAAGTGACATCATGCGGCGTATTTCGTTGAAGAACTCGTCCTTGATCGATGCGTAAGTCGCTGATTCAATTCTTTCCATAGGGAGGAATTGGGGATGATGGGACCAAAGCAGGAAGCGCAGGCGGCACTGTTCTACGAGTT